>NZ_JAVDVB010000003.1:0-892416 GCF_031456625.1 Duganella sp. 3397
GAAATGGTATCTGATAGCATCGTGCAGAAAGTTAACACTTCCGGCAGTCGTTTACAAGAAAAATGCCGCTAAGAGCTTAACTTAGCGGCATTAGGCACTGACCCCGAAGTTAGGGTTGGAACAATTTTTGGGCGGTGTAGCGTTCGAGGTGGTGGTCGATGTCGCCCAGGGTGCGTTCGATCATCGCCAGGCGCTTGAAGTGGTGGGAGGCGGGCAGTTCGTCGGTGACGCCCATGCCGCCGTGCAGTTGCACCGCTTCCTGGCCGATGAACCTGGCCGCCTGCCCTACCCTGACCTTGGCTGCCGACATGATGCGGCGCCGCTCGCCAGGATCGCCGCAGGACATGCGCGCGGCAGCCAGCATCGCCATCGACCGTGCCTGCTCGAGGTGGATGTACATGTCGGCCATGCGGTGCTGCAAGGCCTGGAAGCTGCCGATCGGTACGCCGAACTGCTGGCGCGTCTTGACGTAGTCCAGTGTGCTGGAAAACAGCGCATCCATCACGCCCAGCGCTTCGCTGCACAGCAAGGTCACACCATAGTCGGCCGCTTCATCGAGCATGTCGCACCCTGCGCCCAGCCGTCCCAGCAGTGCCGATGCCGGCACCGCCACGTGGCTGAACTGCACCGTGGCGGCGCGGCGACCGTCGAGGGTGCGGTAGTCGCGGATGGTCAGCCCCGGCATATCGGTGGGCACCACGAACAGGCTGATGCCGTTGACATCGCGCTGGCCGCCGGCGCTGCGGGCCGAGACCACCAGGGCGTCGGCCTGGGCGCCGTGCAGCACCACGGTCTTGGTGCCGTCGATGCGGTAACCCTCGCCGTTGACGGCCGCCAGGGTCTTGATGTCGGCCAGGTCGTAGCGCGAGTGCTTCTCGCCCAGCGCGCACGCCAGCTTGGCGCGGCCTTCGGCCACGTCTTGCAACAGGTGGTACTGGTTGCCGGCCAGCTTGAGAAAATAGGCGCCCCAGGCGGTGGCGAAATATGGTTCGACCACCAGCCCGCGCCCGAGCTCCTGCATCACCACCAGCATGTCGATGGCGTCGCCGTCGAAGCCGCCCTGGTTCGACGGCACCGGCAGCGCAGTCATGCCCAGTTCGGTCAATGCCTGCCAGGCAGCGTCCGATACCCCGGTATGCGAATGGACGATGCGCTGGCGCGTCTCGAACGTGTAATCCTTGTCGATCCAGCGCCGCAGGGCGTCGCCGTATTGCTGCTGTTCCTGGGTAAAATTAAAGTCCATGCCGTTTCCTCACAGTCCCAGGATCATCTGGGCGATGATGTTTTTCTGGATTTCGTTGCTGCCGCCGTAGATCGATGTCTTGCGCATATTCAGGTAGTTGGCGCCCAGCGGCGCGCCGGCGTCGTCACCGGTTACCGCGTGTTCGCTGTCACCGTCCAGGTAGGCAAGGTCGAACGGCAGCGCATTCGGGCCCAGCACTTCGATCATCAGCTCGGTAATCCACTGCTGGATTTCCGTGCCGCGTATCTTGAGCAGCGACGCCTCCGGCCCGGGCGAGTGGGCGTTCCTGGTAATTACGCGCAGCACCGTGGTTTCCAGCGCCATCAGCTCGATTTCCACGTTGGCCACCTTGGTGGCAAACAGCGGATCCTGCAACAACGGCTTGCCATGTTTGCTGTGCTCGTTAGCCAGTTTTTTCAGGAAGGCCAGCTCGCGCTTGGACCGGCCCACGCCGGCGATGCCGGTGCGCTCGTGGCCCAGCAGGTACTTGGCATAGGTCCAGCCCTTGTTTTCCTGGCCCACCAGGTTGATCGCCGGCACCCGCACATTTTCGAAAAACACTTCGTTGACTTCGTGCTCTTCATCGAGCGTGAGAATCGGTCGCACGGTGATGCCGGGCGAGGTCATGTCGATCAGCAGGAACGAAATGCCTTCCTGCTTGCGCACGTCGGGATCGGTGCGCACCAGGCAGAACATCATGTCGGCGTGCTGTGCCAGCGTAGTCCAGGTTTTCTGACCATTGACGATATACACGTCGTTGACGCGCACGGCGCGGGTTTTCAGTGACGCCAGGTCGGAGCCGGCGCCGGGCTCGGAATATCCCTGGCACCACCAGTCTTCGCAATTGAGGATGCGCGGCAAGTAATGGGCTTTTTGGGCAGCGCTGCCAAATGCCATGATCACCGGCGCGACCATGTTGACGCCGAACGGCAGGATTTGCGGGGTGCCGGCGCGGCCGCACTCCTCTTCCCAGATATGGCGCTGGGTAGGCGTCCAGCCCGGCCCGCCGTGCTCAACCGGCCAGCCCGGCGCCGACCAGCCCTGGCGCGCGGCAATCTGGTGCCAGCGTACGTAGTCGTTGCGCGTCAGGCGCACGTGGTTGCGCACCTTTTTTTGCAGGTCGGGCGGCAAGTTGGCGGCGAGAAAAGCGCGCACCTTGTCGCGGAACGCCAGGTCCGCTGCCGTGTAGCTCAAATCCATGCTGTCTCCATCGTTTAATTTGGCAATTTCTTCACGAATGTATGGTGTGACTGTACCACCTGCCCAGTCGCATCGAACGGCAACATGGGCGCCAAGGGCTGCCCGGTAGCCGCCGTGAGCAATTGCGAATGCGCTTCCCCCGGCCCAAACAACTGCTGCTCGCCCCACTGGCGCAAGGCCACCACCAGCGGAAACAGGCGCTCGCCTTTAGGCGTGAGCACATATTCCTGGTACGACGTGCCGTCCGAGGCCGGTTGCACTGCCAGCACGCCGGCTGCCACCAGCGTCGCCAGCCGGTCCGACAAGATGTTGCGCGCGACGCCAAGATTGCGCTGGAAGTCGCTGAAGCGACGGATGCCGTCGAACGCATCGCGCACCAGCAGCAGCGACCAGCGGTCGCCCACCAGGTCCAGCGCCCGCGCCACCGGGCAGGCATCGTCCTGCATCGATTTTCGTTTGACCATGGCCTCCTCCAGATAATTGGTTGCATTTTAAAACTGAAATACTTACAATACAACCAGTTTTGATTTGAAACCAGATCTGTCTTGCGAGCCGTTAGGAGCATCATGCGTCAACCTTCTCTTCCCCGCACGCTGGTGGTTTTGCTTGCCTGCGCCAGCGGTTTCAGTGTCGCCAACCTCTATTACGCCCAGCCGCTGCTCGTCGCGCTGGCCGACGACTTCGGCATTTCGCGCGCCGCCGTCGGTGGGGTCATCACTGCCACCCAGGCTGGCAGCGTGCTGGCCTTGCTGCTACTGGTACCGCTGGGCGACCTGCTACCGCGCCGGCGACTGATGCTGGCGCAGCTGCTGGCCCTCGTGGTGGCCCTGGCAGCGGCAGCGTGCGCCCACAACGCCGTGGGGCTGATGGCGGCCATGCTGGCGGTAGGGCTGCTGGGCACCGCCATGACCCAGGGACTGATCGCCTATGCGGCCGCAGCGGCCCAGCCAGCCGAACGTGGCGCCGTGGTAGGTGCTGCCCAGGGCGGCGTGGTATCGGGCTTGTTGCTGGCGCGGGTGGTGGCCGGCTCGGTTGCCGACCTGGCCGGCTGGCGCGCGGTGTATGGTGGCTCGGCGCTGGCGATGCTGGTGATGGCGGGGTTGCTGTGGCGGCTGTTACCGGCCTTGCCGATTCAGCAACGAGCACTGTCGTACCCGCGCCTGCTCGCTTCGATGTTCACACTGCTGCGCGACGATCGCGTGCTGCAAGTGCGCGGAGTGATCGCACTGCTGATGTTCGCTGCCTTCAATATCCTGTGGAGCGCGCTGGTATTGCCGCTCAGCGCCGCACCCTACCATTATTCGCACGCTGCCATCGGCGCCTTCGGCCTGGTCGGACTGGCCGGCACCTTGGCCGCCACCCGCGCCGGCCGCTGGGCAGATCGCGGCTACAGCCGACGCACCAGCGCAACCGCCCTGGTCCTGCTGGTACTGTCGTGGCTGCCGCTGAGCCTGGCTTTTCAGCCCGGCACCGGCATGACCACGACCATATCCATGCTGGTACTTGGCATATTGATGCTCGATCTTGGTGTGCAGGCGCTGCACGTCACCAACCAGGGCCTGATATTCGGAGCCAGCGGCGGCGCGCACAGCCGCCTTGTGGGCTGCTATATGTTGTTCTACGCGGTAGGCAGCGGCATTGGCGCCTGGGCGGCGACGGTGGTATTCAGCGTCGCTGGCTGGAACGCTGTCTGCGCACTCGGCGCTGCGGTGAGCCTGACGGCACTGGTCTGTTGGGCTTGGACCGGAAGCGATAAGCTACTCGAAACGACGGGTGTGTGATACGCATCAATTTTGACTGAATACGCCGTCTTAAGCTCTTGGTCTTCTTTACCAAAGGAAATTCCATGTCTAACTTTTACCGGTATTTCAAAGAAAATATGGATAGCCTCGGATTGCCTGCGCCCGAGAGCTTGTTCGGTACGCTACAAATAACTGCCGGGACCTTGACCGTATTGCTCACCAATATAGATAAATTCGGCAAGACCGTCACGGTGGGAGAGTTGATTGGTACAGGTACCCGCCTTGAAAAGTTAGCCACAGTGGCGGCCATCTCCGCCGCATTCTATGTAGGAGCATGTATCGGCAGTCTCGCTGTCGCCACCGGCCGCACTCTCGGGGGTGGCAGGGATATCGCAGATGTTTTACGATTGGCGCGACAACACCGGTTGGACCGCGCTTGGCTCGCGCCGGTTCTGTTAAAAGCGCCACCGATCTATCACCCGGATGCTGCAGGCCGTTATTCTTGCCGATATATCTCATCAAAACCATGAAAACGAACGCCAAAGATAGACTTGCATTGTTGCTTTGCGCATTGCTTTGCGCTGGCATGGCGTGGGTATTTTGGTACTTCCTTGAGAAAGATGGTTTCGTCGTCGTCACCATCATTGCCTTGTTGGGACTGCTCGCCGACAACTATCGTCTACGCCGCCTGCTGCGGCGCACCTCCTAGCCGATTGCCAAGTTTGCCGGGCCAGCGCAGCGCTGGCCCGAGCCTCATCGTGCCCGCGCCTGATCCTGTCCGAATGTCGCGTGCCAATCACACCTGCACGTTAAAGGTTGCGGCTTAAACTAGCCGCAGTTATATTGCATCGGATGCATGGCTTCCATGCAAGAATCCCCTTACCGATAGCAGGACTCAAGATGATGAACTCGTTGAAAAAGATGGCCGGCGCAGCAGCCGTGTTGTGTGCGTTGGGCATGGCGCCGCTGGCTCAGGCCGGCCTGGTCACCTTCGATATCAAGTGGAGCAACGGCAACGGCGTCGATACCGCTTTTGCCGAGTTGACGCTTGACTCGTTACTGATCGACACCACCCCGTCCGTTCCGCACGCCATCGATATGGCCCAGATTGCCAGCCTGAAACTGACCGTCACCGGCGCCGCCGTCGGCAACGGGGTGTTTGGCAAGCAGGATTTCTCTTCAATCCTGTTCTATGCGCGGGCCCCGGTTGACTTTACCCGCGAACTGATCGGCCAGCGCGTGGTGGTGGGCACCAATCCGCGCGACGCCACGACCTACGGCGATGCCGACGGCATTTCAGGCGGCTTCGGCTTTTTCGCCAAGGAGCTGACCACGCCCAGCGTGGTACGGCCGTTTGCCATGGTTACAGACCGCACCGTGGACAATGCCGATTTTCTGACGGTGCGGTCTATCCTGGCGCGCGACACCGTTTCGGCCGTGCCGGAACCTGCAACCTGGGCCATGCTGCTAGGCGGCCTGGCACTGGTGACTGCGTGCGTACGCCGCAAACAGCGCACGTAAAAAAAAGCCCGCTCAGGGAGCGGGCTGAATCTATTTTCTTGGAGGAGAATAGAGGAGACAGGAATGATAATGCCGCTGTGCAGCATATAAATCCAATTTATATCGGAAATATTGGAAATTCACAGCAAGCATAACTCGTTATTTACCAGCGGTCGTCGGTTGCGCATAAGGTATCACTCGCGCCGCCATGCGGCTATCGGCCTTGAGCAACGCCACCTCATCGGCCAGGACGTGCACCGCTTCGTTAAGCAACACGTCCTTGGCTGCCTTGGCCAATTTTTCCGCTTCCAGCTCGGCTGCCAGCGTACGCTCGGCGCCCTGCAGGCCGTCGTCGCTGCGCAACGCGCCCTTCACCCCTGCCACTTTGGGGATCGGTGCGGTCTTGCCGCTGGCCGGCTTGGCGGCGATCGCCTTGTTGAGCGCGTCTTTCGGATCGGGCAACAGGATGGGATCGTCGGCGCCCGGGGCTGCCAGCAAACGGGCCTCGCGCAGCTTGGCGCGCGATTCCTGCTGTTCGCGTTCCTTGCGGCGCACGGTTTCGTTGAGCGAAATCGCGTTTTCCTTGCGCTGCTTGTTCACCAGGGCAATATCCTCGGCCAGGTACTGGAAGTCCTTGTCCTTGGCAATGCGCGCCACGTGCTTTTTATCGAGCACCGGGATGATTTCCTTGAGGTCGCCCGCCGGGATATACGTGGCCGGCGCGATCTGGGTCCATGGCAAGGCATTGTCATAGCTCGACTCGCCGAACGATTCGGCGTCCGTCATGGTGGGCAGCTTCAGGTCGGGCGTGACGCCGCGCAACTGGGTGGTGCCGCCGTTGATACGGAAGAACTGCGCGATGGTGAACTTGACTTCGCCATACCGCACCTTGTCGTCCTGGGCAAAACGGTCCAGGCTGAACAGGGTTTGCACTGTGCCCTTGCCAAAGCTCGGTTCGCCGATGATGACGCCACGGCCGTAGTCCTGGATCGCTGCGGCAAAAATCTCCGACGCCGAGGCCGAACCACGGTTGATCAGCACGCCCATCGGGCCGTCCCAGGTCATGCCGGCGCGGGTGTCGCTTTCCACTTCCACTTTCTTGTCGGCGCTGCGCTGCATCACGACCGGGCCCTTGTCGATGAACAGGCCGGTCAGTTCCACCGCCTCGTTCAGCGAGCCGCCGCCGTTGTTGCGCAGGTCGATCAGGACGTTGTCGACTTTATCCTTCTTGAGTTCGACCAGCAGGCGTTCGACGTCGCGGGTGGCGCTCTTGAAATCCTTGTCGCCCCTGCGGCGCGCTTCGAAATCCTGGTAGAACGTTGGCAGCGAGATCACGCCCACGCGGCGCTTGGCGTTGCCATCCTTGACTTCGTAAATGGTTTTCTTGGCCGACTGTTCTTCCATGCTGATCTTCTGGCGCACCAGCGAAACGAACGCGTGCTTCCCATCGGGACCGGCGTCGGCCGGGATGATTTCGAGCTTGACGGTGGAGTCCTTGGGACCGCGGATCAGCGCGACCACGTCGTCCAGGCGCCAGCCGAGCACTTCGGTCATCGGGCCCTTCTCGTCCTTGGCCACACCGACGATACGGTCGCCCACCTTGATCTTGCCGGACAGGCCGGCCGGGCTGCCCGGCACGACTTCGCGCACGACCACGTAGTCGTCGCGGCTTTGCAGAACGCAGCCGATGCCCTCAAGCGACAGGCGCATGGAGATGTCGAAATTGTCGGCGGCGCGCGGACCGAGGTAATTGGTATGCGGCTCGATCGACATGGCGTAGGCATTCATGAAGATCTGGAACGCATCTTCGCTGGTCGGCTGGCGGGACGGGCTGAGGTAGTTCTCGTAACGCTTGTCGAGCGTTTCGCGGATGCTCTTGTCGTCCTTGCCGGCCAGTTTCAGGCGCAGCCATTCATTCTTGACGCGTTTGCGCCACAGGTCTTTCATGTCGGCGTCGCTCTTGACCCAATCGGCCTTTTCGCGGTCGATCTGGTAGGTCTCGTCCGACGCGAACTCGAACTTGCCGGTCTTGACCAGCTCGCGTGCATAGGCGATGCGGTCACGCAAGCGAGTCTGGTACAGGTTGAAGATGGCAAACGGTACGCTGAGGTTTTCCCCATTGATGGCGTCGTCCAGGCGGGTGCGCACGATGGCGTACTGGTTCAGGTCGGCCTGGGTGAAGAACAGTTTTTCCGAATCCAGCGATTTGAAATAGCGGTCGAAGATCTTTTCCGACATGGCGTCGTCGAGCGGTGCAGCCTTGTAATGCAGCTTGGTCAGCACCCGCGAGGCCAGCACAGCGGCCTGGGCTTGGCCAACCTGGGGCTTGAGCGGCGCATCTGCCACTTTGTCAGGCACGGCAGCGCCGGCCTGGAAGGACAGGGCCGCGATCATGGCCACCAACAGCATTTTTTTCTTCATCGGCTAACTCCGGAGTATTTATCTATAGGTTATTGCAGGCGCAGCATTGAATTTCATTCTACAGGATAGCAGTCGGCACGCCGTTCTGTGAATCGCGAGTTTCCGCCACGAACCTTAAGCGCGACTGAATACCATCTCTCGCAATACGTAGTAACCCGTATTTAAAGTCGGCAATATATTATTTAAGTCATTGTTTTAGAAAAGGAAATCCCTTGATATACGTCAAAATTTTGATTGCTCAACGGCAAAATTCTGCTAGAATTTAGCCTTATCGCATCAATTGCATTCAATGATGACGCCGCCCCGGCACCCGGCGGTGGGCAGCTCGCCTCAGCTGTTGAGGTACATGTTTTCCCTGGCCTCAAGCAGCGCTCCCGACTTTTCGGGGCATATCCCGTTTCCGAACCACCAATAACAGCAATAACTGGAATCCAATGACCAAATCCCTGATGAATCCCCGCGACTGGGGTGTCGGCACCAAGATTACCGTGTTCACCTTCGCGCTGATGACGGTGATCATGGCCGTGATCCTGGTGCTGATCAACCACAGCACTTCGGCCATGTTGACCGAGCGCGCCAAGTCCAACGTCGCCAACTCGCTGAGCGGCATCAGCAACACGGTCGAGGTGTTCAATAACGCCATGACCAACGAGGCGTCGAGCTTCGCGCGCCTGTTCGCTTCCGAGTTCGATGGCGGCAAGTTCAGCCTCGACCCGGCCACCACGGTCGAGATCGCCGGCAAACCGACGCCATCGCTGATGCATGGCGGCAAAGCGCTCAACCTCGACTTCACCGGCCCGGACAAGTTCACCAATGAAACCGGCGTGATCGCCACCATTTTTGCCGCCAACGGCGCCGAGTTTGTGCGCGTGACCACGTCGCTCAAGAAAGAGAACGGCGAACGCGCGGTTGGCACCCAGCTCGACCACGCCCACCCCAGCTACCCGCTGCTGCGCAACGGCCAGCGTTATATTGGCCTCGCCACGCTGTTCGGCAAGCAGTTCATCACCCAATACGATCCGATCAAGGATGCGGCCGGCAACGTCATCGGCGTGCTGTTCATCGGCCTCGACATCTCCAAGAACATGGATATGCTCAAGCAGAAGATCAAGGCGATCAAGATCGGCGACACCGGCTACATCTACGTGATCAATGCCGCCAAGGGTGAGAAACAGGGCGTCGCGCTGATCCATCCCAAGCGCGAAGGCGACAACCTGATCGATACCAAGAGCACCGACGGCAAGGCCATCATCCGCGAGATGCTGGAGGCCAAGTCCGGCGGCATGACCTACAACTGGGCCGCCAGCGAAAACGAGTCGCCACGCCAGAAAATGGTCGAGTTCCACACCTTCAAGGACTGGAACTGGCTGATCGTGGGCGGCACCTATACTGACGAAATCACCAGCGAAGCGGCCACCCTGCGCAACCGCTACGCGCTGATCGGCCTGGCCGCGCTGGTGATCTTCGCCGTCATCCTGTTCCTACTGGTGCGCACCGTGGTGTCGCGGCCGCTGGCCCGCGCCGAGGAAGCCGCCGACCGCATCGCCAAGGGCGACCTCGACGTGCACCTGGAAATCCATAACAACGATGAAATCGGCTTGGTGCTGCGCGCCCTCAATGGCATCAGCAGCAACCTCTCGAGCGTGGTAGGCCAGGTACGCGCCGGCGCCGACCAGATCACCACGGCTGCGACCGAAATCGCCAACGGCAACCTCGACCTGTCGAGCCGCACCGAAGAGCAGGCGTCGAGCCTGGAGCAAACCGCCGCCTCGATGGAAGAGCTGAGCGGCGCGGTGCGCCAGAACGCCGACAACGCGGCCCAGGCCAACCAGATGGCGATGGCAGCCTCTGGCGTCGCTGCCAAGGGTGGCGAGGTGGTGGCGCAGGTGGTCGATACCATGGGCTCGATCAACGCCTCCTCGCGCAAGATCGTCGACATCATTTCTGTCATCGACGGCATTGCCTTCCAGACCAATATCCTGGCGCTGAACGCGGCAGTGGAAGCGGCCCGAGCCGGCGAACAGGGCCGTGGTTTCGCGGTGGTCGCCACCGAAGTGCGCAACCTGGCGCAGCGCTCGGCCACGGCAGCGAAGGAAATCAAGGAATTGATCGACGATTCGGTCAGCAAGGTGGACATCGGCAGCCGCCAGGTGGCCGAGGCGGGCAGCACCATCCAGGAAGTGGTGGAGAGCGTGCGCCGCGTAACCGACATCATGGCCGAGATCAGCAGCGCCAGCGACGAGCAGCGCACCGGCATCGGCCAGGTGCACGATGCCATCCATCAGATGGACGAAGTGACCCAGCAAAACGCCGCGCTGGTGGAGCAAGCGGCCGCCGCCGCCGCCGCGCTGCAGGACCAGGCGCACGACCTGGTGGAAGTGGTGCGCATCTTCAACTTGGGCAGCAATGCCGGTGCAGCCAGAGCACCAGTCCATACCGCGTCGCGCCTGGCCTTGAAGTAAGCAGCATCGCTCCGGCCAAAGCCGCCTCCGCGCCAGCGGTGGCGGCTTTTTTTTACTTGGCTCTTTTACCTTATAATCGTGCGATGCACCCGTTTCTTTCCCAGCGTCGCCACATCAGCGTGATCCTCTGTTTTGCGATCATGCTCAATCTGCTGTGGCCAGCACTGGGCCAGGCAACGGTGGCGCCGGGCCTGGACGCCATCGCCGCCGAGATCTGCAGCGCCCGCGGCACTGTCTACAGCAGCCCCGCCAGCCAGCACCAGCCACCAGGGCCGACTGCCGGCCACCACCTGAAACACTGCGCGCTGTGCGCCAGCCTGGCCGCTGCGCCGCCGCCGGCGCCGCTTACCTTACGCGCCCCCCTCACCGCCACCGCGCCCGGCCCGGCAGCCGGCTACACGGCGCCTACGCCGCATCGCAGCTGGCCCGACGCCCGGCCGCGCGCCCCGCCCTCGCTCGCCTGACCCCTGCCCCTGCGCCGGTGCCAGCACCAGCGCCATCCAGACACTACAGGAGTTTTATGCGACGACGTTCCTTCCTCTCGGCTGCGGCGGCAATGCCGCTGGCCGGATTTACGCTGGCGGCCCACGCGCGCGGATACACCGCGATCGACCTGACCGGCGCCGCCATCGGCCCCGATTACCTGCTGTCCTACCCGGACGGCAAGCCGGCCACGCTGCGCGATTTTCGCGGCAAGCTGGTGCTGCTGTTCTTCGGCTTTACCCAGTGCCCGGACGTGTGCCCGACCGCCCTGTCGCGCGCGGTGGAAATCAAGCGCTTGCTGGGCGCCGACGGCAACAGGCTGCAAATCGTGTTTGCCACCATCGACCCTGAGCGCGATACCGGCCCGCTGCTGCGCGACTACATGGCGGCGTTTGACCCGACCTTCATCGCCGTGCGCGGCACCGCCGAGCAAACTGCCAAGACAGCGAAGGACTTCAAGATCATGTATCGAAAAGTGCCGAGCGGCGAGTCGTACACCATGGACCACACGGCGATTACCTATGTGTTCGACGCCAACGGCAAGATCCGCCTCGGCCTCAAGCACGACCAGACCGCCCGGCAGTGCGCCGACGACCTGCGCCAACTGATCAACCCGAAAAAATCCGGCTTCTCCGAATTCTTACAAGGACTGTTCCAATGAAAACCATGATTTCCCTGATGTTGGGCGCCACCATTCTGGCCGCTGCCCCCGCCTGGTCGCAAGTGACCGTCGATCAGCCGTGGGTGCGCGGCACCGTGGCCGCGCAAAAAGTCACCGGCGCGTTCATGACCTTGACCTCCGCCAAGGGCAGCCGCCTGGTGGCGGTCAGCTCGCCGGTCGCCGGGGCGGTGGAAGTGCACGAAATGAAAATGGTGGACGACGTCATGCGCATGCGCCAGGTGCCGGCGCTGGAGCTGCCAGCCGGCAAGCCGGTAGCGCTGACGCCGGGCGGCTACCACCTGATGCTGTTCCAGCTCAAGCAGCAGCTCAAGGATGGTGACAAGGTGCCGCTGGTACTGGAAGTGGAAGACGCCGCCAAGGTGCGCACCACCGTCAAGGTCGACGCCATCGTCAAACCGTTGAACGCCGCCGCCCACGCCGGCCACTAAGTTTTCCCGGGCCGGCCGTCGCAGGGCGACGACCGGTTCCTTCCGTAGCCCCCTCCACGCCATTTTCTTACGTTATCGTACAACTTGGATAGCGCAGGTAAAACGTTTAACCTCTTGATTCGTAAGGTTTAAGTAAGTCGTCAGACAAATTAATATGACAGGTATGAATATTTTAGATATCCAGTTGTATGATGTCTGATATGTGCGCTATGATCCTTCGCATATCGATAAGAGGGAGATCCACGCATGGCAACGCAGCAACAAAAAGCAACGCGGGTACGCTGGCTGATATTGGCCATCCTGTTCGCCATTACCACCATCAATTACGCCGACCGCTCCACCATCGGCATCGCCGGGCCTGAACTTACGCGTGTGCTCGGCTTGACGCCGGTGCAAATGGGTTATGTGTTCTCGGCCTTCTCGTGGTCGTACGTGGTGGCGCAGTTGCCCGGCGGCTGGATGCTCGACCGCTTCGGCACCAAGATCGTCTATTTCTTCAGTATTTTCCTGTGGTCCGTGTTCACCATGCTGATGGGCACCGTGGGCTTCCTGACCGGCGCCGCCGCGCTCACCACCCTGTTCTGCCTGCGCTTGGCGATTGGCGCGGCCGAAGCCCCCTCCTTCCCCGGCAACAGCCGCCTGGCCTCGTCGTGGTTCCCGACTGCTGAACGCGGCACGGCCGCCGCCATCTTCAACTCGGCGCAGTATTTCGCCACGGTGTTGTTCGGCCCGCTGATGGGCTGGCTGGTCCACGCGCACGGCTGGGAAAGCGTGTTCTACGTGATGGGCGGACTGGGCGTGGTGATGTCGTTCTTCTGGCTCAAGCTGGTGTATGGCCCGAAAGACCATCCGAACATCAACAAGGCCGAACTCGACTATATTTCCGCCGGCGGCGCGCTGGTCGACCTGGAGTCCAAGGACAAGAACGCTCCCAGCGCCAAGATCGATACCTGGTCGGCCATCCGCCAGCTGCTGGGCAGCCGCATGCTGCTGGGCGTGTACATCGCGCAGTACAGCATCAACACGCTGACCTATTTCTTCCTGACATGGTTCCCGATCTACCTGGTCAAGGAACGTCATATGACAATCCTGAAGGTAGGCTTCGTGGCGGCGCTGCCGGCGCTGGCTGGTTTCCTCGGCGGCGTCCTCGGCGGCGTGATCTCCGATCGCCTGATCAAGCGCGGCTATTCCCAGTCGAAGGCGCGCAAGATCCCCATCGTTGGCGGCATGCTGCTGGCCATGACCATGATTATCTGTAACTACGTCGATGCGGACTGGCTGATCGTGACCGTGATGGCGCTGGCCTTCTTCGGCAAGGGCATCGGCGCGCTGGGCTGGGCGGTGGTGGCAGACACGTCGCCGAAGGAAGCAGGCGGCCTGAGCGGCGCACTGTTCAACAGCTTCGGCAACACCGCCGGCATCACGACGCCGATCGTGATTGGCTACATCCTGGAAGCGACCGGCTCGTTCGCCGGTGCCCTGGTGTTCGTCGGCGCCAACGCCGCCGTGGCCATCCTGTGCTACGTGTTCATGGTGGGCGAGATCAAGCGCTTCGAGTTCAAAACGCCGGTTACCCGCGCCTGAACCAGCTCATCGTGCAAAACAGCAGGCGGCCGCCGGAGCGATCTGGCGGCCGCTTGTCAGACTGCGCTCGGCTATCAGGCGGCCAGGGCCTGGCCTGTGCCCTCTGCACCGATGGCGACCACGCGCACTTCGAGACCGAGGCCCGCGAGCAGGCTACGTATGGTGTCCCATTGCGGTTTGCTCGCGGGCCGCAGTGCTTTATAGACGCCCTCGCGGGTGAGGCCCGATTGCTCGGCAATCTTGGCAACGCCCTTCGCTTGCAGAACGTTCTTGATCGCTTGCTTCATCAGGTCCGCGTTACCGGCTGAAATCACATCGTTGATGTAGGCTGCGATTGCCTCGGGGCTGGTGAGAACATCGACGACATTGAAATCGGTCAGTCCGTCGATACCATCGAGGCTGTCGAGCAGGTATTGCTTGTCATCGGCGGTCATGGCTGTATCCTTTGCTTCGTTGGTGAATCGTGAGCAGGCTGACGTTGCCATCAAGTTGTGCGCTTCTTCTCGGCTTGCCGTTGCCGCTTCAAGTCTGCGAGCATTTGCCTGGCATCCCTGATGTCTCTTTTTTGGGTGGACTTGTCGCCGCCAATCAACAGCAGCAGGATGGAATTGTCCATCGCTTCGGTGAAGTACACCCGGTAGCCAGGCCCGAAATCAATGCGTATTTCAGAAACACCCTCGCCACAGGACTTGACGTCGCCGTACAACCCCATTTGCAAACGTTCCACCCGGCTGGCGACGATCGACTTGGCAACGCGGTCGAGCATGGCGTTGAACCAGCAGCGGTAGGCCGCAGTCTGTTTCGCCGTCTTTTTGTGAACATCTGCGCCCATTGTAATCACCTGTTCTCAAATGTCAAACCGCGTGACGATCAAGTTGTGTGATTGACGTTATCTCAACGTTGGATGATGCACAATTACTGAGCCGTATCGAACCGGTGTGGATTCAGCCCGACATCACAGATATCTGACCCACGCCATGCTGGTGCGACGCTCGAACGCGCCGAACGCCTTGCACGGCCAGGCCAGCCCAGCACCACCAGGCCCACACCCAGGGTCAGCAGCAGGAACACCAGCGATGGCGGGTGCTTGGCCAGGTTGAGGAACGACATCACGGTGCGCAGCGCCGTCTCGCCCGGGGTCCAGTCCAGTGTTTCGCCGTAGTGGAAACACGCCGGCCCAGGCCACGCTCACCACCAGCACTTCGGACACTACCAGGAACCGGCCACGCTTGAGCAGCAAGCCGGTGGCAGAGCGCGGCCCTGCCGAGGGGTGTCCCTATGTCCTTCGTCAAGCGGTATCGAACGCAAGCTCCGAGCTTCGGGGTCAGTGCCGACATTCGGACATTATTAAGCTCCGAGCTTCGGGGTCAGTGCCGACATTCGGACATTATTGAACTTAACCGCACGGTATTGGTCGTTGTAGTGATGGGTTCGTGTCTAAATGTCGGCACTGACCCCGAAGGGGGGCATTGTAGTGATGGGTTCGTGTCTAAATGTCGGCACTGACCCCGAAGGGGGGCATGTCTAAATGTCGGCACTGACCCCGAAGGGGGGGCAGACGGTCACGCCGACAGGGCGGTAAGAACACGAACAGGAACGCGCAAAAATGCGCGGCAAAGCGGCTGAAGAACAGCGCCGGCTCGGTCTGCGCCGCGTCCATCGGGTCGGTGACCTGCCAGCGCAGGAAAAACCTTCATCACCACCCGTTAAAATTTATATTGCGCTTTCAAGGTCACGCGGCGCTCGTCGCCGGGCGCCACCCAGGTTTGCTGGTAGGCGCTCGGATAGTAGACCTTGTTGAACAGGTTGTCGATGTCGAGCGATAGGCGCAGCTGGCGCGTGGCGTCGAAGGACGACACCAGCTTGGCCGTGGTGTACGCCGGCAGAGTGAAACTGCGGCTGATCGCGACGTCGCCGTTGCGCTCGCCCACGTAGTTGAACCCGCCACCGAACGAGGCGCGCTTGCCCAGCACGTTCAATTCGCGCACCAGCAGCAGGTTGGCGCTTTGCTTGGGCACATTGGCCACCGTGCCGCCGACCGCCAGCACGTTGTCGCGCAAGATCTTGGCGTCGGTGTAAGCGTACGAGAGCGACAGCTGCAACTTGCGCGCGACCTCGCCCGCCACGTCCAGTTCCACGCCCTTGCTGCCCACTTCACCGGCGGCGAGCGAGAAATTGGTATCGGCCGGGTTGACGGTCAACACGTTTTCCTTCTTGATCGAGTACACGGCCAGGGTGCTGCTGAGCTTTCCGTCAGGCGTGTCGAACTTGACACCGGCCTCGTAGGCGCGGCTGCTCTCGGCCGGGAATGATTCATTGGAAATGCTGATGCCGCTGTTGGGACGGAACGACTTGGCGGCCGATACGTACAGCGACACCTGCCTGGTTGGCTGGTACACCAGGCCGGCGCGCGGGCTGGTCGCTTCGATGCGCTGTTCATTGACGCGGCCGGCCAGCAGCGCGTTGGTGATGCGCTGGCGATAGGCGTCGCGGCGCACGCCCAGCAGCGCCTTCCACTGCGCATTCAAATCGATCTGGTCCTGCACGTACATGCCGGTGGACCACTGCTGCTCGCGGGTATCGAGCGAGCGCGCCAGGTTGGTCGGTTGCGGGCCGCCATACACCGGGTTGAATATGTCGATGCTGTACGGCGCCGCCGCGCTCGGATTACGCCGCAGTTGCAGGCGGTCGTCGACGAAACGGTAGCCATCGACACCGAACAGCACGTTGTGGCGCACCGCACCGGTACTGAGTTTGCCCAGCAGCTCCACGCGGCCGGACCAGTCCTGACCGGAAAAATCGCGGAAACGGCGCTGACGCCACAGGGTACGGCCGTCCGATTGCAACACCGAGGCCTCGCTGGAAAAACCTTTCATCTGGCTGCTGCGGTACGACAGGCCGCTTTGCAGCGACCAGCCTTCCTGGAAGTCGTGCTGCACAAACACCTGGTGGCCGGTGGACTTGATGGTGGTGGGACCATCGGCCGGGTCGCCAAGGAAACGCGAATTCGGTATCAGCCCCAGCACGCCTTTCACGGCCACCACGCCACGGTCGAAATTGCCCTTCTGCTCGACTTGCTCGAGCTCGTACGACAGCGTAGTGGCGTCGGAAAGTCGCCAGATCACCGATGGCGACAGCAAATGGCGCTCGCTGGTGACGAAGTCGCGGAAGCTGTCGCCTTTTTCGTACGAGCCGTTCAGGCGATACGCCACGTTCTCGCTCAGCGGGCCGGTCAGGTCCACCGCCGTGCGGTAAGTATCATGGCTGCCGACCGATTGCTCGAGCATGTAGGCCGGCTGGAACAGCGGCTTCTTGGTGGCGATATTGATGATGCCACCGGGTTCACCACGGCCATACAGCGCGGCGGCCGGGCCCTTGAGGATTTCGATACTGCCCACGTTGGCGATATCGCGCAGGCCATTGTAACCACGGCTCGAGCTGAAGCCGTTGACCAGGAAGTCGGAGCCGTAGTTGGGGTCGCCCGTGAAGCCGCGCACCGAGTAGCTGTCCCACACGCCGCCGAAGTTGTTCTGGCGGGCGATGCTGCTGCCCATGTCGAGCGCATCGGCCAGGCGGGTGACGCCGGCGTCGCCCAGCATGTCGGCGGTGAGCACGCGGGCCGATTGCGGCAAGTCCTTCAGGTCGGTCTCGGTCTTGGTGGCGCCGGTGGCCGACAGGCTGCGATACGGCTGGCGCGCGGCCACCACGTTGACCACCTCGGTGACTTCGGTGGCATCGGCAGCAGGGGCCGCGACGGCAAACCAAGGATAGGCGGCAGCCAGGCAAACCGCCAGCCGCGAAGGACGAACTACAGACATGAATGCTCCAGGGATTAAACGCAACAGACTTGCATTCTACATGGAACGCAACTAAATTGCATTAAGGATATTGCGCAGAAAATTCCGACGCGGGTCTATTTAATCATTCAACTGAGCACTTCGGTAAAACATACGTACGGCAATTTCGCTTCTTGTACTATCTGCCATCGCCATTGACCTCGCAGGAACCGCATGAGCACTCCTACCATGATCGCAGCACAAGGAACGGGGTCGCTGACATGACGCTGCGCTTCGGGCACCTGGCCTGGCCCCTGGCGCTGCTGGCCGCCCTGCCTGCCAGCGCAATCACGCTGTACGACGGCAAGCAGGTCGCCACCGTGGTCCACGAAGATAACGCCACCGCCGCCCTCGCCGCCCGCCTGCTGGCCCGCGACCTGCAAGCGGTCAGCGGCATGGCGCCGAAGGTTACCACCAGCCTGGCCGACTGCGGCCCTGTGTGCATCGTCCTGGGACGCCACGATGCGCCGCAGGTGGCCACGGTTGCAGCCGCTGCCCAGATGTCGCTCGGCGATTTGCCCGGCCAGTGGGAACGCTACCGGCGCGCGGTGGTGCCAGCCGGCGCCACCACCTACCTGCTGATCGCCGGCTCGGACGCGCGCGGCGCCACCTGGGGCGTGGTCGATCTCACGCGCGAACTCGGCGTCTCGAGCTGGGAATGGTGGGCCGACGTGGCGCCACGCCGGCAAGCGAACATCACGGTCGATGACCGCACCGTGCTCTCGAAGCCGCCATCGGTCAAATACCGCGGCATCTTCCTCAACGACGAGGACTGGGGCCTGCAACCGTGGGCCGCCAAGACCTACGACAAGCAAGCGCAGGATATCGGCCCGGCCACCTACGCCCGCATCTACGAACTGCTGTGGCGCCTGAAAGCCAACACCATCTGGCCGGCCATGCACGACAGCACCAAGCCGTTTTACCAGATCGCCGGCAACCCGCAAACGGCGCGCGACTACGCCATCGTGGTCGGCACCTCGCACGCGGAACCGATGATGCGCAACAATGTGCGCGAGTGGCGCCAGCAGCAAGACGGCGAATTCAATTACTTCACCAACCGCGACCGCATGCTCGCTTACTGGCAACGCCGCGTCGATGAAGTGAAGGACGACGAAAACATCTACAGCCTGGGCGTGCGCGGCGTGCACGATTCACCGATGGAAGGCGCCAGGTCCACCGAACAGGCGCGCGACGCCGTGGCCGAAGTGATGGGACTGCAACGCCGGATGCTGGCCAAATCCACCGGCAAGCCGGTGGGCGAAATCCCGCAGGCGCTCACGCTGTACAAGGAAGTGCTGGACCTGTACCAGGCCGGCCTGCAGGTACCGGGCGACGCCACCATCGTCTGGCCCGACGACAACTACGGCTACCTGGCGCAGCTGAGCACGGCGCAGGAGCGCACGCGCGCAGGCGGCGCCGGCATCTATTACCACCTGTCGTACTGGGGCCGCCCGCACGACTACCTGTGGCTGGGCAGCACCCGCCCGGCGCTGGTGCGCGAACAGCTCGACCGCGCCTGGCAGACCGGCGCGCGCACCATGTGGATCGTCAATGTCGGCGACATCAAGCCGCTCGAATACCTGACCCAGTATTTCCTCGACATCGCCTTCGACCACACGCAGATCGCCCAGACCCCGGACCAGCACCTGCGCGCCTGGTTGGCGGCGCAATTTGGCACCCACCATGCCGAGGCGCTGGCCGCACTCAAGCGCGAATATTACGACCTGGCCTGGGAACGCCGGCCCGAATTCATGGGTTTTGGCCAGACCGAACCAACCACGCCCAACGGCGTCAACGCCTACCTGCGCACCGGCGGCGACGAAGCCCGCCGCCGCCTGGCCCGCTACGACGCCCTCGTCAAGCAAACCGAACAGCTGGGCGCCGCGCTGCCAGCCGACCGCCAGGACGCGTACTTCGAACTGGTGCTGTACCCGGTGCGCGCCAGCGCCAATTTGAACGCGCGTATCCTCAAGCTCGAGCTCGCCGCTGCGATGGCGCGCCAGAGCCAGGCCGGCGCCCGGCAGCAGGTGGAGCAAGCCAAAGCAGCACACGCGGCCTTGGTAGCCGACACCGCGCACTACAATGCGCTGGCCGGCGGCAAGTGGAACCACATGATGGACCTGGCGCCGCGCCGGCTGCCGGTGTTCCAGGCACCGGTGTTTCCGGATTATCCGGAGCCAGTCAAGGCGATCGCCATACCGGCCAGCAAAGTGGCGGTGATATCGCTGGCGGCCGCAGCGGCCGGCGAGAATGCATCGTGGGAAGTGGTGCCGGGACTGGGCAGTAACGGTGACGCCTTGCGCAGCCGGCTTGAGTTGGCGTCTGCCACGACAGTGGACGCTGCCGCAACGGTCCCGCTGGTCTACCGCTTCGAATACAAAAGTGCCGGTGGCGCGAAGATCAGGCTGGTGGCGGTGCCCGTGCATCGGTTGACGTCCGCCAACGGCCTGCGCATCGGCGTGCGCATCGACGACGGCGCCTGGGAAGTGCTGGACTTCCGCACGTTTGGACGCAGCGATGAATGGAAACAGAATGTGCTGAGCAATACGGCGGTGCGCACCGTCACGCGGCCACAATTGGCCGCCGGTGCGCACCGTATCGAGGTGATCGCGCTGGACCCGGGCTTCATCCTGGACCGCATCGACATCCTCGCCGACGGCGCCCCCGACTACTACGGCGCACCGCCAACGTCGGGCAGGTAATTACGACTTGAAGAACTTCAGCAGGTCGGCGTTGATCACGTCGGCATGCGTGGTTGGCATGCCGTGCGGGAAGCCCGGATACGAAATCAGCTTGCCGTTCTTGACCAGCTTGACCGACTTGGCGCCGCTGTTGGCAAACGGTACGATCTGGTCGTCTTCACCGTGCAGTACCAGCACTGGCATGTCCATCGCGCGCAGGTCTTCGGTAAAGTCCACCTGGGCGAACTGGAACACGCAATCGTAGGCCGCTTTGACGCCGCCCATCATGCCCTGGCGCCACCAGTTGTTGCGCACCGCTTCCGACACTTTTGCGCCGGGACGGTTGAAGCCGTAGAACGGCAGCGTCAGGTCCATGTAGAACTGCGGACGGTTGAAGGCGGTACCCTTGCGGATATCGTCGAACACCGACAGCGGCACGCCGTCAGGATTAGTGGCGGACTTGACCATGATCGGAGGCACCGAGCTGATCAGAACGGCCTTGGTGACCAGGCCCTTGCCGTGCTGGCGCGTGTAGCGGGCGACTTCGCCGCCGCCGGTGGAGTGGCCGACGTGGATGGCTTTTTTTACTTTCAGCGCAGCGACCAGCTCGGCCGTATCCGCGCTGTAGGTGTCCATGTCGTTGCCCTTGTCGGTCTGGGTCGAACGGCCATGGCCGCGACGGTCATGGGCGATCACGCGGTAGCCGTTTTGCAGGAAGAACATCATCTGCGCATCCCAGTCGTCGGCGGTCAACGGCCAGCCGTGGTGGAACCAGATCACCTGACCGTCGCGCGGACCCCAGTCCTTGTAGAAGATCTGCGAACCGTCCTTGACGGTGACAAAGCCGCTGTCCATGGTGGTACCACGGCCGGCCGGCGCGGCAGCCGATGCCGACGCCGGCAAGGTGGCCGCCACAGCGGCGGCGGCAACGCCAAGGCTGCCAACGATGGCGGTACGGCGCGAGGTGACGGTGTCGATAGGGCTTTGATCGGATTTCACGTGATGCTCCTTGATGGGTGTGTTTCGGGTGGTTGGTACCGCTCATGACTGGCATGAGCTGATAACCACCATTGGACACCATCGCCTGGCACCTTGTATTCTGTCTTTGGGTAGGGCAACTACACTCATTAAGTGCAGGGTCAAGTCTGCCTGGTTATCCCTAGTTATAAAAACAGCCCGCGCAGACCTGGCGGTACAGGCTATTGCCACCAATGAGCACCTGGTCGCCCTCGCGCACCCGCACGCCGTGTTCGTCGGTACGGATATTCATGGTGGCCTTCTTGCCGCACTTGCAGATGGTCTTGATTTCTTCCAGGCTGTCGGCCAGCGCCAGCAAGGCGGCCGAGCCGGGGAACGGGTTGCCCTGGAAATCGGAGCGCAGGCCGAAGCACATCACCGGGGTATTGGTGGTGTGGACCCACCAGTGCAGTTGATGGACCTGGGAGACGGTGAGGAATTGCGCCTCGTCGATGAGCACGCATGCGACTTTCACATCGTGCAACAGCGCGGCAAAGTCGGTCTCGGCGGTGTAGGTGGTGGCCTCGCTTTTGAGGCCGATGCGCGAGGCGATCACGCCGTAGCCGTCGCGGCCGTCGAGTGCGGAGGTGAGCAGCAGCACCTCCATGCCGTTTTCCTTGTAGTTGTGCGCCACTTGCAGCAGGTAGGTGCTCTTGCCTGCGTTCATCGCCGAATACCTGAAGTGAAGACTTGCCATGGTGTTCCAAAATAGGGTGAATATGCAGCGCAACGAGCGCCGCATCAAAAAGTTGAGCGCGATTATAAACCGTCGAAAAGGGGCGGCGCGGAAAGCCACGATATAGGGGGAATAATGGCCGTTGTTCGTGGCTCCCCCCGGCGCAATTGACTGCTAGTATCGGGGCATTACCACCACTATATCCAAGCAGATGGAAATCGTCTTCATCATCGCCGGCGTTCTGGCGCTCGGCGTGCTCTACTCGGTCACCGTGGCCAGCGCCAAGCCCATTCCAGGCAGCGGCATGTACAAGATCTCGCGCGATGGTCGGGTACTGATGTGCGCCGGCCCCAAGGTGAGCGCGGTGCGCCCCACCCTGTACCCGGACGGCTTGCGCGTCAAGCTGCGCGGCGGCAACCGCGTGGGCGAGTTCTACGTGCACGAGCTGGTGGCGGAAGTGTACCTGCCCAACCCCAGGCGTTACACACAGGTGCGCCACAAGGACGGCAACGTGCGCAACAACAATATCGACAACCTGGAACTGGTGGCAGGCGCGCCGGAGACGGAACCGTCGCTATTGACGAGGGAAGAGTCCGAGAATCTGATCCAGACCTGACGCAAACCGCGCAAGAGGTTTAACGCTGCAGCAGATCCCGTTGTTCGCATTGTTCACCGTGGCGCAAGGCAACCTTCAGCGCGACGTTTTGAATGCGACCGCCCAGCACGGCTTTCCGGTGCCACACGGGGTGCCGGTCGACGATTTTCTTGGCCTGTCCCAACGACAGCCCAAACGCATCCCGCGTTACGCGAATTGCCAGTATGACGGATGCGCGCGACTGGAACAGGTAGTGCTGAGCCTCGTCCGGCGTAGCAAACTCCAGGCGTTTGATGTGGGCGAGCAAATATTCGTAGGTGGGGAAGTTCATAGGGCCTCCATATCATCACAAGCTAACACAAATCTTGTGACCGGGACGTGCCGAGGAGCTTTTGGATACACGTTCGCCAACGATTTGTACACGGCGGTAGCCATTTTGCCGTGCCAGATATCGCAGATCGCGCATGGCTTCACGAAATGCGCTGGCGGAGGATCCCACCAAATCATGTCGTCCAGCGGATAGATGGCCACATCGAACAGCGCCAGCGTGCCCGATCTTGGGTCGAGCACCAGTTCGGCCGCAAGCTGCACTACCCCGTGGGGCAAATCCAGGTCCACTTCAAACCAGTTGTCACCGTCTTGCTGCCAGCGCAGGAAAGCATTGGCAAGACTGTCCGCAATGGCGTCGAGATATCTGGGCACGTGACCTCCTGAAAGAGCCTCCAGGAGGTCACGGTAGTAGCGGTAGTTATTTTGATATGTAGTCAGCGCAAACACATCGCGAATAGATCACGCCGTTTAAAACTCTTCCCACTCGTTCGCCTCAGCCTTGGCCGACACCGGCGCCGGCTTGCGCGCTGGCGTGGCGGCAGCTGGTTTGATCGCTGCCGGCAAACGCGCCGGTGCTGCTGCCGCTTTGCGGCTTGCCACCGGCTTGACGGGACGGCGCGCCGGGGATGCCTGGTTTACCTGGGCTACCTGGGCCAGGGCGTCGAGCTTGAATACGCTCACCACTTGCGACAGCCCGGCGGCTTGCTCCTGCATCGATTCGGCGGCGGCCGAGGCTTGTTCCACCAGCGCGGCGTTTTGCTGGGTCACCTGGTCCATCTCGGTGATGGCCTGGTTGACCTGCTCGATGCCGGCGCTCTGCTCGGCGCTGGCACTGGTGATCTCGCCCATGATGCTGGTCACCTGGCCGATGCCCTGGACGATTTCGCTCATGGTGTGGCCGGCCTGGTCCACCAGCACCGAACCGGCTTCGACCTTGCTCACCGAGTCGTCGATCAGTACCTTGATTTCCTTGGCGGCTGCCGCCGAACGCTGGGCCAGGTTGCGCACTTCCGAGGCGACCACGGCGAAACCACGGCCCTGCTCGCCCGCGCGCGCCGCTTCCACCGCCGCGTTCAAGGCCAGGATATTGGTCTGGAAGGCGATGCCGTCGATCACCGAAATGATGTCGACGATCTTGCGCGACGACTCATTGATCGACCCCATGGTATCGACCACGTTGGCCACCACCGCGCCACCGCGGTTGGCAACGCCGGCCGCATCCTGCGCCAGGCGGTTCGCTTCGCGCGCATTGTCGGCGTTCTGGCGCACGGTGGCGGTCAGCTCTTCCATCGACGAGGCGGTCTCTTCCAGCGAACTGGCTTGCTGCTCGGTTCGGCTCGACAAGTCCTGGTTACCGGCGGCAATCTCGGCCGAGGCCGTGGCCATGGTATCGGTACCGCTGCGCACCTGTGCGACGATGCCGACCAGGTTGTCGTTCATGGTTTTGAGCGCGCCCATCAGGCGGCCGGTTTCGTCGCGGCTCTCGACCACGATCACGCTGGTGAGGTCGCCGGCAGACACGGTCTCGGCCACTTGCAGCGCGCGGTTGATCGGGCCGGTAATCGAGCGCGTGATGTACAGCGCGAAGCCCACGCCCAGCACCAGCGCAACCAGACCCAGGACGATGATGATGTCGCGGGTGGACACCGACAGGTCGATGACGTCGCTGGCGATGCCGTCGGCGGCGGCCATCTGCATGGTCTGCAGCTTGTTGACTTCTTCCAGGTAGACCACGCCCTTGGGCACCAGGCCACCCTGGTATGCCACCGTGGCCTGCGCCATGTCGCCAGCGGCCTTGAGCTGGAAGACCAGCTTGCGCGCATCGATGTACGCGGTGCGCGCCACCAGCACCCGGTCGAACTGGGCTCGCACGCCGGGATTGCGGATACTCTTGTCGATCGCTTGCTGCACCTCGACCGCGCGGGTCGAGGCAGCGGCCATGTCGGCCTCGTACTTTTTTTGATCGGCCTCGCCGGTGGCCTGCCAGGCCGCCGAGGACCGCACCGCATTGATTTCGATAACCTTGGCCCACTCGGCCACCATGCGCTGGTTCTTGAAACTGGTGTTGACCAGCCGGTCTGTGAGCGCCGTACCGGCCTGCATGCGCATGACCGCGATGGCGGTGGTGGCAATCAGCAGCAGCAATACGATGCCGAAACCGATGCCCAGGCGAACGCCAATGTTGAGATTTTTCATGGATAGTGCCTTGCCAAAGTAAGTGAAATCAGAAGGAATTGCCGGTGAGCACTCCCATAGATATCACTATATCAGCGCAAATTAATATTGTTTATAAATAATATTAATAGTGATAAACAGGCAAATTCCGACGATGACACAATTCAAGACAGTCTCGGAACACCTGAACAGTTATCCAAAAACCACGTGTACCAGCAAAATCAAGCACTAACGGCCCCCAGCAGTGTTCAGCGGGCATTTCCAGGAAAACATATTGGTTGTGATATCAATATTGGGACGCCAGTAAAACTACGTATGCTGAATGTTGCATAGTACCAACACCGCTTACTGACCATTTACTGACCATTTCCTGGCCATAACTGTCCATTTACTGGCCGGGATGATAGCGGCGTTCGACATGGCGTTCCACGTCTTCGCGGTAGAACAATACCTGCTTGAACTCGCCCCTGGCGAACATCTCGGCCTGGTCGGCAAAATGCGGCGAAGCCGGATCGCCGCTCTGGCCGCCCACCAGGATGCTGCGCGCCTTCAGGCGTGGGCCGAATTCCACCACGGCCACAAAGCTGTTGCCGCGCTCGCCATAGATACGCTTGGTGGTCTGTTTCGACGTCATGCCGTATGCCGCGAGCGCACCCCAGTTGGCCGAAGCGTAAGGCATTGGCAGGCTGGGCTTGCTGTCGTCAAATGGCTGTACCAAGTCGCCGGTCAGACGCTGGAAGCGGTTGATCTCGCCCCACGGCGTTTGCCAGGTGCCGAAGTCGGCGCTGAGCTTGGCGGATGCGCGCACCAGCCCTTCGAGGCGCTGGCGCGGCGTCAGCGCGGCCTGGATGTAGTCGAGCACCAGCACTTCCCTGGCCTTGGCAACGGGACCGAAAGCGGCCGTCAAGTCCTGGGCCCAGTATATTGCCAGCGAGGTCGGCACCGAGTCCAGCGCGTACCGCATGTCCCAGCCGCGCAGCGCGGCAATTTGCGGCGCCAGCGCTGGCCGCAGTGGATCGTCGGCAGGCAGGTCGTCGTAAGCGGCGAACAGTTGCGGCAGCAGCGGCTCGAACGCCGGCAGCGCGGGGTCGTAGGCCGCCGCGATCAGGCTGTCGATGGTGAAATCCTTGCGGTTTTCCATCACCCGCACGGCGTGGATGCCGCGCGGGTTTTCCGGGTTCATCGACATATAGGCCGGGTAGTCGCTGGCCTTGGGGCTGTACGCACCGGCTGCCGTGTACGGCCAGTTGTTGGTGTTATAGATCCAGCCATTCTTCGGGTTGAAGAGGGTAATGGTTTCTTTTACCTCGTGCAGGCCCTGCCATTCGGTGGCCGGGTCGCTGCCATCGACCGGATGCTTGAAGTCGAACCTGGGATTGCGGCGCGGGATGAAATTGCCGTGGAAGTAGGCGATATTGCCGTCTGCATCCGCATAGACGGTGTTGTTCGAGGAGTTGGTGCGCAGCTCCATCGATTTGTAGAATTCCTGGTAGTTGCGCGCCTTGGTGCGCAGGAACGATTGCGTGAGCGCCTTGAGCGGCTCGTTCATCAGCTTCACGGCGATCCACTTGCCGTCCCTGGCCCGCACGATGGGGCCGTGGTGGCTGTAATACACCTTCACCGTCTTGCGGGCCATGCCGCCGGCGGTCTTGTACGGCAGCGCGATATCGACCGCCTTCAAAGGGCGTTGCTCGTTGCCGTACTGGTAGAAATACTGGCCATCCCTGTCGATGATGGTTTCCAGGTATTCGTCGATAACGTCGCCGCCACCGGACGTATGCATCCAGCCCACCCGGTCGTTAAAACCCTGGTACACGAAGAACTGGCCCCAGGTCACGGCGCCGTAGGCGTTCAGTCCTTGCCGGCTGTGCACCTGCACTTCGGGACGGAAATAGAACGACGTATGCGGGTTGATCATCAACAGCGCGTGGCCGTTTTTGGTGATCGCCGGTGCAATGGCAAACCCGTTGGAGCCGCCCGGCTCGTGGTCGAGGTCGCTGCCCTGATCGGCCAGCAGGATCGGCGCCATCATGGGATGGGCGCCGTGCTCGTACAGCGCTTCGAGCTGCTTGAGGTCGATGGTTTCGATATCGCCGCCGATGCTGCCTTCGCTGAAGGCAAGCGCCATCCATGGCTCGAAATGCGTGATCAGGTCGGGCTTGACGTCGGGATGGGTGGCCAGGTAGTAGTTCAGGCCGTCGGCAAAGGCGACCATCAGCTTTTTCAGCCACGCCGGGCTTTGCTGGTATTGCGCTTTGAGGAAGTCCGGGTTGATGAACAGCTTCATGCGCAGGTCGCGGTACAGCTCAGCCTCGCCTTCCACTTCGGCCAGGCGGCCGAGGGCGTTGATGTAGTTGCGTTCGACCCGGCGGAAATCGTCCTCGGCCTGGGCGTACAGCAGGCCGAACACGGCGTCGGCGTCGCTGTTGCCGTACACGTGGGGAATGCCCCATCGGTCGCGCAGAATGGTCACGCGCTTGGCCTGGGCCTGCATGCGGGCCAGGTCGGCGTCAGCGGGCGCTGCGGGAGCCGGAGCGGCCGCCAGCGCTGCATTGAGGGGAACAAAACACAACAAGGCCAGCGTGGCGCGCCATCGGTGCATCGGCAAACTCCGGATCAGGTGATTATCCTTGGGACGAACTCGATGCAAGTTCGGAAATACGCCGCTGCAACGCAGTAATTTCTTCGAGCAGCGCCGCGTTCTTTTCACGCAGCGCAGCGTTTTCGCGCCGCAACTCGTCCGCCTCGGTGGGATTGCGATTGTAATCGCGCTCGCCGTCCTCGCGCGCACCCTTGGCTTCCTTGGGCGGCTTGCCGGCGGTACGCAGATCGCGCACTTCCTTGGCGGCCTTTTGCAGTTCCTTCTTGCCTCCAGCCACGGCGGCGATCTGGGCGTCTTCCGGCAACGACGCCACGGTCGCGGCCGCGTTGATCGAAATCGTACCCGAGCGCACCGCTTCCACCAGCTCCGGCGTAGCGGTCTTCTGAATTTTTTCGATCTGGCTGATGGTGGCGCTCGACAGGCGCGCAGCGCGGGCGATGTCTTCGCGCGAGGTGAGCGGCATGGCAGCCGGCTTCGGCTTGGCTTCGCCGTCCGGCGGCGCGATGGCGGCGTCCTCCGCTGCCGCTTCGGCGGCCAGTTCCAAAGCACGGGCGCGGACGATTTCCTTCTTGCGCAGGGCCAGCACGCCGCGCTGGTAGTCGGAAATGCTGCGGCGCCCCAGGTTATTGTCGATCATCCACAGCTTGACGTCGTCGAGGTCGCGGAAACTGGTGTTTTCCACCGCCTTGAACGGAATGCCGTGCTCCTGGCAGATTTGATAACGGTTATGGCCGTCCACCAGCGTGTCCTGCCACAGGACCAGGGCGTCGCGGCAGCCCTCGGCCAGCACGCTGCGCTCGAGCGCCATGTACTCGGCCTCGGTCAGGGGCTCGATATAAGCGCGCAGCACGTCGTTAATTTTGATTTGCATGGTTTTCCTTGAAGTACCGGCGGCGGCAGGCAAAATGCGCCCGCCCGCTGCGCCATCCGACATGCTACACCATCCGGGCGGTGCGGCAAAAGGTCGGCTTCACGTTGGAAAATCATAAATGGTGCAGTGCAGCTAAGACTGGCTTAAGAATTACTATTTACCATTCTCAGCAGTCAAACATGCTTTCTCCAGCTATTGACCAAAGCCCCGGGTGGTTGCTGCTACCACGGGGCTTTTCCTATTCAATCACAGTTATTTGGCGGCAACTTCCGGCATCGCCGACGAATGGTGATTCAGGATTTTCCAGTCGCCACCCACCTTTTTGTACACATAGGTGTAACGCGCCTGCACGTCACGCGGCTTGCCGTCCACTGTCAGGCGAAACGTGTACACACCGGTGTCGAGTGCCGAATCGCTGCCCAGCATGCGGATCTGGCGCATATTGATCGTGCCGACCGGCTTCATCTTGAGAAACTTGACGAAATAGTCCTCGATGGCGGCTGGCGTGGTGCGCACTTCGTTCGACACGGTCGGCTCCAGCACGCCGTCCCTGGCGTACAGGCTGGCGACCTTGGCGGCGTCGCCGGTGGCCAGGGTGGCGTTCCAGCGGTCGAACAGGGCGGCGATTTCCGCTTCCTGGGCGTTGGCCGGGGCGGTGACGACGCCCGTATAAAACTTCGGTGCAATATCGGCAACAGCGAAGGTGGTCGATGCGGCGAGGGCGAGGGCGATCAGGACTTTTTTCATTATGTGCTCCGTGTAGTTGAGGATCATCGGCGGTCGGTGACTGCCAATGAATCCAGTATCGCGGTCGTAGGCGCTTTGAAAATCTGCCGGCCGGGGGTTGCGGCATATGCCGGGTGGCATATACACTGCGTATCCTCACATGAAACTGGTTGCATGCAATGAATTCTCCTTCTGCGTCTCCTTCTGCCGGCGACAGCGCCCACGCCGTCCGCACCCGTTACCGCCAGAGCGAAAGCAGCGCCGCGCGCTGGCGCCTGCTCACCGACGCTGCCGGCGCGCTGGCCCAGGACGGCGCCCGTCCGTCCGCCCTCTCCACCGTGCTGGCCAAGACCCTGGCGTTTTTGTCGCTCGACGATGGCTTGCTGCTGGTACTCAAGGACGACGCGCTGCACGTGGCAGCCAGCCACGGCAACGTGCCGCCGGTGGGGGCACGGGTGGCGCACGCCATGGCGCTGCACACGGTGCTGCAGCCGGGACCGCTGGCGCCGCTGGTGCGCCAGGACGTGCCGAGCGGCCTGCGCATCGGCCGCGAGCAGCGCACCGGCCTCGAAGTGCTGGTGCCGCTATGCCTGGACGGCAAGCACCGCGGCATCCTGGCCCTGCTCTGCGCCGCCGCCGCACCGCCACCGCATCCCGACGACCTGCTCACGCTGCAGGCGCTGGCCACGCTGCTGGGCGCGGCATTGGCCAACAGCCAGGCGACGCCGCGCGTGGGCGCGGCGGAGGCCGCCGCCATCCTCAAGTCGCTTACCCCGCGCGAATTGCAGATCCTGGCCCTGCTGCCGCAAGGCTGGACCAACGCCGCCATGGGCGAGCACCTGGGCATTGCCGCCGGCACGGTCAAGGTGCACGTGGAACGCATCCTGCACAAGCTGGACCTGAACGACCGCACCCAGGCCGCCGTGCGCGCGGCCGACCTGGGACTGGGCTCATGAGTGCGTTCGCCCAACTGAATCCGCGCCACTGGTCGCTCGGCTTCAAGGGCGGCGCCATCATCGTCACCTCGCTGGCCCTGCTGGTGGGCTCGGCCGCGACCAGCTACACGCTCGAACGCAATACCGCCGCCGCCACTGCCGACATGCTGCGCACCATGCAGGCGCAAGCCGACATCCAGCGCCTGCACACCCAGATCGCCGAAGCGGCCACCGGCGTGCGCGGCTACCTGCTCACCGGCCGCGACGATTTCCTGGTGCCCTACCACACCGCTGCCGAGCAACTGCCGGCCACCCTGGCCAGCCTGCAGGCGCGCGCGGTCGATCCCGAACAGCTGGCCAGCCTGGCGCGCATCACGCCGCTGCTGCGCCGCAAGCTCGCCAGCCTGAACCTGATGCGGGGCCAGCGCAACGCCAGCGCGGCGGAGTTGCAGGCCCACCTGGCCAGCAGCAAGCAGATCCTCGACCAGTTGCGCACCGAGATTGCCGTGATGAACCTGCGCGAGGCGGCCCTGGTCGAGCAGCGCACGCTGGCCTTGCAACATGCCTCGAACCGCAACCTGTGGATGGCCATGATCGTGATCGGCGCCGGCATGGCCGGGGCGATGGCCACGCTCACCTTTACCCTCGGGCTGGTGCGGCGCGTGCGGCTGGCGGCCGAAAATGCCGAACGGCTGTCCAACGACCTGCCGCTCAAACCCACGCCGTCCACCACCGACGAGCTGGGCCAACTGGCCGACCGGCTGCACCAGGCCAGTGTGCTGCTGGCTGGACGCGCCTCCGCCGCGCAGGCGGCCAGCCGCGCCAAGACCGAATTTTTGGCACGCACCAGCCACGAGCTGCGCACCCCGCTCAACGCCATTCTCGGCTATGCGCAACTGCTGGAAGCGGGCTTGCGCGAGCCGCGCGAGCGCGAACATGCCGAGCACATCCGCCAGGCCGGCCAGCACCTGCTGGCACTGATCAACGAGGTGCTCGACATCGGCCGCATCGAAGCAGGGAAGCTGACGCTGGCGTGCGTGCCGGTGGCGCTGGCGCCGCTGCTGGACGAGGCGATGATGTTGATGGCGCCGCTGGCGCGCCAGCGCGGCGTGCAGCTGCGCCACGACCACGCCGGCCTCACGGCGGCCGTGCTGGCCGACCGCCAGCGCCTGCTGCAAGCGCTGCTCAACCTGCTGTCGAACGCGATCAAGTACGGACCGCGCGACGGCGTGGTGACGATTCACCTGGCAATCGACGACGAACTCGCGGCGATCCAGATTGATGACAACGGCCCCGGCATCACGGCGTCGTTGCGCACCCGCCTGTTCGCACCGTTCGACCGCCTGGGCGCCGAGCGCGGCAAGACCGAAGGCGCCGGACTGGGCCTAGCGGTGTCGAAGGCGCTGATGCAGGCGATGGGCGGCGACGTGGTGCTGCACGACAAAGCCGGGCCGGGCAGCCGCTTTACCTTGACCCTGCCGCTGGCCACCACAGCAGCCACCCAGGCCGCCGCCGGGGCCGATGCGCAGGCACAGGCCGACCAGCCGGCGCCCGCACCGGCGCTGCCGCCGGCCAGCGTCAGCACCCACCACCTGCTGTGCGTGGAAGCCGATCCGGCCACCCGCATCCTGGTGGCCACCCTGGCCCAGCGCCGGCCGCACTGGCGCGTGACCGCCGTACCCGATGCCGCCGAAGGCCTGCGGGTGGCGCAAACCGACCACCCCGACCTGCTGCTGCTGGCCGCCAACCTGGCTGGCGAGCCCTGGCTGACCTTGCCCACCGCCGTGGTGCTGCTGGGCAGCGACATCGACCACGCCGAGCATAGCTTGCCGCACCTGGCCAAACCGCTCGACATCCCGGCGTTCTTCGCCCTGCTCGACTCTACCGGACAATCCACATGATGGAAAACCAAGTACTCGCCTCGCGCATCCTGATCATCGACGACCAGCCCGCCAACTTGCGGCTGCTGGAAGACATGTTCATCGCCGAGGGCCTGACCCACGTGGTCGGCACCACCGACGCCCGCACCGCGCTCGACTTGTTTACCGCCTTCGATCCCGACCTGATCGTGCTCGACCTGATGATGCCCGACCTCGACGGCTATGCCGTGCTCGAGCGCTTGAAGCGGCGCGGCGATCCGTACGACTTCCGCCCGGTGCTGGTGATTACCGCCGACGCCACCGCGGAAGCCAAGCGGCGCGCGCTGTCGCTGGGCGCCAAGGACTTTCTGACCAAGCCGTTCGATACGCTGGAAGCGATGCTGCGCGTATGGAACCTGCTGGAAACCCGGGTACTGTACAAGCGCCTGCAAGCGCTGGCGCCGCAGCAGGAACTGGCGCCGCAGAGCTACCGGGGCCGCTTGCCGTGAACTGCTCTGCCTCCGGCGCCATGCTGCGTCGCAATAATTTATTCGCCACGGCGCACGCTTGAACTGACTTATCGCAAAATCCTGTGCTATTCTTGCTCTATAAACATCGCCCAAGCACGGTTACGGGCGGTTTGGTGCGATGCGCCAAACAAGTTCATCAAAGCGAGGTCATATGGCGCAATCACATAGTTACGCATACGCAGGCCACTACATCGTCTGCACGCCCAAACGCACGGCGGACAACGGTTATTACGCCTGTTTCCGCATCTACCGCGGCGGCTCGTCCGATGGCGACGTCGTCTACGAACAAGCGTATCCGCAGGCCGAATTCGGCAGTGCCGACGGCGCCAACCGCTATGCGGCGGAAATGGCGTCGTACTGGCTCGACCAGTGGCCCATCAAGGGCTCGTTTACCCGCAAGCGCGACGGCCGCGCCATCAGCTATCTCGGCACCTACAGCGTGGGCCATGGCGCCGACTGGAACGCCCGCGTGTATTGCGACGGCAATCTGATGGCCACGCCGGGCGGCGCGTTCCAGTACGACATCCTGCGCGACCCGAATATCTACCAGGCCGCCGAACACGTGATTCTCGCTGCCATCGATGGTGGCGCCAGCAAAGGTTCCTGATTTCCGGACGTTTGTCCTTACTTTTGGGCGCCTTGGCGGCACGCATCATACCAGTGCATTCTTCGCCGAAGACCGCCAAATACGCCCATAAATGATGCATTCCACGGCCAACATGGTGCATCTTATTTTGGTAACGTTGTATTTTTCAGACTTTTATTCGGGTTAATTGACACTGATTCCCTGGCTATGTTTTGATGAACTCATCAGTACCTTGTTGCAATGATTTATTTTTCGCAACAATTTACATGAGTGGTTCGCGTCGGCAAAACGCGGTTGTCAAAATAAAGGCTCTCGACTGAAGAGCTTAACCAAAGGGAATCAGATGTTGAAAAAAACTGTAGTGGCCCATGCGTTGTCGGTTGCCTTTATGGCCTCGGTAGTATCCACTGCCGCAGTGAACACTGCTTACGCGCAATCGACCACGGGTAGCGTGTCGGGCAAAGCCGTGAGTGGAACGGTCATTGTTGCCTCCAACCCTGCGATCGGCGCCAGCCGTTCCGTCACCGTTGGCAAAGATGGCATCTTCCAGTTGTCCCAGTTGCCAACGGGCGCTTACACGGTGAAGGCGACACTGCCAAACGGTACTGAGCAAACCGAAGCAGTGGTCGTCAACGCGGGCCAGGGCTCTACGGCCAATTTCAACGAAGTGGCCTCGGTCACCGTTTCCGGCTCACTCGTCTCGCGTATCGATTTCAAATCGCCGGAATCGAGCACCGTCCTGAGCAAGGCAGCGATCGACCGCATTCCTGTCGCCCGTGACGTCACCGCAGTTGCCCTGCTGGCGCCGGGCGCGACCCGTGGCGACAGCCGGATCGGCCAGACCGCGCTACGCGCTGGTAACGTGCCTTCGCTCGGCGGAGCCTCGCCGGCGGAAAACGTGTATTACATCAACGGCTTCAACGTCACCAATTCCCTCAACGGCGTAGCATTCAACCAGGTGCCGTTTGACGCCATCGGCACGCAAGAGGTAAAAACCGGCGGGTACGGTCCCGAATACGGCCGATCGCTGGGCGGCGTGTTGTCGGTGACCACCAAACGCGGTACCAACGAATGGAAGGGTGGCGTCAACGTCATGTACTCGCCCGAATCGCTGGAAGGCTCGGCGCTGTATCCAGTCAAGGGCACCGACGGCAAATGGCACAACGCCAAGCGTGCCGGCGGCACCGACGACCTGCAGGCCAACGTCTGGTTGGGCGGCCCAGTCATCAAGGACAAGCTGTTCATCTTCGGACTGGTGCAGGGTGCCGATATCGAACGCAAAACCTACGATTCGTCGCAGCAGGATGTGACCACATCCAAGTCACCGAAATACCTGCTCAAAGCCGACTGGAACATCAACGACAGCAATACTTTGGAATTGACCGCCTTCAGCGACAAGGCCAAGGACAAGGTCGATACCTGGAAGTCGCCCAACCAGTACGGCGAACAGAAGGGCGACTTCAAGGGCCATGACGATTACACGACGGGCGGCGAGAACTATATCGCCAAGTACACCTCGTGGCTGACCGATAACTTCACCGTGTCCGGTATCTACGGCGTGGGTCGCTACAACCGCAAATCCAACATTTCGACTGCCGACTGCCCCTACATTACCGATCGCCGTGTTTCGCCAGTGCTCCAGTATGGCTGCGCCACCACGACCTCGATTGACGATCCGAATGCCAACGATGAGCGCAAGGCATTCCGCCTCGACGCCGAGTGGACCATCGGCGACCATGGCCTGCGTTTCGGCATGGACAACGAGAAATACAAAGTGGTGAACGGCACCTTCTATCCTGGCGCCGACAACTATCGCGTCACCACGCTGGCCTCAGGCGGCACCCTGGCTGGCGGCTACACCAACAACACCGGCGCCTCGCAGGACATCGTGACCGTACGTCGCTTCATTAACGGCGGTGCGTTTGAAACTGAAAATTCGGCCTACTACATCGAAGACAACTGGCAAGTGACGAAGAACGTCGTCGCCTCGCTCGGCGTGCGTAACGAATCGTTTACCAACAAGAATGCCAGTGGCGCAACCTTCATCGAAGTCAAGAATACCTGGGCCCCGCGCCTGGGGTTGACCTGGGACGTCAGCGGCAATGCCGAGACCAAGGTCTTCGCCAACGCCGGTCGTTACTACATTCCGGTGATGTCGAACACCAACGTGCGTCTGGCCGGTGCCGAAACCGACTACACCGACGTGTACGCTTTCAACGGCAGCTTTGCCAACGACCGCCTCGGCCTGCCAGCCATGGGCGCCAAGCTTGGCAACACCGTCGTCTCCGGCGACGGCACCGCCGGCGATCCACGTTCGGTCGTGGACCCGAACATCAAGCCCATGTACCAGGACGAGTACATCGTCGGTATCCAGCGAGCGCTGGCCAACCGTTGGGTCGTCGGCGGCAAGCTCACCTATCGCAAGCTGAAACGCGTGATGGACGATATGTGTAACGGTCCCGGCGCGGAACAGTGGGCCGCAGCCAACGGCTACAGCGCCGGCCAGGCGGCGACCATCGGCAGCACCGTCGACCACTGCTTCCTGTACAACCCGGGTGGCGACCTGACCGCGAACGTCGATTTCGACGATGGCAAGGGCTTTACCCGCGTGGTCATCCCTTCTTCGGCGCTGGGTTTCCCGAAACCTGAACGGACCTTCAAGGCCCTTGAACTGACCTTCGAGCGTCCATGGGACGGCAAATGGTCGCTGCAGGGTTCGTACGTCATGGCCTTTAGCAAGGGCAATACCGAAGGCTACGTCAAGTCCGACATCGGCCAGGATGACGCCGGCATCAGCCAGGACTGGGACTTCCCGGGCCTGATGGAAGGATCGAACGGCTACCTGCCCAACGATCGCCGTCACACCTTCAAGATCTTCGGCGCCTACCAGCTGGCCGACGAGTGGCGCGTAGGCAGCAATATCGTTGTGCAGTCGGGCCGTCCGAAAAACTGCCTGGGCGTGTACAACGGCACCCTCGATGAAGTCTCGGTCGACTACGGCTCGTCGTCGTTCTATTGCAACGGCGTGCTGAAACCTCGCGGCTCGCAAGGCCGCCTGGCCTGGACTACCGAGGTGGGCGTGCAGGCAACTTATCAGCCCAAGTGGCAGAAAGGCCTGAGCTTCCAGGTCGACGTACTGAACCTGTTCAACGAACGCACCACCACCGCGATCGACGAGCAGGCAGAAGCTGCTGCAGTGGGTTCCGTCAGCGCCACCTATATGCGCCCGGTCTCGTACCAGGGCGCCCGCAAGGTCCGCTTCACGGCAGCATACGAGTTCTAAGCTGACGCCACAGGCGCTCGATCAGCCTGACTATGCCGCCCGTCGCAAGACCGGGCGGCATTTTTTTCCACACCGGCATGGCGCTTCGATTAGGATGCAGCATCACCGACTTCCGATTACCCCTCATGACACCTACCCGCGCCACCGCAGTTTCCGCCCTGCTTGCCGCCCTGCTCTGTGCCGGCGCGGCCTGCGCCCAGGGCTTCGAAGTTGCTGTCACGGTTGACGACCTGCCCGCCCACGGCCAACTGCCGCCCGGCGTGACGCGCCTGGGCATCGCCGAATCGACCCTGCATACCTTTCAACAGCACGGCGTGACCGAAGCGTTCGGGTTTGTCAACGCCGGCAAATTGGCCGGGGCCGATGCTGCCGACGAGGCCAAGGTGCTCGACGCCTGGCGCGCCGCCGGCCACCCGCTGGGCAACCACACCGCCACCCACCTCGGCCTGTCGACGGCGCCGTCGCTGGCGGCCTGGCAGGCCGACGTCGAAGCCGGCGAAGCGGCCGTGGCGCAGCGCATGCAGGGCGCCGACTGGCGCTACCTGCGGTTACCATTCCTCGACGGCGGCGGCGAACGCTGGCCGGCAGCGCTGGCCTACCTGCGCGCACGCGGCTACCGCGTGGCCGATGTCAGCATCTCGTTCGATGACTGGGCCTATACCGATGCCTATGCACGCTGCGTGGCCAGCGGCGATGAGGCCACCATATCCGCGATGAAGAACCAGTACCTGGCGGCGGTCGATGCCGGTATCGCCAGGATGCAGGCCCACTCGCAGCGCGTGTATGGCCGCGTGATTGCGCAAGTGCTGCTGACCCACCTGGGCGGCTGGAGCGCAGTGACCCTCCCCGACGTGCTGCAACGGCTGGACCGGGCTGGCGCCCGCTACGTCTCGCTGGAAAAAGCCCAGTCCGATCCAGCATATGCCGAGCCCGCAGGCGGCACCGTGATCGAGCGTACGGCGCGGCGCCGGGGCATCCGGCTCGGTGAGGCGGCGCCAGTGGCCAGCCGCATCGATCCTGATACCGTATGCCGCGAACGGGAGCACCAGGAGCCTGTTCCATCAGGAAAGAAGTGATACAACCGACCGCTGACTAGTCCTACAAGGAGGCCGCAAGCGCGCCGATAGCGCACGGACTGAGGAATGCTTACGATGTAGCTTGTTTGTCACCACAAGGAGCTCAACATGAAACAGCATCACGCACCAGCCAAGTTCGTCTTCGCCTTGATCCTGACCGCCGCCGCTGTTACCGGTTGCAAGAAGCAGGAAGTCGATCCGCCAGCACCTGAAGTTGTAGCACCACCGGCCAACACGGCGCCGACCGGCTCGCCGCCAGCAGACACGACCATGCCACCGCCAGCGACCACGCCGCCGGCTGACGGCATGGCAACCCCACCGGCAGGCGGCACCACGCCACCGGGCGGCACCACGCCAGACCCGGCAGCGCCGCCACCAGCGCGTTAAGCGGTCGGCCGCACTATGGTTAGTGGCATGCTGCCGCACGGTTAGTCGTCAGCGCATGATCCGTCATCCCCGCGAAGGCGGGGATCCATAGAACCCCAGGTTCGCTCAACGGTCAATTGATCTTTACCACAGATCAACCGTTCCATGGATCCCCGCCTGCGCGGGGATGACGGCTTTTGGGCTAACGGTTACGGTCAGCACCGCGCGTTGCCCCGCCCTCACCGCACGCGGCATCGGCATCGGCATCGGCATCGGCATCAAAATCTACATCGGCATCAGCATCGGCAACGGCATCGGCATCGGCATCGGCATCAGCATCAGCATCAGCATCAGCATCAGCATATCAACGCACACTCCACATCATCCATCCGAGTTCGGCGCCATGCTGTTATCCGGATACGTCCCAAAATGATTGGCCTGCTGGATTACCGCTTGCGCCCACGCGCGATGCGTAGCCACTTCGCACATCGAGTTGCCCATCTTGAATACCGCCGGACTGTCCTCTTCCATGATCTTCTCCGCGGCCGCCACGTCGGTCGGCTGTACCCGGTAGTGCATTTCGATCAGCGACAGCTGGTAAGGGTGTATCGCGGTCTTGCCTACCAGGCCGTGCGCCAGGTCTTCCTGCACTTCCATATCGAGCAAGGCATCCTGGTCCAGGTGTTCGAACACCGGCGCCGTCAGGCGGAAACCGTACGGCGCAAACGTGGTCACCAGGCGCGCGATCACCGAGCCGAGCGGAGTGCGGTAGATCGTCATGTTGCGCGGCCGGCGGATGCCCAGCAGCGCCAGCAAATCGTTGCCGCCGATGCGCAGCGCCAGGATTCTTCCCACCACGCCAGGCGCACGCAACAGGTCGCGGAAGGCGATCATCTCGCGCTCGTCGAACACCTCGGCCGTCTCCAGCGTGGGCATCAGCAGGTGCCCGGTCTGGCGCACCAGCTTGAAGTAGGCATCGAAATTCTCGCGCGTGGCTTTCGGGATCACGAAGCCGGTCAAATGTTCCACGCCCTTCATCGCCAGCACGCGCTCGAGCACTTCGGGATTGCGCACCCGCACGAAACGGTCGAGCACGCCCACCGGGTCCATGTTTTCCAGCATCATCGACAGATTGAACAGCGCGTAGCTTAATTCCCTGTCGGCCACCGCGTCTTCGGTGCAAAAGATCACCGAGCGCAGCTTGGGCAACTTGACGCCATTGGCAATTTCCAGCAAATCCTTGTGGGTGGTCGGCACATACAGCGATGCGCCCATCGGCTTGTTCACCGTCCAGTTAGCCATCGAGTGCACTCCTGATAAGCGATACTGCCTGGTAAGGCAGCGATTGGTCGATAATGACCGGCACATTTTTTTCCTGTGCCAGCAGGGTCAGGTGGCGTACGTCGGCGGCGCCCGGATCGCGCACCAGCAGCAGGCGCGGCACCCGGCGCAGCAGCACCCGCGTGGCTTCGCCGATGCCCGGCTTGATCAGGTTGACGTCGGCAACGTCATATTCCTGTTGCAGGCGCGCCAGGCAAGCGGTTGACATAGCCGCTGCCGCTGCCCGGTCCAGCGCTGCGACCGGCGGAATGACGACGGGCCGCCCCTGGGTTGCCGCCGGCAGCAGGGCGACGGTCAACGCCAGTGTCGCGGCCGGCGGTGCTGCATCGATCAATGCCAGCGCAGCGGCGGTCGCCGCATCGACAAAGCTGCGCGAGCGGTCGTGCGGCGCGAACTGTTCATAATAGACGCAGCCGTGCAATTGGTCCGGCGCGCCCACCACGGTGCGGCTCACCAGCCCGGAGACGGTGGCGTTCAAGATGCTCGACGGGATCAGGTAGTCGGCCTCGCTGGCAGCGCAGGCGGCCGAACCGGCCAGGTCCGACAGCACGTACAGGCCGCTGTCGATGGCGGTGCCATGCGCAAGATCGAACGCCGCCACCGACTGCGCCAGTTCGCGCGAGATCACGCCCTTGCCGGTCCAGCCGTCGATGAACACGATGGACTCGGGCGCGTGGTGCTGCACGATATGGCGCAGCGCCACCGCGTCGATGCCGCGGTCTCGTGCGATCGATACCGAATAATGCACTGCGGCGCGCCCGAACCGTTGCGCCAGCAGGCGCTTGACGATCACGCCCACGGGCGTGCCGGCCCGCGCCAAGGACACCACGGTCACGTCACCGGTGCGACGGGCCGCAATCATGCCGGTCAATACCAGGCAATCGCGCGCCATCTGCGCCAGGTTGGCCGCACAGGCGTCGTCGAACACCTGCAGGTAGCGCTGCGACGGCAGCGACTCGGGCGAGAGCATTTCGCTGTAATGCTTGCGGCCGGACTGGATCAGCGCTTCCTTGTCGGCCACGCTGGTGAACTGCTGCGCCGGCAGCTGGCGCAGCAGGAACTGCACGTCGTCGGCGGCATAGCTGCCGGAGAATGGAACGATGGTCATAACGCCGCCACCGTCAATGCCGCCAACTGGGTATTACTGGGGATGATGGCGTAATCGCAGGCCGCCATGAAGCGGGCGTCGGACTTGCTGTCGCCCATGCCCATGGTCATGATCTCGCCATGCTCGGCGCGCAGCAGGCGCGTGACGTACTCCACCGCCACCGCCTTGTCGAGCGTGCGCGGCAGAACGGCCAGGTTGTTGCCGTTGCGATGCACGTAGAAGCCGCAGCCCAGGCCACTACCCTGGCCGGCAAGCCACGGCGCCAGCGCCTCGTGCTCGATCGGCGCCAGCCGTGCGGCCAGCTTGTCCACGTCCTTGATCAAGGTATAAAACGGCAAGCCGCCGTCTTCCACCACGCGCGCGCGCGAGGCCAGGCCCTGCTCGTCACAGTACGCGTTGATCACGGCCGCCGCATCGCTCAGGCCCGGCAGTGCGGTGGTCATGTCGGCGCGCATCTGCGCCATCCAGGCCGGGTCGGGCTCGTTGTCGGGGCCGAGGATCAGGCCGCCGAAATTGAGGATCTTGTAGCTATTGAAGGGCAGATCGACGCGGCCGAACGCATCGAGGTGGCGCGCGGTGGCCGGGATCAGCGTGGTGGCCGGGTCCATCAGCGACAAGAAGGCGCGCTGGCGCGCAGTCGTGTAGGAGCACACCGACCGGTCCGAATAATAGGCGGCCGGATGCAGGTCAGACTGGCTGGCGCATTTGCCCAGGGTACTGAACAAGGTATCGTCCAGGTCAACGAACAGGAATTTCTTCAACCAGCTTCTCCGACTTGAAATGGAACAGGCGCGCGCCCAGTTGATCGGCCAGCTCGTACAGTGCGGCCGTAGGCGGCGTTTCGTGGCAGACCAGCACGTGGTCGTACTGGCCCGGCGCGACGTTATAGATGAAGTTGGCCACGCCTTCGCCGTAGTTGTCGGGGAAGGTGACTGCACTGGCCACCGTGCCCCACACCAGGATCGGCGAACGGGTGGTCGATTGCACCACCACGTCGGCGCCCTGGTCTTCGAGCGCGCGGCCCAGCAGGTAAGCCGGGTGCATGAACTCGCCGGTGCCGAGCACCAGCACGCGCTGGCCCGGCTGCACCTGGTGCACCAGGCCGGCCGCCAGACCGGGCGGCAACGCCAGCGCGTGGTCCACCGCCAGCCGGCCGAACCCTGCGCTGGCGCCACGGTCGGCGCTGGCGTCGTAACGCTGGGCCGGCGCGGCGCCACTGTCGAGCTGGCCGGCCTCGAACGTGTACGCGCCCTCCAGTGCGGCGCTGTGCGTGACCGGCACGCCGAAGCGGCCCAGCAATTTGGCCGTACCCGCTTCGCCCATGAAATTGGTGATCGTCACCAGGTGCACGTGCTCGATGGCGGGCGCCACCGCGCGGCAAGCCGCCGCCAGGTTGACGAAGGTGTTGCCGGTACTGGCCTCGTCATCGACCAGCACGATGGAACGGGCCTGGGCAAATTTTTCGGCCAGCGCCGCATCCTGCGGCATGTGCAGGAACTGGCGCGGCGCGTGGCTGTGCGCTTCCTCGAATTCGATCAGCGGTCCGTCGCCCACGCGGTAGCGCGTGGTGTGCAGGAACAGCGCTTCGCGGCCGACATCCTGTTCCAGCCAGGCCTCGAACACGCCCTGCCCCAGCCCGACGGCGGTCTCCGCCATGGCGATGAATAGCACCGGCCCCGGCAGGGCCAGGGGCAAGCCTCGCGCCAATGAATGGTGCAAGGCGCGCATGGCGCTTGGCCGCACCGGCCAGTGCTTGCCCAGCACCTTGCTCACGAACAGGAAGCCGCGCTTGGCGTTGGCGCGGGCGGCAAAGCCCACCAGGGCATCGAGGGGATACGCGCCAGCGTGCGCAGTGACAGTGACGGTGAGCTTGCCGGTTGGCAGGTCCACCACGCGCTCGGTGGCCTGGCCGGCAAACGCGACCGCCAGGGTTTCAGCCAGCCGCTCCATTACAGCGCCATGGCGATCGAGACTTCGGTCACGCGCGCGCCATTGCGCACCGGCGCGATCTCGACATGCTCGAATCCGCGGTCGAAACCGGCCAGCGCGATGTACGGCAGGTTGGGCCCGGCCGCGCACGCCATGCTGATGCCGCCGGACATGCGCGGATTGATTTCCAGCAGGCGCGGCTGCCCGCCGGTTTCGCGGAACTGCACGTTGAAGCAGCCGTTCAGGCCATAATTTTCAGTCAGCGTGGCGCACGCGGCCAAAATATCGGCGTGCATGTCGACGCGCTGCCCGGTGGCGGCCGACGATTGCGGCTTCTTGCGCGGCACGGCCACGATCAGCTTGCCGTTGTCGCCCACGCAATCGACACTGTACTCGCGCCCTTCCAGGTATTCCATCACCAGCATGGTGCGGAACTCGGGCAGCAGCGCCAGCCCGGCGCGCAGGTCGGCCAGGCCGATGGTGTACTGCACGCCGGCGATCAGCAGTTCGGCGCAGCTGCGCTGTTCGTCGATCAGGGCAAAGCCCAGGCCGTAGATCGATTGCGACGGCTTGATGCACAGCTTGTTGTAGCGGCCACGCAGCTCGGTCCAGGCGGCGTCGAACTCGGCCAGCGTGTGAACCGCGATCGCTTGCGGTGGCGGCGCCTGCGGGCACGCGACCGTGGCATAGAAACGCGCCTTGTCGTGCAGCAGTTGCAGGTTATCGGCTGAAGCGGCCGCGTGCACCCGCACACCGATCTCGGCGAAGCTGTCGTTGGCAGCCATGATCAGGCGCGCTTCCTTGCCGGTGACAAAGATATTGACCGCATGCTGGCGGCAGAAGTCCAGGCACCATGCGACGTATTCATCGCCCTTGAGGCCGGCGGGTTCGAGTTCGAACTGGTGCGCGACCTGGCCGGCGGTGGCGGGCGCCACGTGCGAGTAGATCAGGTGATAACGCTGTTCCCGGTCCGCCTCGCGGATCAGGCTGATTGCGGTATAGACCGACGAAAAGGCACGATTGAACCATACGCGCTGCACTGAATCACTGACCACTTGCACTCCTGTTATATGTAATGTCGACTCCCATACGGCAAGTTGCGGCCGCGCCAACAGTATCCGGTTTGAAATTAAGGGAAACTTAATCTTATCAGTCTTGTTTGACGTTCCGGAGACAAACCGCGCGAATTTGCACGGGGAGGATTTATTTTCCAAATCACATCATTACCCCATTCCAGGCCCTAGGCGAAAGGTTGAAAAGTGGCTAAGCTTTGAGGTTGCACACGATTGATCAATTCATGGATTTAGATCAATTGTTATACTCACAGGAAATAATCAATCTCACTGGGGAATCGATGAGCTCGAACGACACCGCACGCCGCCTTGGCGCCGTGATACAAGAACACGAACAACAGATCCTCGAGGCATGGATCGGCCATCTGAACAGTCTTTCCTTCCGCAAGGACGCTGCCGTGGCCGAACAGTTGCGCCGCCATTGCACCCAGTTGCTGGGCCTGCTGCCGGAAGCCACCGTAAACGGCGGCACCGACAATATCGAAGGCCGCGCCTGGGACGAAGTGCGCAACCTGCTGGCCGAGATCTCCAGCCAGCGCGCCAAGCAAGGCTCCACCCCGAGCGAAACCGCCACCTTCGTGTTCTCGCTGAAGCAGTCGCTGTTTACCGCGCTGCGCGAAGCGCTGGGCGCCGAACCGGCCGTGCTGGCCGACGCGCTGTGGGGTTCCACCACCCTGCTCGATCAGCTGGGCCTGTACACCGTGGAAGTATTCCAGAAGAGCCGCGACCAGATCATCGTGCGCCAGCAGCAGGAGCTGCTGGAGCTGTCCACGCCGGTCGTCAAGCTGTGGCAGGATGTGCTGGCCCTGCCACTGATCGGCACGCTCGACAGCGCCCGCACCCAGGTGGTGATGGAAAGCCTGCTGGAAAAAATCGTCGAAACCGGCGCCGCCATCGCCATCATCGACATCACCGGCGTACCGACCGTGGACACCCTGGTGGCGCAGCACTTGCTAAAAACCATTGCCGCCGCGCGCCTGATGGGCGCCGACTGCATCATTTCCGGCATCCGTCCGCAGATCGCCCAGACCATCGTCCACCTTGGCGTGAACCTGGAAGACGTGATGACCAAGGCCACCCTGGCCGACGCCTTCGAAGTGGCGCTGGCCCGCGTGGGCGCGCGCGTGACCCGTATCGCCGCCTGAGGCCAGCATGGAACGCATCCCCATCCTGCGCATCGGCGACCTGCTGCTGGTATCGATCCAGGTCGATATGCACGACCGCCTGGCCATGACCCTGCAGGACGACCTGACCGAGCGCATCGTCAGCGACCGCGCCAAGGGCGTGCTGATCGACATTTCGTCGCTGGACCTGGTCGATTCCTTCATCGGCCGCATGATCAGCAATACCGCTGCCATGGCGCGCGTGCTCGACGCCCAGACGGTGTTGGTCGGCATGCAGCCGGCGGTGGCCATCACGCTGGTCGAACTGGGCCTGACCCTGCCCGGCGTGAAAACCGCGCTCAACGTTGAAAAGGGCATGGTCATGCTCGGCAAACGATGAACGCGCCTGGCGCCGATGATGCGGTGCGCTTCGCTTCGCCCCTGCTGACCGAGCCCGGTGCCCGCGTGTCCAGCACCATTACCTTGCCGGTGCGTACCGACGAGCACGTGGTGGGTGTGCGCAAGCTGGTGCGCGAGCAGGCGCTCGATCTCAAGCTGAGCCTGGTGGACCAGACCAAGCTGGTCACAGCCGCCAGCGAGCTGGCGCGCAACACCATCAAGTATGGCGGCGGCGGCATGGTGCAGGCACAAAGGCTCGACAGCGGCTTGCGCCAGGGGTTGCGGCTGGTGTTTGCCGACGACGGACCCGGCATTGCGGATATCCCCCAGGCGCTGCGCGATGGTTTTACCAGCGGCGGCGGCATGGGACTGGGACTGGGCGGGGCCAAGCGCCTCGTCGACGAGTTCGACATAGATTCCCGCAGCGGAGAAGGTACGGCAGTAGCCATTGTTAAATGGAAAAAATAAATCAATCGGTCGAGAGTTCCACCTGGATCACCATTACCCACGCCAGCGACATCGCTGCCGCCCGCCGCGCCGGCCAGCGCCTGGCCGACACGGGCCGCTTTGACGATGTACGGGCCGGCCAGCTGGCCTTGCTCATTACCGAGGCGGCTACCAACATTCTGAAACACGCCGGCGACGGCGTTATCGTGCTCTCCGCCGTGCATGCCGGCGAGATGGACGGCATCGACGTGCTGGCCTACGACGCCGGTCCCGGCATCGGCAACATGGCGCAGGCGCTACGCGACGGCAATTCCAGCGCCGGCACCTCCGGCACCGGCCTGGGCGCCCTGCACCGCCTGTCCGACCAGTTCGACGTCTATGCGCCGCGCGACAAGGGCGCGGTGTTCTTCATGCGCCTGTGGCGCACGCCGTCCCCCGAGCTGCACCTGGCCAGCGGCGGCATCTCGCTGCCGCTGGCCGGCGAAACCGCCAACGGCGACGCCTGGGCCGTGGTCAACCTGCGCCAGCACACGGCCCTGCTGATGGTCGATGGCCTGGGCCACGGCCCCGAAGCGGCCAAGGCCGCCGCTGCCGCGATTGCCACGCTCGCGCTGCAACCGGGCCTGCGCCCGGCCGAACAGGTCCAGGTCTGCCACGAGGCGCTGCGCAATACGCGGGGCGCGGCGCTGGCGCTGGGCCTGCTCGACCCGGCCGCCGGCCAGTTGCACTTCACCGGCATCGGCAATATCAGCGCCTGCGTGATCGACGCTGCCGGACGGCGCCAGCTGGCGTCGTACAACGGCATCGTCGGCCACAATATGCGCAAGGTGCAGGAGTTCACGGTGAACTGCGCGCCTGGCGCGCTGGTGATCCTGGCCACCGACGGCATCGGCACCCAGTGGGACCTGGACCAGTACCCTGGGCTGGCCGGCTGCGACCCGTCGGTGGTGGCGGCCGTGCTGCTGCGCGACTATGCCCGTCCGCGCGACGACGCCAGCGTGCTGGTCTACCGCGTGCCGGAGCCTGCATAATGCCGCAAGTGCGCATCCTGCAAGTGGGCATCGACAGCGAACCGGACGTGGTCGCGGTACGCCAGCGCGCGCGCCAGATCTCGTCCCTGCTCGGCTTTGGCGCACAAGACCAGGTGCGCATTGCCACGGCGGTCTCCGAAGTGGCGCGCTGCGCCTATGCGCGGCTGGCCCGTGGCCGGGCCGTGTTCGCACTCGAATCGACGGGCGCCCAGCAGCAACTGGTGGTGACCATCCGCGCCGATGGCGACCCGGTGCGCGCACTGGAAGCGATCTCCGGCGTCGAGGGCGAATCGCCGCAATCGCAACTCAATAACGCGGTGGCCACCGCGCACCGCCTGATGGACGAGTGCAGCGTGCAAGGCGCGCCCGAACACGGCTTGCACGTGGTCATGCTCAAGGCGCTGAGCCAGCGCCAGCACATCGACCGCGACCGCCTGCTGCAACTGGGCAGCGAGCTGGCCGCCAGCCCGGTGCAAAACACGGTAGCGGAAATGCAACAGCAAAACCGCGAACTGGCGACTGCGCTGGCCGAACTGCGCGACCGCCAGGAAGACCTGATCTCGCTCACCCACGAACTGGAAGACACCAATCGCGGCGTGGTCGCGCTGTACGCCGAGGTGGAAGAAAAAGCCGAGCGCCTGCGCAAGGCCGACGAAATGAAATCGCGCTTCCTGTCCAACACCAGCCACGAGCTGCGCACGCCGCTCAGTTCGATCCGGGCGTTGTCGAAACTGCTGCTCGACCGCATGGACGGCGAGCTGACGGTGGAGCAGGAACGGCAAGTGCAGTTCATCGCGACGGCCGCCAGCGACCTGTCGGAACTGGTGAATGATTTGCTCGACCTGGCCAAGATCGAGGCTGGCAAGGTGGAACTGACAGTGGCGCCGATCGACGTCGCCAACCTGTTTTCCGCCCTGAAGGGCATGTTGCGCCCGCTGGCCCACCACGAGCACGTGGAACTGGTGTTCGTGATGCCGCCGCCCGGCCCGCTGCTGCTGTCGGACGAAGGCATGGTGGCGCAGATCCTGCGCAACTTCATCTCGAATGCGCTCAAGTTCACCGAACAGGGCCAGATTTGCGTCGAGCTGCGCGACAGCGGCAGCCCCGAGCATGTTACCTTTGCAGTCAGCGACACCGGCATCGGCATCAGCCCCGACAACCTGCTGCTGATCTTCGAGGAGTTTTCCCAGATCGAACATCCGCTGCAGCGCCAGGTCAAGGGCACCGGGCTCGGTTTGCCATTGTGCCGCAAGCTGGCCACGCTGCTGGGCGGGTCGGTCGAGGTGGAAAGCGCCAGCGGCAAGGGTTCGACTTTCTTCCTGCACCTGCCCCGCTCTGCGCCTGCAACTGCGCCGGTCGCCTAGCATGTCCACTCCTGTGAAAGACCGCTCCGTGAGCAATATGAGCAATAGTGACATCCTGATCCTCAACGTCGACGACAACGACGGCGCCCGCTACGTCAAGACCCGCATCCTGCAAGGCGCCGGCTTCACGGTGGCGGAAGCGGCCAACGGCACCGATGCGCTGACCATGGCGCGCCGCCTGCTGCCGGCCCTGGTGCTGCTCGACGTCAAGCTGCCCGACATCAACGGCATCGAAGTCTGCCGCCTGATCAAGTCCGACCCGGCCACCTGCACCATCCTGGTCCTGCAAACCTCGGCCGCACTGACCGGCCGCGACGACAAGATTCGCGGCCTGGAAGGCGGCGCCGACAACTACCTGGCTGCCCCCATCGAAGCGGACGAACTGGTCGCCAACGTCAACGCCCTGCTGCGCCTGCAACGCGTGCAAGCCGACCTGCGCAACAGCGAAGAACGCTTCCGCCAGCTCACCGACAATATCGAAGACGTGTTCTGGATGTTCAGCCTGGACGGCAGCGAATTGCTGTATGTGAGCAATGCCTATGCCACCATGTGGCAGCGTCCCGCGCAATTGCTCGAACGCGCACCCGGCGACTGGCTCGACGCCATCCACGCCGACGACCGCGCAGCGGTGGCCGCGCGCTGGCAACTGGCCGGCGCCGGCGAACCGTTCGACGAAGAATACCGCCTGACGATTCCGGAGGTCGGCAGTGGCGCCGGCGTGCGCTGGGTGCGCGACCGCGCCTTCCTGGTGCGCGACGCCGCCGATGTACCGTACCGCCTGGCCCGCATCACCAGCGACATCACCCAGCGCCGCGACATGGAAGACCGCCTGCACGCGGCCGACGACAACAAGAATGATTTTCTCGCCACGCTGGCGCACGAGCTGCGTAATCCGCTGAGCCCGATCCGCAACGCGGTGGCGCTGATGGGCGAGGTGGCGCCGGCCGACGTGGCGCTGCACCAGAAGGCCCGCCAGATTATCGTGCGCCAGGTGGCGCACCTGTCGCGCCTGGTGGACGACCTGCTGGACGTGGCGCGCATTTCGCAAGGCAAGCTGACCTTGCAGCTGCAGCGCACCGAGCTGCACGCGATCGTGGACTCGGCGCTGGAAACCGCGCAGCCGATGCTCGAATCGCGCGAGCACACGCTGCACGTGGATGTACCGTCCACGCCGCTGTTCATCAACGGCGACCCGGTGCGGCTGGCGCAGGCGATCGGCAACCTGCTGCACAACGCCGCCAAATTTACCAACCGCGGCGGCGAAGTACGGTTGCAGATCACGCGCCTGCCCGACAGCCGCGTGTCGATCGGCGTGCACGACAACGGCATCGGCATCACCTCGTACAACCTGCCGCGCATCTTCAATATGTTTGCGCAAGGCGCGGCTGCCCACGACCGCATCCACGACGGCCTGGGCATCGGCCTGTCGCTGGTGTCCACGCTGGCGCATATGCACGGCGGCAGCGTGCATGCCAGCAGTCCCGGCATCGATCGCGGCAGCAGCTTCGAGCTGATCTTGCCGCTGCTGGACGACGAGGCAGCGCTGACCGACGCGCCAGCGCCAGCGCCTGCTGCAGGCGCCGCAGTGGTACGCAAGCCTGGCATGCGCCGCCTGCTGCTGGTGGACGACAATGTCGATTCATCCGAGGTGATGGGCGAACTGCTGGGCGTACTCGGTCACGAAGTGATGCTGGCGCACGACGCCGAACGGGCGCTGGCCGTGGCCCGCGACTACCTGCCCGACACCATCATCCTCGACATCGGCATGCCCAAGGTGGACGGCTACGCGCTGGCGCGCATGTTGCGCGACGACCCACTGTTCGCCAGCACCCGGCTGATCGCCCACACCGGCTATGGCTCCGACCAGGACCGCCAGAAAACCCGCGATGCCGGCTTCGACTTCCACCTGGTCAAACCAGCCAATTTCGACGAGCTCGAGCGCAGTCTGCGGCCGTCACAGGTTCAAGAACATGAGAAAAAGTGATTTACTGACCCGCTTCTGCGTGTACCGTGGCCTGGCCACCAGCGAACGCGAGGCCCACACCGATTTGCTGTTGCTGTTCAGCGAGGAATACCCGATTGCCAGCTTCGAGAAATGGGACACTGCGCTCGACCAGGAATGGGCCGAACGCTTCTACCTGCGCTACCGCGACGATCCCGATTGCGATCTGAAGTGGCTGATGACGGGACTGGGGCAGGTGAACTAGTCTGAAGTGGCTGGCGCCACCGGCAAATGCAGCGTAAACCGCACGTGTGGCGCCTGGTACGTGTAGTCGATGGTGCCGCCGTGTTCTAGCATGATCTGGCGCGCAATGTACAGGCCCAGGCCCATGCCGCCCTTGTTGCGCGCGTTGTTGGCCGACAGCCGCTTGAACGGGTTGTACAGCGTGCGCGCGGTCTCCTCGGCAATTTCATCGCCAACATTGAGCACGTCCAGCGTTACGCCAGCCTCGTTCTGCACCAGGCGCACGTCGATCGGCTCGCCGATCTTGCCGTGGTGGTAGGCGTTGCTGATCAGGTTGCTTACCGCCTGGGCCAAGCGGTCGGCGTCCATCGTCGCCAGCACCTGCGGCGGGCTCTCGATGTTGAGCACGATATTCGGCTTGGCGCTGCGGAATTCGTCGGCCAGGTCGGCCAGGATGGGCGCCAGGTCGGCCGCCGCCACCGCGCCGCCCAGGCGCATGCCGCCATTGATCATGCTCATGTCGAGCACCTGCGATATCAGCCGTTCCATGCGCCCGCTCGAAGCCTTGATGCGTCGCCCGGCAGTTTCCTTGGAGCCGCCCAGTTCCAGCACCGTGGCTGCCATGCTGATCGATTGCAGCGGGTTGCGCAGGTCGTGGCCGAGGATGGCGAACAGCTGGGCGCGGGCGCGGTCGTTCTGCTCGTGGCGGGTGATGGACGCGCGGTGCATCTCGGCCAACAGCTGGCGCGCGATCAGCAGGCGCGTGGGTTCCCACGGTTCGGCCTGGTCAACCACGGTTTCGCGCCACTCGGCAAACGAGCCGCGCGGCGTCAGGCGCGGGCCCAGCGGACCGTGGGCGATTTCCTTGTCGGGCTTGCCGCCCCAGCGCACCAGTTCCACCTGCTCTTCGCGCAGCGCCAGCAGCCAGCCGTTGGCCGCGGCGTCGTAGCGCAGGCCCAGCAGGCCCACCCACTTGCCGCAGCCCTGCTGCAGCGCTGCCGGCCAGTCGCGCCGCGCCGACCGCTCCACCACGTCGGTGTCTTCGGACTGCATCGACGCCACCGCCGCCGCCGCCACGTCGGCCGGTACCGGGCCGTGCACGACCACGCGGCCGCCATGCATGACCACCAGCGCGCCGGCCCCCAGCGAATTGCAAATCTCGGCGGCACAGGCGGTCAGGCCGGCGGCCACGTCATCGACATGCAGCAGCGATTGCATGACCCGCGTGCGCACTTCTGCCGCGCGTTCGGTGAGGGCGGCGCGCTCGCGCGTTTCCAGCGACTGTACCGACGCCGCCAGCACCTGCGCCATCACGTCGCACGCCATGCGAATGGCGTACGGCACCCGGCGCGGCGCCATGTGGTGGCAGGCGATCATGCCCCACAGCTTGCCGCTGATGACGATGGAAATGCTCATCGACGCCTGCACGCCCATGTTGCGCAAGTATTCGACATGGATCGGCGAGACGCTGCGCAGCACGCAATAACTCATGTCGAGCGGCGCGGCGCCGGCGCGGCCGGCCATGGGCACCGGTGTGTAGTCCATGTCGCCGATCATGCGCAGGGTGTTGATCACGTACAGGCGACGGGCCTGGGCCGGGATGTCGCTGGCCGGGTAGCGCCGGCCCAGGTAGGGATCGAGGGTATCGAGGCGCGCTTCGGCCACCACTTCGCCGCTGTCATCCTGGCGGAAGCGATAGGCCATCACGCGGTCGAAGCCGGTGATCTGGCGGACTTGATCGACCGCCGAGGCGAGCAGTGCCGCCACCGATTTTTGCCGCTTGAGCCGCTCGATGGCAGTGTGCGCCTTGAGCGCAAAGGTGGCCACGCTGGCGGCTTCGCGCTCGCGGCATTCGTATTCGACAATCACCAGGCCTTCGTGGCCATGCACGATGCAATCGAAGTCCTGCGCGCCGATCATGGTTTCCAGCATCGAGGCCGGGGCTTCGCCGTCTTCCAGCTCCTGCAGGCAGGCGCGGATTTTTTCCACCACGGCGTCGACGAGGCCGAGCTCGTCCACCGCAGCGAGCAGCACCGGCGGCGCAGGCCACTGCAACAGCGCGGGCGCATTCACGCTCCACGACACCAGTTGCGCCGCGCTGCCAAATACCAGGATCGCGCCGTGCGGCTGGATGCTGCCGGGGATGTGGATCGGCTCGTCGGCGCAGTTGTCCAGGGTCACGGGTGCATCGGCGTTGCGGGCGAAGAAATCGGGTGGGGTCATCGCAGGATTATAGCCCCCGACAGGCGCCCTGCGAGTGCCATCGCCGCAACAGAACCGGCAGGGAAAGCGATTGCATGAAAATTTTTCACGCCTCAGTGAAAATCTTTCGAATGACTCAATGTTGCCGCTATCGTAAACTGCGCCTCCCTCATCGCCACAATCACACATGAACCACCTGACACTTACCGCGCTGGCCGCCGCCAGCCTCACCTTGTGCGCCACTGCCCGCGCTCATCATCCGACCCTTGCCACTGTGGAAGTGGTCGAAAGCCGCCTTGCGCCCAACAGCGGCCTTGGCCTGGATGAGCAAAATGGCACCGGCTCGCGCCTCGGCTTGACCGCGCGCGAGACCCCGGCCAGCGTCAGCAGCATGAGCGCCGCGGACATGGCCGAGCGCGTGCTGACGCGCGCGCAAGACGCCGCCGTGCGCATGCCGGGCGTGAGCGAAGCGCCGTCGCCCGGCAACGGCGGCACCAGCCTGTCGGCGCGCGGCTTCGCCGGCCACAATTCGGTGGCGCAGATGGTCGATGGCACCCGGCTGGTGGCAGCGGTAGGCACCATCACCTACCCGTTCTCGACCTGGCCACTGGCATCGGTGCAGGTGCTGCGCGGCCCGGCCTCGGTGCTGTACGGTGACGGCGCCATTGGCGCGGCGGTCAACTACGTGACCAAACAGCCCCGTTTCGACCGGTTCGAAGGTGAGGCATACGCCAGCGCCGGCTCGTGGAACACGGTGCGCGGCGGTGTGGGTGTGCGCGGCCCGGTCAACGACATGGTGGCGTATTCGCTGTACGCCGACGCCCAGAAAAGCCATGGCTACCGTTCGGATTCCGGTTACCAGCGCCAGAACCTCTCCGGCGCAGTCAGCATACGTCCCAACCACAACCTGGCAGTGACCGTGCTGGTCGATGCCGGTCACAACAACGACGCCCGCTACTTCGGCACGCCGCTGCGCAACGGCAAGCTGGACGACAGCCTGAAACGCCTGAGTTTCAATGTCAACGACGCCCTGGTCGAATACAACGACCGCGTGTGGCGCGTAAAAGTGGCCTACCAGGCAGCGCCGGGCGTGCAAGTGCGCAACGAGAGCTACTACCTGACCAGCAAGCGCCACTGGCGCAACACCGAGAGCTATACGCTCAACCCGGCCGGCACCGCGCTTGATCGCGACAGCTACCTGGAAATCCTGCAGGACCAGCAGCAGGTCGGCAACCGCCTCGACGTCACGCTCGATGGCACGCTTGCCGGCCTGAAGAACCGCTTCGTCGCGGGAGTGGAGTGGTATCGCACCCGGCTGTTCCTGACCAATAATTCGCCGTACACCGGCAGCTCGGTGATCAATCCCTACAATTTTGTGCCCGGCAGTTTTGCCGGCGCCAACCCGAGCCAGACCCTGGCGCTGCGCCGCGCCGAGCTGGCATCGACCGCGGTCTTCGCCGAGAATGTGCTCGACCTGGCGCCGCACTGGAAACTGGTGGCCGGCCTTCGCCGCGACCGCATGGCGCTGGACAACCACGAACTGCGCAGCGGCGTGCGCGCGGCCAGGGACTACACGCCGGTGACCGGCCGCGCCGGCCTGGTGTGGAACGTCGAGCCCGCCGTCAGCCTGTACGCCCAGTACGGCACCGCCACCGACCCGCTGAGCGGCGCGCTGGCCCTGCCCAACGGCAGCCCCAGCTTCGATCTCACCAGGGGCAAACAACTCGAGGTCGGCGCCAAGGGCGGCATCAACGCCATCCGGGGCGAGTGGAGCGCGGCCCTCTACAAGATCGAAAAAAACAAGCTGCTCTCGCGTGACCCCGACAACCCGACCGTGGCGCTGCAGATCGGCCAGCAGTCATCGACCGGCATCGAACTGGCGCTTGCCGCCGAGCCAATACGCGGCTGGACAATCGACGCCAACCTGGCCGCGCTACGCGCCCGCTACGACGACTTCAACGAAATGGTGGCAGGCGTGCCGGTCTCGCGCAGCGGCAACACCCCCACCGGCGTACCGGAGCGCACCGCCAATATCTGGACCGGTTACCGCTTCGTGCGCGGCTGGCAGGCCGCCCTCGGCGCGCGTTACGTCGGCGCGCGCCAGGCAAATGCCGCCAACACCGCCAACCTGCCAGGCTACACCGCGCTCGACGCCACGCTGGCGTGGGCGGCGTCGCCAAATCTGGGCGTGACCTTGTCGGTCAAGAACCTGGCCGACCGCGATTACGCCCTGTCGGGCAGCGCCGGCGTACGCTGGCTGCTGGCCGACCCGCGCTCGGTGCAGCTGACGGCGCGTACCACGTTCTGATCATGAAACAGGCGCTGCAGTGCGTGCACCAGTGGCTGGGGTTGGCGCCGCCGGGAGTCGCGTTGAACGGCACCGCGTGTGTGGTGGCGTGGCGCGTGTTCGTGCCGTGCAAGAGGCGCCAGCAAGGCAGCATTTCTGCAGCCTGCAGTCTGCAACGTGTGCCGCTTGACGTTTCGCGCAGAGGCTTCCAGAATCAGCGGAGAGTATTCACAGCCTGGGGCGCAAAATGGAAGAACGCGTTGCAAAACTCGAAGCGGAGATGGCGGCGATCAAGCTCGACCTTGGCATCCTCAAGGCCACGGTGGCCACCAAGGCCGACCTGGTCGAGGCCATCGCCGGCACCAGGACGTCCATCGCAGACGCAAAAAGCACGATCATCATGTGGACTGTGGGCGCGATTTTCCTGGCGCAGATACTGCCGGGCTTGCTCAGCAAGCTGGGCCTGCAATAGCGCTTATTTGTCGCTGGCCCTTAGTTTGCCTTCAACCACGCGATATACGCCGTCACCCCCGCGCTCACATCGTAAAACGGCTTGTCGTAACCAATCGCGCGCAGCTTGGCGATGTTGGCCTGGGTGAAGCTCTGGTATTTGCCCTTGAGCTTGTCCGGGAAAGCCACGTACTCCAGCAATTTCTGCTCGACGATAGCGTCCAGCGTCAAGGCGCCGCCTTCAGGCTTCAGGTTGTTGACCACCGCCACCGCGATATCGTTGAACGGCTGCGCACGGCCGGTGCCGAGGTTGAAGATGCCGCTCTTGTCCGGGTGATCGAGGAAGAACAGGTTGACACTGACCACGTCGTCGATATACACGAAGTCGCGGGTCTGGGTGCCGGCCGCGTAGCCGTCGTACTCGCCGAACAGCTTGACTTGTCCATCGGCCAGGAACTGGCGGTACTGGTGCAGCGGTACCGAGGCCATATTCCCCTTGTGGAATTCGCGCGGCCCATACACGTTGAAGTAGCGCAGTCCCACCACTTGCGCGCCGCGCTCGCCATGCTCCTTCCAGTAGTTGCGCACGTACTGGTCAAACAGGAACTTCGAATAGCCGTACACGTTCAACGGCCGCTCGCCCGAGCGCTCTTCGGTAAAACCTTCCTCGGCGCCATACACGGCCGCCGACGACGCGTAAATGAACGGGATCTTTTCCTTCTGGCAGAAGTGGAACAACGAGACGCTGTAACGGAAGTTATTGCGCATCATGTACTCGCCGTCCATTTCCATGGTGTCCGAGCAGGCGCCTTCGTGGAACACGGCCGAGAACTTGCCGGCAAATTCGCCGCGCTCGAGGCGCTCGATGAATTCTTCCTTGCCCATGTAGTCGACCACCTCGGCATCGACCACGTTGAGAAATTTTTCCGGGCGCTTCAAGTTATCGACCACAAAAATCGCCTCGCTGCCGCGCCGGCTCAGCGCATGAACGATGTTACTACCAATAAAACCCGCACCGCCGGTTACCAAAATCATGATGTGTCCTGTTCTGAAATTAAAGGGCTGCCGGCCGGGCCGGCAGCATGGCGCGCAGCGGCGTCCACACCAGGTCCACCGTGAGCTTTTGCATGCAAGCCTGGTGGCCGAGCGGACACACGCGCTGCTGGCAGGGGGCGCACTCGAGGTGCAGCCACAGTATCTTGGCCAGCGCCGACAACGGCGGCGTATGCCGTGGATCGGTCGGACCGTACAACGCCACCACCGGGCGCTTGAGCGCGGCGGCAATGTGCATCAGGCCCGAATCGTTGGTCACCAGCGCCGCCGCGCTGCCGATAATGGCCAGCGCGTCGGCCAGCGAGGTCACGCCCGCCAGGCTGCGCACGCCGGGGGCGGCGGCAACGATCTCGTCGCATACCTCGGCATCCTTGGCCGAGCCCATCAGCACAATCGTGATATCGGGCCGCGCTTGCTGCAACAGGCGCGCCAGGCCGGCGAAATAGCCGCTGGGCCAGCGCTTGGCCGGGCCGAACTCGGCGCCCGGCGCGAACGCCACGATGGTGGCGCCGGGCGCAATACCCACCCGGCCCAGCGCAGCGGCCTTGTCGGCGTCGCTGATGGTCAGCTCGGGATAGGGCACGTTCTGCGGCGGCGTGGTCGAGACCGGACCGGCCAGCGCCGCGTAAAACGGCAGCATCGGCCGCTTGCTTTTGCGGTCGTCGTGGTGCATCACGTTGATCAGGCCGTAGCGCATCTCGCCCTTGTAGCCGACCCGCTTCGGAATCTTCGCCAGCCACGGTATCAGCGCGAATTTCAGGGTATTGGGCAGGATGTAGGCTTCGTCGTAGCCGCGTTCGCGCAGCACCCGCGCGTAGGCGCGGCGTTCGGCCCATTGCAGCTTGCCGTGCTTGAACGGCGTTTCCAGCACCTCGCTTACCTCGGCGGCGGCGCGCCACACGGGCGCCACCCAGGCCGGGGCCAGCACGTCGATGCGGCGCTGCGGATTGGCGTCCTTCAAGGCGCGCAACAACGGCTGCGCCATGACGGCGTCGCCGATCCAGTTGGGCGAGATCACCAGCGTGCGCACGGCACGCGTATCGATTGATTTTTCCATAAGTTCCAGAGAGACCGACCAGCGGCGGCCACGCCCTGGCAGCCTGTCGGACTTGGGATCGTCAGCTGCAAAAATACCTGGATCGGTCCATATTTCGCCGCTTTCTCGGCCCATAGCCCGCTATGGGCACTGCGAAATCGACAAAATCTGTCCTCCACCAGCTATTTTTTCGCTCTGACTCCCCAAGCCCGACAGGCTGCTAGGCGCTGCCGAACCGGCAAACCGGAATTATAGCGCCAAGGCGCCCGCGCGGCGGGCGGGCAGGCAGACGGCGCAGCGCCTCCGCTCTATGGCCTGGCCCGGGCCCCGGTCAGTGCCGGCAGCAACGCCGCCAGCGCCACCAGTGCAAAGCTGCCGTGCAGCAGGTACGTCATCGCGTAGCCGTAATGCGTGACCAGGTAGCCGGCCACCACGTTGCTCGACGCCGCCCCCACGCCCTGCACCACCATGACCGCCGCCAGCGCCATGTTGAAGTGGCCGCTGCCGCGCGTCAGGCGCTCGACCAGGAACGGCGTCAGGATGCCGAGCAGGCCCACACCGAGCCCGTCGAGCAGCTGCACCGGGTAAATCATGGCGAACTCGGAAAAGCTGTACGCCAGCACCCCGCGCAGCGGCAGGCTGAGCACCGCCAGCACGGCCGCTGCGCGTACCCAGTCCAGGCGGATGATGCGCTGCGCCAGCAGCGCCGCCGCCAGCGCCGACAGTTGCGACACCATGGTGATCACGGCCGTGGTCTCGAACGGACGCTGCATCTGCAAGGCGAACTGCTGCGAGATCAGGCGCGCCAGCGGTGCATTGCCGAAGTGAAACAGCAGCAAGGCCACGCTGAGCAGCAGCAGCGGTCGGTTGGCTGCCAGCACCCGCCACGACGGCGCGGGCGGCGTTGCCCCAGCCGGTGATGGCTGGCCGCTGCCGGCCGGCCCCGATTGCGCCGCCGCGCCTGCGTCCGGATTGTCCAACCCGGCCGCAGCGTCGACCTTGGACGGCGCAAGACCGCGTGCGGCAGCGTGGTCGATGCTGGCTGGCGCAATCGCGAGCGTGGCCATGATGGCGGCGATGGTGGTGATCAGCATCAGGCCGGCCACGCCGGGCAAACCGAACCAGGCGCTGGCGCCCCACGTGCCACCGAGCAGGACCACGTTGCCGGCATGGTTCCAGGCTTCGTTCTTGCCCAGCTGGCGGCCGAAGTGCTTCGGCCCCACTACGCCGAGCGTGATGCCGGTGAGCGCCGGCGCGATCAGCACGCCGGCCAGCGCGGCCAGCGCCTGCGTCACGAACACCACGCCCTGTTGCGGCCAGGCGATGCACAGGAAACTCATGGCCGTGATCAGGGCGATCGGGACGACGATCATCATGCGCTTGCTGCGGGTGCGGTCGGCAAACGCGCCGGCCGGCACGCCGGCGGCCAGGCCTATCGCGCCGCCGATGGTGGCCAGCATGCCCAGGTCCATCGGCTGCCAGCCTTTCGTGGTCAAAAAAGCGTCGAGAAACGGACCGAGGCCGTCCCTGGCATCGGCCAGGAAAAAGTTGAGCAGCGCCAGCGCCCACAGCGTGGCGACGGTGGGACCGGCGATGGCTGCCGACGCCGGAGCGCGGCCGGCCGGCACCGCGCTCATGACACCACCTGCAACAGCAACAGCGCAGCCAGCAGACTGGCAGGCATCACCAGCACCCCGAGCTTGAGGAAGCCCCAGGCGCTGAAATGCACGCCCTCGCGGCGCAGCGCGGTCAGCCACAGGATGGTGGCCAGCGAGCCGCTCACCGACAGGTTGGGCCCCAGGTCGATACCGATCAACGCGGCGGCGCGCAGCGCGGGACCGGCTGCCACGTGGTCGAGCGTGGCGGCGCCCAGCAAGCCGGCCGGCAGGTTGTTGAACAGGTTGCAGGCCAGCGCCAGCACCGCGCCGGCGATGCCATTGGCCATAACCGGTTGCGCCGACTGCAAATGCTGCAATTGCGCCGCCAGCGCCGCCACCACGCCGTGCGCCTGGAGCGCCTCGATCAGCACGAACAGGCCGGCCACCATCAGCAACACGTCCCACGACAGCGCCCGGACGGTGGCGACCGGCGATACGCGCGCGGCCATGCTGGCGGCCAGCAACGCCACCAGCCCGGCCGCCAGCGTGATCGGTCCCAGCGGCAGGCGCCAGGCCGACGCCACGCCCAGCAACAGCGCGGTACCGCCGAGCGCGCCCAGCGTCACGCGGCCACCGGTGGCCAGCGTAGGCACGGCGATGTCACGCCCGATCGCGGCAGGCAGGCCGGCGCGCAAGCGGTAATACAGGATCGCGTAAGTGACCACGATGGCGCCGAGCGACGGCAACAGGAACATCGAGAGCCAGTCGGCCAGGCCCGGCATGTGGGCGCCGAACACGACCAGGTTGGCGGGATTGGAGACCGGCAGTACGAAGCTGGCGGCGTTGGCGACGAAGGCGCACAGCAGCAGGTACGGCACCGGCGGCGCATCGACCGCGCGCGCCACCGCGTAGACCGCCGGGGTGAGCACCACGGCGGTGGCGTCATTGGACAGCAGCACCGTTACCACGGTGCCGGCCAGGTATACCAGCAGGAACAGGCGGTGGCCGGAGCCGTCGGCCGCGCGCGCCGCGTGGGCGGCCAGCCAGTCGAACACGCCATGGCGGCGCCCCAGTTCGGCGAGCAGCATCATGCCCGCCAAAAACAGGTAGACGTCGGTGCCGCGCGCCGCGCCGGCCATGACCTGGTGCGAATCGATCAGGCCGAACATCAGCAGGGCGGCAACGGCGGCGACCGCCCACACGGCTTCGGGCAGGCGCCAGGGGCGCACCACGATGCCCAACATGGTGATGGCGGTGATCGTCCACAAGATGATGTTACTCGACATGGCTGGATTCTTCAGGGTTGGTCAGTGTTGATCAGGGGTGGTATTGGCGGAAATCGCTTCGATGGCCAGGCCGGCGGCGGCGCGCGTGCCGATGCCCACGGCCGCAAACGGCTGGCCCGGCGCCAGCGGCACGCCGACCAGGTCGGGCCGGAAATAGATGATGGCGCCGTCGGTCAGGATCACGCCATTGGCTTCGCCGCGCGGACCGTGCAGCACGGCGTCGATCACGCCGCGCACCGAAAACTGCTGCAACGGCGGCCGTGACGATGGGGATGGCAGCATGGGCGGGCCATCGCCCTGCCCGTCCACGGCGCCACCGGAAGCGAGATTGACCAGCGCCTGCGCGCGCATGGCGCCGCCGCTGGCCGGCTGGCCGATCACGCGCACGCGGTCGCCCACGGCCACCGCGCCTGCCAGCCGGCCGGCCAGGTGCGGCGGCAGCAGGACCACGGTGCCGTCAGCCAGGCGCACGCCATTGGGCTCGCCGTAAGCCGTGATCAACAGGCGCTGCACCTTGCCCTCGAGGACAGTCAGCGCCGCTTTGCCGGGCGGCGCCGCCGCTGTTGGTGCCAGCTGTGCCAGCTGTGCCGACGGCGCAAGCGGTACCGGCAATGCCGGCGGGCCGGGCGGCGCGGCGCTGGCGGCATTCGCCACGCTGGCGAGCAGCGCCACCAATAGCGCGGCCGGCAAGTGGCGATAGCATGGCATGGCGTGCGACGGCGACGATTACAACTGGCCGCCGGCCGGCGGTGGTGGTGGCGGCGCCATGCCGTCACGTGGTGGCGGCGCCATGCCGTCACGTGGTGGCGGCGGAGGTGGTGCTGCGCCGTCAGGCGGTGGCGGTGGCGCCATACCGTCGCGTGGTGGTGGCGGCGGTGCTACGCCATCAGGCGGCGGTGGCGGCGCCATGCCATCACGTGGGGGTGGCGGCGGTGCTATGCCATCAGGCGGCGGTGGCGGCGCCATGCCATCACGTGGGGGTGGCGGTGGTGCTACGCCATCGCGCGGCAGTGGGGGTGGTGGCGGCGCCATGCCATCACGGGGTGGCGGTGGTGGTGCTGCACCGTCACGCGGCGGTGCCGGCGGACGTACGCGCTGGCCCGGCTGACCAGGCGGCGCCCGGCGCGCGCCGGCTGCCGGCGGCGGCGGTGGCGTATCGGCCTGGGCCAGCAGCAATGGTGCTGGCGGCTGAGCAGGCTGCGACGCGGCAAAGGCAGCAGTGGCGGTGACAGCGGTCAGTGCGACAGCCAGCATGACGGGTTTCAGTTTCAGGGTATTCATGGTTCTCTCCTTGTTTCATTAAAAGGCGGGGTAACCATGTCTATGCAGATAGCGTGCCAGCCCTGCCCGCCTGCAAAACGCCCGAATCGGGCGTTCGGCGCCGCCGCTTGTCCGCTTTGGTGACACCTGCTTGTCCGCCCTGCGGACAGCGTCACACATCCAGACCATATTGCGCCAGCTTGCGATACAACTGCTGGCGCGACAGGCCGAGCCGGCGCGCCGCCTGGCTGCGGTTGCCGTCGCTGGCGGCCAGCGCCCGTACCAGCATCGCCGCCTCCAGCTGCGCCACGGCCTGGTCCAGGTTGCCGTCCCAGTCGATGGCCAGTACATCTGCGGCCAGCGGCACGGAAGTGACCGAACCAGCACCAAGCGCCGCCCCGGTGGCGCCAGCAACGCCGCCAGGGGCAGCAGCCACTCCGTCAGCCAGCGCGGCAACTGCATCCACGCTGCCGATGGCCGCAGCCGGCCCGGTAGCGCGGGATGGCGTACCGGCAGGTGCAGCATCAGTCGCGCCGACGGACGCCGCTGACGCCCCTGCAGCCGTTGCCAGCCCCAGGTGCCGCTCCTCGATCAGATCGCCCTCACTGAGCGCAATCGCGCGCTGCACGGTGTTACGCAGCTCGCGCACATTGCCGGGCCAGTCGTGCGCGCGCAAGGCGGCCAGCGCGGCGTCCGACAGCCGCTTGCTGCGCCCGCCGCCGTGATGGAGAAAATGCGCGAGCAGCACCTCGATATCGCCCTGCCGTTCGCGCAGCGGCGGCAACACGATGGTGATCACCTGCAAGCGGTACAGCAAGTCGGCGCGGAACCTGCCCTCTGCCACCTCGCGCTCGAGGTCGCGGTGGGTGGCCGCCACCACGCGCAGGTTGACCGCTTGCGCGTGGCGTCCGCCCAGCGGCGTGACCACGCGCTCCTGCAGCACGCGCAGGATCTTGGCCTGGGTGGGCAGCGCCATGTCGCCGATCTCGTCGAGGAACAGGGTGCCGCCGTCGGCCTCGCGGAAGCGTCCGGGGCGGTCGGCCGTGGCGCCGGAAAACGCGCCCTTGACGTGGCCGAACAGTTCGCTCTCGAGCAAGTCGGCCGGAATCGCCGCGCAGTTGACCGCCACGAACGGCCCCTGCACCCGGGCGCTGTTGCGATGCAGCGCCTGCGCCACCAGCTCCTTGCCGGTCCCGGTTTCGCCAAGCACCAGCACCGAGTTGTCGCTGTCGGCCACCAGGCCGATGCGCTTGAAGATGGCGCGCATCGCTTCGCTGTTGCTGACCATGGTGTCGTCCGGGTCGGCCACTGCATTGTCCATTTCAGTGTCCACGCCATTGGCCGCCCGCGCCCGCAAGGCCCGCGCCAGCGTCTCGGCCAGCACGCTGCGCCCGATCGGCTTGGTCAGGTGGTCGAAAGCGCCCAGCCGCATCGCCTCGATGGTATTGGCGCCGCTGGCGTAAGCGGTGAGCATGATGCACGGCACGTCCGGGGCGATCTCGGGCGCGGCGCGCAGCAGCGCCAGGCCGTCGTCGCCGGGCAGGCGCAAATCGACGATGGCGGCGGCGATACCGCCCGCGCCCAACGCGCGCAGCCCCGCCTCGGCGCTGGCGGCCTGGCGCACGCCGTAGCCAAGGTCTTCCAGCGTCTCGGCCAGCGTGGCGCGGAAGGCGGTGTCGTCGTCGACGACCAGGATCAGTTCCATGGCAACTCCATCACGATGCGGGTGCCGGGACTGTGGTTGGCGTCGAGGCTGACGGCGCCGCCATGGGCTTGCACCACCTCGCGCACCACGGCCAGCCCGAGGCCGGTGCCGCCGGGCCGGCCCGTCACCAGCGGATCGAACAGGCTGGCCTGCAAGGCCGGCGGCACGCCACGGCCGTCGTCGGCCACCCACAGCCGCAGGACGCTGCCGTCACGGGCCGCGCCCAGCTCCACCCGGCCGCCGGCCGTGGTGTGGGCCAGCGCGTTGATCAGCAAGTTGTCGATCACGCGCGCCATTTGCGCCGGATCGAACAGCGCCACCTCGAGGTCGGCGGTATTGGCACCGCCATCGACCTGCGCGGCGGCGCCGTGGGCAGCAGCATGGTCGCCAGGCGCAATACCGGCCCCCAACGTCAATGCCAGCGTCACATCAAGATCGGCCGCAGCATCGGCATGGTCCTGGCGCCGTTGCGCCAGCCAGTCGGCCAGGACCACTGGCGCCCGTTGCGGGTGAAATGGCTGGGTGAGCGCCAGCAGGCTGGCGACCAGGGTTTCCAGCCGCTGTACTTGCAGCAGGGTCGTGTGCAGCGCCGCCTCGGTGCGGGCGCCACGCTTGTCGGGCGATGCCGCCAGCGCGTTGTCCACCTTCATGCGGATGGTGCCGAGCGGATTGCGGATCTCATGCGCGAGCCCGGCAGCCAGGCTGCCCAGCGCAGCCATCCGTTCGCTGGCCACCAGCAGGCCCGACAGCCGCTGCACCTCGCGGCCCCAGCGCGTGAGCAGCACCGCGAACCAGGCGCCCGCCAGCACCAGCGCACACAGCAGCGCGCTGACCGCCAGCACCAGGTGGTCGAGCGCGTTGTCGGCGATGGTCGCCACCCGGGTCAGGGTCCAGCCGGCGACATCGGCCGACACCGGGCAGGCGCCATACACCACCGCCTCGCGCAGGCCGGGACGTACTTCCAGCACCGGCGCGGCGCTGGCCAGCGCCCGTTGCGCCAGCGAGGCGATGCGCGGCAACTCGGCAGCCGGCGCATCGTCCTTGACGCCGCTGCCGTCGTAGGTGGGAAACGCATACCCGTACACGCCGCGCTGCGCCTGCCACAGGCCGCCTTCGACGCCGTTGTCTTCGCGCAGCGCCATATCGACCACGGCGCGCTCGACCGCTTCGGCTTGCGCATCGCGGCCGTCCAGGCGCTGGGCGCCGGCGCGCATGATCTGGCAAATCACGGCGGCACGGGTACGGGCGGCGGCGATCTGCGCCTCCGACCCTTGCCGTCCCAGTTGCAGCAGCAGCCAGATGACCAGCAGCACCATTGCCGCGATCGCCGCCCACAGCCACGACAAATCGCGTTTAAGCATTCCATTCAGCACTATATATCCTTTAGGCAACCAACCTGTCGCGCATTATGCCGCTTCAAGGCAGGCACGACAGCACAGTAGCCTGAAAGTAAGTTAATGCGAAATGGTTAGCGACAACATTTGATCGCGGGTTAGCTGCTGCAACGGCACCGGCTGCTAGCCGGGTTCGAAGTCGAGGTGGGAGACGTGGGAGAGCCGGACGGACCGGTAGTTGCACGGAAGTTCTGTGACGAAAAAAACCGCCGGCGTGCGGCGGTCGGTGGCTTCGGGGTCAAGCTGCAGCAGCGTTACAGCAACGTATAAGGCTCGCCCTCGTCTTCCGTGTAGCGCAACGGCGCCAGCTGGTGGCTGGCCGCCACGTCGGCCAGCGACGGCCCGGACTCGGCCGGCAGCGCGATGTTTTCGTGCGAGAACACGCGCTCGAAAATCTCGTCTTCACGCACGCGGGAAGCGCTGGAAAACTCCAGCGGCTCGGACTTGTTCTGGTACCACACTCGATAAAATGGCATGCCGGTCTCCTCAGGATTGATGGCACATTATGGCGGGTTTTTCTATCGTGCGGACCTGGCCAATGGGAATACTGGCACGACGGCCTTATTTACTTCGTAAATAAAGCTTATTCACTTATTTACATCGCAAACTTCACGCCGGTGTACTACATTGTGGCGATACCAATCACAGGAGCCAGCGTGAACGTCCCCCACCCTCCCACGCGTTTTCAGTCCGACCATCAAGCCGGTTATCAATCCGGCTTCGGCAACGAGTTCGCCACCGAGGCGCTGCCCGGCGCGCTGCCGCTGCACCAGAATTCGCCGCAACGCGCCCCTTACGGCCTCTACGCGGAACAGTTGTCCGGCACTGCTTTCACGGCGCCACGCGCGCACAACCGGCGCAGCTGGCTGTACCGCATCCGGCCTGCGGCCATGCACCAGCCGTTCCGCCAGATCGACAACGGCCGCGTGGTCAGCCGCTTCGACCAGGTGGCCGTGCCGCCCAACCAGCTGCGCTGGGATCCGCTGCCGCTGCCATTGCCGCAGGACGGTGCCGATTTCCTCGACAGCTGGGTCACCATGGCCGGCAATGGATCGGTGGCGGCGCAATCGGGGTGCGCGATCCACCTGTACTCCGCCAACCGCGACATGGCGGACCGCTACTTTTACAACGCCGATGGCGAGCTGCTGATCGTGCCGCAGCAGGGCCGCCTGCGCATTGCCACCGAGCTGGGACTGATCGAGGTCGAACCGCAGGAAATCGCGGTGGTGCCGCGCGGCGTGCGCTTCCAGGTGATGCTGCCCGACGGCGCCGCGCGCGGCTATATCTGCGAGAACTACGGCGCCTTGCTGCGCCTGCCCGACATGGGGCCGATCGGCTCCAACGGCCTGGCCAACCCGCGCGACTTCCTGACCCCGCGCGCCGCCTTCGAAGACCGCGAGGGCGACTTCGAACTGGTGGCCAAGTTTGCCGGCAACCTGTGGAGCGCGCGCATCGGCCATTCACCGCTGGACGTGGTGGCGTGGCACGGCAACTACGCGCCGTACAAATACGACCTGCGCCATTTCAACGCGATCGGTTCGATCAGCTACGACCATCCCGATCCGTCGATCTTCCTGGTGCTGCACGCGCCGTCCGATACGCCGGGCGTCGATACGCTCGACTTCGTGATCTTCCCGCCGCGCTGGCTGGCGGCCGAAAACACCTTCCGTCCGCCCTGGTTCCACCGCAACGTCGCCAGCGAATTCATGGGCCTGATCGAGGGCCAGTACGACGCCAAGTCGGCCGGCTTCCGCCCCGGCGGCGCCAGCCTGCACAACTGCATGAGCGGCCATGGCCCCGACGCGGCCACCTTCGACAAGGCCAGCGCCAGCGACACCAGCGTGCCGCACAAGGTCGACCAGACCATGGCCTTCATGTTCGAGACGCGCGACGTGATCTGCCCCACCGCCCACGCGCTGGCGTCGCCGCAGCTGCAACCCGACTATTACCAGTGCTGGCAAGGCTTCAACAAGCACTTCAACGACGAGGGAACCGGCGTCTGACCGGCCGGGCAGCGCGGACGCACAAGGCAGCATTCACGCCGACTGCCCCTGCGGTCCCAGCCGTGCCAGCACGCCTGCCCCGAACACGTCCTGGTATGGCAAATCCTTGCGCTGCGCATAACCGATATAGCAGTCGCACTTGAAGCGCGGGCAACTGCGCTCCTGCAGCAAATCGGCCAAATCATGCTGGTACAAATTGCCGAGAATCTCGGGCACGAAATGGCAGCGCGTGAGCGTGCCGTCGCCATCGACCGACAGCGCGGCTTCACCGGCCAGGCAGCCCTTGCCGCGTGACGGCGCCGGGCGACGGCTCTGCGCAAACCACGGATCGATGACGTCGAGCCAGGCCAGGTCCGCGGCCGCATAGTAGCCGGGGCCACGCCGGTCGTAGGCGTTCAGCCACAGATAAACGTGCGGCGGCAGCGCCGCGCGCAACGCGCGGATGGCGTCGTAATGTTCGCGCAGCGCCACCACGCCGACCGAGTAGCGCACGCCCATGGCGCCCAGCCGCGCGCACCGTTCGACAAAGCGCGCCAGCGTGGTCTGGTCGGGGTGGTAGGTGCACCACAGCCCGATCTTCGCACGTGCGATGTCGCCCATGTCGGCCAGCCAGCCGAGCGGGCCGGACAGGTTGGTTTGCAGCGCCACCTGGCACACGTGCGGCAATGCCGCCAGCGTATGCATGGCGGCGCGGTAGTGGCGCCGCACCAGGGCTTCACCCCACGGCGTGAACAACACGCTGATGGCGCGGTCCTGCGCAGCCACCCAGTCGGTAAAGCGCATCACCTCGCGGGCATCGCGCGCCAGCACGGCGCGGCTGTCCTGCTGCTTGGCGAACGGGCAGTAGCCGCAATCGTAGTTGCAGCTCGAGAGCGTGCCGCGGTACAGCAGCGCCAGTCCGCTGTCGGGCACTGTCAGCACGCCTGCCCGCTTTCAGCCATCAGCGCACGCACCTGGTTCGACGCCAGCCACGGGCCGATGGTGTCGGCGTAGGCGTAGCCCTGGTCGTTCAGGCGCAGCAGCGGCCCGTCCCGCTGCACCAGCGCCAGGGCGAACAGTTCGGCCAGTTGCGGCAGATCGTCTTCGCAGGCGGTGCCGAAGCGCGCCGTGTAGGCGTCGCGGTCCAGGCCCGGTTCCGTCAGCAGCGACTGGATCACGTAGCGCCTTTGCTGGTCTTCAGCGCCGAGCAGGTAGCCATGCTCGGCCTGGGCGAAGTGCGCCTGGTCGAGGGCCAGGTAGTTGTCGATGATGCCGATGGTCTCCACGCGGGCGACCGCGTATTCGCTCGAATAGTGCAGCTGCGAAGTGTACGAACGCGCACCGGCGCCCAGGCCCACCATGCCGTCGTTCTGGCAGCAGTAGGACGGGCCGGCATCAAGCGGCGCATGCGGCGCGCGGAACATGCGCATCGATACCTGCACATAGCCTTGCGCGCGCAGGTGGTCGCGCGCTGCCGCGTACAACGCCAGGCGGCTGTCGCCGTCGCGCGCCAGCATGATGGGATCGAGGGTATGCGCGCCCTGGCGCCGCGCTACCTTGCCCAGGCCGGTCTGCTCGCGCACGTACAGCGGATACAGGTAGATTTCTTCCGGCGCGAACGCCAGCGCGCTGTCGATCGATGCCAGCAGGCTGGCCACCGTCTGCCCGGCGATGCCGTAGATCAGGTCGAGGTTGAGGGTCGGAAAACCGGCGGCGCGGATCAGGCCAATCGCGTGGTGCACGGTGGCATTCTGCTGCGGCCGCGCCAGCGCACGCATCTCGCCGGCGGCAAAGCTCTGGATGCCCAGGCTCACGCGATCGATACCGTGCGCACGGCACACCGCCAGCCGTTCGGCGTTGATGGTTTCCGGCGATGCCTCGATGCCGGCCGGGGTGGCGTGCAGGTCGATGCCGAGGATGTCGCGGGCGCCGCACAACAAGGTTTCGAGTTGCGCCGGCGACAAATACGTGGGGGTGCCGCCACCGAGCGCAAAGCGCGCAAAGCGACGCTCACCGAGCACGCCATCCATCGCGCGCATCTGCACCAGTACCTGCTGCACGTAGCGCTCGACCATGTCGGCGCCGGGTCGCGCCATGGCGAACAGGTTGCAAAAGCCGCAGCGCATTTCGCAGAACGGAATATGGATGTAAGCAAACAGCGCGGAGCGATCCTGCTGCGCCCACAGCGGCGCCAGCGGCGTGGCCTGCTCCAGCTTGCGATACGCCGCCTTGTGCGGATACGAGTACGAATAGGCCTGGTAAGGCGTGTGGCGCATGCGCTGCGCCAGGTTGCCTGGCGCTTCGGAGGGATTCACGGTGCGGTTCCTGTCGATTTTGCGGGGATGAAGAAGTGCGCATACGGCACGTTCCAGACGCTGTCGTGCGCCACGCGGTGGCCGCGATAACCGTCTTCGCCATACGCGCTGCCGTGGTCGGAGCAGACGATGGTAAAGGTGGGCGCCCGCGCGGCGCACGCATCGAACAGCGGCGCCAGCGCCTGGTCCACGTAGCGCAGCGCTGCCGCGTGGCTCTCCAGGTTGTCGGCGCGACAGCCCGGCAGGTAGGCGCGGTTGGGCGCGTGCAGCGCGGCCACGTTGAGGAACAAAAAAGTGCGCTCACTGGTTTGCGCCAGCAGTTCGCGCGCCAGCGCCACCTGCTTTTCGGTCGAGTGGCGGGCGGCCACACCCATGCCGGCGTTCCAGTGACTTTGCTGGAACAGCGCCGGCAACACGCGGCCCAGCGCGGTCTGTTGATTGAAAAAGCCGACGCCGCCGATGCAGATGGTGCGGTAGCCGCGCGCGGCGAGCGCCTCCGGGATACTGGCCTGCTCGAAAGCGAAGGTCTGAGGCGACGTGGTCTCGCTGCCGGCAAAGGCGCTGGCAAACAGGCGCCGATGGCGGCCCGGGGCCGCCGGCGTGGGCAAAAAACCGGCAAAGAAGGCCTGGTGCGCGGCATAGGTAAACGTGGCCGGCGAGTGGCGCCGCTCCCAGCCCGCAGCAGGCAGAAAACGGCCCAGTACCGGCAGTTCGCCGGCTTCGAACAGGGCTTGCGCCACGTCGTAGCGCAAGGTGTCGAGCGTGATGAAGACGATGTCGTGGCTGCCCACGACCAGGTTCATGTCCGTCATGGCGCCAGCGCTTGCAGCTGCGCTGCGCAGGTATCGCGTCCCTGCCACAACAGGCCGGGCAGCAGGTCGCCGAAAGCGTTCGCTTCCAGCACGTGGGCCTGGCCCCGGCGCACCACCAGGTCGTAGCCGGCCACGCCGCTGGCGGGAAACGTGCGCGCCGCCTGACGCACGGTCGCTTCCAGCGCCGCCATGTCGGCTGCACCCAGCAGCGCGGCGGCGTCGCCGCGCCGGTTGTCGAGGTGCAGATTGGTCATCATGCGCGTCCCCAGGCGCGCCACCCGGTGCGCGGGCTGGCCGCCGATGGCGACCACGCGCAAGTCGTAGTGGGAGTCGCCGCAGCGCGGCTTGTCCAGCCACGCTTCCGCGTACAGTTCCTGCGCGGCCAAGGCATCGACCAGCGCGCCGATATCGGCGGCGCGCTCATAGCGCGCGATGCGCTTGTCGTTGAACAGCCGGATGGCGCCCTGCGTGTGCACCATGCTGGCGGAGCTGGTGGCCTGCTGGCGCCCTGCCCGGTTGCGCCGGTACGCCACCACGCCCGACGCGGAAGAACCGTAGCGCGGCTTCAGGTACAGGCGGTCGAGGTCATGCTGATCGAGCAGCGCTTGCAGGTGCTCGTAGCCGTCCACGCGACCCAGCAAGGCAGGCACGGGCACGCCGAGCTCGCGCAGGTGGCGCTGGCACGCCAGCTTGTCGGTCATCAGGCAGATGTCGCCGGGCGCGTTGACCACCTGCGCCAGCGGCAGGCCGGCCAGCTGCTGCGACAGGCGCGCCATGGCGTCGGCAAAACCGGCAAACCAGGCATCCATCGCCAGCAGCTCGCCATGTTCGGGCGCGCGCGGCGGCGGCCGGTCCAGCAGGCGGCAGCCGTCCTGCACCAGGTGCAGGTGCGCGGCGGCATCGTCGCCGGGCGGCTCGATCTTGAACAGGCACGGCAGATCGAGCGCCTGCGCCAGCAGCGAAGGCTGCTCGAGCCAATCGCGCCATTCCAGAACGCGCGCGGCCGGCATGCCAAGCTGCGCGCGCGCCGCCTGCAACAGCCGCACGCGCTTGCTGGCAGCGGTTGCCAGCACAGTCATCGCGGTCATCCGCTGACCCGACAATTACTCGCCGACGGCCACGTAGCGATGGCCCTCGCCATCATACTGGTCCTCTTCCTGGGGATCGTCGAGCACGACGTCGAACGGCAGCGCCTTGAGTTTCTGCTGGTTGGCCGGCGAAATATAGTGGTGCGACAGGTCCAGGCGCGCGAGGTTGCCCAGTTGCGTGCCTTGCAGCAGCGCCTCGGCACCAGCGTCGCCGATGGTACCCAGCGACAGGTCGAGCGTGGTGACGCTGGCCAGCAGCGGCTCGCTGGCCAGCCATGCAGCCAGGTCGTCGGCGATCTCGGCGTCACGCAGGCCCAGGTAGCGCAGGCCTGGCGTGGCCAGTTGCGCCAGCACCTTGCGGTACAGCGCCACGTCGCCGGAGAAGCCATAGTCGTCCGCGCCCAGCCACAGCTCCAGGTGTTCCAGGTTGGGCATGCTGGAGGCGGCCAGCGCCAGCGCGATTTTCTGATCGAGGCCGCCGGATTCGATGGTGAACTTGCGCAGGTGCTGGTGCGCGAACGGTTCGATGGTCAGCTCGTTGCCGCCGCGGATGCGCAGCTCTTCCAGTTGCGGGAAGGCGTCGAGCAGCGGCTTGTAATTGCCCTGCACGATCCACGAAATTTCGCATTCCTCGTACGTCATGTCGCCGACGAACAGCGCGCGCAGCGCCGGCAGTTCCGGCGCATGGCTGGCCAGCGCGGCGATCACCGCATCGGCGCCCGCCTCGTACGGTTCGCCCCACATGCCAATCACCAGCGCTTCCAGCGTCGCCTTGTCGGCGCGCGCCAAAAAGCTGTCGATCAGCTCCGGCATCTTGCGCTTGTCGTCGTAGTCGAGCGCCAGCCGATAGACCACGTCGGGCGACGGATCAAAAGCGCTGTCGGGATCGTACTGCACGACTTTTTTGTTGTGGAAGGTGGTGGTGCTGTCGGAAATCGTCATTGCGGGGGCTCCGTGGCGGACAGGAAATCTTGCTTATTCCTAAATCTTACCATGGGAGGGCTTGCCACAGGGAGGGTCTTGCCCCCCCGTTCACTACGCTGAACGCCGTTTTCTTACTGCGGCGGCTGGCCGTTGGAAGCCATCAATCCGGCATCTACCGGCAAATTGACGCCCGTGATCAGGCGCGCGTCGTCGCTGGCCAGGAAGGCCATGACTGCTGCCACGCCTTCCGGGGCAGCCGGTGCACCGAGCGGCATGCGTTCCTTGAACTTGGCGACAAGCTCTGCATCCTGCAACATGTCCCGGGTCATACCGGTGTCCGTAAAGCTTGGATTGACTGCATTGACGCGTACGCCATGCTTGGCAGCGTCGAGCGCCATCGCACGCACCATATTGCTGACAGCGCCTTTCGACGTGTTGTAGGCGAACATTTCCCAGTCACCGCCCAGGCCCGAAACGGACGAGGTCATGACGATCGATCCTCGTACCTTGACCAGCTCGGGCATGGCTGCCTTGGCCATGTGGAAGTAACCGGCCACGTTGACCGCCATCACGCGGTCGAAGTCTTCCGCGCTGGTGTTGGTGATGTCGCCCGAGCTGCCGATACCGGCATTATTGATCAAGACATCCAGGCTGCCGAAGCGCTCGATGGTCGCTTTGACGGCGACGTCCGCAGTCCTTTTGTCGGCGGTATCGCCAACCTGCACCAGCACCCGGTCCTGCGGAAGCTGCGAAGCTGCCTTGGTGAGCGCAGCCTCATCGATATCGATCATCACGACATGCGCGCCTTCGTCGAGGAAACGGCGGGCCGCAGCCAGGCCCATTCCCGAAGCTGCACCTGTGATCAGGACGGTCTTCTTGTTAAAACGGTTCATCTAAATCCTTTCTGGCCCGCTGTGCAAGCTCGAACGATGGCGCGCATCATTGATTGGTCGACGTGGTGCTCGACGGCGGCTGCGCCGTGGAATTCGGATCGGGAGCAACCGGCGTGGCCGGCGCACCCGTGGTGCCGCCCGGATTGGCATCGCGCGTGGTGCCGCCTGCCGTGGTGCCGGGCTTGGTCATGTCAGGATCGGGCACCACGTTGGGATTGGCAGCCTGGCTGGCCGTTGGCGCCGGCATATCTTCAGCTTTCTTGTTACAGCCGGTGAGAACGGCTACACCAATGGCGGCGCCCATTAACAACTTTGCGGAGGTGGAGAAGATAGTCATTGGGAGTCCTTTCAGAGACAGTCGAAACGTTGCGGTATGCAGTGAGAAAACGCTGCGCGAAAGGGCGAGTGTGGTGCATGCCAGCGGACGGCTCTGTACGGCACGCCACAAAAACCTGTCATCTCTTGTACTATGAATTTTTCCGGATAGATCGACGTGACCAAGAAAGGAAGTTATGGAAAAATTTAATTCCGATACGGCATTGCGCCATGCACAATCGTTACCGTCCTGGAAGCTTGATGCCGCAGCCGGGACGATTGATCGGGAGTTCGTCTTTGCCGATTTTGTTCAGGCGTTCTCGTTCATGACGGAGGTGGCGCTCGCGGCCGAAAAACATAAACACCATCCCGAATGGTCGAATGTGTATCGCACGGTAAACATCCGTTTCACCACCCACGATGCCGGCGGTCTCACCAGCCTCGATTTCATCATGGCCAACCTCGCGGAAAAAGCGTACGGGCGCTTCGCGCCGCAGCCTGGCCGGGAAGCAACCCAACCATGATGCAAGCTGGCGACGCTAGCCGACGTGCCGATTGGCCAGCGGGATTTTCCCGCTCGGCAAGATGGGCCTGGTCGTTTTCCAGATCGTCACACTTGCACGGCAGCCTTTCTGCCTGCCGCCGAAAAGGCAAGCATCGCGCCGATCGCGCCTGCTGCACCGAGGACCCAGGCGGCAGTGCTGCCGGAAAAGCCAACAGCATGACTGATCGCAACCTTGCCGGCCTGGGGCGCCAGCAGTTCAATGCGTCGCTTGTTCATCGCCACACCCAGCTCGATCAGACGTTCTTTGGACAGCTTGCGCTCGGCAGCAGGCAGTAGCACAGTTTCTTCATCCGCAACATGATGGATTACCTCGCGCATCAATTCCAACAGCACCCGGTCATGAAGATCGTCGGTGCCGGGAATGGTGCGCAGTTCGCGGATCAGGCGCTTCATGTCGGCATGCTCATGCGGCGCTTTTTCCAGCGCCGAGTCGCCTGGGTCGATTGTCTGCATGACCGGATAAAAAATCTCTTCTTCCAGTGTCGCGTGAATTTCCAGCGCGGCACAGATCGTGTCGCTCAGTGCCTTCTTGACGGTGGGACTTTTGTCCTGGGTAAATTGATGAAAGGTAACGAAGACATGAGAATGATCGAAGCGGATCATGTCGGTCACGGTGGGACTGAGTTTTGCAAGGGAAAACATGATGTAGTCTCCTGAACTATAGATGTCGGCGTACAGGCATGATCCCTCCATAGCCGACAAACTCATGTAGGAGTAGCGATCGATGCCATGTAAGAGCTGGTGTTCAAGGTTGATTTAATCAGGGAATTTTTATCGACGAAGCACGCGCAACCGGCGTCATTCCACGTCCGACATCTTACTGATCCCTGGAGCACTGATAGGGGCGGCAAGATTTTTCTACGTGTCGGCCGAATCAAGCGCACGCTCCCGCCCAACCGCGTAGCCCTGGGCGAAATCGATTCCGATCTCACTGATGACCTCCAGTGTTGACGCATCCTCGACGAATTCGGCGATCGTCTGGATACCTATTACCTGCGCAACTTTCTGGATCGACTCGACCATGGCCCTGTGTACCGGGTTGCTGGCAATATCGCGGACGAACGAGCCGTCGATCTTCAGGAAGTCCACCGGCAGCGTTTTAAGGTAGCCAAACGACGACAGGCCGCTGCCAAAGTCGTCCAGCGAGAATCGGCAACCAATCAGTTTGAGTTGAGATATCAGGTCTTGCGCTTTCAGCAGGTTGCGAATCGCTGCAGTTTCGGTGATCTCAAAACAGATCTGTGCGGGATCGACTCGGTTTACCGCAAACTCGCTAACGATGAACTGATACAGCGCATCGTCGCTCATCGATGCTCCCGACAAATTCACCGAGTACAGCGTTGGCCCGACTTCTTGCGCCAGGACGGAAAAAATCCCGCTAACCGGCACTTCGGTTTCAGTGTTGCGCCCATGCTGCTCCTCCCGCACAGGCTGGGATTGTGACCCCACGCTGTAAGCGATGTGCCGGCATACCGCGCGGATGACCCAGCGGTCGAGCATTGGCATCATATGGTAACGCTCGGCAGCGGGAATAAACCGATCAGGCCTGATCACGTCACCGCCCTCGTCGGTGAGGCGCACCAGGACTTCTTCGTGTTTCATGTGGTTGCCCCGTAGCGGCGCGATCGGCATCGAGTACAACGTAAACAGGTCCTGCTGCATCGCGTCGTTCAGTGTCGCCACCCACATCATCTCGCTGTGCCTGCGCGTGATGGCGGCGTCGTTTGGAGAGTAGACGTGGACGCGATTGCGTCCCTGGTCCTTGGCGAGGTAACAAGCCTCGTCAGCGGCAATCATCAGGTCGCTGACGGAAGTACTGTCTGCGCTGATTTCAGCCATGCCTATGCTGGCGCCGATGTCGAAGCTATGGACATCCCAGACGAAACGAAAATCCTTGACCAGTTGGCGGATTTCCTCGGCAATACGACGCGCCTGGTCCATGCGGCAGTAACCCAGAAGTACGCCGAGTTCATCCCCGCCGAGCCGCGCCAGAACGTCGCTCTCGCGCATGCGCTCTTGCAGCTGTTTGGCCAGAATCTGCAACAAGGCGTCGCCGGCAGCGTGACCGGCGGTGTCGTTCACCAGCTTGAACCGGTCCAGGTCAATGTACAGCAATGCATGGGTATGGTTATCTTGCTTGGACACGTGCAGCGCATGGGAAATGTGTAGCTCGAATTCACGCCGGTTGAACAGGCCGGTCAGCACGTCATGGCTGGCGTGCCAGGATAGCTGGCTCGACAGCGCGCGCTGATGGGTGACGTCGCGGAACACCACCACCGCACCGACGATGCCGCCACTGTTCACGCGGATGGGTGCTGCGGTGTCCTCAACGGCGATGCGGCGGCCGTCGCGCGTGAGCATCGCTGCGTGTGACGAGATACCCACTGTTTCGCGCCTGAGCAGACATTTGTAAGCGACATGCTCAAGCGGCGTGTCGTCGACTTCATCGACGAGCGGCATCACTTCGTTGACGTCGCGCCCAGCCGCCCGCTGACGGGGCCAGCCGGTCAATTGCTCGGCTGCCCGGTTCATGAAGCGTATGGCACCGTGGCAGTCGGTAGTGATGACGCCGTCACCAATACAGTCGAGCGTCACCTCAGCCATCCGTTCGCGTTCGTTGACGAGGCGCTCGTGCTCAACCATACCAGTGACATCTCGAATCAGCCCGAGTGTGCGGTCCGGATGTCGGCCATCACCGCACAATACCTTGGCATCGGCGTGCAGCCAGCGTACCGTGCCTTCGGCGAGCCGCACACGATACCCGAGGTGGTACTCGGCTCGGGCGTCCACCGCCATTTGCATCGTATCGAGCAGCTCGTCGCGGTCGTCTTCATGCACCAGCGCGAGAAACTGCGTAAACGGCTGCAATGTCTCTTGCGCGGGCAGCCCTACCATTGCAGCACCACGGGCCGACCACTGTATGGTGCCTTCATCAATCTGGCCGTTGACCACGGTCGAATCCCAAATCGCCATCCCGGCGGCCTCGATCGCCATCAGCGACCGCAGTTCGTGATCATCCATGTATGCCCTTTGCGTCAACGATCATTCAATTTTGTTGATACTGACGTGCTCGACTTCAAAATTGTTTGATTTTGCGCAAATGTGCGGCAGGTTTTTGGAGATAGTCGCGATGGGCGACAACGCTGATGCGCGTGGGTAAGAGGGGGGTTCCGATCCCTCATGCCCACTATACGGTTGAAACTTTCCTTGAAGTTAGCGCTACCTATGATAATCTTGATAAGCAAACCACATCAAAATCATGGGTACAGTGGAACAAAAACATTACAAGGGATGGACTGTCACGATCCGCTGCACTCAGCGTTTGTCGGGCATGCCTGCTCGGTCACGTTACGAATCAGCCGCAACGGCCGAACTTGATCCTGGACAAGATCCTGGAAAATGGATCGATCCAAGGATACAAATGCTCGACACCGGCACGCGACGCTTCGATAGCCATGTTCAGTGTGTTGATGTGCTCTACACCGAAGTCAAAGACCTGATCGATGCCTTGGAGCGATAGTCCCCGGTTGCTCTGTCAGCTCATAGAAGCGTAAGCCTCCAGCGACAGCAAGAGGGCAAACAACACCAGTCCAGCAAGAGGCGGCTTATGGGTGGCATAGTTATCGGTACGTCAAGGTCCAGCGGATTGTCAGCGGCTTGGAAAACGTAAAATTGCTTGTAGCGCAGCTCACGAGTGACCGCATTGCTCCTGTTGGGGAGCGGAACGGTTCTGCGCCCCTGGTCGGCGCGACCGCGCAGCTGTCCAGCCCTTCCACCTCGAAAGAGACCGCATCACCCTGCGCGAAGTTGACCTTTTTGCCTTGAACTGTGGCGCCGTCAGAGAATGAGGCGAACTCAAGGCTGGCGCGCGCGACCTCCACTGGAACCTTCGGCGTGTACTTGTCGGTACGGACGATGACACCGGGCGCCATTGCGTAGGTGGTCTCAAGCCGGATGCGGTCGTCGGGCGTCGGGGCCTTGCCGCCGAGCCGCGCCAGTTCGTCCTGCCGATAGCTGACGCTGGCCTGGTTTCCTTCGCTGCTGGACCGGATATCCTTGATGTAGCTGGCACCAATCAGCTCGGTGCCATCGACCAGCCTGAACTTGGGCAGCAGTTGCGGGTGCTCGGCACCACTGTCGGGGATGCCGGCGACGATGCCGGTGGCGAACGGCAGCGGGTAGTAGGGGCTGTTGTCGTACTGGCCCCCACCGCCGTTGACCATCAGCAGGCTGAAGTTGTGATGCCGGTCGCGATAGATGGCCAGTGCGCGGTCGTACTGTCCTTGCGCGAAACGCACCAGGCTGAAGCGCGGACGGGTCCGGTCCAGCCATGCCTGCAAATCGGCCTTCGGTTGGGCATCTTCCATTCCGGCCTTGCTCCAGAATTCGCTGGTGAAGATAAACTGATGCGCCAGCGAGAAATTCTCGCCAAGGATGCGGTGCTTGGCTCGATAGGCATCCGTGCGCCTTCCCTGGCCCCACATGTCGACCGAGTGCATCGCCGGGTTGTACCAGAAGTCCACATACCTGGCGACGATGCGGGTCGAGTACGCGTAGGCATACTGTTTTTCTTCCGGCGTCAGCACGCCGAGATAGGCCGACACCGACAAGATCTCCAGCGCGGCGGTCTCCCCGTATGGTCCCAGGCTGCGGCCGAAGGTGAAGCCGTCGCCCGACGTGTTCGCAATGTTTAGAGCCACGTCGGCAGCCTTGCGCAACAGCGCCTTCAGCTCCCGCGTCACCGTCAGGCCGGTCTCGATGAAGCGCTCACAGATTTCGGCGATCAGCAGGATGCTATAGCGGTCGAAACGGCCTTCGCCGGCGGTCTCGTCGGAAAAGCCAAATTTGCCTGAGTAGGTGTTGTAATGCTCCATCATTTTGTCGAGCAGAATGTTGGCGCCGCTGTCATCTTCCCAGCCCAGCAGCATGCGCAGACGAGCCACGCTGAAAGCCACGCCGTAGTAATTGGTGGGCAAGCGTATCAGCTGGAAGTCGGGTTGGGTGACGAAGTGGCGCCAGTCGAGCTTGGCGCGCAGCGCCGCTAGCGTAGCTGGCGAGACCGCCTGTTCCAGCAAGCCAGCCTGCTTGAGCTGATACAGGGCGGTCAGATAATAGTGTATGCCCCAGGTCTGGTTATCCATGCCGATCGTCATGTCGGCGATGGCGCGGAACTGGCGTAAACGCTCTGGCAGGCGGGGGTCGCCCTTGCGCATGTTCAGCAGCACATGGGTAAGACCGACGGCAATTTTGCCCTGCAAGAATTTATCGTTGCTCTTCAGTGCCGCGACACCGTCAAGCGTGAAGTTGTCCTTCTCGGCCACCATCTTATCGAACAGGTACTCCAGCTGCGGGTACAACTGCTGCTGGATGATCTGGTTCATCGGGACCGCCGCCAGCGGCGGCTGGTAGCTCGACGATGGCGGCGGTGGCAGGCTCTCGGCGGCGCCGGCGTTCAGCGACAGTATGCCGAACAGTGCTGCGGCGAGCAGCCGGACGTTGCCAAGCTTGGGTGTGGGTTTCGTCACTAGTTTTCTCGTGCTGCGCATCCGTGTTCCTCCGTTGGGGTATCTGGTGATTGATATCGGGGTCTCGCGGCAATCAGTACATCGGACCCGCCGTCACGAAAGGGCCGCCCTGGAAGATGGTGGCAGGGTCATCGCCAGGACGCTCCGCCGTGTCCGGGAAAAGGTACTTGAACCGGCGCGAGCTGTCCGTTGGCCTGAAGCCGAGATGGCTGGCCTTGCGGTTGTCCCACCAGCTGGCGTCGTTGTCGGAGGTGCCGAAGACGATGGTGTGTCCTACGCGCGGTGTAAATAGCGCGCAGCGCAGCAGTTCGACCAGGTCGTCGTAGCCGAGGTAGGTCGTCATCATGCGCGCATTCTTCGGTTGCTCGAAAGACGAACCGATGCGCAAGCAAACGGTCTCGATGCCGACGCGGTCGTAGTAATAACGCGACAGCGCTTCGCCGAAGCACTTGCTCAGGCCGTAGAAACCGTCCGGGCGCAGCGGCATGTCGGCATCGACAATTTCGGTATTGCGGTAAAAGCCGGTGACGTGGTTGGAGCTGGCGTACACCACACGCTTGACGCCAGACTTGTGCACCGCCTCGTACAGGTTGTACAAGCCGAGGATGTTTGCCTGCATGATAGGTTCGAACCTGTCCTCGACAGAAATGCCGCCGAAATGCAGAACCGCGTCGACCCCCTCCGTCAGCGCCAGGACCGCAGACTTGTCTGCCAGGTCGCATTGGACGATTTCCTCGCCATCACCCGCCTCGCCCATGCCGGCGCGGTCGCTCAGGCGCACAATGTGCGCCCACGGCTTGATACGCTCTCGCAAAACTTGCCCCAGCCCGCCAGCGGCGCCGGTCAGCAAAAGTCGATGGAAGGGTTTTTCGGCGGGCGTGTCGATCATCATGTTATCCAGTGAATGGGGCTAGTCGTAGAGGCTATCGAACAAACGTTTTACCAAGTATATCCAAATACGCTTCAACGTCAACATCTTCTTCGAAAGGAAGTTGGTCGGGGCAGTTGGCAGAAACTGTGCGATCATTTGCGCTTTTCTCACCACAGTTCCGGCCATCTGGAAAAAATGAAAATCAAGGCACCAACCATCCGCGACGTCGCCACCGCCGCCGGCGTTTCGATCACCACAGTATCGAGGTATGTGAACCAGGCGCAGCGGTTTTCGCCAGCGGTCGAAGCTACCATCAAGTCGGTGATCGAGGAATTGGGCTATCGCTCCAACCCGCTGGCGCAATCGATGATCACAGGGCGTACCAACAATATCGGCCTGTCAGTACTCGATGTGAGCAATCCGCACTTCACCAGCATCATCAAGGGCGCCAACCGCGTTGCCACCGAACATGACTACACCTTGCTGCTGGTTGATATTGATGAGAATCCTGGTCGCGAGCGCATGCTGCTCGAGTCGCTGAGCCGCCGGGTTGATGGTTTGCTGGTGTACTCGCGACTGCCCGAAGATGATATGGACTGGATGGCTAGCCTTGAAAAGCCCCTGGTATTCTTCGGTCGCCTCTCCCGCCTGGCGCTGCCCACCGTCACTAGCGACGACCACCGCGGCGGCTACATGATTGCTCAGCACCTCGTGGCGATGGGGCATGAGCGCATTGCCTATCTGGGGTTTCCGAAGTCGCACCGAGACCAGGACCGCATGGCCGGCGTCCGCGACTGCCTGGACACACACGGCTTGCCACTGCAGGCGTTCGGCGGCGCGGCGCCCACAGCGATCGAGGGCGAACGCAGGAGTGCAGACATCATGTTAGGGGAGCAGCGGCCAGATGCCATCATCTGCTATAACGACATGATGGCACTCGGTTTCATGCAAGCAACGCAAGCCCTTGGCTTCAGAGTGCCGGAGGATATCTCCGTTGCGGGCTTTGACAATATCCAGTTCGGCCGCTATGCCTCGCCGCCCCTCACCACTGTCGACCTGCGCAGTGAGGAGATGGGTGTCGTTGGCATGAATACCCTACTCTCCAACATCGGCGATGACGCCAGCATCGATCTCACTCTCCTGGAGCCGCAGCTAGTACTGCGCTCATCGATCAAGCGGCGCGCCCTATCGCTCGGCTGAGCCCCCCCCCCCCCCGAACACCCCTCACGCTGTCCAATAATCGTTTTTTCTGGTCGCGCCTGATGGCATCCCCTGCCTGGCGTTTTCTCTGCAGCGCCGCCAAAAAACTACTATTTTTCCAAGATATACTCATTTTTACGACAAAAAGAAAAAACGTTTGTCTAGCCTTCTTTTGCGTGTATATTTACTCCGGAATCGGCGCTTGACCGATTGTCACGGCCACGCGCCGACTCGGAGACTGCATGAACATCAAACAAAAACTGATCGGCCTCGGGCTGGCGTTTTCCATGGCCGCTGGCCCGCTGTATGCCGCCGAAACCAAAGACGACCTCATTGCGCGCGACATCGCACTGGCGGCGCGCCAGTACAGCACCCTGCTCGAAAACATCGAGGGCAAGCAAGGTTTCCCGCGCACGATGGAGGACGGCGAAATCAGCATGGTGTCCACGCGCGACTGGACCAGCGGATTTTTCCCCGGCGCCTTGTGGTATCTGGCCGAGGCAACCGGTGACGCCAAGTGGCGTACGGCGGCCGCACGCTACACGGCCAACACCGCCTCCGCCAAGTTCGACAAATCCACCCATGACATCGGCTTCATCCTGAACTGCGGCTATGGGAACGGGCTGCGGCTCGATGAGTACGGTGCCGGCGGCATCGCTTACCGGGACGCATTGCTGGCTGGCGCGACGACGCTGGTCACCCGCTTCAACCCGAAGGTTGGCAGCATCCAGTCCTGGAATCTGCGGCCCGACCAGGACTGGAAGTTCCCCGTCATCGTCGACAACATGATGAACCTGGAGCTGTTGATGTGGGCCGCGCGCACTTCGGGCGACAGCTATTACCGCGACGTCGCCATCGCCCATGCGGACACGACGCTGCGCAACCATTTCAGACCGGACGGCTCGAGCTACCACGTGGTCGACTATGACCCGGTCGACGGCAAAGTGCGCAGCCGCGTCACGCACCAAGGCCATGCCGACAGTTCGGCATGGGCGCGCGGCCAGGCGTGGGGCCTGTACGGCTACTCGATGATGTACCGCGAGACCCGCAAGCCCGAGTATCTGGCCCAGGCCAACAAAATCGCCTCTTTCATCATCAATCATCCGCGCCTGCCTGCCGACAAGGTACCGTACTGGGACTTCGACGATCCCGCGATTCCCCAGGCACCGCGCGACTCGTCGGCGGCTGCAATCATTGCGTCGGCCCTGCTGGAACTATCTGGTTTTGTCGAGCCGCCACTGGCGCACCGCTATATCGCGATGGCCGAACAGCAGTTGCGCAGTCTGTCTTCGCCCGCTTACCTCGCGGCACCCGGAGGCAACGGCGGTTTCTTGCTCATGCACGCCACCGGCCACAAGCCTGCCGGCAAGGAAGTCGACGTCCCGCTCAACTACGGCGACTACTACTTCCTTGAAGCGCTGCTGCGCTTCACGGCCCTCCCCCGCCCAACAAAATCGCCTTAACGGGCCGCAGCTTTTTGGTGTTTTATTATAAGAAGGAGACAATCGTGGTATCGAATAACTATAGCAAAAACGGACACGGCCGCATCCGCATGAAACCGCTGGCGGTACTGGTCGGCGCGGCGGTGCTGAGCATGGCGAACGGTGCCATTGCCCAGGAAAAGCAGGACGACGGCGCCCGGCTCGAAACCGTGGTCGTTACCGCCAACAAGCGGGTAGAAAAACTGGAGTCGGTGCCGATGGCTATCTCGGTGCTGACCGAGGCGGAGATCGCCCGTACCAACATCCGCGAAATCGAGGACGTGGTGGCGCTGACGCCATCGCTGACCATGGCCTCGGGCTCGACAGCGGCCAATAACGCTCTCTTCATGCGCGGCATCGGCACCGTCTCGGTGGGAATCGGCGTCGAATCGGATGTCTCGGTGATCATCGACGATATTCCGGTCGCCACCCAATTCCAGGCCTTCCGCGACCTCGCCGACGTTGCCCGCATCGAGGTGCTCAAAGGCCCCCAAAGCACGCTGTTCGGCAAGTCCGCCGTCGCCGGCGCGATCAACATAGTCACCAAGCCCATCAGCGGTCCGATGGTCTATCGCGGCAGCTCGATGTACACCAATGACGGCGAATGGCGCCTGGCCCTGTCGGCCGGCGGCATGGTTTCGGATACCCTGGGTGCGCGGGTGGCCGTCAACCGCACGCGCATGCCGGGCAATTTTACCAACCTGACGACTGGCGAAGACGTCAACGGCTCGGGCGGCACCACCCTGATGGCCAAGTTCAGCTGGCGTCCAACCAGCTCACTCGATATCGACCTGATGCCGAGCTTTAACAAGCAGAAAAATACGCGCGGCGTCACCGCCGTCAACGGCTTTTACAGGACAACCGGCACAGCTGCGGCAGGCAACCAGGTACGCACGCCTGTAGATATATCGACCGCCTATTTGAATGGCAATCCGCTGCTGCCCGCTACCGTCACGATGGCAGGGATAGATCCGACCGACCGCAACAACCGCAACGTGCGGCGCGACTTCCCTACCGGCATCTCGTCCAAGACCAACGGTCTGGGCTTGAAGCTCGCCTACACGCTGCCCAACGACGCTCAGTTGATGTCGATCTCCTCGTACAGCAAGTACAAGGCCAACGACTCGCGCGACCAGGACTTCGTCGACGTACCAACCTTGGCGCGTCCCGGTGTTCCCGGTCTTACCGAGGGCAACAACCAGTTCGGCACTTACGACATCCGTTCCAAGACGCAGGAACTGCGCCTGGTGTCGCCCGACAGTGGCACGGTACGCTACGTGGCCGGCTTGTGGTGGGCGCGCAACGAGATCGACCGCCATTTCATCCGGGGCTTCTGTGTTGCGCCCAGCAACTGCGCGGCCAATTCGCCGTCGAGTCCGACCAATTACTATACCGATATCTACAACGTCAACAAGGCCGCATTCGGCCAGGCGACATGGGAATTCATGCCGACCTGGACCGTGGTGACAGGCATCCGGCGCAACGTGGAGGAATCGGGATTTCACTACAGCCGAGGCTTCTACACGGACCAGCTGGACCGCTCTACCTTTGTACCCGGGCCAGTTGGCGTAGACCAGTTTGCCAGCACCGGCAACAAGGATTATGCGACCACGGGCAAGCTCAGTGTGCAGAAGCAGATCACGCCCGACCTCATGGCTTATGTGATGACCGCCACCGGCCACAAGGGCCGCGCCTACGATGTCACGAGCGGCTTGACGGCGTCGGCAGCGTTCCCGGTTGATCCGGAAAAGAGCCGCACCATCGAGCTCGGAGCAAAAGCCAACCTGTTCGACAATCGCATGTCGGTGGCAGCCACCGTGTTCAGGACACGGTTCCGTGGATACCAGCAGAATGTTTCGTTCGTGCTGCCAGACGACCCGACCATTTACACGCAGCTCAATTCGATTCCGCTCATCCAAACGCGCGGCTTCGAACTCGACACCCATATGCTCATCCGCCCCGGATTCACCGTCAACGCCTCGCTGGCCTATACCCGTCCGACCATCGAGAACTGGAGGAATGGTCCGTGCTACAACGATACGACCAACGTCGCGGCCTCTGCGGGGGGATTGGCAGCGAACGGTTCCATTCCCGGCCGCAATAACGCGTGTTTCCCGATCAAGCCCGGTTCGACAACCGGCATCCAGGACTTGAGCGGCGGCGTGTTCCCCGGCACTTCCAAGCTCAAGCTCAATGTCGGGGCCAACGTGGACTTCAAAATCCCGGGCATGATGTGGGGCGGCTTTGTGGATGGCAATGTGCGATACCAGAGCGAGTACAGCAACAACATCAACAACGATCCGCGCGCAATCAATGACGGCTACACCATTGCTGATCTCGGCTTTGGTATCCGGGCGCCAAGCGATCGTTACAAGGTCAGCTTCCGCATCAATAATTTGTTCGACCGCTTCTACATTCCCAACGCGAACGCCAGTGGCCCTTCCTACCGCGCCGGGCCGACGGCCACGTCGCCCGCTATAACGGTCGATAGTTGGGTACCGCCGCGCGACGTCTTCCGCTTCTTCAGCGTCAAGCTTGATGTGAAATTCTGAAGCGCCGGAACGAGGCCCTGACATGCCGCCATGGAAGGGCCTATCGAGAGCAATACCCTCAAGAGCTTATGGCGTTTGATGATGTGCATCTAAAATGAGGGCTGGTGCTCCGAGCCGGAATCGAACCGGCACGCCTTACGGCGGGAGATTTTAAGTCTCCAGTGTCTACCAATTTCACCATCGGAGCCCACGCAGCGCAATATTATGACACAAGCGGCGCGCCACTGCCATACCGACAACACTTAGCCCCGCCGCACATCGCGGACCACTTCCGCTGCATCGTGCACCAGCTCGCCGATGTCCTTGCCGCGCCGGCGTTCCAGCCACAGCACGACCGCACCAAGCCCCCACCATGCTGGCAAGCCCGCCAGCACCATGACCGGGCATGCCACCGCCACCACGCCCAGCATGGCCGGCCCGCCGTACAGCACGGCCAACACCTTGGCCGAGTCGAACAGCGTGGGCCACCAGCTGTGCAGAGCGATCAGCAGCAGCGGCCCCAGCAAGGCGGCGGTGCAGATCGAGCAGGTCAGGCGCACCAGCGCTTCGCGGCGCGTGCGCGGCCACATGAATAGAAAGGTGAGAACGGTGGCGGCCATGCCGGCGGCAATGGGCAGCGCCAGGATCTGAGCCAACGCGCCGGCGCTGAACGGGGTGATGTCGGGGACGGGCATGATGGCTCTCTCGTAAAGATTTGATGAATGTCGGTGCGGATACATTGAATAATAGCACCGCTATTACATAAATCAATAGCAAAGCTCGTCATATGTGCAACATCGTGCTAAACTTCCTTTCATGAAACCTGACTTGAAAACCCTGGAATCCTGGCAACTCGATGACGCCGCTCGCCTGAAAGCGCTGCTGCTCGCGCGCGAGCCGAAAATCTCGCAGGCAGAGTTCGGCCTGCAGTTCGACATCGGCTCGCAAGGCATGGTGTGGCAGTACGTGGCCGGCCGGCGTCCGCTCAACATCAAGGCCGCCACCGCCTTTGCACGCGGCCTGGCCGTGCCGGTCGATGCGTTCAGCCCCACCATTGCTGCGCAAATTGCCGAGGCTTCGCGCTCGGTCGCCGGCATGGACATGCCCGAAGCGCAGCCGGTGACCGACGACGACGACCTGGCGCCGCCGTCGGTGCCGATCGAGCTGGTGTCGCTGCACCTGCAAGCCGGCATTGACGGCATCGAGACCGTGCCGCTGTACGAGGAAAACGGCCAGCACCATGTGCCGCGCCAGTGGCTCGAAGAAAACGACCTGTCGCCGCGCGCGCTGCTGGCCATCAAGATCAAGGGCGACAGCATGCAGCCGATGATGTACGAAGGCGACATTGTCGTCATCAATACGAAGGACAAGGCGCGCAAGGCCGGCGGCGTGTTCGCCATGAATTACAATGGCCAGGCCGTGATCAAGCGCCTGGTGTACCAGCGCCGCGAATGGTTCCTGGCGTCGGAAAATCCGGCGTTCCGCCCGGAGCCGTGCAAGGGCGCGGACTGCTTCGTGATCGGCCGCATCGTGCGCTTCGATGCGCGCAATTTCAAGGATCGGCTATAAGTGGAACTTACCGCTGCCGTCATCACCATCCGCCGGCTGACGCTGGCCGTGATCCTGGTACCTCTGGAATTTACTTATCCGGAACCGGGGGCGCGTCTGATCGCCGAGGCGCAGCGCGTGTTCCCCACGCTGCCCATCATGCTGGTGTCGCCGCGCGATGGCGGCTTTTCGCGCACGTATGCGCACTTCGACACGACCAATCTGGTCGATGACATCGACACCGACCAGATTGCGTGGCGACGCTACAGCGCCGATATCTCCGACAGCCCCCTGCCCTTTTAGGCGGCAGGTGGCCATCATCCTTGACACCTGTTTCAATGATGATGCTGGTGTCCGCCGCCGTCACGCTTGATGTTCAACGCTTCGGCCGCCGGCTTGGCTGCCGGGTTTTCAGGCACGCCCGGAGCACGCGGCGCCGGCGGGATCTCGCCGGTCCACTCGTAGGCGACCGTCCCCTTCGGATGCTGGTACCAGCCGGGGTCCTTGTAGTCGTTGCGCGCCAGTCCTTCGCGCACCTTGAGCGTGGTGAACATGCCGCCCATTTCCAGGCCACCGAACGGTCCGTCGCCGCTCATCATCGGCAACGTGTTTTCGGGCAGCGGCATGCGCATGGCGCCCATCGAACCACCCTTGTCACCCATCACCATGTAGCCCGGCACCAGCTTGTTGATCTTCTCGGCCACGCCTTTGTGATCGACGCCGATCATGGTCGGCACGTCGTGGCCCATGGCGTTCATGGTGTGGTGCGACTTGTGGCAGTGGAAGGCCCAGTCGCCGGGCGCGTCGGCCACGAACTCGATGGCGCGCATCTGGCCCACGGCGATATCCGTCGTCACCTCGGGCCAGCGCGCCGACGGTTTGACCCAGCCGCCGTCGGTGCCGGTCACTTCGAACGTGTGGCCGTGCATGTGGATCGGGTGGTTGGTCATGGTGAGGTTACCCACGCGTACCCGCACCCGGTCGTCCTTGCGCACCACCATCGGGTCGATGCCGGGGAAGGCGCGGCTGTTGAAGGTCCACAGGTTAAAGTCGGTCATCGTGTTGATCTTGGGCGTGTAGCTGCCAGGCTCGATGTCATAGGCGCTGATCAGGAATACGAAGTCGCGGTCCACCGCGTGCTGCTTCGGGTTCTTCGGGTGTGTGATCCAGAAGCCCATCATCCCCATTGCCATCTGCGCCATCTCGTCCGCGTGCGGGTGGTACATGAAGGTGCCGGCATTGCGCGCCACGAATTCATAGACGAAGGTTTTACCGGGCTTGATGCCCGGTTGCGTGAGGCCCGTCACGCCGTCCATGCCGTTGGGCAGCAGCTGGCCGTGCCAGTGCACGCTGGTGTGCTCGGGGAGCTTGTTGGTGACGAATATGCGCACGCGGTCGCCCTCCACCACCTCGATGGTCGGGCCAGGGCTCTGGCCGTTGTAGCCCCACAGGTTGGCGGTCATACCGGGCGCGATTTCGCGCACTACCGGTTCGGCCACCAGGTGAAATTCCTTGACGCCGTCCTTCATGCGCCATGGCAGGGTCCAGCCGTTGAGGGTGACTACCGGGTTGTACGGGCGGCCGTTGGGCGGCGCCAGCGGCGGCGCCGTGGCCGCCGACGATTGCACCGGCGCTTCGGGCAGCGACGCTGCGCCGGCCCTGGTCACCATGCCGGCGCCGATCAGGGCGGCGCCGCTGAGAAACGATCTGCGGGTGGTCATGGTTGATTTCCTTGTTTGATGGTTGATGCTGGCAGGCGGCCACCGAGGGCAGCCTCCAGGTTGGCCTGGGCGATCCAGAAGTCCTGTTGGGCGGCGATATAGCCGCGCACCGCGCCGGCCTGTTCGCGGGCGTCGGCCAGCAGCTCGAACACGCTCATCAGCATGCCGTTGTAGCGCAGCAGGGTTTCGTCGGCCAGCTTTTTACGGGCTGGCAGCACCTGGTCGCGGTAGTGGCGCGCCAGGTCGTACGAGGCTTGGTAGTCGGCGTAGCTCTCGCGCGCCTCGCTGCGGGCGTTCACCGCAGTTTGCGCCAGCATGTTGGCCGCCTGCATATACGTCGCTTCGGCGCGCGCCACGCGGGTGGAGCCCCAGTCGAACAGTGGAATCTCCAGCGCAATCTCGTAGCCCCGGGTGTTGGTCGCACCCTCGCTGTTGGCGACCAGGCCCAGGTCCAGCACATTGATGAAGCGCGTGGTCCTGGTCAGCCCGAGGGTGCTGGCGGTGTGCGCCACATCGAGTTTGGCAGCCTGGATGTCGAGCCGTTCGTTGACAGCCAGCTGTTCGATGTCGGCCAGTTGCGGCAGTTCAGAAGGCGCCGCCGGCAAGTCGGGCAAGCGATCCGGCAGCCGGTAGGCCGCCTGCGTGCCGCCCAGGCCCATCAAACGGGTAAGCTTTTCGCGCGCCATCACGGCGCCCTTGCGGGCCGCGTTGACCTCGGCGATGGTTTGCGCGTGATAGGCCTGTTCGCGCGCCACGTCCATGGCGCTCCAGTTGCCGGCGTCGCGCATGCGCTGCGCCAGTTCCGCGCTGGCATGGGCCGACGCTTGCACCTGCTGCGCATAGTCGGCGCTCTGGCCGGCGGCCACCGCCACCACCCAGGCGCGGCGGGTATCGAGCGCCACGCGCACCGCTTCGTTGGCGACCAGCAGCTTGCTTTGCTCGTAGCGCCGCCCTTCGATGCGGCCGGCCATCGGCGCGGTGATGATACCGAGCAGGTTGAAGGTGAGCGTGCGTTCGATTTCCAGGGCGCCGCCACCGTGGCTGCGCTTGAAATCGAGCACCGGATTTTGCAGGCGGCTCGCCTGCACCAGGTCCGCTTCGGCAATGCCGAGCGACCAGTAAGTCGCTTGCAGGCTGCGGTTGTTGAGCAGTGCGATCTGCACCGCGTCGTTGGCGCTCAGTGGCTGCGCCAGTTTCTGGTCGATCACGGCGGCCAGAGCGCGCGTGTCGTCATCGTTTTGCGGCAGGCGGCCGGCCACGCTGGCGGGCGCACCGGTGCGCTGTTCGCTGACCGTGGCGGCAGATTTGAAACCGCCGTCGCCGGACAGAGACGCGCAGCCGGACAGCAGCAACGCCGCCGCCATGGCAATAGCACCGCCGGGTTTATGCAGACAGGGCATGTCTTACACCTCGAGGTAAATTGTATGAATGGTATGCGCGCAGTGGTCCCGGGCAGGGTCTGTCGCGGCAAGGTCAGGGGTGGCGCAGTCCGTGGACGGACCTGTGGCCGGAGGACGGCTTAAGCCTGAGGGGGACGTTCGGGGTGAGCCAGGTCTACCGCAGGGAGATAGTCGGCATACAGCGCAACGGCGCCGGAGACGGCCGGCAGCGCGGGGACGGACAACATATCGACCATCACCGGCGCGCCGGCGACACAACAGGCGGAGCCGCCGCACTTGGCGCTGCCATGGTTGTGGGTTTGGCCAGCGTGTCCGGAAGAAGAATCATGCTGGGCGCTATCGTGCGCCATTGCCGCCATCATGGCCGCGTGGTCGTGGGGACCGGCGGGCATGGCCAGGTGGTCGGCAGCTACAGCAACGTCAGTAACCGCAGGAGCGGTGGCAGGCACACACGCCATCATCGCGGCCGCAGCGTAACCCTGGTACGGGAGCGCCAGCAGCATGCAGTACACGACGAGGGAACGGAGCAGGACGATCATGCGGCCATGGTATCACAGCAGATGCCACAGGACATAGGCATGCCGCAGCGCCGCCCCCGGTCTCTATGCCAGGCGCACCAGCGGGTTGGCGATGATGTTGTCGATCTGGCGGATGGCTTCTTCGCAGGCGGCGGTGATGGCGTCGTCTTCGGTGTCGCGCACGAACTGCATGGTGGCGCCCTCGAACACTTCCACGCCGTCGGCGTTGGCGCGCTCGATGTCGCAGCTGGCGGTAAATTTGTTATCGCTGGTTGGCAGAACGGTGGGAACGATTTCCCAGCCCTTGTAGTGAATCTTGTCCATCTGTAGCTCCCTTGGCTGCTATTGATCGCTATCCAGACTATCATGAAGGCCGCGCCGACTTGCGCACGGATGGCTTGGGCAACATCGAAAAACCTGCCAGGCCTTTCCTTGATATGAAATTTTATTATAATGACCGCCATGAATTCACAGATCAAAGCGTTCTTCGATGCGGCTACCGGCACCGTCACCTATGTCGTCCACCAGGGCGATGGCAGCGACTGCGCCATCATCGATTCGGTGCTCGACTACGATCCCAAGTCGGGCCGCACGTCCACCGGCTCGGCGGACGCGGTGATCGCGTTCGTGCGCATGCACCACCTGCGTACGGTCTGGCTGCTGGAAACCCATGCCCACGCCGACCATTTATCGGCGGCGCCCTACCTCAAGCAGGCGGTGGGCGGACGCATCGCCATCGGCAGCCATATCGCCGAGGTGCAGCAGGCGTTCGCGCGAGTGTTCCCGCAGGCGCCGGGCGTGCGCCGTGAATTCGACCACCTGATCGAACCCGACGAAATACTGACCATCGGCGCGCTGGAAGTGCACGCGCTGCACGTGCCGGGCCACACGCCGGCCGACCTGGCGTACCGCATCGGCGACGCGGTATTCGTGGGCGACACCATGTTCATGCCCGACGTGGGTTCGGCGCGCTGCGATTTCCCCGGCGGCTGCGCGGCCCAGCTCTACCGGTCCGTGCGCAGCCTGCTGGCACTGCCGCCGGCAACCCGGCTGTTCATGTGCCACGACTATCCACCGGCCGGCCGCGAGGCGAAGTGGGAAACCACGGTGGCAGAACAGCGCGCCCACAACATCCACATCCACGACGGCGTCACGGAAGAACAGTTCGTGGAGATGCGCACCCGGCGCGACGCCACCCTGCCGATGCCGGTGCTGCTCCTGCCGGCCATCCAGGTCAACATCAGCGCCGGACAACTGCCCGACGCCGAGGAAAACGGCGTGCGGTACCTGAAGATACCGCTGAACGCCTTCTGATTACTGCGGCACGACGGTGCGGCCAATATTTTCGTCCATGTTGGCGAGGTACCAGGTCAGCGACGTCATGACGGCCACCTGGCGTTTCAGCTCCACCGGATCGACCTTGTCGAGGGTATCGGCCGGGGTGTGGTGGAAGTTGAAATAGGTGGTGAAGTCCACCAGCGGCTGGAACGATGGCACGCCCGCGCGTTCCAGCAGCGCGATGTCGGAACCGGCAGCGGCGTCGCGGCGGTCAAAAACGCCGGCGCCGATCTGGTCCAGCGATTTTTGCAGTGGTGCGAAGTACTTCACCATCGACGGCCGCACGCTGCCCATGAAGCCTAAAGGCCGACCGGCGCCGTTGTCCGATTCGATCGCGGCGAAATGCTGCTCCATCTTTTGCTGGTTCATGTCGAAGTAGCCCCGGCCACCACGGGTGCCGTTTTCTTCGTTCATCCAGGCGATCACGCGGATGGTGCGGCGCGGCTTGAGGTTGAGCTTTTTCAGCGTGTCGATCACCGCCATGGCGGCTGCCACGCCGGCGCCGTCATCGTGAGCACCGGTAGCCAGGTCCCACGAATCGAGGTGGCCCGAGACGATCACCACTTCTTCCGGCTTGTCGGTGCCCGGCAAGTCGGCGATGACGTTGTAGCTGTCGGCGTCGGGCAGGTTTTGCGGCGTAAGCGTCAGGTGCATTTTCACCGGGCCGCGCTTGCTCAGGCGCGCAATCAGCATCGCGTCTTCGGCCGTGACGGCGGCGGCCGGAATGCGCTTGCCGTCCACCAGGATGGTGGCGCCGGTGTGGGTCAGGCGGAAATCGGCGCCGCCCACCGAGCGCACCAGCGCGCCGACCGCACCGAGTTCCTGCGCCAGGCGCGGACCGTTGGTGCGGTAGTTGGAGCCGCGGCCATAGGCCCTGCCGGCCTGACCGCCCTTGGCCATCTCGTCGTCGAAGGCCACATCGAACAGCACGATGGCGCCCTTCACTTCCGCCTTGCGGGCAGTGAGCTCGTCGAAGTCGCGCACCACGATCACCGGCGCGGTCAGGCCTTCGGCCGGCGTGGCGCCCGAGCCGCCCAGCGCCGACAGCACCACCTTCTGCGTGATGCCCGAAGGCCGGCCGGTGTAGTCCACCAGTTGCGCCTTTTCCTCGCCGCGCACCCAGTGCGGCACCTTGACCGGTTGCAGCGTGACCTTGGCGCCGATCTTGCGCATGGCGTTCGCCACCTGTTCGACGGCAGCGGCCGCGCCGGCGGAACCGGACAGGCGCGGACCGATCAAATCGGTCATGTCGGCCAGGCGGTCGTAGGCCCAGTCCTGTTTCATCGCACTGTCACGGATTTGCGCCAGGGTGGCGGGATCGTTGGCCGGCGCGGCGAGCGCAGTGTGCGATACGATCAACAGGCTGCTGGCGAGGATGGTCAGTTGCGAAGGGAAGACGAGTTTCATGCGGGCCCTGTAAAGAGTGGATGGATTGCAAGTCAATATAAAACGATAACCGATCAGATCGCGCTTGTCATCCAGATTGATTTGTCCGGGGTGGTAAACTAAGATGGTCGTCCACCGCCAGAAGGAACACCGTCATGCTCAAGGGTCAGATTTGCATCGTGCGCCACGTGATCGGCACCGACCTCAATACCTTCATCGCCCTGGTCAACGACCTGCCCTCGCGCGGCGACCATTTTTCCACCCATTTCAAGTCGCCCGAAACGCTGCGCCGCGAGTTTCTCCAGCACGGCTACGTGACCGACGACAGCGAATTATTCGTGATCGAGGACAGCCTGCACCACATCGTCGGCGTGATCACCCACTTCAAGAGCCGCACGCCCACCACGCGCGAAATCGGCTACCGCCTGTTCGAGCCAAGGCTGGCCGGGCGCGGCTACATGACCGAGGCCTGCCAGTTGCTGGTCGATTACCTGTTCAACGTGCACCAGTACCAGCGGCTGGAACTGCTGACAGCGCCGGAGAACAAGGGCTCGGTGCGGGTCGCGCAAAAATGCGGTTTTACCGCCGAAGGGCTGCTGCGCCAGAGCTTTTTCATCAATGGCCGTTTCCAGGACGTGGGCATCTTCAGCCTGCTGCGGCCGGAATGGGAAGAGCGTCGCCTGTAAGCGTGCTGGTAACCGTGCCTGTAACTTAGTTGTTACAAGCCGTCTTGATTGTAAGCAGGTGTTTAACTAATTGCGTGCTTTTTTTAACGCTTTATAGTGACATTACCGGCAGACGTATCATTCCGATCCGCGCCGCAGCAAGGGGATTACCATGTTGATCAAAAAATTGATGGGCACCGCGTTACTGGCCGCAGCCGCAGTATCGTCGGCGGCTTACGCAGGCGACCGTGAGTTCAACACGGTGGCCGGTGCTGTGGTCGGCGCCGCGATTGGCAACAGCGCCGGTGGCCGCGATGGCGCCATCGTCGGCGGCCTGGTGGGCGCGGCGGTGGGCAACGGCCTCAGCTCGCGTGACCGCGATCGTGGCTATTACCGTCGCGACGACCGCTACGTCGAAACCCGCGTTTATTCGCAACCGGCGCCCGTGTACTACGAGCAGCCACAGACTTATTACGCACCGCCACCACGCTACTACCCGCCGCCACCGCGCGTAGTTTACGTGGAGCCGCCACGTCCGGTCTACCGCGAATACCGCGAAGTGCGCCGCGATTACTACTACGACCGTGGCGGGCGCGATTATCGCCATGACCGCTACGACCGCTACGACGGCTATCGCCGTTAAACTGTACTAGTCTCCCCTGCCCCCGCCGCTCGCGCCGGGGGCTTTTTTTCGTCTCCCTCCGCTAGTAGCGACCAACGGGGGGATCATGACGACAGCAAACGCAATCATCGCGATGGAACGGGGCCATTACCGGCTGCGCGAGCAGATCGGTGGTTCGGCTTACGGCCACGTATGGCGCGCCAGCGGCCCGCACGGCGCCGGCGAGGTGGCGGTCAAGCTGATCAACGAGCAGCAGATGGCGCGCGCGCAACCGTTGCAACGCGAACGCTGGACCGGCAGCGCCGCCGGCGAAATCGCCTTTTTGCAATCGCTGGCGCCGTGGGACGGCCGCCACATCGTCCGCCTGCTCGACAGCGGCTGGCACCAGGGCTTGCCGGTGCTGGCGCTGGAACTGATGTCCACCGATCTGGCCAAACACCTGGCGGCGCTACGCGACGCTGCGCAGTCTTTGCCGGTCGAACGCGCGCTGGACTGGCTCGGGCAGATCAATCAGGCGCTGGCCAAGGTGCACCAATACGGCTGGCGCTATCTCGACCTGAAACCGGCCAACGTGCTGGTGGACCGCCTGCACCATACGGTAAAGCTGGCCGACTTCGGCACCAACCGCTTGCTGGGTGGCGCCCGCGAGCACTCGTACTCCGGCACTGCCAACTGGCAGGCGCCGGAACAGTTCTTCCCCACCGGCGGCGCCTACACCAGCAGCGCGCGCAGCGACTATTTTTCGCTGGGCGCACTGTTCTACTTCCTGGTGACGAACGGCCAGGCGCTGCGTTTTTGCAGCGCTTGCGGCCAGGCCTACCGCACCCACCACACGGCCGGCGCCGACGTGCTGCGCCGCGCCCACGGCGGCGCCATCCCCGCCACCCTGCACGCCGACGAGGAGGCGCGTTTCGCAGCAGGGCTGCCGCCACCCGCGCGCTCGCCGGCGGTGGCGCTGCTGCGCGCGCTGCTGCAGATCGATCCGGCGCTGCGTCCGCGCCATGCCTTGCAGATCAGCCGCATGCTGGCAGCTGTCGCGCAAGCGTCTGCAATACCGGCGTTGGCGGCGTGATGGGGCGGCCGCTTCACTCGACAGCGCCGGTGGCATTGCCACGGCGACCGCTCTGGGGCTTGCCAGCGCCAGTTGCCGACAACCTCGTCGCCCGATTACGCAACGTGGCAGGACAGCACCTGGGCATGGCCATTACCCTGGCCCTGCTGGCAGCACTGTGCGCCTTGCAGGTGCTGGCCCTGCTCAGGGCGCCGGCGGCCTGGCTGCCTGCTGCGATCCATATCGCACCCGTTGCCGGCCAGACGGTGGTACTGGGCCAGCCGGAACTGGCCGCGCCCCACGCGGACCGCCAGCACCTGGCGCTGCGCCTGGACCCGCGCGATGGCTGGATGCTGCGCAACCTCGCCGCCGCGCGCCAGGTGGTCGTGGTGCGCGGCGGCGACGAACAGCGCCTGGGCAGCAGCACGCTGGCGCCGGGCGCCGTGTTCCAGGTCGATGGCGCGCGCTTCCAGGTCGGTGCGGCCGATGCCGGCAGCGTCGCCTTTACCCGCAGCGGCCGCCAATGGCGCTACGACGGCGCCACGCTGTACCGCGACGGTCGCGCCCAACCGGATTGCCCGGATGCGCACCTGTCCACCCGCGCGCAGGCATTGTGGAACCGGCTCGCACCGGGTGTGCTCACCATCGCCCGGCCGCTCGCTTTTGGCGGCAACCTGTACTGCGGCAACCGGCTCGGGGTGGAACGCGTGGCGCCCGGTGCGGCGCTGCTGGCGCGCAGCCACGGCCGCCTGCAACTGGCGCCCGGCAGCGCCGATGGCGAACGCACGGCCGTGCTGGTCGACGGGCGGGACCTGCGCCGCCAGGAAGCTGCGCTGGCGGGCGCCACCGCGCTGATCGTGGGCCACACGCGCTTCCGGCTCAGTAACAACACCAGCACCCTGACGCTGGCGCCAAGCCGCCAGGTCGCCCTGCACGCAGCGTCGGACCTCAAGCTGCCTGCGACCGTGACCTGGGACTGGCAACAGCGCCAGTTGTGGCGCGGCGACCTTGGCCCGGCTGCCTGGATGTTGATCGCGGCCGCCGTGCTGTGCGTGGCCGGGACCGCCGCAGTGTCGCGCGCGGGCGGCGCCGTGGTGGCGTCGCTGCTGCTGTTGCTGGCCGGCGCCGGTACGCTGCTGGCCCAGCGCGCCGGCGTTTCTCCCGGCGCCGCGCTGCCGCTGTTGCTGGGCGCCTCAGCGCTGTTACTGTGGCTGTTTCTCCCCGGTCGCCTCGCACTGCTCACCGCTGCCGCCGTTTTGCTGCTGGCCGCAGGTCTGCTGGTGCAACTGGAAATGGGCCTCGGTGCGCCGCAAACCACGTGGCTGCGCTACTACCAGAAAAGCGCGGCGCTGCTGGCGATCGGTTGCGGCGCCGGCGGCCTGCTGCGACTGTGGTTCCGCCATGCCGCTGGCACTGGCCGGCGCCTGCACCAGCGCACCATCGAATGGCTGCTGGCCGGCTTTGCCCTCGTGGCGCTGGCCGGCCTGTCCGCGCAGGTGCTGTGGGGCGACGAAGGCGGCGTGTTCGACTTGCAGCCGGTGGAACTGGCCAAGCTGGCGCTGGCCGCGCTGACCGCGCACTGCCTGGCGCTGCGCTTCGGGTGGCACAGCGACGCGCCGCACCCGGCCGACCAGGGCGCGCGCTGGCTGCGCCTGGTCGCGCCGGCGCTGCTGTTCCTGGCGCTGCTCGGCCTGGCGCTGGTGCAGGTGGACGATTTTTCGCCACTGATCCTGCTGCTGGTGTGGTGCGTGGCCATGGCATTTTCGTATGCGCTGCTGGCGCGCCAGCGCCTGCTGGCGTCGGCGTTGCTGTTGCTGGCGGTACTGGCGGTGGCGGCCATCGCCTGGCTGCGGCTGGCCGGCAGCGAAGACCTGGTGCGGTGGGGTTTTTATGCCGACCGCTTCCTGGTGTGGCTCGACCCGGCCGGCCATCCGCACACCGGCCAGCAACTGCTGCTGGGTGCGCGCGCCATCGGCGAAGGCGGCTGGCTGGGCGCGGACTGGTGGTTCGGCTTGCGCGATCTGGGCCAGCCGGCGGGCGACGTGATGCGCATCCCGGCGGTGCAGGACGACTTTGCCGCCGCGTTCCTGATCAACCGCCACGGCCTGACCGGCGCCATGCTGCTGTGGTGCGCGCAGGCGACGTTCCTGGGCGGGATGGCGCTGGCGGCGCGCGCCGCCTGGCGCGCCGGCTTTGCCGCCCGTAATTTCCGCCAGGCCTGGTCGGCGCGCTTTCGCTACTTTGCGCTGTGCGGCGGCGGCGCCTTCGTGCTGGGCCACTTCCTGCTGTCGTGGGGCACCAACCTAGCCATCTTCCCCATCATGGGCCAGCCCATGAGCTTCCTGTCGGCCGGCGGCAGTCACCTGCTGTTTTTCCTCTGCCCCCTGCTAGCGTTCAGTGCCGCCGGCGCACCATCTTTAGAAGGAGAATGACCATGCCGATCTACGTCCAACACGAGGTTCTGGGCCGCATCCCCGACGTCTTCAATGCCGAAGCGATCTGGCAGGCGCCGGGGCTGGCGTTGTTCTCGCGCCGCCCGCTGCTGCGCGACCTGCTCGAGCGCAGCCCGCGCGAGCATCGCGGCCGCGCCGCCACCCGCTGCTTTTCGCACGTCACGCTGGTGCTGCCGCAGGAGGATGTCGATGACGACTACCACCTCACGCGCGGCGCCCGCGCCCGCGACCTGGCGCAAACACTCGCCACGCTGCACCAGAAGGATTTCGGCGACCTGCTCGGCAGCGACCAGGTGCGCTACGACGTGGTGGGCGCCGAATCGCTGGCGCCCGGCGAGATCGAGGTACGCTTCGGCCACGCCGTCTACCTGCCCGCGCCCGGCGAAAAAGTGCTCTACAACGTCAGCGTGTCGCGCGACAGCGCCATCTGGCACCCGGTCTGCGCAATCTATCCCAACCAGCGCCTGGCCCTGATCGGCGGGCAAGCCGGCCAGGGCGCCGCCGACTGGCCCTTCGGCCCGGACGGCGCCATCCTCGTCATCAACGACGGCGCCGATACCGTGCCGGTGGTGGACATGCGTCCGCGCGGCGATTTCGACTGCCGCTACGATCCGCGCAGCGGCTACTACACCATCAAATCGCTGCGCGACATCGACGGCGGCGGCCCGCGCCTGCTGCTCAGGATTGCCCGCAATGCCGCGTTTGCCAGCGAACCGGTCGGCCCATCGGCCGCGCACGCAGCCGCGACGCCAGTCGTCGTACCGCAGCCGGCGCCGGCCGACCTGCCGCCACAGATGCCGGCGCAACGTGCTGCAGCGATAACTGCGGCCACAGCGGCGACCGCAGCGGCGGCCAGGCCCGCGCGGCCGGCGGTCTGGCAAAGCCGCGCCGACGGCATGCCGCTCGATCCCACCGCCACCCCCGCCATGTCGCTTAGCCACAAGCCGACAGCGCCGGCCACCTTGCCCGGTGAAAGCGATGCCACCTACGCGCCATTGGCGCAACAGCGCGTGCAACTGGTGGCGCTGGCCCTGCCGCGCCTGAGCCGCTATCGCGACACCGGCGCCCAGGCGCTGGTGCTGCCGTTCGACCGGTCGCTGTCGCTGTGCGCCGAGGAGCAAGCCGATACCGCCATCAGCTTCGCGATCGACGCCGCCGACGAACTCACCGCCTGCACGGCGGCCGGCCGCCAGCGCATCACGGCACCGGCCACCTTCGCCCCGGTCGATGCGCGCACCATGCGCCTGCTGCCGGCGGCGCCGGCCATGGCCGACCGCTACCACGCCCTGCTGTGCCTGGCGCAGCCTGTCGGCGCAGCGGTCGCCAGCGGCGCGCGCTTCACCTTCGGGCGCAGCTCAAACATGCTGGCGGCGCTGCGCGTGCTCGACTCGCCGCGCTTCATCCGCCGCGCCGATGGCGCCCCTGGCGCCGCCAGCGCCGACCGCATCGGCCTGTCGCGCAACGCCTTCAGTTTCGAGGCCACCGACCATGGTTACCGAATCGGCCGCCTGTCCACCAGCCAGGCGCTGTACCACCTGGACGAACGGATGGCTTTCGTGGCAATGATCGCCGACGCCGGCGCCGACAGCCCCTACCTGCTGCCGCACGGTCACCACCTGGTGGCGGGCCACTACGTGCTGCGCTTCGACGCCTGAGGAGAGTCGCCATGGATACCGCGACGCTGACCACGGCCGCCGCCTTTGCGGCCGGCCTGGCGCTCACCTGGTGCCTGTGCGCGTGGCTCACCCCGCGCCGCTGGTGGCGCCGGCCAACTCTGCGCGCACTGGCCATTTCCGCTGCGGGCGCGTGGGGTTTCGGCAGCCTTATCTTTTCAGCCTTACCGGTGGCAGCCCTGCCCGCAGCAGCCCTCCCCGCAGCGGCGTCGCCCACTGCGGTAGCCAGCAACAGCGCTGCGCCAGCCACCGCCATCGGATCGGGCAGCGCGTTCCAGGTGCACCGCGACCTCAACCTGCGCCGCAGCGCCGGTGTCGACGCGCCGCGCTTGCTCACGGTGCCGGCCGGCGCCACCGTGGTCGCCACCGGCCAGCGCCATGGCGACTGGTGGCAGGTCACGGCCAATATCGAAGGCCATGAGCGCACCGGCTGGGCCAGCAGCCTGTGGCTGCGCCGCAGCGCGGAACCACCACGGCCGGTTCGATGAACGCAGACGCGCTCACAGGCGTCAGCGTCCATGTCCGCGCCAGCGCGCGCACCGGAAGCGAAACCGGGACCGGGACCGGGACCGGCACCGGCACCGGGACCGGGACCGGATTTTCAGCTAAGCTGTGGTCTTTCGCCTCCTGCGCCCCGGCGCCCGCCACGATGACCCGCATCACCGATCCGCTCGATTTCGGCCCCGGCCTCGCCATCGCGGCGCGCAGCTGTGCCAGCATCTGCCCGTCGCAAGTCCCCGAAAACCAGGACAACCTGCTACTGATCGACGCCACCGGTCGCGCCGCCTTCCTGCAGGACCAGGCGCCGCACAGCGTGCAGGTGCCAGGCTGGCCGGCCGGCCACGTGCGGGTGGCGGTGATGGATGGCATGGGTGGCCATGGCCACGGCCGTGAAGCTGCCGAGGCGGTGGCTACAGGCCTGTTGCGCGTGCCGGCATGCAGTACCCAGGCCGAACTCGATCAGCGGCTCGACGCCCTGCACACCAAGTTACAACAGCATTTTCGCCAGCCGCGCGACAGCCTGCGCCGGCCCGGCACCACGCTCACGCTGCTGGAAATCGCCCCGGGCAGCGCGCCACTGCTGTACCACGCCGGCGACTCACGCCTGTACGAAATCTCGGCCCTGGCCGCGCGTCCGCTCACGGTGGACCATGTGCCGGCGACTTGCTTCGCCATGCACGGCCTGCTGGGCGAGCAGGAATGGTGGCAGCAGGTGCATGGTGAACACCGGCCGCAAATCTCCCAGGCCTACATCCTCGGCAACGCCTTCGGCAATCCGCAGGTGCTGGAAGACCCCCTGCTGGCGCTCGACGCGCAGCGCCTGCCGCCATTCCTGCGCGAGCTGGGCGACCGCCGCGCGCTGGCCGTGCGCGAGGACGCGCTGTACCTGCTGGCCACCGACGGTTTCTGGTCGTGCGGCCGGCCGCTGGAATGGACAGCGCGCTGGCCGGCGCTGATGGCGCGTCCCGGCCACGCGCCCGGCGCCGCGCTCGACGCCCTGTTCGCCGACTATACGGACAACCCGCCACGCGAACTGCACATCGATAACGTCACCGCCATCGTGCTGCGCTTTGGCACGGCACCCGCGCGGCCGCCTGACAACATTGACGAAACGGCACTGCCGGCGGCATCAATCCCGCCGCATTCGTGACAGCTGAACCGGCCGTAGTCGCGTGATCTGTTGCAGCATGTCCGCAGCAGGCGCCAGTCTGCAACAATATGCGGATCAGATGCACCTTTGATTGGCAATGCACGCCGAAACCGCATAAACTTACGGTTATCCCATCGGTCGGTTTGTCATGAAAAAATGCAGTAATGCCCAGCACCCGCACTGCACTCATTGGGTCATGCCAGGAAATCAAGCTTGCGAGGGCGGCCACGCCCAAGCCGATTCCTCGAGCTATGCCCTGCTGAGCGCCATGCGTACAACGCGTTCCGGCTTGCCCGTGACGACGCTGGGTGACGTCCATACCGGTCCGGCTGCACCCGCGACCACCACGCCAATCGCGCCAGTCGCCCCCGCTTCGCCAAACGGCTACGCCCGTCCCCTGCAACGTGCCCAGGCCGAGCGCCCGCAACTGCACATCAGCGGCTTCGACCCGCGCGCAGCCGGCGGCCGCCAAACCCTCAAGATGGAATTGCGCGGCATGCCCGAGGCCAGCGCGCCGCAACTGGCGCTGGCGGTGCAGTCGGAGCTGATTCCCCACGGCGCCGCGCGCCAGCAGTTCGTGCGCGCGGTCGGCGGCGACTGGCGGCCCGTGTTCGTCGAGTTTTCGTCGCGCGACAAGGAGCACGGCCAGTACCAGATCAGCATCGAAGTCCTGAGCCAGCACGCCGGCCAGGCGCCGCGCAAATGGGTGTGCACCTTCGTGATCCTGGTGCCGCGCCTGGACGCCACCCTCACCGAAATCCACCGCATCTTCCTCAGCACCCACAAGAACGTGCGGGTGATGGCGGACGACGCCTCGATTGCGCGCGTAAGCGCCAGCGGTGGCGACAGCCTCGATATCGACGTCACCGCGCGCAATGCCGGCATCGCCCACCTCGACCTCAACGCCCCGGCCGGCAAGGTGGACCTGGGCTTTTCCACCATCGCCTGGGACGAGGACCTGATCGAGATCGACATGCCGGCGGCCGGCGCGGTGCACCCGCACGCCAGTTGCGCGGCCTCGCTGGTCAATGCCGCGCCCGAAGCCGGCGCCCAGCGCCAGATCCGCTTGTTCGCGGTCGAGGAATGTGTATTCGGCCGGTTCGAGCTGGTCGATCCCGAAGCGCATGCGCTGCTCACGCACTACTCGGCCGACGGCCAGGACACCAATGGACTTACGCGCCGCCTGTCCGGCCGCCACGCGATCATCCGCCGCGCCGGCGCCGGGTTTGAAATCGAAGACGTGTCGCGTTACGGCGTCCTGCTCGACGGCGTATGGCCCGGCAAGCACAAGCCCACCGCGCTGCGCCTCGGCATGCGTATCGAACTGACCGCCAGCATCAAGGGCGTGGCGGTGTTGCAGGTCAGCGCCATCATGCCGCACGGCGTGATCCTGCATCGCATCGACCACGGCGCCAGCGCCGAGTGCTACTACGTGCTGGCGCCCGACACCCATCCCGGTTTCCCGGTCAAGACCTTTGCGGCAGCACCGCATGCAGCCGCGCTGCCGCTGCTGTTCCACGGCGCCGGCGGTTTCTGGCACCTGGACCAGCTCACCGGCAAGGAAACCGCGCTGGCGCCCACCGTGTCGCTCGAAAAACTGAGCCGCGTGCCACGCCACAGCCGCTTTGCCAGCGATGCGTATCCCGAACACTGGATCATCCGCACCGCCGGCGGCGACGTCAGCGAAGCCTACCGGGCCAGCTCAGGCCACGCCTACCACGCCCAAACGGCATAAAAGTCAGCTTAAAGGTAGCTCGGCGCCGGCTTCCTGGCCGGCAGCGGAATGAACTCCGTCTCGCCCGGCACCTTGGGAAAGCGTTGCGCTTCCCAGTCTTCTCCCGCCTGCACGATGCGCTCCTTGCTCGACGAGACAAAATTCCACGACATGAAGCGGCGGCCGTCCAGCGGTTCGCCACCGATCACCACGAAGTGTGCGGCGCTGTCGTCCGTGGCTTTCACCCGCTGCTGCTCGGCCGTGGCCAACAGCGCCATGGTGTGCAGTTCGAGCGGGGCGCCATCGATTTCCACCGCGCCACTGATCGGATAGATCGCCGCTTCTTCCGGCAGGCCATTGAGCGCCAGCACCTGGCCGGCCTGCAGCACGATGTCGAGGTACAGCGTGCGGCTGTAAGTTTTGACCGGCGATGTGTGGCCGAAGGCGCTGCCCACCAGCACCCGGATCACGGCGCCATCGACTGCCAGTTGAGGTATGTCGGCGGCGGGCGTGTAACAAAAGCCCGGTTCGTCCTCTTCGTGCGCGACCGGCAGCGCGGCCCACAGTTGCAGGCCGTGCGTGCGGTGCGGCACCTCGATCAGGTCTTGCGGGGTGCGCTCGGAATGGACGATGCCGCGCCCGGCGGTCATCCAGTTGACGGCGCCCGGTTCGATGCGCTGGACCGTGCCGAGGCTGTCGCGGTGGTCCATCGCGCCTTCGAACAGGTAGGTGACGGTGGCCAGGCCGATGTGCGGGTGCGGACGCACGTCGTGGTCGGCGTGGGCCGGGGCCTCGACCGGACCAAAATGGTCGAAGAAGATGAACGGCCCGACCGCCTGCTTGATGGCGGACGGCAGGTAGCGGCGCACCACGAAGCCGCCGCCCAGGTCCTTCTCGTGGCCCTTGAGCAGATTGGCGATGGTCATGGCTGGTCTCCTTGTTGACAGTGTGCGATATGGGTCATGCGGGTTCCCCGTGCGGATGGTCGGAGCCGACAATGTACACCTTTCGGTGGCCGGCCGCCTCTCCTGAACGGGAGCTACACTACCTTGCGCACGAATTCGGTTTTCAGGCTCATCGCGCCGAAACCGTCGATCTTGCAATCGATATCGTGGTCGCTGTCCACCAGGCGAATGTTCTTGACCTTGGTGCCCACCTTGACGGTGCCGCCACCGCCCCTGAGTTTGAGGTCCTTGATGACGGTGACGGTGTCGCCGTCTGCCAGCACATTGCCGACCGAGTCGCGGTACACGCGCGGGCCATCTTCAGCGGCCGCCGCACCAGCAGTGGCGCTCCACTCGTGCGCGCACTCCGGGCATACCAGTTGCGCGCCATCTTCGTACGTATATTCGGAATGACATTTGGGGCATGGTGGCAAGGCGCTCATGGTAGATCCTGGGTTGGTAAAAGAGGCAGCAGTATACACCCGCCCCCCGTGCCAGACCAACTAGGCCAGTTTGCGGGCCACGCGGAAGCCGACGATGTCGTTGGCCAGCAGCGCCGAGTAGCCGTTGCGCACCGCCGCGCGCAGGTAGCGCGGGTTGTACAGCCACGAGCCGCCGCGCAGGATGCGGCGCGCCTGGTCGCCACCGGCTTCCCACGCGCTGCCGTCGGCGGGCGCACCGTCGTAGGTGTCGTGCACCGCGTCCTGGGTCCATTCCCACACGTTGCCGTGCATGTCGAACAGGCCCCAGGGATTGGGCTGGAACGCATTCACCCTGGTGGTCCCCTGGCGGAACTCGCCGCGCGGGCCGCCGTTGTAGACGTAGTTGCCGTCGTAGTTGGCCTGGTCGGTACCGATGGTGTCGCCGAAGCTGAAGGCGGTCTTGGTGCCGGCGCGGCACGCGTATTCCCACTCCGCCTCGCTGGGCAGGCGGTAGGTCTGGCCGGTTTGTTCGGACAGCCAGCGCAGGTAGCGCTGGACGTCGTGCCAGCTCACGCCCACCACCGGGTGCAGATCGTCCTGGGCGAAGCCGGGCGCCTGCCAGTCCACGTCAGACTGCGACTCCCAGCCAGTGGCGCGGGCGAACTGGCGCCACTGGCCGACGGTCACCGGGTAGCGGCCCATGGCGAACGAGTACGCGATGCCGACCCAGTGCTGCGGGCCCTCGCGCTGCAGCCATTTTTTTTCAGCGCCGGCTTTTATTGCCGCCGCCTGCTCCACCTCGTGCGATCCCATCTGGAAGCGGCCGGTGGGAATCAGCACCAGGTCGGGGCCGGCGCCGCTGCCATCAGCAAAGCGGTCGCGCAGCACGCCGCTGGCGTCGGCCACCGGGCTGGCGGGAGACGGAATGAGCGCCGCCAGTTCGGCCGCGTGGCGTTCGGCTTGCTGCTTGCGGTGGCGATCCTGTTCGGCCCGGTAAGCCGCTTCGGCTTTCAGTTGCGCGGCCTTGCGCTGCTGTTCTTCGCGCTCTTCGCGCGCCTGCCTGGCGTCAGCGTCACGGCGCGCCGCCAATTGCTCGCGCAGCACCTGCTTGCGCGCCAGCGCGGCCGCTTCCGCCTCGGCGCGCTGTTTCGCCTCCAATGCCCTGCGCTGCTGGTCGAGCCGCACTTTTTCAATCGCCGCCGCCCTGGCTTCGGCCTCGCGCCGCGCTGCCAGTTCGGCCGCTTGCACCACGCGTTCGCGCTCGGCCAGCCTGGCCTGCTCGGCCTGCGCTGCTGCTTGCTCCGCCTCTTGCTGCTGGCGGTGCGCAGCCAGTTCACGCTCGCGCACCAGCTGCTGATGTTGTTCCTGCTGTTCGCGCTGCTGGCGCCGTTGCTGCTCCTGCTGGGCTCGCTCCCGCTCTTGCGCGCGCTGCGCCGCCTGTTCGGCCAGTTCCGCTGCGGAGGGACCGGCGGCGTCGCGCAGACCGGCCAGCAGTTCGGTGACGGACGCCTGGCGGCGCTCGGCCACGATCGCAAACCCCTGCTGCAGCACCTGCCACTGGCGCTCGTTCAGTCCCTTGGGCGCCGACGGCTGGAAGTCGGCCGGGCGCAGATCGTCGAACGGCACCCGGCCTTCGAGCAGCTGGTAGATCATCACCGCCACCGCGTACACGTCGAGCCTGGGCGACGGCTGCCGCTGGTGCACGCCCGCTTCGGGCGCGCGGTAGCCGACCGTGCCGGCATTGGGCGTTTGCAGCCCCAGGCTGCTGCCCGCGTTGCGCGCGCGCGAGGCGATGCCGAAGTCGAGCAGCTTGACCTCGCCCTTCTGCGTCAGGAACACGTTGCCGGGTTTCAGATCGCGGTGCACCAGCTTGTGCTTGTCCCAGGCGTAGGCCAGTGCGTCGCCGACCGGCGCGAGCAGGCGGAACACGGCATCGAGCGCCAGCGATCCTTGCTGCGCCAGGTAGGCGTCGAGGTCCTGGCCTTCGAGGTATTCCATGATGATGAAGTAGCTGGACGTGGCCGGGTCCTGCGCCCACTCGTACACGCGCACGATGTTTTCGTGCGCCAGCCGGCGCGCCTGCGTGGCTTCCTCGATCAGCAGCTTGGCATGGGTGGCGCTCTGAGTGAGCTGCGGCGGCAGTATCTTGAGGGCCACCGTCTCGCTGTGGCCCAGCTCCGCGTGGGTGGCCAGGTCGGTGGCCTGCCACACCTGCCCCATGCCACCCATGCCGATCAGGCGCTCGAGCCGGTAGCGGCGGTGTTGCGGACCGATTTCCTGGCCGGTCATCAGGCCCAGTTCAGTACCCTGGCGCGGCGCGTGGGTGGGCACGGCCGGCGCGGCGGCGCCTCCCGGCGGCGCGTACTCCGCATCCAGGATGGCGTTCTTGCGGCGGTCGAACTCCTGCAAGCTCAATAAACCGTCTTCATGTAAGGCCCGCAGTTCGCGGATCTTGTCCCTTGCCGTTTGCATCATCGCAGTGTAACCAACCCTACGCCAATCCAGCGCCGCATTGCGGGCAGAACCTGTCTTCCGGGTGGCCTGGGCGCTGCGCGTGGCCGTTCGGGCAGCGGCGGGCCGGCGGCAGGCCGGCGTCGGCCCAGGCGCCATGGGCGTTGCCGGTGATGGCCGCCACGCCGCCCGCCACGCCGATGCCCAGCTGGCTCTGGGTGATCAGGGCGCTGGCGCTGGCCGCGTTCTGCACATTGAGCAGGTCGAGCTGGTGGCGCCGGTCCTTGTCCAGCTCCGCGTCGCGGTGGGTGCGCTCCTCGAACACGCGCTCATACGCCAGGCGCGCCGCCTCCGCCGGCGAGACGCCCTGCTCGGCCGCCACCACCTGCGACAGCGACTGAATCTGCTCCGGCGTCATGCCGCCCTGGATCTGCATGCGCATGATCTGGGCGACCGCCTGCGCGTTCGATTCGTTGGCAGTGGCCACCATGCCGATATCGCTCAGGCGCCCGATGGCCTCGATGCGGCTCAGTTCATGGCTTTGCTGCGACAGCAGCACGTCGTAATCGCCCTTCCAGCGCGCGAACTTTTCGTCGCGCTCGTGCTCGAGCTTTTTCAGTTCGTGCTGCCACTCCGCCTCGCGCTCGCGCTGACGCAAGATCTGGCGCTGCTCGTCGAGCGCCAGCTGGTCGAGCGCGGCCTGCTTGCCCAGCGACTGGTTCTGGCGTGCGTGGATGCCGTCGGCCTCGATGGTGCGCAGCAGCTTTTCGTACTGGGCGATGGCGTCGGCCTGCTCGCCGGTGCGGCGCAGGTCCTCGATCTTCTGGCTGATCTCGGCCACTTCCACCGCGTTGGCGGCATCCTTGACCGCATCGCCGCGCAGCAGTTCGCGCTGGCGCGCCAGCGCCAGCTGATCCTCCCATTCCTGCACCCGCTCCGCTTCGCGGCGACGGGCGGCCACGGCCACCGTCATGCCCTGGATACGGGCGTTGTGGGCTTCGGCCTCCAGTTCCAGCTCGCGCGACTTTTCGTCCTTTTCGCGCTGGCGCAGCGCAGCCAGTGCATTCCTGCGGTGCGACTCGTCCTCGATCAGCAGGGCCTGGGCAATCTGGTTTTCGATGGCCTGCTGGCGCAACTGATGGCCCAGGCGCTGCTGTGCCAACTGGCGCTGCTCGGCGGCGGTTTGCTGCAGCACTTCGAGCTCGGTGCGCATCTTGATCTGCGCCAGGTGACGCACATGCTCCCAGTCGGCCTGTTCGCCGGCGCGCCCGGCTTTTTTGTGGGCCAGCTCGTGTTCGAGATCGGCCAGCACGGTGCCGGCGCCCTTGTCGATGGCCACCTTGCGGGTTTTCGCCTCCATCACCTGGCTGTAGAGTTCCACCTCGCGCGCGCGCAGCGCCTGCACCCGCTCGCTCTCCTTGAGCGTGAGCCCGGCCTTGTTGACGCTGGCGTCCTGGCGCATCTCGGCGCGGCGGAAATCGGAACGCATCTTCTGCTCTTCGCGCCAGATCGCCTGCCATTCCTCTTCGTCGTAGATCTGGTCGAGCTGCTTGACGTGTTCGAGCTGCACGTGGCGCTCGTCGGCCACCAGCCACAGGGTGCCGATGCGGGCGCGGTTATGGTCGAATTTATCGTGGCGCAGCGCGGCCGTTTCCACCCGCTCCACCGCCAGGCCGTACGAGGCCAGGCGCTGCTTCAGGGCGCTTTGCAGGCGCTCGTCGAGTTGTGCGCGCAGGTCGGCGTTGCCGGCCATGTCGCGCATCGAGCGGCTGCCCACGAATTCCGCCGCCAGTTGGCGCACCGAGGGCGCCAACAGCTCCTGCAGGTGCACGGTGCTCACCACGCCGGGCACGGTCATGAAGTGGCGGGCAAAGGCGGCCACGTTCTCGATCTTGATGGCGACCGTGAAGCGCGCCGACACCTTCAGGTGCTCGGCCGTGTGCAGATCGTCGAACGAGAATTCCACCGGCAGCGCGGCGCTGCGGGTGATCAGGATTTCGGCATCCTGGTTGCGCAGCAGGTGATTCAGGCGGGTGAAAAATCCTTCGATTTCGTACTCGCCCTGCGGCACTTCGGTGGCCTTGTCGGCTTGCAGGATGTAGGCGCGGGTGGTGGCCGGCACGCGCAGGGTCTTGGTAAAAATGCCGGTCAGGGCGCTCACGCCGAAGTACACGGCCAGCTCGTCGTCGCCCGGTACCCAGCGATTGTCGCGCAGCACCGGTTCGTTGCGGGGCGCGCCCAGGGTCAGTCCGCAATGGTTGCAGTAGCCCGACTGGTCGTCGCTCTTGTGCGCGCAGCGCGGGCATTTGACGCCGCCAAAACCAAACATTTGGAACATGTCAGACTCCTTCTTCGATTCATCTCGCGCGCCGCCCCCCGGCTGTCAGTGGACGATTTTAGCAGGGCGGCGCGATTCATTCAGCGTACTTCGTTTCAGATCATGCCGATGCGGTCGATGCAGGCGACGCTCGCGCCTTTTTCGCGCAGCCGGACGGCAAAACCGGGCGGCAGCGAGGTCTCCCATTCGGCCGGCAGCAGCACCCGGTCGCCCGGTCCGGCCGTGGTCGCGATCAGGGCCAGCTTCGGCTCACGCCCCGCCACCGACTCCACCACGCCGGCGTGCCAGGCGCTGGAGGTACCGGTGGCGATCAGCCGCCCGCGCGGCACGAATTCGCGCCCGCGCGCCAGGCGATCGGCCATCACCAGCGCCAGCTGGTAAGAGCCGCCCTGGAAGCGCGGCTGGCCAAAGCGCACCACCGTGCGCCAGCGCCCCAGGCCATGGCCGTCGAAATGGCGGGCGCCCGCCAGCGCCTGGCGCACGTCCTGCTGGGCGGCCAGGTCCAGCTCCGGCGCGGTGATGGTGTCCTCCTCGGAGGCATTGGCACCGGCATCTGCATCGGCATCGATGGCGAACACGCTCACCTCCACCCACGCCAGCGCATCGTTGATGCCGCCGCTGTGCAGCGGAAACCAGGTGCGCACGCCGGAGACGGCCGACGCCAGGTCGGCATGGCCGTCCAGCGCACCGAGGTGACCGATGACCACGCCGTCCACCAGCGCGTCGCTCACCTGGCCCAGGTGCCAGCGGTCTGACCAGCCCTGCGCTGTCAAGGGCGCGTCCGCAGGCACGGGGCGCAGGCCGCGCACCATGCGGTCGGCCAGCACGGCCGCCAGCTCCCATTCACGCTGGCCGGCATCCGGACTGAAATCCATGCTCAGCACCACCTGGTCGCGGCTGTCGAGGAACGGCTCGGTGTGGCGTGCCAGCCGCACCACTTGCTGCATCCGTTCCGCCATGGCAGGCGCGCCGGGTACCGTGCATTTGACATCGGCGCGGTTGGCGCGTGGACGGCGGCTGGCCGTAATCGTCAACCGGCGGCCATCGGCGAGCACGCAGGCACAGGCCGCATTGAGCGGCAGCGGGGTTTTGGCAAGGCTGGTCATAGTGCAGGCTCCTGGCGCGGGACATGCGCGGCGCGGCGCAGCGCCAGGCCGGTTTCGAGGTTGGCGCACAAGCGGTCCGCTTCGTCGAGCAGCGCTGGCCAGTCATCATCGCCCGCCAGGTGCAGACGCGCCAGCAGCGACCAGGCCTCGTCGAGCGCCGCCACGGCAATCGCAGTGGCGCCAGCGCGGCGGGCCTGGTCGGCAGCGTCCAGCGGCTGGTCTGGTGCAGCCCACGCCAGTGACGGCATGGTGTCCACGTTCAGGCTGGCCATGCCCAGGCGCAGCAGCAGCGACTGGTGCTGCTGGAAGATCGCCGGCCCTGCGGGCAGCACCAGCACGCGCAGGTCGCGGCTGAGTACCGGCAGCTCCAGGAACAGCCGGCGCAGGCCGGCGGCGTCCTGCCGGTCGGGTTTGTCGTGCAGGGCCGGCTGCGGATGGAACAGCGGCTGTGGTGCGGGGGATAACGCGGGTTCCCGTGGCGTCACGGGAGGCGCACCAGCTTGCGGCAGGGCCGACATGGCGTGCAGCACCGCAGCCGCTGGCGCAGTCTCGGCCACCAGCGCAGCTGCGGCGTGCGCCCGCGCCTGTAATACCTGGGCAAAATCGACTTGCCCGGCCAGATCAACCGGCACGCAGTCATCCACGGTCAGGCCATAGCGCGTGTACAGCAGCTGGTTGAAGCCGGCGCGGAACGCGTGCCATTCGTCCAGCGTGGTGCAAGGCGGCAGGTCGAGCGCGCCCTGCGCCAGCTGGCTTTGCAAGGCGGTTTGCAGGATCAAGCCCAACGCTGCCAGCGACAACTGGCCGCCATGAAGGTGGTGTTCGGCGAACAGGAACAAGTCGAAACGCTGCTGTTCGGCGTGCGGATTGGGCGCATCGACCAGCACGCGCACGCGCAGTCCCCACTCGGGCGCGGCGGCAAACGGCGCCAGGTCCAGCACGTAGGGGCCGGGATGGAAGCAGAATGCGGTCTCGCCGGGTGCACAGGCCACCTTGCCGGGCCGCAGCCGGCGCGCCTGCCCGGACGCGCCGAACACCACCAGTACAGTAGCCGACGGCGCCACGTCGCCGACGTCCAGCCGCAACGCGACCAAGTCCGCGCCCAGGTTGACGCTGGCGGCGGTGTTGGCGGACGGCTTGCCGCGCAGCGAAAACCAGCCCATGCTAGCGCGCCACCGGCGGCGCCGGCTGCACCGTGAAGCCGGCGCCATGCAGCTGAAAATGCGGCGCCGGGGCGGTGGCAAACGGCCAGGCGCACTCGCATTCGCCGTCGGCGTCGAGCTGGCCCTGCAGCACGGTGGCGCCGGCGCCGTCGATTACGCGCAGCAGCGGTTGCTCGCCGAGCAGGCGCGCGGCGAACGGCGCCTGCGCCGACAGCGCCAGGATCACCTGCCAGCCGCCGTCGTGCACGACGAAATGCAGGGTCCAGTACTTGTCGTCGGTGACCAGCGAGGCCAGCGCCTCCGGCGTGGTGGACGCGGCGCGCAACATGCCGGCACTGCCGGACCAGTCGGCATCGTTGGCGGCGAGAGGGCCAGTCAAGCTGCCGACACCGGCGCCGGTTCCGCTGGCAGCGTTGGCTGACGCGCCGCCGGCCCTGGTAGCGTTGGTGCTCGCAACGCCGGAGTTGGCAACTGGCTTGCCCTCTGCAATCGGGGCTGCGGCCTGCCCTTGCAACGATAACTGGCGCAACCGCCGCAGCGTGAGCGGCGAGGCGGCCAGCGCTGCGCGCTCGTTGGGCGTGAGCACGCGGGTACCGGCCAGCGCCGCCAGCAACGTGGCGTCGGACAGCACCAGGCGGTCGCCCGCCGCCGCGCGCCCGGCCATCAGCAGCGCGCGCTCTTGCAGGCGCAGCGCCAGCGCTTCCCGTTCATACTGTGTCGTCAACTCGTTCTCCTTCATGGCGCCGGCGCGGCATCGTGTGATTTGGCCGCGCGCAGCTTGTCGATGGCCTGGTCGCGGCGCTTGCGCAGGGTGGGCATCGAAATACCATCGAGCGCCGCCAGTTGCGCCAGCGTGGGCAGCTCGCCGGTGGCAGGATCGCACCAGGCGTCCGGGTACGTATCGTCGGCCGCACCCATCAGCTTCTGGTAGACCGCCAGCCGGATCGGCAGCGATTCCGCGCCCAAAATGCGCAGCAGCCGGCTGCCAGACGCCTGCGCACTGCGCGCCAGTTCCATGTAGCGGGGGGGCAGGGAAAGCCCGACCGCTACCTGCCGCTCGGCGGCCTGCCGGGCGGCATCCACTGGCATGGTTACCCACGCCGGATCACAGTCCGCGTCCAGGTCTTGATCCTGGTCCTGACCCCATTCGCCTGCCGCCAGCTCCTCCTCCGTCTGGTCCGGCACCCGCGCGGGCAAGATGCGGTCGTCGTCGAACGTCGCGCCGCCCGCTTCGTGTGCCTCCGAGTCGCCCACCACGCGCCAGTAGTCCTCCAGCCAGGCAGCGGCCGCGCCGGCTTCGCCCTGCCAGCCTTCGGCATGGTCGAGATTGGAGGACAGTTCCTCGTAGTCGCCGATCTCCACCAGCATCGCGGCGATCTTGTCCGGGCTGTTTTTCAGGCTGGCGAAGCGCTTGGAGCGCGTGTGCAACGGCCCCGGCGCGCCGCCATGCTGTTCCAGCGACGCGCTCCAGGCGATGATCCACTCGGCCTTGCAGCCGGCGATCGATTTCATCTGGCGCGCCTCGATGGGCATCGCCTCGATCGGGCGGCCCAGAATCGCGCCCACCTGCGCGCGATGTGCGTGCCAGTCGGCGAACAGGCGGGCAATGTCGCGGTAGGCGGTATCGAGCATGCGGTACGTGTACATCCTGTTGGGCGAGCAGTCGCGTCCCGTGGCGGCGATGTAGTTGTCGGCATCCACCCGGTCGCGCAGGCCGGCATACATGTCGTTGACCTTTTTGCGCAGCACGCCGTCAGCGCCGGGGTCCAGCCAGAAAGCGCTGCTGCGGCCATGTTCGGCAACCAGCGTGGCGACAAACGCCTCCCAGAACGGTGGATACGCCTGCAATTCGAACGCCAGGGCCAGCGACAGTTCGGCGACCGTTTCGCCGTAGCTGTTGCCATCGGCCTCACCGCGCGCCGTGCGCGCAAGTGCGCGCAGTGAGGCTGCCAGCGCCTCGACGTAGGCGTCGCGCAGCGCATCCACAGGCGCGTCAGGCTGCACCGGGTCCTGCACCGGCGCCAGGTCGAGGCGGCGCAACGCCTGCAGGGAGCACAATCCCAGCAGCTTGCGCACTTGTTCCCAGCCGTGCTCCTGGTACCGGGTTCCTGGCAAACGCATACAGTCCTATCCTGAGTGGCAATCGAAAAGCACGCGCTGGCACCAGCCGCGCGCCCGATCATCATGCCACAGGCGCGCCGCGCCATTGTCGCGTTTACAAGGCTATTTGCCCCTCTGTTCGGGCTTCTGCGCGGCCAGCGTGGACAGCACCGCCGCGACCACCGGCGCCGCGTGGCCGCCACCGGTACTTTCAGAGTGGCTGACAAAGGCGGCAAACGCCAACCGGTGCGCCTGGCCCGGCAAGGTACCCGGCTCCAGCCAGCCGGTGAACCACACGGTGGCGGTGTCGTCGCCGGTGGGCGCGGTGCCGGTCTTGCCGTACAGGCCGCGGCGCACGGCAGCCAGTGCCGGCCCGCCGAAGGCACCGGCGCCGGTGCCGGCATCGACCACGCCCTTCATGCCGGCGAGGATGCGGTCGAGCCGCACGCCGGTGGGCACCATGGCGGGCACTGTGCCGGCCTTGCCGTCCAGCTCCAGCAGCAGCCGGGGCACTACCACCTTGCCCTGCCCCACCGCTGCTGAGGCCAGCGCCATGTGCAGCGGCGTGACCTGCATGCGCAGGCCGATCGCCATCTGGCGCAGTTCGTGGCGGGTGTGGATGGTGTCGATGTGGGCCGGCGTCGCCAGCAAGGCATCCCAGTTGCGCCAGTCGAAGTCCGCCGGCAGCAGGCCGCCGTCGAGCCGCACCGGCTGCTCGAAGCCGAGGCGGTGGGCCGCTGCGACGATCGGACGCACGGCATCCAGCGCATCGGCATCGAGCGCCTGTACGCCGGGCGCACCGCCGTCGGGCCGGCCGAACAGGCTGCGGTCGCTCAACTCGCCGGTCCAGGCGAACCAGGTATTGAGGCTGTAGGTGAGCGCCTGCGCCAGGCCCAGGCGGCCATCCTGCGCGCGCCGGTCGAGGCCCTGCTCGCGGTAGTTGGTGATGCGCGCCGGCCGGGGTTCCTGCGGATACGTGGGGGCGCCGGTCTCGAAGCCGAAGCCGCGCTGGCGCGCCAGCGCATTGATCGCCGGCAGCGGCAGACCGCCCAGCAGCGCGTCAAGCTGCGGGTCTTTGCGCGCCGCCATTTCCAGCCCCAGCGCGCTGATCACCTTGAAAGTGGAGCCGGGGCTCTGGTGGGCGCCGCCGTCGTGCTGCAAGGCCGGCAGGCGCAACGCGCTGCGGGCGGGATTGGTGCGGTCGTGGTCGCGCACCTCGGCCCAGTTGGTGGCATTGACCGCGCCGCCCCCGGCTCCCGCCGCCGCCAGCACGTCGCCGGTGTCGGTATCGAGGATGACCAGGCCTGCGCGCCGTCCGGCCGGCACGGCCTGCCTGCCCGCACAGCCGGAACCAGCGCCGGCGCCGGTCCAGCGGCCCTGGCGCATGCCCACGCAATCGAGGATGCGCTGGCTCAGCGCCTGCAGCGGCAGGTCGAGCGTGAGCGTGGCGGTGACGGGCTTACCCGCCGCTGGCAACCGGGCCAGCATGCCGGCCACGCTGCTGGCGTGCCCGGGCCCTACGCCCAGCAACGGGGCCAGGCCGGCATTGCCGGCTGCTTCGGTCGGTGCACCGTCGTCCCACAGCGGCGCGCCGTAGCGATCGAACAGCCGGACCGACGAGGGCGCCGGCGACGGCATCGAAGCGCCGCCAGCCAGCGCCTGCCACACCAGCTTGCCACCGGCCAGGCGCAGGTGCCGATACCGCTCGTCGTCCGGGGCGCTGAAGGCCAGCGGACGCACGGTCACTGCCACCTCGCGTGCGCCGGCGTGCAAGGTCAGCGACACGTCCTGCACATCGGCGGCGCTAGCACAGGCGCGGCCGGTACAGGCCTCGACCGACCGCATGGCGGCGCCGCTGCTGGCCACCACGGTTCCCGCCACGAACAGGCGCAGGACCTCGCCGCCTGCTGCCGCTTGCGGCAAGGTGACGGCCAGCCGTACCAGCGGTGCCGATCTGCCATGACGGCCGTTGCTACCATCGTCGTGGTTGCGGCCATTGCTGCCTTCGTGATCATTGCTACCATGGCCGCCATCGCCCCCCTCGCCGGCCAGCGGCCAGCGCGCCACCCGTGTCCACGGCTGCCAGCCCTGCGGCAAGGTGGCAAACAGGCGCGCGGCCGCCACCGGCATGCGCGTGGTGGTCGCGACCATCACCGGACCGCTGTCGCCGCTGCTGCCACTGTCATTTCCCGCGCCGCCGTCCGTACTGGCGCGCCACTCCGGCGCGGCAGCGACATCGCTGCGCACGCGCCATGCCAGCAGGCGCCGCTCGCCGTTGAAGATATCGACCTGTTGCCGCACGTAGGCGCCGTCGGCCTGGTAGTACAGGCGCTTGAGCAGTTTGTCGGTGGCCGCGCCGGATGCGACATGGCGCCAGTCGTCCAGGTGCGCCACGCGGTCGGCGGGACCGGCGGCCACCCATTGCGGCAGGTCGCGCGGCGCCAGTTCGATCACGCCGGTGGAGCTCAGGCGCAGCAGGCCGGCAGCCTGCAGCGCGCCGAACAGGACCTGGTCTTCCAGCGCCGGCGCGGCGCCCACAGGTACCCGGTAGCTGCCGGGCGCCAGCCGCGTGCGCACGGCCGCACCGCGCGCCGGGAAGGCGACCACCAGCGCGGTGGCGCCATCGGCGGCAGACGGCGCGGCGCGCCGGTACAGCTGCACCAGCAATTCTCCGGCGCGCGGACACAGCACATTGGCGCGCCGCTCCAGCCGCAGCGCCGAGGCTGCGCCCCACAGCAACCAGCCCTGCCGGCGCAGCGCCACCTGGCCGGCGGCGCCCTGCTCCACCTGCCCCAGGCTGGCGTCGGCGATCCAGCGCGCGTCGCCCTGGCGGCTGCGCCATGACAGCCTCAACGGTTCAGCCAGGGGGTCGGCGAAGTCGGCGCGGGCGTTGCCTTCGATGCGCACCTGCGGCATGGCATCCACGCCCGCGCCGCTGTCGGACACCAGCAGCACGTTGCGCAGGGCGGCAGTCGTGCCGGCCTTGAGATTGTCGGCCACCTGTCGCTCGACATCGGCGAAGCGCTCGCCCAGCCGCAGCGGCAGCAGGCGCGCGTCGCCATGCGTGCCGGGACTGCGTAACTGGCTGCACAAATCCACCCGCACCACGGGCGCCGCTTCCATGCCGGCCAACACCAGCAGCGCGCCTTCCGCATGCAGGCTGGTGGTCGCGCCGGCGCGCTGCGGTACAGTGAAGACGGCGCCGGGCAAGGCGCTGCGCAGGAGGTCGACCGGCAGCGTGGACGATACCGGCACGGGGGCGCCCAGGTGGCGCGCATGGCCGACGATCAGGGCGGCGCCGGCCAGCACCAGCAGCACGGCCAGCAGGGTCCACAGCCAGGCCGATCGGCTCGACGGCAGCGCCATGGGGGCGCGGGCGGCCACCGGCACCAGTTGCGGGCGGGCGCGCGAGCGCGCTCCGGCGCGCAGGTTGGCCTGGCGGCGCCGTGCGCGGCGGCGCTCGGCCCAGGCCTGCAACAACTGGCTGAATAATCGCGGCATCGGGCACTCGTCTTCAAAGGGTAATAGCGCCGTGTAGCCGGGGGAGACGGAAAGCATCCTGTCGCTTACAATTCAGCCCTGACTTTGTGTCATATGTAAAAAGTTGCATCAATTACCGGTGCACTTGTGCGCGCTTGCTATATTTGATTCAACTGCACGCAGTACCAATGTCACACAGATGTCAAACAGGAGAACCACCATGACCACTCGCTCGCACACCGTTTTCGCCGCCGCCCTGCTGGCCCTGAGCGCCGCAGCTTTTACCCCTACGATCGCTTCCGCCCAGGTCGGCGTGAGCGTGGTGATCGGCCAGGCGCCGCCGCCCCTGCGCTACGAGCGCGTGCCGCCGCCGCGCAACGGCTACATCTGGTCGCCAGGCTATTGGGACTGGCGCAGCAACCGCCACGTGTGGATCGGCGGCGACTGGGTGGCGGTGCGTCCCGGCTACGTGTATTCGCAGCCGCACTGGGTGCAGCGCGAGGGTCGCTGGTACCGCGAACAGGCGCGCTGGAACCGTGGCCCCAATGGCGACCGCGATCATGACGGCGTACCCAACCGTTACGACCGCCACGACGACCGCCGCGATTACCGCCACGATTACCGTCACGATTACCGCAGCGATCATCGTGGCGACCATCGCGGCAACAACGGTGGCCGGGGCGACCGCGACCACGACGGCGTGCCCAACCGCTATGACCGCGACCGCGATGGCGACGGCGTGCCCAATCGCAACGACCGCCGCCCGGACAATCCGCGCCGCGACTGATGCAGCCAACCGAACCACTGTTTGACACGCTGGCCACGGCCGCCTTTCACGGCGAGCGCGTGGCCGCGCGCCGTCTGGCCACGCGTTCGCAGCGGAGCGAAGCGCAAGCGCTGCTGGAAGTACTGACGCAAGCGGCCGCCACGGCCGGCCTGGCCGACCTGTCAGCGCTGCTGGCTGCGCGTGGCGTTGCAAAGCAGATCGATGCAGACCGCCGCGCCGGCCGCCGGGCCGAACAGGCAGCCCGGCTGGCGCACAGGAAGGCGCAACTGGCGCCGCCATCGGACCGCTGGCGCGGCTGGTTCGACGGTTCGGCCCATCCCAACCCGGGCCGCATCGGCATCGGCGCGTTGCTGTGCGGCCCTGCCGGCCAACGGATCGAGATCAGCCGCCGCGCCGGCCACGGCAACAGCGGCCAAGCCGAGTACCTGGCGCTGACCGCGCTACTGGAGGCGGCGGTGGAAGCAGGCGCACGCGACCTGCTGCTGTACGGCGACAGCCAGGTGGTGATCAATGATGTCAATGCGGGGAGTGTAACGGTCGGCGCGAGCGGCCTGGAAGACTATCGCGCCCGGGTGCTGGCGCTGATGGCGCAAACGGCAACGAGCCGCCTGCACTGGGTGCCGCGCCACCGCAACGGTGACGCCGACCGCCTGTCGCAACGAGCGATCGAACCATCGCCCGTTGAGAAAGAAGATTAGTCGACAGCGCCTCAGGCAGCCATCGCAGTCTTCTCGATCAGGCCCATGTCTTCGCTCGACATCAGCTTGTCGATATCGACCAGGATCAGCATGCGGTCTTCGATGGTGCCCAGCCCCACGATATGGTCGGTATTGATCGCCGAGCCGATTTCCGGTGCCGGCTTGATCTGCTCGTGAGTCAGCGTGGTCACGTCCGACACGCGATCAACCACCATGCCCACCACGCGGTGGCCGATGTTGAGGATGATGACCACGGTGAACTGGTCGTAGCTCGGCGTGCCCAGGTTGAACTTGATGCGCATGTCGACGATCGGCACGATGATGCCGCGCAGGTTGACCACGCCCTTGACGAATTCCGGCGCATTGGCGATGCGGGTCGGGGTTTCGTAGCTGCGAATCTCGCTCACTTTCTGGATGTCGATGCCGTATTCTTCCTGGCCGAGGGTAAATGCCAGGAATTCACCGGCGGGGGAATTGGCGTGCAATTCGGTTACGTTGCTGTTCATGGCGATAATCCTTCACTAAAAATATACCCCAATGTTACCTCATGTAAAGTTTCCAAGCACCAACTATTCTTAGCTAAAGCGCTCCATCGCACAAAATTCATCGCCGAGCAAGGTATGATGGTGTTTTGATTGCGGAGTGTCATGGATAGCTTGCTCGATTACTGGCAGCCGCGCCTGATTGCCCTGGCCGGCGCGCGCCAGGACGACGACGGTGCGCACGATATGAATCACCTGCACCGCGTGTGGCGCAACGCCACCCTGCTGCTGGCCCAGCACGAAGAAGCGGACGCGCTGGTGGTGTTGGCCGCCTGCTACCTGCACGACCTGGTCAACCTGCCCAAGAATCATCCCGAACGCCACCTGGCCTCGCGCCAGGCTGCCGTGCTGGCCGTGCGCGAACTCGGTGCGCGCGAGTTTCCGGCCGAGCGACTGGCCGCCGTGGCCCACGCCATCGAGTGCCACAGTTTTTCCGCCAACCTGCCCGCCAACAGCATCGAAGCGCAGATCGTGCAGGACGCCGACCGCCTCGATGCGCTGGGCGCGGTGGGCCTGGCGCGGCTGTTTTATATCGCCGGCCGCATGGGTTCGAGCCTGGCGCACAGCCGCGATCCGCTGGCGCAACACCGCGACCGCGACGACCGCGCCTATGCGCTCGACCATATCGAGACCAAGCTCGCCACCCTGCCCGGCAAGATGCAGACCGCCACCGGCCGCCGCCTGGGCCAGGAGCGCCTTGACGAACTGCTGGCGTTCCGCGACCGCTTTGCCGAAGAGTGGGCATAGTGCAGAAGGCTGGCAACCTCAATTTCATCCTGATCTGCGTGTTCATCGACATGCTGGGCGTGGGCCTGATCGTGCCGGTGCTGCCGGTGCTGGTCGGCCAGTTCACATCCTCGCGCGACGAGCAGTCGCTGTGGTACGGCGTGATGAGCGCCACCTTCGGCCTGATGCAGTTCCTGTTCATGCCCATGCTGGGCGCCTTGTCCGACCGCGTGGGCCGGCGCCCGGTGATGCTGTATTCGATGGGCGGCATGTGCGCGAATTTTCTTGCCACCGCCTGGGCGCCCAACCTGGCCTGCCTGTTCATCGGCCGCGTGATCGGCGGCATGTCGTCGGCCAGCATGTCGGTGGCGGCGGCCTATGCCTCCGACATCTCCACGCCCGAGAACCGCGCCAGGAGCTTTGGCAAGGTGGGCGCGGCCTTCGGCCTCGGTTTCATCTGCGGCCCCATGCTGGGCGGTCTGCTCGGCAGCGTCAATATCCACCTGCCGTTTTACGTGGCCGCCGGCCTGTCGGCCGCCAATTTCATTTACGGCTACCTGGTGGTGCCGGAATCGCTGGCGCCGGGTGTGCGCCCGCCGTTTGACAAGGCGCGCCTCAATCCTTTCACTTCGCTGATCAAGCTGGCACGGCGCACCGACATCCGGGGGCTGGTTGTCACCTTCACCCTGGTCACCTGCGCGCAGATGATGCTCAACACCACCTGGGTGCTGTACACCACGTTCCGTTTTGGCTGGTCGCCGGGCCAGAATGGTTTCGCGCTATTCTGCGTGGGGTTGACGGCTGCCGTCGTGCAGGCCGGCCTGCTCGGAGTGCTGATCAAGCGCTGGGGCGAAGTCAGGCTGTCGGTGCTGGGCATCATTTCGGGCGCGGTGGCCTACCTGGCCTATGGCCTGGCCACCGAAGGCTGGATGATGTACGCCATCATCGTCTGCAATGTGCTGGCCTTTGCCGCAGGCCCGGCGCTGCAAAGCCTGGTCTCGCGCGCCACGCCGGCCAATGAACAGGGCGAGTTGATGGGGTCGCTGCAGTCGATCAGCAGCGCCGGCGTGATCGTGATGCCGCTGCTCGGGTCTTTCATCCTGGCCCAGGTGAGCCGGCTGCCGGCCGGCGACTGGCGCATCGGCGCCACCTTCTTCCTGTGCGCGGCCATGCAGGTAGCGGCCATCGTGGCGGCGCGGCGGTATTTCGCCACGCATCCGCATGCAACGGACCGGCCTTGACAGACCGCCGCCGAACTGCAACCATACGGGCCATGAATTCTTTCACCACATTGCTGCTGAATTGGCGTCGCTCCTAGCTAGCGCGGCCACTGCTTACCCATAGTGATGTGATATTTTTATCAACGCCGCCCTCGTCTGGTGGCGTTTTTTATGCGTCGAGCCGGACTTGGGCAACCCAAGGAATACTGCCCGATGAACCAGCCCGACCAGTCCCAAGTTATCTCCTCCGCACCCGGTGCCACCAATACCGCTGCGGCCAAGGGCCCGACCGTGATCCTCACCGGCGACCGCCCGACCGGCCCGCTGCACCTGGGCCACTACGTGGGCAGCCTGCGCAACCGCGTCACGTACCAGGACGACTACAAGCAATTCATCATGCTGGCCGACTCGCAAGCGTTGACCGACAATATGGAAGACGTCAACAAGGTCCACCGCAACGTGGTGGAAGTGGCGCTCGACTACCTGGCCGTCGGCATCGACCCGGCCAAATCGACCATCCTGATCCAGTCGCAAATTCCGGAACTGGCCGAACTGACCTTTTACTACCTGAACCTGGTGACCGTGGCGCGCCTCGAGCGCAATCCGACCGTCAAGGCCGAAATCGTGCTGCGCGGTTTCGAGCGCGACATTCCGGCCGGCTTCCTCACCTACCCGGCTTCGCAGGCGGCCGATATTTCGGCATTCAAGGCGTCGATCGTGCCGGTCGGTGAAGACCAGATCCCGATGATCGAGCAGACCAACGAAATCGTGCGCCGCTTCAACCGCCTGGCCAACCGCGAGATCCTGGTCGAGTGCAAGGCGCTGGTGCCGGAAATCGGCCGCTTGCCGGGCACCGACGGCAAGGCCAAGATGAGCAAGTCGCTCGGCAACACCATCAACCTCGGCGCCACCGCCGCCGACATCACCGCTGCCGTCAAGAAGGTCTATACCGACCCACTGCACCTGCGCGTGGAAGATCCCGGCCACCTGGAAGGCAACGTCGCCTTCATCTACCTCGACGCCTTCGATCCGGAAAAGGACAAGCTCGAAGAGATGAAAGCGCATTACGTGCGCGGCGGCCTGGGCGACTCGATCGTCAAGAAGCGCCTGGAAGTGGTGCTGCAGGAAATGCTGGCGCCGATCCGCGCGCGCCGCGAGGAACTGGCCCAGGACAAGGGTTACATCATGCAGATGCTCAAGGAAGGCACCTTCCGCGCGCGCGAAGTGGCGGCCAGGACCGCCGATGAAGTGAAGGCCGCGCTCGGCCTGTCGTACTTCTGAGCGTGCCTGCGCTCGCAGCGGGAACCATGTGGCCACTGCTGGCCATGTGGCTGGCCTCGGTGTATGCGGTGGCCAGCGTGGTCTGCTACATGGTCTACGCGGTCGACAAGGCTGCCGCCCGGCGCGGCGAGCGCCGCATCCCCGAGCGCGTGTTGCTGCTGATCGGCTTGCTGTGCGGCTGGCCCGGTGGCTGGCTGGCCCAGCGCCGGTTGCGCCACAAGACCGCCAAGACATCGTTCCAGGTCAAGTTCTGGCTGACGGTGGCGGTCAACCTGGCCGCCATCGGCTGGCTGTGCCGGGGTTATTGAGATGTCGAACCGGGTGTTCAACGGTGTGCTGTGCGGCCTGCTGGCCGGGGCCATGTGGGGCATGGTGTTCATCGTGCCCGCCTACCTCACCGCGTTCACCCCGCTGGAAATGGCGTGCGGACGCTACATTGCCTATGGCCTGATCGCCGCCAGCCTGCTGGGCGGGCGCCTGCCGCCGCTGCTGCGCCGGCTCGACCGCAGCGATATCATCGCCATGGTCAAGCACGCGCTGGCCGGCAATATCGTCTATTACATGTTGCTGGCGCTGGGCGTGCAGCTGGCGGGCGTGTCCGCCACGTCGCTGATCATCGGCGTGCTGCCGATTACCGTCACCCTGATGGGCCGCAAGGACCACGGCGCGGTGCCGCTGCGCCAGCTGGCGTGGCCGCTGCTGCTGGTGGCCGCTGGCATCGCCTGTATCAATCTCGATGTGTTCTCGCATGACGCAGGATCGGGCGCCACCCTGCCAATCAAACTGGCCGGCGTGGCCTGCGCCGTCGGCGCGCTGCTGTGCTGGACCTGGTATTCGGTGGACAATGCCCGCTACCTCCAGCGCAATCCCCATTTCAGCAGCGGCGAATGGTCGGCGCTGTATGGCGTGTCCAGCGGCCTGATCGCGCTGGCGATTGCCGCCGTGGCGCTGGCCGTATTCCATGGCGACGTGACCGGCGCTGGCGCGGTGGCAAGCGGCCGCGACTGGACATTATTCTGGATCATCAACGCCGTGCTGGCGCTGGGGGCATCCGTGATCGGCAATCATTTATGGAATATCGCCAGCCGCAGCGTGCCGCTGACGCTGTCGGGCCAGCTGATTTTATTTGAAACGCTGTTCGCGCTCGGCTATGGCTTTATCTTTCACCAGCAATGGCCGCGCGTGCTGGAAGTGGCAGCCATGCTGTTGCTGGTGGCGGGCGTGATGTGGTCGGTGCGGGTTCATGCGCTCGATAACGCCCCCTCCGTACATCCCGGCGATTAATTATCTTTTACTGTTGATCGAGTAAGCCATTTTCGCTGAGCACGTCCTGGATTAATTCCAGGCGCAGCACCGGATTTTCCTGCAACAGCAGGCGCTGTTTTTCTTCCTGCGGCAAACGCAGTAATTCGCACCAGCGATTCGCCACCCAACCGGCCTCATCTAATCTATACGGTGGCGACAACGGCATTTTCGATATCGAGATCTGTTTTTTTTGTAACGAACGTATCAGGGAACCGAGCGCATTGGCCACGTCCTGCTGTTCGGCGGGAACTGGCACCACCATATCTTCGGCCAGGATATCGACATCGGCCATCCATAAACCGTGTTTCAACTGGTGCGCCGAACGCACCTGGAAACGCGTGGTGCCCACGCATGATATCTGCAACAGTCCCGGCATCGGTGTAACGCATTCGGTAATCCTGGCCATGGTACCGCCGCCCGATAAAGTATCTTGCTGATCGGGTACCCGGGTTTCGCTGCCTTCGAGCAGGCAAACCACGCCAAATTGTTCGTCTTGTCCTATACAGCGCTTGACCATGTCCAGATAACGCACTTCAAACACTTGCAGCGGCAAATGTCCATCAGGGAACAGAGTGGTGTTGAGGGGGAAAAGAGGAATCGAAGGCATGCCGCCATCATCGCACGAAAGTGCCGCGGCCGGCTTGGGCGCGCTCGCCTTTCAACAGAAAAGCAACGGCTTTATATAAAGAGGTAGAAAATGCAAGGCACACCGTGCGACTGCGAGCAGCGTGCCTTTGATTGCAACAAGGGTTGCAAAAACCAATACCGAATTACTTAATCAGGAACTGGTTTTTGTCTTTACCTTCGAGCCATTTAGGCGCGCGGCCACGGCCGGTCCAGGTTTGGCCGGTGGCTTCGTCGCGGTATTTGGTCGGTACCGGTGCGCGGGTTTTGACGGGCTTGGCTTTGGCCACGGTGCCCAGGTCGGCCATGGTCAGGCCATAATCGCGCATGATGGTGGCGATTTGTTCTTTGGCTTTGGTCACTTCGTTCTTGCGGGCGTTTTCAGCCAGGTTTTCCAGCTCGGCGATTTTGGCTTTGTACTCTTGATAGGTCGTCATCTTGAATCCTTCTTATCGGTGGGTTGTTCGCTAAAAAACCACAAGTGAGAATGTGTGAGAATTTTATAGGCGCAATTTACCATAACTTTGCCGTAATTCTCCAGTGGCGCACGGTACAAATACCAATATAACTATAAATCGCGAGTTTTTCCACAAAACCCGTCGCCTATCGAACGCGGGTTCGACCGGTATCATTGCGGCGGCGAATCGATTAAGGATTTGAACCGGGGAACGCGCCCGATGAATATCGGGCGGAGGAAACTTAAAACCGGCGCTCCACCGTTACCCGGAACTGGGTTTCTCCGGCATTGGTGGTGGAACGGGCCGAGGCTCCCTGGGCATCGGCATACAGCGATTCAGTGGTGTAATCCTGCGCCAGTAAATTCGATACCGCCACCCGCACATTATTACGGGGATCGATTTTCCACAGCGCATATACGTCAAGATCGCGCCGCACCGGGTTGTATCCGCTCTGGCTATCGGTCAGGCGCGCCAAACCGCCGTTACGGAAACTGAAACTGGTGCCGGTACTGAGTTCGCCATCGGCGCTTTTATAATCGAGGCCCACGGTGGCGCTCAGTGGCACTTGCTGGTCCAGTCGGTTATCCGGTCCCGGCACGCTGTCCACGCGTGACCAGTTGCGGCTGACGCTGGCGCGCACGTCGAGCGCCGGGGCGGCCTCGAACACCGTGCGTAGCGGGAACTTCGCTTCCAGTTCGATGCCGCGCGTTTCCGCCCGGCCATCGTTGACCTGCATCGCCAGCCAGCGCTCGTCTTCCTGCATCAGCACGTTGTGGGTATAGTCGTCGATCTGGCGCAGCGAGGCGCTGGCGCTGAGCATGGCGCCGTCTTCAAAATAATGTTCGATCGACGCGTCGAGCCCCAACGCCACCTCGGGTTTGAGGCGCGGGTTGCCACGGCGGTCGGGGTCGAGTCGGCTGTTGTTGGCCGAGATGAAATTGCGCGGCACCATGTTGGCGGTGGCCGGCGCCTTGTAGGTCCGGGTCAGCGCCAGGCGCAATTGATCCTTCTTGTTGGGCAGCTTGTACAGGGTCTGGAACAGCGGGCTGAGCACGCTGGAACGCTGGCTGACCGGGTCGAAGCCGGCGCCGTCGATCTCGGTCTGGTAGCCCTCCCAGCGCACGCCGGCGTACATCGACCAGCGTGCGGTGATATTCCACTCGTCCTGGCCGAACAGCGCCACGCGGGTAATGCGGGCGGAGAAGTCCTCGTCGAGGTTGGTCGGATTGCTGCCCGCGATCGGCGCTTCGCGCTGGCGGCGGTGGTCGTCGCGGTCGGTCACACCCACGTCCCAGCCCAGCGACAGCGCGTGCTCGGGCGCCTGCTCGCCGTCGTGGGCTGCGCCCAGCACCAGCGGCCGCGAATACTTGCCCTGGCTGCTGAAGCCCTGCTCGGTGGTTTTGGACGCCACCGTGCGCTCGAGCGTCGGCGCCCGTCCCTCTTTGCTGCCCAGGTTGAAACTGTCGGAGTTGTTACGCAGGCCGTTGACGCCGAACTTGGCGTCGAGCTTGGCGCCCTCTTGCAACTGCTTTACCCAGTTGAGGTCGGTGCGGGCAAAGCCGTTGTGGCTGTTGAAATTGCCGTCGATGCGGTCGTAGTCGGGGCCGGGGTCGGCGGCCAGTTCCACGCTGGTCAGGCTCTGGCTGTCGCTGGAGAAGGTGTTGTAGTTGATAAAAGTCTGCCAGGTCAGCGTGTCGCCGTCGCCCAGCGCCCAGTTGATGCGCGGCGACAGGTTGAAGCCGTCGGAGCGGCCGTGGTCGGACCAGGTGGACGCGCGGGCCACATCGGCCACGCCGGCCGCATCGGTGCCGGTTTCATAGCTGGGCGTGGTGCGGTCGTACTGGTAGCGCCAGGCATTGGCGCCCATCGAATACGACATGGCGCCATCACGGTCCGACCACTGGATGCTGGCGCTCGGCGAGCTGAAAGTGCTGCCCTTGGCGCCGCTGAGCTTGAACACGTGCTGGTCGAGCTGTACCGTTTTCTTCAGCACGATATTGATGGTGCCGGCAATCGACTGGGTGGAGAACTCGGCGCTGGCCGCGCGCAGCACCTCGATGCGCTCGATCACGTCGGGCGCCAGGTTGTCGATCGAGAAGCCGGCCGGCGCTTTTTCGCCGTTGATCAGGATTTGGGTGTAGCCGGCGCCGAGCCCGCGCATGCGGATTTCGCCGCCGCCACGGCCGGCCGCGCCGCCAACGGTAATGCCGGGCAGGCGCTTGAGCACGTCGTTGACCGAGGTGTCGCCGTATTTCTGGATTTCTTCGCTGTTGACCACCACCTTGCTGGCAGTGTCGTCGCGCCGCGCGTCGTAGGTGGCAGCGCTGCCCTTGATCGTCACCATCTGCATGGCCGGTGTCGCTGCAGTGACGAGCTTGGCCTTGACGACGTCAGGTGCGTCGTCGGCGTGGGCCGCGTCGGCGGCAAGCAACAAGGAAAGGGAAGCAATGGCTGCGGCGATCGGGCGCAAGGCGGGCTTGGACATGGGTAGGCAGTAGGAAAACGATGGGATGTGACATTATGCATTGCCCAAGTTAAACATTGATGACTTCCCCTGGCGCAATGTCTTCGATGCGACACTTTGGCGAAATTTCGTCATGCCGATTGGTAAAAATCTTACCCCAGCGTGACTTCGCTACAACACTGGCGATGCGTTTATAATGCGCGATCGTCCCTTCGTTATTGGAATGCCATCGTGTCCGACCGCCTAGCCGTTTTGCCCCAATACCTGCTTCCCAAGGGAGCGCTGACCAACTTCGCCGGCCGCGTGGCCGGCGCCAAGGGCGGCGCCATGACCACTCGCCTGATACGCTGGTTCGTGGGCCGTTACGACGTCAACATGGGCGAGGCCTTGAATCCGGACATCGCCAGTTACGCGAGCTTCAACGAGTTCTTCACCCGTGCCTTGCGCCCGGATGCCCGGCCGCTGGCCGACGCCGCGTTCGTCTGCCCGGTTGACGGCCGCATCAGCCAGTTCGGCGCCATCGAGGACGACCAGATTTTCCAGGCCAAGGGCCACAAGTTTACGACCACCGCGCTGGTCGGCGGCGATGCGGCGCTGGCCGCCAAGTTTCAACATGGCAGCTTTGCCAACCTGTACCTGAGCCCGCGCGACTACCACCGCATCCACATGCCGGTCGATGGCAAGCTCACCCGCATGATCTATGTACCGGGCGAGCTGTTCTCGGTCAATCCCACGACCGCGCGCGGCATCCCCGGCCTGTTCGCCCGCAACGAGCGCGTGGTGTGCGTGTTCGAGACGGCCCACGGGCCGTTCGTGATGACGCTGGTGGGCGCCACCATCGTCGGCAGCATGGCGACTGCCTGGCACGGCCTGGTCAATCCGCCGCGCCTGCCCAAGGTCACCGAGTGGACTTATGACGACAAGAACATCGTGCTGAAAAAAGGCGACGAGCTGGGCCGTTTCCTGCTCGGCTCCACCGTGGTGATGTTGTTTCCGAAAGACACGCTGCGTTTCAATCCGGCATGGCAGCCGGCCGGCCCGGTGCGCCTGGGTGAGGTGATGGCCACGCTGGCCTGACAATCTGCACGATAGTTTCCTGACGAAGCTTCCTACAAGGGAACGGCGTGTGCACCTACGCGCCCGCGCTTCAGCGCGGCTTACACTGTGAGTTCGGGCAATGAGAATGTTAAATCAACGTGATCAGTCCCGCACTTCCAGGAGAATTATCATGAGCCAAGCGAACAAACGCGGTTTCAAACCCGGCGCCAATATGCCGCACGACGATTACGATCCGATGGAACAGGGCATGTCCGAGAGCGGCAACCACGCCGTGGGCCATCCCGGCAACGACAACCCCACGACCAACCACGAGCAGCACGGCCGCCAGCCCGCGCGCTCCGAGCAGAGCGTACGCCAGGGCAACCTGGGCCGCAGCTACCACGACAGCAAGCAGGACGCCGCTGCGGCAGCCGCGCAAACCACGCATCGCTACAACGCAGCTGGCGCCCGGGCCGATAGCCATAGTGGCAAGAGCCGTTGAGTTGCCAGAGCCGTCGACATACGGCGCGTCATTGTGACGCTCAGCATGGATTCCCGCCTGCGCGGGAATGACGGCTCTTAAGCTAACGATTTAGCCACACCGCGCCTCTTTTTCCCTTCAAATAAAGTCTGTTTCTCCATCAATATCAAGCGGGTAGCCGCTGATTGCGCGCGCGGCCTGCATGCCTGCCATTACCGCCGCCTCCACGCAACCGGCATTGAGGCCGGTTTTGATCCAGTCGCCGGTCAGGAACAGGTTGCCAAAGCCCGACTGGTCGGTGCGCAGCCGGTATTTCGTACTGCCTACCACCGACATCACGTAACGCTCCGACGGATCGACGTTCGCCCGCCAGTACTGGGCGTCGAAACGCTGCACGCCAGTAGCGCCGGTGCCATCGACCAGCCACTGCCATGGGAAGGCGCCGGCCGGCCCCGCCGCCGACCACAGCGCCGCGATCTCGCCGCTCAGCTGGTTGATCGCGCCATCCTTCGCCTGCAGCGCCATGCGCGCCGGAAAACCGGTATCGGTGGCCGGCGGGTAGTCGCTTACCGTCAGCGCGCTGCAGAAGTACGAGACGTTGCGCGGCTCGGCCCCGGCCGGCCAGTCCTCGCGCACCAGCAGCTGGTCCATCGGCGCCCAGGTGTCGTATGGCTCGGTAAAGCCGCTGAGCACCGGCTGCTGGCCACCCGGCTGGTGGCTCCAGCCCATCTGCGTGAGGTCCTTGTCCAGCCACACCTGGTAGGCCTGCGTGGCCACCGTTTTCACGTGCTCGGACGTGGCCAGCAGCGCCGGGCTTTGCGCCAGCAGCTGCGGGCACAGCGCCGGCAGCGAACCGATCGAAATGCCGAACACCACCTGGTCGAAATCGACGCCGCGCCTGAGCGTATGCGTGGGCAGCGGCTTGCCGAAGCGTTCCTGGTACTGCTGCGGCCAGTCGGTCCAATGCGATTCGAGGTTGATCTCTTTCACTTGCAGCAGCTCGGCCTGGTCAGGATCGAGTTGGCTGTAGAGCGGCTGGCTGGGCCAGCAGGCCAGGCCCTTGACGTCCACCAGCGGGTAGTAATCGTCGCCGGCGGCGGCCATGGTGACCTGTTCGGTCATGCGGATGCTGCCGATCTGCGCACCGTCGGGCACCAGTTCCTCGACCTTGTGGAAAAACTTGAACTTGACGCCGCGCGCCACCAGCGCCTCGTACAGCGGCGTAAACACCACGTCGCCCATGCCGGCCTGCATCTTGAACATGATGCCCCCCTTGTAGCACAGGCCGATGCGCGCCATGGACCGCAGCAGCGTGCCGGCCTCGATGTTCGGCTTGCCGAAGTCGCCGCCCTCGTAGGCGAACACCAGGTCGTAAAAGCCGCGCACCGGCGCCGAGTTGACCGACAGTTCTTCGTGGCCGCCGTGCTTGCGCAGCCAGGCGCGGAAGTCGATGTCGTTGATCACGTCGAAGCCGTTCCTGATCACGCCGTCATCGAACACGCCTTTCATGACCGTGGTGCCCAGGTCGATGCAAATGAACAGGCGGCGCACGTCGTCCATGATGTCGGCGCCGGCGCCGCCCTTGCCACCTGGCTTGCCGCTGTCGGCGCGCGCCAGCAGCGTGCCGTAGCGGCTGTGCAGGCGCGTGCGCACGCCGGCCATCACGCCGGCCAGCGCATGGTGCTCGAGCTCGGTGTGGCGGCGCGTATCGGGCGACAGGTTGGCCACCATGCCGGACAAGGCACTGCCCAGCAGTTTGAAATCTTCGGCCAGCTCGCCGACGGTATTGGCCACGCCCTCGGCCAGGTGATACAGCCAGTCGGGCACGATGCCAGTGTGGTGAGGGTGGTCTTCCAGGTCCAGCGCCTCGGTCAGGCGGTCGAGGCTCTTGATCCATTTTTCGATCCAGCCGACCATGGCCACCGCCAGCTGCCACAAGGTGATCTCCTGGTCGCCCTCGCCCGGCACGCCCGGCAGGGTCGGAAACACGATCGACCAGTTGCGCCAGTGGCCGCCCACGTCTTCCGACAGCGCCACGTAGTCGTGCTGCTTGAAGGCATCCTGCCAGGTGGCCAGCGGCGCGCCGGCCGGGCGATTGAGGCTGCCATACGCCTGCTTGATCATTTTGAAGGCGTTGGTGTAGAAGCCGAACCAGATGTGCAGGCCGTGTTCCTCGATGCGCTGGCCGTATTGGGCGTTGCGCCCGCTGGCGCCCTTGCCGCCCAGGCGCCAGCCTTGCTGGTACACGGTGATGTCGTAGTTGTTCTGCCAGCCCGGCTGGTCGCTCAGGTAGTAGGCAGCGGTCATGGCCGACACGCCGCCGCCGAGCACGGCGATCTTTTGCGGCGCGATGGTCGAGTTGTCGACCAGTTCCTCACCCGGCTGGGCGGTGAAATCGAAGTTGAGGTTGAACGGCAGGATGGCGTCTTGCGCACCGAGCTTGAAACCGAGAGTCTGGTCGAGCGGGAAGCTGTCGAACGCGTGCAGCACGGCCTGGTATTCGTAGCCGAGCAGCTTGCCGCCGTGGATTTTTTCGACCGTGGCGGGTGCGGCCAGGATAGCCTGGTACACGGCCTTGACGCCGGCGCTGTCCGGGAACTGTTTCAGGAAAATCTGGTCGATGCGCGGGTTGCGCAGGAGCGAAATGATGTCGTCCCAGCCGGCCACGTCGAGGTTGAAGAAATCGGGGATGGACAGGAACAGTTCGAGCGCCTCTTCGATCAGATCGAGCACGCTGTGCACGGGTTTTTCGATGCCGGTCTTTTCGGTGGCGTTGACCTCCAATAACGGGTGCATGGCGATGCGCGTTTCAGGCGAAAACGGGTGAAAGCCCTTGGCGGCGACCGCACAGCGCAGCGGCTCGGCGCCCGCCGTGGGAATCTCGTACTCGCACAGGTATTTCGGATAGCCGAACAGTTCGCGGCCGTTGATCAGCGCCATGCCGTCATCGACAAAAATATGCGCCGGGTAGTAGTAGATGTGGGCCAGTTCGCCCTCGGCGTCCATGGCGCCCACCATGATCCAGGTGACGATGTCGATCTCGGTGATCCAGCCCTTGGCCTGGTCCACCGGGACGGCCGAATTGGCGTGGTTAACACGCGTAAATGTGGTGAGCACATACGGTGAAATGGCCTTGAAGCGCATGCGTGCGCCGGCCACGCGGTTGAGCGTGTCGTCGAGCGTGGCCTGCAGGCGGGCACTGTCGCCCTTGATGAAGAAGCCGACCATCTCGGCGTTCTTCAGTTGCAGCGGCGAGTGCATCAGCGCCGAACCGCCTTGGTAAATATAGGGAGGCCGTGTTGCCATTTGCTAATCCATATTAAAAGAAGAACAGGCTTTTTAGTGTAAGGCAAAACTTTATATTGCCCAAAATTAATTTGCTGTTCAGCACGTTCGACCGGATCAAACCGTTGAGTTTTTAACACCGCGACCTTAAAGTTACCGCGCATGTTGTCGATAAAACACACATGAGTCTGTTTAATGGCGACCACCCGGCAGCGCCAGCGTACTGAAAAAAGGAACGAACCATGACGACAATTTCCGGCAGCATCAGCCCAAGCGTGACATTTACAACACCGGTGCGCGCTGCGGTCAAAAGCGCTGACCAGCACCCGACGGTCGTCGCCCAACCAGCGAACCTGGCGGTCGAGCAAAAAGTGGCGTTCGCGCGAGAAGCGGCGAGTCCCGTAGCGCCGCCGTCACAGGCAAATACCCCTGTGGTAGCGAACGATCCCGGCACACCAGGCGCACCATCCGCTAAGCAGCCACGCGGCGTCTATTTTGCGACTGGCAAGAACGAGAAATACCTGGCCAAACCCGTAGTACAGACGCCCGAGATCAAGGCGGAAATCGCCAGGGTGCGGGCGGAAGGCAACAAGGCGCGCGAGGAAATGGAGAAGTTCATGGAATCTGCGGGTATCCCCGTCCCGCAGAAAACCCAGCCGACCGGCCCGATCTATTACATCCTGCCGCAAATCGACGATCTTTGGTTGGACGGCGCAGAGAATGTGATGGAGATGACCAAGCTGCTTGCGGAAAGTGGCAAGGCGGTTAACACCCCGGTCAGAGGGCGCTACGGTGAGCAGGAAATTACCGACCTGACCGCCTATCAAGCCATCTTGACTGACTACATGGGCAAGCTTAAAAGCGGAGAAGTGAAGCCTGCACCGATACCGCTGCACCCGTTCTGGGCCCAACCTGCCACGGTATCGAACGATGCCGCCGCGCCTGGCACGGCACCGGCTGTGCAACCACGCGGCGTCTATTTTGCGACTGGCAAGAACGAGAAATACCTGGCCAAACCCGTAGTACAGACGCCCGAGATCAAGGCGGAAATCGCCAGGGTGCGGGCGGAGGGCAACAAGGCGCGCGAGGAAATGGAGAAGTTCATGGAATCGGCGGGTATCCCCGTCCCCCAGAAAACCCAGCCGACCGGCCCGATCTATTACATCCTGCCGCAAATCGAGGGCCTGTCACAGGATGGGGTGAAGAACGTCATGGAGATAACCAAGCTCCTGTCGGAAAGCGGCAAGGCGGTCAACACCCCGGTCAAAGGCCACTACGGCGACAAGGAGATCACCGACCTGGCCGCCTACCGCGAGCTCTTGACCGACTACCTCGGCAAGATTCAAACCGCCAAACCGAATCCGGCAGCGGCAATCATCGCCACGCTCCAGGCCGGTAATGCTGCCGCGTCGAGTTATCGCCAGGTGCGTGATCTGCTCGGCCAGGCCTAGGTTTTAATCGTGAAATAGAATTGCCGGCTGCTGGTGTACGATCTGGCGATGACTGATCACGACCACCAGAAACCCGATGGCAGGACCTCGATCCTGCTGCCCTCCGGCTTCGTCCTCAGCCTGCTGGCGCCCGACGCCACCGGTATGCCCATCACCGACATTGCGCTGTGCCTCGCTTCGCAGCCGCGCTGGGGCGGCGCTGCCCGGCCCTGGTACTCGGTGGCCGAACATTCGATCATGTGCTCGCGCCTGGTGGCGCCCGAACACGCATACGCCGCGCTGATGCACGACTGCGAGGAATTCCTCGGGGACTGGCCGTCGCCGGTCAAGGTGATGCTCGGCCGGGACTATGTCAAAGAACGCCTGCATCCCGTCAAGCAGGCGCTGCGCAAGCGCTTTGAATTCAACGACGAGGTGCCCGCCATCAAGCACGCCGACCTGGTGTGCATGGCCACCGAACTGCGCGACCTGCTGCCGCCGGCCTGGATGGAATGGGGCCACCTGCCGCCACCAGCCGCAACGACCATCGTGCCGGTGGGGCCGGAGCGGGCTTACGAACTTTTCCTCGAACGATACCAGGCGCTGAAACCGGCGACGAGTGCTTGAGGGACAGGCGGCACTCACCCTTTAGGGTAAGCGCCGTGGTGGGTTTAACCTTTTTAACCGATTCACCATACCTTTGTATAACTATCCGTAACCGGCGGCTTTGCGGAGAATGTGCTCATCCAACCACACGAGGAGCACGACCATGAATACCTTGACTTCCGCATCCATCGTTATCGCCGACGTTCACCCGCTGATCCGCGCCGGCATGGCGTCGCTGATCGAAAAGCAGGACGCGTTCAAACTGCTGGGCCAGGCGGCCACCGGCATGCAGGCGATGGAAATGTGCGACCGCCTGCAACCGGACCTGCTGCTGATGGACCTGAACATGCCCGACTGCGACGGCATCGAAGCGATCGGCCGCATCAGCGCGCGCCACCCCGGTGCCAAGATCATCATCCTCAGCGGGCACGAAGGCGAGGACGAAGCCGACCGCGGCATGCGCGCCGGCGCCAGCGCCTACATGGCCAAGAGCGCGCCGCTCGACGACCTGATGGCCTGCATCCACACCGTGCTGTCCGGTAAAAAATACATGATGCCGGAAATGGCGATCAAGCTTGCCAGCCGCATCCACGGCAACCAGCTGACCCCGCGCGAACGCGACATCCTCGGCCACCTGGCCACCGGCATGAGCAACAAGGTGATCGCCCGCGCCGCTGGCATCGGCGTTGGCACCGTCAAGTTCCACGTCAAGAGCATCATGTCCAAGCTCAACGTTTGTACCCGTACCGAGGCGGCCATGGTGGCGGCGCGACGTGGCCTGGTGCATTTCTCCTGATCTTCACAGGGCAACAACACCGTTTCAAAGTTTACAACTTGTGCTAGCATAACTATTTTTGCTGAGCACTAATAATGATCGTCGGGATAGATTTAGGCACCACCAACAGCTTGATCGCAGTATGGGAAAAAGGCGCCGCGCGCCTGATCCCCAACAGCCTGGGAGAAATCCTGACGCCTTCGTGTGTCAGTGTCGACGAGGATGGCACCATCCTCGTCGGCCGGGCTGCCCGCGAACGGCTGCAAACCCATCCCGACCGCACCGCTGCCGTGTTCAAGCGCTACATGGGCAGCGACCGCACGCTGCGGCTGGGCCAGCGCGATTTCCGGCCCGAGGAATTGTCGGCGCTGATCCTGCGCTCGCTCAAGGAAGACGCCGAGGCGGCGCTGGGCCAGCCCATCACGGAAGCCATCATCACCGTGCCGGCCTACTTTTCCGACAGCCAGCGCAAGGCCACGCGCGCGGCCGGGCAGCTGGCCGGACTGAAGGTGGACAGGCTGCTGAACGAGCCGACCGCCGCCGCGCTGGCCTACGGCATCCACCAGCGCGATGCCGAAACCCGCTTCCTGGTCTTCGACCTCGGTGGCGGCACCTTCGACGTGTCGGTCCTCGACCTGTTTGACGGCGTGATGGAAGTGCGCGCCTCGGCCGGTGACAATATGCTCGGCGGCGAAGACTTCGTGCTGGCCCTGGTCGATCACTTCCTGGCGCACCACCAGCTGCCGGCCACGCTCAAGAGCGACGCCTATTTCATGCAGCGCCTGCTGGCCTCGTGCGAACGCGCCAAGCGTGCGCTGAGCGAGTCGGCCAGCGCCAGCATCGAGATTCATCACAGCGACACCCAGTACACGCTGGCGCTTGACGAAGCCGCGCTGGAACAGGTGTGCACTGTGCTGCTGCGCCGCCTGCGCGATCCGATCGAACGCGCGCTGCGCGACGCCAACCTGAAAATCTCCGAACTCGACAACATCGTGCTCGCTGGCGGCGCCACCCGCATGCCGGTGGTGCGCAAGCTGGTGGCGCGCATGTTCGGCCGCTTTCCCGCCTGCGACATCAATCCCGACGAGGTGGTGGCGCTGGGCGCGGCGGTGCAGGCCGGCCTGAAAATGCGCGACGCCGCGCTCGACGAAGTGGTGATGACCGATGTGGCGCCCTACTCGCTGGGCATCGAGGTGTCGATGCAGATCGGCGAGCGCAATTTCGCTGCCGGCCATTTCGATCCCATCATCGAGCGCAACACGGCGGTGCCGGTCAGCCGCGTCAAGCAGTACCACCCGGTAAGCGACAAGCAGAAATGGCTGGCGCTGCGCGTGTTCCAGGGCGAGGCGCGCCTGACGCGCGATAACATCCTGCTCGGCAGCCTGAAAGTCAAACTGGCCGGCGGCGCGATTGCCGACAGCGGCGTCGATATCCGCTTTACCTACGACGTCAACGGCCTGCTGCAAGTGCAGGCCACCGTCACCGCCACCGGCGACGTGCACACGCTGGTCATCGAAGGCAATCCGGGCCTGCTGTCGGAAGACGACATCGCCAAGCGCTTGATCTCGCTGTCGGAACTGAAAATCCACCCGCGCGATCGCATCGAACACCGCACCCTGCTGGCGCGCGCCGAGCGCATGTACCAGCTGATGCGCGGCCAGGGCCGGGAATGGTTCGGCGCCCAGATCGTGGCGTTCGAGCAGGCGCTCGACAGCCAGGACAAGCGCGTGGTCGAACCGGCGCGCAAGCAGTTCGAGGCCATGCTCAACGATATCGAGCACGACAGCTTCGTCATGCCACTCAACGATCCCCAATAAGGCCGCCATGGAACCGATATTCTTGCAGCGGCTGTCACTGGCCGGGGATGCCGACGAGCGCGCGATCCGGCGCGCCTATGCGCGCGAGCTCAAGCTGATCGACCAGGAGCACGATGCGGCCGGCTTCCAGGAACTGCGCGAGGCGTACGAAGCGGCGCTGTTCGGGGTGCGCAACCCGGCGTATTTTGTCGATGACGAGGACGATCTCGGACAGGCGCGCGAACTGGCCGAAGCGCAGCCTGGTGCCGAAGTGGACCGCATCGAATTGACCGAATCGTCCGCCGGCGCGGACTTAGTCAAGGCTGGCGAAGACCGCACAGCCGAAGCCACCACGGCGCCAGGCGCAGCCGGGGCGGCCGGCGCTACCGGTGCGCCGGCAACCACCGCCCGGCCCACCGGTGAAGACCAGCAAGCACTGGGCGACGCCGTCTTCGAAGAATTCAGCCAGCGCCTGCCCGCACTGGCCGCCGCCGCCCACGGTCCGATCGAGAGCGAAACGCCGTGGGTGCAAGCGCTGCAAGCCTGCCTGGACGATTTGCGCCTGTTCGGCATCGACGCGCGCGAGCAGTTCGAACGGCGCGTGGCGATGCTGCTGGCCGCAGGCTGGCGGCCCGGCCACGAGGCGCTGCTGGTGGCGGCCGTGGATACCTTCGGCTGGACGGCCGACCGCCGCCGGGTGCAGGGGCTGGGCTACGCCGGCACGTTGATCGACACGGCCATCGACGAACGTGGGCTGTTCGATGCGCAGGAATATCACGAAACCGAGCAGCAGCGGCAGTTGCTGCAACGCTTGCGCGACCCGGCCATGCCGACCTGGCGCGAACTGGCGCTACAGGTGCAGGTCATCGAGAGCATGATGGCTCGGTTTCCGCACTGGCTGTCCATGGTGGCAGACCTCGACGCCATCGACAGTTGGCGCAAGATGGAAGAAAACATGCCCACCTGGCGCCGCGTGCTGGCGCTGCTGGGCCAGAAGCGCACGGCGATCGCTAGCGCTGCAGCGGTTGACGACACCTTTCGCTGGTATTGGGTCTGGGTTTTGTTAGTGGTTGTATTCTTCGCATTCCGCACCCTGTCCAACATGGGCAGCGACCGGTCTACCGCACCGGCGGTCGCTGCGCTCAACGAGCAAGCCCTGGTCGATCAGGCCGAAAACCAGTACTTCGACGGAAAGATGGAGGCGGCGATGAAAAGCCTGGACCAGGCGATCGCCCTGAAGCCCGACTATGCCGATGCCTACGCCATGCGCGCCTACCTGTGGCAGCTGAGCGGCGCCCGCCAACCGGTCGACAGCATGCTGGAAAAAGCTGCCGCACTCGACCCCGATTCGATGCGTCTGCTGCGCCTGCGCGCGGCGATCTCGGCGTATCGCGGCAATTACCAGGAGGCGCTGCGCGATATCGACCGGCTGCTGCCGCGTGACGAGGACTTGTACTTCACGCGGATCTTGCAGGTCGAGGTCCTGATCAATACGCGGCAGTGGTCGCCAGCACTGGAGCGGCTGGAATCGATGCTCACGGCGTTCAGCGACAAGCCGCGCGTGTACCTGCTCATGGCCCTCATCCACAACAGGAACGGCCACCAGGACAAGGCCATGGAAGTGCTGACCCGCGGGGTGGCGACCACGCCCGACGACATGTTGTACCTGCAGCGCGCCACGCTGCGCCCGGACAGCGACGTCGCCGGCAAGCAGCGCGACTTCGACTCGGCCCTTGCCCTCGCCGAAGACAAGCTGGTCGTGCTGCAAGCACGTGCCAACTGGGAACGCAACGCCGGCCGCCTGGACGACGCCATCGCCACTTACAAAAACGCCATGGAACGCACCGACGACACCGACCGCCTGATCAATTTCCTGGCGCAGCGCGGCGTGACCTATGCCATGGCCGGCAAACCAGCCATGGCCGCCGCAGACTTCGAGAAAGCGCGCACCCGGGCGGACAGCGCGCTGCGGCTCAACAACCTCGCCTGGATCATGGCCATCCACAACACCGCCCTGCCCACGGCGTTGACGTATATTCAAAAGGCCAATGCCGACGAGCCCGACGCCCCCAGCCGCCTCGATACCGAAGGCGTGATCTTGCTGCGCCTGGGTAAATTCGACGAAGCCATCCAGCGCTTCGACCACGCCCTGAAGCTGAGACCGGAACAGGTCAATTCCCGTTTCGTGCGCGGGATCGCCCGCCTGCGCCTGGGCCAGCAAGCAGCCGGCAAAGCCGACCTCGAGGCGGCACGGGCCCAAGACCCCGGCATCGATGCCGAGTATGCCACCTACGGCATCACACCGTAAGCTGGCGCACCGAACTCCCCCAATGGCAGAGGTGCCAGGCTCCCGCGCGCGGTACACTCGCGGCAGCCTAATTCACAAGGAGTTGCCATGATCGACCGCCACACCGCCCACTACGTCCCGCTGGCCACCGCCCGCACCAAGGACGTGGTCAAGAACCTGCTCGCCCCCGGCGAGCGCCACAAGATCGACATCGTGCGCATCGGCGACCGCCACCAGCGCGCCGAAGTCGATGCCTGGATCGTCGCCGACGAAGACGGACCGGTGCACTTCTTCTACCAGGACGGCGTGGGCGGCCACGACGTGCAGTTCGGCTTTGCCGACGAGGTGCGCGAAGCCATCGACGAAGCGGAAACTGAAATCTAAGCAGTATCGTTAGCCCCGCCTTAATGGAGGTGGCAGCACCACCGCGGGCCTTTACCATTCATCTATCGGGAACCTCGTTTCCCATCCAAGATGACACGTAAAGGACCGCCATGAACCTCAACAAAACCCTGCTGCTGCCGCTGCTGGCTGCCTGCACCCTTCTCATTGCCGTGGCCAGCCAGGCCGCCGCGCCGCTGGTCAAGACCCAGGCGCCCGGCTATTACCGCACCATGCTGGGCGACTTCGAAATCACCGCCCTTTCCGATGGCAGCCACCCGTTCCCCATCGATACGGTGATGACCCATATCGAGGCGTCCATCATCAAGCAGGACCTGGCCAAGGCCGACCTGGCGCAGCCGGTGCAAGGCTCGATCAACGCCTTCCTGATCAACACCGGCAAGAAGCTGATCCTGGTCGATGCCGGCGCTGGCGTGTTGTACGGCGACTGCTGCAACAAGCTGCTGACCAACCTGCGCGCTGCCGGCTACCGGCCGGAGCAGGTAGACGAAGTGCTGCTCACCCACCTGCACAAGGACCACGCGGGCGGCATCATGTCGCAAGGGAAAGCCGTATTCCCCAACGCCGTGCTGCGCCTGTCGCAAACCGAATCGGACTACTGGCTGTCGGCATCCAACAAGGCCAAGGCGCCCGACTTCCTCTCGACCTTTTTTGATGCCGCCAAGGCGGCCGTGGCGCCGTACCAGGCGTCGCAGCATTACCAGCCCTATCAACAATTCGGCCAGCTCGACGCCGGCATCGAAGCATTGCCGGCGCCCGGCCACACGCCGGGCCACGCCATGTACCGCGTGCAGAGCGCCGGCCAGACGCTGCTGATCTGGGGCGATATTGTGCACGTCACCGCGATCCAGCTCGAACACCCCGAAGCGACCGTCAAGTACGACAGCAGCGAAGCCGACGCTGCCGCCACCCGCGCGCGCCTGCTGCAATCGCTGGCCAACGATCACACGCTGATTGGCGCCGCCCACATCGCCTTCCCCGGCCTGGGCCGCATCCGCCAGAACGGCAAAGCCTACGACTGGCTGCCGTTCAACTATGACGGCACGCCCGGCACCGTCAACTAACCGAGGAGATGCCCAGTATGAAACAGCCCAAGCAACCGCCAGCGCCATCGGAAAACCCGCCGGCAACGCCCGCCACGCCAGCGCAGCACCAGCAGGACGCCCTCGACGAAGCCCTGGCCGAATCGTTTCCGTCCAGCGACCCGATCGCCATCACCGTGACACGGGACGCCCCACCCAAACGTTAGCAATGGCCCTGCACTTTTGGCAGGAGCTTTTCAACAGTGCGATCACTACACTGGTTTCGTAGTCACCACTCACACCACACCAAGGAGTCACAACATGGCAAACAGCAATCTCTCAGTCGACAGCGTCATCACCGAAGATGGCACCCGCATCCATTTCAAGGACTGGGGCACCGGCCCTGCCGTGGTATTCAGCCATGGCTGGCCGCTGCAAAGCGACGCCTGGGAAGACCAGATGATCTTCCTGGCCAGCAAAGGCTACCGCGTGATCGCCCATGACCGTCGCGGCCATGGCTTGTCGAGCCAGCCCTGGGGCGGCAATGATATGGACACCTACGCCGACGACCTGGCCACGCTGCTGAACGCCCTCGACATCAAGGAAGCCACGCTGGTGGGCCACTCCACCGGTGGCGGCGAGGTGGCGCGCTACATCGGCCGTCACGGCAGCGCGCGCGTCAAGAAGGCCGTGCTGGTGGGTGCCGTGCCGCCGCAAATGGTCATGTCCGCAACCAACCCGGGCGGCTTGCCGATGGACGTGTTCGACGGCATCCGCGCCGGCGTGCTGGCCGACCGCTCGCAATTCTTCAAGGACCTGACCTTGCCGTTCTACGGCTACAACCGCCCCGGCGCGAAAGTGTCGGAAGGCGTGCGCGATACGTTCTGGGCCCAGGGCATGCAATGCGGCATCAAGAGCGCGTATGACTGCATCAAGCAGTTCTCGGAAACCGACTTCACCGAAGACCTGAAAAAGATCGACGTGCCGGTGCTGGTGGTACACGGCAGCGACGACCAGATCGTGCCGATCGACGCCGCCGGCAAGGCCTCGGCCAAGATCATCAAGGATGCCAAGCTGGTGATTTACGAAGGCGCACCGCACGGCCTGCCTACCACCCACAAGGACAAGCTCAACGCCGATCTGCTGGAATTCCTGCAATCGTGATCACCCGATAGAGGTAATCAAAACCCTCCCCTGTTCAACTTTCTGCCTCACTCTTTCGGAGCTAAGCGCCATGGCGATCCCGGTCCATAATGGATCGGCAGGCAGAAAGCATTTTTTAAAGGAAGCACATCATGAGCAAAGCAAACACCAAGGAAGTATTGCAGGATTTCGGTTCGTTGACCGACGTGCGCATCGGCCTGTCGACCGAGACGCGCGCCCACAGCGTGCGCGCCCTGAACCGCCTGCTGGCCCACACCATGGCCATCCGCGACGCCTACAAGAAAGCCCACTGGCAAGTGTCGGGCGCTACCTTCCACCAGTTGCACCTGCTGTTCGACCAGCACTACAACGAGCAGGTCGCCATCATGGACACCATCGCCGAGCGCGTGCAAACCCTGGGCGGCGTGACCTTCGCCCTGGCGCAGGACGTGGTGGAAGAATCGACCATTTCGCGCAACGCCCCGCGTGGCCGCGAAACGGCGGCAGCCCAGCTGTCCGGCCTGCTGGACGCCCATGAAACCATCCTGATCGAAGCCCGTCCGCTGGCGCGCGCTGCCGCCGACAACGGCGACGACGGCACCAACGACCTGATCATCAGCCAGGTCGTGCGCAGCAACGAGCTGCACAGCTGGTTCATCGGCGAACACCTGGCCGCGCAAACCCAGGCCGCCAGGTAGGCACGATGCCGGCGCCTGCAGACCTGGCGACGGACCAGTCGCTCGACAACGAGCAATTGTACCGTCGCTACCTGGCCGAAAAAGCCCGCCGCCTGCAGGCGGAAGAGGCGCTGCGGGAAACCGAGGAAGAACTGGCCAGGCTGGCGCGCATCTCGTCCATGGGCGAGTTTGCCGCCTCCCTGGCGCACGAGGTCAGCCAGCCGCTGGCGGCCATCGTGCTGCAGGCCGAAGTCGGACTGATGTCCCTGCAATCACAGAATACCGAGCGGGTGCGCGATGCGCTCCAGCTGATCCGCCATGCCGGCGCCACTGCGGCCGACGTGGTGCGCAGCATCCGCGGCATGTCCTGCCGCACCAATCCCGAACCCACCACGTTCGATCTCGATGAAGCGCTGCGCGAAGTGCTGCGCATGTTGCGCGCCGAATTCCACAAGCACGGCATCGAGGTCCACGACGCCCTGTCCCTGAACGGCCACCAGCTGTGCGCCGACCGCGTGCAGTTGCAGCAAGTGATGATGAACCTGGTCCTGAACGCCATCGAGGCGATGAAAGACGTGCACACCCGGCCGCGCCAGCTGCACGTGCGCTCGGTGCTGGCAGATATTGCCGGCACCGTGCGCATCAGCGTGGAAGACAACGGCGTGGGCGTGCCGGCCAAGCTGGCCGAGCGCCTGTACCACCCGCTGTTTTCCACCAAGCCCGGCGGTACCGGACTGGGGCTGGCGATCTGCCGCACCATCGTCCAGGCCCATAACGGGCGCATCTGGTCCACCTCGCGCCAGCCGCATGGCGCCGCCTTTCACATCAGCCTCAAAGGACATCCCGGATGAACACTTATGCCGACGCCAACGCCGACCTTATTACCGTCCTGATCGCCGACGACCACCCGCTGATCCTGGCCGGCCTGGCCGCCCTGGTGGACGCCACGCCCGGCCTGACCCTGGTGGGGCAAGCCGATAACGGCGCGCGCGCGGTGGAACTGTACCGCCAGCATCGTCCGCAAGTGACCATCATGGACCTGAGCATGCCGGTGATGCACGGGCTGGAGGCCATCGGCCAGATCCTGGCGGTCGATGAGGCAGCCCGCATCGTCATCCTCACCACCTACCAGGGCGACGAAGACGTGCGCCGGGGCATGCGCGCGGGCGCACGCGGGTATTTGCTCAAGGACAGCGGCCCGGAACAACTCGTGGCGTGCATCCACGCCGTGGCGCAAGGCCGCCAGTTTTTGCCGCCGGAAGTCGCCAGCAAGCTGGCCGAACGGACCGACGTGGCGCGCCTGTCGCCACGCGAACTGGAAATCCTGGCGCACCTGGCCACCGGCAAGAGCAACAAGATGATCGCCCGCAGCGCGGCCATCGAGGTGGGCACGGTGAAATTCCACGTCAACAATATTCTTGCCAAGCTCAACGTAGGAAGCCGCACCGAGGCCGCCACAGTGGCGTCCCGGCGCGGCTTGCTCAGCGCGTTCTGACTGCTTATTTTGCGGGGACCGGCGCCAGGGTTTTATGGTCCGGGTTGGCGCGCGAAGCGGCCTTGTGCACCATGGTGTAAGCGTAGTCCACGCCCATGCCGTAGGCGCCCGAGTGTTCCTTGACGATGGCCATCACGTCGTTATAGGTTTCCTTGTGGGCCCAGTCGCGCTGCCATTCCAGCAGAACTTGCTGCCAGGTCACCGGGATCACGCCGGCCTGCACCATGCGCAGCATGGCCATGTCGTGCGCTTCTTTCGACGTGCCGCCCGACGCATCGGACACCATGTAGATTTCGTAACCGCCTTCGAGCATGGCGCACAGGGCGAAAGTGGTATTGCACACCTCCGTCCACAGGCCCGACACGATCACTTTCTTTTTGCCGTTGGCAGCGAGGGCGTCGCGTACTTTCTGGTCGTCCCACGAGTTCATCGAGGTACGCTCCAGGATGTCCTTGCCCGGGAACACGTCCAGCAGTTCAGGGTAGGTGTGGCCCGAGAACGATTCAGTCTCGACGGTGGTGATGGTGGTCGGGATATTGAAGACCTTGGCGGCCTTGGCCAGTGCAACGGTATTGTTTTTCAGAACCTGGCGGTCGATCGACTGCACGCCGAACGCCATTTGCGGCTGCTGGTCGATGAAGATCAGCTGCGAGTTTTGCGGGGTCAGGACTTCGAGTTTTGGGTTCATCATCATGCTTCCAGAGTGGTGTAAAAGAAGCTTCATATTAGGGACCGAAAAGACTCCACACCACTGCAATAAGATAGGCTCCACCATAGGGGGGACTCTGCTAAGCTGCGGCCATCCCATAGCCAACTTACCAACAGGAATCCGCCATGAGCATCGACGACACTGCGCAACGCGCCAAACTGACCGACCTGGGCCGCGCCCTGCGCGACCTGCACAAGCAACTGATCCACATCGAGAGCCAGTATTTTGGCAATGTAGGCAGCCCGCTGGAACTGCTGCAGCTGGTCACCAATCACCCCAACTTCGCCTGGCTGCAAAAAATGTCGGGCCTGATGGCGCAAATGGATGAGCGCCTTGACGATGAAGAACCGGTCACGGCCGAGGAAGCGGTGACCTTCCGGCGCGCCATCGAAGCGCTGATCGGCCCGTCCGAACAGGGTGACCTCGAGTTTCGCGCCAAGTACAACGCCATGCTGCACGACGGACCGGAACTGGTGATGGCGCATGGCGCCGTGCGCAAGCAATTGTCCGAAATCGTCGCGGTATAGAGATATCCACACGTTTTGTGGATAAGCTTGTGAATAACCGCCACTTGACAGCCGGGAACGCCTTTAATGGCGGGCGTTTCAACAAAATGCTGAAACGGAAGGCAATATTTTAGGCGAATAAAATCAATAACTTACAGCGGGAGCCACGGGGCTCCCGTTTCTTTTTCAGTCTGCTTGAAAAATATTTTTGTGTGCATAAATACGGTGTATGAAACATCGGGCCGCGAAGTCTTTGACAAATCCGCACACGAGGAATAGTGTAACTCCAGAGGTTCGAAATTTCTTCCAAGAACTCGTTTCGGGATCGGTGCATGAATCAAAATGATGACGATACAGACTGGATGATCGACGACGGCGATGCTGTCGCCGACGAGCCGCACGCTGGCAGCAAGGAAGCGGCGGCCGCCCCGCTGCCGTGGAAGGTGCTGATCGTGGACGACGATGTCGATGTCCACGTGGTGACGAAATTTTCTCTGAGCAACGCCTGCTTCCGTGGCCGACGCCTCAGTTTCCTGCATGCCTACAGCGGCGAGGAAGCGCTGACCACGCTGCGCAATACCCCCGATATCGCACTGGTGCTGCTGGACGTGATCATGGAAACCAGCGATGCAGGGCTCAACGTGGCGCGGCAAATCCGCGACAGCCTGCACAACAGCCTGGTGCGCATCGTGCTGCGCACGGGCCAGCCGGGCCAGGCGCTCGAACACAGCATCATCCTCGATTACGACATCAACGATTTCTGGTGCAAGACCGACCTGACCACCCGCAAGCTGTTTACCACCGTGATCTCGTCGCTGCGCGCCTACGCCGCCCTACAGGAGGCGCAGGAACACGCCAGCGCCCTGCAAGCCGAGCTGAACCATGCAAAACGGCTGTTGGGCGCTGTCGATCAGCACGCGGTGATCGCCACGTTCGATGCGCGCGGCCGCATTGCCACTGTCAACGACAAGTTTTGCGCCAAGTTCCAGTTTGCCCGTCACGAGCTGGTGGGCGCCGACCTGCGCCTGCTGCACACCCCGCCCTATCCGCCCGACCAGCTGGCCGACGCGCTGAGCGCGCTGCGCGCGGGCGAAACCTGGACCGACGTGGTGACCGCCTGGCGCCGCGACGGCCAGGAACTGCGGCTGCGGGTGACCGCCAGCGTGGTGGACGACCCGGCAGCACCGTACGTGGTGGTCGGCAGCGTGATGCAGCCCTTGAAGAAACCGCTTTGATCCGGCTCAGCGTCGCCGATGCTCGCTAACCATCGCTAAGTACAGGATTCTCAAGCGTTTTTTACGATATCCACAAGCTCTGTGGATATCTATGTGGATATCCCCCCATTGACAACGAAGCGCGCCTGTAACGGCGCGGGGTTCAACAAACTGCCCATCCAACAGGCAGTTTTTATCCTTATATAAATCAAGCACTTACGTTGATATATTTTTCGACACGAAAAATTTAAAAAATCATTCTTGCCATCATGATGTGTGCATAAGTAAACCTGCAACTAGTGGGTCGCTTGCCGCCGTTGCTCGGGATGGAGCAGCACCCGTTCGATGATTTGCGGCTGGACGTTGTGCGAGCGCAGGTATTCGATGGCACACACGGTGTTGAAGGTCGATTGCACGATGATGCCGCGCTCGACGATGGCGCTGCTGTGCTGGTCGCTACGCTGGTATTGTTGCTGCATCACCGGGGGAAAGTGCAAATCGTTCATCATGAGCCTCGCTAAAAAGATAGGGGTTTTGATCGAGATCAAGCGGATACGCTAGGGGAGTATGCGCGACCGTGCCGTAAAGTCAATGTCAGGCTCCTATCATTTCACAATTAAAATCTTACCCGGAATTGATGTGCGTGGACACGCAGCAACGACCGGGGTGATAATGCCAAGATGACGCCAGAATCACCACGCCCACAACCCAGTTCCCTCACCGACCTGTTCATTTCGTTCACCTTGCTGGCCTTGCAAGGCTTCGGCGGTGTGCTGGCCGTGGTCCAGCGCGAGATGGTCGAGCGCAAGCGCTGGCTCACCCAGGAAGAGTTCATCGAAGACTGGGCCGTGGCGCAGGTGATGCCCGGGCCTAACGTGGTCAACCTGTCGCTGATGATCGGCGACCGCTATTTCGGCCTGCGCGGCGCCATGGTGGCGCTGGCCGGCATGCTGACCCTGCCCTTGTTGCTGGTGCTGTGCCTGGCCGTGCTGCATTCGCACTACGCCAACCACCCGGGCGTGGCCGGCGCACTGCGCGGCATGGCGGCGGTGGCTGCCGGCCTGATCGCCGCCACGGGCGTCAAGCTCGCGTCCTCGCTGCGCGTGCACCCGCTGCCCGGCTGGTTCAGCGGCGCCGCCGCCGTGCTGTGCGTGGCGCTGCTGGTGGTGTTCAAGGTGCCGCTGGGATGGACCCTGCTGCTGCTGGGCGGCGTGTGCGTGGGCCTCACCTACAGGATATTGAAACAGCGCAGCCTGAAAGCGGGCCATCTGATCAAGGAGCGGCCATGAGCGGCGCCCCGCTCCACATTGTCCTCAGCATGGCGGACTGGTGCAACCTGTTCGGTCACTACCTGCTGCTGTCGCTATTGTCGGTGGGCGGCGCGATTTCCACCACCACCGAGATGCACCGCTACCTGGTGCTCGAACAGGGCTGGCTCACGCAATCGCAGTTCAACGACTCGGTCGCCATCGCCCAGGCTTCGCCCGGTCCGAACGTGCTGTTCGTGGCGCTGATGGGCTGGAACGTGGGCCTCAATGCGGGCAGTTACGCTGCGGCGTTTGCCGGCGTGGCGGTGACCATGTTCGGCATCCTGATCCCCAGCACCACCCTCACCTACTTGGCCGCGCGCTGGGCCCGGCGCCACCGCGACAAGCTGGGCGTGCGCGCCTTCAAGCAGGGTATGGCGCCGGTGGTGGTGGGCCTGATGGTCTCGGTGGGCATTACGCTGGGCAGCGCGCACCGTGACTTCGCGCTCGACTGGCCGCTGTGGCTGCTGTCGGTGGTGGCCGGGGTGCTGATCTGGCGCACCCGCATCCACCTGCTGTGGCTGCTGGCGGCCGGCGCCTTGCTGGGCTGGTTCCAGCTGGTGTGATGCGCCGCTAGCGGCTGCGCGTCTGCGTGATATTGAGCCGTTCGGCGTAGCGCACCAGGTCGGGCAGCGAGCGCGCGTGCATCTTGTCCATCAGGTTGCGCTTGTGGGTCTTGGCCATGATTTCGCTGATCCCCAGGTCGTTGGCGATCTGCTTGATCAAGAGGCCGCCGATCACCAGTTGCATCGCCTCGCGCTCGCGCGGGGTGAGCGTGGCATGGCGCCGGCGCAGCTCATCGAGCTCCTGGCGCTGCACCTGGCGCGCCGCCGCCACCACCAGCGCGTCGCGCACCGCGCGCAGCAGGTCATCGGGCTCCACCGGCTTGGTCAGAAACTCCAGCGCGCCCGCCTTCATCGCCTGCACCGTCAGCGGGATCGAACCGTGGCCGGTGATGAAAATGACGGGCAGGTTGGCGCCCGTGCGTTCCAGTTCGGCCGCCACGTCGAAACCGCCCACCTCGGGCATGCGCATATCGAGCAGCAGGCACGCCGGCACGACCGCCAGCGGCTGCGCAAAAAACGCGGCGGCCGAATCGTAGGCGTGCACCTGGTAACCCTCCGAATCGAGCAGGTTGACGAACGACTGGCGCACCGATTCGTCGTCATCGACGACATAGACTATTTGCTGCATGGTTTCCTGGTTCACGCTTGCTCCGGCAATCTGAAGACGATGCTGCAACCGTGCGGCTGGCGCGCGGTGGCGGCGATGCTGCCGCCATGGGCTTCGATGATGGAGCGGCAAATCGCCAGCCCCATGCCCATGCCATCATCCTTGGTGGTGTAATACGGTTCGAACATCTGGGCAGCGCTGGCGGCGTCGATGCCGCTGCCGGTGTCGTCCACCCGCACCGCCAGCTGGCCATCCTCCGACACCGTACTGATGGCCAAACTGCGCACTTGCCGTGGCACGGCGGCCATGGCGTCGATCGCGTTGACCACCACGTTGAGCAGCACCTGCTGCAATTGCACCGCGTCGCCCACCACCCAGCCGCTGCGCGCATGCAGCGCCAGTTCCAGCGCCACTTCCTGGCGTTCCAGTTCGCTGCGCGAGATGGAGACGATGTGACGGATGGTGTCGTGCAGGTCGAACGGCGCCTTTTCCTGAGTGCCCTTGCGGGTGAGCGCCCGCAGGCCGCGGATGATGCCGCCGGCGCGCTGGCTTTGCGCGGCGATTTCCTGCAGGCCGCTGCGCACCCGGTCCAGTTGCGGCGGATTGCGGTCGAGCCAGCGCAGGCTGGCCCCGGCGTTCGACGATATCGACATCAGCGGCTGGTTGATTTCGTGGGCGATGGACGATGTCAACTGGCCGACCGTCGTCACGCGGGCTACCCGCGCCAGCTCGGCCTGGGCCTGGCGCAGCGAGTCTTCGGCCGCGCGGCGCGACGTGATGTCCACCGTGGTGCCGACAAAGACATCGCCGCCGGTGCCGGCCAGCGGTTCGCCCACGCAGCTCAGGTACCGCACGGTGCCATCGGGATCGACCACCCGGTAGTCCATGCCGTAGGCGCGGCGATTGGCGATTGCATGGTCGAGGATGCGCTGTACGCGCGGCTGGTCGTCCGGGTGCAGCGCCTCGACAAAAATCGACAGCGGCATGGTGGGCTGCGCGTCGGACAGTCCGAAGATGCGCGCCAGTTCCGGCGTGCCGTTGATGGTGGACTTGGACAGGTCCCAGGTCCAGCTGCCGCTGCGGTTGATCTGCTCCCCTTGCAGCATCGTGGCGCGGCTTTCGCGCAGCGCCTGCTCGGCTTCGCGCCGCTGCTGGTTTTCCGCCAGCAGTTCGGCGTACAGCGCCGCCGTCTCCAGCGACACCGCCGCCTGCGCGGCCAGCAGCAACAGCACCCGTTCCTGCTCGCCGGAGAAGGCGGCGGTGGCCAGGCGGTTCTCGAGGTACAACATGCCCACCAGGCGGCTCTGCCGCACCAGCGGGATGCAGATCGCACCCGGTTCGGCATCGCGCGCCGGTTTGAGGGTGCGCATGGCGGTGTGCAATACCGTTAGAGGTAACCCTGGCTGCAGTTCGGTCGCCTCGCCGGACTGCGCCGCCAGTTCCACCTGCACGCCCTGGCCGGTGAGCACGGCGCTGGCCTGCAGCACTGGCGTTTCGCCGTCCATGCGCAGCAAGAGGCCCCGCTGGGCGCTGGCGTGCTCGAGCGCGATGGTCATCAGCACCCGCACCAGCGGCGCGGTTTCGATCTCCTCGGACAGTGCGCGCGCGGCGCGGATCACGCTGTCGATGTCGCGGATGTCCGCCGTTGCGACCAGCGCAACGGTGTCGTGTCCCGGATGCGGATGGCTGCTGTCGGCGCCGGCCTGCGGCCCTGTCCCCCACCGGGTCTCGAGCGCGGCGCCCCGCCCGGGCGCGCCGTAGCGGCGATAGGCAGCGGCAGCACCACGCACGTGCGCCTGGGCGCCGGTGGCATGGCCATGACGCCGGCACAGCGCTGCCGCCAGCTCGTGGGCAAAGGCCACGTAGTGATTGAAGCCCTGCGCCTGGGCATGGGCAATCGCGCTGTCGTACAACGCCAGCGCGCCGAAACTGTCGTCCGCACGCTGGCGCAGCGCGGCTTGCGCCAGCAGGTACTTGTCGGCGAAGGTGGCGGGATTGGCTTGTGCCCATGCCGCCAGCTTCGCCACGTGGGCGGCGATGCGTGCCTCATGATCGTGGGCAGTATCGGCGCACAGCGCCAGCACGCTGAACAGGTGGTACTCCAGCAGGTGGATGTGCGCGGGCGCCGACCAGGCCAGCGCGTCCGCTGCGCGCAAACATGCCAGTGCCAGCGCATTGTCGCCAGCCAGGAATGCGGGGCCGGCCTGGTACACCCAGTGCCAGAAACGCAGCGTGGGCATGGTGCCCTCGTCCACCACGCCCTGCAGCAGCGGCGCATCGGGTACGCCGCGCAGGTGGTTGACGAAGTGTTGCTGCACCAGCAGGATCTTGTCCATGTCGCGGAATTCGAGCCTGCCGACGAACGCCCGCGCAGCGGCGATATCGGCAGCCACCGCGTCGAGCGGATCGCCGCGCGTGACCAGCATGCAGATGCGGTGGCAGTGTTCGAGGCTGGCCATGGTCAGGTCGCCCACCGCCAGCGCCGCCTCCAGGCCCGCCTGGGCGCAACCGAGCGCGTACGACAGCGGCTGGGTCCACACACTGACCTGGTCGAGCGCCAGCAGCACCGGCGCCGCGTGGTAGCGGTAACCGTGGCGCTCCACCAGCCCCCGCGCGGCGGCCGCGTAGGCGTGGCCCTCGGCATAGTCGCCATGACGCTCGGCCACCATCACACCGAGCCAGGCCAGCGCAATGGCGGTCTCGCCGCACATGCCGTGATCGAGGCTCACATCGAGCGTGTGGCAAAGGTGCAGGAACAGCAGGCGCGGCGAGCTGAAACTGGTGGGCATCAACATGCCGGACAACAGCGCCAGCTGGACGCCGATGTCGGAGACGGCGCCGTGGTCGGCAGCCAGGTCCAGTTGTGGCAGCGCGTGCAGCGTGGCGCGCCAGTCCCCGTGCAGGCGCGCGCGCAGCGCTGCGTAGACCCGGTCGCATTCGGCATCGGTGGGGTGTTCCGGCATGTCGATGCCGAACGGTCGCAGACCGTCCAGCGACAGGCGCACCGCTTCGGCATAATCGCCGCGCCGTACCGCAATCTCGGCCGCCAGCCGCAGCACCTGCCCCTGCAACCTGCGCTCCGACGGGCCGGCAAGCAGCACCGGCAGCATTGCCTGCGCGGCGTCCAGGTGACCGCCGAAGCAGTGGCAGTGGGCGCGTTCGAGATCGGCGTCGAAGCGCAGGCGCTCGTCACCGTCCCCGCCGAGGGTGTGCGCCAATGCGAGATAGGACAGCGCCGATTCGTAGGCGCACGCGCGGCGTGCCTTGCGGCCGGCCAGCAACGCCGCCCGCGCCAGGTGCGGCCGCTCCTCACGCTGCAGCAGTCCGAGCGCCCGGGCCAGGTGGTCGAGGGCGCCGAACAGCAGGTCGTCGCGGTTGATAGCCAGCGCACGCTCGACCATCAGCCGACCCAGCTGCGCGTGCAACTGCTCGCGGGTGGCGCGATCGAGGTCGGCGTAAGCCGCTTCCTGCAAGCGGTCGTGGGTAAACAAGTAGCCGGACGATGCCGCCACCACCACGTCAGCGGTCATGGCTGGCGCCAGCAATGCAGCCAGTGCTTCCTCGCTGGCGCCGGCCAGGGCGCCAAGCAAGTCGGCGCCCTGCACCCGCCCCAGGCACGACAGCGCGCCGAGCACCTGGCGCGTGGCTGGCGGCAGTCGGGCCAGGCGCGCCAATGCCAGGTCGGCGACGTTGTCGGTGGAGCGCAGCGTGCCGATGGCAGCGAGGTCGAAGTGCCAGGCGCCGCTGGCAGCATCGCGCTGCGCCAGTCCTTCATCGACGATGGTTTGCACGAACTGGCGCACGAAATACGGGTTGCCGGCAGTTTTATGGTGCACCTGCGCCGCCAGCGCGCCGACCTGGGCGGCGGGAGTGGCCAGCGCTTCGGCCAGCATCGCTTCGATGGCGGCTGGCGCCAGCGGCGACAAGGCGATGTCCACCACGTGGCCGGCCAAGGCGCGCAGGCGTGCGGCGATGTCCGGTGGTGCGGCGATCGCGCCATTGGCCGACCCGGATAACGATGATGCCGGAGCACAGTCCTCGCTGCGGCTGGTCAGCACCAGCAGGAACGGCAGTTCGCGGGTGCGGGCGATCAGCGTTTCGAGCAGCGCCAGCGTGGCGGCGTCGAGCCACTGGACGTCGTCGATCACCATTACCAGCGGCCGCTCGGGCGCGGCAAACAGTTCGACCAGGCGCTGCACCGCCAGCGCCAGTCGGCCCGCCGATTCCGGCGCCACCGCAGCAGGCCCGGACGTGTCGGGCGCGACGTCGGCGCCGGCCAGTTGCGCCAGGCCGGCAGCCAGTTCCGGCGCCGATTCCAGCACCAGGTCGAGCACCGGCGCCAGCGCTGTCGGATCGCGCTCCTGTACCTGGCGCAGCCGCTGGCGCCAGAATCCGGCTTCCGCGCCGCTGTGGCCCAGGATGCCCAGCAACAGGCTGCGCAACGCCTCGATCAGCGCCACGTAAGGCGCGGCGCCGCCAAACTGGTCCACCTTGGCGATGGCCACCGAGGCCGCGCGCAGTTGCGGGTCGCGCAAAAACTGCGCCACCAGGGCCGACTTGCCCACGCCCGACGGTCCGTGCACGAGCACCAGGGCGGCCGAACCGCCGTCGAACACGCGCCCGTAAGCGGCCAGCAGGTCGGTTGCAGCCTGGCCGCGTGCGTGCAGGCGCGCAGGGAACCGCACGGCTGGCGCACCCGCAAGTCCCAGCGCAAACGGCGCGATGGCGCCGTCACGCCGCCAGTCCTGCAGGCAGCGCTGCAAGTCGGTCGCCAGCGCCGCCGCGCCCTGGTAGCGGTCCTGCGGATCTTTCGCCAGCAGTTTCAGCAGCACTTGTGACAGCACCGGCGGCACCGCGCTGCCGTCGGCAAGCTGCGGCGGCGCCGGTTCGGACGCCAGGTGGGCGTGGATCCACTCGCCCGCGCTGGCCGGATGCGCGACGGCGAACGGCAGGCGGCCGGTAAGCAATTCGTACAAGGTCACGCCCAGCGCATACAGGTCGCTGCGCGCATCGACCGCCAGCCGGGTGCGGCCGGTCTGCTCGGGCGCCATGTAGGCCGGCGTGCCGCGCACGGTACCGGGCGCCTCGGGTTCTGGACCGACTTCGGCTGCGGCTCCGGCTCCGGCTCCGAGTCCGGGTGCGGCTGCGGGCCGGGTAACGCCCGACAGCGAGGCCAGGCCGAAGCCACCGAGGCGGCAGCCGCCGGCCGGATCGATCAGAATGTTGGCGGGCTTGAGATTGCGGTGCAGCAGGCCGGCATCGTGCATGGCGCGCACGGCGCCGCAGATCTGCAGCGCCAGCACCAGGAAGGCGTCGACATCGCCAGCGACGTCGATCTGCGTGGCCGGCACATCGCCGTGGTCGGGGTACAGCAGCGCCATCGCGCCGTGGCGCCAGGCGATGCCTTGCGGCGGTCGTGCCCAGGCCGGAGACAGGCGCTCGCGCAGCGCATATTCGTTGTTCAGGTAATGGACCGCCTCGGCGGCATGGGCAGTCGAGGCAGCAGTGGCGATCAGCATCGTGCGGCCCGCAGCGTCAGTGCCGCGCAGCGTGGCCAGCACGCCGTCCCGGGACAGCTGCGCAAAGCTGGCGCCGGCCAGGTCGGCGTTGGCGACGGTATGGCTGGCGCCAGGCGTGGAGGAAGGTGGAGGCTCGGTCGGTTCGGAGGTCATGACTGTGGAGGATGGCCGACCAGCGCCTGGTCGATCAGCGCCAGCAGGCGGTCGACATCGATCGGCTTGTGCAGCAGCGCGATGGCGCCCGCCCGCGCCGCCAGCGCTTCCATGCCGCTGTCGGCATGGCCGCTGATGAATACCATGGGCAAGTCGAGGTTCATGGATGACAACCGCTGCTGCAACTCGAAACCACTCATGCCGCCCAGCTTGACGTCCACCACGGCGAAGTCCACGCCGTCGAGCTGGCCATAAGCCAGGCAGGCTTCGCCCGAGTCGAAGCACAGCGGCGTGTAGTCGGCCGACTTGAGCAGGTTGTCGAGTGCCTGGCGGACGGACGCATCGTCGTCCACCACGCAGATAAGCGCAGGCGCCGGAATGGCCGCCGCGCCAGCAGGCAAGTTGTCGTTATTCATCATGGTGGGTTTTATCTCTCCGAACCCCATCTTAGCGTCCGCGCGAGACCGCCGGCAGTATCTCAAGGTATACCCGCCGGTGCCTGCCCCTGCATGATGCGACAATAATGTCATAGCGCTACTTGTTCTGGTAGCCGCCGTAATACTTCACCGGGCTCCAGTCGGGCTTGACCTCGAGGGCCTTGGGCGCCAGGTGCTGGAACTGCTCGCCGGCGTACACCACCTTGCCGTTGACGATGGTCAGCGCGCTTTCCAGGTGCTTGATCTGCTCGACGTCCATGCTGAAGTAATCGTGCGGCAGGATCACCAGGTCGGCGTACTGGCCCTTGGCCAGCGTGCCCTTGAGCTTTTCTTCGCCACTCATCCAGGCGCTGCCCTGGGTCATCAGTTTCAGGGCCTGGTAGCGGCTCAGCACGTCCTGTGGCTGCCAAAGTTTCAAGCCGCCGGCGGTCTTGCCGGTCACCGCCCAGTAAATCGACGGCCACGGACCGTAGCTGCTCACGCGGGTGCCGTCGGTGCCGAGGCCCACCGGAATTTTCATTTCCAGCATCTTTTTGATCGGCGGCATCTGGCGGGTCTGGGCGCCGTACTGCTTCCAGTAATGTTCGCCCTGGAAGTACATGCGGTTTTGCACGGCGATGCCGCCGCCCAGCGCTTTTACACGCTTCAGCTGCTTGTCGCTGATGGTCTCGGCATGGTCGAAGAACCAGCGCAGGCCGTTGAGCGGCAGGTCCTTGTTGACTTTTTCGATCACGGCCAGGTCGCGGTCGATGCTCTCGTCGTACGTGGCGTGGATGCGGAACGGCCAGCGGTTCTTGATCAACAGGCGCAGCACGGGCTCGAGTTCGCCTTCCATTTCGTGCGGCATGTCGGGACGCGGCTCGAGGAAGTTCTCGAAATCGGCCGCGCTCCATACCAGGTTTTCGCCGCCGCCCTCGGTGTTGTAGCCGTTGGCGTAGAACAGGTGTTCGTTCTTGTCGGGCTTGGTCTGGGTGAGCCAGCGCTGGTAGTCTTCCAGCTCCTTGCCCGGCTTTTGCGCGAACAGGTAATACGATGTGCGCACGGTCAGCTTGCCATCTTTGGCCAATTCCAGGCTCACGGCGTAGTCGTCGGGATAGGCCTGGCCACCGCCGCCGGCGTCGATCGCGCTGGTCAGACCCAGGCGATTGAGGTCGCGGTAGTACTGGATGGTGGAATTGAGCTGCTGTTCGCGCGGCAGCACGGTGGTCTTGGCCAGCGTGGTGTACAGGATCATGGCGTTCGGCTTGGCGATCAGCTTGCCGGTGGGCTTGCCGTCGGCGCCCACTTCCACCACGCCGTCCTTGAACCTGGTCTCGGCCGTATAGCCGAGCGTCTCGATGCCTTTTTTATTCAGGAAACCCAGGCCGTACAGGTACAGCAGGAAGACCGGCTTGTCCGGTACCGCTTCGTTGATTTCTTCCAGCGTGGGCAGGCGTTTTTCCTCGAACTGGAATTCGTTCCAGCCGCCTACCACCTTGATCCAGGCGCCGTCGGGCGTGCGCGCAGCCTGCTCCTTAAGCATTTGCATGGCTTTTTTGAGCGACGTCACGCCGTCCCAGCGCAGCTCGGCGTTGTAATTGAGACCTTCGCGGATGATATGGAGGTGCGAGTCGTTCAGGCCGGGAATCACGGTCTTGCCGTCGGCGTCGATGACTTGCGTGTCGGCGGTCTTGAGTTTCAGGACGCTGGCATTGCTGCCCACGGCGGTGATCTTGCCGTCCTTCATGGCCACTGCCTGGGCAAACGCGCCCTCCCTGGTCATGGTGGCGACCTTGCCGTTGGTGATGATCAGGTCGGTGGCGTGGGCCGACAAGGTGGCCAGCAGAGATGCGGCAAACGCGAGCTGCGTCAATTTCATTGTGTTACTCCTAAAAAAATGGACTGCCGCGACGCGATGTCGCAACAGTCCAGATCAGTGCAATGAAATCGAGCCAGCCCAGCGATTACCGTTGGGACCGGCCGGTTTCAATTACTCCTTGATCGCTTCGATGGCGAGGGTCAGGGTGACTTCGTCGCCGACATTCGGTGCATATTTACCGGCGTTGAACTCGGTACGCTTGATTTTGGCAGTGGCGTTGGCGCCGCAAGCCATTTTCTTCATCATCGGGTGATCGGCACAGTGGAAGTTCGTCACGGTCAGGGTGACTGGCTTGGTGATGCCCTTGATGGTCAGGTTGCCGTCGATGGTCGATGGCACGTCACCCTTGAAGTTGACCTTGGTCGACTTGTAGGTAATGGTCGGGAACTTGCCGGTGTCCAGGAAATCTTCGCCCTGGATGTGGCCGTCGAACAGCTTCGAGCCGGTATCGACCGACTTGGTGTCGATGGTCGCTTCCACCGAGCCGGTCTTGGCAGCGCGGTCCACCGTGAACTTGGCGGTAGTATTGTTGAAGCGGCTGGTCTGCATCGAGTAACCGAAGTGGCTGTAGCTGAAGCTCGAGAACGTGTGGTTGGCATCGGAGGTGAAGGTTTCCGGTGCGGCAAATGCGGACATCGAGATACCAGCGGCAACCAGCAGGGCAAAGATTTTTTTCATTGTCAGACTCCAGTGTGTGGGAACAGTGAGACGTGCGACCGGTCCGGGATTCCGGCAAAGTCCATGTCTCGGGTGGCAATGATTATGCTCTGCACTATTGATGTTGTAAAACGAAAAATTTGCCTCGTTACTATCGAGAAAATCGATCATAAGCAGCGGTTACGTTCAATCTGCTGCACAGGTGGGAATAATACTGGGGGATGGGAGGGAGGGGAATCTGTCGGAAGGATGAGGTTTACCTAACCTTGCGGTTCAATCATCCTGCTGCGGCCGACGGCTGCCTGATCAGGCATTCCGCAGGGATGCCAAGACCTTCATGCAGGCGCCAGATCATCGCCAGTGTTAGTGGTCGGGTGCCATTCAAAATCTCGTACACCCGGTTCAAGCGGCCGATCATCGGCTGCAGATCCTTGGGCGTCAGGCCTTGCTGCTCCATCCTGAACTTGATCGCATCGATGGGGCTTAGCGAATCCATGGGAAAGTGCCTGGCTTCATAGGCTACAACGAGCGTCGCCAACACATCAAGTCGGTCACCTTCCGGTGTTCCCGGCTCGGCGGACATCAGTCCGTCGATCTCTTGCAAGGCTGCCGCGTGGTCCGCGGCGTTCCTGATAGGTTTGATTTCCACTTTGAACCTCATTCAGATTGTCTGCGCATCAATCGCGTCATACTGCTTATGTGTGCCGATGAATTTGATAAACAAAATGCCGTGCGGATAATTGATCGAGGTGACGAGTCGATACTTGTTTCCCGCGATATTGAAGACGACACGTCCATTTTTCAAAATGCTGGCTGTTCCGAAGTCGGCCTTGACCTCTGCCGGTGATGACCAGCTCGCTTTAAGGACAAAACCATACCAGGCTGTCAGGGGAATCTTCGCATCCCCATAGGCTGGCTGCTCATAGAACGACTTAATCGTCTGGAGAGAAAGTATCCGCATGAATCGCATGATAGTCCCGTTTTGGGACTATCGCAAGCAATTCATGCATCGTTTGTCGCAGCATTGTGCCGGGCAAATCGAATTGCCTCCGCGGCCAGATTCGACTTGAGGAAGGGCCTGCCTCTCAGGGTATCAGGCAACAGCCGCAATCTTGCTCGCTGGCCTGGAAGGCGCGGGATGCAGGATGCTTTCCAGCAGTTGCTGCTCCAGCGCCGCAAACGCTGCGCTGCCACGGGCGCGCGGGCGTGGCAGGTCCACCGTCAGGTCGAGGGTAATGCGGCCTTCTTCGATCAGCACCACGCGGTCGGCCAGCGCCAGCGCTTCCTGCACGTCGTGGGTGACCAGCACCGCCGTAAAACCACGCGCCAGCCACAGGCTTTCGATCAATTGCTGCATTTCGATGCGGGTGAGCGCATCGAGCGCGCCCAGGGGTTCGTCGAGCAGCAGCAACTGCGGTTCATGCAGCAGCGCGCGCGCCAGGGCCACGCGCTGGCGCTGGCCGCCCGACAGTTCCGCCGGCCAGTCGTTGGCGCGTTCGCCCAGGCCCACGGTAGACAGCGTGGCGGCGGCCGCGTTCAGCGAGCGTGGTAATCCCAGCGCGACATTTTCCAGCACCGTCTTCCAAGGCAGCAGCCGCGCTTCCTGGAACATGATGCGGATGCTCGTCCCGATGGCGCCCTGGCCCACCGCGATGGTGCCCTGCTCCACCGTCTCCAGCCCGGCGATGGCGCGCAGCAGCGTGCTCTTGCCGCAGCCGCTGCGGCCCACCACCGCGACGAACTCGCCTGGGTTCAGTTGCAAGCCGATGTCGTGCAGCACCGCGCGCTCGCCGAACGATTTGCTCAAACCATCGAGCGACAGCGACACGCCCTGGCGCCGCGCCGGCGGTTTTTTCACGTCGGCCGCCGACAGCGACGCCAGGTTTTCGCGGGCCAGGCCGCCCATATCGAACAAGGTGGTGGAAATATTCATACGGTTTACTCCAGTTCAAGATCGATTAGCGGTAGGCCGGATTCCAGCGCAGGAAGCGCTTTTCCATGCCGCGCGACGCCAGGTCGGCAGCCTTGCCCAGCAGCGCGTACAGCAGTATCCCCACCAGCACCACGTCGGTTTGCAGGAATTCGCGCGCGTTCATGGTCATGTAGCCGATGCCCGCCTGCGCCGAAATGGTCTCGGCCACGATCAGCAGCACCCACACCAGCCCCAGCGAAAACCGCACGCCGACCAGGATGGACGGCAGCGCCGCCGGCAGGATCACGTCGCGGTACAACGGCCAGCCGGACAGGCCATAGCTGCGCGCCATCTCGATCAGGCCCTGGTCGGCCGAGCGGATGCCGTGGAAGGTGTTCAGGTATACCGGGAAGAACACGCCGACCGCCAGCAGGAACAGCTTGGCCGTTTCGTCGATGCCGAACCACAGGATCACCAGCGGGATCAGCGCCAGCGCCGGGATGTTGCGCACCATTTGCAGCGTGGTGTCGAGCAGCGTTTCGGCGCGACGAAAACTCCCCGTCAGCAGGCCAAGTAGCAGCCCGAGACCGGCACCAATGGCAAAGCCCGACGCCGCGCGCCACAGGCTGGTGCGCAAGTGCACCCATAGCTCGCCCGACACAGCCAGCGCCCAGAAGGCCTTGGCCACCGCCCACGGCTCGGGCAGGATGCGGCTCGACAGCCATCCCGCCTGCGAGGCCCCCTCCCATAGCACGATCAGCGTGACGGGCAGTACCCATGGCGCGAGCGCGCTGGGCGCGTGGTTCTTTGCTGGTGCCATTACGCCGCCTTCTTCGGGATGATGTCGCTGGCCATGATCTCGCCGAACGGACCGCTGAGCGACTGGGCGCCGGCCGCCTTTCCTTTACCGAGAAGCGGGAACACCAGCTCGGCGAAACGGTAAGATTCTTCCAGGTGCGGGTAGCCGGAAAAAATAAACGTCTCGATGCCGAGGTCCGCGTATTCCTTGATGCGGGCGACGACCGTCTCGGCGTCGCCTACCAGCGCCGTGCCGGCGCCGCCACGCACCAGGCCCACGCCGGCCCACAGGTTGGGCGAGACTTCCAGCTTGTCGCGGCGGCCGCCGTGCAGCGCCGCCATGCGCTGCTGGCCCACCGAATCCATCTTGCCGAAGGCTTTCTGGGCCTTGGCGATGGTCTCGTCGTCGAGGTGGCTGATCAGTTCATCGGCTGCGCGCCACGCTTGCTCGCTGGTGTCGCGCACGATCACGTGCAGGCGGATGCCGAATTTGACGGTGCGACCATGCCTGGCTGCGCGCGCGCGGATGTCGGCGATTTTTTCGGCCACTGCGGCCGGCGGTTCGCCCCAGGTCAGATACACGTCCATCTGCTCGGCCGCCAGCGCGTGCGCAGGCTCCGACGAGCCGCCAAAATACAGCGGCGGATACGGCTTTTGCACCGCCGGATAAAGGGTCTTGGATCCCTTGACCTGGATATGCTTGCCCTCGAAGTCGTAGCCGGCGTCACCGCCCTCACCGGCCAGCGACGCGCGCCACACGCGGATGAATTCGTCGGAAATCTCGTAGCGCTTGGCGTGGTCGGCAAACAGCCCATCGGCTTCCAGTTCGCCCTGGTCACCGCCGGTGACCACGTTGATCAGGAGGCGGCCGTTCGACAGGCGGTCGAACGTGGCGGCCATGCGCACCGCCAGTCCCGGCGTGGTCAGTCCGGGACGGATGGCGACGAGGAACTTGAGCTTTTGCGTGACCGAGATCAGCGACGACGCCACCACCCACGCATCCTCGCACGAGCGTCCGGTGGGCAGCAGCACGCCGTCGTAGCCGAGCGTGTCGGCAGCGACGGCGCACTGCTTGAGGTAGTCGGCATCGACCGGTCGCGCGCCCTTGGTGGTGCCAAGATAGCGGCTGTCGCCGTGGGTGGGGATGAACCAGAAGATATTCAACGACATGATGTAATCCTTTATTTCCTGGCCAGCTGGCTGGCGCCGAGCTGCGCATCCTTGACCGCGATCGGCTTCGGAATCAGTTTTAGATTGGCGAAAGCGTCGGCCACCTTCTGCTGCTGTTCCAGCACGCCGGCGGTAATCGGTTTGACGCCGTACGCGTAGCGCGACGCAGCCAGCGCCACGATGTCGGTTTGCAGGCCGGTCTGGGTGGAAAGAATGGCGGCGACTTCCTTCGGATGCGCCGCACCCCATTCATCGACCTTGGCGATTTCCTCGAGCACGATGCGCACGGTGTCCCGGTTCTTTTCGGCGTAGGGCCGCGCGGCCAGGTAGAACTGGTAGTTGTTGACCAGGCCCTTGCCGTCGGCCAGCAAGCGCGCACCGATCTGCTTCTCGGCGGCGGCCAGGAACGGATCCCAGATCACCCACGCATCGACGCTGCCACGCTCGAACGCGGCGCGCGCATCGGCCGGCGGCAGGTAGATCACCTGCACGTCCTGGTAGGCGACACCCGCTTTTTCCAGCGCTTTGACCAACAGGTAGTGGACATTGGACCCCTTGTTCAGGACGATCTTCTTGCCCTTGAGGTCGGCCACGCTGCGCACGGTCGAGGACTTCGGCACGACGATCGCCTCGCTGGCCGGCGACGGCGGCTCGTTGCCGACATACACCAGGTTGGCGCCGGCGGCCTGGGCGAAAATCGGCGGCGCCTCGCCCACGGTGCCGAAATCGACACTGCCCACGTTCAGGCCTTCGAGCAGTTGCGGCCCGGCCGGAAATTCGGTCCACTTGACGGTGACGTTTTTACCGGCCAGGCGCTGCTCGAGAGTGCCACGGCCCTTGAGCAGGGTGAGCGTGCCGTATTTCTGGTAGCCGATCCTGATTTCCTGCCTGCCCTGCGCGGTATTGGCCTGCGCCAGCGACGGCACGTGCGCGCTGGCGCCCAGCACGCCGGCCGCGATCAGCAAGCCCAGGGTGCGGCGCCGCGTGGTGCGTTGCTGCGAACGGCGGTTGGCGGGGCCGGTGACCTCGGTGGCGGTGACGATTTTGATGGTTTGGGTGGTCATGTGGAAGCCCTCTCAGCGCGCCAGGCGGATCGGTTCGACCGGCGCCACGAACGGCGCCTGCGCGAGTTGCTCCAGCCACGACTTTTGCCCGTGCAGCGCAGCAGCCAGTCCCTCCACGCCAGCCTCCACACGCCAGGCGATGGCCTGATCGACCGCCAAGCCGCTACCCTCGTTCCACACCAGTTGCGACGACGTGGCATAGATCCCGGCCAGCACGTGGCGCGCGTCGAGTGCGTGCAGCACGGGGCGCAGCGCGTAGTCCAGCGCCAGCATGTGCGACTGGCTGCCGCCGGTGGCCAGCGGCAGCACCAGCTTGCCGGCCAAGCCGTCTTGCGGCAGCAGATCGAGGAAGGCTTTCAATAGTCCCGTGTACGACGCCTTGTAGACCGGGGTGGCGATGATGACGGCGTCGGCGTCGGCCACGGCAGCGATGGCGCGCTTGATGGCCAGGTCCGAGGTCTCGGCCTGCAAGAGCGCGTGGGCCGGCAGTTCGCGTACCTGCACCTTGGTGTAGCGGTGGCCAGGGCGAATGTCACCCAACCTCTCTGCCAGTTTCTCGGCCACGTGGTCCAGCAAACGGCCGGTGCTCGATACCGCAGCCGGGCTGCCGCCTAAAAGAAGAATGCTCATGGTGCTATCCCCGTCAATTGTTTGTGCCGGCCAGAATAGAACCGTCCCGTTGAAATCAGAACGAATAGTTTTGCGCTTCCATATGCGGTTTGCGACACATGACTTTTTTGCATATAAATAGCCGGAATTGTGCTGGCGCTGCTGTCCGGCTGGACCGGTATCGACTTCAGCAAATTTCCGCTCGATGCCACCGTCGCGTACATCGAGTCGGATGCCGGCCGCTCGGCGCTGGCGTCGTTTAGCCAGTCCGGCCCCGAGCGCACCTGGACCGCGCGCGAGGCGGCGCTGTTCATCTGCGTACCAGCTACAAGCGTGGCAGGACGACACCGGCATTGATGGCTTCAACCTGGCCTGTGCCGTGGCCCACGACAGCATGCGCGACGTGGTGGAGTTGATCGTGCCGGAATTGCAGCGGCGCGGGCGCTATCGGACTGCTTATGAAGGCGGCACGCTGCGCCAACAGGTGCTCGGCAGCGGCGCCGGCCTGCCTGCCGGCCACGCGGGGCGGCAAGTTGGGATTTGACGCCCGGTGTGACCTGCAGCCGGCGCGGCAAGGGGGTTCGGCGGCAGCCTAATCGTTGCGCATCTGCGCCTGCGAGACATTGCTGTTGGGCGCCACGCTCTGCGTGAGCCACACGTTGCCGCCGATGGTGGAGCCAGCGCCGATGGTGATGCGGCCCAGGATGGTGGCGCCGGCGTAAATCACCACGTCGTCTTCGACCACCGGGTGGCGCGGCACGCCCTTGATCAACACGCCCTGGTCGTCAGCCGGGAAGCGCTTGGCGCCCAGCGTGACGTGCTGGTACAGGCGCACCCGCTGGCCCAGTATCGCAGTCTCGCCGATCACCACGCCGGTGCCGTGGTCGATGAAGAAGCTGCCACCGATCTGGGCGCCGGGGTGGATGTCGATGCCGGTGAGCGAATGGCCGATGTCGGAGATCAGCCGGGCCAGGAACGGCGAGCCAAGCCGGTGCAGGCAGTGCGCCAGGCGGTAGTACAGGATGGCGATGGTGCCCGGGTAGCACAGCATGATCTCGGCCACCGACGTGGCGGCCGGGTCGCCGGAAAACGCCGCGTGCACGTCGGAGACCAGCAGCGCACGGATGCCCGGCAGGTTGGCGGCAAACTCGCGCGTGATGGCGTGGGCCTGCTGGGTGAGCACGGCGTCGTCGGGCACTTCCTCGGTGGCCGAGAATTGCAGGCCGCGCCGCACCTGTTCGGTCAGGCGGTTGAGGGTGGTGTTGAGGGTGTCGCCCACGAAGTAGTCGATGCTCTCGTCGGTCAGGTTGGGCCGGCCGTAATGGGTGGGGAACAGCACCGCCGACAGGCCGTTGACGATGATTTGCAGCGCCTCGCGCGACGGCAGCTCGCGCACCCGGCCCTGGTGGCGGATATTGTGGGTGGCCTCGCGCGAGACGCGCAGCTGTTCGATCACGCTGGCCAGGTTCCAGTGCGATGGTTTGACGCCGGTGGCGTCGAAGGTATCAATAGTCATGTCTCGATAATTTAAAATTTCTGGCCATGGTGCTGCCGATGATGAAGCATACGCGCGCCGCACCGCCAGGTGAACGAATCAAAATGTCGCTCGATATGCGGTGACCGCATATCGCGTAAAATGCCGGGTCCAACGAACAATACGCCTTTAATGAATATTCTGCTGACCATCCTGCTGGCCGGCCTGACCATGGTCGGCCCGCTCGCTATCGATACCTATTTGCCATCGTTCCCCGCCATCGGCGTGGCGTTCGGCGCCAGCCCCATCATGGTCCAGCAAACCCTGAGCATGTTCCTGTTCTGCTTTGCCTTCATGATGCTGTTTTACGGCACCCTGTCCGACTCGTTCGGCCGCCGCCCGGTGATCCTGGTCTCGCTGGTGCTGTACATCGCCGCCTCGATCGGCGCCGCGCTGGCGCCGTCGATCGGCGTGCTGCTGGCCTGCCGCATCGTGCAGGGCCTGGCGGCGGGTGCCGGGTCGGTCGTGGGCCGCGCCATCGTGCAGGACCGCTTCACCGGTGCGGCTGCGCAAAAAATCCTGGCCCACATCATGATGGTGTTCGGCCTGGCGCCAGCGATTGCGCCGGTGCTCGGTGGCTGGCTGCAGGTGAGCTTCGGCTGGCGCTCGATCTTCTGGTTCCTGGCCATCTTCGGCATCGTGATGTACTTTGCCGTCCAGCGCCTGCTGCCGGAAAGCCTGGCGGTAAAAGATCGCCACCCGTTCCACCTCGGCGTGATCGCGCGCAATTACTGGAAGGTGCTGTGCCACCACCACTTCCTGCTGCTGGCCATTGCCGTGGGCATGAGCTTTGCCGGCGTGGCGCTGTACATCGGCTCGGCCGCGTACTTCGTGATGAATATCCTGCACCTGCCGGAAACCGCGTTTGCCTGGATGTTCGTGCCGCTGATCGGCGGCATGGTGGTGGGCTCGGCGCTGTCGGGCAAATTCGCGCACCGCTTTGCCCGCAAAACACAGGCCTGGATGGGCTTTGCGGTGATGATACTGGCCGGCGTGATCAATGTCGGCTACAACCTGTACTTCACCGCTGCCGTGCCGTGGGCGGTGCTGCCGCTGTTTATCTATTCGTTCGGCCTGTCGCTGATGATGACGCCGATTACGCTGATGGCGCTCGAGTACTTCCCCAACAATAGCGGGCTGGCCTCGTCGATGCAGTCGTTCGTGCAGATGCTGCTGTTTGCGCTGGTGTCCGGGCTGCTGGCGCCGCTGCTGTTCGACAGCGCGCTGAACCTGGCGTGGGGCGTGCTGGGGAGTTTGCTGGTGGCCGTGCTGGCGTGGCTGCTGGCGCAGGTGGGCAAGCCGGTGGTGCATTGAGTTAGGCGGAGACAGCGCCGTCATCCTCGCGAAAGCGGGGATGACGGATTCAGGCGCTGTAGCTCAAGGCCAAGGCGCAGGATTGAGGTTTTCATACTGCGCCCCGCCCTGCTCCGGCTCGCGCGCTTCGGGGACTTTGCCCGGTGCTTGCGACGGGTTGCGCAGGCCCAGGATTTCCTTGCGCGCTTCCACGAAGTCGGCGCTGGTGAGCGGATTTTCCTGGTCGGGCCAGTTGGCTTCGGCCCATTGCTGTAATTCTTCGAAACGCTCCCACAGTTCGTTGATGAACGCTCGGCGTGCTTGGTCGTCGATCATATTTCCTCCTTGATATTAACGACAGTGTCGGTCGGGCCTGCCAAATCGTCGGTGCGTGGCCGCACAATACCCGGCTCGCAGTGAGATTAGCGGCCAACTCTGGCGGCGGCGCCTGCAGCCGGGCCCGTATCCTTAGCGATTGTTCTGGTTGACCCAGGCGATGATGTTGGTCGCATCCATCGCGCCGGGCTGGCGCGCGATTTCGCGGCCGCCCTTGAACAGCGCCAGCGTGGGGATGCTGCGGATCGCATAGCGCGCCGCCAGGTCCTGCGCCTGCTCGGTATCGACCTTGACTACGCGGTAATGCGGCTCGAGCTGCGCCGCAGCCTGCGCATAGAACGGCGCCATGGTACGGCAAGGCCCGCACCATGGCGCCCAGAAGTCCACCAGCACCGGAATGTCGCTGCGCTCGATATGCTTGAGAAACCGCGCGCTGCTCAGATCGACCGGCTGGCCGGTAAACAGCGGCCTCTGGCACTTGCCGCACACCGGCTGCGCAGCCAGCCTGGCGGCGGGCAGCCGGTTGACGGTGTCGCAGTGAGGGCAAACGATGTGCAGGGAGTCTGCCTGATGGTTGGTCGGATTCGTGGCATTCGTCATATCTTTATCTCCAGGACAACAAGCCCCGATGATAAAGCATCGCTCACGGTCACGTCGTCTGCCTCAGGAGGGGGAACACACCATCAGGCTTCCTTGCGGGTGCCGCTTTGTTTGCCGCTTTGAGATGCTGCATGCGCTGCGGTTTGCGCTGGCGTGGCCTGGCCGGATGCCTGGCTGCCACTGCTACCATTGCTGACATTGGACTGGCGATCCTGGCCGTCCTGGTTACCCTGCCCCTCCTGCATGCGCCGGCCACCGTTTTGCTGGAACGGATCGGACGCCCGATCCATGGCCGACTGCTGCTGTTGCATGGCACGCTGCGCCTCTTCCTGGGCGGTGCGCGCCACTTCGTCGGCCAGGGCCTTGGCCGTGCGGCTGGTCGACTCCACGTGCTCACCGGCGACCTTGGAGATTTCCACCTGGGTGTCGGCAGCGATGCGCGACAGGTGCTGCTGGTAGGCGCGCATTTTGTCGGTGGCCGGTTGGGCGCGGTTGGCTGCGGCCGAGATCATGTCGGTCGGCCGGTTAGCGGTGAGGCACTCGCAGCTGGCGTGGGTGACGTCTTCCAGCATGGTTTGTGCCATTTGCAGGTTGAGGTCGTTGAACTGCTGGGCGGTGCGAAACACCGAGCGCGACATATCGTTGAAAAACGCCATCTGGGCATCGAGATGGGATTTGACGGCGGGCGTCACGGATTGCGAATATGGAAACATTGAGTAATCCTCCATGGATGAGGGTGTTGAAAGAAGCGAGCCGAGCGTATTGCGTTAGCGCAGATCGAACTGCAAGGCTACGCCGGCAACGCGCACGAAGCATGATCTGGATCAAAGGTGTACAATCGAAGTATTGCCTTAGGGGAATTCCATCATGGCTATTTCAGCTCTCAATATTGGCGCCAGCGGCGTGTCTGCCGGCCTCACCGCGCTCTCCAACAGCGCCAATTCCATCGCCAACGCCTCGACGCAGGGCTTCCAGCCGGCGCAGGTAAATTTCCGCGAATCGGCACCGGCCGGCGGTGGCGTCTCGATTTCCTTGCAGGGGCAGCGACTGGCGGCTGGCGACCAGCCCAGTGGCACCGACCTGGCCGCCGACATCACCAACTCGCTGCTGTACAAGGCGCAGACCCAGGCCTCGCTGTCGGTAATCAAGACGTCAGACGAAACACTGGGCTCGCTGCTCGACATCAAGGCTTGACACTGGCGCGCTGCGCCGTCACATTGGCCGCTTTTTCGCCACCGACGCTGCCGGCACCATGAACGACTTCAATTCCCACAGCCTGCTGGCCGCGCTGCCCGCGCGGCTCGGCGCCATCGTGCGCCGCTGGTCGCACGACACGCCCCACGCCCCCGCCCTGCACGACGGCAGCCGCCATTGGACCTACGCCCAGCTGGCCGCGGCCATCGACGAAACGGCCGCCACCTTGCGTGCACTGGATCTGCGCCCCGGCGACCGCCTGATGGTGGTCGGCGAAAACTGCGCAGCGCAGGTGGCGCTCACGTTTGCCGCCACCGATCTCGACGCCTGGATCGTCCATGTCAATGGACGCCTGTCTGCGCACGAGGTGGACCAGATCCGCGATCACTGTGGCGCGCGCCGCGTAATCTACACCAGCGCACCCGGCGGCGCGGCCTTCCCTGACACCGCCGCGCACGGTTTGCGCCACGCGGCCCCGGTGGCCGATTCGCCGTTCGGCGCCTGGATGCTCGGCGCCCTGCATACCGGCCGCGTACCGGAGCCCGTGCACGCGGCATCCGAACACCAGGTGGCGGCGCTGGTGTACACCACCGGCACGACCAGCGCCACCGGCGCGCCCAAGGGCGTGATGCTCAGCCACCGCAACCTGCTGTTCGTCGCCGCCGTCTCGAGCCGGCTGCGCGGCCTGGTCCCATCGGACCGTGCGTACGGCGTCCTGCCGATCACGCACGTCTATGGCCTGACATCGGTCATGCTCGGGACCCTGTACGCCGGCGCCTGTCTCTACCTGTGCCCGCGGTTCACGCCCGAGGCGCTGCTGGCCGCGCTGCATGATCGCCAACTGACCATTCTCCAGGGCGTGCCGGCCATGTACGCCAAGCTGCTGGAAAAGCTGGGCAGCGTGGATGCGCCCCTGCCGAACCAGTTGCGCTTCGCCTACGCCGGCGGGTCACCGCTCTCGCCCAGCCTCAAGGCGCGCGTGGAGCGGGTGCTTGGCGTGCCGCTGCATAACGGCTACGGCCTGACCGAGACGGCGCCCACCGTCAGCCAGACCCGCCTCGACCAGCCGCGCAGCGACAACTCGGTGGGCCAGCCGATTCCGGGCGTGCAGGCGCGCGTGGTCGATGCGCACGGCGAACAGGTGGCGCCCGGTGTCGATGGCCAGCTGTGGGTGCGCGGCCCGAACGTCATGCTTGGCTACTACCGCGAGGCGCAGCTGACGGCGGCATGCATGCGCGACGGCGGCTGGTTCGATACCGGCGACCTGGCCCGCAGTGATGCCGATGGCGCACTGTTCATCGTCGGCCGCAGCAAGGAATTGATTATCCGCGCCGGCTTCAACGTCTATCCGCTCGAAGTCGAAACGGTACTGAACGCCCATCCGGGCGTAACCCAATCGGCGGTGGTGGGACGCCCCGGCGCACAGGGCGACGAGGACGTGGTGGCGTATATTGAACTTGATGCGCGCCATCCGGTCACGCTGGAAGCGCTGGATGCCTGGCTGGCGCAGCACCTGGCGCCCTATAAACGACCGGCCGAGATCATCGTGATGGATGCGCTGCCGGCGGCGGCCACCGGCAAGATCCTCAAGGCGAAGCTGGCGGCCGGCGGATAGCGGCCGAGTAGTCGGGCGCCTGGTCTGCCGCTTTCGCGCGCGCGGTGATGTGGGCGGCCTGGCGCAGCGTGTCGAAATTTTGCGGGCCGGCCAGCGCGCCCAGGTCGAACAGGTAACGGTCCAGGTAGCCCGAGGCCAGCAGGCGCCAGTCTAGCGGCAGCGCAGTGTCGATCCGCCGCGCCATCTCGAACACGATGGTGGTGCAGTTGGCGGTGAGCGTGTTGTAGAAGCGCGGTGTGCGCTTGAGCTGCGCGCCTTCGTCCAGGTACGCCAGGAACAGCGAACGCATGGTTTTCTGCGGAATGTTCAAACGATATAAATACATATCCTCGCCGCGCGCATTGGTGCGCACGCGCAGGATGTCGCGCTCGTCGGCGGCGATCAGCACCGTCTCGTAGCGCTTGAAGAAGCCGGCGACGGCGTCGAAACTTTCGCCGCGCTCCTTGCGGATCTCGATCGAGAATGTCAGGTAGCGGCCGTCGGCAAAGCCGAACGACACCAGCGTGTGGGCGATCGCGGGACCCATCCAGTACGACAGCGCCACGTCCACCGAACGCAGTTGATCGAGGTCGTAGCTGCGGCGCTCCCAGCGCTGCGTATAGTCGTCGTCGCTGCGCCAGTCGAAATTGCGCACCTGGTCGAGCGTGACCACGCTGCCCTGCACCTCGCCGGTCACCATGCGCGCGACATCGTCGGCCCACACCCGATCGTGGCTCGGCTGCAGCGTGCCCCACCACACCAGCAGCGCCGCCATGGCAGCGCCCCACGGCAGCAGCACGCGCGCGCGGTGCAGACGCCACCACCAGAACAGCGTGACCGGCGCGATCGACACCCATAAGCCCATGGCCGGCACGCGCAGCGCCTCCACCTGGAACGGCGGCTGGAACCACAACGCCAGCGCGCCCCAGGCAGTGGCCACGCCGATCGCAATCGAGGCGACCACGCGGCCGATGGTTTTCCATATTTTTCTCATGGCCCGATTATAGGGCCGGCAAGGCGGGCCGGGCTTTCCGTTTGATACCGGCTGACATGTAAGGAATTGTGAACCGGGCGACTTCCGACGCTGGCTTGTGGCACACTGACAACACGTCTACAGTAAATGAGGAACAGCATGACTGACGGCCCTGACGACAAGGACAGCACCCCGCACCGTCGCGCCTCTGATCAAGAACGCCGGCCAGCGCGCAACGACAGCAGGACCAATACCGCAACACCGCGCTACCTCGACCCCGGCGACACCGTGTTCAGCTTGTGGGGCCGGGTGCTGATGGCCCGCTACCGGCGCGTGGCCGCCTCGGTCACGCGCCACATCGTGCAGCGCCCGCTGCACATCGGCATCTCGGCACGCATCTTCCATCCCGAAGCCGGCTCTACCGGCCTGCGCAGCAAGAACCTGCAATACCTCGAAGAGTCGATCGCCCAGTGGGTGATGTCGCGCGACGTACTGGTCTTCATGATCCCCACCGTGAACACCGACGGCCTGCTGCACCCGTCCAACATCCGCCTGCGCGACTACGCGCGCCATCTCGACGGCCTGGTGCTGCAAGGCGGCGCCGACGTCTCGCCGCAAAGCTATGCCGAAACCCCCACCCGCCCGGAATGGAGCGGCGATCGCGCGCGCGACATGTACGAACTGGAACTGCTGCACGAATTCGTGGAAGCGGGTAAACCGGTGCTGGGTATCTGCCGTGGCTGCCAGCTGATCAACGTGGCCTTTGGCGGTACGCTGTACCAGGACATCGCGTCCGACGTACCCGATTCGCTGGCACACGTCAACGACGACTACGATCGCAACCGCCACGACATCACCTTCCCCGCCGGATCGTCGCTGTCACGGATGTTCAAGGGCCAGGCCAGCGGCACGGTCAACTCGATCCACCACCAGGCGGTCAAAACCCTGGGGCGCGACATGATGGTGGAAGCGCTGTCGGTGCCCGACAACATGGTGGAAGCGATCCGCTACCGCAAGGCGCCATTCGTGATGGGTCTGCAATGGCACCCGGAATTCCACCGCGCCGGCGGCGTGGAACTGCTCGACTGCACGGGCATCCTCGACCAGTTTTTACGGGTGGCGCGCGAGACGCGATTCTGATCGGTTGGTCTTAGATGTCGCTACTTTGGTAGCGGACGCGCTGGCCGCAACTGACGCAGTTGCGCGTTGGTCATTGGCAGCGCGTCGGGATCACTGAGCGCGGCGGCGGTGATCAAGCGATCCTCGGCGGCTGAGGGAATGATCAGTGCAGGAACAATGCTTCGCTCTGGCTGAGCCCGCCTGAATTTGGCATCGCCTGTCGAAACGACGCTCGAGTCTGCATCTTTAATTTTTTGCTTCGACATAATATTTAACCTCCCTGGCATTCGCCTTTTCCGGGTCATAAACGACTTCCATGCTTGCGAGACCGCGTTCTTTCACAACAGTTCCGCGAAGTTGGAAGCACCGCGGGTGAGATTGACTTCTCGTTGTTGCAAATCAGCATTAAATTGTCGCGCCCCTCAATAATGGCCGTTCGCCAACGCGGCCATGGTGACCGGGACGACAATGAAAGACCTGCTGAAATATTACGAAGCGGAGCTGGCGCTCTTCCACGCGCTGGCCGCTGATTTTTGCGTGCGCTACCCTGCTGTGGCGGGCCGCCTCGGCATGACTGGCGAAGGCTGCCAAGACCCGCACGTGGAACGCCTGGTACAGGCTTGCGCCCTGCTCAACGCGCGCACCGCCAAGCGCCTTGATGACTCGCACGTGCAGTTCATCGAAGCGGTTTTGCAGAATAACTTTCCGCACTACCTGCGCCCCTTTCCATCGTGCTCGATCATCCACGCCGCCACGGAAGATCCGCTTGACCACACCGCCGTGATCCCGCGCGGCACCGTCATGAGCGCCGCCGAACACCAGGGCGTGCTGTGCAAATTCACCACCACCGACGACCTGGTGCTGCAAGCTGCGACGATCACCAGCGTTCGCCTGCAAGCCGTGCTTGATGTACCGCGCACACTGCTCCTGCCTGCCAATGCGGGGCCGGCCATCAGCATCGCGCTCACTGCGACCGCCGCCGACACCGCCAACACACTGCGCCTCTACCTCAACGCCGACGCCGGCCTGGCCGCCGTGCTGCGTGACGCGCTGTACCTGCACACTGTCTGCGCGCTGCTGGAGAGCGACGACGGCCAGTGGTCGCTGCTGGCGCAGCCACCGCTGCGCGCGGTAGGCTTCCAGCCGGAACAGGCGCTGCTTTCCGCTAGCAGCCACCCCTCGGCCTACCGCCTGCTGACCGAGTACTTCTGCTTCCCCGAAAAATTCAACTTCGTCGATCTCGACCTGGGCGCCATCGTGGCCGCACTGCCGCCAGGCTGCCACTGCTTCACCGTGCACCTGGTGCTGGACTACGCCAACCGCGACCAGCACATGGCGCAACTGAAGCAGCTCACGGCTAAGCATTTGCTGACCGGCTGCGCGCCAGTGGTCAACCTGTTCCGCCACCCGGCCCGCCCGATTGAACTCGACCACACCCGTGCGGAATATGCGCTGATGGTCGAACATCCGCGCGCCCACACCTGCCAGGTCTTCAGCGTGGACCAGGTCAGCATGCTGCGCCACGACGGCGCCGGCAGCCGCGTGCTCGACTTCCAGCCGCTGTACAGCATGCGCCATGGCGAAGCCGGCGACCGTTACTGGAGCATTCGCCGCGACGAAGCGCTGGCCATTTCCGCACCCGGCCACGACATCACGATCGCCTTCATCGACAGCACCATGCAGCCCTTGCATGCCACCAGCGCCTCGGTATCCATCGACCTTACCTGCACCAATGGCGAAACAGCGTGCCGGCTGGCGTTCGGCAAACCAGGCGGCGACCTGCACCACGAGGGACCGGCCAGCGACGTGCCGATACTGCTGCTGCGCCGACCAAGCCGCCCGCGCCGCTTTGCCATCAACCCGGCTACCCAATGGCGCCTGGTGTCGCTGCTGACGCTCAACCACCACGGCCTGACCCGCGACGGTCTGCCGGTCTTCAAGGAGATGCTGGCGCTGCACGACCTGGCCGCCACCGCCATCACGCAGCGCCAGATCGACGGCATCACCGACCTGCAACACCGCAGCGCCAGCCTGTGGCGCGAGGACGCCAGCGGCGGCAGCCTGATATATGGCATCGACATCGTGCTGACCGTGGACGACAACGCGTTCGCTGGCGCCGGCCTGTCGCTGTTCGCCCAGGTGATCGACCAGGTGCTGGCCATGAGCGTGCAATTCAACAGCTTCACCCGCCTGATCGTCCTGTCGAAGCAGGGAAAGGAGCTGCTGCGATGCCCACCCCGAAGCGGTCAGCTGGCCCTGGCCTGATCGAACAACTGCTGGCCGAGCCCACGCGGTTCGAGCTGTTGCAGGCCGTACGCCTGCTGCTGCGCTGGCTCGAACAGGCGGGCGTGGCCGACCCGCCAGCGCGCCTGCACTTCCACAGCCGCACGGCCAGCAGCTTTGCGCCCAGCGAACTGGCGGCGCTGTGGGCCCGCACCCGCGACAACCGCGAAGTGCACACCGACGCGCAGTTGCTGCAGCTGCTCGCCGACGATCCGGCGCAAGCAATCCACCTGGTCCCGGCATCATTGGGCCTGCTGGGCAATAGCAGCGCCCTGCCGGCCCACTACACGCAAGCCATCGTCGACGCCGAACGCCAGCACCACGACGCCGGCCCGGGCGCCTTCCTCGACTTGCTGGGCACGCGCGCCACCATGCAGTTCTACCAGGCCTGGGCAACGCACCGCATCGACAGTCAAGCCCCCGGACACGACCAGTTCCTGGCGCTGCAACTGGCGCTGGCTGGAACCACGGCCACCACCACTGCGCTGCCGCCACAGGCGCTGGCCCGCCATGCGGCGCTGTTACGGCAACGCCCGGTCACGGCGCAGGCCATCATCGCCGTAATCGCCGTCTATTTCGATGTACCCGTGACGTTTCAGCCGCTCCTTGGCGGCTGGTACCTGCGCGAAGACCGGGTGCACCTCGGTGTCGAAAACTGCACGCTGGGCCAGGGCGCCATGCTCGGTGAACGCTGCCACCGCGCCGACCTGGCCGCCGAGATCAGGCTAGGTCCCTTGCGGCGCGACCGCTACCGGCAATTCCTGCCGGGGACAATGGACGCCAAAGAACTGGCCGACATCCTGGCCATGTTCGGCGTCGTCAATGTCCGTTACCGGGTGCGGCTGGTCCTGCAGGCTGCCGACATTGCTCCCTGCCAGCTGCCCGCCAGCGCGGGGCTGGGCCAAGGTCTGTTCCTGCACGGTCGCAGCGGCGACAGCGACGATCTCTGCTACGACATCGTTCATCCCGGCACGGCCTGCGTCGCTCCATAAAATTGCGCATTCGCAATAACTTGCCAACAGGAATAGCAATACTGGGGGACCGACCGCAAAGGAGCCGCCATGTCCACCGACCCAGCGTTAGCGCTGCTCACGAGCAGCCACCGTCCGCTGCGGCTGCGGCTCGCCTTCGACGAGGGCATCCGCGACGACCTGCTGCTGCCGCATCGCATCTCGGGCACGGAAACTGTGTGCGGCGGTATCGAGTACCGGGTGCTGTGCGTGGCCACCGATGCCCTGCTCTCCCTCAAACAATTCATCGCCGTGCCGGCCGAGCTGCAACTGGTCACCGATCGCGGCGACCTGCATACAGTCTGCGGCATCGTCGCCGCAGCGTATGCCGGCATGAGCGACGGCGGCCTGGCTACCTACCAGCTGGTGCTGCGCGATGGCCTGGCGCTGATGGATCAGCGCACCAACACCCGCATCTTCCGCCAGCAGAACGAGCTGCAGATCGTCGCCACGCTGCTGGCCGAGTGGCGCCAGACCAACCCGGTGATGACCGCCACGTTCCAGGTCGAGATCGACGCCGCGCTGGCGCAGCGCCCTGGTCCCGAGCGCGAATTCACCATGCAGCACAACGAATCGGACGCGCAGTTCGTGCGCCGCCTGCTCAAGCGCCGCGGCATCTCCTGGTACGTTCGGCCCGGCGTCACCGATGACGAACACCCGGTTCACCAGCTGGTGCTGTTCGACGACGCCGCGCGTCTGCCGGCCAGCAGCGCAGGCACCATCCGCTTCCACCGCAACCACGCCACCGAGCAGCGCGACGCCGTCACCGTCTGGACCGCCGCACGCCAGTTGCGCGCAGGCGCCGTTATGCGCTTCAGCTGGGACTACAAGCGTCCGCACAGCGTGGCGTTCATGCAGACGAACAGCGCGGCGCTGGCTGACCAGGGCCGCCATGGCAACTGCTTTGCCGCCACCCTCGCCGACTATCTGGTCGAGACACCGCACGCCGGCAACGACAACGACGACCTGCGCCAGCTGGGCGCGCTGCGCATGGCGCGGCTCGATGTTGAGACCAAGTGCTTCCACGGCGAGAGCGGCGTACGCGATCTGCGCGCCGGCGAATGGTTTATCCTGGCCGACCATCCCGAGATCGACCAGCACCCGCAGGCCGAACGCGCCTTCGTGGTGACCGCGCTGGAGGTGGAAGCCCGCAACAATTTTCCGCAAGCGCTCGATGCCCGCCTCGATGGACTGTACGCGCAGAGCGGCTGGCGTGCTGCCGCCCACGCGCACGGCGACCGCTATCGCAACCGGTTTACCTGTGTGCGCAAAGATGTGCACCTGGTGCCCGCCTACGATCCACGCACCGACGTGCCCAATGTGCGGCCGCAAAGCGCCATCGTGGTGGGCCCGGCCGGCGAGGAAGTCCATTGCGATGCGCTGGGCCGGGTCAAGGTGCGCTTTCCGGCGGCGCGCATGCAGGACCATCGAGACTCGGCCGCTGACGACATCCACAGCGCCTGGATACGCGTGGCTACCTCGTGGGCCGGCGCGGGACCGGCGCGGCAGCAAGCGGGCAGCTTGACCCTGCCGCGCGTGGGCAGCGAAGTACTGATCGACTTCCTAGGCGGCGACCCGGACCGACCGGTGATCGTGGGCCAGCTGTTCAACGGCGTCGGCGTGCCGCCGGAGCTAGGTAAAGGTGGCGGTCTGCCCGGTAACCGCTACCTGTCCGGCATGCGCAGCAAGGAGGTTCGGGGCAAACGCAAAAGCCAGTTGCGCTTCGACGACACCACCGGCGAGATCAGCGCGCAACTGGCCAGCGACCATGCAGCCAGCGCCTTGAACCTCGGCTACCTGACCGCACCGCGCCAGGCCGGCAGCGCGAGCAAGCGCGGCGACGGCTTCGAATTGCGCACCGACGGCAGCGGCAGTCTGCGCACCGCCCGTTCGCTCTTGATCTCGGCATGGCAGCGGCTCGATGGCGCCGGCGAGCAGCTGGACCAGCAAGAACACCTGGCCCTGATGCAGGACTGCCTCGAGCTGTTCAAGTCCCTGGGCAGTTACGCCGCGCAGCACCAGGCGCTGGCGACCGATGCCGCCGGCGTGGCCGAACTGCAGCAACAGCTATCGAGCGCCAGCGCGGCCAAGCCGGCCGAAGCCGCGACCATCGCCATTACCGCGCCCGACGGTATCGCTGTCGGTACCCGCAAAACCCTGCTGCACTACGCCGTGGGCAATATCGACCAGGTGGCGCAACAACAGCTGCAGTTCAGTGCCGGCAAGTGCTGCACCATCAACGCCGGCCAGGGCATCTCGCTGTTCGCACACCAGCAAGGCATCACCCAGATCGCCCACCACGGCAAGTACCGGATGCAAAGCCAGCACGACCTGATGCAGCTGGACGCCGCACGCGACCTGCGGCTGACCTCCGCCACCCGCATCGTCGGCGTGGCGCAAGACGAAATCACCCTGATGACCCAGGGCGGCGCCTACCTCAAGCTCTCGGGCGGCAGCGTGGAACTGGGCGGCCCCGGCACGCTTACCGTCAAGACCAATGGCCACCACTGGAACGGCCCGGCCAGCGAGCGTGGCGACCTACCCACCTTCGGCCAAGGCGAACTGGGACGCACGCCGCGCCTGGTAAGTCCACTCGACGGCGCGCCATGCGAAGGCGTGCAGGTGTCGGTGGCAACCGAAGATGGCAAAGTGGTTTCCGGCGTCACCGACGCCGACGGCAAAGGCCCGACCATCACCGGCGACCAGCTGCAACAGCTGACCGCCACCTTTTTCATTCCGCGCGATTGAGCGCGCAAGGTACTGACATGGCTCTGAAAACCTGCACCAACAGCACGATTTTCGCCACCGGCTGCGCCCATACCGATTTCGACACCTCCCACTACGACATCCCGCACGCCTTGCCGCTGCCGGGCATCATCATCCTGGTCCACGGCGTCAACTCCGACGGCGAATGGTACGACGCCTGCGAGCAAGGCCTGTGCGAAGGTCTCAATACCCGGCTGGCGCGCCGGAGTGAGCAGATGAAGTACCCGGGACCGGCGTCGGGGCAGCTGAAAGCGATCACGTATGCGCAGGAATTGACGGACGACGGCTACATCAATCCCGAACTCAATTCCAACAACTTCTTCGACATGGGCAACGCCTGCTCGCCGGTGATCCGCTTCCGTTGGGGTTACAAGGCTGGTGGCGAAGAGTTGCAGCTGTTCGGCGACAAGATCTACCTCAATGAGCAAAACTATTGGGGCGGCGGCCCGTTCGCCAACGGCTGCACCGCGCTGCCAGATTTATGGAACGAAGGTCTGTCCGAACAACTGTTCCTGTGGATGCAGGTGCAGCACCTCAACCCGGTCAACGAGCGCGACGTGTACGCGTGCCCGGCGCGCGGCTACTTCGTGTTGGCAGCCTATCGGCTCGCCAAGCTGGTCGAAGCGATCCGCAAGGCGCAGGCCGATGTGCCGATCACCATCGTGTGCCACAGCCAGGGCAATATGATCGGCATGGCGGCCGCGTTTCTCGGCGAGCGCATGGCCGAGGTGACGGATGGCGACGGCAAAAGCGGGCCGTGCGTGGCCGACAATTACGTGCTGGCCAATCCACCTTACAGCCTGGTCAAGTCCAACCTCTCCGAGGACTGGACCCAAAGCAACCTGGTGGACCCGGACGGCAATACCGGGCGCCAGACCCACGCAGCACGCATCGCCACGCTGGCCGCCTTCTTCGACATCGTGCGCACACGCAAAAGTCTCGATGCCATGCAAACCGCCGAGCGCATCGACCGCCGCATGGCCAACCGCGCGAATGGTTTCGCTGCGCAGGCCGACCGCGAAAAATACGGTGTCGAAGACTCCACCTATGGCCGCGTCACGCTGTATGCCAATCCCCATGACCAGGTGATTTCAGCGGTGACGGTACGGGGCATCGGCTGGCTGGGGCTCACGGACCGCGACACATTCAACGAGATCAAGGCAACCAGGGCGCAGGGCGTGCTGGTGCAGCGCGTGTTCGCCCAGGGCTTCGAGGTGGGCAAGCAGGAAACTTACCACTACTGGCACAACCACTGGCGCCACCCGAAGGCCGACAGCGACGACTACTGGCTGCCGCACTCGAAGATCGCCCGGTACTCGATCAAGAAGGGGCTGGAAGCGAGCGAATCATTTTTTGGCCGCTTTTTCACGGTCGTCCTGGCGCCGTTGGGGATGGCGATCACCGCCCTGTCCAGGCAACGGGTCAATGCCTTGCCGGACGCCGACTGGCAAGTGCGCGCCGATGCGCCTGCACTCTACGCGCCCTTCCTGCCGCAAGGCATGCGCTTCGGCCAGGTGAGCGATGCCTTCGACCAGGGGTACGACCCACCCGGTGCTGCGCGCGACGGCAACCGGACTCGTGAAGCTGGCGACGCTTATGCGAGTGTCCACAAAGCGCCGGACAACACCACCGATGCGGCAATGGGGAACAACCGCGACGAAGCGTCGCTGCGCTACGAACAGCACGCCATGCTGCGTTTGCGGGCCAAGCGGGAAAAGCTATATGCGGCCGATGCCAAGGTGATCGAGGAAGATGACCCGTCCAAGGCGAGCGCGAAGTACAAGGCGTGGCGAACAGAGCGCATCAAGGTGAGCCTGGCCGAGACCGTCGATGCGGCAGCGACTGATCATTCGACGATTTTTACCAATCCGATGCATTCGGAGCGGGCGTTGGCTTATGACGTTGCGGTGGGGGTTTGCCAGATACCGGAACAAATCCTGAGCGGATTTTTAAAATTTGCAGATTGGCGATATTTAGATGATTTAAAAGGCATAGAAAACAATGTCTATTTGCAGCATTTTAAATCTGGAAGCATAGATCGATTAACAGTGAGCGAATGGATAAAAAGGACGGAGAATAATTTACTCATTCCTAATAAAATTATCGATAAACGCAACTAGAACCCCATGAACACAAAGGAGAGAAAATGTTTAACAAAATTTTAGGCAACGCATTTCTAACATCTGTCGCTTTACTAACTGGGTGCAAAAATTCATCTCCCCTCACCCAGAATTTGGCAATGAAAGAAAATCTCAATATGACGCCAACAAAAACACATGGTGTACAAGTCGTAGGAATCATATGGCTAAATCCACTTCACCGAAAGGATTACCCGACTGAATGGCAGACCTTGTGGACGATGGGTTTAGCCAAGCCAAATGCAGACGATGACATGCTACGCAAGAAACCGTCTAGTTATTCCACAGTGAAGTATGTCTCATTGATTGCGGATGGAAGCCACGGCGAAACATCCAAGCTGAGCTATCATCTCCGATATCAATACGAACTTATTGGACTATTACACGACAATTATTATGGCGACCCCGACTATTTCTACAACGTCAACGGTATAAATCGTAAAAAACTCTGGCATGAGCTCGCGGGCATACGGGTCGAATATGCGCTGCCTTCCGGCGATTTCGATGCCGAAGCAGCCAGAAAAGAGACGCAAAAAATTCTTCAAAACACATTCGCGATGGGCAATCCAAATCGCCCAACCTTATGGACCCGCCCCGAGCCTCCCGAGGTAAAGGTCACTACAGGCGGCCCCAACGCCGGTTTCACCTCCCTCAAAGCCGCCATCGATTACCTCGAAGCCCATCCCGACAGAACTGCATGGGCCATGAGCTGGGATGCACCAAGCCGGCCGCTCGACCATCAAATCAACGAGAACCTTGTGGTGCTGGTATTGGCCGGACCGACCTACAAGACCGGCCGCAAAGCACTGGCCTGGCTATCGCGCCCGGAAACCACGCAGGTCTCGGAGGTGGGCGACGGTGGCGATACGCCGCGCATTGTTAGGGCATGGACGGCAACGCTACACAAAGCGGCCGACAATGCCACCATCAAACCGAACCAGGTCGGCTACGTGATCCACGACGCCAACAATGCCCACACCGACTCCTCGCGTCGACTCGGCCCGCTGGCACAAACGCTGACGACCGAAGTGCCCGACCTCGACCTGCTCGAGCAATCGTTCAATACGCCTGCCCTGCTGGGAGAAATGGGCGCCGGTTCCGCATTGACCAACGTCGCGCTCGCCATCGGCTATGCCAACCACTTCGGCCAACACGTTATTGTGGCGGGCACCACCGATCCCGAGCAGCCAACGGCCGTGGTGGTCTCGCCGCCCGCAGTGGTTCGTCCTATCGATCCCGGCAAACCCTGGTTCCGCGCCCGCAGCATGAGCGACGCCTACTTGCCCTGGTGGGGATTGCGTGACGACGCGCCTGCCTATCCGCAGGGGTATTCAAAATAATCGAGCAAAGGGAGAACCTGCCATGAAAGGCGTCATCCGTCTCAACGACCCAACCAGCCACGGCGGCAAAGTCATCTCCGCCGCGCCCAACAGCAAAGTGCAGGGCATCGCGGTGGCGCGACAGGGCGACCAATGCATCTGCCCAATCAAGGGGCATGATCAATGCAAGATCGCCGAGGGCGATCCGAAAGTGCGGATCGATGGCGTGCCGGTCGCGTTCGAGGGACACAAAACCACTTGCGGCGCGACACTGATCTCGACAGTTTCAACCACCGGGCGCGGATGACGAGGGTAGTGATAAAGCGCGTTGTCAGGCGCCATCCTGCGTGCCCGCGCGCCCCTCGGCCAGCACTCGTCCCAACGCCGCATGATCCACCGGCTTGACGAAATGGTGGTCGAAGCCGGCCGCCTTCGACAGCACCCGGTCATGCGCCTGGCCGTAGCCGGTGAGCGCGATCAGCAGCTTGCCAGCGGTGGCAGCTTGCGCGCGCAGGCGGCGCGCCAGTTCGTAGCCATCCATGTCGGGCAGGCCGATGTCGAGGATGAAGGCATCGACCGGCGCGACTGCACTGGCGCGCAGCGCGGTTTCGGCATCCTCGAAAATCAGCACCTGGTGGCCCTGCGCCTCGAGCAGCGCGCCGAGCGTGCGACCCGCATCCTGGTTGTCGTCCACTACCATCAGGCGCAGGCTGCGTCCCCCGGCCGCCACGGTCGGCAGCGGTGCGGCGGCCGGCGCTTCCGGTGCGCTGGCCGCTGGCGGCAGCAGCGGCAGAGCGATGGTGAAGGTGCTGCCCTTCCCTGCGCCGTCGCTGGCGGCCGTGGCGCTGCCGCCATGCAGCACCGCGATGCTTTTCACCAGTGCCAGTCCCAGCCCCAGGCCGCCCTGGGCGCGGTCGGGCGTGCGCTCGGCCTGGGCAAACAGGTCGAACACGCGCGGCAGCAGTTCGGCCGCCATGCCGATGCCGTTATCGGCGACGGAGAGCGCGACCTCGCCGCCGTCGTTGCGGGCTTCCAGCGCCAGCACCACTTCGCCACCCTGCGGTGTGTACTTGGCGGCGTTGTTGAGCAGGTTGGCCAGCGCCTGCACCAGCCGGGTCCTGTCGCCGCGCACGTGCAACTGGCCGGGCGGCAGGCGCAGCACCAGCGCGTGATGGCGTGCTTCGAGCAAGGGCCGCGATTGTTCGATGGCGCCGTTGACGATGGCCATCAGCTCCAGGTCGTGCTGCTCGAGCTGCACCAGCCCACGCGTGACGCGCGAGACGTCGAGCAAATCGTCCACCAGGTCGGTCATGTGTTTCACTTGCCGGATGATGATGTCGCTGGCGTGCTGGATCGGCTTTTCATGGCTGCCGCGCAGTTTGAGCAGCTGGGCGGCAGTGCTGATCGGTGCAAGCGGGTTGCGTAGCTCGTGCGCCAGCATGGCCAGGAATTCGTCCTTGCGCTGACTGGCCTGGCGCCACTCGGTCTCCGCCAGCTTCTGCTCGTGGATGTCGGTACAGGTGCCCATCCAGCGGATGATGTGATCAGCCTCGTCGCGGATCGGCAGCGCGCGCGCCAGCACCCAGTGGTAGCGCCCGGAGACATGCCGCAGCCGGTACTGGATTTCGTAGGTGTCGCCGGTGGCCAGGCATTGCTGCCACAACGCCCACGAACGGGCCTGGTCGTCGGCGTGCAGCAGGCCGTTCCAGGCTTCGCCGTGAGTGGAGCCTGCCGGCACGCCGGTAAAGTCGTACCAGCGCTGGTTGAAGTAGTCGTGTTTGCCGTCGGGCAGCGTGGACCACACCATCTGCGGCATGGCGTTGGTGATGGTGCGAAAACGCGCCTCGCTGGCGCGCAGGGCGATTTCGCTGCGCAGCCGCTCGCTGGTGGAACGGGTGCGCTCCGCCACCTCGCGGATCAGGGCCAGGTCTTCTTCGGACCAGCGGCGTGCCTGGTGGCTGGTCACGAAGATCATTGCCACCAGCACGCCGTGTTCGATCACCGGCACATCGACAAAGGCGCCGGCGTGGCGGGCCTTGAGTGCCACCGCCTGATCACGCGTGCGCGGATCGACATCGACGTTGTCGATGGCTACCATATTGCCCCGCTTGAGCTCTTCGAGGAAGTTGCCATAGTCGCTGAACTTGAGCGTGGCCGGTGGCGCCTGCTCGCCCGGCGCCGACCAGTCGCGCGCCACTGTAAAGGTCTCGGCATGCAGATTTACGCTGCCGTAGCCCACCCGGCTTGCGCCCAACGTTTCGCCGAGGATCACGCAGGCCTGCATCAGCATGTCGTCGGGCTGGCGCACACCGCGCGCGGCGTCGCCCAGGCGCACCAGCGCGTGGCGCCGCACTTCGCGCTGGACGCGGTCGGTAACGTCGATGCCCTGCACCAGGATGCCGGTCACGGCGCCGTCGCCATCGCGCACCGGCTGGTAGACGAAATCGATATGGCGCTCGGTGGCGGCGCGGTCCGCCGTCGCCGGCATCAGGTAGCGGGTGCCGTTGGCGGCATACGGTTTGCCGCTGCGGTACACCTGGTCGAGCAGCGTGATGAAGCCCTGGTCCACCGCTTCGGGCAAGCCCTGCGCCACGGTCAGGCCCAGCACATTGCGCTGGCCGATCAGTTGCAGGTAGCCGGCATTGACGAACGTGAAGCGGTGCGCGGGGCCGTCGAGCATGGCCATGAACACGGGGGCCTGCTGGAACAGTTCGGCCATTGAATGCTGGTCGCGAATGGTCTGGGCCTGCGCCACCAGTTCCGAGCGCATGTCGGCGGCCTGGTCGGCCTCGCGCACGCGCTGGGTGAGTTCCTCGGCATGCTGAATCACGTATTTGACTTCGCCATCGGCGCCCAGGACCGGCACGTGCACCGGTTTCCAGTAGCGCTCAACGAAACCGATGCCGTCTTCGGCCCGCACGTCGTAGCGCTGGATCGGCATGGTATCGGGCGCGCGGGTCTTGATCACGCGCGCGATCGCGGCGCCGATATTGGCCATGCCGTCGGGCTGGTCGAGCGCGGGATTGTCGGGGAAGACATCGAACAGCTTGCGCCCCAGCAGCAGTTCACGGCGGGCGCCGGCGACGCGCAGGTAGGCGTCGTTAACCGCCACGATCACCAGGTCCGGCGTGACCGCCAGGCACGGTGTGGGTACGGCGTTGAACAAGGCGGCGATATCGGTATTGGACGTAAAATCAGGTGCTATTGGATCAACATTTCTCACTGGAAAAGCCTGAACAAGGATAGACCGACAGTCTACCGCACGCCGGCGATAGAGGTCGCGTCCAATACGGCCCGCATGGCAGCCAACAAGGCAACCTGGCACTCAGCGCCAGAAGACTGTTTGTTGTCAGCTTGCAGCGCGCCCTGTAAGATGAAGAAGTTGCCTGTATGGCAGTGATCATCCCATCCACAGGGAGACAGGTTTGTAGCAAGTCCATCCCAGAAAGGTTCTCCAGCAATGATACATTCGACAGCAATCATCGACAGTGGCGCACAACTTGGTAAAGGGGTGTCAGTCGGTCCCTACACCATTATTCATGGCAATGTAATCATCGGCGATGACACCGAGATCGGCTCGCATTGCGAAATCGGGGTACCGTCCGCGCTGGCACGTGGTGCTACGCTAGTGATCGGTAAGTCATCGCTGATCCGTTCGCATAGCGTGTTCTATGAAGGCTCCGAATTCGGCGAGAAATTGAGCACTGGACACCGAGTGACGGTCCGCGAGAAAACCAAGGCTGGCGTAGGCTTTCAGATCGGCACGCTGGGGGATATCCAAGGCCACTGCACCATTGGCGATTACGTGAAATTCCACAGCAATGTCCACATCGGCCAGCATTCCACTATCGGCAACTATGTCTGGATCTTCCCGTACGTGGTACTGACCAACGACCCGCATCCGCCAAGTGAGGTCATGATGGGCGTGACCATCGAAGATTTTGCCGCGATCGCCACTATGTCGATCATTCTTCCTGGTGTGACTGTCAAGTCCGGCGCACTGGTCGGAGCTCATAGTTCGGTCAACAGAACCGTCGAGCCTGATACCGTCGTTGCAGGCAGTCCGGCCAAGTTCATTTGCAACACCACCGATATCAAACTCAAGGACGGGTCGGGGAATAGTGCTTACCCATGGCGCAAACGTTTCCACCGCGGTTATCCGGAAGCTGCCGTTGCAGCATGGGTGGCAGAGTTCGCGTCCACCTGATGCAATGATCGGTAGCATCCTGGCACCGGGACCGGGTTGCAATAGCTGAATTGCGATTGAAGCGGGCAGTCGTGCTAACATCTCCAATTGCAACCCTTGCCCAGACCAGACATGAAGCACCGGCTATTTCTGTTTGACCTCGACGATACCCTGCTCGATTTCCGCGCCTCCGAACACTTGTCGTTCCAGCACACCATGCAGGTGCTCGGCCTCGACGCCCTTCCCGACGGCCTGTTCAGCGAATACCAGGCCATCAACGTGGCGCTGTGGCGCAGCCTGGAACTCGGCGAAGTGACCACCGCGTTTCTCAAGGTCGAGCGCTTCCGCATGACCTTCCTGGCGCGCCAGATGGACCTCGATCCACAGGCCGCCAGCGACATCTATCTCGCTTCGCTGGCCAACACGGTGGTGCTGATCGACGGCGCCAGGCAGGTGTGCGAAACACTGGCCGCGATCGGCGAAGTGGGCATCATCACCAACGGCGCCGAGCAGGTACAAAAGCTGCGCATCGCCAGCTCCGGCTTGCAGGACTACATTTCCTTCGTCGCCACCTCGGAAGGCTCGGGCCACGCCAAGCCGGACGTGCGCTTCTTCGAGTACGCAGCCCGGATGGCGCGCCCGTTCAGCAAGGACCAGGCCATCATCATCGGCGACCGCCTCGACGCCGACATCCTCGGCGCCAACCGCTACAACATCGACAGCTGCTGGTTCAACCGCGACGGCCTGGCCAACACCTCGGCAGCGGCGCCGACCTTCGAAGTGGCCGCCCTCGACCAAATAATCCCCGCCATCAAATAAGTTCGTGTTAGCGCTAGCGGCCGCGGAAGCGCTGGATGGCGGCATCGACCATGCCTTCGGCGCTGCCGCTGCGGTCGAATTGCTGGCGCAGGTAGTGGGCGTCGCTGCCTTCGTGGGTGGCGCGCACCAGGTGCTGCAGCCCTTCGGTGCCGCCCAGCGTGACACCGTACGGTTCCATCTTGCGCAGCGTGGTCAGGATATCTTCGCGCAGCGACAGGCTCTCATAGGTTTTCGGGTGCACCAGGGTGCCGTCCAGGCCGAAGCGGCAGGCCTGGAAGCGGTTGTAGTTGTACACCAGGTAGTCATCCTCGGCCGGCGCCTCTTCGCGCCGCTCCAGCAGGTACGCGCACAGCGCTTGCAGGTAGGCGGCCAGCGCGGCCGCGCGTTCCACCGTCAATGGCGTGTCGCACACGCGCAGCTCGATGGTGCCGAACTCGGGCTTGGGGCGGATGTCCCAGTAAAAGTCCTTCATGCTCTTGATCACGCCGGTGTGTTCCATCTTGGCGAAATATTCGTGCTCGAAGCTGTCCCAGCTGAGCGTGAACGGCGCCCGGCCGCTCATCGGGAACGCGAACACCGAGTTCAACCGCGCCGAATTGAACAGCGTATCGTTCCCCTGTACAAACGGCGACGATGACGACAGCGCAATGAAGTGCGGCACGTAGCGGCTCAGCGAATGCAGCAGGAACAGCGCGTCGTCGCCGTTGGCGCAGCCGACGTGCACGTGCTGGCCGAAAATGGTGAACTGCTTGGCCAGGTAGCCGTACAGCTCGGACACTTCCTTGAAGCGTGGCTTGGAAAAGATGCGCCGCTCCGACCATTTCTGGAACGGGTGCGTGCCGCCGCCGCAAATGCCGATATTGAGCTGCTCGCCGGCCTGCACCAGCGTGTCGCGGATCACCTGTAACTGGGCGACCAGCTCGTTGTGGCGCGTGTGCACGTCGCTGTTAATTTCGATCATGCTCTCGGTGATCTCGGGCGTGACATTGCCGGGGAACGGCTTGCGACCCAGCAGGTGCAGCAGGTCGGGGCTCGAAGCGGTCAGGTCGTAGTCGGACAGGCTCACCAGTTGCAGCTCGAGTTCCACGCCCAGGGTCAGCGGCTCGGAGTTGTTGAATTTTTCCAGCGACATCTCAAATCTCCTTCTTGGTGGTTTCGGCAGCCCAGATCAGCGCCCGCTGGGTGAAGATCGGTCCCAGCACTTCCAGCACCAGGGTCATGGCGGCCAATGCGGCCAGCTCGTCGACCAGCACGATGCCCATGTAGCGGGTTTGCTCCAGCAGCAAGGTGACGAACACCGACATCGGCGCCAGCGCCACGCCGGTCAGCATACCCTTGCGCCACGAAATGCCGCCCACCTTGGCAAACACGGTCACGCTGGCAGTCTTGACCAGGAAGCGCGCCAGCAGCAACACCATGCCGAGGCCCGCGCCCGCCACCACGCGGTCCCACTCCAGGGTGGACACCGCAAACACGAACAGCAGCACGGTCAGCAGTTCGCCGATACCGCCGAAGTTGCGCTCGGTACGGCTGAACGCCACCCGGCTATGGCGCGCGGCCAGGCCGAACGTCAAGGTGGCCAGCACCGGCGACACTTCGAACGCCGACGAACCGGCCACCAGCAACACCACGCCCAGCGCGAACGCAATCGTGCCATCCTGCGCCAGCGCGCCCAGGCGGCGCAGCACGGCCGGCACCAGGAAGCCGAGGATAGCGCCCATGGCAGCCGAGACCAGCAACTCGATCAGCGAGTGCGACACCGCTTGCGTCAGGCTGCCCGAAGTTTCGAACACCCAGAAGCCCACCACCACCTTGAAGACAAACACGGCCAGCACGCAGTTGATGGCGACCAGGTGCAGCACGCGCTCGGTTACCTGCCCTGAACTGTTCTGCTCGTTAATCACGCGCAGTACGCCGGCCGGCGAAGTGGACATGGCCAGCGAGGCCAGCAGCAGCGACGTGAGCGACGGCATCCCGGTCAGCGTGGCGATCAGGTACACCACGCCGAACGTGGCGGCCGACTCGACCAGGCCGGTGACGAGAATCCAGGGATTGATGCGCAACCAGCGCAGGTTGATGCGGTAACCAAATTCGAACAGGATCAGGCCGAACGCGAAGTTGGCCAGGGTGGTGACGGTGCTTGAGGCGCCGCTGGTGAGCGACTCGGGAAACGCCTGAGACAACAGGAAGCCGACAATACCGTACACGCTGATGCGCGGCAGCTGGGTCCAGCGGTGTATGAATTCGCCCAACAGCCAGGCAAGAGCGATGGCAAGTGGCCAACCGAGGTCGGCCAGAATGACCTGGAAATCCGGCATTTGATTCTCCTATTTTGCGAAAGACTTAACCTTACGGGTAGTATTATGGCCGAATACTTTGACACCTACTGTTCCATAAGAAACATAAGGAAACTCCACATGCTCGAATTACTGAGTGAACACGCCTGTTTCGGCGGCGTTCAACGCTTTTACCGCCACAACTCGCAAGCGATCGGCTTGCCGATGCGCTTCTCCGTCTTCATCCCCGCCAACCCGGACAATGCCCGACTGCCCGGCCTGTTCTACCTGGCCGGCCTGACCTGCAACGAAGAAACCTTCATGATCAAGGCCGGTGCCCAGCGCTTTGCCGCCGAAGCCGGCCTGATCCTGGTGGCGCCCGACACCAGCCCGCGCGGCGCCAATGTTGAAGGCGAAGCGGACAGCTGGGACTTCGGCGTGGGCGCCGGTTTTTACCTCGACGCCACCAAGCCGGACTGGAGCAAGCACTACCGCATGCAAAGCTACATCCACGAACTGCGCGAGCTGGTCATTGCCGAGCTCCCGGTGGACGGCGCACGGGTAGGCATCTTTGGCCATTCGATGGGCGGCCATGGCGCACTGACCCTGGCGTTGAAAAATCCGCAGGCATTCAAGTCGGTATCGGCCTTCGCGCCGATTGCCGCGCCGATCAAGTCACCATGGGGCAAGAAGGCCTTCACCGGCTACCTCGGCGACAACCAGGAGACCTGGGAGCAATACGACGCCTCGGTGCTGATGGCGCGCCTGCAGACGCCCTTCCCGGCCGGCATACTGATTGACCAGGGCCTGGGCGACAAGTTTCTCGACGAGCAGTTATATCCGGACGTGTTCGAAGCCGCCTGCCGCAGCGCCGCGCAGCCCTTGGAACTGCGGCGGCATGCGCTGTACGACCACGGCTATTACTTCATCTCGACCTTCATCGAAGACCATATCCGCTTCCACGCCAAAAACCTTACAGCTTGATTTCCGTGCCCAGTGCTTTCAAGAACTGGGCCAGCCAGGCCGGATGGGCCGGCCATGCTGGCGCCGTGATGAAATTGCCGTCGGTGACAGCCTGGTCCACGGCAATGTCGGCATAGGTGGCGCCGGCCAGCTTCACCTCGGGCGCACAGGCCGGGTAGCAGGCAATGGTCTTGCCGCGTATGACCTCGGCTGCCGCCAGCAACTGGGCGCCGTGGCACACCGCCGCAATGGGTTTGCCGGCAGCGGCAAACTCCTGGACGATGGCGATGACGCGCGGGTTCAGGCGCAAGTACTCGGGCGCGCGGCCGCCGGCAATGGCCAGTGCATGGTAATTGGCGGTATCGACTTCGTCGAAATTGGCGTTCAGGGCAAACAGGTGACCCGGCTTTTCGGTGTAGGTCTGGTCGCCTTCGAAATCGTGGATGGCGGTCTTGATGGTGTCTCCGGCGCGTTTGTCCGGGCAGACCGCGTGGACGATATGGCCGACCATTTGCAGTGCCTGGAACGGCACCATGGTCTCGTAATCCTCGGCAAAGTCGCCGGTCAGAAACAGGATGTTCTTGGCAGTCACGATAGATCCTTTCGGGTGAAGGAAAAAGGGCCACGATGTCGCCATCGTGGCCCCCGATACTACCGTGTTTTAATTCCTCAAGCAGCAGCCTTGGCGATCACGGTACGGATGGTGGACGCCAGGTCTTCGGCCGAGAACTTGGCCACGTAGGCGTCCGCCCCCACACCCTTGACGTGATCTTCGTTGGTCTTGCCAGTCAACGAAGAATGGATCACCACCGGGATCTTGGCAAAACGCGCATCCTGCTTGATCTTGCGCGTCAGGGTAAAACCGTCCATCTCCGGCATTTCCAGGTCGGTCAGCACCATCGCCACGCGGTCGCTCACCGGCAAGCCTTCGGCCTTGGCGCCATCGGCGATCGAGTTCAAACGCTCCCAAGCCTCCTTGCCCGACTTGGTCATGATGAAGTGCACGCCCATCGCTTCCAGGCCTTTTTCGATCAGGTTGCGCGCCACCACCGAGTCATCGGCGGCCAGTATCACGGCGCCCTGCTTCAGCAGCACTTTCGGGCCGATGGTTTCCATGTCGACGTCCTTGCCATCGGGCGGTACCAGTTCGCGCAAGATAGTTTCCACATCGAGCACTTGCGCCAGGCGGGTGTTCTGCACATCGCCATCCACGCGCGCAATACTGGTGACCTTGCCGCCAGCCGTACCTTCGGCGGTCAGCACTTGGTTCCAGTCGAGGCGTACGATTTCTTCCACCGATTCCACAGCGAACGCTTGCGTGGTGCGCGCGAACTCGGTAACCAACATGATATTGAGACCAGTTTTTGGGGTCACACCGACGATGCCCGGCAAATCGAGCACCGTGATAATTTGACCGCGCAAGTTGACCACGCCCAGCATATGTGGCGGGGATCCGGCCACAGCTGTCACTTCAGGCATCGCCACGATTTCGCGGATTTTGAAGACGTTAATACCGAACAATTCCGAGTGTTCACCATTGGCGTCGGCGCCGAGGCGGAACAGCAACAGTTCGAATTTGTTGGAATTGGTCAAATTACTGCGTTCATCCACTTCCTGCTGAACTGATTTCATAGATCGTCTCCGTCGGGGGCACAGAGCAGCGAGTCCACCGCGGACTCCTGCTGCCAGTGCCTGGGAAGTATAACGTTCGCAACACTGTTACGGAGTACTTTCGGTCGCGTAATCTTGTCCTAGAGCACGATAAACAACGGTTCTTGGAGCAACATTGTTAATTCGAGCAGGGATTTGGGGTGGGTGTGTTTTTGATAGTTTTCGGTGGGCGATCGCCACTCGACAAGGCCTGCACCCAAACAAGCCTTTCAGTGGAACACTGGTCGCGGCCACAAGATTTGAACGTCGGCAAGACCACCGCCTCCGCGCCAGCTGTCACCAAATAAACAATAAACAATAAACAAATGAAAAAAGGACCCGAAGGTCCTTTTGAGCGATGCCCAGACCGAAGATCTGGACACCTGAATGCTGGAGCGGGAGAAGAGTCTCGAACTCTCGACCTCAACCTTGGCAAGGTTGCGCTCTACCAACTGAGCTACTCCCGCTTGGAGAGGCAAGATTATGACAGAACTTTTACTGTAACACCAGTCCCTGGCGCTATCCCTTTGCCAAGTTCTTACCGTGCGGCCCTTGGGTTAAACTCGGTACTATTTAGCAATGGTAATGAAGGACTGGAATGGATTCGATTGAAATTGTGCTGGTGATGCTGTTGGCCGTGGTGGCCAGCGCTTACCTGATGCGGCTGCTGCCAAGCGCGATTCCGCTGCCGCTGGTGCAGATCGCACTGGGCGCCCTGATCGCGGGCAAGTCGTCGCACGGCGTGGAGCTGGAGCCCGACCTGTTTTTCCTGATCTTCCTGCCGCCGCTGCTGTTCCTCGATGGCTGGCGCATCCCCAAGAGCGGGCTGCTGCGCGACAAGGGCACCATCCTCGAGCTGGCGTTCGGGCTGGTATTTTTCACCGTGATCGGCGCCGGCTTCATGATCCACTGGATGATACCGGCCATGCCGCTGGCAGTCGCGTTTGCGCTGGCGGCCATCGTCTCGCCCACCGATCCGATCGCGGTCAGCTCGATCGCGTCCAACACGCCGATCCCCAAGCGCCTGATGCACATCCTGGAGGGCGAATCACTGCTCAACGACGCCAGCGGCCTGGTGTGCTTCCGCTTCGCGGTAGCGGCAGCGATGACGGGCGCGTTTTCGATCGGCACGGCCAGCCTGACCTTCGTGTGGCTGGTCGTGGCCGGCCTGGGCGCCGGCGTGGCGGTGACCATGGCGGTGACTTGGGTCCAGCGGCTCCTCACCCGCCGTTTCGGCGAACCGGTCGGCTCGCCGATCCTGGTCAACCTGCTGCTGCCGTTCGGCGCCTACCTGGTGGCCGAGCGCCTCAATGCCTCTGGCATCCTGGCGGCGGTGGCGGCAGGCGTGACCATGAGCTACGTCGAACTGAGTGGCCAGGCCATGGCCAACACCCGCATCCAGCGCTCGGCCGTATGGGACACGGTGCAGTTCTCGCTGAACGGCATCATGTTCGTGCTGCTGGGCGAGCAACTGCCCGACATCTTCAAGGGCGCCCGCGCCACCATCGAGGAAAGCGGTCACCTCAACCCGTGGTGGCTGGCGGTGTACGCGGTGGCCATTACCGGCGGCCTGCTGGTACTGCGCTTTGCCTGGGTGTGGGCGTCGCTGCGGCTCACCATTTTCAAGCAGCGCCTGCGCAAGCAAGATGGTCCGCAGATCAGCTGGCGCCTGGTGCTGGCCACCACGCTGGCTGGAGCGCGCGGAACCATCACCCTCGCCGGTGTGCTCACGCTGCCGCTGCTGCTGCCCAACGGCGAGCCCTTCCCCGCCCGGGCGCTGACGATTTTCCTGGCCTGCTCGGTGATCCTGCTGTCGCTGCTGATCGCCAGCATCGGACTGCCTGGCCTGCTCAAGGGCATGACTTTCCCGGCCGAGCCGGAAGAGCAGCAGGAGGAAGACCTGGGCCGCCGCGCGGCCGCCACCGCCGCGCTGGAAGCGGTGAAGGACGCGCAGGTCAAGCTGATGGAGGCCAATGACTGCGTCGATCCGAACGTGTATCCGGAAGCGGCGGGGCGCGTGATTGCGTTCTACGAGCACCGCCTGCGCGAGGTCGCGCCCGAGAAGGAGAGCACCTGGCGCCGCACCGACTCGGCCGAGCGCGAGCTGCGCCTGGCCGGGCTCAAGGCCGAACGGCGCGTGGTGTTCGACCTGGCGCGGCACGACAAGATCTCCGATTCGATTTCGCGCAAGCTGGTGCGCGAGATCGATCTGCTCGAGGAACGCTACAAATAGGCCGCTTGCCATGTCCGATTCCCGCACCCGCATCAACCTCGCCATCGCCTGGCTGCTGTTCTGGAGCCTGATGACGGCCACCGCCATCCAGGAATACCTGCGCAGTGGCGGCAGCCAGTTGTGGCAGCCCATCGTTTGGGAGACAACGTCGTTCCTCGTCGTGACCCTGCTGCTCACCCTGCAACGTCGTTACACCCGCCGCTACGATGCGCTGGTAGGATCACCGGTGCGCTGGTTCGCGCGCCAACTGGTGTGGCTGCCCGTGTACTGGGTGGCGTTCACGCCACTCGCCTTTGGCATGCGTCACCTGCTGTACTGCATGGCGGGCGATGTGTACACCCACGGCGCCTGGCCCGAGGTGCTGCTGTACGAGAATGTCAAGATGACGGTGTTCTTCTTCATCTTTGCCACCATTACCTTCGGCATCCTGTCGTACCACGCCATGCTCGCCGAAAAGCTGCGGCTGGAACGGGTGAACGCCTCGCTGCGCGAAGTGCAGCTGCTGCGGCTTACCCAGCAATTGCAACCGCATTTCCTGTTCAACGCCCTCAACACCATTTCGTCGCTGATGCACACCGACGTGCACCGCGCCGACGCCATGCTGGTCCAGCTGGCCGACGTGCTGCGCGCCACCCTCGACGTGGGCGAACAGCACCAGGTGCCGCTGTCCACCGAACTGCGCCTGCTGCGCGGCTATGCGGCGTTGATGGCCGAGCGCTTCGCCGACCGCGTGAGCATTGCCTGGCACGTGGACGAATCGCTGCTGGACTGCCCGGTACCGGTGATGAGCCTGCAGCCGCTGCTGGAAAACATCTTCAAGCACACGGTGGAGCGGCGCCGGCAACCGACCGCGATTGGCATCGCGGCGCACCGCGAGGACGGGCTGCTGGTGTTGCGGGTGGAGGATAATGCCGGTCAGCTGGCGACTGCGTGTGACGACGGCGCTGGCGTTGGCGGCATCGGCGTGCGCAACCTGCGCGAACGCCTGGCCGCCGGTTATGGCGCCGGCGCGACGTTCAACCTGGTCCAGCTGGCGCCTGCCGGTGTAAGGGCGGAAATGCGGCTGCCATGCGTGTCCTGATCGTCGACGACGAGCGCCCGGCGCGCGACAAGCTGAGGCGCCTGCTGGAGCAGGAACCGGACATTACCGCGATCGGCGAGGCGCGTGACGGCGTGGACGCCCTAGAACAACTGCCGGTCTTTGCACCCGATCTGCTGCTGCTCGACATCCAGATGCCGGAAGTGAGCGGACTGGAAGTGGCGGCCTCGCTGCCTGCGCCGGCCCCGCTGGTGGTGTTCGTCACGGCCTACGACGACTATGCGATCCGCGCTTTCGATGCCAACGCCATCGACTACCTGCTCAAGCCTTACGATTTGCAGCGGCTGCGGCGCGCACTCGACCGTGTTCGCGCACGCTTGCCACAGGCTGCGCAGATGGTGGCGCCGGCGGCAACGATGGGGTTGCCGCCATCCGCGCTGGCCGGCGCCGCAGCTGCCGCAGCGGCAGCGCTGCCTGTCCCCACCCTGCCCGTCCCCGCGCAACTGCTGGTACCGGAACGCGGCGGCATGCGCGTGGTGCGGGTGCAAGATATCCAGTGGATCGAGACGGCCGACAATTACGTGGTGCTGCACACCGCAGACGGCCAGCCGCTGATGCGCCAGACACTGGCCGGCCTGCTCGACAAGCTCGGACCGCGCTTCGTGCGCTGCCACCGCCGCGCCGCGGTGCAACTGGACTGGGTGACCGGCCTCGAAGCGCTGGGCAAGGGCAAGGGCGACGGCGAACTGCTGCTGCGCGGCGGCGCCCGCGTGCCGTGTTCGCGCCAGTTCCGCCACGAGGTGGTGGCGCGCCTGCAAGCCGGCAATGTCAATAATGCCGACTCGCCCCATCGGCATCCCGGTTCGCCCCACGACGCTGGCCCCTGACCGGGCGGCGGCATAAGCTGGCTCCATCGAACCTCGCACATGATTCCGGAGCCGCCATGCACCATCACCAACGCCTGTATTTTCTCGACTGGATACGCATCATCGCCTTCCTGGTGCTGATCCTCTACCACACCGGCATGTATTACGTGAGCTGGGACTGGCACGTCAAAAGCCCGGCCGCCGGCCACGCCATCGAACCGCTGATGATCGTGTCGGCGCCATGGCGGCTGGGCTTGCTGTTCATGATCTCGGGCGTGGCAACCAGCTTCATGCTGGGCAAGCTGAAAGCGCCAACCTTGATGGCCCGGCGCAGCTGGCGCCTGCTGGTACCACTCGCCTTCGGCATGCTGGTGATCGTGCCGCCGCAGTCGTACTTCGAGGTGGTGGAAAAAATGGCCTACCAGGGCGGCTACGGCGATTTCCTGAAGCTGTACATGACCAGCTACCCCGGCTTTTGCCGGGCCAACGACTGCCTGGCCATGCCGACCTGGAACCACCTGTGGTTCGTGGCCTACCTGTGGGTGTACACGATGGTGTTTGCCGCACTGGCCTGGCTGGCCGGCAGCCGCCTGGCAGCGCTGTCGAACCTGGTGGGACGCCTGCTGGCCGGCTGGAAGCTGGTGCTGTTGCCGGTGATAGCGCTGGTGGTGGCGCGCTTCACGCTGGCCGAACATTACCCCAGCACCCACGCCCTGGTCGGCGACTGGTACAACCATGCGCAATACTTTTACCTGTTCGCGCTGGGTGCCCTGCTGGCGGGCCAGCAGCGCGTGTGGCAGGAAGCGGACCGACTGCGCTGGACCAGCCTGGGCCTGTGGCTGGGCAGCTGGGCCATCCTGGTGGTGTGCTACAGCATGCCGCACGAACTGATGCACAGCCCCGCCGTGGCGCCGTGGCGCCCGCTGATGGGAGCGATCTACTGCCTGAACCAGTGGGTGGCGGTGCTGACCGTGTGCGGCTACGCCCACCGCCACGTGACCGGCGACAGCGGGGCGCGACGCTACCTGACCGAAGCGGTGTTCCCCGTATATATCCTGCACCAGACCCTGATCGTGACCATGGCCCACTGGCTCAAGCCGGTGCAGCTGGCCCCTTTGGTGGAAGGCGCGGTGCTGGTGACCCTGACCGTGACCATCAGCTTTGCCGTATTCGAGCTGGTGCGCCGGGTGGCGTTGCTGCGGCCGCTGTTCGGGCTGGGCAGGATACGCCAGGCAACGCTGGCGCCTCGTTGACCACCTCCACGGCCAGTTCGGCAGCCAGTTCGACGGTCAACTCGGCGGCCACGCCGGCCAACACCTGTGCATAGACTGCCGTCAGGCACCGCGCCACGCTGCGCCAGGTGTAATGGCGCTGCGCGCGGCGCCAGCCCTGCACGCCGAGGCTGCGCGCCAGCACCGGGTTGGCGTGCAAGGCGGCCAGCCGGTTGGCCAGCGCCACCGGATCACGCGGCGCCACCAGGTAGCCGCTTTCGCCATCGACCACCATGCCGGCGCTGTCCTCCCCCGTCCCCGCCACCGCCGCGCCAATCACCGGCGTGGCACAGGCCATGGCGCCCAGCACCGCCATACCGCCGCCGTGCTGGTGCGGGCTGGCGATGCACACGTCGGTCGCGCTGTACCAGTGGCGCAGCGCCGCCACCGGCTGCGGCCCGGCGACCATCAGCGCGACATCGAGCCGCTGCGCCATGTCGCGCAAGTGCTGCAGCTCGTGCAAAGGGCCGGGGTCGCCGGGCGCGGCCGTGCCCACCACCAGCAACCGTGCCGACACGCCGTGCCGCCCGGCCAGTTGCGCAATACTCTCGATGGCGGTGTCGACGCCGTGGCCGGCCGCCAGCCGGCCCACGTGCAACGCCAGCAACGCCCCCTTGGGCAGTCCCAGCAGCCCACGCGCGCGCAGCCGGACCGGCCACAGCATTGCGGGATCGAAACCGCAGGGCACGATGTCGATGCGGGCGGAACCTGTGCCGGGCTGGACTTGCAACGCGTCGCGCTGCTGCCGGCACGGCACCAGCACGCGGTCGGCATCGACCAGCAGTTGCTGGTGCAGGGTGACCGCTGCGCCGCCGGCCTGCGTCGGTGCCGGCGACGGCGCTCCTTGCAGGCTGACGACATAAGGCACACCGAGCGTACGCCGCAACTGCTGCGCCGCGCTGGCGGACACCAGGTCGCAGGCATGGGCGATGTCGTAGCCGCCACGCTGGCGCCGCGCAAAACCCACCAGGAAGCGCCCGAACTGCTCGAGCTGGGGTTGCATGGGGCCCGCCGGCACGTGGATGACGCGCACGTTGGGCCGCCAGTACTGGACCTGGGGCTGCTCGATACGGTCGCGGCGGGTGAAGATATCGACCTGGCAGCCGAGCGCGCCCAGTTCGGTTCCGAGCTGGGCGACGTACAGGCCGGGGCTGTCGCAATCGAAGCTGGCGGCAACGGCCAGCGGCGAGGCGTGGCAACTGATGAGGGCAATTTTTAGCATGGCAGAACTCCTGGTTATAGCAATTGGAGTTCCGGGCACCCGTGCGGTTCCGGCCGCGTGACCGCTATTAGATATGGATCAAGGTCTGCGGAAATTCAAGGTGTGCACAGGCGGCCCCGGCAGCAAGGGCGTGGGCCGCCCCGCCACCCAGTCGCTGCGACCGTCGAGAAAGTACGGCGACAGCGGATGGCCGCTCTGGCCGCCCGGCATATTGAACACGCCTTCCTGCTCACGCCCCGGCATCACCGTCAACCGTTCGGAGGCGCCAAAGGTTGGGCCGGCTACGCGCGGCATGTGCTGGTCGCCGGCCAGCATGTCGGGCGGCACTTTCAGGTAGCGCCCCAGCAGCGGAATCGCAGCGGCCATCGGATGCGCGCTGGCGGCGGTGTTGCGCTGGCCCCAGGTGGCGTCGGCCAGGCTGCGGCCGTCCCGGGTCAGGTCGGCGATCACGCGGTCGAGCGCCGCCAGTTGCAGCGCCTGCCAGCTGGCGTACTGCGGCGGCAGCCAGGCCGGCGGCTGCGCATCGAGCAGGCGCGCCACCGCGACCGGCCAGCGCGAACTGGCCGCCGCCATGCCGGCCTTGGGATCGAGCGTGGCCAGTTGCTGGTCGGCGCCGCCGTACAGGATGTCGTACAGCGCATACAGGTAGCCCCGGGTGAGACGGTACGCCACCGAATCGACGCTGGCATGGCCGGTCCAGGTGGAGCGCAGCAATGCCAGTGCCTGCGCGCGCGCCGGCTGGCCGGCCACCGCCTGCGCATCGAGCGCGGCGATGGCGCGGTCGCGCCACGGCGCCAGGAACAGCGCGCGGTCGTCGAGCGCCACCGCGTACACCTTGGCGACGTCGGTGCGCGCCCCGAGGGCGCTCAAGCCAGCGCGCACCTGGCGCGACCGCGCGCCGAGATCGAAACCGCCATCGCCCAGCAGCGCGGCGCCGGCGCCGTTCAGCTGGCGGCTGTTGGCGGTAAACAGCTGGCCGCCGGCCGGATCGACCACTTGCGGATACTCACCCGCCGCCAGCCAGCCCTGCCAGGTTACGTCACCAGCCGGAGCGTCGCCGCGCAGCGGATAGCTGGCGTCCGGCGCGTTCATGGCGCGGCGCGGAATGCGGCCGGCAATGGTCCAGCCGATATGACCCGCGCTGTCGCCGGCCACCATGTTCTGCGCGGGGATGCCCAGCGTGGGCGCCAGTGCCAGCGCCTGCGCCACCGTGGCGACGTCTTCGAGCAGGTGCGCGCGCACGTTGACGGCGCCCGGCTGGTGTGCGGCCCAACGCACCGCGTAGGTCGTGCCGGCGGCGTCGCGCAGCGGTCCGAGCGACGTCTCGCGCACCACCAGCGTGGCATCGGGTTCGCCCTTGACGACGATGGTTTCGCGGTGGACTACCGGCGTTTCCCAGCCGGCCGGTGTGCGCACCTGGTGCGGGTGCGCCGGATCTGCCGCAACGGCCACCAGGTCCAGGTAATCGCCATAGCTGTTGGTAAAACCCCATGCCACCTGGCCGTTGCTGCCGACCACGACGACCGGCGCGCCGGGCAGCGTCACGCCCACCACGCGGCGCTGTCCACCCTTCCCGTCCGGGAACTGCAAGGCGGCGCGGTACCAGATCACCGGCAGTTGCAGGCCGAGGTGCATATCGTTGGCGACGATGGCGGCACCGCTGTCGCTGCGGCTGCCGGCCACCGCCCAGTTGTTGCTGCCGACAGTGTTGAGCCAGGCGGCGGAGGGTTCAGCGGCGGCAGCGATGTCAGCTTCGGACGGTTCTTCCAACCACGCGGCTGACGGTTTGGCCGACGGTTCGGCCCAGGGCGCGGTCGAGGACGAGGCCAGGGCGACGCGGCGCGCCGCCTCCTGGCCCGGCGCGCGCGGCCGGCCCCACCATGGCGGCGCACTGGCCGGTATCGGCGCCTGCTCGCCGATAACGGCTGGCGCATCGAGCGGCGCATCCCATTCGGTGTATGCCGGCGCCAGGAACGCCCGCTGGGCTTGGTCGGTGTGCTCGCGCAGCCAGCCGCGCGCCAGTTCGCGCGGCAGCTGGTTGCCCTGCAGGTCGAAATACATGGCCCAGATCACCAGCAGCGAATCGGCCGCGCGCCACGCACGCGGTGCGGCGCCCGTCAGCACATACTCGAACGGTCGCGCTGTCAACGCATTCAGGCCGGCATTGACGCCGTCGGTATAACGGTCCAGCAGTTGCCGGTCGTCGGCCGGCAGCGCGGCCAGCGCCAGGTCGGCGCGGGCGCGCAGCCGGTGCAGCCGGTGGGCCTGGTCGGTGGGCAGCGCGCGCGGGCCGAACAGCTCCGACAACTCGCCGGCCGCCACCCGGCGCAGCAGGTCCATCTGGAAGTAGCGCTCCTGGGCGTGCACGAAACCGGTGGCATACGCCACGTCGAGCCGGCTGGCGCCGCTGATCACCGGCACACCGTGGACATCGCGCGCCACACTGGCCGCACCTTGCAGGCCGGGCGCCTCCTGCGTGCCGTCCAGCGCTGGCAGACTGGCGCGCAAATACAACCAGCCGCCGGCCACCGCCAGCAGCGCCAGGACCGCCACGCCCAGCACCATCCTCGCCGGCCACTTCCACCACCGCTTTTGCCGCACCTCGTTGCCCATACATCCCCGCGACCGTGATTGGTAATCCGGCCAGTGTGCCAGAGCCGCGCCGGACGGGCAATCACGTCAGAGGCCAAGTTGCTGTTCGATGCCTTTGCCAGTTTCGGCCGGGCCGCTGGCTGCGGCCATCGGTCAGTAAATCTCGCGCGCCACTTCGCGCACATAGCGCAGCAGCAGCTGCGCCCCTGGCGACATCAGGTGGCCATCGACCATGATGATGCCGTAGGCGTCCATCCGGCACGGCAGTTCAATCGGCAAAATCTTCAGCACGCCCTGGGACTCGTAGTACTGCGCCACCGCCACCGGCATCACGTTCAGCGCGTCGGTCTGCTGCAGGAGCGGCTTGATCATCAGGACCGCCGTGGTGTCGATCACGTTGAACGGCACTTCCAGCCCGGCGCGGCGGAACATCAGTTCGCAGCGCGCGCGCAGGATGCTGCCCTGCGGCGGCAGGATCCACGGCTGCGATGAAATGTCGCGCAGCTGCAGGTTGCGGGCAGAGAGCAGCGGATGGCCCGGACGCACCACCGCGCACGCCGGCTCGTCGCCCAGCTCTTCGTAACTCAGGCCCTGGGCGCTCTGGCGTTCGGGAATCCGGCCGATCATGAAATCGAGGCGGCCGCGCTGCAACTGCTCGAGCAGCACGTTGGACTGTTCCATTTCGACGCCGATGCGCAGGCGCGGCGCGGCCTGCTTGGTGCGCGTGATCGCCTGCGGCAGCAGCGCAATCCCCGGCGTCATGATGGTGCCGATATCGACCTGGCCGGCCAGGCCGGCCTTGATGGCGACGATGTCCTCGTGCGCCATCGACAGGCTGGTCAGGGCCATGCGGGCGTGGCGTATCATGGTTTCGCCGTAGATGGTCGGCTCCATGCCGCGCGGTAGACGGTCGAACAGCTGCACGCCCAGCATTTCTTCCAGGTCCTTCAACTGCTTGGACGCGGCCGGCTGCGTCATGTGCAGCTCTTCGGAGGCGCGGTGGATGTTGCGTTGTTCGTCGAGTGCGATCAGCAGCAGCAGCTGGCGCGTCTTGAGGCGTGCGCGTAAAAACCAGTTCGGGTTAGTTTCCATAGGAAAAATGATATCACAAACGGTATAGATTTTTAGTCAACACCGCTTGTTTCGATATCACTCGTTCACTTGCTGCAAGCAGGACTGGGGTTGGCCTGTGGCCCGTCCGCGGTCTGCTTGATGTACGGGATGGTGCCGTCGGCGTTGTACGTGAACTCTTCCACCGCCACCGAGCGCCGGTACTCGCCGCCGCCAGGCAGCTTGTCGTTGTGGTACACGATGTACGACTTGCCGTTGAATTCGATGAACGCGTGGTGGATGGTCTTGACCACTTTGTTTTTTGACATGATCACGCCGCGATAGGTCCACGGGCCGGTGGGGCTCGGGCCGGTCATGTACGCGGTTTCTTCCGGAAACTCGCGCGAGTACGACAGGTAGTAGATGCCGTTGCGCTTGTGCAGGTATGGCGCCTCGGTAAAGCGGTCCATGCCCACGGTGACGATCGGACCATCGAACTCGGTCATGTTCTTTTTCAGCCTGGCGTATTTCAGTACCGTGTTGCCCCAGTACAGATAGGCCTGGCCGTCGTCATCGACAAACACACCGGGGTCGATATCATCCCAGGCGATCGGCGACTCCCTGGTCATGTCGTTCGATACCAGCGCCGAACCGCGCGCGTCCACGAACGGGCCTTCCGGCTTGTCGGCGACCGCCACGCCGATGGCGCGGCCGGGAATGGTGGCGTGATCGACGGTGGAATAGAAGTAGTACTTGCCATCGCGCTTGACGATGTCCGAGGCCCAGGCATCGACTTTACCGATCGCCCACTTGAAGGCGGACGGCTTGAGCGGCACGCCGCGGTCGGTCCAGTTCTTCATGTCGCAGCTCGAGTACAGGCGCCATTCCTTCATCACGTAGTCCTTGTCCTTGGGCGTGGCTTCGTCGCGGCCCACGTACAGGTAGGCCACGCCGTCTTCCACGAAGGCGGCAGGATCGGCGGTGAAGATCTTGGGGAACAACGGATTGGCGGCATGCGCCACGGTGGCGCCAGCAAGGGCCAGGCCAGCAACGATGATGGTAGTGATGTTTTTCAGCTTCATATTCAACTCCTCAGTCTCCGAATGGCACGTACTTATAGTTCGTATTTATCGAACAAATACTAAGGGCTGAGGAAATATCTATCCAATCATATTTTGCGCATGTTCCATATCATTTCGGGTATGACCGCAGCAGCCGCAGGCCGTACAGGCCGCCCGCGACCGATCCGGCCCTGGCCACGAACTTCACCACCAGCTTGCCCCTGGCCGCAGCCACCAGCGTCGGCGGCAACGGATAGTCGACCGTGTAAAACGGTTGATCGGCCTGGTCGCCCAGCACCACTTGTGCCAGCAGTTCGCCATTGACCAGGATGTCGAACTTGCGCCCGGCGTCGCCCTTGGCGTAGGTCAGGCGCAGCGTGCGCGCCTCCGCTTTTTTGTCGGTGAGGTCGTAGCTGAACCAGCCGGTCGCATGGCGCCAGTGCCTGCCCTGGTTGATGCCGGCGTCGCCGCCGTCAGACTTGAAGAAGTGGTCGGACTCGGGTTGCTGCTCGCCCGGCGCCACCTGGTCGATGGTCAGCGCGTTCAACGCCAGCCGTTCCTTTTCACCTTCGGCAGCCCTGGCCTGCATGGCCTGAAGGTTGGCCGGCGTGGAATACGGCCAGTACATCACGTAGCGCGCATCATGCAGGCGGAAGAACGGCATGAAGACCACGCTGCCCGCGTCCTTGCCCTGGACTAGTCCCGGCGCCGTGAACGTCAGCGGGTGACCCGGCACCGGCTTGAAGCGGTCCATGAAGTCCTTCGTGTCGCTCACCAGCGTGGGCGCCGACTCCAGCGGGCACACGGGGCCCGAGGCGATATGGCCCATGCGCGAGTCGTCGGCCAGGAAGCTGAGCTTCTCACCCGCGATCGGCGCGGTTTTCGCGGCCAGCACGATGGGACCGTGCAGCACGGCATAGTAGTTCGATTTGTCCGGCATCTGTTCCAGCCAGGTCGTCATCGGCAGCTTGACTTCCACCTTGTCGCCGCTCTGCCATTGGCGCTCGACGCTGACGTAGCTGTCGGCGCCAGGCTTGGCGGCTACCGCGCGCCCGTTGATCGTCACCTGCATGGCGCCGCGCGCCACCCACGACGGGTAGCGGATCTTCATGGCGAACTTGCCGTTGCCAGTGACCGTAATCGTGCTGCGGTCCTGGTCCGGGAACTGGCTGGTTTGCGTGATGGTGAGGTTCTTCTCTTTCCACTTGAGCGTGGACGGGATGAACAGGTTGACGTACAGCGCATCCTTGCCGTGGGCGTAGATGAATTCACCGTACTTGGCGTGGCTCTCGATACCGGACCCTACGCAGCACCACATGCCCTGGTCCACCTGCGAATACACGCGGTAGTGATTGGGGCGCATCGGCGTGAAGTAGACGAATCCGCCCGTATTGGGCCGCTGCGACGACAGGATGTGGTTGTACAGCGCACGCTCGTAGTAGTCGGTGTACGAACCCCTGGCATCGCCGAGGAACAGCAGCTCGGTGAGCTTGAGCATATTGTAGGTATTGCAGGTCTCGGGCCCCTCCACCTCGTCGATCATCGACGTAAAATCGTTGGAGGCGTGGAAGTGCTCCTTGACGCTGTTGCCGCCGATTGCCACCGTGCGATGGTCATGCACGGTCTGCCAGAAGAACTGCGCGGCCTGCTGCCAGTCGCGCCGGCCGGTCATGTCGCCGATGCGTTTGAAGCCGATCACTTTCGGAATTTGCGTGTTGGCGTGCAGGCCGGTGAGCTTGTCCTGCTTTTCTTCGAGCGGGCGCAGGACGGCCTGGTGCGAAAAGCGCACCGCCAGGTCCAGGTACTTTTTCTGGCCCGTCATCTCGGCCACGTCGGCCAGCACCTCGTTCATGCCGCCGTGCTCCGCGCGCAGCATGTTCTGCATCTGTTCATCGGTCAGGTGCGCGCTCAGTGCCAGCGCCCAGTCGGACATGGCGATCAGCATCGTGCGTGCGTCCTCGTTGCCGGCGTATTTGTATGCGTCGCGCAGGCCCGCGTACACCTTGTGCAGGTTGTACCACGGTACCCATTTGCCGTTGACCGAGAAGTTATCGGCCTTCATTTCACCGCGCGCGATGGCCTGCCACACGGCGCTGCCCTCGGGGATGCCGCCGAGGTAGCCATTGCCGTTCTTTTCCTGGCAGCGCTTGAGCTGCGCCACGAAGTAATCGAGCCGCAGCTTGACTTCAGCGTCACCGGTGGACGCAAACATCAACGCCAGCGCCGACAGGTAATGGCCGCCCATGTGGCCATCGAGACCGCTGGACTCCCAGTTGCCGTAAGTCGGCTTTTTGAGCGGCAGGCCAGCCTCGCGCAAAAATGGCGCCAGCAGGCGGTCCGGGTCCATCTCCATCATGTAATGGAGGTCGGTCTGCTGCGCTTCCAGGAACGGGCTGGTGCCCAGGCGTACGTCCTGCAATGGGAACAGCTTTAATGGCGCCGCATTGACGATACCGGCGACGGCGCTGGTGACAGCGATCAGGGTGACGGCAGCCAGCCGGCGAAGTCGGGGTTTCATTTGGCAGGCAGCAGCACGCTGCGATACTTGTTCAGGTCCGCCTGGTCCACGGTCGGCCAGCCGCTCTTGTCCCATTTCATTTCCATGATTTTCAGCTTTTGCAGGTAGTTGTCCGCCCTCTCGTACGCGTGCAGCACCAGGTAGTCCTTGCCGTCCATGGTGTAGGCGCTGTTGTGGCCCAGTCCTTTCCAGTCCTTGTCGCCGGCGATCAAGAGCGAGCCGCCGCCCTTGACCATGTCCACGCCTTGCTGGTCCAGGTACGGCCCCTTGACCGACTTCGAGCGCCCTACGACGACGTGATAGGTGCTGTCGGCCTTCTTGCAGCACAGGCCAAAGGAGGCGAACAAATAGTAATAACCGTTCTTTTTGAAGATGAACGGCGCTTCGATTTCGGCGGGACCGGCCGACTCGCCGGCCACCTTGTCGCTGCGCGGGCGGGCGGCAATCGCGTGCCACTCCTGCGGTTCGGCCAGGCCGGTCCATTCTTTATTGAGCTTGACCAGTTTCAGGCCGCTCCAGAACGAACCGAACGACATCCAGGCGTCGCCGTTTTCATCTTCGATCACGTTCGGATCGATGGCGTTCCAGTCGTCGCGCACCGGCACCGATTGCAGCACCATGCCCTGGTCTTCCCAGCGGTAGTCGGGCGAGCGCGGATCGAGCGTCTTGTTGACGGTAACGCCCATGCCGGAAGTATTTTTCCCGAAGCCGGAGACCGAATAATATAAATAGTATTTACCGTTGTGATGCTGGATGTCCGGCGCCCAGATATGGTCGTCGAACGTCGGCGCGGCGCGCCTGGCCCACGTGGGCTGGCCGGCAAACACGCGACCTTCCGGCTTCCAGTGTTTCATGTCCTTGGAGCTGTAGAAGGTGATACCAGGGCCGGTGGAGAAAACGTAAAAGGTATCTCCTTCCTTGGCCATCACGGGGTCGTGGACGCTGACTTCTTTGGCGGTCGCTGGAAGGGCTGCCATGGTGGCGGCAGCGAGAATGATCGAGGAGATGAGAGACTTCATTGTAACCCTAGACGTAAAATTTCGACCTCCCCGCGCAGGCGGGGACGCGCACGGACACCAGCCGCGCTGGCCTTACGGCGCGCGCAGCCGGTGTCCGCCATGGCGCTTACTCCACCGCCACCACGATCACCGCTTTCGACGGGATCTTGATCGTCAGCTTGCCATCGGCGCCGGCACTCGCGCTGAACGGTACAGGCTTGATGGTGTCCGGCGCCTGGAAGGTGTTGTGGGTGTCGAGGGCCGGTGCGGTCAGCACGCGTCCCTTGACCGACTTGATCGCGACACCCGGAACATCGACCGCCACTTCGGCTTCCTGGTTCGGATTGGTGTTCACCAGTGCCAGGTACAGCTTGCCGTCCTTGGCGCGCGCGGCGGACGCACTGATCTCAGGAATGCTGCTGCCGTTGTACGAGTACTGCGGATTGTCCTTGAGCGTGATCGGCAGCGACGTCGCATCCTGGAACGGCACGTACATATGGTAGGCGTGGTAGGTTGGTGTCAGCAGCATCTTGTCCTTGTCGGTCAGGATCATCGCCTGCAGCACGTTGACCATCTGCGCGATATTGGTCATGCGCACGCGGTCGGCGTGCTCGTGGAAGATGTTGAAGTTAAGCGCCGCCACCACCGCGTCGCGCAGCGTGTTTTGCTGGTACAGGAAACCGGCGTTGGTGCCCTTCTCCACGTCGTACCAGGTGCCCCATTCATCGACCAGGAAGCCGATTTTTTTCTCGGGGTCGTTGCGGTCCAGGACTTCGACATTTTTCTTGATCATGCTGTCGATCTTGAGGGTGTTCGACAGGGTCGAGAACCATTCGGCTTCCTTGAAGCCGGTGGCCGCGCCCTTCACTTCCCACTTGCCGGTCGGGATGGTGTAGTAGTGGAAGCTGATGCCGTAGGTCTGCTTCTTGGCCTCGCGGCTGATCATGTCGGTCCACGTGGTGTCGTAATCGTTGCCGCCGCTGGCGATGATTTGCGGGCGCAGGTGCTTGGGCGCGCGCAGGAAGGTTTCGGTCTGCTTGTACAGGTCCGTGTAGTAGCGCGGCGTCATGTTGCCGCCGCAGCCCCAGGCCTCGTTACCGATGGCGAAGAAGTCCACCTTGAATGGCTTGTCGCGGCCATTTTTGCGGCGCAGTTCGGCCAGCGTCGATTTGCTGTCGGAGGTCATGTACTCCACCCATTCCGACATTTCCTGTGCGCTGCCGGTGCCCAGGTTGCCGTTCACGTAGGTGTCGGCGCCCAGCTGCTCGGCCAGGTCGAAGAACTCGTGGGTGCCGACAGCATTCGATTCCTCCACGCCGCCCCAGTTGGTGTTGACCTTGACCGGGCGCTTTTCGCGCGCGCCGATGCCGTCACGCCAGTGGTATTCGTCGGCGAAGCAGCCGCCCGGCCAGCGCACCAGCGGCACGTGCATTTCCTTCAGCGCGCCGATCACGTCGTTACGCCAGCCACGGGTGTTGGGGATCTTCGATTTGGGGCCGACATACATGCCTTCGTAAATGCCGGTGCCCAGGTGTTCGGCAAACTGGCCGTAGACGTTCTTGTTGATCACCGGGCCGGGCCTGGTGGTGTCGATGGTGACGCTCACTGGCGCGGCATAAGCGTAACCGCCGGCGGCGATCAGGCACAGGGTGGCTACGGCGTGTTTGATAGGGTTCATACGGGTCTCCTGGTTACTGTTTTTTTGTTATTACGAAGCCGCCATGCGGCTTGATGGTGACTACTGCTTTCTCGCCGGCGTCAATGCTGCGCTGGCTGAAACTGGCGGGGTTGCCGGTGACGGCTTCCCCATCGCTGATGATGCGCGCCGCGCCGCTGCCGGCGAACGACAGGTCGAGCGTGAGCGTTTTGTCTTCCCCGGTGGCGTTGATGCCGGCGATATACCAGGTGTCGCCGGCGCGGCGCGCGATCACCGCGTACTTGCCAGGGTAGCCATCGACGTAGCGGCTGTCGTCCCAGCTGCGCGGCAGTTCACGCAAGAAGTCTTTTACGTAGGCCGGCGCGGTCGCCATGCCCTCGGGACGCTCGGCGAAGTGCTGGATGCCGGAGACCATCAGCACCGACGTGGCCAGCTCGAAGCCGTTGCTGCTGGTGCGCTTGATGTTGGGAATGTCGCCGAATACCATCGGCGTAAAGTCCATCGGATCGAACAGGTTGCGGGTAAACGGCAGCATGGCCACGTGGGTGGGCATCGCATCTTCATCCTTTTGCTCGAAGCTGGTGAACTCGAAGCCCTTGACCGATTCCATCGTCATCAGGTTGGGCCAGGTGCGGTGCCAGCCGCGCGGCAGCGTGGAACCGTGGAAGTTCACCAGCAGGCCCGCCGCCGCCGCATCGTTGAGGATATCGACGTAATACGCCATCATCGCCTGCGAGTCGCCGTTGAAGAAGTCGATCTTCACGCCCTTGATGCCCATGGCGCGGATGCGCTTGAATTCAGCCACTCGCTGCTCGTGGGTGAGCAGCTTGCCCTTCGGTGAATACTTGGTGCCGTTCCACGGGCCGGACGAGTTATACCAGAGCAGCAGGCCGACGTTTTTGGTGGCGGCGTAATCGGCCAGCTGCTTCACCTTTTCGTAGCCAATTTTCTGGTCCCAGTCGGCGTCGATCAGGGTGTAATCCCAGTGCATGTCGGCCGCGTAGTCGATGAATTTCTTCTGCACGTCATACACCGTGCCATCGTCCTTGAGCAGCGCCCAGCTCCACGACGCGTGGCCCGGCTTGACCAGCCGCGCGTCGAACTTGATGGCGGGCGCCGCCAGGTCGGTGCCCAGCGTGGAGTTGGTGACGGTGGCCAGCGATCCGAGCGCAATCAGGCGCCATGGCGTGGTCAGCGTGCCTGCCACGTCGGCCAGCAAGCCCTTGCCGCCATAGGCTTCGGCCGGCATCGGATTGCCGATGCGGTACACCCCATCCCTGGAGTTGGCCGCCAGGCGCGAAGCCTGGTAGCTGCCGTCCATACCCGCTTCGGACAGCGCGACCCAGGTCTCGCCGCTCTGGTACAGCGCCGGGAATACCCAGCCGGCCGGCGACGGCGACGTCGTGCCCACCGCGATGTCCATCCGGTAATGCTCTTCGTAAGAAGGATTGGTGCGCTCCCAGCCGGTTTGCGCCACCGACATCGGTTGCAGCCAGGCCTTCGCGCCCGCCGGGAACGCGAACGTGGTGCGCTCCTGCACCAGCGTCTTGCGCGGCAGCGATGGTTCGGCGACAACGTAGCGGAAGGCCACGCCGTCGTTGGAGACGCGGAACACGATGTCCATCTTCTGGTTCTGTGCATTCTGCACGGTCCAGGTTCTTTCGTTGGCGCGGTAGCTGATGTCGCGCTTTTTGCCGACCGCCATGCGGTAGTCGTCGGTGATCGCTTTGTCCTGCGACGCGTTCGTGATCGTCAGTGCGCCGGACAGGTCGGCGCCCTGCAACTGCAGGCCCAGTGCCGACGGCAGCAGTACCGGCTTGCCATCGCGCGCGACGGTGTACATCAACGGCTTGCCGGTCCTGGCGATGACGCTGACCGTGACGTGTCGATCGGGGCTTGCCAATACCGTCAGCTTCGTATCACTGGTGGGGCTGAGTGCCATGGCACCTGGCGCGGCCATCACGCCAACCGCGAGCGCGGAAATGAAATTCTTCACCATGTTAAACCCATCCTCCATCGACAATGAATTCCTGCGCCGTGCACATGGCGCCGTCGTCGGCGGCCAGGAACAGCACCATCGACGCGATATTTTGCGGCATCAGCTTGGTGGGCAGGCATTGGTTGCGCTTGATATCCTGCTCGCCGGCGTCATCGAGCCACAGCTCGACCTGGCGCTCGGTCATCACCCAGCCCGGCGTGACGGTATTGGCGCGGATGCCGTGGGCGCCGAACTCGCGGGCCAGGCCACGCGTCAGGCCATGGGTGGCCGCCTTGGCGGTGGCATACACGGGATAGCCGGCATTCTTGACCTGCCACGAGATCGAGCCGACATTGATGATGGCGCCGGCGCCCTTCTCCCTCATGCCGTTGAAAACGGCCTGGCAGGTGAAGAACATCGGGCGCTGGTTGATCGCAATGCGCTGGTCCCAGTACTCGACGGTGACATCTTGGGTTTCGTGGCGCTGGTCGTTGGCGGCGTTGTTGACGAGGATGTCGAAGTCGCCGATGGCGCCCGCCAGTTCGGCCATGGTGGCCTTCAGGGCCGCGATATCGGTGATGTCGCACGCGCGGAACAACGGCTCGGGGTAGCCGGCTTCCTTCACGCGCCGGCACAGGGCCAGGCTGGGGTCGCGGGCGATGTCGACAAAGGCGACTCTTGCGCCCTGCTCGGCGAACGAGATCACCATCGCCTCGCCGATGCCGGTGCCGCCGCCGGTAATGAATACACGCTTGCCGCGCAAGCTGGGGAACTTGGCCAACTGGGTCATGCAGTCTCCTGAAGTTTAGGCTTGCGCCTGCGCCTGCGGCCCCGTCTAGGCGGGGCTCGCAGTTTGCATCTACATCATTTGCGGGTCAGCTCACCGTCGCGGCGACGCCAGCCTTCCGTACCGCTATCGCGCAGCACTGCCGGCAACAGCGTCTGCGGCAGGTTCTGGTACGACACCGGGCGCAGGAAGCGCACGATGGCGCCGGTACCGACCGACGTGCTACGGCCGTCCGACGTGGACGGGAACGGGCCGCCATGGACCATGGCGCTGGCCACTTCCACGCCGGTCGGGAAACCGTTGGCCAGGATGCGGCCCACTTTGCGTTCCAGCACCGGCAGCAACGCGCGGGCGGCGTCGATGTCGGCGTCGTCCAGTTGCAGGGTGGCGGTCAGCTGGCCTTCCAGGTTTTCCGTCACTTGCAACAGCTCGGCCACGTCGCGGCACGCCACGACCAGCGAGGCCGGTCCGAAGATCTCTTCGCCCAGTGCATGCTGCGCCAGGAACGCCGCTCCGGTGGTGACGAACAGCGCCGGCGCGCCCTTGCCTTCTTCCTGCGGCGCCAGCGCCACGGTGGCAACGTTCGGCTGATCCTTGAGCTGCGCCACGCCGCGCTGGAAGTTACCGGCGATACCGGGCGACAGCATGGTCACGGCCGCGCCGCCAGCCAGTGCTTGCGCAGCGGCGCTGGTGAAGCGATCGAGCTCGGGACCGGCCAGGGCCAGCACCAGGCCGGGATTGGTGCACATCTGGCCCACGCCCAGCGTGAGCGAACCGGCGAAACCGGCGGCAATCTCTTCGCCTCGGTTGGCCAGTGCGGCTGGCAGCAGGAATACCGGGTTGATCGAGCTCATTTCCGCATACACGGGTATCGGTACGGGACGTGCGGCAGCGACTGCCATCAGCGCCATGCCGCCAGCGCGCGAACCGGTAAAGCCCACAGCCTTGATCGACGGATGGCGTACCAGTTCCTGGCCGATGGCGTTGCCGGCGCCGGTCAGCAGCGAGAACACGCCGCCCGGCAAACCGCACATCTCCACCGCCCTGGCCACCGCGCGGCCCACCAGCTCGGACGTGCCGGGATGGGCAAAGTGGCCGCGCAATACGACCGGGCAGCCGGCGGCAAAGGCGGAAGCGGTGTCGCCACCGGCCACCGAGAACGCCAGCGGGAAATTACTGGCCGCGAAAACCGCGACCGGCCCCAGGCCGATCATGCGCAGGCGCAGGTCGGGACGCGGTGGCGCGCGGTCGGGCAGCGCGGCGTCGATGCGCACATCGTTCCACGAGCCTTCGCGCAGCAGGTTGGCAAACAGTTTCAGTTGACCGACGGTGCGGCCGCGCTCACCTTCCACGCGACCGCGCGGCAGGCCGGTTTCGGCCATCACGCGTTCGACCAGCGTGTCGCCGAGGGCGACGATTTGCTCGCCCACGGTTTCCAGGAACACGGCGCGCTGCTCGTCGCTAATCGAACGGAAGATGTCGAACGCGGCTTCCGCCGCGCGGCACGCCGCGTCGATCTGGTCATTGTCGACTGCGAAAAACTCGGTCTCGAGCAACTGGCCCGCTGCCGGGTCCCACGCGCGCAGGGCGGCGCCGGTGCCTTTGACGGCCTGGCCTGCGATCAGTGCTGCGCCGGTGAGGATGCTGGTCTCGATCATAGTGCTTTCACTTTCGCCACGGTGGTTTTGTACACGGCCAGCTTGTTGCGCAGTGCCGGGCCAAATTGCGGCGCCTCGATCTCGAAGGTCTCGCCTTCCTTGACCACGATGTTGTCGGCCACGCTCAGGGTAGCGGTGCCGAAGAAGTGGATGTGCACGTCGCCCGCGCGGTTGAACAGCGGGTACTTGAAGTGGTGGTGCTCGAGATTGGCGATGGTGTGCGACATATTCTGCTCGCCACTGAAGAACGCCTTTTCCCAGCGTACCTTGCCATCGACATCGATAATGCGCGACGTGCCTTCGATGTGCGCCGGCGCTGCGCCGACCAGCAGCGCCGGGCCCAGGCCGCACACGCGCAGCTTGGAGTGGGCCAGGTACAGGTAGTTCCGGCGCTCGGTCACGTGGTCCGAGAACTCGTTGCCAATGGCGAAACCGACGCGGTATGGCTGGCCGTCGTCGCCGATCACGTACAGGCCCGCCACTTCCGGCTCTTCGCCGCCGTCGAGCGCGAAGTCCGGCATGGCCAGGTCCTTGCCGCTGGCAGCCACGATGGAGCCGTCGCCCTTGTAGAACCACTCCGGCTGCACGCCAGCCTCGCCGGCGGCAGGTTTGCCGCCTTCCACGCCCATGCGGAACATTTTCATCGAGTCGCTCAGGGTTTCGACGTCGCCGCCGATTTTCTTGTGCATGGCGTCGCGGGTGTCGGCGCTGCCCAGGTGGGTCAGGCCGGTGCCGGTAACGTAGGTGTGGGCATCATCGGTGTGATCGAGTGGCGCCAGCAGGCGGCCGTCGGCGGCAATCGCCGCGAACGACGCAGTGTTGGTGCCGATCGACTTGTCGGCCAGCGCGGCCAAGCCGAGCGATTTACGGATGGCGTCCTGCGCCAGCGCGTAGGTGGTGTTGTAGCCGTCGATGATGCGGACGGTGTCCTGTTCCAGCACGCCGACCTGGCGCGCACCTTGTTCGTTGGTGAATTGGATGAGTAGCATGGAAGTCTCCTGAAATTTTATCTGCCGTGCCGCCGCGGTCACGGCAATCGTTGACCGCTGCTCCGTCGTCCTCGCGCACGCGGGGATGACGACTCAAAGGCTGGCGACTGGGCGGCTAACGACTTTCGGCCCGCCAAGCGCGACGGACCTTAATTGATACCAATTAATGCGAATGACGCGGCACAGCCGAACCACGGTTCCCGACCAGGAAGTCGAAGTCGCAGCCTTCGTCGGCCTGCAGCACGTGTTCGATGTACAGCTGCTGGTAGCCGGTCTTCGGTCCCGGCGCGCTGCCGGTCACACGGACCGCCTGGCGCGCAGCCATTTCTTCGTCGGTGATCTCGAGATTGAGTTCGCCGCCGGCGCAGTCCAGCGTGATCCAGTCGCCATCCTGGACGATGCCCAGCGGGCCGCCAGCCATCGCTTCCGGCGCCACGTGCAGCACCACGGTACCGTAGGCGGTGCCGCTCATGCGCGCGTCCGAGATGCGCACCATGTCTTTCACACCCGCTGCCAGCAACTTCGGCGGCAGGCCCATATTGCCTACTTCGGCCATGCCGGGGTAGCCTTTCGGGCCGCAGTTTTTCATCACCAGCACCGAGTTGGCATCGACTTCCAGGTTCGGATCCATGATGCGCGACTTGTAGTGTTCGAAGTCCTCGAACACCACGGCCTGGCCGCGATGCTGCATCAGCGCCGGGGTGGCGGCCGATGGCTTCAATACCGCGCCGCGTGGCGCCAGGTTGCCGCGCAGGATGCAGATGCCGCCGTCTTTCAACAGTGGCTTGTCCAGCGGGCGCACCACTTCGTCGTCGTAGATCGGCGCATCCTGGCAGTTTTCCCAGATGGTCTTGCCGTTGACGGTGAGCGCATTCGGGTTGGGCAGCAGGTTGCCGTCGCCCATGCGGCGGATCACTGCTGGCAGGCCGCCGGCGTAATAGAACTCTTCCATCAGGAAGCGGCCCGATGGCAGCAGGTCGACGATGGTCGGCATGCCACGGCCCACGCGGGTCCAGTCTTCCAGTTCCAGGTCCACGCCGATGCGGCCAGCGATGGCTTTCAGGTGGATCACGGCGTTGGTCGAACCACCGATGGCGGCGTTGACGCGGATGGCGTTTTCGAAGTTTTCCTTGGTCAGGATCTTCGACAGCTTGAGGTCCTCGCGGACCATTTCCACGATGCGGATGCCCGACATGTGGGCCAGCACGTAACGGCGCGCATCCACCGCCGGAATGGCGGCGTTGTGCGGCAGCGAGGTGCCCAGCGACTCGGCCATGCAGGCCATGGTCGAGGCGGTGCCCATGGTGTTGCAGGTACCGGCCGAGCGCGAGTGCCCTGCTTCGGCGGCCAGGAATTCGTGCATCGAGATTTCGCCGCCCTTGACCTGCTCGTGCAGCTGCCAGACGGCAGTGCCGGAACCGATGTTCTTGCCGTTCAGTTTACCGTTGAGCATCGGGCCGCCGGTGACCACGATGGTCGGCAGATCGACCGAAGCGGCGCCCATCAGCAGCGCCGGGGTGGTCTTGTCGCAGCCAACCAGCAGCACGACAGCATCCATCGGATTGCCACGGATCGACTCTTCGACATCCATCGACGCCAGGTTACGGGTCAGCATGGCGGTTGGACGCAGGTTCGATTCGCCGTTCGAGAAGACCGGGAATTCGACCGGAAAGCCGCCGGCTTCGAGGATGCCTCGCTTGACGTGTTCGGCCAGCTTGCGGAAATGGGCGTTGCAGGGGGTCAGTTCGGACCAGGTGTTGCAGATGCCGATGATCGGTTTGCCCTGGAATTCGTGATCTGGAATGCCCTGGTTTTTCATCCAGCTGCGGTACATGAAGCCGTTCTTGTCATTGGAGCCGAACCATTCGGCAGAGCGCAGCTTAACCTTCTTGTTGTCGTTCTCGGACATGCAAATCTCCTCAGTTATTCTTGTGTGCCGGCTGGAAAATACCAGGCCGGCACAGCGATAAAAGCAGTCTAAAATGTACTGAGATAACTTTCCAATAAATTATTAAACGATCTTGATACCGAAACGGATATCGCTTTCTGCGATTTATTCGGTGGTGAACTTGTAGGCCATAACGGTGGTGTACTCCTCGCCCGGCCGCAAAATCGTCGAGGGAAAAGCGGGCTGATTGGGCGAATCGGGGAAGTGCTGAGGTTCCAGGCAAAAGGCGCTACGATGGCCGTAGATGCGTCCTTTTCCTTTGACCGAGTCGCCGAGGAAGTTACCGCTGTAGAACTGGATGCCGGGTTCCTGGGTCCACACTTCCAGCACCCGGCCCGAGACCGGCTCGCGCACGCGCGCCGCCAGTTCCAGTGCGCCCTCTGCCTTTTTGGCGAGGACGAAGTTGTGGTCGTAGCCGAAACCGTTGCGAATTTGCTCGTCGTCGGCATCGATCCGCGCGCCGATGGCCTGGGCGCTGCGGAAGTCGAATGGCGTGCCAGCGACCGGCGGCAGGTCGCCCAGCGGGATCTGCACATCGTCGATCGGCGTGTAGTGGTCGGCATGGATCGTCAGTTCGTGGCCGAGGATGTCGCCGCCGGCGGCCAGGTTGAAGTAGGCGTGATTGGTGAGATTGACCGGCGTGGCCTGGTCGGTAATCGCGTGGAAGGCGATACGCAGTTCGTGATCGGCGCGCAGTTCGTAAATCACCGTGGTTTCCAGGTTACCGGGATAACCCTGCTCGCCGTCCGCGCTCAGGTACGAGAGTATCAGGCCGGCCGACTTGGGCGTCACGAAGGTTTCGGCGGTCCACAAGCGCCGGTGAAAACCTTCAAGGCCGCCGTGCAGGTGGTTGGCGCCGTTGTTCGCGTCGAGCTGGTACTGCTGGCCATCGAGAGTGAAGCTGGCGTTGGCGATGCGGTTGCCGTAACGGCCGATCAGGGCGCCGAAATACTGCGAGTCGCCCAGGTAAGACGCGACGTCGTCAAAGCTGCAGTTGACATCGGCCAGCTTGCCGTCGCGGTCCGGTACGTGGATTTCGGTGATCACGCCGCCCAGGTTGAGGATCTTGACGATCATGCCGTTGGCGTTGGTGAGCGTGTATTCGGTGACGGCGCGGCCGTCGGGCATGTGGCCGAAGCTTGATTCGGTGATTGAGGTTTGCATAGGAGTGTCTCCATGTGAATGCGGCCGGGAGGAGTGATCCTTTCCGGCCGTGGCGTGCTCTCAATTGGATTCCCGCCTGCGCAGGAATGACGAGGCGCTCCGTCGCCCCCGCGCAGGCGGGGGCCCAATGTAAAACATCAAGCGATCGAAGGTTTGCCGAACACCGGCATCCCCTGCGCGTCCCACTTCAGTGGCTTCACATAGGTATGACGGTCCGGGTTCCACAACGGGTCGCCGATGATCTCGGTGTAAGTTCTTGCATGATAAACCAACATGACGGTTTCGCCATCGTCGCCGATGGTGAAGCTGTTGTGGCCCGGGCCGTACACCTTGTTCTCGAAACACGTCTGCAGCACCGGCTGCGGGCTCTTGGTCCACGCTGCCGGATCGAGCACGTCGGCGTTTTCGTCCGCCCACAGGATGCCCATCGCGTAGTTTTCGTCGGTGGCGCTGGCCGAGTAGCTGATGAAGATCTTGCCGTTCTTTTTCAGCACGGACGGGCCTTCGTTGACCCAGAAGCCACGGATCTCCCAGTCGAACTCCGGCTTGCTCAGCATGACGGGCGGGCCGCCCAGCTGCCACGGTGTTTTCATCGGGGCGATGTACAGGTTGGAGTTGCCCTCGATGGCCACGTCCTTTTGCGCCCACAGGTAGTACAGCTGGCCCTTGTGGGTAAAGGTGGTGGCGTCGAGGCAGAAGGTATCGATGCCGGTGTCGATCTGGCCCATGAACTCCCACTCGCCGATCAAAGGATTGGGGTTGGTGTTACGGATCGCGTACATGCGGTGCTGGAACAGCTTGTACTTGATCTCGCGGCTCGGTGCGGCAGCAAAGTACACATACCAGGCGCCGTCGTTGAAATGGATCTCCGGTGCCCAAATCAGTTCGCTGTACGCGCCCGTATCCGGCTTGTGCCAGACGTCGACTTTTTCCGCGTCCGCCAGGCCGGCGATGGTTGTGGCGCGGCGCAGTTCGATGCGGTCGTACTGCGGCACCGAGGCGGTAAAGTAGTAATAGCCGTCGGTGTGGCGGATGATGAACGGGTCGGCGCGCTGTTCGATCAGCGGTTGCAGGATGTCTGGGGTTTGCATTGCTTCGGTATCCAATTTAAACGGTCACGGGGGGTTGTACAGCCATTTGCTTCTTCACCTGTGCATAGTACTGGTCGGTTACGCGGTAGCGGAACATCATCAAGCCCATCACGGTATGGAAAAAGCCCGGAATCAGGGTGACCATCAGCACGATGCCGTGCAGCGCGAACGCGGTCTGCTCGTGGTTGGGTGCATACTGGAAGTACGTCAGCAGCCAGCCTACCAGCACGCCGGCGATGCCCATACCGGCCTTCTGGCACACCGAAATACCGCCGTAGGCAAAGCCCGAAACCCGCTTGCCTGTTTTCACCTGGCCGTAGTCAATGGTCTCGGCAATCGCCGACCAGAACACCGGCGCGTGCAGGTCCACCACGAACGACAGCAGGAAGTACAGCACAAACGCCAGCATCACATCGCCCGGCTTGACGACAAAATAGATCAGCGCGCTGATCACGCCAACCGCGATCTGCGACCAGCGGAACAGCTTGACCTTGCAATAAAACTTGGTGATCCAGGTAGACGCGATCATCGACAGGATGGCCGCGACCACGCCGATCGACAAAAACGTGGAGACGGTGGCGGTGTTCCCGCCCAGGTAATACTTGGCGTAGTAGATGGCAGCCGAGGCGCGCACCACGTAGCCGATGGTGCCCACCACGCACACGCCGCACAGGATCAGCCACTGGTCGTTCTTGAGCAGCAGCTTCATCTGGTCCGACAGCGACTGGCGCTGCACCACGTGGCGCACGCGCTCGGTGGTGGTAAATACGCAGAACAGGAACAGCACCACGCCGATCACCGCCATGACCGCCATCGCGGCCTGGTAGCCCACGGCCGCGTTGCCGTGGCCCCAGCGCTCGGAGAGCACCGGCACCACCACCGTCACCATGAAGGCGCCGATCTTGGCGAAGAACAGGCGGTAGCCGTTGGCCGACAGGCGGTCCTGCGGATCGTCGGTCAGGCTGCTGGGCAGCGAGATGTAGGCCACGCCCACGCCCGACGTCATCAGGGTCATGATGATGTAGGTGGAGTAGGCCCACACCAGCTTGGCGCTGTATTCCCAGTCCGGCGTGGTAAACACGAAGAACACGCTGATGCCGTAAGGGATGGCCAGCGCCAGCAGCCAGGGGCGGTAGCGGCCCATGCGCAGACTGGTGTAGCGGTCGGTGAGCTGGCCGACAATCAGGTCGCCGATGGCGCCCGCCACCTTGACGACGAAGAACAGCAGCGCCAGGTCGGAGGTCTTGAGGCCGTAGATGTCGGTGTAGAAGAACGTGATGATCAACATCATCGACGAGATCACCACGTTCAGCGCCATGTCGCCGGCGCCGAAGCCCACTTTTTCCAACAGTGATAATTTTTGATTCGACATCTGCTAGCTACCTCTGCAAAACTGCTTAGTACTTCAGGTTCATCGACAACCCCACCGTGCGGTCATAGCGGCGGGTATCGCGCGGGAAGTCGTTCTCGTTATCCCAGTAATCGCGGTACTTGAAGTTGAGCAGGTTGGTACCGGTCAGGTTGACGGTGACGTGCTTGTTCACCTTGTAGCTGAGCGACCCGTCGAGCGAGGATACCGGTGCTACGGTCAGGTCCTTGCCTGCCAGGTTGGCCGCATCGGGCGTATCGCCATAGGTGAGCACGTATTTCGAACGCCAGTTGTAAGCCAGGCGTGCCGACCACTCGTCCTTTTCATACAGGCCCACGATGTTATATGACAGGCGCGACATGCCCTGGAACGGCTTGTCCGACTGGGCTGGATTGGTGGCCGAAGTCACGCCACCTTCGGTATATGTGACGTTGGCCTGCAAACCGAAGCCGCTCAACCACCCGGGCAAACCATCGTAGAACTGCTGGTACGCCACTTCGACGCCCTGCAGGTGCCCCTTGTCCGAGTTGGTCGGGCGGGTGACGTTGTACGGTACGCCCTGGAAGGTTTCCGACACCACGCGGTTGACGATGTAGCCGTCGAAGTTATGGCGGAACACCGTGCCGCTCAAGGAGCCGGTGCGGGCGAAGTACCATTCCAGGGTGGTGTCGAAGTTTTGCCCGGTGAATGGTTTCAGGCCCGGATTACCGCCGGTGGCGCTGGCAACGTTGGTGGTGCCGTTAGGCCTGATGTAGGCGGTGGCCGGATTGAGGTCCGAAAAATTCGGACGGGTCAGCGTCTTGTTGTAAGCGAAGCGGGCCAGCAGGTCCTTGCGGATCTCCAGCTTGAAGTTTGCGCTTGGCAGCACTTCGGTGCCCGAAGACTTGCTGGTGGTCGCCGTGTAGACGGGCTTGCCGTCGGTGTCGAAGGTCGTGTTATTCGCATCGATGGTCGCATCGGTTTTGGAAACGCGTACGCCAATCACGCCTTCAACCGGGTACTGGCCCAGGTCGAAGCCTACGCGGGTTTTCACGTATGCCGCGTAGTTCTTCTCGGTATTGCTGAAGAACGATGCAGGATCGATGTTCTTGGGCGCCGACGAGCCGGTAGCAATTTGGCGCACCGACGCGGTGTTGTTGATCAAATAGCTGCCGCAGGGCGTGGACCAACCGGCGGTGCCGTAGTTCTCAGACATGCCAGGCGTGGTGCATGCCAGGCCCGGAACACTGGCCATCGTCACGCCAGCGGTCGCTGGCACGCTGCCCTCCTCGGACTTGATCGAATTGGCCTTGCGTTCATTGGCGCGCACGCCGAAACTGACGTCCTTGAACAAGCCGTCGGCTTCCGGCGTCCAGGTACCGTCCGCGCGCCAGTCGGTGGACTTGCCTCTGTCGTAGCCGTAGCGGTCGAAGAACTGCAGCAGCGTGATCTTGCTTGGATCGGTCAAACCGGAACCGGTGTACTGTGCAAACGGGCTTTTGCCGGCATTGGTCTTGATGTATGCGCTATCGGCGGTGGTGCTGGTGTCGAGGATCGGATTGCTCCAATCGTATTTGCTGTCTGTGACGGCCAGCTCCGAGCTAACCCGCAGGCCCGGCGTAACGCGCCACTTGGCGCCTACCGCATGCTGCGACGACGTCGTCTTCGAACCAAGCACCTGGGTGGACAGGATGGTGAACGTGTTGGTCGAGTTGATGGTCTCGGTCTGATTGGTGCCGGGGATGCGCGTGACGCGCACCGCGTCCGGTGTATTCCAGGGCAGGCCAACGAAGAAATCGGTATCGGTGGTCCGCTTGAGCGTCGAATACAGGCCTTCCGCATACACCTCCAGGTCCGCGTTCGGCTTCCACTGGAACGCGTAATTGGCGGCCTGGCGCTTGCGCTGGCCGTGGATATTTTGCAGGCCTACCAAGTCGGGACCGGTCAGGGTCGGATCGGCAGCGCCGCCCTTGAAAATCGGGAAGGTCTGGAACACCCGCTCTTCGGCAAAGCGGTCCTTCACCGAAGACACGCCGAACAGTGCGCCCACTTCGCCGATGCCGGTGTTCCAGCGGTTCGAGACCATGCCCGACAGTTCGGGATCGGTGGCGTTGACCTTGTCCTTGTTCTTGCCGCCCACCTGGGCGCTGGCGGTAAATTCCTTGAAGTCGAACGGACGGTTGGTGCGCACGTCGATCACGCCGGCGATGCCGCCTTCGACCAGGTCCGCGCTCTGCGACTTGTACACATCCACGCGCTGGAGCATGGTCGACGGAATGTCGGCCAACTGGATATAGCGGCCGGTGGTCGTAAACATCTCGCGGCCGTTGAGCAGCGTGGCGATGCCGGGCAGGCCACGGATCAGGACAGTGTCCGCTTCACCGGCATTGCGGCTGACCTGCACACCGGTCACCCGGGCCAGGGTTTGCGCCACGTTCGTGTCGGGGAATTTGCCGATATCGTCCGCGACGATGGAATCCATCACGTTGTCGGCATCCTGCTTGATCTTTTGCGCCGATTCGGCGGCACGGCGCATGCCGGTCACGGTGACGACGGAAACGTTGGGATCGGCGACAGGTGCTTGTGCCGCAGCGGGGGCTGGGGCTGGGGCTGGGGCTGGGGCCGATGCCTCTTGCGCCATGACAGGGAAAGCAGACAGCAGCCCGGCCGCTGCCAAAACGGCGACGCCCGCTTTGAGGACGAGGCGATGCTGCGCGCGGGACGAAGTGGTCCCGGTAATCGTGGTGTTCATGTGTCTCCAGTGCTCATTGTTATGTGGCTCTACCCAGGCCTGTCTCGGCCGTTAAAAACGATCATATTTGTGAGCAGGAAAACAAACCAATCAATTTTTTGGCAGTTTTGATACCGAAACCGACATCAGGAGGGCATTCGGAACGTAAAAAAACCCGCACAAGGCGGGCTTTTGAGCACAGTGAGGCAACCTTTACTGGAACGCAACTTCCGTAAAACTGCGTAACTTGCGACTATGAAGCTTATCCACGCCGAGATTGCGCAGCATCTCCAGCGCCTTCATGCCGATGCGCAGGTGCTGATCGACGCGGTCGCGGTAGAACTGGTTGGCCATGCCGGGCAGCTTGATTTCGCCGTGCATCGGTTTGTCGCTCACGCACAACAGCGTGCCGTACGGGACCCGGAAGCGAAAACCGTTGGCGGCAATCGTCGCGCTTTCCATGTCCAGCGCAATCGCGCGGCTCTGGCTGAAGCGACGCTCCGGCGTGCGCTGCGGCAGCAGCTCCCAATTGCGGTTGTCGGTGCTGGCCACGGTGCCGGTACGCATCACGCGTTTCAGGTCATGGCCGGTCAGCTGCGTCACTTCGGCCACCGCCGCTTCGATCGCCACCTGTACCTCGGCCAGCGGTGGAATCGGCACCCACAGCGGCAGGTCTTCGTCGAGCACATGGTCTTCGCGCACGTAGCCGTGGGCCAGCACGTAGTCGCCCAGTTCCTGGGTGTTGCGCAGGCCCGCGCAGTGGCCCAGCATCAGCCAGCAGTGCGGGCGCAGCACGGCGATATGGTCGGTGATGGTCTTGGCGTTGGCGGGGCCGACGCCGATATTGACCATCGAAATGCCCGAGCCGTCGGCGCGGATCAGGTGATAGCCCGGCATTTGCGGCAGCCGTGGCGGCTGGGTGCCGTAGGCGTCGCCCGGCTCGGCCGCCTGGCCCACGCGGCGCGTGACCAGGTTGCCCGGTTCGACAAAGGCGATGTACTCGTTGTCGCCCTCCCCCATCGCTTGGTTCATCAACTCGTGACCGAGCTTGATGAATTCGTCGATATAGAACTGGTAATTGGTAAACAGGACGAACTTCTGGAAGTGCTCGCACGAGGTGCCGGTGTAGTGACGCAGCCGTTGCAGCGAATAGTCCACGCGCGGCGCGGTAAACAGCGCCAGCGGCTGGGCCTCGCCCATCGCCGGTTCGTGGGTGCCGTTGGCGATGCCGTCGTCCATGGCGGCCAGGTTGGGCAGGTCGAAGACGTCGCGCATCAGCATGCGGCGGTCGGGGGTGAGGCTGCCCTCGATATGTTCGTGCTCGGCAAACGAGAAGTGGATCGGGATTGGCTGGGCGCTGGTGCCCACCTCGATGCGCACCTGCTGGCGGTGACCGTGATTTTGCAGCAGCAGCTTGAACTGCTGGATGTAATAGCGCTTGAACAGGTCGGGCCGGGTAACCGTGGTTTCGTAGGTGCCGGGGCCGGCGACGAAGCCGAAGGCCAGGCGCGAGTCGGCGCGGGCCACGGTGTCGGTATGGACCCGCACGAACGGGTAGCAGGCGCGCACATGCTCGCCCACGTCTTCGCCGGCCACGAAGCGCTTCATGGCGTCGCGCAGGTGGGCGATGTTGGCGTCGTAAATGGCCAGCACCTGGTCGAAGGCGGCTTCCGGGTCGTCGAATTGCACGGGGGCGATAAACGGTCTATTCGAAGGACGATTCGGTGACATACGACTCCTTAAAAGAAAGCTCTGGAGCCCATTGTAAGGGCTGGCGGCGGAAGTTGCAGATTTCTCCTTACCGCTAGGACAGGTAAGCAAAAAAAGCGTTCCTGTCGCGTACAATGATTGCCTCTTCTCCTCACTTTTTCAGCATGACCGAGCCAGCACCGCAGGGCCTTACGAATACGCATCCCGACATCCTGTTCGGGCCGTCCGACGCCGCGCTGCTGCGCGAGGAAATCCTGGCCGATTTGCTCGAAGCTAGCGCTGCCCGCGCGCCCGACCACCCGGCCCTGGTCTACGGCGATGTCACCCTCAGCTACCGCGAACTCGATGCGCGGGCCGCGCTGGTGGCGGCGCGCCTGATAGCCGCCGGTGTGCGCCCCGGCCAGATCGTCGGCCTGTGGCTGCCGCGCGGGATCGATTTGCTGGTGGCGCAGGCCGGCATCGCCAAGGCCGGCGCGGCCTGGCTGCCGGTGGACGAAGACACGCCGGTCGAGCGCCTGCAAGTGTGCCTGATTGATGCCGACGGCGCCGGCGTGGTCACCAGTGCGGCGCTGGCGACGCGCCTGGCGCATCTTGGCCGCACCGCCTGGACCATCGAAGCGCTGCTGGCCGCGCCGCAGCCCGGCGAGATCCTCGCCGCGCGCGGCCCGGTCTCGCCCGACATGCCGGCCTACGTTATTTACACCTCCGGCTCCACCGGCAAGCCGAAAGGCATCCTGATCACCCAGCGCAGCATCTGCCACTTCCTGCGCAGCGAGAACGCGGTATTGCAAGTGACTGCGGCCGACAAGGTATACCAGGGCTTCTCGGTCGCCTTCGACATGTCGTTCGAGGAGATCTGGATTTCGTACCTGGCCGGCGCCACGCTGTGGATCGGCCCCAAGGAAATCAGCGGCGACCCCGAAACGCTGCCGCGCATGCTCGATGCCAACCAGGTGACGGTGCTGCACGCGGTACCCACCCTGCTGGCGTTGTTCAACCAGGAAGTGCCATCGCTGCGCCTGATTAACCTCGGCGGCGAGGCCTGCCCGGAATCGCTGGTCGAGCGCTGGTCGCGGCCGGGCCGGCAGATGTTCAACACCTACGGCCCTACCGAAGCGACGGTATCGGCCAGCCTGGCGCGCCTGCGCCCCGGCCACCCGGTCACCATCGGCACGCCGCTGCCGAACTACGGCCTGTTCGTGATTGACCCCAACCCGGACGCCAACGTCGAGATCAATAACCTGCGCCTGCTCCCCATCGGCGAAGTCGGCGAACTGTGTATCACCGGACCGGGCCTCGCCGCCGGCTACCTGGGCCGCCCCGACCTCACGGCCGAAAAATTCCTGCCCAATCCCTGGACCAGCGGCGCCCATGACAGCCGCCTGTACCGCACCGGCGACCTGGCGCGCATCGGCCCGGACGGCGAGGTGACGTGCCTGGGCCGCGCCGACGACCAGGTCAAGATTCGCGGTTTTCGCGTGGAACTGGGCGAGATCGAAGCGCTGCTGGCGCAGCAGCCGGGCGTGGGCACGGTGGCGGTGTTGCTGCGCAAGGATGACGGCATCGACCAGCTGGTGGCCTACCTGGTGCCCGAAGCCGGCGTGACCCTCGACCCGAAAACGTTACGCAGCGCGCTCGCTGCCACCCTGCCACCGTACATGGTGCCGGGCCGTTACGAGATGCAGGCGGCGATGCCGCGCCTCACGTCCGGCAAGATCGACCGCAAGGCCTTGAAGGCGCTGCCGTTGTCGGCGCCGGCCGCCGGCAGCGCCGCCGAATCGGATCTGCCCGAAACCCCGGCAGAAGCGGCGCTGTTTGCGGCGCTGGCCACGCTGTTCCCCGGCCAGGCCATCGTGCGCCAGGCCGACTTCTTCTCCGACCTGGGTGGCCATTCGTTCTTTGCCGCGCGGCTGGCGTCAACCCTGCGCGCCGATCCGCGCTTTGCCCACATGACGGTGCGCGACATCTACCAGCAGCGCCAGGTCGGCAAGATCGCCCAGGCGCTGGCCGACGGCGCCAACGACGCCAGCGCCGCCAAGGCCGAAACCGAATGGACGCCGCCGTCCAGCATCAAGCGCTGGACCTGCGGACTGGCGCAGGCGGCCGCCATGCCGGGACTGGTCGCCCTGCGCATGGCGCAGTGGCTGGCGCCGTTCTTCACGTACCACTTCTTCACCGGCGATCCCGGCGACTCGGTGCCGCGCGCGATTGCCGCCTCGGTGGGCGTGTTCCTGATCGCCACGGTGCTGGAGTTTGCCATTGCGATTGCCGGCAAATGGCTGATTGCCGGGCGCCTGCAGGCGGGCGAGTACCCGCTCTGGAGCCTGGCCTACTACCGCTGGTGGCTGGCCGACCGGCTGGTGGAAGCCGCCCCGGTCTACCTGCTGGCCGGGTCGTCGCTCAACAACTGGTGGCTGCGCGCGCTGGGTGCGAAGATCGGCAAGGACGTCATCATCGGCTCGATGACGCTGCGCGCGCCCGACCTGCTCACCGTGGGCGACTACGCCAGCATCGGCAACGCGGTCAATTTCGAGAACGCGCGGGTGGAGCGCGGCGTGCTCAAACTGGGGCGCATCACGCTCGAACGTGACGCCTGCGTCAGCTCCTTCGCGGTGATGGAAGGCAATACCCGCATCGAAGCGCAAGGCCACCTGGAAGGCCAGTCGGCGCTCGGTGACGGCGCGCACGTGCCGGCCGGCCGCATTTGGGCCGGTTCGCCGGCCGCCGACGTGGGCGCGTTCGATCCGGCGCGCCTGCCGCCACGCCCCGTCGTCTCCACCGCGCGCAGCGTAACGGAAGGCGTGTTTTTCGTGTTCGGCATCCTGCTCATCGTCACGCTGTTCTTCATGCCGGTATTCCCCAGTTTCGTGCTGATCGACTGGTTCGACGAGGCGGGCTGGATGCCGTGGCTACAGGGCGAAGGCATGGGCATCCGCCTGCTGCGCTACTTCGTGCTGGCCTTCCCTGCCAGCGCAGTGCTGATCGTGCTCACCGCGCTGCTGTCGGCCGGCATCCGCTGGACCGTGCTGCCGCGCCTGAAGCCCGGCCGGTCGGCGGTGCACAGCAACACCTACTGCGCCAAGTGGCTGGTGAGCCAGATCCAGGAATCGAGCCTGAACGTCCTGCACGGCATTTACGCCACCGTGTTCGCACCGTACTGGTACCGGCTGCTTGGCGCCAAGGTGGGCAAGGATGCGGAGATCTCCACCGCGCTGGGCGTGGTGCCCGACATGCTTACCCTCGGCGACGAAACCTTCATCGCCGACGCCGTGATGCTCGGTGACGAAGAGATCGACGGCGGCTGGATGACCATGCAGCCGACCGTGATTTCCAACCGCAGTTTTGTTGGCAACGGCGCCTACATCCCGGACGGCACCGTGCTGCCCGAGCAGGTGCTGATCGGCGTGCACTCGCGCGCGCCGGGCAACGCCCGCATGAACAGCGGCGACACCTGGCTCGGCTCCCCGCCGCTGAACCTGCCCGCGCGCGAGCAGACCAGCGGCTATCCCGAGTCGCTCACGTTCCACCCGTCGCCCATGCGGCGCCTTGGGCGTGGCCTGATCGAGGCGTTCCGCATCGTCGCGCCGCACGCGCTGGTGATCGCGGTGGGCTACACGGTGGTGCTGGAGGTGATGCCGGCCGCCGGCGCGGGCCGCTGGGGCGAAGTGATCTGGGACCTGACGCTGGCGGGACTGGTGTACGGGGTGGGCAACTACGTATTCGTGGTGCTGCTCAAGTGGCTGCTGATCGGCCGCTACCGCAAGCAGTCGGAGCCGATGTGGACGCCGTTCGTGTGGCTCTCGGAGGGCGTGACCAACCTGTACGAGGGCATCGCCGTGCCCAACTTCATGCGCTACCTGCGCGGCACGCCGTGGCTGCCGCTGGCCTTCAACCTGATGGGGGCAAAAATCGGCAAGGGCGTGTACCTGGACACCACCGACATCACCGAATTCGACTGCGTGCGCATCGGCGACCATAGCGAACTCAATGCCCTCACCTGCCCGCAGACCCATTTGTTCGAGGACCGGGTCATGAAGATCGACCAGGTGACCATCGGCGAACGGGTGTACCTGGGACCGCGCAGCGCGGTACTATACAGTGCAGTAGTCGGGCGCAATGCGCGCCTGGGCGCCCTCACGCTGGTGATGAAGGGCGAGCACATTCCCGCCAACGGCAACTGGGCCGGCTGTCCCGCCGCGCCAGCAAAGGCATGAACAACATGAATAGTATGCAAAAACTCGCTGTCCACGTCTGGCCCGGCCCCGCGCCCACCATCGCCGATGGCGTGTTCGTGATCGGCCTGCCCACCGGCGAACAGCGCGAGGAAGCGCGCCAGCAGCTGCGCCAGGCCGTGGCCGAGGCGCTGGGCGCCGTACTCGACGTGCCACCGCGCGAAATCGAGATCGAGGCCTCGCCCGGCGCCGCGCCGGTGGTGCTGCTGCCCGACGGCCAGCGCCTGCATTGCTCGTTCGCGCACGACGGCGGCATGTCGCTGGCGGCCGTGTGCTTCAGCGGCCCGGTGGGCGTGGACCTGATGCTGTCGGAAGAGGTGGCGGGCTGGGAGGCGGTAGCGCGCGACTATCTGGGCCCGGAAGCGACGGCGCGCATCGCGGCAACGGCGCGGGCAGAACGCGCGGCCGTGTTTGCACGCGCCTGGACCGCGCGCGAGGCGCACCTGAAGTGGCTCGGCGTGGGGCTCGACGAATGGCCGGCGCACAGCCAGTCGTCGGGGACAACGGTGACGCTCGATTTGCCCGAACGGCTGGTGGGCACACTCGTGTACATGGACGGCGCGGCGTAGCTACGCCAGCTTGAACGCCTCCACCACCACCCGCGCGGCCGCAGCGATTATCTCGGAATTGGCCTTGTCGCCCTGGCCCGGCTGGGTAAAGTAGAGCGCCATGACCACCGGTGCCTTCCCGGTCGGCCACACCACGCCGATATCGATGGTGGTGCCGTAAGCGCCGGTGCCGGTCTTGTCGCCTACCTGCCAGTCGTACGGGACCCCGGCGCGGATGCGGGTGTCGCCGGTGGTGGTGCCAACCAGCCACTGCGTCATCAGCTTGCGCTTGTCCACCGTGAGCGCGGGGCCCAGCGTAACGCTTTGCAGCGACTTCATCATCGCCAGCGGCGTGGTGGTGTCGCGCGGGTCGCCGGGAATGGCGCTATTTAGCTCGGTCTCCCAGCGGTCGAGCCGAAACACCTTGTCGCCGATGCTGCGCGCATAAGCGGTGACGCCGGCCGGCCCCCTGATCTGCTTCATCAGCAGGTTGGCGGCGGCGTTGTCGCTGGTCTGGATGGTGGCCGCGCACAGTTCGGCCACGGTCATGCCGTCGGCCAGGTTTTGCTGCGTGACCGGGGAGTGGCTCACCAGGTCGGCCGCCGTGTAGCGGATGCGCCTGTCGAGCAGCGACGGCTCTTGCTGCAGGATCGCCGCCGCCAGCATGGCCTTGAAGCTGCTGCACAGCGGGAAGCGCTCGTCGCCGCGATGGGACAGGATGCGGCCATCGGCGGTGTTGATGGCGGCCACGCCGAGCCGTCCCTTTGCCTCGGATTCCAGGCGCGCCAGTTGCGCGGCCGGCGACAGCACGGTAGCCGCCGGGGGCTTGTCGAGAATTTCCGCCATGCCGGCCATGGGCGCGGCGGCCAGCGCCAGCAGCACGCTGCGGCGAGTAGTAAAACGAGTCATCGGAAGTTCGCCCAGGTAAAAAATGGTGGTGCAATTTGCATCTCCATCATACCAGCCCCCCGGCGCCACCAGTAGCCCAACCGTCGCCCAATCGCGCGCACGGCCCCGACATGCGGCGCTACACTGTCCCCATGCAACCACAAGCCTCCCAACCACAAGTACTTATCGCCGGCGCCGGCCCCACCGGGCTGGTGCTCGCCCTCTGCCTGGCGCGGCGCGGAGTGGCCGTGCGCATCGTCGACCAGGCCAGCGGCCCGGGACTGGCCTCGCGCGCCATGGTGGTCCACGCCCGCACGCTGGAGTTCTACCGCCAGCTCGGCTTCGCCCAGCAGGTGGTGGACCTCGGCATTCCCATCCACGCCGTGCACCTGCGCGAAGACGGTGAAGAAGCTGCCGAACTGCCGCTGGGCGACATCGGCGCAGGCCTCAGCCCATACCCGTTCGTGCTGTCGTTCCCGCAGGACGAGCACGAACGCCTGCTGGTCGATCAGTTGCGCGCGGCTGGCGTGGAAGTGGAATGGAACACCGCGCTCGAACACTTCGAACAGGACGAATGGGGCGTGCGCGCCACGTTGCTGCAGGGCGACCAGCGCATCAACACCAGCGCGGCATACCTGTGCGGCTGCGACGGCGTCCACAGCAGCACGCGCCACGCGCTCGGCGTCGCCTTCGACGGCGGCACCTACGACAACCTGTATTACGTGGCCGACGTTCACACCGCCTGCGCCAACCGCGACCTGATGGTGCACCTGGACGCCAACAGCTTCGCGCTCATGCTGCCGGTGCGCACGGCCGGCATGCAACGGCTGATCGGCATCGTGCCGCAGACCGAACATGCCAACGTCATCTTCGACGACCTGCGCCCCCGGCTCGAGGCGCTGCTGGGCATCGCCATCGACCAGGTCAACTGGTTTTCCACCTACCTCGTGCACCACCGCGTGGCGGGCAGCTTCCGCGTGGACCGCGTGCTCCTGGCCGGCGACGCCGCCCACGTCCACAGCCCTGCCGGCGGCCAGGGCATGAACACCGGCATCGGCGACGCCGTCAACCTGGCCTGGAAACTGGCGCAAGTGCTGCGCGGCGGGGCCGATGCATCGCTGCTGGACACCTACGAACCCGAACGCAGCGCCTTTGCCCGCAAGCTGGTGGCCACCACCGACCGCGCGTTCGAGCTGATCGTCGCCCAAGGCGCCGGTGGCCGGCTGCTGCGCAACTGGCTGGTGCCGCACGTGCTGCCGGCGCTGGCCGGTTTCGACGCCGCCCGGCGGGCGCTGTTCCGCACCGTGTCGCAAGTGCGCATCCATTACCACGATAGCGGCCTGTCAGGCGGGCGCGCCGGCGAGATCATCGGCGGCGACCGGCTGCCGTGGGTGCCGGGCCAGGGTGGCGAGGCTGGCCCCGACAACTTCGCGCCGATGCAAACGCTGGACTGGCAGCTGCACGTCTATGGCGCGGTCGATGCGCAACTGGCGGCGCTGGCCACCGCCCTGCGCCTGCCGCTGCGCGCCTGGCCATGGACCGAGGCAGCCGAACAGGCCGGCCTGCTCGAAGACGCCGCCTACCTGCTGCGCCCCGACATGCACGTGGCGCTGGCACTGCCGCGCCAGGAGACCGATGTGCTGCAAGAATTGATTGCGCGGTGGGGGTTGCGGTTTGGTGACGATGATCAAGCTGCGACGGCACCCGGCTGGCGCAGCCAGGCCGACACGTAGCGCGCCAGGCGGCCCGCGAAGATGCCGTTGAACAGGCCGTAGATGGCGCAGGTGGCCGCAACGATGGTGGCGTCATGGGCGGCAGCTGGATGGATGGCCATCAGCACGGCGATGGTGTACTTGGTGGCGAAGATGCCCATCATCAGGGCCAGTGGGGTCCAGCTGCCGCGCTGCACGACGGTACCGGCAGCACGGTTGACGGTGATCGCCGCGCCGTTCGGCCGCCAGGCCAGCGCCGCGCCCGCCGCCGCGCCGCCCAGCCAGCAGGCCCATACCGTGGCGCCGCCGCCGAAGTACTGCTGCATGCCGCTCACGGACAGGTAGAGCATCACGGCCGGAATGATGAACAGGTTGCGCAGGCTGACCTCGCGGTCGCTGGCGGCCAGATACCCCCGGTATGTCAGGAAAGCCAGCAGCGCCCAGACGTAGAGGGGGGTGTGCGAGACGATTTGTTGCAACATGGCGGGCTCCGTTGGTGTGCGGTTGAGATGGGCACACTATGCCCGCCGCCCTTCGGCCTCGGGCAGCGATGCGACGAAATGCCTGTCGGCGGCGCCAAACGCGGCATGGCAGAGCGAATGACACGATGACAGCGCCGGGCCCAGCTTTACCCCCTTTCCAATTAATCGCGCCTTAACCTGCACGCAATTCCAGTTATCCCCATTGACATCGATCAGCACGGCGCGCTATGGTCATCGTCGCGCTGTTTTTTCGCAACTGTTGCATTGCCGTCAAGTTACGAAAAATACTTCTAACAAAGAAAAAGGATGTCATGAGCCACCAGCCCCAGAATTTCTCCCGCCGCGACCTGTTGTTATCCGCCCTCTCCGCCACCGCCGTTTCGGTCTTGCCGGGATTTGCACTGGCCCAGGGACAAGCGGGGAATGTCGCCCCTGCGGCGCCGGGCGACGCCACGTTCGCCAAGCTGCTCGACACCTTTGCCGATGAAATCCTGCGCCTGTCGCCCACCACCGCCACGTCGCTGGGACTGGACAAGGGCGCCCGCGCCGACCTCAAGTCGAAGCTCGAGAACATCAGCCGCTCCGGCGATGCCGCCTGGGCCAGCCAGGTCAAGTCGATCCTCAAGCGACTGGACGCGGTGGACCGCGTCAAGCTTGGTCCCGACGCCCAGCTGCGCTACGACACCGTGCGCTACGCCGCCAGCGAAGGCGTGCAAGGCCTGCGCTTCTCGTACGGCGGCGCGGCGAGCGGCTTCAATGGCTATGCGTCGCCGTACCCGGTCACGCAGCAGGATGGCGCCATCATCCGGGTGCCGGAGTTTTTGCACTCGCAGCACCAGATCGCCAACGCCGCCGATGCCGAGGCCTACCTCGACCGCCTGAACGGCCTGGCGCGCATGCTGGAACAGGAAACCACCCGCATCAGCAACCAGGCCGGGCGCGGCATCATGCCGCCCGACTTTATCGCCCGCACCGCGCTGGGCCAGCTGAAGGAGTTCCGCGCCACCCCGGTGGGCCAGCAGAAGCTGGTGCAGTCGCTGGTCGATCGCACCCAGAAGCTGGGCATCGACGGCGACTGGGCCGCGCGCGCCGCCAAGCTCGTCGAGCGCCAGGTGTATCCCGCGCTCGACCGCCAGATCAAGGCGTTTGCCGCCGCCACCGCCAAGGCCACCGACGTCCCCGGCGTGCACCGCCTGCCCGACGGCGAAGCGTATTACGAATGGGCGCTGCGCCTCGGTACCTCCACCCGCCTGTCGGCCAAGGAGATCCACGCCATCGGCATGGAACAGAACCTGATGCTGCAAGCGCGCATCGACACCATCCTGAAAGCGCAAGGCATCACCCAGGGCACGGTGGGCGCCCGGCTGCTGGCGCTCACCAAGGACCCCAAGCGCTTCTATGCCGACAACGACAAGGGCCGCGAGGAACTGATCGCCTTCTGCAACGAGCGGGTGGAGGCGATCCGCGACCTGATGCCGAAGATCTCGCGCATGAACCTCAAGGTGCCGCTGGAAATCAAGCGCGTGCCCACCGATATCGAAGCGGGCGCGCCGCTTGGCTACATGAACTTCGCCTCGCTCGACGGCACCCGTCCGGCAATCTATTACATCAACCTGAAATCGACCACGCTGTGGCCCAAGCAGGAACTGACCACCCTCACCGCGCACGAAGGCTTGCCGGGCCACGCCTTCCAGGGCGCCTACCTGGCCGAGCACCACGACCGCCTGCCGCTGATCTCGTCGCTGATCGGCTTTAACGCCTTCATCGAAGGCTGGGCGCTGTACGCCGAGCAGCTGGTCGATGAACTGGGCCTGTACGCCAAGGACCCGTTCAGCCAGATCGGCTACCTGCAGGCGCAGCAGTTCCGCGCCTGCCGCCTGGTGGTCGATACCGGCATCCACGCCATGAAGTGGAGCCGCGAACAGGCGATCCGCTTCCTGGTCGAGAACACTGGCCGCGGCGAACAGGCCATGACCAGCGAGATCGATCGCTACAGTGTGTCCCCGGGCCAGGCCTGCGGCTACAAGGTTGGCCACAACGAGATCGTGCGCCAGCGCGAGCGTGCACGCGCGGCGCTGGGCAGCCGCTTCGACCTGCCCGGCTTTAACGACGCGCTGGTGCAAAGCTGCGGCGTGCCGCTCACGGTGCTGCCGACCGTGATCGACCGCTACATCGCCGCCGCCCAGCGGACCTGATGTAAGCACGAGGCGCCATGAAGACCATTGCCGTCATTGGCGCCGGCATCACCGGCGTGACGACCGCCTACGCACTGGCCAAGCGCGGCATGCGCGTGACGCTGATCGAGCGGCACCGCTATCCGGCGATGGAAACCTCGTACGCCAACGGCGGCCAGTTGTCGGCGTCCAACGCCGAGGTGTGGAACCACCGCAGCACCGTGGCCAAGGGCTTGCGCTGGATGCTGCGCAGCGACGCGCCCTTGCTGCTCAATCCAAGACCCGGCTGGCACAAGCTGTCGTGGCTGGCCGAGTTTTTGGCGGCCATGCCCCACTACCGCGAGAACACCATTGCGATTGCCAAACTGGCGGTGGCGGCGCGCCAGCACCTGTTCCGCTGGGCCGACGACGAAAACATCGATTTCGACCTGGAACGGCGCGGCATCCTGCACATCTACCGCGACCGCGCCGACTTCGAACACGGTGAGGATGTGTCGCTGCTGCTGGCGCAAGGCGGCGTGCAGCGGCGCACCGTCACGCCGGACGAAATGCGCGCCATCGAACCCACGCTGGCCGGCGACTACTACGCCGGCCACTACACCGAGAGCGACAGCTCGGGCGACATCCACAAATTTACCGCCGGCCTGGCGCGCGCCGCCCAGCGCCTGGGCGTGCAGACCCGCTACGCACAGGAAGTGGTGGGGTTGTCGGCCGATGCGCGCGGCGCCTGCGTGACGCTGCTGCAGGACGGCGCGCCGGACATCGCCGTGTACGACGGCGTGGTAATCTGCGCCGGCACCGCCAGCCGGGCGCTGGCCGCCATGCTGGGCGACCGCGTCAACGTGTATCCGGTCAAGGGCTATTCGATCACGGTGCACCTCGACGATGCCGAAAGCCGCGCCTGCGCGCCGCTGGTGAGCCTCGAGGACGACGCCGCCAAGCTGGTGGCCAGTCGCCTGGGCGAACACCGCTTCCGGGTGGCCGGCACGGCGGAGTTCAACGGTTTTAACCGCGACATCCGCGCCGACCGCATTGCGCCGCTGGTGGACTGGGTGCAGCGCTGCTTCCCAGGCGTCGCCACCCGCAACATCACGCCCTGGACCGGGCTGCGGCCGATGATGCCGAACCTGGTGCCGCGCGTGGGCCGCGGCAAGGCGCCGTGCGTGTTCTATAACACCGGCCACGGCCACCTGGGATGGACGCTCTCGGCTGCCACTGCCGAAATCGTCGCGACGCTGGTCCATACCTCCTATGGCCAGGTTGCCACGTTCTGTGGCGCACCGCACCACCAGGCCCTTGAAAAAGGCGTAAGCTGATGTCACTTAGGGGCTGTCCCAACTGGAGATCCACCATGAAAACAACATCCATCGCCACCCGTCTTCTCTTTGCCGGCGCACTTGCGCTGTCGGCGCCCGTGTTCGCGGCGTCGCCCACCGTGCACGAAGTCTATGTCGCGGCCGAGGCAGGCAAGTTCGCCGAAGCGCAAGCCATGATGGACCAGGTGCTCAAGGAGCATCCCAACAGCTCGCAGGCGCACTTCGTCGAGGCCGAGCTGCTGGCCAAGCAGGGCAAGTTCGCCGCCGCACAACAGTCGCTGGCCACGGCCGAGCGACTGGCGCCCGGTCTGCCGAAGGTCAATGCCACCTCGGTGGCCAACCTCAAAGCGCTGATCGCCAAAGGTGAAAGCGGCGCGGTAGGTACCTCGTCCCCAAACTACAACCAGCAGGCGCCCGCCCACCGCGCCGGCCGTGAAAGTGGCGGCTACGCCAACCGCGCCGAGGCGCCACAGTCCAGCGCCGGCATCCCCTGGGGCAGCGTGCTGCTGATGGGTGGCGTGCTGGTGGCCTTCATCTTCGTGGCCACGCGCTTCATGCGCAACCGCCAGCAGCAGCAAGGCGGCGGCATGGGTGGTGGTGGCGGTGGTAATGGCGGCGGTTTCAATCCCGGCTACAACTCGGGCAACCCGCCGGCGCCCGGCTATCCACCGGGCGGCTATCCACAGCAAGGCTACCCGCAGCAGGGCTATCCACAGCAGGGTGGCTATCCGCAGCAAGGCCCTGGCATGGGTTCGCGCATCATGGGTGGCCTGGCCACCGGTGCGGCAGTGGGCGCGGGCTTCATGGCGGCCGAGGCGATCGCCCGCAACCTGGGCGGTAACCATGGCGCCACCGACAGCGCGGCCACCGATGGCGGCCGCAGCGACATCATTTACGAAGACCCTACCCGCAGCAATATCGTCCAGAACGACGACATGGGCGGCAGCGACTTCGGCGTCAGTGGCGGCTGGGATGATGCCGGGGGCAGCGGCGGTGGCGACGCCGGTGGTGACGACTGGAACTGATTTAATTCAAGGGGCGCGCCGCTCGGCCGCCCCTGCCCTCTTCATCGCAAGATCCCAGTACGGCGGATCGCCAAAAAATTCCTTCAAATGATTGATCAGCAGTTGCGTCTTGGCGTGGTTGGAACGTCCCGGCATGTGCACTGCGTGGATTGCCGACTCGGTCGGATCGTGCCGCGCGGCTGTGCTGCGCGCCAGCGGCGCCATCGGGAATACCGGTACCAGCGTGCCAGCGACGATGGCGTCGCTCACCATCCAGTTGGCCAGGTGAATGATGCCGACACCGGCAACGGCCGCCTGCATCAGGGTGTCGGTGTCGTCGCAGCGGAAGGCTGACTTGACGGGCAGCGGCTGGTTGTGGTTGACGCCGTCGAAGCGCCACCAGGCGCGTGGCGACTTGCCCACCATCGAGAGGCACTGGTGCTGCACCAGGTCGGCCGGTGTGGCCGGCCAGCCATGGCATTCCAGGTAGGCCGGGCTGGCGCTGACCACCCGGTGCTGCGGCGCCAGCCGGGTGGCCACCAGTTCGCCACTGGGCGGCACGCCGGCGCGGATCGCCACGTCCACGCGCTGTTCGGACAAGTCCACCACGCTGTCGCCCACCAGCATTTGCACTTCCAGCGCTGGATATCGCGCCAGGAAGCTGGCAATCGCCGGCGCCATGTGCATCCGTGCAAAGCCGGCCGGCACGGTCATCGTCAGCACGCCGCGCGGCGCCTGATCAAGTTCCTGCACCGCTGCCATGCCTTCGGCCAGCTCGGCGAGCATATTGCGCGCGCGCGGCAAAAAGCGTTCGCCGGCGTCGGTGAGCGCTACCTGGCGCGCGCCACGCACCAGCAGCCGCGCGCCCAGTTGCGCCTCGAGCGCGTCGAGCTTGCGCGATACCGACGATATCGACATTTCCAGCTGTGTTGCCGCGCGCGACAGGCTGCGGTGCTCCACCACCGCCAGCAGGCAGTGCAATGTATCGATCAAGATGCTCTCCAAGTTTGCAGATGTTGCAAAGGTCATTTGCATGTACGGCTATTGTGCCATTCTTTCAAGGGATGCATACTTTGTGTTGCACCGCACACTAGCGGTTACTCCAGATCGCCAGGCAGCGATCCTCAGAAAAGTTAATTTGGAATACCACACTCGTTTCAGCATGGACTCTCCACGCCCCATTTCCGTCCTCGTCGTCGATGACCACCCGCTGTTGCGGGCCGGCCTGGGCGAGGCCATTTCCAGCCAGGACGACATGCGCCTGGCCGGCGAAGCGAGCAACGGCCGCGAAGCGGTCGAGCGTTACCAGGAACTGCGTCCCGATGTCACCATCATGGATATCGCCATGCCCGAACTGGACGGGGTGGCCGCCTTGCAGCGCATCCGCGGCGAACATAGCGACGCGCGCGTGATCATGCTCACCACCTACAAGGGCGACGCCCAGATCCTGCGCGCGGTGCAGGCCGGCGCCGCCGGCTTCCTGCTCAAGAGCACCCTGCGCCGCGAACTGCTCGACACCGTGCGCGGCGTGCACATCGGCCAGCGCCGCATTCCGCCCGAAATCGCCATGGAACTGGCGCAGCACATGGGCCAGGGTCCGCTCAGCCCGCGCGAAATGGAAGTGCTGAACCACGCCGCTGGCGGCAACTCCAACCGGCGCATCGCCGAGCACCTGTCGATTTCCGAAGAGACGGTGAAGGCGCACATGAAAAACGTGCTGTCCAAGCTGGCTGCCAACGATCGCACCCACGCGGTGACGATCGCGCTCAAACGTGGGATCATTACGATCTAGAGCAAACCGCTCCGACCCTGAGCCAGGAGGCGGCACCATGGCAGCACTGCACCCGTTTTTCACGCAACTCGGCTTACGCCACCCCCTCATCGCCGCGCCCATGGCGGCCTTCTCCACGCCGACGATGGCCGCTGCGGTGACCAATGCCGGCGCGCTCGGCTCGCTGGCCATCGGCGCGGCCACGGTGGCGCAGTCGCGCCAGATGATCGAAGAGACCCAGGCACTGACCGCTGGCCCGATCAACGTCAACGTCTTTTGCCATCCCCCGGCCAGGCGCGACGCGCAGCGCGAAGCGGCCTGGCTGGCGTACCTGGCGCCGCTGTTCGCGCAGGCCGGCATCGTCCCGCCCACCGCGCTCGACGAGATCTACCAGACCTTCATCGAGGACGAGCAAGCGTTCCGGATGCTGCTGGACCTGCACCCGGCGGTGGTGAGCTTTCATTTCGGCCTGCCGCGCGCGGAGTGGCTGGCGGCATTTCGCGCGGCAGGCATCCGCACCATGGCCACGGCCACCAACCTCGATGAAGGGCGGCGCATCGAACAGGCCGGCATCGACGCCATCGTCGCGCAAGGCGTGGAAGCGGGCGGCCACCGGGGCATGTTCGATCCCGCTGCGCCCGATGAACTGCTGAGCACCTCGGTGCTGGTGCGGCTGCTGGCAAAACACGTGCAGTTGCCGGTAATTGCCGCCGGCGGCATCATGGACGGCGCCAGCATTCAGGCTGCGCTCGACCTGGGCGCGGCCGGCGCGCAACTGGGCACGGCCTTCCTGTTGTGCCCGGAATCGGCCGCCAACGCCGGCTACCGCGCCATGCTGCAAAGCGACCGCGCGGGCGCCACCCGGCTGACCGCTGCCATCTCGGGCCGCCTGGCGCGGGGCATGGTCAACCAGCTGATCGTCCATGGCGCAGCAAATGGCGCGCCGCCGCCAGCCGACTACCCGGTCGCCTACGACGCCGGCAAGCAGCTGCACGCAGCCGCCAGCAAGGCCGGCAACCACGAGTTCGCGGCGCACTGGGCAGGACAAGGCGCGCCGCTGATCCGCGCGATGCCGGCGGCGGACCTGGTGCGGGTATTGATGGATGAGGTGAACGCGATCACCGGGACGTTGCCGCCACGGTGACCACCAACTGAGCGCTACGGGGTATCACGCCAACCAAGGTTGGCGCGTCAGCGCCTCACACAGGAAACTACTTGTGCTGGCAACTACTTGTACTGGCAACTACTTGTACTGGCAACTACTTGTACTGGCAACTACTTGTTGGCGTTGCGGAGCTCCTCGGCGGTCTTGGCCTTGATCGTGATGCCGCTCCCCCTTGAGCTCCACACGAGCTGGTTCGCTGCAGTATGCGCATTCACGCAATTGGGCGTTGCCGCCAGCTCACCAGGATTGTTTTTACACTTCTCCAGAACGGCTGTTCGCTCGGTTTGGTGGGCTTTGTACCAGTCCACGGTTTGCACCACTTCAGGCGCCTTGGCTTCTTTGCAGCCAGCCAAGGCCGACAACGCAGCAGTCATCGCTAGCAGAACGGTTATTTGCTTCATTTTTATTCTCCAGAAAGGGGTTTCCATAAAGATAACATAGGAAAATACGAAAGCTTGGCACGGTACGTTTGCACCTGATCAAGACTGTCTACCTTAATTTATCTTTTAACGTGAAAATCATCTATGCATTTATACGAAAGCATAAGATGGCGATCTTTCAGCAACTTCAGCAGCGTCGCCATCACAAGGGAAAACCCTGCAGAGCCTTGCCACTTTGACCGGCATGAGCGTGCCACAGGTCAGCAACGTTTTGGGTGGAAAGGTCGACGCGCGGTTCGGTACCGTCGAAGCGCTGGCCAATGCGCTGGACGCCAGCCTGGTCGTAGTGCCCAAGCACTTGCGCATCGATATTTTCTGATAACGTGCATGGCTTACGCGACTCAGGCCGCAACTAAGAGGGGATAGCTGATGAACCACCGGCAGCAGATGTCCCGACCGCAATTGATCGGCTTATCGATCATCTTCGTCTGGTTTTTCATCGGCGGCATTGCGCACTTTGTCGCCACCGACCTCGAAGCGACCATCGTGCCGCCCTACATCCCGTGGCCTGTAACGGCAGTGCTGGTAAGCGGGGTGTTCGAGTTGCTGGGGGCAGCCGGCATCCTGGTACCAGCGCTGCGCCGGGCCGCAGGAGTCGGCCTCTTTCTGCTGACACTGGCGGTCACGCCAGCCCACATCTACATGCTGCAACAGCCGGAACTGTTCAATGTGCCGCTGTGGGCGCTGTGGCTGCGCCTGCCGATACAGGCGGCGTTGCTGGCATTGATCGCGTGGAGCACCTGGCGACCGCGCGGCAACCGGAGGTAGGAAAACCATTGAAAACCTACCATGGCAGCTGCCATTGCGGCGCAGTGCGCTTTGAAGCGGACATCGACCTCGCTGCCGGCACCATCAAGTGCAATTGCTCGATCTGCGCGAAGCTGCGCTTTTGGCCGGCGATCGTCAAGCCGGCGGCGTTCCGCCTGCTGCGCGGCGAGCCAGAACTGGGCAATTACCAGTTGCTGACCAGGACCGATCAGCACCTGTTTTGCCAGCACTGCGGCGTCCACGCCTTCGGTATCGGCCGCTCGCCGCGCTGGGGCGACTTTTACGCCGTCAACCTGTCGTGCCTCGACGATGCGACCCCGGAAGAACTGGCAAATGCTCCCATCACTTACCTGGACGGAAAAAACGACAACTGGGATGCTGCACCAACCGGGGTACGACACCTGTAGTTATCAAGATAGCTTTTTGTTGTAAAAAAAACTCTCTTAAGGCATTATGGAAACTATTTCCATAGATAAAGAGTTAACCGCATGTCAGCAGATCGAAAGACGTTCAAGCGGCGCATGGGCGAGTGCCTGTTTGCGCTGGCAGTGGGGCTGCTGCTGACAATGATGATGGAATGGGCGGTGGGTGAAGACTTCATGACGCGCCAGCAGGCGCGGGCCTATGCTCCCATCGCCGGCATCACGTATGGTGAAGGCAGCCGGGACGATATCCGCGTGCTGCTGATCGACGATGCCGCGCTGGCCGCCGCCGGCCAGGAGTGGCCGGCCCGCTACAGTTATTCGGCGCGCCTGCTGCGTGCAGTGGGCCAGTACCAGCCCAAGGCGGTGTTTGTCGATATCTATTACAGCGCGCGCCGCGACGATGAGAGCCTGCGCTCCCTGATCGACCAGGTGTGTGCGCTGCATGCACAGGGTACCCGGGTATTCATGGCCACTGCCCGTAACCGCGATCAGCAATATTCCCTGCGCCCGGAACTCGAAGCATTGGCCGGCCGCTGTTTTGAAAAAGTCGCCGTCAGTTATACCCCGGATGAACTCGACCGCCTGGCCTGGACCTATAACCTGGGCACGCCCGGCGCCGGCCATGGCGCAGCCGGCCTGAAAAGCGCCGCGCTGGCGTTGTACGAGACCAGCGGCAAAACCGTGCCGGTCGAGCACCACGCGATGGCGCTGACCTGGGGCAGTCACAGCGCTGCCCACGGCGTGGACTGGGTGGTCAACAATCCCGAGACCGGCAAGCCGACGTCCTACTGCCGCAACACGCTGGGCCTCGGCGAATTGATGCCTCCGGGCATGCGCAGCAGCTTCTACACCGACGGCGACAAGCCGATCTGCGTGTTCCATGAAACCATCCGGGCCGGCGCACTGGCCTCGACCACGCCGGAAGAAGATGCACACCTGCGCCAGCTGATCGCCGGCAAGGTCGTGCTGATCGGCACCGCCCTGTCCGACTCCAACGACCTGGTGCTCTCGCCGCTGCACGGCCGCATTCCCGGCGTCTACCTGCATGCGATGGCGCTCGATAACCTGATGAATTTTGGCGAGGATTATGCCCGCGCCATGCATCTCTCGTTTGACGTCAGCAACATCAAGCTGCTGCTGTTCCTGGTGGTGGCCATGGTGCTGGTCACGTTGCTGCCCAAGCAGCTCATGGAATGGCTGGGCTGGAGCCTGGCCCGCAAGCCCGCAGGCAAGCACGACTGGCGCGGGGCCGCGCGCTATCTGCTGTCGTGCGTGGTGCGGGTGCTGCTGTCGCTGGCCGTGGGCTGCCTGCTGCTGTGGATCGGCCAGTACTGGCTGGGACTCGGCTTCCTCTCGATTATCAATGTCATGGTCCTGACCATGCTGGCCGAATGGTTCGACTTCAATGAAAAACTGCTCGACTATATTTTCCCGCACCTTGAAGCACCTGAAGCCCACTAGAAAGGAACCTGGCATGTCTCTGCGTTTTCCCCGTCTCGCCATTGCCGCCATGTTGTGCGTGCTGGCCTCCCCCGCCGCCCTTGCCGGCGACCTGATCACCAGCGTCAAGGGCAAGCAGGTGGAATTGTTCGACACCCCCGACGACGCCAAGCCGGGCCGCAAGGTGGACGTCACCGGCCTGCCGTGGGCCATCAAGGAAGAAAAAAACGCCTTCTTCAAGGTGAACGTTGGCGGCAAGGATGGCTGGGTGGACTCCATGCAGGTGATGGTGCCGCGCAGCGTCAAGTCCGATTGCGCCCCCAAGATCGGCATGCACCAGGGTAAAGTGCCGGATAACAACGCGGCAACCCCGGGCGCGGCCATGACGCGGTGCCCGTAATGAGGCGCGGCGCCAGGCTGTATGCCAGCTTGCTGGCTTTGCCACTGCTGACGCTGTGCGCCAGCGCGCAGGCAGAAGCCGAGGCCGAGTCGAAAATGATCGCGGCCGTGAAAACCGTCGGCGAACTGCCACCCGCACCGCCGCACCAGTGGAGCGACCTGGCCGCGGACCTGAACGACAATCGCGCGGCCGGCAACGGCCTGGTGTCGGCGCCGGCGCTGCAGCGCTATCTGAACCGGCTCTACACCAGCATCAAGACTGCCGCCGGCGTGTCCGAATGGCCGGGCCAGGTATATATCTCGTCCGACACCACGCTCAACGCCCATGCCTCGGCGTCGGGCAATATCTACCTGCACATGGGGCTGATTCAATCGGTGGATTCGGAAGACGAAATTTACGGCGTCATGGCGCATGAATTCGCCCACGTCTACCTGAACCACCAGGCCGCCTACGAGGCGCACCAGGTCACCTCGAATGTAGCCGCCGGCGCCAAGGCGCTGCTGCTGGGGTTTTTCAAGAAGAAGCTGCCGGGTACCAATACCAGCTGGAGTCCGTTCGACAGCGTGGCGCTGGTCGATTCGGTGGTGCACGAATCACTGCTGCCGGTCTGGCAACGCGACGTGGAAGAACAGGCCGACATGTTTGCCGGCACCCTGATGCTGCGCGAACGCTATTCTTATCCCGCAGGCTACAAGGTGTTCCTCGAACGGCTGGCCACGCTGGAACAGCGCGACGTGGCGCCGTCGCCGTTTGCACAGAACGCTGTTGCTGGCACTGGTGCCGGTACCGGCGCAGCTGCCGCGCCGGCCACCGGTGCTGCCCGCAAAACCCACGCCACCGCGCGCGAGCGCGAAGAGGTCCTGACCGCCAAAATGCTGCCGCTGATGCCGCGCCCGCGTCCCGCGCCGCGCAAGCAGGAATGGCAAGCCGTGCTGCAAGAGCAGGAGACCGCCGAACTGCTGGCCCATTTCGCGCTGCGCGCCGACATCACCAGCCTGCAAGCGGCAGGACGCCATGCCGACGCCGTCAAACTGGCGCAGAAGGCAGCATCGGGCGCCACCGCCGGCGACGCCACCATGCTGCTGGTGCTGCAAGACGCGATGAGCAAAGCCGGTACCAACATCGACGAGCAGCGCACTGTGCTGCTGCGCAACCGCAACTGGCCGGAGCGCGCCTGGTCGCTGCAATACCAGGCGGCCGCGCTGGTCAAACCGGAGCAGGCAGTCTTCGCGAAAGAGTTCTTGCAGGAGCAGTACGCATACTTCGGCGAAACGCCGCGTACCTGGCCGGACATGGTGGGCTTTTATTTCCGCAACGACGACAAGCTGTCGCAGATGGCCCTCTCGCTCAAGTGCGTCACCGATGCGCGCTTCCGCGATGCCTGCAGCGAACGCGCCCGGACCGATGCCCAGCGCCAGCAGGCCGCCGCCCAGCAGGCCGCGCGCGAACAGCAGCAGGCGGACAGCTTGCAGAAAAAAATCAACACGATTTTCAAGATCAAGCAGTGATGCTGCCTGCGCCAGCGCACCGATCAATCTAGTCGCTGGTAGCGGTCACGGCGATTGCCGCCTCGATACGGGCCACGTCGATTTTCTGCATCGTCATCATGGCCTGGAACGCCCGCTGCGCCACCTCCCCGCCCTGCGCGATGGCATCGGTGAGCACGCGCGGCGTGATTTGCCACGACAGGCCCCAGCGGTCCTTGCACCAGCCGCATTCGCTGGCCACGCCGCCGTTGTCGATGATGGCGTTCCAGTAGCGGTCGGTCTCGGCCTGGTCGTCCGTGGCGATCTGGAACGAGAAGGCTTCGCTGTGGCGGAAAGTGTCGCCACCGTTCAAGCCGATGCAGGCGACGCCGCACACGGTAAATTCCACCGTCAGCACGTCGCCCGCACTGCCGCTGGGATAGTCGGCCGGGGCCAGGTGCACCGGACCGACCGCACTGTCGGGAAACACGCTGGCGTAGAAGTTGGCGGCCTGCAGGGCGTCGCGGTCGTACCACAGGCAAATAGTATTTTTAGCCATCATCACTCTCCTCGGGAAGGTTGGCGAGAGAGGAAATACTACGCCGAAGGCAGACAACGGGCCGCACGCTGCATGATTAACAAATGATTACCAAATGATTACCAAATGGTTACCACATGAGCACGCGCTGCTCCGGCGGCAAATACATCGGATCACCAGGCTTGATGTCGAACGCTTCGTAGAAGCCTGGCTGGTTCATTACCGTGCCCTTGGCGCGGAATTCGCCGGGCGAATGGGGGTCGCTCTTGATCTGGGCGATAGCCGCTTCGGGGCGCAGCTTGGCGCGCCATTTCTGGGCAAAGCCGATGTACAGGCGCTGCTCGCCGGTCAGGCCGTCGATGACCGGCGATGGCTTGCCGCCCAGCGAGCGCTGGTATGCCTTGTAGGTGAGCGACAGGCCGGAGTTGTCGCCGATGTTTTCACCGAGCGTCAGCTCGCCGTTGATGTGGTAGCCCGGCACCGGGCTGTAGGCGCCGTATTGCTTGACCAGGCCGGCGGCGCGGGCCTTGAAGGCGGTGCGGTCTGCCGGCGTCCACCAGTTGCGCAGGCGGCCCTTGGCATCGTACTGGCTGCCGGAGTCGTCGAAGGCGTGGCTGATTTCGTGACCGAAAGTGATGCCCAGCAGGCCGTAGTTCACCGCGTCTTCGGCCTTGACGTTGAAGAACGGCGGTTGCAGGATCGCGGCCGGAATCGTGATCGAATTGAGCGCCGGGCTGTAGCTGGCATTGACGGTTTGCGGCGTCATCGACCATTCGTCGCGGTCCACCGGTTTGCCCAGCTTGTCGAAGTTGTTCTGACGGCTCCAGGCGCGCGCGGCGCGCACGTTGGCGATCAGGTCCTTCGGCTGGGTTTTCATGGCGCTGTAGTCGCGCCATTTGTCCGGGTAGGCGATCTTCGGTTTCAATGCAGCCAGCTTGAGCTGCGCTTCCTTCTTGGTCTCGGCACTCATCCAGTCCAGGTGCTCGATGCCGTCCCTGAACGACGCGACGAAATTGTCGAACATGGCCATCACGCGCGGACGCGTTTCCGGCGGCAGGTACATCGCCACGTATTTTTTGCCGACCGCGTCGCCCAGTGCACCATCGGTGAATTTCAACGCCAGCTGCCACAACGGTTCGCTTTGTGGCACGCCGCGCAGGGTGGTGCCTTCGAAGGCAAAGCGCTCTTTGACTGCCGCGCTGTCCAGGTACGAGGCGTAGCTTTCGACGATGCGCCAGTTCAGGTAGCTCTTCCAGGCGTCGAGCGGCACGGCCGCCACGGTCTCGGAAAAGCCGGTCAGGAAGCTCGGCTGGCGCACCACGGCCGAGCTCTCCTTGGCCGCGTAGCCGGCGGCGGCAAAGTAGGCGTTCCAGTCGAAGGCTGGGGCCAGCGCGGCAAACTTGTCCAAGTCCACGCGGTTATATGATTTGACGGGATCGCGCATCTGCACCCGGGTCCATTGCACGGCGGCCAGGCGGGTCTCGATGTCGAGCACCTGGGCCGCGTGGGCGGCGGCCTGCTTGTCGCCGCTCATGGCGAGCATGGCCTCGACATGCTTGAGGTACTTGTCGCGCACGGCCTTGAGCTTGGCGTCGTCGTCCTTCAGGTAGTAGTCGCGGTCGGGCAGGCCCAGGCCGGACTGGCTGACGTTGATGGTGTAGCGCTCGGGATCCTGCGCATCGGGCGCCACGCCGGCCGAAAACGGTGTCTGGATGCCGCTGCGCTGCAGCGCTGCGAACAATGCCGGCAAGTCCTGCTTGTCCTTCAGGGCGGCCACACTGGCCAGTTCGGCCTTGAGCGGCTTGAAGCCGGCAGCGTTGCGCGCCTTTTCATTCATGTAGCTGGTGTACAGGTCGGCGATCTTGCGAGTGTCGCTGCCGGCCTTGCCCGGGTGCTTGACCGTGTCGTCGAACAGCGCGCGCAACTGGCCCTGGGCAATCTCGCGCAGCTCCACGTACGTGCCCCAGGTCGATTTGTCGGCCGGGATCTCGGTGTTGCGGGCCCACACGCCGTTGACATAACCATAAAAATCAACCTTGGGGCTGACAGCCGGATCGAGGGTTTTGAGGTCGATGCCGGAGACAGGCGCAGCCGTTTCGGCGCGCAACGATGGGGAGGACAGGGCAAGCAAGGCGCAACAGGCGGCGCTGATCAGCGTACGGTACACAGGATTCCTTCAGGGTTAATCAGGAGGCACATGCCAGTGTTGGTCACACCAGGAATGCGACAAAAGATTATACCTATCAAGCAATACCGAAAACAGGGCGAATATGTATCAAGCCAGGATACAAACCAATTCGCCGGTGGCGCTCCATTTCACCCCAGGGCTTGCCGCAGATTGTGCAACCAGCCGATGGCAATGGCGCCTGAATCGTCGCGATCGACAGCCTTGGCCTCTGCCACGATGTCACTGTCACTGTCACTGCCGGCCGCGAGTGCGGCCAGCGCCACGAGGGATTTGTAATACGTCGCGTGCCTGGCCAGCGCGTCGGCGGCCCGCTCCTGGAACCCGGCATCGACGTAAGCCGCTGTCGCCACCAGTTGCGGCGCGGTCCAGCTGCCTGCCCGGATGCGCTGCCACAGCGCCTCGATCGTCCGCGGAGAGGTAAAACCCGCAGCCAGCGCGATACATGCAATGTTGTGATACCGCCAGTTCAGGGAGCCGAGAAGGTGCACGATGTCCGTTTCGAGTTGCGCTCCGGGTTGATCGGCGAGAAATGATCTGATCTTGTCCACCTCCTGCTGCGCCGCACTGCCTGTCAGCGACAGAAACGCCAGGTAGTTGAAACGGCTGACCCGGTGCGGACGACCGTCGAATTCACCGTCGGTAAAGAACAGCGTTTGCGACGCTGCGGCTTCGGCCGCACGGTCGATCGGTGGAAATTCGCGCATACCATCCTCGACAGCAAAAATCCGATTGTGGCAGTGCCGGGACGACCATGACAACACCGGTGGTATCGCAAAAAAAGCCGCGCGGCCCTGGTGGGCGGCGCGGCTCGAAGCACTGCACAGGAAGATCAGTCCTTGGTGGCGGCGGCCATGAACACCAGCACCACGCACGGCACCAGCAAACCGGTAAAGCCGAACGACATGTAGGCATAGGCGCCGAGGATACAGCCGGCGGCAAAGGCCAGCACCGGCCATACCAGCACCTTGCAGCGGCCCAGTGCTGCCGGGTCGCCGCGCAGCGAGTCGGTCAGTTCGATTACCAGCTGGGTGACGTTACCGGTCATCACCGTGGTGGCGGCCGACTTACCGAGCAGCAGCTTGCCGTAGGCGTTTTGGGTGGCCATGGCGCCGGCGCAGATCATGCCGGTAAGCAGGCTCAACGGCTGGTGGGCATTGGCCATCGGCGAGGCGATATCAGCGCACACCACGGTGGCTACCAGCAGGAACAATTGCAGCAGATAGCTGTTGCGCAGTGCAGGGCTGCTGTTGCGCTCCCAGTGCAGGATCAGCATGCGCGAAATGGCCACGAACAAAATGAAAACCGGGAACACCAGCAATTTCGGGATGATCTCGTGCGCCGGTTCGACCAGCGCGCGGCCGATCAGCACGAAGTTGCCCGTGACGTGGGCGGTGAACAGCCCGAACAGGCCGATAAAGCCCAGTGTGTCGACATAGCCGCCCAAAAATGCCAGTGATATGCCTTGCTTGATATTGCCTCGTTCCATACTGTTTCCTTAATTGCTAAATTACTTCAATTACTTCAATTACTTCAATTACTTCAATTACTTGCCTTACTTTACTTCGGCCGAGCCGGACGGCGCTCCGCCAGGTCGAGCCAGGCGACCAGCAGGAATGCCCCCGCCAGGCCCAGGTGCTCGAAGAAACCGTTCTCGGCCGACATGCGGGCGGCGCCCGTCATCTGCCAGAACGGTCCGGCAACGGCCGATGCCATCACCGTAAACACGGCCAGGTAAGCAGCCCCGAGCCAGCGATAGAAGCCGGTCAGTATCATCAAAGAGCAGCCAAGCTCGCCGATGATGACGACCGCCGCCATCGGCGCGGCCGGCGACACGCCGAAGTGCTCCATCTCGGCAATCGCCGAGTTGAAGTCGGCCAGCTTGTCGATACCGCCCTGCAGGTACGCAGAGCACAGCAGCAACAGGCAAACCCAGCGCACCCACGGAGCGCGCAGGAAAGCCGGCAAAGCCAGGGCGCCCGACATCACACCGCCCAGCAGGCGCAGCCCAACGCACCCCAGAAACTCTTGAGGTCGGTGGTAGGCAGCTTGCTGGCCCACGCCGAAGCGTGCTGGTGGCCGTGGACGTTACACTCGTTGGCGCAGCCGCACGATGCCGCCTGGGCACGCAGTTGGGCTTGCTGCTGCTTGCGCTTTTCCAGTTCCTGCAAGGCAGCGCGGTTATTGCCGATCTGCTCGCCCCAACCGGCGTATCCGCCGAAGCGGCGCACCGGCGACCAGTCCGGCATGGCCGGTGGCGGTGGCGTGTCGAGCGCGGCGAAGCGACCGGCCGCGTACACGACTTTGCCGCCGACTACCGTGAGCTCGGATGTCATGTCGGTGATTTCGCTTTCGGCGCACGCATAGAAATCCTTGTCCGGCACGATCAGGTCGGCCAGCTGGCCCGCTTCGATGCGGCCCTTCTTGCCTTCTTCGTTCGAGAACCAGGTGGTGTTCTCGGTCCACATGCGCAGCGCCGTTTCGCGGTCGAGGCAGTTGGCGCGCGGGTACAGCTGCATGCCGCTCACGGTCTTGCCGGTGATGAGCCACGACAGCGACACCCACGGGTTGTACGAGGCCACGCGCGTGGCGTCGGTGCCGGCCGAGGTTTTCACGCCAGCCTCGAGGATTTTTTTCACGGGAGGCGTGGCTTCCGCGGCGCCGTGGCCGTAACGCTCGACGAAGTATTCGCCCTGGTACGCCATGCGGTGCTGCACGGCCACGCCGCCGCCCAGTGCGGCAATCCGGTCGATCGAGCGGTCGGAGATGGTTTCGGCGTGATCGAAGAACCAGTTCAGGCCCGTCAGCGGAATGTCCTGGTTCACGCGCTCGAACACGTCCAGCGCGCGGCTGATGGTTTCGTCGTAGGTGGCGTGCATGCGCCATGGCCAGCGGTTCTGCGCCAGGATGCGCACCACGCCTTCCAGGTCGTCTTCCATGGTGTCCGGCAGGTCCGGACGCGGCTCGCGAAAGTCTTCGAAATCCGCTGCCGAGAAGGTCAGCATTTCGCCGGCGCCGTTGTGGCGGAAATAGTCGTCCCCCTGCTGGTACGTCACGCTCTGGGTCCAGTTGAGGAAGTCTTCCTTTTCCTTTTTCGGCTTTTGGGTAAACAGGTTGTAGGCCAGGCGGATGGTCAGCTGCTTGGCGTCCGACAGCTGCTGGATCACTTCGTAGTCGTCCGGGTAGTTCTGGAAACCGCCGCCAGCGTCCAGCACACCGGTCACGCCCAGGCGATTGAGTTCGCGCATGAAGTGACGGGTGGAGTTGACCTGGTATTCGAGCGGCAGCTTGGGGCCCTTGGCCAACGTGGAGTACAGGATGGCCGCATTCGGCTTGGCCAGCAGCAGGCCGGTCGGGTTGCCGGCACCGTCGCGCAGGATCTGGCCGCCCGCCGGTTCCGGCGTGTCCTTGGTGTAGCCCACGGCGCGCAGCGCGGCGCCGTTGAGCAGCGCGCGGTCGTACAGGTGCAGGATGAACACCGGGGTGTCGGGCGCCACCGCGTTCAGCTCCTCGATGGTCGGCAAACGCTTTTCGATGAACTGGTGTTCGGTGAAACCGCCCACCACGCGCACCCATTGCGGCGCCGGGGTGATGTCCACCTGCGCCTTGAGCATGCCCATGGCGTCGGCCAGGCTGCGCACGCCGTCCCAGCGCAGTTCGAGATTGAAGTTCAGACCGCCGCGAATGATGTGGCAGTGGTTGTCGATCAGGCCTGGCAGCACGCGCTTGCCATGCAGGTCGATGACCTGGGTGTTGGGACCGGCCAGCGCCATGATTTCGTTGGCGCGGCCCACGTGGGTAAAGCGGCCATCCTTGATGGCCACCGCTTCGGCGTGCGGGTTGCTGCGATCGAGCGTGGTAAACAGGCCGCGATGCAGGATCAGGTCAGGCGTGGCGTTGGTGGTGGATTGGGACATCATGCGCTCCTCTTGGTGTCGTCGGATTTTTGGGCGCCCGGCAGTTCACCGAAGCAGTGTGGCTTGACGTGGTCTTCCACCCACGAGACCTTGGTTGCTTCGGGCTTGATCCACGTGCGCACCAAAGGCGGAATCTGCTCGCCGATCAGGATACCGGCCAGGCCGAGCAAGGCGATCACCGGCGGCGCCGGCGAACGTACATTCAACAACGCGTAGATGACACCGACCAGCAGGCCGGTAGCGATCGATATGACATACATTCTCATGGCGGGGCGCTCCTTAAAAGTCAAAACTGTACTACCTGAAGTCCGGCGCCACACCTGTCTTTGGGCAGGGGGCGCAGCTTCAAACTGGAGAGCACAGTGTAGGGGCGCGGCCCGGCCTTGCCATCACTGGTATTGACCCTTTGCCACTACCTCTTTCGGGTGATGCTGCGCCCTATCCCTTTCGTATCACTCTATCTAGGGAGGGACGTACCCCCGGATCGGGTCGTGGCAATTTGCACAATCGCAGGTACGCTGTGGTCACGCTGGCGAACCATCGCCGGCACGGCAAACACGGAGAAAACGATATGCGACTCGATAGCAAAAGCTGGCCTCAAGGGGCCATGGGAAATAGCTCGGGCCAGAACGGATACAACGGCGCCGCGCAACACGGAGAAAAAGTCACGGTACTGGTGGCCCACGCGGACGCCATCGTCAGCGCCGGCCTGGCCGCGCTGCTCGGCGCCAGCGTCGACATGAACGTGCGCGTGGTGCAAGAAGGCGCCGATGTGGCCGGCGCCGACGTCGTCATCCTCGACCACAAGGCCGGCATGGAACACATGCGCCGCGCCGGCAGCGCCCACCACGGCGACGCCCAGCCACGCGTGCTGATCGTCACCCAGCTCGACCGCGAATGGGAAGTGCGCACGGCGATGATGGCGGGCGTGCACGGCTACCTGCTGCAAAACAGCCCGGCCGACCAGCTGCTTACCGCCGTGCGCACGCTGGGACGCGGCACACGCTACCTGAGCGCGGAGCTGAGCCGCTGCGTGGCCGACAGCTTTACCCGCATTGGCCTCACCAGCCGCGAAACCGACGTGCTGCAACTGCTGGCGCAGGGCCAGTGCAACAAGACCATTGCGCGCGAGCTGGGCATCGGCGTGGGCACGGTCAAAACCCACGTCAAGGGCCTGTTCGACAAGCTGGGCGCCACGGCCCGCACGCATGCGGTAGTGCTGGCCACCAGGCGCGGCCTGGTGGGCGATTACTCGGGCGCGCGTGAACAAAGCCAGCATTGACACAGTTAATAAACTAACAATCGTTGTCGTTATGGGTTCATCCCTGTAGAATCGCGCCCATGCACGCCCTCGCCTCCAGTTCCACCACGTCACACCGCAACTCGCGCTACCAGCGCCTGGTGATGGTGTTCGTGCTGCTGTTCCTGGCGTTGCAGCTGCTCGGCTCGAATGCGCACGCACACGCGTACGCCGAAAACCACACCGATTGCGCCGCCTGCCAGGTGGCCGACATGCCACTGGGCGACCTGCCGCCGCCGGCCACGGTGGCGCCGGTCGCTGCCCTGGTGGCGTATGCGCCGCCGATCCCTTCGCACCACGATCCGCTGGTATGCACCAGCTGCATCACCCCGCCTTCGCACGCACCGCCTGCTGCTGTCCTCTCCTGACCGTACTTACCCCGCACTGCCAGCCGGGGTCTGACCCCGTACGGGGTCCGACCCCACGTGTTTGCGGGGTTCCAACTCGCCAATACCCAAGGATAGAACATGCAACACGCCCCTAAACTGCGCGCCCTGCCACTGCTGCTGGCCGCCGCTTTCTACACCACCCACTCCCACGCCGAAGATGCGGACACCAGCACCGACAAGCCGATGCAGCAAGTGGAGGTCACCGCCGCCCACCTGAAGAGCGCCCGCATCGACCTGTCGCCCAACGTGGGCACCACCGTGTATTCGATCGACCGCCACATGATCGACCAGCTGGGCCAGGGCGACAACACGCCGTTCAACGAAGTGCTGCTGCGCCTGCCCGGCGTGAGCCAGGACTCCAAGGCGTCCGGTTCCATCCACGTGCGCGACGACCATGCCAACGTCCAGTACCGCGTCAACGGCGTGCAGCTGCCGGAAAGTATCAGCGGCTTCGGCCAGTCGATCGACACCCGTTTCGTCCAGCAAACCGACTTCATTACCGGCGCGTTGCCGGCGCAATTCGGCCTGCGCACGGCCGGCATCGTCGACATCCAGACCAAGGAAGGCACCACCCAGCCGGGCGGGCGCATCGGCGTACTGGCCGGCACCAACAACTACTACGCGCCGAGCGCGGAATTCTTCGGCACCCAGGGCGCCTTCAATTACTACCTGTCGGGCAGCTATGTACGCAACGACATGGGCATCGAAAATCCGCTGCCCACGCGCGACGCCCTGCACAACCATACCCAGCAAACCAAGTCGTTCGGCGCGCTGTCGTACTTCCTCGACGACCAGACCCGCCTGGGCCTGATGTTCGGCACCTATAACGGCCGCTTCCAGATTCCGAACAACCCGGACCAGGCGCCCGCATTCTCGCTCACCGGCCAGAGCGATGCCGGCGCCGGCACCACCAACGCGCCGTCGTCGCAGCTGGACCAGAAGCAGCGCGAAGTGAACCGCTTCGTGGTACTGTCGCTGCAAAAAAGCCTGGGCGACCTCAATTACCAGGTGTCGGCCTTCCACCAGTACTCGGAACTGCACTACACGCCCGATGCGCTGGGCGACCTGATTTACAACGGCGTCGGTTCCAATACGCTGCGTTCCAATTCGGCCAGCGGCGCGCAATTCGACACCAGCTACAAGCTCAATCCCGAACACACGCTGCGCGCCGGCCTGGCGTACACGCGCCAGAACACCCACAGCGACAATTCGGTTGCAGTCTTCGACACCAACGATGACGGCACCCAGGCATCGAGCGACCCGCGCACCATCGTCGACAACAGCCGCCAGACCGGCAAGTTGGGCAGCGTGTACGTGCAGGACGAATGGCACATCGCCGCCCCGCTCACGCTGAACTACGGCATCCGCTACGACAAGGTGCAGGCCTTCATCAACGAGCAGCAATGGAGCCCGCGCGCAAACCTGGCCTGGCAGGTGGGCAAGGACACCGCGCTGCACGCCGGCTACTCGCGCTACTTCACGCCGCCGCCGCAGGAACTGGCCGCGCAGGAGAGCATCGACAAGTATGCCGGCACCACCAATGCGCCGGCAGTGGGCGTGTCGGACAACGTGCGCGCCGAGCGCACCAACTACTTCGACGTGGGCGTGAGCCACAAGGTGAACGGCCAGCTGACCGTCACCGCAGACGCCTACTACAAGAAGATCCACAACATGCTCGACGAAGGCCAGTTCGGCCAGGCGCTGATCCTGTCGCCGTTCAACTATGAGCGCGGCTTTGCGAAGGGCGTGGAACTGTCGGCGATTTACAGCCAGGCCCACTGGGGCGGCTTCCTCAACCTGACCACGCAGCGGGCCAAGGCGCAGAATATCGTCTCGGGCCAGTCGCTGTTTGGCGTGGACGAACTGGCGTACATCAGCAACCACTACATCTACGTCGATCACGACCAGACCTACACGGTATCGGGCGGCGCCCATTACCACTGGGGCGATTCGCAGGTCAGCAGCGACTTCCTGTACGGCAGCGGCCTGCGCACCACGCCGGACGGCGCCGCGCCGAATTCGGGCCACCTGCCGTCGTACACCACGGTCAACCTGGCGTTCACGCACAACTGGAAACAGACCGGCGCCGGCGACATCGAGGGCCGCATCGCGGTGATCAACTTGTTCGACAAATCGTACCTGCTGCGCGACGGCTCCGGCGTGGGCGTGGGCGCGCCGCAGCACGGCGCCCGCCGCTCGCTGTATGCGGGGCTGTCGACCAGTTTTTAAGAGCCCATGCGCGCACGCGTGGCCGTTGTGCTCGCAGGATGATGCAGGCATAATCGAGTCGATTTGCTCGTGAAAGTTGACTCGAAAGTTGCCTGCATGTTGCTCTATGCCGAATAAGCTGGTCTCCCGCCTGGTCATCGCCACCGGCGCCCTGCTGGTGGTAGCCGCCGGTGGCGCCCTCACCCTCGTCGGCCGTCCGCCCGAGCTGCTGCGCGTGGGCGCCAGTTACGGCGCCAAGATGGTTTGCTCCAATGTCTTCATCGCCCATCGCGATCCGCAATCCGTGCTGGCCGCCGACGTGCAGGCGCCCGGCCATCCTCTGCTCAAATACCTGCGGGTGCGGGTGGACCAACAACACAAGACCGTCCACGCCGACTTCCTCGGCATCCTGGGCAAGGGCCTGGCCGTGTACCGTCCCGGCACCGGCTGTGCTGCCGTGCCGGATGGCGACCTGGCGCAGGCCAACCAATATCAATATCCGCCGCTGCGCATCTGGAGCGCGTCCCCCAACGTGCCCTGGCCCACCGGCTCGATGACGGAGACCGTGCCGGCATTGCAGGCGGCCGTCAACGACGACGCGCTGGCCGGACCCGGCATGCGCGGCCTGGTGGTGATCCATCGCGGCCGGCTGGTGGCGCAGCGCTACGGCGCCGGCTTCGGTGTTGCCACGCCGCTCCTGGGCTGGTCGATGACCAAGACCGTCAGTGCGGCGCTGGTCGGCATCGAGATCGCCAGAGGCAACCTGGCGCCGGACCGCAAAGGCTTCTGGCCCGAACATGCCGACCCGCGCGCACAGATCACGGTCGCGCAACTGATGTCGATGACCAGCGGCCTGCAGTTCAATGAATCCTACGGCGACGTCTCCGATGTGACGCGCATGCTGTACCTGGAGCCGGACATGGCGGCCTACGCCGCCGCACAGCCACTGGCGCACGCGCCGGGCACGGTGTGGAATTATTCGAGCGGCAGCACGGTGCTCTTGTCGCGCGTCTGGCAGCGCGCGGCAGCGGGCCCCAACATGCCGGTCAAGCCGATGACCGGTCCCACGGCGGTCGGCGTGCTGGCCCTGCCGCACGACCAGCTGTTTGCACCGCTGGGCATGAGCAGCGCCATCATCGAAGCCGACGCGCGCGGCACGCTGGTCGGTTCGAGCTATATGTACGCCAGCACCCAGGACTGGGCGCGCTTCGGCCAGTTCCTGCTGCAGGACGGCGTCTGGCAAGGCAAGCGGATTTTACCGGCGGGGTTTGTCGCGTCGATGCAGGCGGTGGCGCCGGCGTCCGGCGGCCAGTACGGCCAGGGGCTGGTGTGGCGCCAGGGACCGTCGTCGGGACAGAACGCCGACGGTCCGTACGGCCTGCCGGCAGACACATACTGGATGCAGGGTCACGACGGCCAGTCGATCGCCATCGTGCCGTCGCGCCAGCTGGTGGTGGTGCGGCTGGGATTGACGCCACGGGCGTTGCAGTACCGGCCGCAGGCGTTGCTGGCGGCGGTGGTCAAGCAGGTCGATGCGATGCCGGCGCCTGTGGTTCAATCGAATGTGGTGCCGGACCTTGATCCGGACGAGGAGTCGGACTGACAAGCGCCGCCGCTCAGCTATGAATGGCTACGTGCCGGTCTCCACCTGCCCCACCACGCGCGCCGGATTGCCGGCGACGATGGACAACGGCGGCGCCTCGAAGCCCGGCGGCAGCACGCTGCCTGCCGCGAGCACACTGCCGTCGCCCACGCGGCAGCCCTTGAGTATCGTGACGCGGGCGCCAATGAACACGTCGTTGCCGATGTGCACCGCTCGCGGGCGCTGGTCGTTCATGGCCCGCCGCGCCACCGCCAGTTCGTGGAAATTCGAGTCGGTGATCAGCACTTCCTGGCCGATCATGCAGCGCTCGCCGATATGGATGCCCGCTCCCTCCGACAGGATCGAAGCGCGGTTATTCAACGTCGTGCATGCACCGATCTCGATCAGTGAAGCCTCGTTGCGCGCCTCCAGGTAGCTACTGGCGTAGGCGCCCGGTGATTGCGCCACCCCCAGCACGGTAGTGCCGGACAAGCGTATCCGGCCGCGCCCACGAAACAGCGCAGGGCTCATCAGGTTCAGTGCGGTTGCGCCGCCGGGCACGACCGGCACCACTTCCACCATGGCCTTGTTCGACACATGATAGAAATAATGGATCAGAACCGCGCGCACCGCGTTCTCGAGCAGCGTCGGCTCGCTTTGGATCACGCCAATGCGCAAACTTTCCAGGTCCAGCGGGTTGAATGTCAATGCAGCCTCCTTTGGGGACGGTCAGCCTCTCATATTTATTTCAGTCGGTCAATGTTTGACAAGCGTGGCGGGCACCGCCCATTTCAACGCTGCCGTAATCATGTCCGGAAATACATCGAGGTGATCGCGGCCGTTCCACACGTGGAGTTGCGTGGTCAAGTGCGGGTAGCGGCGGGCCTTGAAGGCCCGGTCGAATTTTTTCAGGTCCGCCACCATGTCGGCATCGCCTGCCGACTCCAGCGCGCCGACCGAAAAGAATATGTCTGCGATGAGGTCGCTATTGGACGCGACGAATTTTTTCTGGCGGCTGAACATCACGTCATCGTCATACCACAGCGATGGGCTGCTGATGACGTATTTGCTGAACATGCTCGGGCTGGTCAATACGATATGCGCGCCGAGCAAACCACCATACGAATGGCCGACGAACGTCGTGCGCGTCATGTCGGCCCGATAGCGTGCGGCGATCAGCGGCAAGACGTCGCTGGCAAGAAACCGCCGATAAGCTTCGGCTTCACCGAACAATACCGGTCGTCCCGGCATATCGGAACTCAAGCCATCAGTTGGCCGCGGCGTCGGCGTGTAGTCACGGCGGCGGCTGTATTCCGGCGTATCGCCCACTGCATACGACAATCCCACCAGGATGAACGGGGCGATCGATTTTTTGTCGCTGCCCACGCGGGCGGCGATGGCGCGCACCAGCGGGAAGGCGTAATCGGCATCGGTCACGAACACCACCGGCAAGGGCGGGCCGGTGTCGGCGTAACCGGCGGGCAGGCTGACGAACACCTGGTAATCGCGGTTCAACGACTTGGCGCGGATGGTGGTGACCGAGGTATTGCCCAGTTGGTAGGGTTGGCCGTCCCGCTGAACGACAGGCGCCGCCATCGATGACATCATGAGCGGTGCGAGAATGGCAACAATGGCGAAACGAAAAGTGGACACGCGGACTCCGGTTTGCGACAGGAAGAGTCATTATGCGACGTCTGTCGCATAAGAGCAAGTCACACCAGCAGCGCCAATATGGCCAGACGCCTCACTGACGCTCCTCCATCGCCCCCGCCAGGCGCACCATATTACGTCCACCCTCCTTGGCAGCGTACAGCATCTTGTCCGCCTGCTCCAGCCATTCCGACGCCAGGCCGCCACGCGGCATCGGCGCCACGCCGATCGAGGCGGTGATCGGGTGGCCATCGAGCAAGGGCGCGGTGGCCACCGCACTGCGCAGCGTTTCGGCCAGTTTGCCGGCGGCGCGCAGGCTGGCGCCGTTGGCGATGATGGCGAATTCCTCGCCGCCGTAGCGGAAAATTTCGTCGGTCACGCGGGTGTGGTGGCGCAGCACGTCGCACAGGCGGCGCAGCACCTGGTCGCCAGCCGGGTGGCCATGCTGGTCGTTGACCTGCTTGAAGTGGTCGAGGTCGAGCAGCAGCAGGCAGGCTTCCGGCTGCGGACGGCGCTCGGCCGCGTAGCTGATCAGCTTGCTGTCGAAGGCGCGGCGGTTGCCCGCGCCGGTGAGGAAGTCGCGCTCCGCCTCGATGTGCAGCTCGCGGTTCTGCAGGCCGGTGCGGTACGAGAAAATGTAGGCGAACAGGTTGACCAGCGAAATGGTGACCACCACCGTAAGCAGGTTGAGCACTTCCATCTGCGGCAGCAGCATGGCCACCAGCACCAGCAGCGAGACACTGTTGATCCCCAGCGCCACCCTGGGCCGCAGCATGAAGAACGCCGCGATCATGGTGGGATACGCCCAGTACACCAGCGGCATGCCGCGCAGGTAGATGGTCGCCAGCATGCCGGCCGAGTAAAACAGCGTGACGCCCAGGCTGGCCAGCTTGTAGCGGCCCGTGTGCCACACGTGCACGATCACCAGCGACATGGCCAGCACCAGCGCCAGGTCCACCACCGCCGACAGCCAGGCGCCCTGCCACAGCCGGTACAGGCCGAACGGCAAAATGCTGGGGATGCTCAGCGCGCACATGATCATCAGGATGATCTCTTCCTTGCTGCGCTCGCGACGGTCCGACAGCCACGCAAACGGGCTGTCCTTGCTGTTTCTCGACTCTGGTATCGGCACTGCTTGTCTCTTTATTCTATTTACGGTCGCCGTGCTATGCCGGTGCGTGTTCAACGGTGCCTGCCGCCTTGTGCTCACCGGCCAGGAACATATACATCGCCGGCACCACGAACAAGGTAAACAAGGTGCCGATCGACAGGCCGGTAAAGATCACCAGTCCCATCGCATGGCGCCCCGCCGCGCCGGCGCCGGAGGCGATCACCAAAGGCACCACGCCGAACACCATCGCCGCGGTGGTCATCAAAATGGGCCGCAACCGCGTGGCGGCGGCTTCCTCGATCGCCTCGCGCTTGCTCTTGCCGGCCTCGCGCAGGTGGTTGGCCACCTCCACGATCAGGATGCCGTGCTTGGAGATCAGTCCCATCAAGGTCACCAGCCCCACCTGGGTATAGATGTTGATCGAGGCGAAGCCGAGGAAGATGAACATCATCGCGCCGAACAGCGCCATCGGCACCGAGAACAATATCACGATCGGGTCGCGGAAGCTTTCGAACTGTGCGGCCAACGCCAGGAACACGATGATCACGGCAAAGCCCATGGTCAGACCGAAGCCGCCCGACTCGTTCATGAACTGGCGCGACGAACCGGCATAGTCGATGGTGTAGCCAGACGGCGCCACCTCGGCCACGGCATTGCGCAGGTACTCGAGGATCTCGCCCTGCGAGGCGCCGGACACGCCGGAAATGGTCGCGGAGTTCAGCTGCTGGAAGCGCGTGACAGATTCCGGCTGCACGCTGTAAGAGATGCTGGCCACGGTGCTGGCCGGGATCATCGCGCCCGATGGCGTCTTGATGTGGAAGTTGAGCACATCGGAAGGATTCAGGCGGTCCACCTGGCGCACCTGCGGAATCACCTTGTACGAGCGCCCGGCAATCGAAAAGTAGTTGACGTAGCCGCCGCCCAGCGCCGCCGCCATGGCGTTGCCGAAGTCCTGTTGCGTGAGGCCCAGCGTGGCCAGCTTGTCGCGGTCCACGTCCACCTTGGCCTGCGGCGAATCGATTTTCAGATCGACGTCGGCGAAATAGAATTTGCCTTCCTTGGTGGCCTTGTCGAGCACCGCCTGCGCCACCGTGTTGAGGTTCTCGAACGGCTCCGTGGTGGTGATCACGAACTGCACCGGCAGGCCCGAGCTGCCCGGCAGCGCCGGGAACTGGAACGCCGCCACCCGGCCGCCTGCGACGTTGCCCCAGCGCTGTTGCAGCTCCTGCTGGATCTCCTGCGCCGAGCGACTGCGCTTGTCCCACGGCTTGAACAGCACGCCGCCAATGCCGGCATTGGTGGTGGGCACACCGGTAATCTGGAACATCTGGTCGTACTCGGGCAGCGATTTGGAGATCTCGAAAATCTCTTTCGCATACGCCTGCATCTGGTCCGACGTGGCGGTGGGCGCCCCCACCACCTGCGCCAGCACGATGCCCTGGTCTTCCTCGGGCGCCAGTTCGGACTGCGACATGGCGAACATCACGCCCAGCAGGCCGGTGAGAATTACGCCCAGCACGATCAGCACCGCCCAGGTTTCCAGCAGGCGATGCAGCACGCGCAGGTAGCCGTCGTGGACCCTGGCGAAGGTGCGGTCGATGAACTTGACGAACTTGCCCTCGTCCTGGTGCTCGTTGAAGAACTTGGCGCACATCATGGGCGAGAGCGTGAGCGCGACGATGCCCGACACCGCCACCGCGCCGGCCAGGGTGAAGGCGAACTCGGTAAACAGCGCCCCGGTCAAGCCGCCCTGGAAGCCGATCGGCACGTACACCGCAATGAGCACCACGGTCATGGCCAGGATCGGGCTGCCGAGTTCGCGCGCGGCCTGGATCGCAGCGTCGTACGGCTTCATGCCCTCCTTCATGTGGCGGTCGACGTTTTCCACCACGATGATGGCGTCATCGACCACCAGTCCGATCGCCAGCACGATCGCCAGCAGCGTGAGCAGGTTGATCGAATAGCCGAACATCAGCATCACGAAGAAGGTGCCGATCAGGGACAGCGGCATGGCGATCACCGGCACGATCACCGCGCGCAGGCTGCCCAGGAACAGGTAAATTACCACCGTGACGATGATCAGCGCTTCGACCAGCGTATGGACCACCTCGACGATGGACGTGTTGATGAACTCGGTGGAGTCGTAGACGATTTCACCGGTAAGCCCGGCCGGCAGCTGCTCGCGGACGGACGGGAATACCTTGCGCACCCGCTCGGCCACGTCGAGGATGTTGGCGTCGGGGGCCACCTTGATGCCGACAAAGACCGAGCGCACGCCGCTGAAGGCGACATTGAAATCGTAGTTCTCGGACCCCAGCGTGACGTTGGCGATATCTTCCAGGCGCACGATGGCGCCATTACTCTGGCGCACGGCCAGCGCCTTGAATTCCTCCACCGTGTGCAGGTCGGTGCCAGCGGTGAGCGGCACCGTCACCATCTGGCCCTTGGACGCGCCCAGCCCGGCCAGGTAGTTATTGGCCGCCAGCGCGGCACTGACCTCGGCGGCGGTGACGCCGTGGGCCGCCATCTTGTCGGCGTCGAGCCAGGCGCGCAGGGCGAACTGGCGCGCGCCCAGCAGCTCTGCGGTTTGCACGCCGTCGATCGAATCGAGCTTGGGTTTGACTACCCGCGCCAGGTAGTCGGTGACGTTATTGGTGGGCAGCGTGTCGCTGTAAAAGCCCATGTACATGGCGTCGGTGGTCTGCCCCATCTGCACGCTCATCACCGGCTGCTGCGCCTGCGCGGGCAACTGGTTGCGCACCGAATTGACCTGCGTGGTGATCTCGGTCAGCGCCCTGTTCGAATCGTAGTTCAGCTGCAGCGTGGCCGTGATGGTCGAGACGCCGCTGTTGGACGACGACGACAGGTAGTCGATCCCCTGCGCCTGGGCGATGGCCGCTTCCAGCGGCTGGGTGATGAAGCCGGCGACCGTGGCCGCGTCAGCCCCGTAGTAGGTGGTGGAGATGGTGACCACCGCGTTCTGCGTTTTCGGATACTGGTTGACCGGGAGGCTGAACAACGAGCGCAGGCCCAGCACCACGATCAGCAGGCTGACCACGGTGGCCAGCACCGGCCGTTTTATGAAGATGTCGGTAAAGTTCATGGCGCGCGCGTCCTCACTGTTCCTGCGGCGTGGGGTTCGGGCTATTGGCCGGCTGCACGCGGTTGTTGATCACCGCCGGGGTGCCGTTCTTCAGTTTCAGCTGGCCGCTGGTGACCACGGTCTGGCCTTCCTTCACGCCCGTCAATACCGCCACCTGGTCGCCGCGCGTGGGACCGGTGGTCACAAAAACCTGCTGGGCGATCAGCTGCGCATTGCCCTTGTCATCCCTGGGTGCGTCCTTGCCCGGTTCTTTAACAACCGCAGGCGCGAGCACGAACACCGTGGAGCCGTAAGGGTTGTAGGTAATCGCCGTCTGCGGCAGGGTCAGGTATTTTTTCAGTGCGCCCTGCTCCAGGCTGACGTTGGCGAACATACCCGGCAACAGCTGGCGCTTCTGGTTCGGTACCGTGGCCTGCACCTGCACGTTGCGCGTGGCTGCATCCACCTTCGGGCTGATGGCGGTCACCTTGGCGTCGAACGACACGCCCGGATAACCGTCGCTGGTGAGCTTGAGCTTCTGGCCCACCGACAGTTCGGCCACCTGCTTTTGCGGGACGTAGAAATCGACATAAACCGTATCGATGGTTTGCAGCGTGACCAGCGTGTCGCCGGGATTGAGGTACTGGCCTGGATTGACGGCGGTGATGCCGAGCTTGCCGGCGAACGGCGCGCGGATGGTTTTCTTGTTGACCAGCGCCTGCTGCTGGGCGGCCAGAGCCTGCCGGCTTTTCAGCTCGGCCTCGTCGTTGTCCACCTGCGCCTGGCTGATGGCCTGCGCCGCCAGCTGCAGCTTGTCGCGCTGGAGCGTGGTGGCGGCCAGGTCGGCCGCCGCCTGCAACGAGCGCAGCTGCGCCAGGTCCGATTCGGCATTGAGTTCGAACAGCACCTGGCCGGCCTTCACCTCGTCGCCGGACTTGAAGTTGACCTTGCGTACCAGGCCGGCGATCTCGGTGGTGACATCCACGCCGCGCACCGGCGCCAGCGTGCCCACCGCGCTGATCTGTGGTTGCCATTCTGACGCCGTGACCTTGATCGCGGTGACCGTTTGCGCACCGGGCTTGGGCGCGCTGGCGATCAGTTTTTGTATCTGCAGATATTTACCGAACGCCAGCGCGGCGACCAGCAAGATCACGCAGCCAACCATGATGAGCATACGCTTGGTCATGAAACTCTCTCCTGCAATAGAGGTGTACTAGGGATTCCGACTGATGGACTGCATGGTGGAGACCGGCGTGGCGGCCGGCACGCCGTCGGCGCGGTTCCACCAGCCGCCGCCCAGCGCCTGGAACAGCGCCGCCGTATCGGCATAGCGGGCCGCCTGCGCCTGCACCAGGCTGATATGCGCCTGCTGGAACACGCGCTGGGCGTCGAGCAGCGACAGGTAGCTGATGGCGCCGAGCTTGTACTGCTCTTCGGACAGCGCCAGGGTTTCCGCCGCCAGCGCCTCGGACTCGGCTTGCGCGGTGAGCGCGGCGGCATCCCATTCGAGCGCGCGCAGGGTATCGGCCACGTTCTGGAACGCGGTGAGCAAGGTGGCGCGGTACTGCGCCGCCGCGACATCGTAGGCCGCTTCGGACGCACGCTTGCGGGCGCGCAGCGCGCCGCCGTTGAAGATGGGCGCGGTAAGGCCGGCAGTAAGACTCCAGATGGCGTTGTCGCCCTCGAACAGCTTGCTGAAGGCAGGCGAGGCCGAACCGTAACTGCCGTTCAGGGTGAACTGCGGGTACAGCGCGGCAGTGGTCACGCCGATGTCGGCGCTGGCCCGGCGCAGCAGCTCTTCGCTGGCGCGGATGTCGGGCCGCTGGCGCACCAGCGCCGATGGCAGCGACACCGGCAGTTGTTCCGGCAACGTGAGCGATGCCAGCGTAAATTCTGGCATGCCGGTCTCCCCCGGCAGCCTGCCGGCCAGGGTGGACAGCAAATGCCGGGTTTGCGCCAGCGCTTTTTCCAGCGGCGCCACGGTGGCAGCCGTTTGCGCCACCAGGTTGCGCTGGCTGAGCACCTGGGTACGCGCGATGGCGCCGTACTCGAACTGCTTTTCGATCACGCTCTGCTGGCGGGTAAGCGCCTCGAGCACGTCGCGCGTGGCCTGCAACTGCGCGCGCAGCGAGGCTTCCTGGATGGCGGCCGTGACCACGTTGGCCGACAGCGCCAGGTAGGTCGCTTCCACCTGGTAGCGCTGGTAGTCCACCGCTGCCTGCGCGCCTTCCAGCGTGCGCCGGGTGGCGCCGAACACGTCGGGCGTGTACGAGACGTTGACCGAGGCGTTGTACAGATTGAGCACGGTCGCCTGGCTGCCGGCGGGCGTGGCCACCTGGGTTTTCTGGCGCCCGGCGCCAAGCGCGCCGTTGACGGCCGGGTACACCAGCTGGCCCGCCTGGGCGTTGTAGTTTTCGCGCACCTGGCGCAGCGCCGCCTCGGCTGCGGCCATGTCGGGATTTTGCGCCAGCGCATTGCGCAGCAGCTGGTCGAGCGCGGGCGAGCGGAACACCGACCACCACTGCGCCGGAATATCCATGCCGGTGACAAAGCGCTGGGCGCCACCGGCAGCCCCTGGGCTCGATGCTGTCTGCGCCGGCAAGGGGTCGGGGGTATAAGTGGCGCTGTCCGCGGTCGGCGCGGCCGGGGTGTTGAAATCGGGGCCGACCGCGCAACCGCCGAGGCCGGCAACCACGGCAAGCAGCGCAGCCTGCAGGCGCCAACGCACATACCTTGTATCCATTAACCGGCTCCCGTATTGCAGGGAACGGGAGAGGTCATGCTCCGCAGCCTGCTGTCTCGAAAAAGGTGAACATCAGATAACATATTCGCATTTTTTTCGTCGCCGGTGTTCAATTGTCACGACGGTCGGCGAAAAAAAAACGGGCTTTGCCGCGCAGGCAAAACCCGTTTTCACGAAACCACGCCGATCAGGCGGCGGCAGCAGCGGCGGACACCACGCCATACGCGCGGTTGGCTTCCACCAGCGAGAACGCCGATGGGCCATCGGCCAGTGCATCGAGGCGGCCGGCGCCGGCGGCGATACGGTAAGTCAGCGGTTCCTGGTAGCGGCGCAGCTCTTCCTCGCTGACCTTGCCATCGTGGTCGGCGTCGGCCGACATGCTGTCGCGGCCCGGCATCCGCAGCAAGCCGTTCTCGTCCATTCCAGGCAGCGGCGCCGGTGGCGGCAGGCTGTCTTCAGCGAGCGGCTCGCTGCCGAACCTGGCGCGAAACACCTGGGTTTCGGGACGCTGCGACAGGCTTTTGAGGGCGTCGTCGAAATCCTTGAGCGCCTGTTTCAGACCATCGTCAGCCGAGTCCGATACGGCTTGCAGCGCGGCGGCCTGGCCGCCATCGGCTTGCGCGTCGGTGGAGGTGTCGTTGCTGGTCTCGACAGCACTGGCGGCATTAAACCCTGGCAGTGACAGGTAGGCAGCCATCGAGGCGCCGCCGTCATCATCCGAACGCGCCTGCGCCGGCGCGACCTGCTGGGTGCCCTGCGACTTCTCCACGGCCACTGCCGCCGACAAGGTACCGCCACCAATACTGTTTACCGTAATCATTTTTCCCGCTCCCGAAGAGAGATTCCTCACGACATCATTCTAGCAATAATTTTTCCAAGAGGCACGTAATTTAGCGGCTTTCAAGAGAGATTAGTGTACTTTTCCCAACGGTAACCTTGCCAATATGCCTAGCCTTCATGTCACGAGGCCGTCACATGAATCCCTTAATCTGTCGCCCGGCCCATGGTACGCTATCAGCCGTTGCACTTCGTTACCATCTTATCCACTTGAAAACCACCTCCATGCCGAAATCACTGTCCCTGCCCGCCCTCGTGATCGCCGCGTCCAGCTTCGCGCTGCACGCTTGCGCCCTCGCCGCCCCCGCCACAGCCAACACCGCTGCGCCGCAACCGAAGCTGGTCGTCGTGCTGGTGGTGGACGGCTTGCCGAACGAGCAGGTGCAGCGTTACCGCGACCAGTTCGGCAAGGGTACAAAAGGTGGACTCGGACGCATGCTGGCCGAAGGCGCCGCCTTCAGCAACGCCCACCAGGCCCACGGCGTGACGGTGACCGCCATCGGCCACACGGCGGTGCTCACCGGCGCCTACCCGTACGTGCACGGCATCATCGGCAACAACTGGATCGACCCGACCACCAAAAAATCGGTGTACTGCACCGAAGACACCAACTACACCTATATCGGCGAGCACACCGACCCGAGCGACGGCACCGCGCCGACCAAGCTGCGGGTGGACACGCTGGGCGACCAGCTGCGCTACGCCTCGGGCAACCGCAGCAAGGTGATCACGGTATCGGGCAAGGACCGGGGCGCGATTCTGCTGGCCGGTAAGACCGGTACGCCCTATATGTACATGGAAAAAACCGGCAATTTCGCCAGCAGCACCTTTTATATGCAGGCCCACCCGGCCTGGGTCACCCAGTATCTGGCCGGCAAGCCGCAGGACCGCTACTACGGCAAAACCTGGAGCGCGCTGCTGCCCGACGCTGCCTACGCCGGCGACGCCCACGACGACCTCACCCCGGCCAAACCGGGCGGCCATAACCGCCTGCCGTACACCTATTACAGCGAGAGCGGCCAGATCGACGCGGCCTATTACAACAGCCTGAAAACCGGCCCGTACCTCGACCAGCTGACGCTCGACTTCGCGCGCGCGGCGGTGGAAGGCGAAAACCTGGGCCGCAACGACAGCGGCGTGCCGGACCTGCTGGGCGTGAGCCTGTCGGCGCACGACTACGTCAACCACGCCTATGGCCCGGAGAGCAAACTGTCGCACGACCACCTGCAGCGCGTGGACCGCATGCTCGGTGAATTCTTCAACTACCTCGACCAGCGCATCGGCATGGACAACGTGCTGGTCGTGCTCACCGCCGACCATGGCTTTACCAACACCGCCGAGTTCTCGAACCAGCAGCGCAGCGAATCGAAGCGTATCAACGGCGACCAGCTGATGAAAGAGCTGGGTCAGCACCTGTCCGACAAATTCGGCGGCGCCACGCTGCTCGCCGCCTGGTCGCTGCCGAACATCCACCTCGACTACGCAGCCGCCGACAAGGCCGGCCTGCGCCACGCCGACGTGGAAGACGCCGCTGCCCAGTTCCTGCTGCACCAGCCGGGCATCAGCGACACCTTCACCCGCACCCAGTTCGAAAGCGGCGCCGTCACCGGCACCCGCATCGCCACCCTGATGCGCCGCGCCTGGAACCGCGAAGCCTCGGGCGACCTGATGGTGATCACGCGCCCCTACTGGTACTTCGCCAGCGGATCCACCGGCACCACCCACGGCTCGCCGTATGCCTACGACACCAATGTGCCGTTGATGATCATGGGTAAGCGCTGGATCAAGCCGGGCTACTACGGACAGTACGCTGAGGTGGTGGACATCGCGCCCACGCTGGCCAACATCCTGCGCGTGCGTCCGCCAGCAGGCTCAGAAGGCCGCGTGCTGGTGGAGACGCTGAAATAATATGGCCAATACCAGTCCCACCTGGCCGCTGCTGGCGCTGGCCGTCGGCGCCTTCGGCATCGGCACCACGGAGTTCGCTCCCATGGGCCTGCTGCCGGTGATCGCCGACGGCGTCCACGTCTCCATCCCCAGCGCCGGACTGCTCATCAGCGCCTACGCATTGGGCGTGATGATCGGCGCGCCGATCATGACCCTCCTGCTTGCGCGCCTGCGCGCCAAGCACGCGCTCCTTACGCTGATCTCGATTTTCGTCGTCGGTAACCTGCTCTCGGCCATGGCGCCCGGTTACTGGACCCTGCTTGCCTCGCGCCTGGTCACTAGCCTCAATCACGGCGCGTTCTTCGGCATCGGCTCGGTCGTCGCGGCCAACCTGGTGGCGCCCGAAAAGCGCGCCAGCGCGGTGGCCACCATGTTCATGGGCCTGACGATCGCCAATATCGGCGGGGTGCCGGCCGCCACCTGGATCGGCCAGCAAATCGGCTGGCGCATGGCCTTTGCCGGCACCGCCGGCCTGGGACTGCTGGCGATGGTGGCGCTGGTGCTGGCCCTGCCGCGCGGCGAAAAAGGCGCGATGCCAAACATCGGCAAGGAACTGCGGGTGCTGGCGCGCCCGGTGGTGTTGATGGCGATGGCCACCACCGTCATGGGTTCGGCGGCGATGTTTACGATGTACACCTACGTGGCGCCGGTGCTCACCACGCTCACGGGTGCTTCGCAGCTGTTCATCACGCTGGCGCTGGTGCTGATCGGCGTGGGTTTCACCATCGGTAACGGCATCGGCGGCAAGCTGGCAGACTGGTCGCTCGACGGCGCCACCAAGATTTTCCTGGCGTCGCTGGCTGCGATCATGCTGGCGCTGCCGCTGCTGCTGGGCAGCCACTGGGGGGCTTTGATCGGGTTGACATTATGGGGCGCGGCGGCGTTCGCGCTGGTGCCGCCGGTGCAGATCCGCGTGATGCACGCGGCAGCCGAGGCGCCGGGGCTGGCGTCGTCGGTCAACGTGGGAGCGTTCAACCTGGGCAACGCGCTGGGCGCGGCAGTGGGCAGCGCCGTGATTTCCGCAGGATTCGGTTATGCGGCGATTCCCGTGGCGGGCGCCGTGCTGGCGGCAGCCGGCCTGCTGCTGGTATTCGCAGGCACGGCCGGCAAGCGCCAGGCCGCACCGCAGGCGTGATCAGTTGAGGGTATTGAGGTAGTGGTTCAGGTGGTCGAAGTTGAGCGGCTTCGAGAAGTGCTGGGTAAAGCCGGCAGCCACCGCTTTCTTGGCCGAGTCGCTGTCGGCTGAACCGGTAAGCGCAATGATCGGCAGCGCTTCGGCGCCCGGCATGCGGCGAATTGCGCGCACCGCGCCAAAGCCGTCCATCCAGGGCATGCCCAGGTCCATGATGATCGCGCGCGGCATCCCTTCGCGCACCCAGTCGCAGGCCTCGTAGCCGTTATGGGCGGACGCCGTTTCGTAACCGTGGTGCTGCAGCATGGCCGACAGCATTTCCACCATTTCGACATTGTCGTCTACGACCAGGACTTGTTTTGCGCTTGCCATGATGGACCTCGTTATGATTGTTGTTGAATGATGTTGTTGATGAGCTGATCGTAGCAACCGGTGAGTGCCCTGTATGTTCGCCAGCGCACCCTGCCGCCACGCACCTGAAAGCGGGCAGGAGTATAGTTGTCGTTTTCCTCATCCACGATACGACATGAACCGACCCGCCCACCTCCTGTTCGCCGCCAGCGCCCTGGCGCTGGCGTCCCTGCCTGCCGCCGCCCAGACTTCACCTGCCAAGGCCCCGCGCGCCATCACCGCCAGCGGCGTGGTCGAAGGCGCGGTGGAACCCAGCGGCGTGGCCTCGTACAAGGGCATTCCGTACGCAGCGCCGCCGGTGGGCGACTTGCGCTGGAAGGCGCCGCAGCCGGCAGCAAAATGGCGCGGCGTACGCGCGGCCACGCAGTTCGGGCCGCGCCCGATGCAGTTGCCGCTGTTTGCCGACATGGTATTCCGCTCCGATACCAGCAGCGAAGACTCGCTGTATTTGAACGTGTGGACGCCGGTGCCGCCGCCCAAGGTGAAGGCATCTAAACTGCCGGTGCTCGTGTACTTCTACGGCGGCGGCTTTGCCGCCGGCGACAGCTCGGAGCCGCGCTACGACGGCGCCGCCATGGCCGCCAAGGGCATCGTTACCGTCACCGTCAACTACCGCCTCAACGTGTTCGGCTTCCTGGCGCACCCGGAGCTGACAGCCGAATCGCCGCACAAGGCGTCGGGCAATTACGGCCTGATGGACCAGGCGGCGGCGCTGCAATGGGTGAACAAGAATATCGCGGCATTCGGCGGCGACCCGGCGCGCGTAACCATCGCCGGCGAATCGGCGGGTTCGTTCTCGGTCAGCGCGCAAATGATCTCGCCACTGGCCAAGGGGCTGATCGCCGGCGCCATCGGCGAGAGCGGTTCGCTGCTAGGCCTGTTCGCGCCACAGAAGCTGGCCGATGGCGAACGGGCCGGCGCCGCGTTTGCGGCAAAAATCGGTGCGCCCAACCTGGCGGCGCTGCGCGCCATGCCCGCCCAACAACTGCTCGATGCCATGTCCAACGCCCGCACCGGCTTCTTCGTGATCGAAGATGGCTACGTGCTGCCACGCGCGCCGGACCTGCTGTACGCAGCCGGGCAGCAAGCCAAGGTGCCGCTGCTGGCCGGCTGGAACTCGCACGAAGGGTCGGCCAAACAGGTGCTGGGCGAGAACGAGCCAACGGTCGAGAACTTCACGGCCGCGCTGCAAAAACTCTACGGCGACCAGGCCGACACCGCACGTCAGGCCTACCTGGGCGATGGCGCGTCGGCCAACGACGTGACCGCGGCCGCCGTCAACCTGGCCAGCGACCGCTTCATCTCGTACGGCACCTGGAACTGGATTGACAGCCACGCGCGCAACAGCGGCAAACCGGTCTGGCGCTACCTCTACACGCGCGCGCGGCCGGGCGACCCGGGCGCGTCCCATTCGGCGGAAATCGAATACGCGCTCGGCAACCTCGACGGCAACAAGACCTATGCGTGGACGCTCGACGACCGGGCGCTGTCGCAGCAGATGCAGGGCTACTTCGCCAACTTCATCAAGACCGGCAACCCGAATGGCGCCGGCCTGCCGAACTGGCAAAAGGCGCAGCCGGGCGCTGGCTCGCCGGTGATGCTGCTGGACGTGGCGCCGCATACCATCGCCGCGCCGGACGACGCCCGGTTCCAGTTCCAGGACGCGGTGGCAGGCAAAAAACGCTGATCGGACCTGGGCAAAAATGGTGCGTCCCGAGCCAGGATGCGCCATTTTTGCACCGCACAGGTGCCTAACCAGGTAAACCGTATGTTGGTTTGTATATTATTGTATCTGCAGGAAATAGTTCAGATGGTTGCGATACACTAGCTCCTTTTCTTCGGGCAAAGAGCAGGAATCCAAACTATGCGTACAACCTTCGGCCTGATGGCCTTATGCCTGACCGTGTCCGCCTTTGCGGCCGAACCTTTCGACGACAAGTTCCGTCAACTGGACGAAGTTCTCCCTACCGCCAATACCTATCGCACGGCCTCCGGCGCCCCCGGCGCGGCCTACTGGCAGCAGCGCGCCGACTACACCATCCGCGCCACGCTGGACGAGTCGAAGCGCGCCATCACAGGCACGGAGCAGATCCGCTATCACAACAATTCGCCCGACACACTCACCTACCTGTGGGTGCAGCTCGACCAGAACATCTACAAGAAGGATTCCGACGCCCGCATGATGCTCACGCAGCCATCGCGTGAAGCGTGGACCAAGCCGCGCGGCGCCGAAGACGGCTTCAAGTTCGAAGGCCTGCGCGGCGTGCTGGCCGGCCGCGACTTCGACGGCGGCTTCAAGATCAGCGCCGTCACCGCCGGCGGCCAGCCGCTCAGGCACGTCATCAACCGCACCATGATGCGCATCGACCTGCCAGCGCCATTGAAGCCGGGCCAGACCTACAGCTTCAATATCGACTGGTCGTACAACATCAACGAGCAGCTGGTGCTGGGCGGCCGCTCCGGCTACGAGCATTTTGAAGCGGACAAGAACGACCTGTTCGAGATCGCCCAGTGGTTCCCGCGCATGGCCGCCTACTACGACGTCACGGGCTGGCAGCACAAGCAGTTCCTGGGCGCTGGCGAATTCACGCTGGAATTCGGCGACTACGATGTGAAACTGACGGTGCCGGCCGACCACGTGGTCGCTTCCACCGGCGAACTGCAAAACCCCGGCGACGTCTTGACCGCAGCGCAGCGCGACCGCCTGGCCAAGGCCAAGACGTCGGACAAGCCGGTAGTCATCGTCACCCAGGCCGAAGCCGAGCAGGCCGAAAAATCGGTGAGCACCGCCGCGAAAACCTGGCACTTCAAGGCCGCCAACGTGCGCGACTTCGCCTGGGCGTCAAGCCGCAAGTTCGTCTGGGATGCACAGGGCTACAAGAAGGGCGGCACCAATGTGCTGGCCATGTCCTACTATCCGAAGGAAGGCAACCCGCTGTGGGAGAAGTACAGCACCCAGGCGATCATCCACACCATCGAGCAGTACAACAAGTTCAGCTTCGACTACCCGTATCCGACCGCGATCTCGGTCAACGGCCCGGTGGGCGGCATGGAGTATCCGATGATTTCGTTCAACGGTCCGCGTCCGACCAAGGACAAGAAGACCGGCGAAATCTCGTACTCGCAGCAGACCAAGTATGGTCTGATCGGCGTGATCATCCACGAAGTGGGCCACAATTACTACCCGATGATCGTCAACTCCGACGAGCGCCAGTGGACCTGGATGGATGAAGGCCTCAACACCTTCGTGCAATACCTGGCAGAACAGGCCTGGGAAGACAACTACCCGTCACGGCGCGGCGAACCGCGCAACATCGTCGATTACATGCGCAGCCAGAACCAGGTGCCGATCATGACCAACTCGGAGTCGCTGCTACAATTCGGGAACAACGCCTACGCCAAGCCGGCCACCGCACTGAACATCCTGCGCGAGACCATCCTGGGCCGCGAACTGTTCGACTACGCGTTCAAGGAATACGCCCAGCGCTGGAAGTTCAAGCGCCCTACCCCGGCCGACTTCTTCCGCACCATGGAAGACGCGTCGGGCACGGACCTCGACTGGTTCTGGCGTGGCTGGTTCTACACCACCGACCCGGTCGACATCAGCGTCGATGGCATCAGCGAGTACGGCGTCAACACGCAAGACCCGGAAAAGGAAAAGGCATGGCGCCGCGCGCAGAAGGAAGCGCAGCCAGTCTCGATCTCGCAGCAGTTGAACAAGTCCATCCCGAAGCGCACCGACGCCCACCCGGAACTGAAGGACTTCTACAACGAGCATGACGAGTTCACGGTCACCAACAAGGACCGCAACACGTATGCCGAATCGGTGGGCAAACTCGAACCGTGGGAAAAGCAGCTGCTCGACCAGGGCAAGCACCTGTACCTGGTGGACTTCTCCAACGTGGGCGGGCTGGTGATGCCGCTGATTCTCGAGATTGAACTCAAGAGCGGCAAGAAATACATTGAGCGCGTGCCTGCCGAAGTATGGCGCTACTCGCCGAAGAAGATCACCAAGCTGATCGTCACCGACGAGCCGATGGTGGGCCTGACCCAGGACCCGTACTGGGAAACCGCCGATATCGACACCAGCAACAACGCCTGGCCGCGCAAACCGACCCAGTCGCGCCTGGAGCTGTTCAAGACCGAGCGTGACAAGGTCAACCTGATGCGCGACTACAATACCCCCCTGAAAGCCAAGGACGACAAGTCCAAGGCCGAAGCGGGCAACTGATGCTGCGCAGCGTGATCCGCTGCGCCGCCGCCGTGCTGGCGTTCTCCAGCGCGGCGGCAAGCGCCCATAACTACCACATGGGCATCGCCGACATCAGCTACAACGAGCGCACCGGCAGCACCGAGATCGTCCACACCTACACCGCGCACGACGTGGCCACGCTGCTCACCAGGCAGGCCGGCCGCGTGGTGGACCTCGGCCAGCCGGGCAGCGAAGCGCTGCTGCGCAAGTACGCCGAACAGCAGTTCACCGTGTCGGGCCGCAAGGGCGAACGCCTGCCGCTCACCTGGATCGGCATGAAGGCCGATGCGGACAGCGTGGTGATCTTCCAGGAGATTGCCCGCACACGTTTGGCTGCCGGATCGCGTATCCATAACGCGGTGCTGACGGACCTGATTCCAACGCAGAAGAACACCGTCAATGTGCAGGTGGACGGGCCGGTCAAGACCCTGGTCTTCGACCAGGGCAATCTGGATCAGCTCATTCCTTAGTCACTTCCTGGTCACTTCCTGGTCACTTCTTGATGACCGTGCCAAGCGCCACTGGCTGCCCGGCTGGCAGCGTTTCCACGTAATCCCTGCCACGGAACACATGCCAGCCTTGGACATCGGTGTTCGGGTCGATTTCTTTTGCGGCCGGCGCGTAACCGAGGCGGCCTTGCCAGCTTTCCTTGCCATCGGCTTCCATCGAATAGGTGATGTTCAGACCTTCGCGCTTGATGGTGCCTGTTACTGTCGGTCCATCCTCGCCCTTTGCGTGTTCCAGACCCGGGATATCGGTCTCGTCAAAGTCGATGCCGGCGCCATCGGCCAATGCGCACGGGCTCTTCATCCTGGGCCAGTCTCCGCGCGTCATGGGAGGCGCAAGCAGCATGGAGATTTCGGAAAACATGGCGGGATTGGGTTTGTCCGGGCCCGAAGTCAGGCGGATGGTATCGCTTGAATTGCTGGGCAATATGGTGATGATCGCCGCTTGTTTGCCGTCGACATCCAGGTGGGCCACCGAGGCATTCGTGTAGTTCTCGACCCTGGCTTTCCACACGCGGCCCTTTTTTGCGGTGGTGCGCTCGACGTCAGTGGCGTCTGTCCATTTCAGCGTGGCGGGACAGGTAGCCTGGGCGTACGAGAACGACGGCGACGAGATTGCCAGGGCAAGCAGCAGTGATGGGCCAAGCTTCATGGTTTTCCTGATGGATGAGAGACGTGTCATTGCGCAGTGTGGGCAAAAGTTGCAATTAAAGCAAATCACTCTTCTCAACATAACGCTTGCTCCTGGTTCGCGCCAAGGTGGCTAACTCCGGCCATGTCGACACCGCCTCGGCAAGGCTGTGCAGCGCCCACCTGAACCATTCCGAATCGCGTGCGATCGCCTCTCGTTGTTCACGGTGCATAGCCGCTGGCTTTCAGGATGGCCGCCGGATCACGCAACGCGAGCAGCTCGCCGATGGCGGCGCGCGGATCCGGCGAGTGTGCCACGTAGGCTTCCGCGATGCGCATGCCGATCCAGTAGCCGGCTTCGTGAGGCCACCCTGCTGGCGCCGATCCGTAATTGGTGAACCAGCGCCGGAAGCGGCTGTCAGCCATCGGGTTGGCCAGGCTGGCGCTGTCTTTTTGCATGGCCAGGCGATCGCGCTGGAACTCCTGCCACAGCCATGGCTCACGCTCTCGGGCCCACCCATCGCGCTGCCGATCCGGCACTTCGCCCGTGACCAGGCTCGCCAGGTAATCGGCGACACCCTCGAGCAACGCCTGGTTCAGCAGGGGATCGGCTGCGGCTTGCGGCGTGTCGTCACCCTGCCAGGTGTGCACCGTCTCGTGGGCGAAGAACGCGCGCATCCTGGTGCGGAACTGCTCGGGAGTGGTGCCCGGCAAGCAGGTCACTTCCAGGCCGATCACTTGCGCGTCCCGGCTGGCAGTTCCGCCCGAGTTACCAGCGCCGAAGACCACGTGAATCGCCGGCAAGGGACGTTCCGGCAGCAAGCCGGCGAAAGCGAGGTAGATCGCCCGCAGGTCGCTGCGCAGTGCTGGCAACTGCGGCAGGCACTCCCTGATCGCGTAGCGATAGTTGTCGGTCCTGGCGGCCACCGCGCGCGCCAGGCGCCTGGCGTCGACGATGCGCATGGGCGTGAAGATGCCGACGCCAGCTCCAGCGCCGTCAAGGTAGTCGCGCTGCAGCATCTCTGCGGTGGGTACGGCGCCGTCCTTCATCAAGAATGCGAAGCGCTGCGCATCGCGCGCGTCGATGTCGGCTGCCAGCGGATCGACGCCGCCGCGCGGGTGGGCAACTGGTTGCGCCAGGGCCTGGCTTGCGACCACGGTGAAGACCAACAGTGCTGCAAGCTTTTTTATCATTGTGGTGGGGTCATCGTTTGGGGCCTGGTTAGGCGAACTTATCGAACTTTAACCCATCCAATAACTTGGGCGACAGTTAAATGAGAACAATCAGGCTGTGAACGTAAAGTCTGGCTGATCGACAGGCCCGCGCGCGGATACTGGTCAGACTGCAACGCATGATTGCCGGAAGTTTTTGCGACTGCAAACCGTTGACTGACTGGAAAGACTGGAACAGGAGAAATGCAATATGAGTAATTCGTCCCGCCCGCACGACGATGCAGTCGTGGAACTACTGCGAGAGGATCCAGCACTGGTCGATGAATACCTCGCAGCAGCCCTGGAAGATGCAGACAAAGAAGGCGGTCGTCAGGCACTGCTGGCGGCGTTACGCCATGTTGCCGAAGCGCAGGGCATGGCGAACGTTGCCGAGCGCGCAGGTATTCCTCGCGAAAGCCTGTACCGTGCCCTCTCCCCAAACGGTAATCCCACCATCAAGACGCTGCTGGCGGTGCTCGATGCGGCCGGACTCAAGCTCGGCGTGCATCGCGCACTGCCAGCCTGATAGTCCAAGGCCGACGGTTAAAACGCTTCCCACTCATCGGCAGCGGTAGCCGGCGCTTTCAGCTTCGGTTGCGCCTTGGCCGCAACGCGCGCCACCGGTTTCACCGGCGCCGGCTTCACGACCGTCTTGGCGCCCTGCCCGGCCGCGATGGTAAACGCAGCCACCGTCTGCTCCAGCATGTCGGCCTGCTCGCGCAAGGTCTCGGCGGCGGCGGCGGTTTCTTCCACCAGCGCGGAGTTCTGTTGCGTGGTGCCGTCCATCTCGGTGATGGCCTTGTGGATCTGGGCGATGCCGTCGTTCTGCTCTTGCGTGGCGGCGCTGATTTCGCCGACGATATCGGTCACCTGGCGGATGCTCGAGACCACGTCATGCATGGTGGTGCCGGCCTGCTCCACCAGCCTGGTGCCCGAGCCTACCTTTTCCACCGAGTCGTCGATCAGGGTCTTGATCTCTTTCGCGGCGGCCGCCGAGCGCTGCGCCAGGTTGCGCACTTCGCTCGCCACCACGGCAAAGCCACGGCCCTGCTCACCGGCGCGCGCCGCTTCCACGGCCGCGTTCAGGGCCAGGATATTGGTCTGGAAAGCGATGCCGTCGATGACCGAGATGATGTCCACGATCTTGCGCGACGATTCGTTGATCGACCCCATGGTCACCACCACCTGCTCCACCACCGCGCCGCCCTCGGAGGCGACCCGCGAGGCCGAACGCGCCAGCTGGTTGGCCTGGCGCGCATTGTCGGCGTTCTGGCCCACGGTGGACGTCAGCTGGTGCATGCTGGCGGACGTCTGTTCCAGCGCTGCGGCCTGGGTGGCAGTGCGCTGCGCCAGGTCGCCGGTGCCGGCAGCGATCTGGCTCGAAGCCGAACCGACCGCGCTGGTGGATGCGCGCACGGTGTCGATCACGCGGCCGATCTTCGCCAGCAACTGGTTGAAGGCCACTGCCGTCTGGCCGATTTCGTCCATGCGCGCCACCGGGATCTTGCGCGTCAGGTCCAGCGTTTCGCTCACGTGCACCAGCGTGCTGCGGATCGATTCCAGGCTGCCCTTGATCAGCTTATACAGCTGCCAGGCCAGCGCGCCGGTCACCAGCAGCGCCAGCGCCACCACGCTTACCAAGAGCGTAAACGCGAAATCGTAGGCGGCCACGCTCTCGTCGCGAACGTTGGCGATGAGCTTGTTGTTATAGGCGATGTGGTCATCGAAACCCTTGGTCAGCGCAGCGGCGGTGAGCGCCAGCGGCGTGCCGGGCAACAGCGTGGCGCGCACCGCGTCCATGTCGCCGGCATGGGCGCCGGCGATGAACGGCACCAGCGCCTGGCGGTAGGCAGCCATGTTCTGCTTGTCCTGCTCCAGCATCTTGCGGTCGGTGTCGTCGAAGATGCGGTTTTTTTCGTAGCTGGCCAGCACCTCGTCGAACTTGGCGTGGGCGTCGTTGTAGGCCTTGTCCAGGTCCGTCTTGTCTGCCAGGTTGGAGAACACCGACAGGCGATAGCCGGCCAGGCGGGTGGCGGCGGCAAAGCCCTTGGCCGAGTTCAGGCCTTCGATGCTCGGGATCAAACGGGTTTGCACCATGTCGAGGCGATGGTGGGCGTTGGACAGCTGGGACAGGCCAGTCACGCCAACAAAAATCAGCGCCAGCAAGGCCACCGACAAGGTCAAGATCAAGCGCTTGGTGATACTCATAGTCTTTTCCATGGAAAGTGAGGGGTGGCGGTCATCTTGACGCGACCTGCCGGCACTATACTCTCAATGTTCCGATGGGCAATTATACTAACGTATTATCTACACAGTTGTTGCCTCAATCACGTGACAACCGGGGATGCCGTCGCGGATGGGCCAGTTACCATCGTTCTGGCAGGGACGGCGGCCATGACGGTGATGCGGTCGTACGCCGCATCGTCTAGATAACCGAAACCCTTGATGCGCAACACATCCATGGCCGCGCGCAGCCGCGCGCTCGGCCACAACAACGCCGCCCGCAAGCGCTCCACCAGCACCAAAGGCACCTGCCCGCCAGCGATGAACGGCAACCCTGGCGCAGACGCCGAGTAGTCGAGCACCGAGATCGCGCGCAGCCGCTCCGGGTACTCCTGCGCGATATAGCCATAGGTAACGCAATCGATGGCGGCGATGTCCGCATCGCCACTTGCCACCAGCGCCAGGCTGGCCGCATGGCTGCCTGACCACTTCACGTCCCGGAAGAACTCTGCGCCGTTAGAAAACGGCGCCACTGCATGGCGCAATGCGTTCATGCCGCTATTGGAGTGGGCGTCGTTGATTGCAGCGACGCGACCGCGCGCCTGTGCCAGGCAGGCGATGCCGCTGCCGGTGCGGGTGACGATCACGCTCGAATAGTCGCAGTGGTCGCAGCCGGGGAAATCGTAGGCGGGCGTGGCCAGCAGTTGCACCTGGCCGCGCAACTGCGCGGCGTAAGGGTAACCGCAGGTCTGGCTCACCAGCAGGCCGGGCTGGCGCCAGAAGTCGATCAGCGTGCCAGGCTGCTCCAGCGTGGCGTGCACTCCCACCTGGTCGAACAGCTCCGCGAGCAGGGTTTCGTAACCCTGCGTCAAGCGGGGCGAGACGTTATACATGGGCAGCGCGGTTTTCCAGTGCATGATCGTTCGAAGGGTGCTGGGGCATGAAGGGATGGACCGGCGCGTCGATGGCAGTAAAGCCGTAACGGCGCACCAACTCACCGTAACCGTCCACGTGGAAGCCGCCACTGCGCGCGTTATAGGTCTCGCGCCGGGCGCGGTACACGCTCGGCAGCAGATACCATGGCAACGACGGCAGATCGTGGTGTACCAGGTGCAGATTGTTATTCAAAAACAGCAGGCGGAAACACCACCCGGCCTCGTTGAGCACAATGCGCTGCTTGTGGTCCTGGGCCGGGCGGTGCTCGTGGTATGAGCGTACCATGGCCAGCGACTGCGCCGGGTACGCTATCACCAGCAGGTACCACCACGCCGGCAGGCCGAACGCCGACGAGATCCACCACAGCAGCGCCGCCACCATGGCGATGTGCGCAAGCCACATCGGCACGTAGCGCCAATCGCCGCGCAGCGGCTGGCGCACCGCCTCGAATAGCGTGCCGCCGATCGCCAGCGCCGGCCCCACCAGCACCCGGCCCCAGAACGTCTTGTTGAACCAGTACACGAGGCGCACCGGCCGGTTCATGCCCGCCCACTCGCGCGGGCAGATGTACTGGCTCTCGGTATCGAGCGCCGGCATGGTCAGGTGGGAATCGATGTGGTGCGCAAGGTGGCTGTCGCGGTACAGGCGGTACGGGTACCAGATCGCCAGCGGCGCATAGCCGAACAGCCGGTTCACCGATGGCCACCGCGTAGGATGACCGTGTATCAGCTCGTGCTGGAGCGACATATACCAGGTGCTCCAGCAGATCAGCAACAAAGTGGCCGGCACTGCGCCCAGCACGCGCCAGTTGGCCAATGTGAGCAGCCAGCCGCCGTAGATCGCCACGATCAGCAGCCAGGTCGGCCACTCGGCGCGCCACAGTGGGCGGGCGCGCTCGAACGCCACTTCCGCGTGCTGGTGAGCATCGATGTATTCCGACCTTGTGTACTTTTCACCCATTTCATCCCCGCCAACTGGCACGTGGATCAAGTATAGGGAGGGTCGTTAGATGGTAAAACGAATGAAAACACGCATCGTTATGTGTTTTTCGATGGGTCGTGAAGGTGGCACTAGGTGTGGCAACGTACAGCCGCGAGTGCGGCGGGGAGTCAGAATGAAGCCATGGATACCTCGCTCAACATCGCCAAAAAACCCCACCCGGCGGCCTACGCTCTGCATCGGCAGATGATGGCCGTGCAGCGGACCATGTCCGCTGCTACGGTGGAAGAATCGGTGAGGGCTTCGCGTTGGGCCAACGCCTGGTACCAGCTGGTGCAGCGCAAGCTGGACCAGCTCCAGCAAGCGCCGCGCTATTTACATTGAGGATTATGCAGGGGTGTAGCAACCACCGGCGCGGCGTTCCATGCCGGCGCGGTCGATCACGGTCACGGTGCCGCGACGGTAAACGATCAGGCCTTCTTCCTGCAGCTTGCCCGCCGAGCAGGTGATGCTCTCGCGGCGCACGCCCAGCATGTTGGCGATCATTTCCTGGGTTACTTTGAGTTCGTTCGACAGCGAGCGGTCCAGGCGTTCGAGCAACCAGCGGCACAGGCGCTGCTCGATGCTGCCGTGACGCACACCGGCGACGGTTTGCGCCAGTTGCGCGAACAAGGCGCTGGTGTGGCGCATCAGTTGCTGGGCCAGGGCGCCGCCGCTGAAGAAGGCGTTGCGCAGTACCGCAGCGCGCACACGGTAGCCGTAACCGGAGGTTTGCACCACGGCCGAGCAGTTGGCGCGTTCGGTTTCGTACATCGACACACCGACTACACCTTCGCGGCCAACCACGGCGATCTCGGTGGCGCCGCCCTCTTCGGTCACGTATTGCAGCGAGACGATGGCGTTGGTCGGGAAGAAGGCATATTCCATTTTGTCGCCGATGTCGAACAGGTGCTTGCCAGCTTCCAGCGGCACCAGTTCCAGGTCGGCGAACATGGCCACCAGTTCGTCGCGCGACAGGGCGCGCAGCAGTTCGTTCTGTTGGGCGCCGGTCAGGCTCACAGTCGGGGAGGCATCCGCCGCGATGGTGCGACCTACGTTGCCGATGGTGTTGGCGGAGACGGAAGTTTGAGTAGCGTGGAACATGGCGGGCCTCTTCGAATAGGGTTGTTGTCTGCTGCCGGCGCCTATTTACAAGTGCCGGCTGATGAACAACACTATATCCCCGCTATGTTCGCTACCTTATAGGACCACCTACACGGCTAATGTAGGTTAGGAACATAACACAGCGTAAGACCAGTCCTACTCAAACCACGCCGCTTGAAATGCGCGACTAGAAGTCACCAACATAGTTCTCGGCCAGCGCGGTGGCCATCGCCCGCGACGACACGATATTGGCCAGTTCCGCGCGTTGCATCTCGCGTTCGAACGGCGTGGCGCCTTCGAAGGTATGCAGCAGCCGCGTCATGGTCCACGAGAAGTACTCGGCGCGCCAGATGCGCTTGAGCGCATCTTCGGTATAACCGGCCAGCAGCCCGCCCTTGCCCTGCTTGTAGTACTGCTCGAAGCCGCGCGCCAGCAGCTTGACGTCGCCCACGGCCAGGTTCATACCCTTGGCGCCGGTCGGCGGCACGATGTGCGCCGAATCGCCCGCCAGGAACAGCCGCCCCGCCTGCATCGGCGTGGAGACGAAGCTGCGCATGGCGATAATCCCCTTCTGGAAGATGCGGCCTTCGTTGACCTTCCAGCCATCGTTGTTTTCCAGGCGCGCGTGCAGCTCCGACCAGATGCGGTCGTCGGACCAGTTATCGACATGGTCTTTCGGGTCGCACTGGAAGTATAGCCGTTGTACGGTAGGCGACCGTGTGCTGACCAACGCAAAACCGCGATCGTGCTGCGCATAGATCAATTCGTCGGACGACGGGCTCGACTCGACCAGGATGCCGAACCAGCCGAACGGATAGATGCGCTGGAAGTCGCGGCGCTGGTCCTGCCCCGGCATCGACGCGCGCGACACGCCATGGTAGCCGTCCGCACCAATAATGAAATCGGCGTCGATCCGCGCTTCTTCGCCGCGATGGGTGAACGTGACCGAGGGCTGGTCGGTCTCCACGCCGTGCAGCGCCACATCGGACACCTCGAACAGGATCTGGCCCTGTGCCGCCAGCCGCGCGGCCACCAGGTCCTTGATCACCTCGTGCTGCGGATAGACGGTAATCGCCTTGCCGGTCAGATCCAGCAGGTCGATGCGGTGGCGCTTGCCGTCGAACGACAGCTCCACGCCGTGGTGCAGCGCGCCGATGGTGCGCATGCGCTCACCGACGCCCGATTCGTTGAGGATGTCCATCGTGCCCTGCTCCAGCACGCCGGCGCGGATGGTCGCCTCGATGTCGGCGCGTGAGCGGGTTTCGATGACGACCGATTCGATCCCCTGCAGGTGCAGCAGGTGGGATAACAGCAGGCCGGCAGGGCCGGCGCCGACGATGGCTACCTGGGTTTTCATGATGTGTCTCCGGTTTGTTGTGGCAGATGTTATGGCTGCATCGTAGCGCCGCGCGGGCAGAAAAAACATGGAGGAAACCGCATAAAACTTGTACTATTTCGACAGACTCTCGACCTTGCCCATCATGCCCAAGACTGCGACCTTGCTAGATAACGCCAACGCCGGGATTCCCCGCTTCGCCCTGTACGGCGAGCAAACACGGGCGGAAAACGCCGAATTCGTCCACATCGAACTGATCGAAACCCGCAGCCGCGTGTACGACTGGCATATCGACCGGCATACGCACCCGGGCATGTTTCAGGTACTTTTTCTGTTCGGTGGCGATGTGCGCGCGGGGGTGGAAGACCAGTTATGGAAGTGCCGGGGACCGACTGTCATCACCATCAATCCCGCCGTGGCGCACGGCTTCGACTTCGCGCCCGGGGCGCATGGCTACGTGCTGACGGTGGACCAGAACGTGGTGTATTCGGCCGCCGAAAACCAGGCCGACCTGTACGCCTCGTTGTTCATGGCGCCGCTGGCGATCGACCTGGCGGCGCTGCCCGAGATGTGCACGCGCCTCGAAGCCCTGCTGCAGCAGCTGCTGGCCGAGGCCACCTGGCCGCAGCACGGCCATACACTGATGCTCGACTGGCTGGCGCGCTGCGTGTTGCTGCTGCTGGTGCGCGTACACGCCGAACACCGCATCGCCGACCAGTCGGGCCGCAGCGACTTCGAGCTGTTTTCGCGCTTTCGCGCCGAGGTGGAGCAGCACTACAAGGACCAGTGGCAGGTGGCCGACTACGCCGGCGCGCTGCGCGCCACGCCCACCCGCCTCAATCGCCTGTGCCTCAAGCTGGCTGGCAAATCGGCGTTCGACATCGCCCAGGACCGGCTGATGCTCGAAGCGTGTCGCAAGCTCACTTACGTCCCGGCCAGCATCGCCAGCATCGCCTACGAGCTGGGGTTCCAGGACCCGGCGTACTTCAGCCGCCTGTTCAAGAAGCGCGTGGGTGCGACGCCCAAGGCGTTCCGGCTCAAGGTAACGTCACAGTAGGGTGCTCACAGCAAGGCGTTCAGTTCCACCTGGATCTTGATCAGCGCCGGCAGGCAGCGATCCACCATCTCGCCTGGCCGCATGCGCCCGGCATGGACGCTGATGTTCATCGCCGCCACCACCTCGTTGCGGAAGTTTCGCAGCGGGACCGAGAGCGTACGCAAGCCCAGCTCCAGTTCCTGGTCCACCAGCGCATAACCATGGGCACGGGCGCGGGTGATCTCCAGGGCCAGGCGCTCCTTGCCGGTGATGGTGTGCTCGGTGATCGGCTCCGGTTGCAACCGCTCGAGGTATGCCTCCAGCTGCGCCGGCGGCAGGCTGGCGAGCAGCATGCGGCCGTTGGCGGTACACCAGGCAGGCACGCGGGTACCCGGTTGCAGCGTGCTTGACACCATCTGGCCCGCGCTCACCGCCGCCACGCACACCAGCTGATCCTGATCGAGGATGCCCACCGACGCCGCCTCGCCCAGCGAGTAGGCGAGCCGGTACAACAGCGGCTGCGCCAGCCGAGGCAGGCGCGCCGAATGCAGGTACGACTGCCCCAGTCGCAGCACCATCGGCGTCAACGAAAACAGCTTGTTCTCGTGGCGCATATAGCCGAGGTGCGTGAGCGTGATCAGGTAGCGCCGCGCCGCCGCACGCGTCAGTCCCGTGTGCGCGGCGACCTCCGCGATACTGAGGCGACTGCGTTCCTGGTCGAAGGCCTGTATGACTTGCAGCCCTTTTTCCAGGCCGCCCACGAAGTCGCGCGGGCTGGGAATGTCGTCGGTATCGGTGGTATCGGTGTTCATGGAAGATAAATCGAGATTTGGGCGCTATGCGCACAAAACGTGCGCATAGCGAATATAGCATGCACTGCCCGGCTTGTGGCCTGGCTGCGCTTTGCCTACTATCGACCGCACCAACAACAAGGAGACCGCTGTGAAATTCGACACCATCGCCGCCGGCGTCTACCCGGAACTCGTCTATCCGCCGTATAAATCCACGCTCAAGCGCGGCCCGTTGCAGCCCTTGCTGCGCATCGCCGCACCGGTGCCGGTGAGCGACAATATCGCGCCCTCCCCGCGCATCCTGCTGCCCCACGACACCGACCTGACTGCGCAAGGCGACGGCGCGCCGCTGGGCGAGAAAATCGTCGTCACCGGCCGCGTGCTCGACGAGGACGGCAAGCCGGTGCGCAACTCGCTGGTCGAAGTCTGGCAATGCAACGCGGCCGGCCGCTACCGCCACAAGAAGGACCAGCACGACGCACCGCTCGACCCCAACTTCAATGGCTGGGGCAAAATGATGACCGACGACGAAGGTCGCTACCGCTTCGTCACCATCAAGCCCGGCCCTTACCCGTGGGGCAACCACCACAAGGCCTGGCGCCCGGCCCATATCCATTTTTCCCTGTTCGGCAACGTGTATGCGCAGCGCCTGGTCACGCAAATGTACTTCCCCAGCGACCCGCTGTTCGACTATGACCCGATCTTCCAGAGTATTCCCGACTTGGCGGCGCGCCAGCGCCTGGTCTCGCGCTTTTCACTCGACGAGACCGTGAGCGACCAGATGCTCGGCTATGAATTCGACATCGTCCTGCGCGGACGCGACGCCACGCCCATGGGTATTTGAGAGCACAACCGGAGCACCAGACATGACAACAGCTATCACCACATCGCAAACCATCGGCCCCTTCTCGCACGAGGCCTGGCAATGGGCCGTGGACCTGGGCACTGCCGCCAGCGCGGCCGCCGCCGGCATCGCGATTGCCGGCACCATTTATGACGGCGACGGCACCCCGATCAACGACGCCCAGATCGAGGTATGGCAACCGGGCGCTGAACACGCGGAGGCCGCGCTCGATGTTCCAGCCTTCCGCCGCATTCCCAGCGACGACCAGGGCGGCTTTACCTTTACGCTGGCCGATATTGGCGCGCAGCCGGGCCAGCCGGTGGCCTACGTGACCGTGTTCGCGCGTGGCCTGGTCAAGCACCAGTTCACCGCCGTGTTCCTGGCCGACGACCCGGCGCTGGCAACATCTGCGATACTGGAACAGGTGCCGACCGCGCGCCGCCCCACCCTGCTCGCCGCAAAAACCTCGGATAGCCGGTATCGCTGGGACATCCGCATGCAAGGCGACATGGAAACCGCCTTCTTCGACTACGTTTAGCCTGGAGCCGCAGTGAGTGTATCGATCTTCGACAGTTTTTTGACCACCACCGACATGATCGCCGTGTTCGACGACGCGGCCATCATGCAAGGCATGTTCCGCTTCGAGCAGGCGCTGTCGCAGGCGCAGGCCGACGAAGGCCTGCTGCCGCAGTCGGCCGCACGGGCAATTGCCGGCGTGTGCAACGCCCAGCTGTACGACATCCCCGCCCTGATCACGGCCGGCCGCCGCGCCGGCAGCCTGGCCATTCCGCTGGTAAAGGAACTGACCAGGACCGTGGCCCTGTACGACCAGGAAGCAGCGAGCAAGGTCCACTGGGGCAGCACCAGCCAGGACGTGATCGACACCGCGATGGTGCTGGCCACACGCGACGCCCTGCAACTGCTCGACGACGGCCTGCACGACCTCACCGGCCGCCTGTTGCTGCTGGCCGGCGAACACCTGGCCACGCCGGTGCTGGCGCGCACCCTGATGCAGCCGGCCCAGGTGACCAGCTTCGGCTTCAAGCTGGCCGGCTGGCTGGCGCCGCTGGTGCGGTCGCGCGCGCGCCTGCGCGAGTGCGCCGAACGCGCCTTGCAGCTGCAACTGGGCGGCGCGGTGGGCACGCTGGCGGTGATGGGCGAACAAGGCCCGGCGGTGGGCACCCGCATGGCCAGCGCGCTCGAGCTGCGCGTGGCCGATGCGGCATGGCACACGCAGCGCGACGAGTGGGTGCGCCTGGGCCTGGAAGTGGCGGTGCTCACGGGTAGCCTGGGCAAGCTGGCCACGGACCTGAGCCTGATGGCGCAGGGAGAAATCGCCGAACTGGCCGAACCGTCCGGCAACGGCCGCGGCGGCTCGTCGGCCATGCCGCACAAGCGCAACCCGGTGTCGGCGATGATCGCGCTGGCCGCCGCCACCCGCACGCCGCAACATGCCGCCGCGCTATTGGCCGCCATGGGCCAGCAGCACGAACGTGGCCTGGGCAACTGGCAGGCCGAACTGGCCGAGTGGCCCGGCCTGTTCCTCAGTGCGCACGGCGCCTTGCAGGCGCTCGACGAAGCATTCGCCGGACTGCACGTGGACACCGCCCGCATGCGCCGCAATATCGACGCCTTGCAGGGGCTGGTGTTCGCGGAAGCGGCGGCTAGCTACCTGGCAGCGACCATCGGCAAATCGGCCGCCCACGCGCTGCTGGAAAAAATGACCGGCGAAGCCCTGTCCACTGGCGGCCACCTGGCCGATGTGCTGGCAGCGGCGATTGCGCTTGATCCGCCATTGCAGGCCGCCGTTGACCTGGCGCACCTGCGCACGCTGTTCGATCCGGTGGCTGCCACCGCGCCGGCGCAGCGACTGGCGCAGGAACAATTGCGCCGCCTGCGCGACGACATCAACCAATTCACCAAGTGAGCACCGCATGAGTTTCGATCCGATCGACCACGACTTCGAGCGTGGACTGGGCAACCGCCGCACCATCCTCGGCGACGCGTGGGTCGAGCGTTCGCTCGGCAACGCCAACAATTTCAATGCCGACTTCCAGAACCTGATCACGCGCTTTGCCTGGAACGAGATCTGGGGCCGGCCCGGCCTGGAACAAAAGACCCGCCGCGCCATCGTCCTGTCGATCACCATTGCGCTGGGCCGCTGGGAAGAATTCGACCTGCACGTGCGCGCAGCCCTGCTGGGCGACGACAGCAACCGCCTCACGCCTGACGAACTGAAGGAAGTACTGATCCAGTCGGCCATCTATGCCGGCGTTCCGGCCGCGAATACCGCTTTCACCCACGCCATGGTCATCCTGCGCGAAGTGGGCCCGCAGATCGGCTACGAGCTCGAACCTTCGGCGCCGCTGGTCGCCAGCCACCCGGGCGTGGGCCGCGAGGGACGCAGCAGCGGCAGGCCCGCCCTGCACTACACGGTGCGTGAACCGCGCAGCGGCAAGGCGCCGCGCCACACGGTGGTGCTCAGTCATGCGCTGGGCTGCGACCTGACCATGTGGGACCGGCTGGCCAACGAACTGGCTTTGGACAGCCGCGTCATTTGCTACGACCATCGCGGCCACGGCAGCTCGGAGTCGCCGCCTGGCGCCTACGGCATGGCCGAACTGGCCGACGACGCAGCCGCGCTGCTGCGCGAACTCGATACCGGGCCAGTGGTGTGGATAGGCTTGTCGATGGGCGGCATGGTCGGTCAGGAACTGGCGCTGCGCCACCCGTCGCTGGTGCGCGCACTGGTACTGGCCAACACCACGTCGGGCTACCCGGCGCCGGTGCAGGAAGTCTGGCGCCAGCGCATCGCCACGGTGCAGGCCCAGGGCATCGAACCGATCGCCGACGCCGTGATGGCCCGCTACTTCCACGACGGCTTCCGTGCCACCCATCCGGGCACGGTGGCGCGCTTCCGGCGCCGGGTGGTGGCAACCGATAACGTCGGCTATGCGGGCTGCTGCCACGCGGTGGGCACGGTCGAGACCACGGCGCGACTGGGACAGATCAAGGCGCGGACCCTGGTGATTGCGGGGGAACTGGACCAGGGCACGCCAGTGGCGATGGCGCAGGTGCTGGCCGACGGCATCGACGGTGCGCGGCTGGAGGTGTTGCAGGAGGCTTCGCATTTGAGCTATATCGAACAACCGGAGATGTTCAGCAGCGCGGTGCACAGCTTCATTGGGACTCTTTAAGCTGCCGTTAAATCCGTCATCCCCGCGCAGGCGGGGATCCATACCGAGCGTGAATATACCGCGGCACAAACGCTCCATGGATCCCCGCATTCGCGAGGATGACGATTTTTAAGGTTGGCGGCTATCGTTAAACACCGGGATCGCGCACTTTATCCACCTGGTCGAACTCCACGTTGTAGTACCCCCCACCCACCTGCTCCGCCTTGCGGATATAAACCGTCTGCACGATATCGCGCGTGGCCGCATCGATGCTGACCGGGCCACGCACGCTGGTCCATGCCATGCCCTTCATGGCCGCCAGCAACTTGTCGCCATTGCTGTCGCCACCGGTCTTTTTCAGGGCCTGGTACAGCAAATGCATGCCATCGTGCGCGCCCACCGAGTGGAAGTTCGGGCGCATTCCCTTGTTCGCTTTCTGGAACGCGTCCACGTAGGCCTTGTTCTCGGCCGACGGATGCGCCGCCGAGTAGTGGTGGCTGCTCACCACGCCGGCTGCCGCAGGGCCAATGCTCGCCATCAAATCGTCGTCGAGCACATCGCCGGTGCAGATCAGGCGCACGCCGGCTGCCGCCAGTCCGCGCTCGGTGAACTGCTTGAGCACCGCCGCGCCTTCGCCCGATGGCACGAACACGAACAAGGCGTCCGGTTTCAGGTCGCGCACCTTGGCCAGGAAAGGCGCGTAGTCGGGGTTGCGCAGCGGCGCACGGATGGTTTGCACGACCTTGCCGCCGCCTTCCGTAAAGCCCTTGACGAACACTTTTTCGGCATCCAGCCCGGGACCGTAATCGCTCACCAGCGTCACCACCGTGCGGATCTTGTTCTTCGCGGCCCACTGGGCCATGGGCGCTGTCACCTGCGCCAAGGTGAAGCCGGTGCGCACGATGTAAGGCGAGCGTTGCGGAATCACGGACGTGGCGGCCGCCATCACGATCATCGGCACCTTGGCCTGCGTGGCCACCGGCGCCGCCGCAAACGCCAGCGGTGTAAGGCCGAAGCCGGCCAGCACCTGTACCTTGTCACGTGAGACCAGCTCCTGCGCCAGGCGCTTGGTCACATCAGGCGAGACGCCGCCGTCGTCCTTGACGATGATTTGCACCGGCCTTCCCGCGACCGTGGCGCCGTTCTGGGCGATATACAGTTTGACGGCCGCTTCGATCTGCTTGCCGGTGGAGGCGAACGGTCCGGACATCGGCAGGATCAGGCCCACCTTGAGCGGGTCGGCGGCAAACGCGGACAGCGGCAGCAGGCCGGTAGTGACCGCAGCAGACAATGAAGCTGTAACCCGCAGGATGCGGCGGCGGGGCTGATTGACAGGGTAGGTCATGGTGTCTCCTTGGGTATTTTTATAGGTCGAGCAGCAGCGTGGGGGTGTTGGAACGGGAACAGCACGGCGTGAACTGGTCGTTGGCGGCCTGCTCCTCCTCGGTCAGGTACTGGTCGCGGTGATCGGGCACGCCTTCCAGTACGCGCGTGAGGCACGTGCCGCATACGCCCTGCTCGCACGATGCCGGCACGAATACGCCGGCGTCCTGCAGCACTTTCATGACGGTCACGCCGACCGGGATGGTGTAGGCGGCGCCGGTCGATTTGAGTTGCACCTCGAACGGCTGGTCGCCTGCTGCTTCCTCGACGACAGCGCCGAAGTACTCGAGGTGCAGCTGGGCGGCCGGCCATTGCTGTTGCGCGGCGCATGTCTTCACATGCTCGATGAAGCCGGCCGGTCCGCAAAAATAGATATGGGTGCTGCGGTCCAGGCTCGCCAGCAGTGCCGGCAAGTCCAGCTTTCGGGCGTGGTCGCCAGTGTCGAAGTACAGGTGCGAGACGGCGGCAAAACTCGATGCTGCGATGCGGTCGCGGAACGCCATGCGCTCGGGCGAGCGCGCACAGTAGTGGAGCTCGAACTGCGCACCCTGTGCGGACAATGCCTCGGCCATCGCCAGGATCGGCGTGACGCCGATGCCGCCGGCCAGCAGCAGGCTGCGTGGCGCGTCGGTCAGCGCGAACAGGTTGCGCGGAGCGCTGATGTGCAGCGTGGCGCCTGCCACGATGGCATCGTGCATGGCCTGCGAGCCGCCGCGCGAGGCCGGATCCCGCAACACGCCGATCAGGTAGCGATGGCGCTCGTGCGGCGGATTGCACAGCGAGTACTGGCGCACCAGGCCGGGCGCCACGTGGACGTCGATATGCGCACCGGCAGCAAACGGCGGCAGGTCGCTGCCGTCTGCGCTCACCAGTTCATAGCTGCATATATCGTCCGCCTCGCTGGTCCGGCGCTCCACCCGGACGCTCAGCAGGTCGGCGCTCATGCCGGCTGCTCCGGCGTATTTTCCTTGACCATCCATTGTTCCAGCACGCGGCGCGACTGCATGCCGCCGGCGTCGATGTTCAGCGCCAGCAGCTTGCGCTCGGGATGGCGCAGCAGGTTGGCCTGCTGCAGTTCCAGCATCTCGCGGTCTTCGTTGAATATCTTGCCCTGCCCTTCGCGGATGGTGGCGGTCAGTTCCTTGTCCTCGGGCTTGAAGTTGCGCGCCATGCCCCAGAAGTACCAGTGCGAGGTTTCGGTTTCGGGCGTGATGAAGTCCACCACGATGCTCGACGCCTTGTACTGCGGCGCGGCGTCGTAACCGCCGTTGCCGGCGTGGGCCACACCGACTTCGATCATCACGTGGCTCGGCGGCGTGAAGCGGCATACCTGCCAGCGGTCGACCGGCACGTCGTCGGCCAGGCCGTTGCCGCGCAGGGCCGCGCGCCAGAACGGCGGCGCCATGATGTTTTCCATGTAGCGGCTGGTGATCACTTCCTCGCCATTGACGCGCGTGGTCACCGGCGCCTCGTCGATCTCCTTCTGGCCGATGCTCGACGCGTGGACGTACGTCTCGTGCGTGAGGTCCATCAGGTTGTCGATCATCAGGCGGTATTCACAGTTGATGTGATAGAGGCCGCCGCCGTACGCCCATTCCGGGCTCTCGGCCCATTCCAGGTAAGGGATCTGCGCGGGGTCGGCCAGCGCCTGGTCGCCGGGCCACACCCAGATGAAGCCGTGGCGCTCTTCCACCGCGTAACTGCCGATGCACGGGAAGCCGCGCGTGCGCTGGCCCGGCATGCTGACCACCTTGCCGTCGCAGCCCATTTCCAGGCCGTGATAGCCGCAGACCAGGTTGCCGTCGCGGACAAATCCGAGCGATAGCGGCGCGCCGCGATGCGGGCAGAAATCCTCCACCGCCGCCACCTTGCCCCCGGCGCCGCGATAGAACACGATCTTTTCGCCGCAGATCTGGCGTCCAAGCGGCTTGCCATCAATCTCGTCGGGCGAGCAGGCCACGTACCAGGTATTTTTTGGGTACATCTTTGTCTCCTAAGTGAATTGAGCGCCGACCAAAGCCTCCAGAACGGCGTTGCAGCTCCTCGCCGTACATTTGTACTGTCTTCGTCGCTGCGCCTTGTTCTGAAGGTTTTGTTAGGCGCTCATAAATATTCAGTACACTGAATATCGTAAAGTATAGTCCTGAAAACGCGGAAGTAAACCTCCGCCTCCAACTCTTTTCATATTGCGCCGCACCAGCGCCGCCGGGAAACGCCATGCCAGAAACCGAAAGCACCTTGAACGACTTGTACGAACACCCGGGCCACTTGCTGCGGCGCGCGCAGCAGATCTCGGTGTCGATTTTTTACGATGAAATGGGCAGCGAACTGACGCCGATCCAGTACGCGGTGCTGCGCAACCTGGCCGCCCATCCGGGCACCGACCAGGTGTCGCTGGCGGCGCTGACCGGCATCGACACCTCGACCGGCGCCACCGTGTGTGCGCGGCTCGAGGAAAAGGGACTGCTCGAGCGCAAGGTGATCCCGACCAACCGCCGCCAGCGCGCACTCACCATCACCTGCGCCGGCGAGCAGCAGCTTGAGGACATGATCCCCGGCGCCCAGCGCCTGCGGCGCCGCTTGCTGGCGCCGCTGACAGGGCCGGAACAGTTGCAGTTCATGGCGCTGCTGACCAAGCTGGTGCAGGAAAACAATGAACAGAGCCGGGCGCCGCTCACGCCCTCACCGAACAGCAGCAGGTAAAACAGAAGGTCAGGCCACCGCCACCAGCCGATCGAGCTTGTCGCCATCGGCCAGCAAACTGGCGCTGTCCGAATCGTGCACGATGCGGCCGCGATCGAGCACGATGGCGCGCCTGGTCAGCGATAGCGCCAGGCGCGCGTGCTGCTCCACCACGATCACCGACATGCCCTCCTCTTCCACCAGCTTGCGGATCACCCGCACCAGGTCCTGCACGATGATCGGCGCCAGGCCCTCCATCGGTTCGTCCAGCAGCAGGATGCGCGGATTGGTCATCAAGGCGCGCGCAATCGCCACCATCTGCTGCTCGCCGCCGGAGAGCTGGTTGCCCATGTTGGTGCGGCGCTCGAACAACCGCGGGAATATCTGGTAGATCTTTTGCAGGTTCCATGGCCCCGGGCGCGCCACCACGGTCAGGTGTTCCTCGACCGTGAGCGACGGGAACATGTGGCGCTCCTGCGGCACCCAGCCCAGGCCCGCGCGGGCGCGCTTGTGGGTGGTCATGCGGCCGATATCGGCGCCGTCCCAGTGGATGCCGCCGCCGTGCAGGCGCGTGAGTCCCATCAAGGTCACCAGCAGGCTGGTTTTGCCGACGCCATTGCGGCCCAGCAGCGCCAGGCTGTCGCCTTCGTTCATGGTAAACGACACGTCTTCCAGGACGATCGATTCGCCGTAGCCGGCCGTGACTTTATCAAGCTTGAGTAGTTCACGCATGTTCCGCCTCCCCCAGGTACACTTCCTTGACGCGCGGATCGGCCGCGATTTCTTCCGGCGTGCCTTCGGTCAGCACCTTGCCGCCCACCATGACCGTGATGCGGTCGGCGAAGCGGAACACCAGTCCCATATCGTGTTCGATGAACAGCACCGTGACGTCGCGCGGCAGGTTGGCCAGCACTTCGAACAATTCGCGGCTCTCGGCCGACGGAATACCGGCGGCAGGTTCATCGAGCAGCAGGATGCGCGGCTTGGTGGCCAGCGCCAGCGCAATCTCCACCAGCCGCTGTTTACCGTAAGCCATGCTGCGCGTGATGCTGTTGGCCTGGTCGGTCAGTTTCAAAGTGGCCAGCAGTTCCATCGACTCGGCGATCACGTCCGGGTGGTTGGCCACGGTCTTGTACCACACCGACTGCAGGCCGCGCCGCTCGGAGATCGCCAGCGCTACCGACTCCAATACCGTCATGCCGGCAAACAGGGTGTTGAGCTGGAACGTGCGCGTCATGCCGCGATGGACGCGTTCATGCTGGGGCAGCTGGGTGATGTCTTCGCCGCCGAAAAACACCTTGCCGCTGCTGGGCATGAAGCTGCCCGTCAGCAGGTTGATGAACGTGGTCTTGCCGGCGCCATTGGGGCCGATCAGCGCATGGCGCGCGCCGGGCTGGAAGGTCAGGCTCACATCGCTGTTGGCCAGGAACGCGCCCCAGCGCTTGGACAGCCCTTCGGTACGCAAGGTGATATCGCTCATGCCGCCCCCTTCTTCGATTTGAAACCGCCAGCCAGTTTTTCCAGGCCACCGAGGATGCCGCCGCGCGCGAACAGCACGATCAGCACCAGCAGCAGGCCGATATAGAACTGCCAGTACGCGGGATTGAGACCCGAGATGTAATCCTGCGCCACCATGAACACGGCCGCGCCAATGAGCGCACCGTACAGGCGGCCGGTGCCGCCCAGCACCAGCATGATCAGCAGTTCGGCCGAACGCGGGAAACCGAGCGAATCGAGGCCGACGAACTGCGTGGTCTGCGCCAGCAGCCCGCCAGCGATACCGGCAATCACGGCCGACACGGTGTAGATGGCGATCAGGCGGCGGTTGACGTTGACGCCGAGCGAGGGCATGCGGCGCACGCCTTCGCGGATGCCGATCAGGCTCAGGCCGAATGGCGATTTGACCAGCCGGCGCAGCACCACGAACAGGATGAACAGCACCGCAAAGCTGTACCAGTAAGCCACCGTGCCATTGAGGTCGAATTCGAACTTGCCGAACAGGTTACCGACCATCATGCCCGACAGGCCATCGACGCCGCCGGTCAGCCACGAGGCCTTGTTGGCCGCTTCGTGCAGCATCAGGCAGATGCCCAACGTGACCATCAGGCGGGTCAGGTCCTGGCCGCGCACCACCAGGAACGAAACAATGAAGCCGAAGATGCCGGCCACCACGGCGGCGGCCAGCAAGCCGCTGATCGGTTCACCCCAGCCATGCACGGCCAGCAAACCGGCGGTATAGGCGCCGAGGCCGAAGAAGGCGGCATGCCCGAGCGAGACGATGCCGGCGTAACCGAGGATCAGGTCGAGCGACAGCGCGAACAGGCCGATGATCATGATCTGGCTGATCAGGACCAGGTAGCCTGGGAAGGCAAAGTAGGCGGCAATCGGCAGCAGCCAGAACACGATTTCCAGCGGCTTCCAGCGGTCGTTGGGCAGGTTCAGGTGTGCGGTCGGGATAGGCGTCATGGCGGTCTTCGCAACGTCAGGTTTCAAGGTGTCGGTCATGGCGTTCATGCCTTCCTCCGGATCAGGCCAGCAGGGAACACGATCAGCAGCACCACCATCAGCGCGTAGATCACGAAGGCGCCAATTTCCGGCACATAGTATTTACCGGCCACGTCGAACACGCCGAGAATGAGCGCCGCCACCAGCGGGCCCTTGATGGTGCCGGCGCCACCCACGGCCACCACCAGCAGGAAGTACACCATGTACTTGACCGGGAAGCTGGGGTCGAGCCCCAGCACGTCGATACCGAGGCCGCCACCGAGGCCGGCCAGGCCGGAACCGAGCGCAAAGGTCAGGCTGAACACCAGGCTTACATTGATACCAAGGCCGGCCGATGCGGTCTGGTTATCGACGGACGCGCGGATCTGCGCGCCGAAGCGGGTACGCTCGATCAGCAGGCCCAGGGCAATCGTCACCAGCACCACCACGCCGATCAGGAACACGCGGTAGGCGCCCACGTCCAGGCCGAGGATATGCACCTGGCCGCGCAGCCATTCCGGCAGCGTGACCGGCTGCTGGGTAGGTCCGAAGAAGTAGGTGGCGGCTGCCACCGACATGAAGGTGAGGCCAATCGAAAACAGCACCTGGTCCAGGTGGCTGGCCTTGTAAAGGCGGCGGTACAGCAGGCGTTCGAGCACCAGCCCCACCACCGCCGAGGCAATGAACGCCAGCGGCAGCGTGGCCAGGAACGGCACGCCCAACGCGGACAATAAAGTCACGCTGACGTACCCGCCCAGCATGGCAAAGGCGCCGTGAGCCAGGTTGATAAAGTTCATCATGCCCATCGTGACCGACAGGCCCACGCTGATCAGGAACAGCAGGCTGCCATAAGCGATGCCGTCGAACAGCACGCCAGCGAAATTGCCTAGCATGGCTGCCCCCATTTCATTTCCAGGCGCTCTGGGGCGCCGTATTGGTATTGTTGGTTCATTTTGTCTCCTGCCATTCTCAGTCTTACATTCTCGGTCTTACATCAGATCACACCGTTTCAGACCTTTTCGATGATGATCGCGATGCCCTGCCCCACGCCGATGCACATGGTGCACAGCGCGTAACGCCCGCCGTGGTTCTGCAACTGCCAGGTGGCCGTGGTCACCAGGCGCGCGCCGCTCATGCCCAGCGGGTGGCCAAGCGCGATGGCGCCGCCGTTGGGATTGACGCGTGGGTCAAGGTCGGACAGCCCCAGCTCGCGCAGCACGGCCAGGCCCTGCGACGCGAACGCCTCGTTCAACTCGATCCAGTCCATCTGCTCGAGCGTGAGTCCGGTCTGGCGCAGCAGCTTGCGTACCGCCGGTACCGGACCGACACCCATCACGCGCGGCGCCACGCCGGCGGTGGCCATGCCGACGATGCGCGCCAGCGGTGTCAAACCGTGCTGCTGCGCAGCTTCGGCGCTGGCGATCAACAGCGCGCAGGCGCCGTCGTTGATGCCGGACGCATTGCCGGCGGTAACGCTGCCGTCAGTCCGCACCACGCCCTTGAGTTTTGCCAGCGCCTCGATGGTCGTGGCGCGCGGGTGTTCATCCTGGGCGAAGACCACCGGGTCGCCCTTCTTCTGCGGGATGGTCACTGGCACGATCTCGCGCGCAAATACGCCTGCGGCAATCGCGGCGGCGGCCTTGTTCTGGCTGGCCAGCGCGAAGGCATCCTGATCGACACGGCTCACATTGAAATCCGTGGCGACGTTCTCCGCCGTCTCGGGCATGGTGTCCACGCCATAGGCATCTTTTAACGCCTTGTTGATGAAGCGCCAGCCCATGGTGGTGTCCTGCAGCGAGGCATTGCGCGAGAAGGCGCTGTCGGCCTTGCCCATCACGAACGGCGCGCGCGTCATCGACTCCACGCCGCCGGCGATGATCAGGCTGGCGTCGCCGGCCTGGATGGCGCGCGCCGCCGTGCCCACGGCATCCATACCGGAGCCACACAGGCGGTTGATGGTGGTGCCGGGCACTTCGACCGGCAGGCCGGCCAGTAATGACGACATGCGCGCCACGTTGCGGTTGTCTTCGCCGGCCTGGTTGGCGCAACCGTAGAACACGTCGTCCACCTGGTCCCACTGCACGCCGGGATTGCGTTCGATGAGGGCGCGCAGCGGCACCGCGCCCAGGTCGTCGGCACGAACATCTTTCAGGGCGCCGCCGTAGCGGCCGATCGGGGTGCGGATCGCATCGCAGATATAAGCATCGGTCATCATCAATCCTTTCATGGCAAGAGCGTGGCGCCGGTGGCCGCCTGCAGTTCTTCAAACGTCAGGCCCGGCGCCATTTCCAGCACCGTCAAGCCCTTCGGGGTGACATCGAGTACCGCCATGTCGGTGTAGATGCGATTGACGCAGGCCACGCCGGTGAGCGGATAGGTACACGCCTCGACGATCTTGCTTTCGCCGGTCTTGGTCACGTGGTCCATCATCACGAACACCTGCTTGGCGCCGATGGCCAGGTCCATGGCGCCGCCCACGGCGGGAATCGCATCGGGCGCGCCGGTGTGCCAGTTGGCCAGGTCGCCATGTTCGGAGACCTGGAACGCGCCCAGCACGCACACGTCGAGGTGGCCGCCACGCATCATCGCGAACGAATCGGCATGGTGGAAGTACGCGCCGCCGGTGAGCAGCGTGACCGGCTGCTTGCCGGCGTTGATCAGGTCTTCGTCCTCGTCTTCCGGCGCCGGCGCGGGGCCCATGCCAAGCAGGCCGTTCTCGCTGTGCAGGAACACTTCGCGTTCGGCCGGCAGGTAGTTGGCCACCTTGGTCGGCAGGCCGATGCCGAGGTTGACGTAAGCGCCTTCAGGAATGTCCTGCGCCACGCGCGCGGCGATCTGGTCGCGGGTAAAACGTTTGTTGGAATCGGTCATGCTGCCTCCTTGACTACCCGCTGTACAAATATACCAGGCGTGACGATCGCTTCGGGATCGAGTTCGCCCAGCGCCACCACGTCGCGCACCTGGGCGATGGCCACCTTGGCCGCCATGGCCATGATCGGGCCGAAGTTACGGGCGGTCTTGCGGTACACCAGGTTGCCCCAGCGGTCGCCGCGCAGCGCCTTGATCAGCGCGAAGTCGGCGTGGATCGGCGACTCGAGCACGTAGTGGCGGCCGTCGATCAAACGCGTCTCCTTGCCTTCGGCCAGCAGCGTGCCGTAGCCGGTGGGGGTGAAGAAGCCGCCGATGCCGGCGCCGGCGGCGCGGATGCGCTCGGCCAGGTTGCCTTGCGGTGTGAGTTCGAGTTCGATTTCCCCGGCGCGGTACAAGGCATCGAAATGCTGCGAGTCGGCCTGGCGCGGGAACGAACAGATGATCTTGCGCACCCGCTTGGCCTTCAACAGCGCGGCCAGGCCGGTATCGCCATTGCCGGCGTTGTTGTTGACGATGGTGAGTTCGCGCGCGCCCTGCGCGATCATCGCGTCGATCAGCGCCGACGGCATGCCGGCGTTGCCGAAGCCCCCGATCATGACGGTGGCGCCGTCGTGAATGTCGGCCACCGCGCGCTCCAGTGATTCAAAAGTTTTGTCAATCATCGTGTGCTTTCGTGATTCTTCTTGTGTCGGTTTGTGCGATAATCGAACTAATGATTGATTACCGCACAAACAGTGTATGACTTGCTCCGGCGGTGGTCAAGAAAAACCGTCTATCGAATCGATCGCCTGGATTAAAATCACGCCATGTCAAAAGCCAAACCAACCGAAACCGCCGCTGCCGTTGCCATTGACGAGGACCGCGAGCCCACCATCGCCGAGCAGATAGACGCCATGACCGATCCCAGCTTCATGACGTCGCTCGCGCGCGGCCTGGCCGTGGTGCAGGCATTCAGCGATTCGCGCAAGCCGCAAACGATTGCCAACATCAGCCAGAAGACCGGCATCCCGCGCGCCGCCGTGCGCCGCTGCCTGCACACGCTGCGCGAGCTCGGTTACGTGGACGCGGAGCTCAACAACTTCTCGCTGCGGCCCAAGGTACTCACGCTCGGCTACTCGTACCTGTCCTCGACGCCGCTCACGGTGTCGGCCCAGCCTTACCTGAACAACATCAGCCGCACGCTCAACGAATCGAGCTCGCTGGCGGTGCTCGATGATGGCGAGGTGCTGTACGTGGCCCGCGCCGCCACGTCGCGCGTGATGTCGGTGGCGCTGAACACCGGCAGCCGCCTGCCCGCCTACTGCACCTCGCTGGGCCGGGTGATGCTGGCCCATCTGCCGCCCGCAGAACTGGACCAGTACCTGGCCAGCACCAAGCTGCGCGCCATGACCAAGAACACGGTCGTCAGCCAGAAAGGCCTGCGCGAGATCCTGGCCGGCGTGCGCGAGCAGGGTTATGCGATCAACGACGAGGAACTGGAACTGGGCTTGCGGTCGATCGCGGTGCCGGTTCGCGGCGCCTCGGGCGCGGTGCTGGCCGCCCTCAACGTCGGCGCCCAGGCGGCCCGCGTGAGTGTCAGGCAGCTCGAGAAGGAGTTCCTGCCGGTGCTGCTGAAAGGGGCGCAGGAACTCTCCATCTTGCTGCCGTAGGCCATTTAACCGGGGCCATGGCGTCGTTGCAGCTCCGCGCCGTGCTCACGCACTGTCTTCGTCGCTGCGCCTAGCCCTGCCCCCGCTTAAATGACCTTTTAGAATGAATGGCGCAGGCCGGCCATAACGCCATTCTGGGTTTTACCCACGCCGACGCTGCCGCCGGCGTCGAGCGCAATCGCCGACAGGCCGCTGTTCTTCATGCGGCCGATGCCGACGTAGCTGGCGGTGCGCTTGGAGAGGTAGTAGGTCAGGCGGGCCACCAGCATGGTGGCGTCGGCATTGCTGTTCTTCAGGTCGCGCCGCGCCACCTGGGTGTCGAGCGTGGTCAGCGGCGTGACCGGATAGCTCAGGCCCAGGTAATACAGGTCCGATTCCGACAGCCCGGTCACCGCGCGCGTGGTGCGGTCGACGACTCCGGCGCCGATCTTGCCCTCGCCCACCTTGACGTAGCCGTTGACGGTCACGCGCTTGTCGCTGTTGTCGCTGCTGGTCAAACCGCCAGCCGCGCCGACGTTGCCGTACATGATGTCGTAAGACGTGTTCAGACCCCAGGCCGGCGTCTCGTAGCCGAACAGGCCGGTGATCTGGCGGCAGGCCTTGGCGTTACCGGCCACTTCGCCGGGGCAGCCCGTCGCTGCCGGGCCGCCGGCGGCCGATACATCGCGCCCGGTGCTGTAAGTGGCGCCGATCACGACGTTGTTGAAGTTGCCCAGGTAGCCGATGGCGTTGTCGCTGCGGGCGTTCGGCAGGTAGGGGTCGATGCTGCCGATGGCGAACAGGTTGGGGCCCATCACGTCCGACTTCATGCCGGCGATATAGGTCATGTTGATTTGCCGGCCCAGGGTAACAGTGCCAAAGGCGCCTTTCAATCCTACCGACGCCTGGCGGCCGAACAGGCGGTTGCCCTGCCCCATCGCGCCGCTGTCCATGGTCAGTCCCGCTTCGAGCGTGAACACCAGTTGCAGACCGTCGCCGAGGTCCTCGGCGCCGCGGAAACCGATCCGCGACGGGAAGGAGCCGGTCAGCGATGGCATCTTGGTGACCGAGTCGCCGGCGGCGTTGGCGTTGGTGGTATGGACCACGCCGGTGTCGAGCAGTCCATACACCGTTACGCTCGATTGGGCCATCGCTGCGGAAGCACCTACGCATGCCATCAGCGCCACCGCGCCACGGATACTGTTTTTCATTGCTGTCTCCTGTTGGTTTTATTGTCTCTTTATGAACATGTGCGATTATCGAACAACTGGTTGTTAATCGCACATAAATTCGATACTATGATTGTCGCGCGATGATGTCAAGCTGCCTGATATCATCGTCGGGCGACGATGCAACGTTATGAACCGCGCCACGCCACGTATTTCATAGACAAAAACAGGAGACGGCATGAACAGGAAAAATTTTGTAAAGACTGGCCTGACCACGATCGCGCTGGCCGCGCTGACGCTGACCATCGGCCCCAACGCCTATGCGCAGGACACCATCAAGATCGGCGTGATTGCGGCGTTCTCCGGTCCCTTTGCCGACTACGGCAAGCAGATCGAGGGTGGCATCAAGGCCTATATGGCGCAGCACGGGGCCATCGTGGCCGGTAAAAAAATCGAGATCATCGTCAAGGACACCACCGGCCCGGCGCCGGAAATCGCCAAGCGCCTGGCGCAGGAACTGGTGGTGCGCGACAAGGTCGATTTCCTGGCCGGCTTCGGTTTGACGCCCGAGGCACTGGCGGTGGCGCCGATCGCCCAGCAGGCCAAAAAGCCGATGATCATCATGAACGCGGCCACGTCGTCGATCACCACCAAGTCCGACTACATCGCACGGTTTTCGATGACATTGCCGCAGGTCTCGGCGCCGATGGCCACATGGGCTGCCAAAAACAATATCAGGAAAGTGGTGACCCTGGTGGCCGACTACGGCCCCGGCATCGATGCGGAAGCCGCCTTCAAGGCGGAACTGGTCAAAGGCGGCGGCACCGTCACCGAGGCGATCCGCGTGCCGCTGCGTAATCCGGAATTTGCGCCGTACATCCAGCGCATCAAGGACGCCAAGCCCGACGCCGTGTTCATCTTCGTGCCGGCCGGCGAACAAAGCATCGCCTTCATGAAGGGCTACCGCGAGCGCGGCCTGGCCGCAGCCGGCATCAAGGTCATCGCCACCGGCGACCTGACCGACGACCACGTGCTGCCGGCCATGGGCGACGCCACGCTGGGCGTGATCACCACGTTCCACTATTCCGCCGCCCACAAGTCGGCGGAAAACGCCGCCTTCCTGAAAAGCTTTGCGGCCACCAATCCGGGCGGCGGCCGGCCCAACTTCATGGCGGTGGCCGCCTACGACGGCATGGCCGCGATTTACGAGGTGGCACGCAAATTGAACGGCAAAATTGATGGCGACCAGGCCATGGCAGTGCTCAAGACGATCAAGCTGGCCAGCCCGCGCGGCCCGATCGCGATCGACCCGGCCACCCGCGACATCGTCCAGACGGTTTACGTGCGCAAAGTGGAAAAGGTTGGCAACGAGGTCTATAACATCGAGTTCGACCAGTTCCCGAACATGAAGGATCCGGGCAAATAAGCAACACTTGTCTGATGGCCCTGCCGGTGTCAACCGCCGGCGCACTTCGTGCGTTAAGGGTATGTCTCGACACCGAATGCCAGCAGTGGCACAGTAGTACGGCTGAGACACCCTTACGCAGAATGGAGCTGGACGATCATGCAAGCATATTCAAATACCAATGCCACCGTAGCGACCCGCCAGGGTTTCATCAATCCCAACCACGTGCAGGAAGTGCGCTACTGGGCCGAGGAATTCCATATTCCGCCCGCGCGCCTGATCGCAGTCGTGCGCGAAGTGGGCCGCAACCTCTACGAAGTGCGCAAACGCCTGGCAATGTAAGCGGCGCCCAGCGCCACGCACAGCAACATAGTATCGACTCCCGCGACGCCCACGACCCCGGCGCCGCCAGGCTGGCCCTGCACCAGGGCTGTCAGCAAATGACCGCCGGTCATGGCCCAATTGAGCGCCACCGCTAGTACCGCCAGCACCCCGATGACCATCGCCTGTTCGCGCCAAGCGGCGCGGCCGCGCCACCACGCGTGCGCGAACGTGACGACCCACGCGCCGTAGAACGCCTGCACTTCGTGCAGGGCGCTGGCCGCCGCATTGTCACCCAATATCGGCAGTAATCGGTTGACCACCATGAACACCAGCGTGGCCAGCACGATGCCGGCGACGCTGCCGATGGCCAGTCCCTCCACCACGCGTACGCCGGCCAGTCCCTTCTTCGCGTGCTGTGCGCGCCGCCCCTCGATCCAGAACAGGAAGCCGGTGCAGATCAATACGCACCCGGCCAGGCCGCCAGCAAAGTACAGCCAGCGCAGCAGCGCATGGTCGAAGCGGATGAAGTGCATGCCGGAGATGAAGCGCTGCGCCGTCATCACCGGGCCCGCCTCGAAGCGCGCCAGCACGCGGCCCGTTTGCGCGTCGAAGTAAATCTGGTCCAGGTTCATGGTGACGTCGCTGGCGTACGACCGGCGCAGCTCGACGTAGCTGTTGGCGTCACCGGGGTGAAACACGCGCACGAAGTACGGCGCACCGCCGCCCCAGGTTTTTTCCGCGGTCGCGCGCATGGCGTCGATGGAGCCCAGCTGGCCCGGCGCCCTGGCCGGCTTGCGCGTGTACTTGCCGTAGGCCTCGGCCATGAACGTGGCCTTGGCCTTGGCGCCCTCGCCGTAGGCGCCCGCGTGCAGTTGCGGGAAGTAGATGGTGATGAAGATGATCAGGCCCGTGAGCGTGATCATGAAGTGAAACGGCAGCGCCACCACCCCGGTCAGGTTGTGCAAATCGAGCGCGCTGCGCTGCAGACGCTTGTGCGGCCGGAACGTGAAAAACTGCTTGAAGATTTTCTTGTGGATCACCACCCCGGAGACCAGCAGCGCCAGCATGCTCATGGCGGCCAGGCCAACCAGCCATTTACCCAGGTCCAGCCACTTGATGTGCAGCGAATAGTGGAACGGCACCAGGAAACCGGTGGCCGCATCGGACTGCTGCGGCGCCAGCAAGGTGTAGCGATTCGGGTCGATCAAGCGGCCATGCTCGGCGCCGTCGCCACCGCGCCAGGTCAGCTCGGCCACCGGGCTGCGGCTGGTGGGCAGGTCGATACGCCATTGTTTGGCGCCGGCAGGGATTTCGGGCGCTGCCGTTGCCGCCAGCCGGTCCAGCGACAGCGGCACGGTCGCAACTGCGATGCGGGTTTGCGGCAGCATCCAGCGATCGATCTCGCTGCCGAACACGCTGAGGGTGCCGAACCAGAAGATGGCGAACAGCAGGCTGCCGATGATCACGCCCGCCCACGTGTGCAGCAGCGCCATCGACTTGGTAAACGTGCCGCCCATGTCAGGCCACCGCCCACCAGAGCAACGCCAGCAGCGCTGCGCCAGCGACCAGCGCCAGCCAAAGGCGGACCACGCTGCGCACCGCAAAAGCCCACAGCGCCAGTACCAGGTACACCACGAAGCCCAGCATGGCGCACAAGGCTACCGCCTCGGACCGCGCCATGCCGGCGTGCGCGAGCGCGGCGCTGCACGCCGCTACGGCCAGGGCAGTCACTGCGTAGCCGCCGGCAATGGCGCCGACAATACGCAATGCCATGGACGGCCATGCCGGCAATTGCGTCGCGCCAGGCGAGCCGGCGCGGGCGGCGGCGTTGGCGCCGGGCTGCGTCACGTCAGAACCGCAGCGCGTAGCCGAGGCTCAGCGTGCGGCCACGGCCCGCAAAATAGCGCTTCGGTTCGATCAGCGCGCTTTGCGAGTAATAGGTGATGTAGTCCTTGTCGAACAGGTTGGCCACCGACAGGCGCAGTTCACCGTTGCCTTTACCAAGCTTGTAGCTGGTGGTGGCATCGACCAGCGAATAGCCGCTGAACTCCTTGGCGGCCTCGTCGAACGACTGGCTGAACGCGTGCTGCGCCTGCACGAAGGTGGACCAGCGGTCGTTCCAGTCGGCGTTCCAGGTGGCGATCACGCGGTTGGGCGCCACGTTGAGGCCATCGAGCTTGCCGTCGAGCGATCCATCGGCGTTGGTGTCGTAGCGGCCCTTGGTGTACGCGTACGACACCTTGGCGCGGTGCGCGGCGTTGATGCGGTAGGCCGCGCCCAGGTCCAGGCCCTCGGTACGGGTTTTCTCGCGCGCCATCATGAAGGCGCCGTTGACGGCGATCACGCGGGTGCCGAAGTCGGAGTTGGCGCGGAAGTAAGCGGCGTCCAGGTCCCACGCGCCCTTGTGGTAACGCCCGCCCAGTTCCACGTTGCGGGTCAGGATAGGCGCCAGGTCGCGCATGTTCGCGACGCTCTGCCCTGGCGTGTTAATCGAGCGCAGCACGCGGCCGATGTCGGGCATGCCGAAGCCTTCCGAGTAGCTGGTAAACAGCGTCAGGCCCGCAGCCGGATTCCATACCAGGCCGGCGTTGTACAGCTCTTCGCTGAAATCGAGCTTGCCGCCCTGGACCAGCACGCGGCGGTACTGGGCCAGGGTGCGGTAGGTGTCCACCGTGAGGTCGGCCTTTTCCTTGCGCGCGCCGGCGTGCATGGTCAGGTTGTCGAGCAGCTTGTACTCGCCCTGGGCGAACAGCGAGTAATTGCGGTATTCGGAGTTGGGCACGTAGGTGCGGCCGGTCAGGTACAGGTCCTGCTTGCCCTTGTCGAACAGGGTGTCGAAACCGACGGTGAGCTTCAGGCGGCCATTCAGCAAATCATCACGGCCCAGGCCCACCTTGCTGCCGTATTTCGACGCCACGGAGCGCGACTGGTCGTACAGGGTGCCGGTGGGCGCGATCAGCGGGTCCTGGAAGGTGGCCGAGATATCGGCGCCGAACAGGCCTTCGAACTCCTGGTTGAAGATCATCGCGGTCAGTTCCATGCCGGCGAGGTTGGCGTGGCGGTAGCTCAGGCTCGACGTCCAAACGTCGTTCCACGGCGGCGTGCCTTCCGGGGTAATCTTGACCGAGGTGCTGGGGATGCCCAGCGCGCGGTCGCCGGCCACCACCTGGTAGTTGGCCTTGGACTTGATCTTGTAGCGGTTGACGGACAGTTGCAGGCGCTGGTTGTCGTCGAACCAGTAGCCCAGTTTGACCAGCGCGTCGTAGCTGCGCGAGTCCATCAGGTCGCCCTGGGTGGTGTCGGCACCGATCGAGCGGCCACGTCCGTCGAGGTACAGGCCCTGGTCTTCATAGCTGAGTCCGAACAGGTATTCGAACTTGTCATTGCGGCCGCTGACGTTGTACGAGGTCTTGTAGCTGGCGGTGTCGCTGCCGACGTCGGTGGTGGGCAGCGTGGTCTGCACTTCGAACGACTGGTTGACGGTACCCTTTTGCGGACGCTTGGTAATGATGTTGATGGTGCCGCCGGTGGCGCCCAGGCCGTTAATGGCGTTGGCGCCCTGGACGATCTCGATCCGCTCGACCATCGAAAAATCGATGGTGTGCGCTTCGCGGCCGGTGGGACGCATCGGGTTCGATTGCGGCACGCCGTCCACCAGGATCAACGGCGTGCGGCCGCGCAGCGTCTCGCCCGAGCCGTTCATCTTGCCCCGGCTGGGGGTGTACGACGGCAGGATGCTCGACAACACGTCGGACGAATTGCCGGAAATGGCCAGCTGCTGTTCGATGTCTTCCTGCTTGATGATGACCACCGTTTGCGGCGCCTGGTTGGCGGCGATGTTGGAGCGCGAAGCGGCGACGATCACGGTGTTGGCGTCGCTTGCATCCTGGGCTTGAGCTTGGGCTTGGGCGGCAGGCGCCCAGGCGGTCAATGCAGCAGCAACGAGCACGGCAAACGCGCGGGGGTTGGGCGCGGAAAACGTAGATTTCACAGCAAGGCCTGATAGTAATTGAGAATGATTGCTATTATCGTGATAGCTTGGCCTTGCGTCAAGAAAACATCGGCTATATTCAGTTATGTGAGCAACTGCACGGAGTGCTGCATAATAAACTGACATCATGATCGCCCCAGGAATTATCGGACAGACATCATGAACACCCAACAACACAACAATACCGGAGACTTCCGCCACCAGGCCTACATCAACCCGAACCTTGCCCAGGCGGTGGCATATTGGGCGCAGGAATTTCGCGTCACGCCATCGAAGCTGATCGCCGTGGTGCGCGAAGTGGGACGCAATGTCGGCGAGGTGCGGCGCCAGTTGTCGCGATAAGGTGTCGCGCCGGGAAGGCGCAGACACCAGTTTTAAGCGGTGATATGATTGGGGTCAAGGCATATGCGATGCAGCCAGGTCAGCATTGTCTATTGGAGGATCCCATGACCACGATACCGTTCGACACCCTGAAAATGATGGAGCGCCTGGAAAGCGCCGGTTTTACCAATGCGCAGGCCAAAGTCCAGTCTGAAGTCCTTGCCGAAGTCATTGGCAAGGAATGCGCCAATGTGGCCGAGCGCTATTCGAGCAAGCAGGACGTTGCGCAGGAACTGAGTGGCGTCAAGGCCTCGATTGAGTCGCTGGGTACGACCCTCAACCTGAAAATCGACCGCAGTGCTGCCGAGGTCAAGAGCGAGTTGATCCGCTGGGTGGTCTCGGTGGGCGTGCTGCAAATGGCACTGATCGCCGCCTTGATACTCAAGCTCACACACTAAATACCTGCCATCCCGCACTTGCCGGGATGGCAGCCGTTATTTCACCACCGCTGGTGACGGCACACCCGTCTTGCCCCCACCCGGCACCAGCCAGCCCCCATCAGCGAGCCAGTCGGCCAAGCGGTCCGGCCAATGCACATCGGACAACCGCTCCGAACGCTGCCCCATATTGAATGCATGGTCGGTATCGGCATACAGGTGCAGCTCGGCCGACACGCCGGCCGCGATCAGCTGTTGATACAGCGCGATCGACGGCGGCGCGCAGCACTTGTCGTTGGAGCCAGCCACGATGAATGCCGGCGGCGCGGCGGTGGCGGCGGTCGCCGGCACGCCCAACGGCCCCGGATACACCAGCACCTGGAAGTCCGGTCGGGCGCTATACCGGTCCACCGCATCGGGCTTGCCGGCCGGCGCCGGTGCGGCGTGGTCGGCCACCAGCGTGGCCAGTTCGCCGCCGGCCGAAAAGCCCATCACGCCCACCCGCTGTGGATCGATCTTGTATTCTGCTGCATGCGCCCTCACCCAGCGCACCGCGCGCCGCATATCGGCTGCCGCGTCGCGCTCGATCGAATACGTGGAACCTTCGTCGCGCGCCAAACGGTACTTCAGCACGAAGGCGGTCACGCCCACCCGGTTCAGGGCCCGCGCCGCCACCATGCCCTCGTTCATCCACACCAGCATGCGATGGCCGCCGCCGGGGGCGATGACCACTGCCGCGCCGTTGGCGTGACGCGGATCGGCCGCCACCACCGTGACCGACGGATCGTGGATGTTGGAGACGTAGGTGTCGTGCACGGTCTCCGGTTCGCCGTGGCGGCGCTCGGCGCCAGGCGCGCCGTCGGGCCACAACAGGTGCACGGGACCGGCAGCCGGCTGGGCAGCGGCCACCGCGCACCAGGTCGCGCACCACAGCGACGCCGCCAGCCAACCGAGCTTGAATGCGAGCCGCATGCCGTCCCCTTAGAAGTTGTAGCGCATACCGGCGCGGTACACGCGGCCCAGCACATCGTACAGCTGCGGGTTGATGCCGAAGCTCAGGTTGGTCTGTGGCGCCGGCGCCGGATTGACATCGCCGATATTGTCGATCTTGAAGAAGCCGGTGAGCTTGTCGCTGAACTTGTAGCTGCCGCCCAGGTCCACGTAGAACGCGCCCTTCATCTTGTTGTCGGCAATGGTCGGGTGGATGATGGTGGAAACCGGGCAATCGGTCTGGCACTCGATGTACTCGTTGCTGTACACACCCTTGCTGATCCAGCGCTGGGACAACGTCAGGCTGTACTTGTCGGTATCCCACGACTGCGAGGCCAGGCCCTTCCAGCGCGGCGTGGTGCCCAGGTTGGCGCCAGCGCCTTCCGACGGAATGGTGCCCACCACGCCCGGATCGGTCAGGAAGCTGATGTTGCGGGTGACCAGTGCACGCAGCGTCAGGCGGCCCGGCAGGCCCCAGTCCTTCAGGTTCATGCGGTACGAGCCTTCCAGGTCGTAGCCCTTGCTGCGCAGCGAAGCGAGGTTGAATGCCTGCACCGTGACGAAGTTATTGGTGGCTACCGGATTGTTCAGCGAGACGGCGCCGCAGATTTCCTGGTTGCCGGCCGCGCACAGATCGACTTCCTGCTGCGCGGTCAGGGCCGAGATCACGCCATCGACCTTGATGTCGAAGTAATCGATCGAGGCCGAGAAGCCCGGCGCCCACGACGGCTGCGACAGCACGATGCCGACGATGGTGTTGCGGGCGATTTCCGGACGCAGGCGGGTGTTGCCCACAGTGCGCTGCTGGATCGCCACCGTGTTGCCCTGGCTCTGCACGATGTTGTTGACCACCACCTGCGCCGCATACAGCTCGCTCAGGTTGGGCGCGCGCACGTCCTTGGACGTGACCGCGCGCAGGCGCCAGCCGTCGAGGCCGGTTTTCCAGCTGGCGCCCAGCTTCCAGCTTTCCACGTTGCCCGAGGTGCTGTACTTCGTGTGGCGGTCGGCCAGGTTGACGTTGGCCTCACCCCAGGTGGCCGATTTGAGCACCGGCACATTCAGCTCCACGTACGCTTCCTTGACGTTGTACGTGCCCTGGGCGTTGTGGTAGTTGCCGGCGTACCAGTTGTTGCCCACCGTGGTATTGAGCAACGGGTCGGCCGGGTAGTCGGCGGTGTTGGGGCTGTCGGCAAAGATGCCGTTGCCGTAAGGGTCGCCGGTCACCTTGTAGTGCTCGCGACGGTACTCGGCGCCGGTGGCGATCGCGATCGGGCCGGCCCACGACGAAAACGCTTCGCCGTTGAAGTTGATGCTGGCCACGTCCTGGGTCTGGCGGGTGTGCTGCTGCGGGCCGTTTTCCGGCGCGATGTAGCGCCAGGCGGCCTGGTCCACCGGCACGTCGCCGATGATGTTGAACGGCCGGCAGCCGGCAGCGGCGGCCACCGCATTGCGGCAGACGATGCTGCCATCCGGTGCGCGCACGGCGTCGATGGCGGCGTTATAGCGCGCATTGAGCGTCATGTCGTGGACGATGATGTCGGTGCGGTTGACGCCGTGTTCGGCATACGTGTCGTACGACCATTCCTTGCCGCCCAGCTGGAACTTGCCGTTGGCGCCCACCACCACCCGCTTCATTTCACGGGTCGGATGGACGTTGATGTTTTGCGGGAACACAGCGTTGGCGGTGCCGTACTGGAAGCTGGTGATGTTGTTGGCAGCGCAGGCGGCAGCGATGGATGCCGGCAAATAGGGGTTGTCGCACTGGATAGTCAGGTTGGCGTTCTTGGCCGCGCCGGGATTGGGCGAAAACTCCGATTTCACCTTGCCGTAATTGGCAGTGAAATAGATTTCGTGGTCGGGACTGAGATCGAAGCCCACGCGGGTGTAAGCCACCTGGCGCGTGAGGTCCATGGCCAGGTTGGTGCCGGCGCCCACGCTGCCGCTCAGGTCACCGCCCACGCAGAACGGGTTGACGCAGTTGGTGACCGCACCAGTGCCGGTCGGCACGCCGTTGGAACCGTAATTGAACTTGTACGGCTGGCCATTGGCGCCGAACGCCGTGCCTTGCAGCGGGCCGCTGGTGATCAGGCCGAATTTCGAATACTGGTATTGCTGCGCGTGTTCGATCGCTGTGTACTGCGGCTTGCCGTCGTTGGTCTGGCTCAATGGCCGCACCTGGAAGGCCGGGTTCTTGTACCAGTTGCGGCCGTTCGGACCCACTTCACCGAAGCCCGGCGATTCGATGCCCTTCTCGCGGCCGTATTCCGCGCTGGCCGTCACGTGCAGGCGATCGTCCAGGAAGGCCTTGCCCCAGGCCGCTTGCAGCGAACCGTTCTTGTCGTCGTGGTACTTGGTCATGCCGCCTTCGACATTGGCCTTGAAGCCCTCGAATTTTTTGTCGGTGATGAAGTTGACCACGCCGCCGATGGCGTCCGAACCGTACGAGGCCGAGGCGCCGCCGGTCACCACGTCCACCCGCTTTATCAGCAGTTGCGGAAACTGGCTGACGTCGGTCACGCCGGTGACGTTGGCGCCCACCACGCGCTGGCCGTCGAGCAGGGTCAGGGTGCGGATCGCACCGAGGCCGCGCAGGCTCAGCGAACTCAAACCCTGCACGCCGCTGCTGGTGCTGTTGGTGCTGGTGGTGCGGCCGGTGCTGCCTTGCAGGGCCGGCAATTCGGCAATCGCATTGAACAAATTGGGCTTGGCGGTCTTGGCCAGGTCGTCGGCGCCGAGCGACGTGGTGGGCGTCGGTTGCGTGAAGCCGCGTGCGGCGATGCGCGAACCGGAAACGGTCACCACGTTTTCCTTCGCCACTTCGGCAGCCGGTTCCGGGGCCGGGGCCGGAGCTGGGACCGGTGTCGCTTCGGCAGGTGCTGCTTGCGGCTCGGCGGCGGCTTGCTGCGCCTGGGCCGACAGGGCGAAACAGGCACAGGCGCTGGCCACGGCCAGGCGCATGATGGTTTGACGGGTAGGGGTTGGATGTTGCATGGTGTCTCCGATCTTCTTTTGTTTGTGTGTGTTGTCCGCGCGGTACTATTGACGGTCCGCTGCTGTGGTTATGTTTTGATGCCTGTTACAGTTATTCGTCGCCCAGGATGCGCGCTACCAGCTGCTCCGGCGCCACCGTGATCGAGAGCGTCACTCCCGCCTCGTCGGCCTGCAGCGGCTCCAGGTCGCGGAACTGGCTGTCGAGCAGCGACGGCGGCATATAGTGGTCATGGCGCGCCTGCATGCGGGCCGCGATCAATTCGCGCGGGCCGTCGAGGTGGGCGAAACGCAGCGCCGGGTCGCCAGCACGCAGCAGGTCGCGGTAGCGGCGCTTGAGCGACGAGCACGACACGACCAGCCCCACGCCCTCTTCGGCCGCCCGCCGCAATTCCGCCTGCAGGGCCAGCAGCCAGCCGGCGCGGTCGTCGTCGTCCAGCGGCAGGCCCGCCGACATCTTGGCCACGTTGGCCGGCGGGTGAAACTGGTCACCTTCGACAAACGCTACTTGCAGGCGCGTAGCCAGCGCCTGGCCCACGGTGCTCTTGCCGCAACCACTCACGCCCATCACCACCCAGCGCACCACGCTCATACTCGCCACCAAGTTAGCGCTAACATTTCCATTCTCAAAACCGATGATTGCATGTGCTTGACTCTGTTCATTATTGGGAAAGATGGTAGATGACGCCGGTAGATCAAAAGTTAGCGTTATCATTGCTGACTGAACTTTAGCGGAATGGCGGATTTTGTAAAGATTTATCCGTATTGCATCGCAACATACGAGGGATCAGAAAATGCCGGGAACCATGGCCGCCACCCGCGCAGGATGGGGAAACGCCACGGCGCCGTCCACCTGCCTGGGTGGCCGCCGTCCGTGGCAAAGCAACAACATCACAACATGAATTTATAACGCGACGCTTCTTCGGCCAGCGCGTGTTCATCCTTGCCACGCAGGCGCCCCATGTTGCGGCGCTGCGCCGGCTCCGACAGCACGCGGTTGATGACCGGTTCCAGCACGCCGCGCCCGCTCAGGTAGGCGGCGGCACTGGCCGGTCCGTTCTTGTCCGCCAGCTCGATGCCGGTCTGGACTATTTCCGACGATACCAGGTCGGGACGATAGGTATGGCTGCTCGACATCGTGAATCTCCTTGAAGAAGGCCTCGATTGTCGCACTACCCACACCGCGCACAAGCGCGCAATCTAACGTTTCGGCAATAATGCAACGACTTTATTTTGCTCCTTGTCATTGCCCGGTTTTTGGACGTGTCCACCTGTTCTACTCCAGATTCTCGTGGTGGCCCAGGGCGCCTTCTTTCCAGTACGCCGAAATGCGCGCCGCCTGGCGCGGAAAGGCTTTCTCCACGAACACAATGTCGCGCACCTGCTTGGCAACTGCCGCTTCGCCGGCAAACCAGACGAAGCCGTCGCCCTCAGGCAAGGACAGGTCGCGCAAGGCTTGCACCAGTGCTGCGGCATCGGCCACGATGCGCAATTCCACCGTGGCGGCGCTGGTAAAATCGAGCTGCTCGGCCGCTTGCCCCGTCACCAGCACCTGCACTTTGACGCCGGCCGGCAATTCTTCCAGGCGGCGGCGAATCGCCGGCAAGGCGGTGTCGTCGCCGGCCAGTAATTGCCATTCGTAATCCATCGGGATGATCATCGAGCCGCGCGGGCCGGCGATGATGGCCGGCTGGCCCACGGCCACGCCGCGGGCCCAGTCGGAAGCGGCGCCCTGCGCGTGCAGCGCGAACTCGATGGTCAGCTGGCGCGCGGCGCGGTCGTAGCGGCGCGGCGTGTAGTCGCGCATCACGCGTTCGCCAGCCACTTCCTGCACGAACTTGACATGGTCGTCATAGGAGGACGAGACGAAATCGGCCAGGCTCTCGCCCTCGAATGTTACGCTAACGAAATCCGGCGCCAGTTGCTCCACCTTCGCCACCGTCACCTCGCGCATCCGGGTTTCGTGACGCACGCGTTGTATGCGATTATTCTCACTCATGATGTTCACCTTAGTTGACAATGTCCCCCAATTTACCGAAAACAGTTGATCTTGTCAACCAATCGCAAGACAAGCCAGCGGATGCCGTGTTCGACGCCGTCCACAATGTGATGCACCTGTACCGCTCGATGCAGTTGCGCGGACTGCGCGACACGCCGTGCGAAGCTGCACACGAGTTGACCCACATGGAATACAAGGTGCTGGGATTTTTTGCCCGCCATCCGGGCGCCAGCCAGCGCGAGCTGGTGGCCCATTCGGGGCGCGACAAGGCGCAAGTGGCGCGCCTGATCAAGGGCCTGCGCGACCGCCATTTGCTCGACGCCCAGGTGGATGAAAGCGACCGCCGCAGCACGCGCCTGCGGCTCTCGCCGCTCGGCCACCAAGTGATTGACAGCCTGCAAGGCATGGGTGCGCAGGTGTCGAACCTGGCGGTGCAAGGCATGAGCGGCGCAGAATGCACGCAGCTGCTGGCGCTGCTCATGCGCATCAAGGGCAACCTGGAAGCCGAGGCGGGAGCCGCCCCGGCTGCCGATTAGCCGCTAGCCTTTGGCTGCCTTGACAGGCTGGTCCGACTTGCCCTTGCCGGTGCACGAGGTATTGTGCTTGCCGGTGGCGGTCAGGTTTTCGCCGCCGCTGGCATCGACGCCGCCCTGCGGACGCTGGCAGTCTTCCTTGGCGCCCTTGGGTGGCTTGTTGTCGAAGCCGGGCTTGGCCGGCTGCTGCATGCCCGCGTTACCAGCCTGGTCGGTAGTGGACGTGGTATTGGCGTTGGCCTCAGCCTTGCCCTGCCCGGCAGGATGGAAGGCGGTCGCGCCGGTGGTGCCGGTCGGTTGCACCGGCGTTGTGTTCTGGGCATGCGACAGTGCTGCCAGGCACAAGGCAGCGACGCCGAAGACGGTGGCGAAAGTACATTTGGACATGATGACTCCTTGCTAGCGCTAAAACGCTTATTGTTCCACTGATGGGCGGGTTCGCTTGTAGGACCATGACCATTGTGGAGGTCGGATTCGCGCTGGAAAGATTTTAATTTATACGCCGGCAATCCGACTCGCCTCTGCGGCCTCGTCCTACACATGACGGCTGCCTGCCTTGCAACAATCATCGCTAACTCACTATGGGAGCAAGCGATGAAAGTGTCATTAAAAAAACTACCGGAACAAGTGATGGTGATCACCGGCGCCACCAGCGGCATCGGCCTGACCACCGCGCGCATGGCGGCTGCCGAAGGTGTCGCGCTGGTACTGGCTGCGCGTGACGGCGATGCCCTGGCGCAACTGGCCACCGAGCTGGAAGCGGGCGGCGCGCAGGTACTCACCGTGCCTACCGACGTGGGCGTGCGCGCCGAGGTCGAGCAGCTGGGCCAGGCTGCCATCGGCCGCTTTGGCCGCATCGATACCTGGGTCAACAATGCCGGCGTGTCGATTTTCGGGCGCCACGAACAGGTGGCCGAAGAAGACTGGCACCGCCTGTTCCAGACCAATTTCTGGGGCGTGGTGCATGGCTCGCTCGAGGCGCTCAAACACCTGCGCGCCGGTGGCGGCGCGCTGATCAACCTTGGCAGCGAGCTGTCCGACTGCACGGTGCCGCTGCAGGGCATGTATGCGGCGTCCAAGCACGCGGTAAAAGGGTTTACCGATTCGCTGCGCATGGAGATCGAAAAGGACAAGGTGCCCATGTCCGTCACCCTGATCAAGCCGGCCGCGATCGACACCATGTTTACCGTGCACGCAAAAAACTACCTGCCGCACGAGCCGCAACTGCCGCCGCCGCTGTACGCGCCGGAGTTGGTGGCGCAGGCGATCCTGCACGCGGCCTGCCATCCGCAGCGCGACATCTACGTAGGCGGCGCGTCGAAGCTGATGTCGGTTGGCAGCTTCCACATGCCGCGCCTGTTCGACCGCTATGCGGAGGCCACCATGTTCCGCCAGCAGCAGTCCGACCGCCCTGCCCCAGCCGACCGCCAGGATGCGCTGTACGCCCCGCATCACGCCCCCAACGGCAGCGCCTTGCAGCAGCGCAGCGGCCTGCAGCCGTATCCGGTGTGGGAAAGTTCGCCGTACACGGCTTTATCTCTGCGCGTCGGGCCGGCCAAAAAGGCGCTGCTGTGGGGCGGCGCCGCATACGCCATGTACAAGTTGCTGGCGCGGCCCGCGTCGGCGCGGAACTAGGAGCGCACCATGCCCGCCAACGCACCGGTCAAACTCTCGATCTACCGCTACGATCCCGACACCGACAGCCGCCCCGCCATGCGCGACTACGTGGTGGAAGGCTATCGCGGCACCATGGTGCTCGACCTGATCAACCATATCAAGGACCATCTCGACGACAGCCTGTCGTTTCGCCGCTCGTGCCGCGAAGGCGTGTGCGGGTCCGACGCGATGAACATCAACGGCAAGAACCGGCTGGCCTGCGTGACCACCATCGCCGAGCTGGCGCAGCCCATCGTGCTGCGTCCGCTGCCGGGCGTGCCGGTGGTGCGCGACCTGATCGTCGACCTCAGCGAATTCTGGCTGCAGTACCACTCGATCAAGCCCTACCTGGTCAACGACGACCCGCCGCCCGAGCGCGAGCGCCTGCAAAGCCCGGAGCAACGCGACCAGCTCAATGGCCTGTACGAGTGCATCCTGTGCGCGTGCTGCTCCACCGCCTGCCCCACGTTCTGGTGGAACCCGGACCGCTTCGTGGGCCCGGCCGGCCTGTTGCAGGCCTACCGTTTCATCACCGACTCGCGCGACCTGGACACCAACAAGCGGCTCGACGATCTCAACGACGCCTACCGGCTGTTCCGCTGCCGTACCATCATGAACTGCGCCGATGTCTGCCCCAAGGGCCTCAACCCGGCCCTGGCGATCAGCGAAATCCGCAACCTGCTGGTCAAGCGCGCGGTGTAGCCGACGGTGGACCCAACACCAGCTGCTCGAAGTCGGCCACCGCCACCGGCCGGCCGTACAGGTAGCCCTGGTAGTGGAAGCAGCCGAGCTTTTGCAGCAGTGCGCGCTGGTCGGGCGTTTCCACTCCTTCGGCAATCACGTCCAGTCCCAGGCTGCGCGCCATGGCGATGATGGTGGTGACGATGGCCTGGTCGCTGCGGTCGTTGACCAGGTCGCGGATAAAGGACTGGTCGATTTTCAATTGGCTCAGCGGCAGGCGCTTCAGGTATTGCAGCGACGAATAGCCGGTGCCGAAATCGTCGAGTGAAATACGCACGCCCATGGCGCGCAGCGCGGCCATGCTCTGCACCGCGACTTCCACGTTTTTCAGCACGATGCCCTCGGTCAGCTCCAGCTTGAGCAGGCGCGGATCGATCGCATGGCGCGCCACGGCACCGCGCACCTGCTCGCAAAACCCGGCCTGGTGGAATTGTGCTGCGCTCACGTTCACTGCCAGGGTCAAGGCGCGCAGGCCGGGATCTTCCTGCCAGGCGCGCAGGCGCGCACACGCTTCCTCCAGCACCCAGCTACCCAGTTGCAGGATCAGGCCGGTCTCCTCGGCCAGCGGCACGAACTGCGCCGGCGACATCATCTTGCCATCGGCGCGCCAGCGCACCAGCGCCTCGGCGCCGCGCGCGCGGCCGTGCTGATCCACCTGGATCTGGTAGTGCAATTCGAATTGGTGCAGGTCGATGGCGATGCGCAGCGCACGTTCCATGTCAGCGCGCGCGTTGATATGGTCCTGCATGCCCTGGTCGAAGAAACGCATGCCGTTGCGCCCGCCCTGCTTGGCCTGGTACATGGCGATATCGGCCTGCATCAACAGTTCGTCGGGCTGCGGCGGATGGCCGTTGTGGAACAGGGTCACGCCGATCGACGGCGTGCTGTGACAGGTGTGGCTACCCAGCAGATAAGGCAGGTTGAGCGCGTTGCGAATGGCCGTGGCCAGCATCTCTGTGTGGGCGGCCGCCTCGTCCTGGTCGCTGCTCAAGCCTTCGAGCAGCACCACGAACTCGTCGCCGCCCAGGCGCGCCACCGTGTCGCCGTGGCGCAGCGCCGCCTGCAGGCGCCCGGCCACCTGCTGCAGCAACAGGTCGCCCACGTTGTGCCCCAGCGTGTCGTTGAGGGTCTTGAAATTATCGAGATCGATGAACATCAGCGCGCCGTAGCGGTCGTGCAGGCGGCTGGCGTTGAGTATCTGGCGCAGCCGCTCGAGCAGCAGGCGGCGGTTGGGCAGGCGCGTGAGCGGATCGTAAAAGGCCAGCATCTCGATCTCCTCGCTGGCCGCCTTGCGTTGGGTGATGTCGGTAAGCACCGCCACGTAATTGGTCAGATCACCGCCCTGGTCACGCACGGCGGTAATGCTCAGGTGCTGCGGATAGTGCTGGCCGTCCTTGCGGCGGTTCCAGATTTCGCCTTCCCAGCGGTCGTCGCGGCGGATCCTGTCCCACATCTTGCGGTAGAAAGCGGCATCGTGTTTGCCCGAGCTGAGCATGGCAGGCCGCTGGCCCACCGCTTCCCGGGCGGCGTAGCCGGTGATGCGGCTAAAGCCCTGGTTCACGCGCAGGATGATGCCGTGGGCATCGGTCACGAGCATGCCTTCCGCTGTCTCGAACGCGGCGGTGGCCACGCGCAGTTCCGCTTCGAGCGCGGCAATGCGTCGGTTCAGGGCGTCGATGGCGCCCGTGCTGACGGCAGGCGGCGCAGTTCTCATTAATTTTCCTAGGCGATAAATCGGAAAGGCAAAGGATAATGATTTTCATCAACATTAAAATTGATCCAAGTCAAATTTGAATTTGACTGTTACCGCTCACCTTGAAAAACTTGACGTGGATCAAATATTTTTCGGTTAAGAGTTGATAGTCTCGGCCCATCGTGACTTGGGCCACAGCCATGCAATCAACTTCAACCCACCGGCCGCCCCGCTGCCTCGACTGCGACACGCGCCGCCACTGCCTGGCCGCCGGCCTCGACGCCACCGGGCTGGACGCCTTCGAGCACCAGGTGGTGCTGCGGCGCCACGTGCTCAAGCGCCACCAGCGCCTGGTCGCGCGCGGCGCGCCGTTCGACACCTTGTACTCGGTCCAGCAGGGTCAGCTGAAAACCGAGCGCGCCATGCCGGACGGCAGCCGCCGCCAGGTGATCGGCTTCCATCAACCGGGCCGCTTGCTCGGCCTGGAATCGCTGGGCGCCAACAGCCATCGCTGCGACGCCCTGGCCCTGTGCGACAGCACCGTCTGCGCTATCTCGTACCCGAGCCTGACGCGCATGATGAAGCAATACACGGCGCTGACGCGGCGTTTTCACCAGCTGGTCGGCGCCGAACTCGACCGCCAACAAACCAGCATGCTGATGCTGGGCACGGCCAAGACGCCACAGCGGCTGGCGGCCCTGCTGCTCGACCTGGCCGATGGTGGCGGGGACGATGGCTGCCCGGCCGATACGGTGACACTGCGCATGTCGCGCGACGACATCGCCTCGTACCTGGGCCTGGCGCTGGAAAGCGTGAGCCGGCAACTGTCGCAGTTTCGTGTGGCCGGCTTGCTGGCGGTGCACAACCGGCGTATCGACTTGCTGGACCGGGAACGGTTGCGGGGGATTGCCATGGCCGGGTAGATCGTCCGCGCCGGCACCTGGGCGCTAATCGAGCAGGCGCGCCAGCGCCGAGAAATCGACCGGCTTGACCAGGTAGCGGTCAAACGGCGAATCGGCTTCCTCCGAGTTGGCGTAGCCGGTGACGGCAATCAGGCGCGCGCCGGCCGTATGCGCCTGCGCACGCAGGCGGCGCGCCAGCTCGCGCCCGTCCATCTCGGGCATGCCGATGTCGAGCAGGAACACGTCGGGCGTGTGTTCGGGCGCCAGCGCCAACGCGGCCCGGGGGCTGTTGATCTCGATAACGTCGTGGCCGATGGCGCGCAGGCAGGTGGCCAGGGTCCAGGCGGCATCGACATTGTCGTCCACCACCACGATTTTCAACGGCTGCGTGGCGTCGTAACGGTGGCCGCCGGCAGGAGCTGCTGCCAGCGGCGCGGCCAGGTGGCGCGGCAGCCACACCGTCAACGTGGCGCCCATGCCCTCGCCCGGACTGGTGGCGGCCACCCGGCCACCATGCAGCTCGACCATGCTGCGCACCAGCGCCAGCCCCAGTCCCAGGCCGCCCTGGGCGCGGTCGGGCGTGCGCGCGCCCTGCACGAACAAATCGAAGATGCGCGGCACCAGCTCCTGGTCCAGTCCCACCCCATTGTCCGCCACCGACACCACCACGTCGTCGCCTTCCACCCGCAGCGCCACGTCGATGCTGCCGTTGACCGGCGTGTAGCGCGCGGCGTTGCCCAGCAGGTTGGCCAGCACCTGCACCAGGCGCTTGTCGTCGCCGTGCACCAGCGCGCCTTCGTGGGTAATCTGCGTGTGCACGCGGTGGCCACGCTGCGCGATCAGCGGCGCCACCTGTTCCAGCGCGGCCGCCACCACTTGCTTGCAGTCGACCACCGTGCGGTCGAGCTCCACCATGCCGCGCGTGACGCGCGAAACATCGAGCAGGTCGTCGAGCATGCCCGACATGTGGCGCGCCTGGCGCGACAGCACCTCGCTCATGCGGGCGATGCGGGCCGGTTCGAGCGGCGCCAGCGCCAGCAGGTCGGCCGCGGCGCTGATCGGCGCCAGCGGGTTGCGCAGCTCGTGCGCCAGCATGGCGAGAAAATCGTCCTTCTGGCGGTTGCTGCGCGAGAGCTCGGCTTCCACCTGCTTTTGCCGGCTGATGTCGAGCGTGATGCCGTCGAAACGGGTGGGCGCGCCGCTGGCGTCGAAATAAGTGCGGCCCTTGGCGCGCAGCCAGCGTTCACGCCCATCGGGTGCCAGGGCGCGGTACTCGACGTCGTACATTTGCTTGTCGCGCACGCTCGCCTCCACGGCGGCCCGGGTGTGGGCGCGGTCGTCAGGATGAATCAGCTGGTAGAACAGGTCGAACGTGACCTCGGTATCGAGCGGCACGAAAAAATGTTCCTTGCATTTGTCATTCCAGTAGATTTTACCCATTGGCATCGGGCAGTAGAAGGTACCGAGCTCGCCGGCCTGCACCGCCAGGTCGAGCCGCTCGCCGGCCTCGGTGGCGCGGGCCTCGGCCGCGCTGCGGCGCCGTTCGCCTTCCTTGACGACCTCGATCACGCGCTTGAGGTCGTCGAACGAACGCTTGACGTACTCCGACGGATCGCCGGCCGGCAAGGCGTTCTCGCCATTCGAACCCTGCACCAGCGACGTCATGTCGTACACGCGGTGGACGATGGCCTTGACCTGGCCGTCCGCACCCAGCACCGGCAAATTGGTGGGCAGCCAGTATTTGACGATGAAGCCATCGCCCTTGCGGTTGGGCACGTCGTAGCGTTGCAAGTCCATGGTGTGCATGCGCCCGGTGCGCAGCACTTCGTTCAGCGAGACGCGCAGGCGGTCAGGACCGTCCGCTTCGCTGGAGGAAGCCGGAAAGGCGTCGAACAGCGGCCGGCCGATGACGTCGGCGCGGGACGTCATGGTGGCGGCCAGGTATTCGTCGGAGCCATGCAGGATGACAAACTCGGGCGACGCATCGAGCACGAGGATGGCGAACGGCAGGGCCTGGACTACGAGGGAGGTTTCAACGGTCATCGCGCTCTGTGGAAATGGTTTTTGCAATTTTAACATCCGTGCGGTAGCGCACGATTGTGAGACAGTTGGTCGATGAAAGCGATGCGCCGTGCACACCATGGAGCATGTACACTGTGTGTACCAACGAACAACTTTAATCTTTCATGCCCAGATCCATTTCCTTCACGCCGGGCCGCCTGCTGACCGCCGCCCTGATCGCCGGCCTGTGCGCGCTGGTGGCCATGCGCAGCCCGGACCTGTTGGCCGCCATGCCGCCGCCGGTGTACCACGCGCTGATCGGCGGCCTGTGGGCCGCTGCCGCCACGGCGGTCGGCACCTTGCCGGTCTTGCTGTCGCAAAGTTTTTCGCCCCGCACCTATGATGCCGCGCTGGGCCTGGGCGGCGGCATCATGCTGGCCGCCACCTCGTTCTCGCTGGTGCTGCCGGCGATTGCCGCCAGCAAGGGCGCCGGCAACACGCCGATGGCCGCCAGCCTGATGGTGGGTGGCGGCATCCTGCTCGGCATGCTGGTGGTGATGCTGCTCGAACGCCTGGTCCGCTCCGACAATGTGCTCGACAACAGCAAGTCCGACCAAGCCAATACCCTGGTGCGGGCCTGGCTGTTCGTCGGCGCCGTCGCCATCCACAATATTCCCGAAGGCATGGCCATCGGCGTCGGCTACGCCGGGGTGGACCTGAGCAAGGCCAACGCCCTCACCACCGGCATCGCCATCCAGGATATTCCCGAAGGCATGGTCGTGGCGATGGCGCTGCGCGTGGCCGGTTACGGGCGCTTGTTTTCGGCCGCGCTGGGCACCCTGTCCGGCGTGGTGGAGCCGATCGGCGCGGTGATCGGCGCGTTGCTGATCGAGGCCTCGGCCGCCCTGCTGCCATGGGGCCTGGCGGGTGCGGCAGGCGCCATGTTGTACGTGATCTGCCACGACGTGGTGCCGGAGGCCCAACGTCGCGGCAATTACGGCACGGCGTCATTTTCGCTGGTGGTCGGCTTCATCATCATGATGGTGCTCGATACGGCGATGGGCTAATGACTTCGAGTTGGGAAGTTAATACTCTGATGCAATAACACAACGGGCGCGACACATTTCTGTTGTTGCCCTGTCAGCTTTGTTCTCACAGGTGAAGGCGCGGCGCTACACTGGTTGCGCCCGTTTTACCTATGAGAGACTTGCGATGAAGAATTCGACTGAAGAGCTGACCTGCCTGGACCAGGAAACCCGGCTGGCTACCGCCATGTCGGTGCTGGACGCGATCAACCGCGTGCAGGCGGTGATCGAATTCCAGCTCGACGGCACCATCCTGCACGCCAACGCCAACTTCCTGGCCGCGGTCGGCTACACGCTCGAGGAAATCGTCGGCAAGCACCACCGCATCTTTTGCGAAGCCGACTACGCCGCCTCGGCCGAATACCAGGAATTCTGGCAGCACCTCGGCGACGGCGAATTTCACTCCGGCGAATTCAAGCGCCGCGCCAAGGGCGGCAAGGATATCTGGATTGCCGCCTCGTACAACCCGGTGCTGGGACCGGACGGCAAGCCGGTCAAGGTGATCAAGTTTGCCACCGACATCACCGCGCAGAAGTTCGCGGCTGCCGAATTCCAGGGCAAGCGCGACGCCGTCAACCGCGCCCAGGCCGTGATCGAATTCGACCTGACCGGCAAGATCCTCCACGCCAACAACAATTTTTTGAACGCGCTCGGCTACACGCTCGATGAAGTGGTTGGCCAGCAGCACGCCATGTTCTGCGAGCCGGCCTTCAGCCGCTCGGCCGAATACCGCGCCTTCTGGCAGCACCTGGCTTCGGGCGAACTGCACGCCGGCGAATTCAAGCGCATGTCCAAGACCGGCCGCACGGTATGGATACAGGCCACCTACAACCCGATTTTCGACGCCAACGGCAAGCCTTTCAAGGTCGTCAAGTTTGCCACCGACATCACCGAGGCAAAAACCCGCAACGCCGACTTCGAAGGCAAGAACCTGGCCGTCAACCGGGTGCAGGCCGTGATCGAATTCGACCTGCAGGGCAAGGTCCTCACCGCCAACGACAACTTCCTCAACATCATGGGCTATGGACTCGACGAAGTGCGCGGCCAGCACCATCGCATGTTCTGCGACACCGCCTTCGTGCACTCGCCCGACTACCTGGCGTTCTGGGAGCGCCTGGGACGCGGCGAGTTCAACGCCGGCGAATACCGGCGCGTGACCAAGAGCGGCAAGGACGTGTGGATACTGGCCTCGTACAACCCGATTTTCGACGCCGAGGGCAAGCCGATGAAGGTGGTCAAATTTGCCACCGACATCACCGAGCAGAAGAAACTCAGTGGCGAGTCGCGCGGCAAGCTCGAAGCGCTGGGCCGCTCGCAGGCCGTGATCGAATTCGACATGCGCGGCCACGTACTGTCGGTCAACCACAACTTCCTGCGCACCATGGGTTACACCGAGGACGAAGTGGTGGGCGCGCACCACAGCCTGTTCTGCGAGGAGGACCTGGTCAAGAGCGCGCAGTACCGCAATTTCTGGGCGGCGCTGGGCCAGGGAGAGTTCCAGTCCGGGCTGTTCAAGCGGCGCGGCAAGCACAACGCCGACATCTGGATCCTCGCCACCTACAACCCCATCCTCGACATCAACGGCAAGGCCTACAAGGTGGTCAAGTTCGCCATGGACGTGACCGACCAGGTGCAGCGCGAAATGCTGGTCAGTGAAAAGGTGCAGGCCATCTCCAGCGTGCTGTCCAAGCTCACCCAGTCGATCGGCGAGATTGCCGACGGCTCGCAGCAGACCGCCGGCATGGCCGGCCAGACCCAGGTGGAAGCGGCCGACGGCAGCGAGCTGCTGACGCGCTCGAAGGACGCCATCGTGGCGATCCAGAAGTCGTCGGGTGATGTGCACGAGATCATCGATACCATCAGCGACATCGCCAGCCAGACCCACCTGCTGGCCTTCAACGCCGCCATCGAGGCGGCGCGCGCCGGCGAACATGGTTACGGTTTTTCGGTGGTGGCCAACGAGGTGCGCAAGCTGGCCGAAAAGTCGGCCGTGGCCACCCGCGAAATCGCCAAGCTGATCAACGAAACCGTCAACCGCGTGGACGAAGGCACGCGCCTGTCGGGCGAGGTGGAGGCGGCGTTCGAGCGCATCGTGCGGTCGGTGGCCCGCACCAGCGAGTCGATCGGCCAGATCCATGCATCGACCTCGGCGCAGGCCAGCGCCACGCACGATGCCTCGGCACTGCTGACCGAGCTTGAAACCATCACGCCCAAGCACTGACATGGCAGCTGTGCGCGAAACGGCGATTGCCACGGTCCGGCTGGCGATCGCCACGGTCGGGACGGTGACGGTGGGGGTGCCGGTGGGGGCAGTGCTGCAGGCGCTGCCGCTGGCCGGCGCCCTGCACCCGCTGCCGCGCCGCCAGGGCGCGCTGTGCGGTGTGGCCGAACACGCGGGGGCGCTGGTGCCGGTGGTGGACCTGGCGCGCTGGGTCGATGTTGGCGAGGTTCTCAATAATGCGCCAGCGCGTGACAAGACCGCGCGCATCCTGGTGCTCGGCGATGGCCGGCGCAGCATCGGCCTGCGGGTGGACGCCGTGGTGGGCATGACCGACGTGCCGGCACCCACCCGGGTGCTGCACGACCAGGATCCCGACGAAGTCTTCGACAGCGTGGTCAAATCGGACGAACTGGGGCGCGTGGTCAGCGTGCTCGATGTGGCACGGATGATTGCGCTGGCGGGGGCGTGGCATGGCGGTGATGACAGTGACAGCACTGCTGGCATCGCGGACGATGCCGGACGTCAGGGCGGTGGCGACAGCGGTGCCGATGGCGCCGCCGCGCTGCTGGCGCAAGGCGCGGGTGTCACGGCGAACACCGCCACCCTCTACGCGCTGCTGGCGGTCGGCGACACCCGCATTGCGATCCGTGCGACAGAACTGGCGCAGGTGGTCAGGATGCCGGCGCTGCGGCCCATCGGTCCCGCCGGCGGCAGCAGCAGCTATTGCAGCTGGGGTGAGCGCAACGTGGCCGTGATCGATACTGCCAGGTTGCTGGGCCTGCCCGCCGCACCGCCGCCAGCCCTGCTGGCCATCGTCGAGCACGGCGACCTGGCGCTGGGCCTGATGGTGCGCGCGGCGCTCGAGTTGCGCATGCTGGCGGTGCCAGTCACCCCTGCAGGCGCGGCGGTCGCCACCACCGTGATCGGCGAAGATGGCGCCGCCATCGAGGTGATCGACACGGCAGCGCTGCTGGCGCGGGTACCGGAAGCGAGCATCAGCCGCGCCACCGCACCGGCAGATGGTGCGGCCACCGCGCAGCGCCTCAACAGCCACGCCTACATCGTGTTCCAGACCGACCAGCACCACGCCACGGCAATCGACGCGATCGAGGAAATTCTGGCGCTGGCAGCGGTGCACGTGGACGCCCACGAGCAGCTGCTGCCCATCATTGCCTGGCGCGGCCAGCCCTTGCCGCTGACAGACCTGCGCCCGCCGGGCACGCCTACCCCGCCCGGCTGCGGCGCACGCATCATCGTCGCGCGCAGCCCTGATGGCGCTGACGCTGGCTGCACCGGTTACGTGGTCAAACAGGTGGTGCTGCTGATTCCGCCCAATACCGGCAAGCTGTACCGCATGGCACTGGCCGGCGTGGGACTGGTGGAATTCATCACCACCGGCGCGGCCACCGAGCAGGCCAGCTACCGCACCATGGACCTGGCGCGACGCACCACGACCGCACGACTGTCGCGGTAACGCACGCCACCGGCATGGTGTGCTTTATTTTTCCATGAACGCGTCGAGCATCGGCGTCGGCTTGCCCTGGTGGTCGAACGCGCCCATCGGGTAGCCCTTCCAGTCATAGGCTTGCGGTTCCCAGTAGAACGCGCCCACGCCCATGCCGTTGTTGACCGCACGCACCTTGGCCAGCAGGTCGGCGATGATGGCCTCGCCGTCCGGGTGGTCCCACGGCGCGCCCACTTCGGCCAGCATCACCGGCTTGTGGTAGCGGGCGGTGACGTCGTTCATGGTGTTCAGGCAGGCGGCGGTGGCCGCTTGCCAGCTGATGTTCTTGGCAGTGGTCGGATACGACGATGCGCCGATGATGTCGAACTTGCCGCCGTTCTCGACCAGGCCGTCGAAGTTCCAGCGGAACTGCGCGCCATCGTGGCAGTTATCGACGTGGACGATCACCAGCGCCTGCGGGAACACCTGCTTGACCGCGTCGTAGCCGGCGGTGACAAAGCGCGCATAGTTCTTCATGTTCTTGCTGGCCTCCCCTTCGGGCCACAGCATGCCGTTGGTGGTCTCGTTACCGACCTGCACCCACTCTGGGGTGATGCCGGCCTCGCGCAGCGCGGTGAGCGTGCTGCGGGTGTGGTCGGCCACGGCGGTGGCCAGTTGATCGACGCTGTAGTCCTTCCAGGCGACCGGCTTGAACTGCTTGGCCGGATCGGCCCAGTCGTCGCTGTAATGAAAGTCGATCATCAGGCGCATGCCGGCAGCCTTGACGCGCCTGGCTTTCACCAGCGTATCGCGCAGGTTGTTGTAGCCGTCCACCGGATTGACCCACACGCGCAGGCGCACCGCATCCATGCCCTGCTCCTGCAACGTGGTGAGCAGGTTCTGGCGCTTGCCGTCGCGGTTGCGCATGATGCGGCGCGCGTCTTCCATCTCGGTGATCCAGCTGATGTCGGCGCCTTTGGCAAAGGCGCCCGGCGTGGCGGCGCTGGCGGGCTGCATGCCGGCCAGCAGTGCGCTGGCCAGGGTGGCGATGGCGGCGCCAAGGATGTTTTTCATATTGTCTCTCGTGATGGTGGTCTGTTAAAAACTAGCGATATGCTACTGACGAGCACGTCGGCGGACCAATCATTTTTCCGTGAAAAAGTATACATAAATCGCATGACGCCGATCCAACATTGTCGGTTGCGTATTTTATTTCCGAGGACTACTATTCATCGGTCGTCGCCACCTGACCGACCTCGGCTTCCCCCAAGCCCTCGTCGTAAAGGCCGCAGGTACGCAAGGTGCCTGCTTCAGTACCCGTGTTCCCCCGTCAGCATCGCGGTCCCGGAAACGGTCCATATCATTTATAAAAAATAGTGGAGACAACCATGAAATTCGCTTTAACGATCCTTGCTGCCGCAGGGTGGCTTGCTGCCGCCAACGCCAACGCCGTCATCGACGCCGCCACCCTCACCGGCGCCAGCACGCCGCTGCAAACCGCCCAGTACGGGGTGCGCAACTACTCTGCGCCGGTGACCATCGACGGCCTGCATTCGCCCGCCAACTACATGGCCGCGCCGGCGCTGCCGGTGTGGCGCTTCGCCCAGGCCGATCCGACCGGCGGCGTGCTCACCTTCGAGCGCCAGCCGGCGCCCCCGAACGGCTGGCATGCCTGGTCGCGCAAGGGCGCGGTGCTGGTGACCGGTGGCGGCAATGCGCGCGCCGACCGCGTGTACACCGTGTACAACGGCCAGCAGCTGATCGCCGCCATCAACCAGGCCGGCAACGAGCCGAAAATCATCCGCGTGATCGGCCACATCGACCTGCGCTGGAGCCAGAACAACACCGTGTTCCGCGAATACACGAGCTACCGCGACCAGAAATTCGGCGGCTCGATCAGCCTGCCGTCGAACACCACGCTGGTCGGCATCAACGACGCCCAGGGCCGTCCGGCGCGGATGACCGGCACCTCGATCCTGATCGGCGGCGAACTGGCCTTGAGCGCCACCGGCGACGAGCAGTCCGACTTCAAGAAGTGGATCGCCGATGGCAAGGATGGCGACGACTACCCGACCTGGACCCGCAACGTCATCGTGCGCAATATCGCCTTCGATACGCCGTGGGATGTCAATCCCGAAGACTCGGCCAATGCGTACGCGGATGGCATCACGCTCTCGCGCGCGCAGAACGTCTACATCTCGCACCTGTCGATCAGTGACGGCGACACGCCCGATTCGCTGGCCGGCTCCACCAACAAGACCCGCCACGACGGCGCGCTCGACGTGGTGCGCGGCAGCGACTACGTGACCATCGCCAGCAACGTGTTCAACAAGCACGCCAAGACCACGCTGGTGGGCAATGGCGACGCCGGCCGCGCCTGGAGCGACGAAGGCCGCATGCACGTGACCTTCTCGGGCAACTGGTACGACGGCGCCAACACGCGCCTGCCGCTCAACCGGTACGGCCAGGTCCACATGTTCAACAACCTGATTGCCGGCAGCACCAGCACCAAGGTCGCCGACGTCAAGTTCGAGGGCGGCACCGATGCCCGCTACCGCTCCAACATGCTGCTGGAAAATCACTACTACAACTTCACCGGCCTGAAAGTGACGGAAGTGTGCGGCAAGGCGATCAAGGGCAAGGACTTCATCGGCTTCCGCTCGTCGGGCCACATCTTCACCAGCGACAAGTCTGGTACCAGCGCCATCGACGGCCAGTGCGGCTACGCGCCCCCGACCGGCAACAACGTGTGGACGCCGCCGTATGCGTACGCGCTGCAAACGGCAGCGGCCGTGCTGACCGCGGTGCCGGCCAGTGCGGGGGCGGGCAAGCTGCCTTGATGTAAAAAAACGGCCCGCGTGATGAGCGCGGGCCGTGTTTTATTGATGGCGAAAGTACTACTTAATCGTGGAAGGCGTCTACTACTTTGCGCTTACCGAGCATGAACGCATCGGCCACGTGGCGCAGTGGCGCTACATCGACATCCGACTTGCCGGCCTTGACCAGGTCGGCGAACACGCGGTACAGCGACGGGTATTCGGCTTCTTTTTCCAGCGGCTGTTCGACGCCGTCGATCCACAGGCGCGAGCCGCCGTCGGACAGCTTGACTTGCCCCTTGGCCGTTTCCACCAGCACGTCCCAGCTTTGCTTGCCGGTCTGGCGCCAGTCGAATTCGGCGTGCACGCGCAGTGCGCCCGCGCTCTGGAAGTGCAGGTCGGCGGCGATCGGCGCTTCGCGGTTGTCGGGGAACTCCAGGCTGGCGCCGGACAGGAAAATGCGCTCGGGCAGGATCTCGGTGACGATCGACAGCGCATTGATGCCCGGATCGAACACGCCGAGACCACCGGCTTGCCAGATCCAGTCCTGGTTCGGGTGCCAGTGGCGCACATCTTCTTTCCAGATCACGTGCATGCTCGTCGGCGCGTTGGCGGCCAGGAAGGCTTTGGCAGGCTGCACGCCCGGCGCGTAGCGCGAATGCCAGCTGGTAAACAGGGTCAAGCCTTTGGACGCGGCCAGCACTTCGAGGTCGGCCACTTCCGACAAGGTGGCGCCGGGCGGCTTTTCAAGGAACACGTGCTTGCCGGCGGTGAGCGCGGCGTGGGCGGCGCTGTAGCGGTATTGCGGCGGCATGCACAGCGAGACAGCTTCGATTTCCGGCATCTGCGCCAGCATCTCTTCGATCGATTTGAAGCCAGGGATGCCGTCCACGGTGTGGTTGCGGCTGGCCGAGGCGATCAACTGGTAATCTGGATTGGCGGCGATCGCAGGCAGGTGCTGGTCGTGCACGATCTTGCCGACGCCGACGATGGCGAGTTTGATAGCGGACATGGTGTCTCTTTCTTGATGTGAGTGAGGCGCAGTAATGCAAGCTACCGCTATGCTAAGGGACGCCGCGATGCCGGACCAATGACTTTTGCACAGTTATACATAACCAAATCGATATGCCTGCGTAACTGTTGAACATTTGATATGGAAGCTGCTATTATATTCGTCCGAACCCAGTCTCGCCCAGCACGGCGCCCCTCCCAGCCCCGCATGACTTCGGTGAAATGCTCGCAGCACACGCTGCCCTACCGAACCTGACCTGACAACATCATGCACAATTATCGTCACCTGCCGCGCAGCGGCTTGCGCGCGGGCGCACTCGCCCTGCTGGGCGCCCTCTCCGCTCTTACCACCTTGGCTGGCGCACAAACCGTCGCCGCCGACCAGCCCATTGCCACGCTGCCGCAAATTTCCGCCACCGCCCAACAAGAGGAAGCCGCCGGGCCGGTGATAGGCTACGTGGCCAGCCGCAGCGCCACCGGCACAAAGACCGACACCGCACTGCTGGAAACGCCGCAGTCGGTTACCGTGATCGGCGCGGAGCAGATCGAAACCCTGCGCGCCCAAAGCATCACCGACGCTGTCGCCTATTCGATCGGCGCGCTGCGTCCGCCCTACACCGAACGCACCGGTGACGAAATACTGCTGCGCGGTTTTTCCATCCCCACCACCCTGCGCGACGGCATGCGCTACCAGGCCAACCGCTTCGACGGCCAGCAGGAGCCCTATGGCCTCGAACGCATCGAAGTGCTCAAGGGTGCATCGTCGATCCTGTACGGTTCGGCCGAACCGGGCGGCGTACTCAATACCGTGAGCAAGCGGCCCAGCGTGGACGCCATGCGCGAACTGAACGTGGAACTCGGTTCGTTCGACCGCAAGCAGGTCTCGGGCGACTTCACCGGTGCGCTCACCGACGACGGCCAGTGGTCGTACCGGCTCACGGGACTGAAACGCGACAGCGACACCTCTATCGACTACGTCACCGACAACCGCCTGTTCATCGCCCCGGCGCTGACCTGGCGGCCCAATGCCCGCACCAGCCTCACGCTGCTGACCGAATACCAGCGCGACCGCAGCATGTACGGCAGCGATGGCCTGCCGCTGTCCGGCACCGCCTCCCCCAACCCGAACGGCCGCATTGCGCGCGAGCGCTTCGTCGGCGAGCCGGGCTACGACCGTTACCACGTCAACCGCTACTCGGCAGGCTACCTGTTCGAGCAGGCGCTGTCGGAACAGCTGACGCTGCGCCACGGCCTGCGCCGCTACCGGTCGGACCAGCAGTGGTCGGCCATCAACGTGGGCCTCGAACTGGCAGCGGACGGTCGCACCACGCTCGACCGCTCCGGCCAGGACCGGCTGGAAGACAACTCCCAGCTCACCTCCGACACGTCGCTGCAATATCAGTGGCGCAGCGGCGCGGTCAGCCACACCACGCTGGCCGGCTTCGACTATGTGCGCGAAAAAGTGAACACCGGCCGCTACGACCGCGAGGTGAGCCAACTGGACCTGTATGCGCCGGTCTATGGCAGCGCCATCGGTCCGGCCACGCCGGGCGGTGGCTGGCGCGGCGACAGCCGCCGGCGGGGCCTGTACCTGCAAGACCAGATGAAACTGGCCGAGCGCTGGGTGCTGCTGCTGGGCGGGCGCCAGGACTGGGTGCGGCAATCGCTGTGCAGCTATCACAACCCGGCGCTGTGCAGTGCGCGCAACGAAGCGACCAAGGCCTTCAGCGGCCGCGCGGGCGTGGTGTACCTGGCGCCGAACGGCCTGGCGCCATTCGCCAGCTTCAGCCAGTCGTTCACGCCGACCAACGGCGCGGACTTCGGCAACAACCGCTTCAAGCCCACGCGCGGGGAACAGATCGAAGCGGGAGTGCGCTACCAGCCGACCGGCAGGCAGCTGATGCTGGCGGCCGCCGTGTACCAACTCACCCAGAGCAATGTGCTGAGCGACGACCCGCGCAACCGTGGCTTCCAGTCGCAACAGGGTGAAGTGCGCTCGCGCGGCGTGGAGCTCGAAGCACGCGGCAAGCTGGGACGCAACACCCAGGTACTGGGCGCCTACACCTACACCGACGCCCGCACCACGGCAGCCAGCCCGCTTTACCCGGAGCTGGTGGGCAAACGCACCGCCGGCATCCCGTACAACCAGTTCTCGCTATGGTTCGATCACACCCTGAACGACCTGGGCGCGCCGGGCCTGAAAGCGGGCGCCGGCCTGCGCTACGTGGGTGAAACCGCCAGCCAGTGGCACGACGTGCCGGCACCCGACTACACGGTGTTCGACGCCATGGCCAGCTACACCGCAGGCCCCTGGCGCCTGTCGGTCAACATCAGCAACCTGGCCGACAAGAACTACATCGCCGCCTGCCCGTACCGCTGCTTCTTCGGCGAGCCGCGCAAGGTGATCGGGGCGGTGACGTATCGCTGGTAAAATTTGCTCTGGCAACTTTTAAAAAACGTTGTTACAATAGCGCCCCATGCGGGAGTAGCTCAGTTGGTAGAGCGCAACCTTGCCAAGGTTGAGGTCGAGAGTTCGAGACTCTTCTCCCGCTCCAGTTTTCTTTCGGAAGACTGGGTTGGCGCTGTAAATCATCACTCCAATGCGGGAGTAGCTCAGTTGGTAGAGCGCAACCTTGCCAAGGTTGAGGTCGAGAGTTCGAGACTCTTCTCCCGCTCCAGTCTCCCCCCCACTTGTTTTTAGTGTCATCTGTCGCCATTGGGTGATGTCTTTTTGCGACTGTCGCAGGTACATTAACGATATTTAATGAATCGCACACGCCCATTTAAGCCGCCACCCGGCATAGTACGGTGCGACCAGAAATACTTCGACCGCCACGACCAAATTCCAACTGGACCGACCAATGCCCCTGACCACCCTTGCGCGCCGCTGCGTGCTCGCTGCCGCCGTTACCACCGTCACGCTCACCCTCGCCGCCTGCGGTGAAGACAAAAAACCCGCGCCGCCGCCCGTTCCCGAAGTGACGGTCATGGCGGTCAGGCACGACAGCGTACCGCTTAAGGTGGAACTGCCCGGCCGCACCGCGCCGTTCCTGCTGGCCGAGGTGCGCGCGCGCGTCGATGGCATCGTCCAGGAGCGCCGCTTCGTGGAAGGCGCCGACGTCAAACAGGGACAACCGCTGTACATGATCGACCCCGCGCCGTACCGCGCTGCCGTCGCCAGCGCCGAAGCGACCTTGCAGCGCGCCCAGGCCAACCTGGCCTCGAGCAGCGCACAACTGGACCGCTACAAGGTGCTGGTCGGCGGCAATGCCGTCAGCAAGCAGGCGTTCGACAATGCCGAAGCGGCGCAGTTGCAGGCCGCCGCCGACGTGGCAGCGGCCAAGGCCACGCTCACCACCGCCAAGATCAACCTCGGCTACACCAGCGTGACGGCGCCCATCAGTGGCCGCAGCAGCGTCTCGCAAGTGACGCAAGGGGCCTACGTGCAGGGCGGCTCGGCCACCCTGCTCACCACCATCGTGCAGATCGACCCGATGTACGTCGATTTGCAGCAGTCGAGCGTGGAAGGATTGGCGCTGCGCCGCGATATCGCCGCCGGCGCGCTCAAGCTCGATGGCGCCAACCACGCCACCGTCACCCTCAAGCTCGAAGACGGCACCACTTATAAGAGCACTGGCTCGCTCGAGTTTTCCGGTGTGAGCGTCGATCCGGCCACCGGCTCGGTGACGTTGCGCGCCAAGTTCCCAAATCCCGACCACCTGCTGTTGCCCGGCATGTACGTGCGCGCATCGGTCAGCCAGGGCGTGCGGCCGGACGTGATGCGCGTGCCGGCGCCGGCGGTCACGCGCAACGCCCAGGGCGAAGCGACCGTGATGCTGGTCGGCGCCGACAACAAGCTGGTGGTACGCACCATCGAGACCGGCGCGCTGGTCGATGGCCACTGGCTGGTCGAAAAAGGCTTGCAGGATAACGAGCGGATCGTCACTAGCGGCATCCAGAAACTGCGTCCCGGCGCCGTGGTCAAGGTGAAGGCTGGCGCACCTGCTACCACGGCTGCACCGGCTGCCACTGCCGTCGCCGGCGCCGGCGCCACTGGCACCGCCGCCCCTGCCGCTGCGCGCTGAGGGACGAACCGACAATGCCAAAATTTTTCATCCAGCGTCCGATCTTCGCGATCGTCATCGCCCTCCTGATCATGCTCGTCGGCGTCATCTCGCTGATGAAGCTGCCGGTCGAGCAGTACCCGCCGGTCTCGCCGCCCACCGTGCAGATCCAGGCCACCTATTCCGGCGCCTCCGCCGAGACCATGCAAAACACCGTGGTGCAGGTGATCGAACAGCAAATGACCGCGATCGACAACCTGCTCTACATGACGTCCACCAGCGACGACACCGGCCAGTCCACCACCACCATGACGTTCGCTGCCGGCACCGATCCCGACATCGCCCAGGTGCAGGTGCAGAACAAGCTGCAATCGGCCGTGCCGCGCCTGCCCAACGATGTCCAGCAATCGGGCCTGCGCGTCAGTAAATCGACGTCGGACTTCCTGATGGTGGCGGCGTTCGTCTCCGACGACAACAGCATGACCAAGTTCGACATCGCCAACTACGTGGCATCGAACATCCAGGATCCGCTCTCGCGCATTCCCGGTGTGGGCAGCATGAACTTGTTCGGCACCCAGTACGCGATGCGCATCTGGCTCGACCCGGTGAAACTGCGCAGCTATGCGCTCACGCCGCTCGACGTCAACGCGGCCATCGTCGCACAGAACGTGCAGATTTCCGGCGGCCAGCTGGGCGGCTCGCCCGCCGTGCCGGGCCAGACCCTGAGCGCGACCATCAGCGAAGCGAGCCTGATGCGCACGCCGGAACAGTTCAAGCGCATCCTGCTCAAGGTGCAGCCCGACGGCGCGGCCGTGCGCATCGGCGACGTGGCGCGCGTGGCGCTCGGTCCAGAAAACTACAACGTCGACGTCCGCATCAGCGGCAAGCCGGCGTCGGGCCTCGGTATTTCGCTGGCGCCAGGTTCCAATGCCCTGTCCACGGCGGAAGCCGTGCGCGCACGCCTGGAAGACTTGAAAGCCTACTTCCCGCACGGCCTGCGCGTGGTGTACCCGAACGACATCACGCCGTTTATCAAGGTGTCGATCCACGAAGTGGTGAAAACCCTGATCGAAGGCATCGTGCTGGTGTTCCTGGTGATGTACCTGTTCCTGCAAAATATCCGCGCCACCCTGATCCCGTCGATCACGGTGCCGGTGGTGCTGCTGGGGACCTTCGGCATCATGTCGGCGCTCGGTTTTACGGTCAACACGCTGTCGATGTTCGGCCTGGTGCTGGCCATTGGCCTGCTGGTCGATGACGCCATCGTGGTGGTGGAAAACGTCGAACGGGTGATGCACGAGGATGGCCTGGGGCCGTACGAGGCTACCGTAAAAGCCATGGGCCAGATCACCAGCGCACTGATCGGCGTGGCGCTGGTGCTGTCCGCCGTGTTCGTGCCGGTGGCGTTTTCCAGCGGCACGGTCGGCGCGATCTACCGCGAGTTCTCGCTGACGGTGGTGGCGTCGATGTTGCTGTCCGTGTTCGTGGCGCTGACCCTGACGCCGGCGCTGTGCGCGATGCTGCTCAAGCGTCCCGACCCCGATCACCACGAGAAGAAAGGCTTCTTCGGCTGGTTCAACCGCAGCTTCGACAAAACCCGCGACCGCTACCTGGGCAGCGTGGGCGCCATCATCCGCCGCCGTGGCCTGTGGATGACCTTGTACGTGGTGATGATCGCCGCAGTGCTGTTCCTGTTCCTGCGCCTGCCGGGCGGCTTCCTGCCCAAGGAAGACCAGGGCTATATGTTCGTGCAGGTGCAAACTCCCGCCGGCAGCACGCTGGAAACCACCGGCAAGGTGCTCGACGAGATCAGCAACTACCTGCTCACCGACGAAAAAGCGATGGTCGAATCGACTTTCCTGACCAACGGCGCCAGCCAGCCGCAGCGCGGCCAGAACCAGGGCCGCCTGTTCGTGCGCCTCAAACCGTGGGACGAGCGTGAAGACGACAAGCTCAGTGTGACCGCGCTGAGCGAGCGCATCTCGGCGCGCTACGCCAGCTTCCAGGGCGCCCAGATCACGGCGGTGGAACCGCCGGCGATTCGCGGCCTCGGTTCGGCTTCCGGCTTCTCGCTGCAGTTGCAGGATCGCGGCAATGCCGGCCACGAAGCTTTGGCCCGCGCCCGCGATCAGCTGCTGGAACTGACCAAGAAAGAACCTTCGCTGGGCCGCGTGCGCTACACGGGCCAGGCGGACAACGCGACCTATAAAATCAATATCGACCGCGAAAAGGCGGCGGCGCTGGGCGTCAGTCTCACAGACGTCGATCAGACCTTCTCCACCGCCTGGGGTTCGCGGTACGTCAACAATTTTTTTGACACCGACAACCGCATCAAGCGCGTGTACGTGCAGGCCGACGCCCAGTTCCGCATGAACCCGGACGACATCAAGCTGCTTTACGTGCGCAACAAGGCGGGCGACATGGTGCCGTTCTCCGCGTTCGCCAGCGCCCAGTGGTCGTGGGGGGCGCCGGCCATGGCGCGCTACAACGGCATCGAGTCGGCCGAGATCCTGGGCCAGCCAGCGCCGGGCCACAGTACCGGCGAGGCGATGAAGATCATGGAGCGCCTGGTCGCCCAGCTGCCCGAAGGTTTCGGCTACGAGTGGAGCGGCATCTCGCTGCAGGAGTCGCAGGCCGGTGCGCAGGCGCCGCTGCTGTACGCGCTGTCGATCCTGGTGGTATTCCTGAGCCTGGCCGCGCTGTATGAAAGCTGGTCGATCCCGGTTTCGGTGATCATGGTGGTGCCGGTGGGCGTGCTGGGTGCGCTCGGTGCGGCCACCATGTTCGGGCTGGAAAACGACGTGTTCTTCCAGGTGGGCTTGCTGACCACGATCGGTCTCTCGGCCAAGAACGCCATCCTGATCGTGGAGTTCGCGCGCGAGCTGCAAATCCAGGGCTACACCATTCTCGATGCAGCGATGGAATCGGCCAAGCTGCGCCTGCGCCCGATCATCATGACGTCGATGGCGTTCGTGCTGGGCGTGCTGCCGCTGGCGATTGCCAGTGGCGCCGGCGCGGCCAGCCAGAACGCGCTCGGTATCGGCGTGATCGGCGGCATGCTGACCGCCACCTTCCTGGCGACCTTCCTGATCCCGCTGTTCTTCGTGCTCATCGCCGGCAAGATCAAGCAGCGCAAGCCGTCAGGCGATGGTTCGCCAACTGCCGTCGCCGCCACACCGGAGGCGCACTGACATGAATAAAATTTTTATACTCGCTCTCGGTGCGGCGCTGGTTTCCGGCTGCTCGCTGCAGCCCACTTACCAGCAGCCCGCGACCAACGCCACGACCGCCACGCCGGCCTACCCTGCCGGCCCGGCGTACAACGCGCCGACCACGACGAACGCGACCGCCGCCGCCGACACCGGCTGGCAGAACTTCCTGGTCGACGAGCGCCTGCACACGCTGGTGCGCATCGCGCTCGAGAACAACCAGGACTTGCGCGTGGCCCTGCTGCGCGTGAGCCAGGCCCAGGCCGCGTTGCAGTTGCAGCGCGCAGCTGCCTTGCCGACCCTGAACGCGGAAGCTTCAGGTGGACGCTCCTCGACCACCAGCAACGCCGCCAACACCCGCAACACCACGCAAACCAATTCGGTCATGCTGAACACCGCGTGGGAGATCGACGTGTTCGGGCGCCTGCAAAGCCTGAGCGACTCCGCGCGCGAGCAGTACCTGGCCAGCGCCTACGGGCGCCAGGCCGCGCACATCCTGCTGGTGTCGCAGGTGGCCGAGCAGTATCTGACCATGCTGGCGTACGACGAACAGCTCAAGGTGACCGACGAAACGCTGGCCGCCGCGCGCGAGTCGTACCGCATCGTCAAGCTGCAATACGACACCGGCACCACGTCGGAACTGGACGAATCGCTGGCGCAGGTGACCTTGCAGCAGGCCGAAGCCAACCACGCGGCGCAGGTGCGCCTGCGCGCGCAAGCCGAGAATGCGCTGGTGCTGCTGCTGGGCCAACCGCTGCCTGACAACCTGCCGGCGGCGGTGCCGCTGGCGCAGCAAAGCATGCTGGCCGATATCCCGACCGGACTGCCGTCGGACCTGCTGCTGCGCCGTCCCGACGTGCAGCAAGCCGAGGCGCTGCTGCGCGCCGAATACGCCAACATCGGCGCGGCCCGCGCGGCGTTCTTCCCGCGCATCAGTCTCACCGCCGCAGCCGGCACGGCCAGCAATTCGCTGGGCGGCCTGTTCAAGGCCGGCTCCGGCGCCTGGTCATTCGCGCCCGAACTGCTGCTGCCGATTTTTGATGGCGGCGCGCGCCAGGCCAACCTCGACACCGCCCGCATCAGCCGCGACATCGGCGTGGCCGAATATCGCAAGAGCGTGCAGACGGCGTTCCGCGAAGTGGCCGACGGCCTGGCCGCACGCGGCACCTATGACACCGAGCTCGCTGCACGCCAGCGCAACGTCGATGCCCAGCAGCGCCGCGTGACCCTGGCCGAGATGTTGTACAACAACGGCATCAACGACTACCTGAGCGTACTGACCGCCAAGACCGACCTCTATAACGCCCAGATCAACCTGATCACGGCGCGCCAAAATCGGCTTAGTGCGTTAGTCGGCCTGTACCGCGCATTGGGCGGCGGCTGGATCGAGCACACCGGCGACGCTCCCGCAGCGGCCGACAGCGGCGCCGCGATTCCTTCATCGTGACGGGCGGAGAACAGCAGTGAAGCTCTTACTGGTCGAAGACAATGAACGCGTGGGCCGCTTCGTCAAGAAGGGCCTCACCGAGGCCGGGCACACGGTGGACCACGCCGACAATGGCAAGGATGGCATGTACCACGCGGTCAGCGCGTCGTACGACGCCATCATCATGGACCGCATGCTGCCGGGAGGGATCGACGGTCTGTCGATCATCGAAGCGCTGCGCATGCATGGCAACCAGGTGCCGATCCTGATCCTGTCCGCGCTCGACGGCGTGGACGACCGCATTCGCGGGCTGAAAAGCGGCGGCGACGATTACCTGATCAAGCCCTTCGCCTTTGGCGAGCTGCTGGCCCGCCTGGACGCGCTGATGCGCCGCTCACAAAGCGTGTCGGTGGAGACCATGCTGACACTGGGCGATTTGTCGATGGACCTGCTGGCGCACAAGGTGGTCCGCGCCGGCAAGCCGGTAGCTTTGCAGCCGCGCGAATTCAAGCTGCTCGAGTACCTGCTGCGCCACGCCAATCAGGTGGTGACGCGCACCATGTTGCTGGAAAACGTGTGGGACTACCACTTCGATCCGCAGACCAATGTGATCGATGTCCACATCAGCAAGCTGCGCCAGAAAATCGACGCCGGCTTTCCAACGCCGTTGCTGCGCACCGTGCGCAACGCCGGCTACATGCTGACCGACCGCGAGTAACCAGGCCCCATGCTGAAACTGCCCGGCTTTTCCGCCCGCACCATCGCCATCGGCTACGCCGTCATCAGCCTGCTGGTGCTGGCCATGTTTGCCGGGCCGCTGTGGTGGGCGTGGAACACCAATATCGAGCAGGTGCGCACCGACCTGCTGCAAGCCGATTCGCGCCGCATGTGCAACCTGTTTGCCCGCAACGGCCCGTTCGCGCTGGCCGCCGCCATCGACAGCCAGGTCATGGGCACCAACGACGGCGTGCGCAAGATCATCCTGTTTACAGCGCCGAACGGCGTCAAGCTGGCCGGCAACCTGCCCGGCTGGCCGGCCGACCTGCCCCACGTGGACGGCAGCAGTTCGGCCACCATCGACGTCGATGGCATGCCGCGCCGGATCGAGATGGTGCAGGTCACCATGGCCAAGGGCTACCGGCTGCTGGTAGCCAGCAACCTCAATCGCTTCGACGTGCTCGAACGCCTGTTCATCTACGGCTTGCTGGGCTGCGCCGTCGCGGTACTGCTGGTGGCCGCACTGGGCGGCGTGATGATACGGCGCGCCCTGCTCGCGCGCGTGCAGAACATCAGCCAGACCACGTCGGCGATCATCGAAGGCCAGCTCTCGCGCCGCCTGGCAGAACCGGGTGACGGCGACGAGCTGCAGCTGCTCACGCAAACCGTCAACCGCATGCTCGACCAGATCGAGCACCTGGTGACCGGCGTGCAGGACGTCTCCAACGCCATCGCCCACGACCTGCGCACGCCGCTCTCCGAACTGCGCGCGCGGCTGGAGGAACTGTCGGTGGCCCGCCCGTCCGACGAGGAAACCTATGCCGAAATCGACGCTGCCATCAACGACGTCGACCGCGTGATGAGTATCTTCAACGCCCTGCTGCGGCTGGCCGAAATCGACAGCGGCAGCCGCCGCGGCGGTTTCGTGGACGTGGACCTGGCGCGCCTGGGCGCCGAGGTGGCCGAGTTTTATTTACCGGTGGCGGAACTGAAGGACATCGCGCTCAGCTTCGTCCCTACCGGTAATTTGACGACCGTGGGCGACCCGGTATTGCTGGCGCAGGCGCTGGGCAACCTGGTGGAAAACGCCCTGAAGTACGCGCCCGAGCATGGCGTGATCGCGATCACCGCTTGCCGTCTGGCCGACGCCCCCAACAATACGCTCGAACTGGTGGTGGCCGACAACGGGCCTGGCGTGGCGGAAAATGAACGGCCAAAAGTGGTGGAACGCTTTTACCGCGGAGACGCCAGCCGCGGTACGCCGGGCGTGGGGCTGGGGCTGTCGGTGGTGTCGGCGGTGGCGCGGCTGCATGGCGGCAGCCTGACGCTGGCGGACAATGCGCCGGGGTTGCGGGCGACGTTGCAGGTGGCGGTTCAGCGGGCGTGATGCCACGCGTGGCCGAGCGGTAGCGTCTGCTCCCGCTCGACGGCACGTGGACCCGAAACGCCAGCGGCGCGGCGCGCCAGTCAGGCTCGAAAGTGAAGTGGAAGTTGAATCCCATGCCGGCGCGCCAGTTACGAAATCTGCGCCTGCGAGACCAGGCCAGCGAGCAGCAAGTCCACCCCTGCCAGAAAATCCTCGCGGTCATCGTGCCCCCGCAGTTGCCCCGCCACGCTGCGCGTAAACGGGTACTGCGCCGGATCGAGCCGGGTCCACGCAATGGCTACTTCCGCTAAAAATGTATCCCGGTCGGCCTTCTGCGAGCGCGCCAGTTGTGCGTTGGCGGCGTTTTGTCCGCTCACGCCGAGGATGTAGTTGACCACCGCGCTGGCGCCGGCCCAATGCGCCACCTGCGGCACGCCCAGGGCGCTGACCTGCTGTCCCACGCGTTCGAGGATGCGCACCACCGGCATTTGTCCGCCCGCCTGGATCAGGGTGGCGCCCGCCCAAGGGTGATCGTCCATGGCGTCGAAGAGCGCCAGCGCCAGCGCCCGGATCGCTGCCTGCGGCGTGGCGTCGTCGCTCGGCGAGGCGACGGCGCGCGCCACGATGGCGTCACAGGCGGCGGTCAGCAAGTCGGCCTTGTTGGCGATGTGGCCGTAAATCGCGCCGGGGCCGGTGGCCAGTTGCGCCGACAGCGCCTGGAAGGTCAGCCCGAGCTCGCCTTCACGGTCGAGCAGGTCGATGGCGGCGTCGATGATGCGTTCGCGCGAGAGCATGTAGTCGCGCCGCGCCCTGGGTGCGGTTTTCTTGTTCATGCCGCATCTTGACACAGATGGAATAACATTCCAATATAATGGAACGTCATTCCAAGGGGTTTTTATGCAACCACGGATCACCATCATCGGCGCCGGCCTGGGCGGGTTGATGCTCGCACGCGTGCTGCACGTGCACGGCATCGCCGCCACCATCTATGAAGCGGAAGCTGGTCCCGACGCCCGGGTGCAAGGCGGCCTGCTCGACATCCACGAATACAACGGCCAGGTCGCGCTCAAGGCTGCCGGGCTGCATGCGCAATTCCTCGGCATCGTGATTGCCGGCGCGGACGCCAAGCGGCTGGTGGACAAGAACGGGAGCATACTGCTCGACCGGCCCGACCTGGCCCACGGCGACCGGCCCGAGGTGGACCGGGGCGCGCTGCGGCGCCTGCTGCTCGATGCGTTGCCGCCGGCGAGCATCCGCTGGGGCCACAGGGTCGTCGCTTTACGCGCCACCGGTGAAGGTCGCCACGAGGTGACGTTCGCCAACGGCGCCACTGTCGTCAGCACGCTGCTGGTCGGCGCCGACGGCGCCTGGTCGCGCGTACGGCCGCTGGTGTCTGCGGACGTGCCCACCTACAGCGGCACGTCGTTCGTCGAGATCACGATGGCAGATGCCGAACAACGCCATCGGGCCAGAGCCAGCCTGGCCGGCAACGGCACCATGATCGCCACCGCACCGGGCCAGGGCATCTTCACGCACCGGCACGGCGACGGCAGTTTGCATTCCTATGTCGCCCTCAATCGCTCCGAACAGTGGATGGCCGCCATCGATTTATCCAACCCCGCGCAGGCAACCGCCCTGCTGGCGCGCGAGTTCGAAGACTGGGCGCCGGCACTCACCGCCTTGATCACCGGCTGCGACGGCCCGCCGCTGCTACGCCCCATCCACGCGCTGCCGGTCGGACACCGCTGGGATCGCGTACCGGGCGTCACGCTGCTCGGTGACGCCGCCCACCTGATGTCGCCGTTCGCCGGCGAAGGCGCCAACCTGGCGCTGCTCGATGGCGCCGAACTGGGGCTGGCAATCGCAGCGTGGCCCCAGGACCTTGAGGCGGCGCTGGCCAGTTACGAGACCGCTATGTTTTCCCGCAGCGAACCGTGCGCGCGCGAATCGGCGCAGAATATGGCGATGTTTTTTGATGCGCAGGCCCCGCGGGGGGTGCTGGAGTTGTTTGGCAGCTTCGCGCAGGACGCTACTCATGGGTTGTCTTCGTAAGATGCGGTAGCACGCTTGTGAATCATTTTAGGAACTGGCCTATAACCGTTCCATACAGAGATCTTGTAGCTATTAAACAGTCTGATGAGAACTTTAATGGATCAGCCATTACCCTTGCCGGTCGAGCGGGCGATACATAAATTCGGGCTCGACCTCTCCCTGGCGCGCCGTCGGCGCCACATTTCACAAGCGTCACTGGCCGAACGCATGGGTGCGTCCATTTCCACCGTGCGGCGGATGGGAAAAGGCGACGCGCGCGTGCCATTGCATTTTTTCGCCCGCGCCCTGCATGTCTTCGGCGAGATCAGGGCACTGGAACAATTGCTGGACACCGCCAATGACGACTCCAGGTTTGCCTGCTCTGACCGAGCTGGACTACTTGCTGGCCGTGGACGACTTCAGCCGCGTCGGCGCGCTCCGCTTGCGCGGCCCCGATGGCACCTGGTTGCGGTCGGTGAACAAGGGGTGCCGCACGACACCGCCACTGATCGAACTGGCACGCGTCTACGAAGCGAGTCGCGCAGTTGAGCGGGGAAGAGAGACTGCCGAGGACCTGCGCTACCTGCAAGGCAGAGGCACCTCGCTTGGCGGCATGCGTCCGAAATGCACGATCGTGGATGAAGATGGATGCTTGGGGATAGGCAAATTCCCCAGCGTGGACGATGCACGCAGCGTGACCCGGGGCGAAGTGCTGGCACTGAAACTAGCCTCGAAGGCCGGTATCGATGCTGCCTCTGCGCGCATCGTCTTATTGGGTGACAAGGGCGCCGAAGTTGTAGTTGCCGTGATTCGCCGCTTTGATCGCGATGACAACGACGGCCGCATCCCATACCAATCGGCAGCATCGGTATTGCAGGCAGCGCGCGCCGACGACCGGAGCGACACAGAGGTCGCAGACGCCATCCGTTCCCACGGCCACGCGCCCACGCCGGATCTGCACCAATTATGGCGGCGCCTTGTATTCAACCTGCTGATTACGAACGTGGACGATCATTTGCAAAATCACGGCTTCCTGCACGTGGATCGTGGGCTGTGGCGACTGGCCCCGGCCTTCGATATCAATCCCTTTCCCGACAAGGACCGGGAATCCAAGACCTGGCTGTCGGAGATGGACGGGCCAATCACAGACATCCAGATGCTGATGGCACGGGCGACGTATTTTTCTCTCGGACGAGAACAGGCGGCATCCATCCTGTGCGAAGTAACGTCTGCCGTAACAACCTGGCGCGAGCTTGCGCTAAGCCGCGAGGTGGGATTGACCGCAAGGGAACTGGACGACTTCGCACCGGCCTTTGAACATGAACAGGTAGCGGCAGCGTCCAGGCTGCTGGGGCACTAAAGTTATAAGGCAGGGATGAACCGCATGTGATCCTTGTCTCGGACCACCTTGTCAAACCACCTTGTCAAACCAGGTTGTCAGCCCACCTTGGCCCGGACGGCCGACGGCAACTGCTTCCACCGCCCCACCCGCTTGCCGTGAATAACCCACGCGACCAGCAACGCCGCCAGCGCCACGCCCAGCGCCAGGGCAAACCATTTAAGCCCGGTGCCGTACTCCAGGCCGATGAGCAGCATCCAGGCCGCGCCGGCCCAGGCGATACCGCTCACGCCTTGCAGGGTGGCGCTCACACCGCTGGCGCTGCGCTGGAAATCGGCGCGGGCGCCGGGACGGCTGCTCCACATGACGATGACGGCGCTGGCCAGCGACGACGACACCAGCGCGATGAGGGTGACCAGGCCCATCAAGGGCCGGTGCACTGCCAGCCACAGCGCCGGCAACAGCACCAGCGCCAGCGGCGGCGTCACCGCCGCCGCCAGCTTGGCGCGGCGCAACAGGCTGGCGCTGCGCGGCGCGCTGGCCAGCAGGTCCGGCGCGTCTTCGGCCGCCATGATGATCCACGCCAGCGAACCGGCCAGCGAGGCGCAGACGAACACCAGCGAGGCGCCGGCCGCCAGGTTGACGGTTTCCGAGTTTTTGAAGATCAGGAAGCCGAGCGGCACCATGTACAGCAGGCGCAGCAGCACTTGCGTGAGCAGGCGCGTATCGCGTGCGATCAGGCGCCATTCCTTGACCATGGTGGCCCACACCAGGCCGCGCCGGAAATTGAAGCGCGGCCCACCCGGAGGGGCCGCAGCCGCCCTGCCCGATCCGGCCGCCTGCTGCACGCCGCTGACGAAAAAGCCGCGCATAGTGCGGGTGGTAAAAAAGAACAGCGCCACGCCGGCGACCAGCAAACCGGCCAGCGGCGCCGGCTGGCCCAGCGCGGCGCGGCCAAGCCACAGCACGCCGGGCCAGTCGCCATGCAGCGCTCCCTGCAGCCAGGCGCCCATTTCGCTGCGGCTATTGGCTGCCTGCGAGAGCAGGAACACCAGCGCGCCGGCCACGGCGCTGAGCACCTGCACCAGCACCTTGGTGCGGCGCGCACCGATCAGCCGCACCAGCGCCAGCGTGAGCAGCATCGAACAGGACGACACCAGCAGCGCCAGCGCAATCACCACCACGTACAGCGCCAGCCACTCCGGGTGGCCGGTCAGCAGCCCCATATTGGCCAGCGGCGCCAGGAAGAACAGGAACATGGCGGCCACGCTGATCACGATGCCCAGCAGGCGCGCGAAGAAAATGCTGTGGGCCGGCAACGGCGACGACAGCAGCAAGTCCAGGTCACCCCGCTCGAACAGGGCGTCCACGCTGCCGCGCAAGGCCGCTGCCAGCATCAAGGTCACACCCACCAGCAGCACGCCGGTCGCAAGCGTTGCGGCCAGCGCCGGCGTCGGGCCATGCTGATGGATGACAGGAATGACCAGGTACGCACCCCAGTGCAAGGCCAGCTGCAACACCACGCTCAGGCCCGGACCGAGCCAGTTGGCCCTGATCTTGCCGTTGGCGCGCAGCTTGCGCATGGTGGTGAAATACATGCGCACTTCGTGGCGCAGCAGCCACCAGGTGCCGCCCGGTGCGCCCTTCAAATCGATCATGCCGGCACTCCGGTCAGCTGCAGGAACACGTCTTCCAGCGTGCCGTCGGCGCCCAATCCGGCCAGCGCACGCAGTTCATCGAGCGTGCCTTCGGCGATCAGGCGGCCGGCGCGGATCACGCCGATGCGCTCGGCCAGCCGCTCGGCCACTTCCAGGATGTGGGTGGTCAGCACCACGGTGCCGCCATCGGCCACGTGCTGTTGCAGCAGATCTTTCACCTGGCGCGCGGCGGCGGCATCCAGGCCGGTGAGCGGTTCATCGAGGATCAGCAATTGCGGCGCGTGGATCAGGGCGCCAGCCAGCGCCAGCTTTTGCTTCATGCCGCGCGAAAAACCCTCGGTCAGCTCGTGGGCGTGCTGGCTCAAGTCGAGCCAGTCGAGCAACTGGCGCGCGCGCGGCTCCGCTTCCTCGGCACTGATACCCCACAGGCCGGCGACAAATTCCAGGTACTCGGTCGGCTTGAGCTTGGCATAGACCATCGGCTCGTCCGGCAGGTAGGCCAGGTGGCGCTTGGCAGCGGCCGGGTCTTGCAGCATGTCCACGCCCAGCACTTCCACGCTGCCGCTGTCGGGCGCCAGCAGGCCGGTGGCCATGCGCAAGGTGGTGGTCTTGCCGGCGCCGTTGGGGCCCAGCAGGGCGTAAAACTCGCCGCGGCGCACCGCCAGGTCGAGCTGGTCGACAGCCGGGCGGCCGAACGACTTGGACAGGGACTGCAGGCGAAGGGCGTGGTCGCGCATGGAACATCCGGTACCGAATTGATAACGAGCGATCTTGACCCACCGCGTAAATGATGTCCAGTGGAAAATTAGTCAATCTGCAAGTTGACCGTGTTTACATGGCGGCCCGATCCGGGTTTTTACTTACAGGATGATTAATTTGGCATCATTAGCCCCCTGATGAGTACGGAATTTGCACAAACCGCGCGCGGACAGTCTAAAATATTCGTTTGGGTTAGTTGACCGCTAACACTCCTGCCGTCTGGCACCGATCCAACTGGTAAAACCGAGGGAATCAACATGGCAACAGAAAAATCTAAAATCATTTACACCCTGACCGACGAAGCGCCGCTGCTGGCGACTTATTCCCTGCTCCCGATCATCCAGAAGTTCACCGCGCCGGCCGGCGTCGACGTTGTCGCCAGCGACATTTCCGTTGCCGCCCGCGTGATCGCCGAATTCCCCGAGTTCCTGACCGAAGCGCAGCGCCTGCCGAACACGCTGGCCGAACTGGGCGCACTGACCCAGAACCCCGACACCAACATCATCAAGCTGCCGAACATCAGCGCGTCCGTCTCGCAGCTGCAAGCGGCCATCCGCGAACTGCAAGGCAAGGGCTACGCCCTGCCAGACTACCCGGAAGATGCAAAAACCGACGAAGAAAAAGCCCTGAAAGCACGCTACGGCAAGTGCATCGGCTCGGCCGTCAACCCGGTCCTGCGCGAAGGTAACTCCGATCGCCGCGCACCGAAAGCGGTAAAAGAATACGCGCGCAAGCACCCGCACTCGATGGGCGAATGGAGCCAGGCTTCGCGCACCCACGTGTCGCACATGCACGCCGGCGACTTCTACCACGGCGAAAAGTCGATGACCATCGACAAGCCGCGCGACGTCAAGATGGAACTGATCACCGCTTCGGGCAAAACCATCGTGCTCAAACCGAAAGTCTCGCTGCAAGCCGGTGAAATCATCGACAGCATGTTCATGAGCAAAAAAGCGCTGCTGGACTTCTACGAGAAGGAAATCGACGACGCGTACAAGACCGGCGTGATGTTCTCGCTGCACGTCAAGGCCACCATGATGAAGGTGTCGCACCCGATCGTGTTCGGTCACTGCGTGCGCATCTTCTACAAGGAAGCGTTCGAAAAGCACGCCAAGGTCTTCGATGAACTGGGCGTCAACGTCAACAACGGCATGTCCAACCTGCTGGAAAAAATCGAAAAACTGCCAGCGTCGCAGAAAGACGAAATCCTCAAGGACCTGCACGCATGCCTGGAGCACCGTCCGAAGCTGGCCATGGTCGATTCGGCCAAGGGCATCACCAACTTCCATTCGCCGAACGACGTGATCGTCGATGCATCGATGCCGGCCATGATCCGCATCGGCGGCAAAATGTGGGGCGCCGATGGCCGCACTGCCGACGTCAAAGCCGTGATGCCGGAGTCGACCTTTGCCCGTATTTACCAGGAGATGATCAACTTCTGCAAATGGCACGGCAACTTCGACCCGACCACCATGGGCACCGTGCCGAACGTGGGCCTGATGGCGCAGCAAGCCGAAGAATACGGCTCGCACGACAAGACGTTTGAGGTGACCGAAGGCGGCATCGCCAACATCACCGACCTGGCCACCGGCGAAGTGCTGCTGACCCAGACCGTGGAAGAAGGCGATATCTGGCGCATGTGCCAGGTCAAGGACGCACCGATCCGCGACTGGGTCAAGCTGGCCGTCACCCGTGCGCGCAACTCGGGCATGCCTGCCATCTTCTGGCTCGACCCGTATCGTCCACACGAAAACGAAGTGATCAAGAAGGTCCAGCTGTACCTGAAAGACCACGACACCAGCGGCCTGCACATCGAGATCATGTCGCAAGTGCGCGCCATGCGCTACACGCTGGAACGCGTCTCGCGCGGCCTGGACACCATCTCGGTGACCGGCAACATCCTGCGTGACTACCTGACCGACCTGTTCCCGATCCTGGAACTGGGCACCTCGGCCAAGATGCTGTCGATCGTGCCATTGATGGCCGGTGGCGGCATGTACGAGACCGGCGCCGGCGGTTCGGCACCGAAACACGTCAAGCAGCTGGTGGAAGAAAACCACCTGCGCTGGGATTCGCTGGGCGAGTTCCTGGCGCTGGCCGTGTCGCTGGAAGAACTGGGCATCAAGCAAGGCAACAACAAGGCCAAGATCCTGGCCAAGACGCTCGATGCAGCCACCGGCAAACTGCTGGACAACAGCAAGTCGCCATCGACCCGCACCGGCGAGCTCGACAACCGTGGCAGCCACTTCTACCTGTCGCTGTACTGGGCGCAAGCCCTGGCCGCGCAGACCGAAGACGCGGAACTGCAAGCCCACTTCGCACCGCTGGCCAAGGCCCTGTCGGAAAACGAAACCAAGGTCGTCGATGAACTGGCCAAGGTGCAGGGACAGGCAGTCGATATCGGCGGCTACTACCAGCCTGATCCGGTGAAAACGGCAGCTGCGATGCGCCCTAGCGCCAGCTTCAACGCTGCGCTCGATACCATCTAAGATGTGAAAAGGGGCGAACGCCCCTTCTGGATCGATGTAATAAAGCCCTGCCAACCTCACGGTGCGCAGGGCTTTTTTTTAACCCGCACAGCCACGGCCGGGGTCGGACCCGGTACGGGGTTCGACCCCAAACGCAAACGGTCAGGCAGCCGTATCGCACCGGCTTTTCGGGGTTAGCGCAGCATCCACATCCATGCACTGAGCGTGAAGAACGAGGCCACCATGCACAGCAACAAGGTGGTCGCGCTACGGTCGGCCTCGCCGTATGCCTGCCCCAAGATCGGATAGATACTGAGCATCGGCATGGCAGCCATCAGCAGCGCCGCTGCCCGCAGTTGCGGCTCCATCGGCGCCACGCCCAAAGCCGTGACCACCGTGAGCACCAGCAGCACCGCCAGCGGATGCCCCACCAGCTTGCCCAGTACCACCGGCACCACCCTCTGCCAGCCCGCCCGCAATGGCAGCCCCAACAGCATGCCGCCGATGGCAAACAGCGACAGGCCGCCACTGGCTTGCGCAAACAGGTTCACGGTGCGCAGCACCGGTTGCGGCAAGTCCACCTGCGCCAGGCTGATGGCGAGACCCGCAGACACCGCCAGCACCAGCGGATTGCGCGCCAGTCGCAGCAGCGATTGGCGCAGTACCTGCTGCCAGGTGCCACCATTACCGCGCGCGCTCTCGGCCAGCGCGAGCAGCAGCGGCAACATAAGCAGGTTTTCGATGAGGACATTGAGTGCCAGCGCCACGCCGGCTACCGGGGGCTACCATCAGCAACAGGATCGGGTAGCCGATGAAGCTGCTGTTCGAGCACGACACCCCCATGCCGAGAAACGTGCTGCGGGTACGGTCCCAGCCGCACAGGCGGCGCCCGACCAGGTAGGCCGTGGTCATGGCCAGCACGGAGCCGCCCAGGTAGGCCAGCAGGTAGGTGGGGTGCAGCACGTCGGAAATGTGGCGCTGCGCCAGCGCATTGAAGATCAGCGCCGGCAGCGCCAGGTTCAGCACGAACTTGCCGAAAATGGCCATGTCGGCGCGGAGGAACACGCCGGACCGCGTGGCCAGGTAACCAGCCAGCACCACCAGATAAATGGGGCTGGTGATTGCCAGGATCTCTAGCATGAGGGAACCTCAAAAAACCTACTGCGCGGCCCGCTATCGCCTATCCGTTGCTCAGCGTACCTTCGTACGCTTCCGCTACTCAAGGCGATATCGGGCCGCTCGCTACGGTTTTTCAAGGCCCCCATAAATCGACCAATATCAGGCTTTGCTGGACCGGTTGCCCAGCGAGCGCAACCAGGCGATGATGCCCGGCAGGATGGACAGGAACACGATGCCCAGCACGACGATGGTGAGGTTGTTGCTCACCCACGGGATGTTACCGAACAGGTAGCCAGCCAGCAGCAAACTTCCTACCCACACCAGGCCGCCGACGACGTTGTACATGAAGAATACGCGGGCCGGCATCGAGCCGAGGGCCGCGACGAACGGCGCGAGCGTGCGCACGATCGGCACGAAGCGGGCCAGGATGATGGTCTTGCCGCCATGACGCTCGAAGAACTGTTGCGTCAGCGCGATGTGCTCGGCTTTCAGGAACGGGATGCGCGATGTATCGACTGCCTTGCGCCGCACGTAGGTGCCGATGGCGAAGTTGAGCGCATCGCCGGTGATGGCGGCGGTCAGCAGCAGGAAGAACAGTATCCACGGATCGAACAAGCCCTTGGCGGCCAGTGCGCCGGCGATGAACAGCAGCGAATCGCCGGGCAGGAAAGGCATGATGACCACGCCGGTTTCGATGAAGATCACGGCGAACAGCAACAGGTAAATCCAGTGGCCGTATGATGCGACCAGTTCGGCCAGATGCACGTCGAGGTGCAGGAACCAGGCGCTTAGCAGGGTCAGAAATTCATGCATTGGTTGTTTCTTTCAGGGCAAGATGAATGGGCAGCCGCCATTCTAATATAGCCCGGGCAACGATAGGGTTTTGTTAAGCCCGGGCATATTTGTTATCTGCCTATTTTCGCTTGGCCGCGCGCTGCTCCCAGAAGGTGGCGTTCTTGATGCCCAGCTTGACCGGATCGAAGGTGATCGGGCCGCCGGCCTTGAGCTGCTTCTCGTAATCACGCAGGCAGACGATGGTCGGGCGCGAGATGAAAAAGATGATCAGGATGCCGATGATGTTAATCCACGCCATCATGCCCACGCCGATATCGCCGAGGTTCCAGATATAGCCGGCGCTGTTGATGGTGCCAAACACCACCATCGCCATGATCAGCAGCTTGACCACCACCAGCGGCACGCTGCGCTTGAAGTACTGGTTCAGGTAAGCGACATTGGTCTCGGCGATGTAGTAATACGCAACGATGGTGGTGAAGGCGAAGAAGAACAGCGCCAGCGCCACGAACACCGGGCCAAAACCGCCGAACGTGCTTTGCAGCGCCATTTGCGTGAACGCCGCCGAACCGATCTCGGTATTGGCCGGCAGGTTCTGAACCAGGAACTGGCCGTCGGGCAGCGTGCCCTGGACGTTGTACTGGTTGGTGATCAAGATCATCAGCGCGGTGGCGGTGCAGACCAGCAGGGTATCGACATAGATCGAGAACGCCTGCACCAGGCCCTGCTGCGACGGGTGCTCGGTTTCGGCAGCAGCTGCCGCGTGGGTGCCGGTACCCTGCCCCGCTTCGTTCGAGTACACACCGCGCTTGACGCCCCAGCCGATCGCTGCGCCCATGCCGGCCTGGGCCGAGAATGCATCCGAGAAGATCAGCTGGAAAATGCCTGGCAGCTTGTCGATATTCATGCCGATGACGATCAGCGCCAGCACGATGTAGCCGAACGCCATGAACGGCACCACGTACTCGGCAAACTGGGCAATGCGCTTGATGCCGCCGAAAATGATCACGCCCAGCACCAGCAGGATCACCGCCAGGCCAGCCAGCTTGTGGGTGCCAACGCTGCCCATGAAGGTGTTGACCATGGTGCCGTCGCCGAAGATCTGGGTGACCGCATTACCGACCGCGTTGGCTTGCACGCCGGGCAGGAAGATGCCGCAGGAAATCACGGCCGAGACGGCAAACAGCGCACCGAGCCACGGCCAGCCAAGGCAGCGCGTGAAGAAGTAGGCAGAGCCGCCACGGTACTGGCCGTTTTCTTCGACCTTGTAGAGCTGGCCCAGCGTCGATTCGGCATAGGCCGTGCTGGCGCCGAGGAAGGCGACCGCCCACATCCAGAACACCGCGCCAGGACCGCCGAAACCGATGGCGGCGGCCACGCCGGCGATATTGCCCACGCCTACCCGGCCGGACAACGACACGGCCAGGGCCTGGAACGACGAGATGCCGGAATCGTTGTCACGCTTCTTGAACAGCAGGCGCAGCATTTCGGTAAACAGGCGCACCTGCACGAAACGGGTCTGGATCGAATAGAACAGGCCGGCGCCAAGGCACAGGTAAATCAGCGCGGGACTCCAGATCACGCCATTCAAACTACTGATAAAAGCTTCCATCGATTTTTTCCTTGCATCGGTACGGGGTCTGGATAAGTGCGCGCGTCCTGGGTAAGGATGCGGCTACAAGCCGGGGCATTGTGCGGCAGGCAGCACCAGATTGCAACGTTGACGGGGTAATAAATCGGCAGGATAAATCCGGAAACAACAGTGCTCACCAGCAAGGTGCAGCGATGCGCGCCCACGGTGCGGCGCCGTGTGCGCCGCACCATTTTTGACAGCGCCGGCGCCGGTCAGTGCGCCAGGTCCGGGTAGCGCTCGAGCAGCGCGCTGGTGACGCCGTTGGTCCAGCCGAAGCCGTCCTGGGTCGGATACTCGCCCCCGCCGCCGCTCTTGCGTTCCTCGACGTCGTACTTTTCCAGCAGCTTGCCGGTCTCCACCCAGGTGCGGCGCACGGTGGCCACCCAGCGCTTGGCGATTTCGCGCGCCAGCGGTTCGTGGCCGTAGCGCGCCAGGCCATCGATGGCAATCCATTGCAGCGGCGCCCAGCCGTTGGGCGCGTCCCACTGCTGGCCGGTGCGCAGCAAGGTAGTGCGCAAGCCGCCTTCGGCCAGCAGTTGCTGCTGCGTGGTCTCGGCTACCGCTGCCGCCTGCGCCGGCGTGGCGATACCGACCCACAGCGGGTAATAGGTGGCCGCGCTCAATACCCTGGTTGGCCGTTGCTGGCGCAGGTCATAGTCGGCGTAGCGTTTTTCGGCGGCCACCCAGAACAGCTTCTGGATCGCTGCTGCGCGCGTGGCCTTGACCTGGTTGAACTGTTTGGCGCAGGCCAAATCACGCGCAGCTTCGCAGCGGCGCGCCACTTCTCCTTCCAGCTGGTACAGCAGACTGTTGAGGTCCACTGGGGCGATCGACGTGGTGTGCACGGTGGCCAGGCGCTGCGGATCGTCCTGCCAGCGCGACGAGAAGTCCCAGCCGCTTTCGGCAGCCGCGCGCAGGTCGCGGAACAGCGCCGGCTTGGCACGGTCAGTATCGCGGGCGGTGTCGAGATCGGGCTGGGTGGCCTCGTCGCGCGGCGTGTCTTTCGCATCCCAGTAGCGGTTGAGGATGGTGCCGTCGGCCAGGCGCACCACGTGTTCGCAGGCGCCCTGCCCGGTCCTGGGCAGGCACGCAGTGCCGCGCATCCAATAATCGTGTTCGCGCTTGAGCGCGGCCAGCAGACGCGTATCGGCCTTGGCGTCAGACTTGCTCACCCCGAGCGGTTTCAATTGCGCCATCGCCGCAAAAAACGGCGGCTGCGAGCGGCTCAGGTAATAGCTGCGGGTGCCGTTGGGGATGTGGCCGTAACGTTCGATCAGGCTCTGAAAACCGACGATCATCGAATCGACCAGGTCGCTGCGATGGTCGGCTTGCAGGCCCAGCATGGTGAAGTACGAGTCCCAATAATAAATCTCGCGGAAGCGCCCGCCCGGCACCACGTAATTGGCCGGCAGCGGCAAGGCCGACGACCACTTGGGCGGGTCGAGCGGCGGCCGCGTGAGCACCGGCCATAGCGAGGCGATGTGCTGGCGCAGCGTGATCGCCGCTGGCGCCGGCAGATCGAAATGACGGTCGACGAACGCTTGCAGCGCGGCCTTGTCCCGCGGCTGCTCTTTCTGATATTGCGCCAGGATCTGCTGCGGATCGGACCTGGGCACGGCGTCGGCAAAGGTCTTGGCGTCCGGGTAGATATGGGCGGTTTGCACGGCCTGGTACAGGGGGCCGAACAGTTGCTGCGGGGTGGGCACATCTTGCGCGGCGGTGGGCGCCGGCTGCAGCTGCGCCGTGGCGGGGGTGGCGGCCGCCAGCATCAATATGCCGGCCAACAGCAGTGCGCCAGTTGGTCGCTCGATTGCTCTCATCGTGTCTCCTGTCGTGGCGCGCAACAGGTGGCGCGCTTGCGGACTCGATAGTACCGCAAGCGGAAAATCCGCCTTGCACCAATGGCAGCGACCAGGCAGCGACTACTGCCCCGGTGCCGGCGTCAACGCCTGCAACGCCGCCGACACATACACCAGCGGCGCGTTCCAGTTGATGGCGACTTCGTTGCTGGCGTACGAGCATTCGTCGTCAAGGTAGGCGCGGGCCGGCAGTGCCGATGGATATTGCGCCTTGCAGTTTTTTTGATCTTCGCGGCCCGGCTGCGGGCCGCCCACCACGAAGCCCGGTACCGGTGCGGCGATGCCGTCCGCTTCCGATGGCCGGTGGTGCGGGTGCAGCGCCGAGCGGGTGCCGAAGCCGGTGACGAACGAGATATCGACCGCGTTGCGGCCCATGATGGCATCGAAGTTGGCCTGCGCCGCGTCGAGGTAGGCACGCTTGCCGGTGAGGCGATAGGCGCTGGCCAGCACCATGGCCTGGTTCAGCACCACCGCGTTGCTGCCCCAGACGTAGTCGGAAGTCTGCATGGCATAGCCATACGCGGAGCGCTGCCGGGCGGCGGCCAGCTGACCAGCCAGGGTGTCGATGCGGCTGGCGATCAGGGCCTGGTCGGCCACCGCATTCAAGTGCTGGCGGTGGCGCGCCAGCGATAGCCAGGCCAGGCCACCGACCTCGCCCCACGAAGGCACGGTGGCGTTCAGGGAAGGCGCCTGCATGGCCTGGTAATAGGCGGGGTCGCCGGTGGTGATGAACAGTTCGGCGGCGGCCCAGCCGAATTCGTCACGCAGATCCTTGTCGCCATACTCGCCGGTCTTGATGTCGTCCGGCTGCTGGTAGTACGCGGCGGGGTTGGCATTGGCCCAGCGCCACGCCTGTTCGGCAGCGGTGCGCATGCGCGCGGCCATGCCGGGCAGCTGCTTGTCGTACGGCGCCAGCACCCGGCTGGCGGTGGCCATCGTGGCGGCAAAGTCGAGCGCGGCGGCGGTGGTCTTTTGCACCACGTAGCGCTGCTGGCGGGCGTCGGCCGGCATCACGGCGCCGTCGAATTTTTTATCGGTGAGCTTGTGATACACGCCGCCGTCATCGGGGTCCTGCATGGTGAGCATCCACTCCAGGTTCCACAGCGTTTCGTTGAGGATGTCGGGAATGCCGTTGCCGCTCTCGGGAATGTTCAGTGCCTGCGACTGGAAAAACGCCGGGAAGTCTTCCCACGCCGCCAGCAAGGTGGAGGTGGCGATGCCCGAGTTGACGATGTACTTGTTGTAGTCGCCGGCATCGTACCAGCCCTTCGGGCTGGCGATGATGGTGCCGGCCGGGCGCGCGGTGGACGCGGCCGAGGCATGCACCATCACGTTGGTATCGGGATGGCCGGCCGCGCGCGCGTAGGCGCCCGCGTGCTTTGCATCGAGCGCGATGCCGGCGCGGTTGTAGTAATAGGCGCGCAGCGCGCCCACGTTGAGCGCCTGGTACGCGCCGGAGGCAACCTCGAACGGCAGCGAATCGGGCATGCCCGCCACGCGCAGCTGGTAGCGGCCCGGCGTGGTCAAGCTGGAAAAGTCGGCCAGCCGCACCGTGTCGCCGGAGTCGGGCGACGCCTTGGCCGCACCGAGCGCGCCTTGCTGCACCACGGCGCCGCTGCCAGCGCGGATCACGCTAAAGGCGGTGGCGCCAGCCGTTGTCCCTGCTGCGGGCACCACGGCCACCTTGGCTGCGCCGGGCAGAAAACCCAGTTGATTAAGCTTGATCTCGGCAGCGAAAGCACTGGAGGTACCGGCCGCACCGAGGCAGGCGATAGCGGTGGCAATGGTGGTGGCAAGAGAGGTGCGGGAAGTTGGCATCGGCTGTCTCATTGTAGTTTTGACTGATTTTGAAAACGATTTCACGATGATTACCCATTTGCCCGGCACAGTCAACCGGCGGACCTCACATGGCACGCACCCAGTTACCCTTGTACAGTATCGGACCGGTAGGCCCGTTCGGATCGCGCGAACCGCCTTTCGGCTCGAGCGACACGGCCAGCAGCGCCACGTCGTCGCCGAGTGCGAGTCCCGGCGCGCCCAGCGCCAGCGTGACCTGGCCGGCCGGATCGACCAGACCGAGCGAGCGCGGATTGCCGGCCTTGGGCACGGCCCACAGTTGCAGCGATTTGTCGCTTGGCACCGGCGCCGCATTCACCACGCGCACCGTCAGTTGCTGCTTGCGGTTGTCGGCGGCCAGCACCAGCACCGGTTGCGCGTGCTCGTCGATCAGCGTGGCCATGTAGTCTACTTGCGGCGCCTGCAGGCTCTGGGTGGCCAGCAGCGCCGCCAGCACCAGCGCCACTGCCGTGGAGGCCAGCGCCAGCGGGCGCCAATTGTAGGCGTGACTCCATGCATCGCTGCGCCAGAACTGCCATGCAGGCGCCGCCGGGCGCAGGCCCAGGCGCCGCTCGATGCCGGTCCAGACCCGCTTGCGCGGCGCCTGGGCTCCGGCAAATTCGGCCAGCGGCGCCAACCGGTCCTGCCACTCGGCAGTGGTGCGGCGCAGCGCGGCGTCGTTGTGCAGATAGCCTTCGAAGCGGCGGCGCGCCCCGCCCTTCAGGGTGCCGAGCGCATATTCGGCAGCGAGTTTTTCGCGCAGCGGCAGGTTGTCGCGCAGGTTCATGTGCGCTCCCCGTTCTCTCTGGCCAGGCAGGCCCTGAGTTTTTCCAGGCTGCGCCGAATCCAGGTCTTGACGGTGCCGATCGGCAGCGCCATCTGCGCCGCTACCTCGCTGTGCGACAGGTCGTGGAAGAATGCCAGCCCCACCACCTGCCGGTGCAGGCCCTCCAGCGCCGACATGCAATAGGCCAGCGCGCGGGCGTCGCGGCTCAGTTGCAGCGCTTCGATCGGCGTGGCGCCGGGATCGTGCAAGGCGGCCATGACGTCGGCGGCAAACGGGTCGCCATCGATTTCGGTGTCGTGGTCGGCGCGGCGCAGCAGGTCGAACGCCTTGTTGCGCACGATGGTCGTCATCCACGTCATCGGCGCGGCCAGGTGGCTTTGATAGTGTCCTGCATTGTTCCAGATCGCCACAAAGCTCTCCTGTAAGACATCCTCGGCCAGTTCCCGCTTGTTCAATATACGCAGCGCGAAGCCGAACAGTTTCGGCGCCGTGGCGTCGTACAAGGCGCGGAATGCATCGGCATCGCGGCGGGCGGCGCCGGCGAGCCAGAGCCGCAGTTGCTGGGGGTCGGAATGAATGGTGTCTGGCACGATGGGCTTGTCTGTGTGGTGGGGACGAAGTGGATTGAATGTTTGAAGCGACATGAAAATACCACACTGTCCACAAATACTGCACGAAAGATGAATCCGCTTTCACGACTGCTGCGTAGAATCGTTTGCACAAAGCAAATAAAGCAGCCGACTTCAGGGGACAGGATGAGATTCAACATGGTAGTGGGTTGGCTGGGTGGGATGCTGGCCGCAGTGTTTGCGCCGGCCGCCGTCGCCAGCAATGCGGCAGCGACGATTGCGGAAGAGGAACCAGCGCCGCCGCGCGTGACCGTGATGGGCAATTACGACAACGCCGTCGGTACGTCCGATGCGGCCAGCGAAGGCACTGTCACCGCCAGCCTGATCGCCAACCGCCCCGCCCTGCGCACCGGCGAACTGCTCGAATTCGTGCCCGGCATGATCGTCACCCAGCACAGCGGCGACGGCAAGGCCAACCAGTATTTCCTGCGCGGCTTCAACCTCGATCACGGCACCGACTTCGCCACCTACGTCGATGCCATGCCGGTCAATATGCGCAGCAACGCCCACGGCCAGGGCTACTCCGATCTCAACTTCATCATCCCGGAACTGGTGCAGCGCATCGACTACCGCAAGGGTCCCTACTTTGCCGACGAAGGCGACTTCTCGTCGGCCGGTGCGGCGCGACTGGCCCTGGTCGATACGCTGCCGCAGGGCCTGGCCAGCGTCACCCTGGGCAGCTACGGCTACCAGCGCGCGGTGCTGGCCGATTCCTTCAACACCGGCAGCGGCGGCGGCAGGCTGCTGTACGGCGTCGATGCCGGCCGCAACGACGGCCCGTGGGACACGCCGGAAAACGTGCGCAAGGCCAGCGCCCTGCTGCGCTACAGCAGCGGCGACGCCCAGCAGGGCTACAACGTCACGGCCATGGCCTACCGCAACCGCTGGAACGCGACCGACCAGGTGCCGCAGCGCGCGGTGGCGCAAGGCCTGATCGACCGCTATGGCGTAATTGACGCCAGCGACGGCGGCAAGACCGACCGCGCCAGCCTGTCCTGGAATATGCACAGCAAGAGCGCCGATCGCGTGACCGAAGCGGCCGCGTACATCGTCCGTTCGCGCCTGGACCTGTTCAGCAACTTCACCTATTTTTTGAACGATCCGGTCAACGGCGACCAGTTCCAGCAAAGCGAGCGGCGCACCATGACCGGCGCCAACGCCAGCACCGCGTGGCTGGCCAACTGGGGAGGCATCGATGTGCGCAACAAGGTCGGCGTGCAGACGCGCTACGACCATATCTCGCCACTGGGCCTGTACGCCACGGTGGCGCGCGCACGCATAGCCACCGTGCGCGAAGACCGTGTAAACGAAGGCAGCGCCGGCTTCTATGTCGAGAACACCGCCTATTGGCAGCCTACGCTGCGCACCGTGCTCGGTGTACGCCACGATGTCTACCGCTTCGATGTGAACAGCGATAAAGTCACGGCGCACCGCACCTCGCCCAAGCTGGCGGTGATCCTGGGCCCGTGGGCCAGCACCGAGTATTTCATCAACTACGGCGGCGGCTTTCACAGCAACGACGCGCGCGGCGTGGTGCAGGCGGTCGATCCGGCCACGCCGCTGGTGGCCACGCGCGGCGCGGAACTCGGGGTGCGCAGCGAATGGCTGCCCGGCCTGCAAACCTCGCTATCGCTATGGACCCTGGACATTGACTCGGAACTGGTATTTGCCGGCGACAGCGGGCAGACCGAAGCGAGCCGCCCGAGCCGGCGCCGTGGCGTGGAATGGACCAGCCATTACATCGCCGCGCCATGGCTGCTGTTCGATCTCGACCTGTCGGCCTCGCGCGCGCGCTACCGCCAGGACGACCCGGCCGGCAATTACGTGCCCGAGTCGATCAACAAGGTGGCCTCGTTCGGCGTCACGGTAAAAGACCTGGGCCGCTGGCAGGGCGCGCTGGAAGTGCGCTACTTCGGCCAGCGTCCGCTCCTGGAGGACAACAGCGTGCGCTCGCGCTCCACCACGCTGATGTACGGCCGCATCGGCTACCAGCTCACACCAAGCACCCGCGTCACGCTCGACGGCTTCAATCTTTTGAACCGCAAGGCCAGCGACATCGATTACTACTACGCCTCGCGTCTGCCGGGCGAGCCTGCCGACGGCGTGGACGATAGCCACTTTCACCCGGTGGAGCAGCGCACCGCGCGCCTCACCCTGAATCACCGTTTTTAAAACTATGCAAAAAAATAATCATTGAATCTGAATCCGGCGTCTATCGTGCGCCGTATAGGTGTGGGCAGCAACCGCAGTTGTGCAGTTGGTGATGCAGGTAAGCGAAGTTAAATCAAAGGGGATATACAATGCAAACGTTTATGAAACATGCGCTCGGCATGGCAGTACTGGGTACCCTGGCTGGCGCGCTGGCGCCGGCGGCGCTGGCCTCGAGCCACCGCGAAGCACCGTTCGTCACGCAAATGCCGAAAGTGGACGGCGCCGACTTTTACATGTTCCGCAGCTACGAGACGGGTCGCGCCGGCTTCGTCACCCTGATCGCCGACTACGTGCCGCTGCAGGACGCCTATGGCGGCCCGAACTACTTCGCCATGGACCCGAACGCGCTGTACGAAATCCATATCGATAACAACGGCGACGCCAAGGAAGACCTCACCTTCCAGTTCCGCTTCACCAATACCAACAAGGACACCAAGCTGACCATCGGCGGCAAGTCGGTCTCGATCCCGCTGGTGGTCAACGGCGGCGCGATCGCCGGGGCCAACGCTCCCGGCGCCAACGTGCGCGAAACCTACAGCATCAACGTGGTGCGCGGCGACCGCCGCACCGGCACCAAGGCTGCGGTGACCAACACCGCCGGCGCCACCAGCTTCGACAAACCGCTCGACAATATCGGCAACAAGTCGATTCCCGACTACGCCGCGTACGCCGCCGCCCACGTCTACAGCGTCAACATTCCCGGATGCGCCACGCCAGCGCGCGTGTTCGTCGGCCAGCGCAAGGATCCGTTCGTGGTCAACCTGGGCGAGACCTTCGACCTGGTCAACATCAAGGCCCCGGCAGTGGAATTTGCCGCCAACGCCGAACGCGCCGCCAAGGACGACCTGGCGCAAAAGAACGTGACCTCGATCGAGATGGAAGTGGCCAGCAGCTGCCTGACCGCCGCCAACAGCACCGACCCCGTGATCGGCGGCTGGACCACGGCCAGCGTGCGCCAGGCGCGCGTGCTGAATCCGACCCCGAACAGTGGCACGCCATCGAAGGAAGGCGGCGCCTGGACCCAGGTGTCGCGCCTGGGCGCACCGCTGGTCAACGAAGTGGTGATCGGCCTGAAGGACAAGGACACCTTCAACGCCAGCAAGCCCTCGGGCGACGGCCAGTTTGCCGACTACGTCACCAACCCGACCTTGCCGGCGCTGATCGAAATCCTGTACGGCAGCGCCGGCGCCAAGGCGCCGACCAACTTCCCGCGTAACGACCTGGTGGCCGCCTTCCTCACCGGCGTCAAGGGCCTGAACCAGCCAGCCACCGTCACCGCGTCCGAGATGCTGCGCCTGAACACCTCCACGCCCGCCGTGGCGATGGGCGCGCAGAACCGCCTGGGCGTGATTGGCGGCGACAATGCCGGCTTCCCGAACGGCCGCCGTCCCGGCGACGACGTGGTCGATATCGCCCTGCGTGTTGTGATGGGCAAGCTGTGCACCATCAACCTCGGTTGTGCGCCAGCCGATGCCCCGGCCGGCGCGCTGCGCTTCACCGATGGCGCTTACATCGATGACAGCTTCTTCAACGCCAGCTTCCCGTACCTGAAAACCCCGATCGCCGGTTCGCCACAATCTGCAGCGACCACCACGGCTGCCAGGAGCGCACCATGAAAAAATTGATGGCAGTAATTGGCGCCGCTGCGCTGCTGGCAATGGCCGGCTGCGGCAGCAGCGATGACCGGGCGATCAGCAACACCGGCGGCGGTACCGGCGGCGGCACCACCCCGCCGGTGAGCATGGTGGACAGCTTCTACGCGGCCGTGCTGGCGCTGATCGGCGACGGCGCCGAGACCACGACCGAGCCGGTGGCTACCGCCAGCATCGTGGCTACCGCGCCGGAAGACACCGAACCGGTCGCAGTCAAATAAACCGTCGTACTCCAACCGGCGCCAGTCCTGACAGACTGGCGCCGGTTGTCATTGCAGGATGCATCGATGACCCGAATTCAGAATCTGCTGTCTCTCATTGCGCTGCTAGGCGCGGCCCTGTGCGCTCAGGCTGCGCCCTACCTGCCCGCCAGCGGCGCCCAGGTGATCGAAACCCTGCCGCGCCGGGGCGACCCGGTGCAGCAGGAACTGCGCCGCCTGCGCGCGCAGTTGAACGCGCAACCGAACGACGTTGCGCTGGCCGCCACGCTGGCGCGCCGCTATATCGCACTGGGCCGCAGCGAGACCGATCCGCGCTACCTCGGCTACGCCCAGGCCGCGCTGGCGCCGTGGTGGCGGCAGCCCGCGCCCCCGCCCGAGGTGCGCCTGCTGCGCGCCACCCTGCTGCAAAGCACCCACCAGTTTCCCGCCGCGCTGGCCGACCTGCAAGGCGTGCTGGCGCAGGAACCGAAAAATGCCCAGGCCTGGCTCACGCTGGCCACCGTGCAAACCGTGCAGGGCGACTACGCCAATGCGACGAGTAGCTGCGCGCGGCTGTCGGCGCTGGCCAATGAACTCATTACCGTCACCTGCGTGGCCCAGGTGGGCGCAGTGACCGGCCGCGCCGCGCCCAGCGAAAAGCTGCTGGCACTGACGCTCGAGCGCAGCGGAGCCACCAAGCCGGAATTGCAGGTATGGGTATTGACGCTGCTGGCCGAGATGGCGCAGCGGCGCGACGCCGCCACCGTGGCCGAAGCCCGCTTCCAGCGCGCGCTGGCGCTCGATCCGCACGACAGCTACCTGCTCGGCGCTTACAGCGACTTCCTGCTCGAACAAAAACGGCCATCGCGGGTGGAAGCACTGCTGGCCGACCAGACCCGCATCGACGCGCTGCTGCTGCGCCGCGCGCTGGCGCTGCAGCAGCAAGGCAAGACCGCGCCGCTGGCGGCCGACGTGGCCGAACTGGCCGCGCGCTTCGACGCCGCCATGCTGCGCGGCGACACCGTGCACCAGCGCGAACAGGCCCGCTTCGAGCTGCTGCGGCGCGACACCACCAAGGCGCTGGCGCTGGCGCGCAAGAACTGGTCGATTCAGAAGGAGCCGGCCGACATCCGCATCTACCTGGAAGCGGCCGTGCAGGCGCGCGACCGTGAGGCCGCGCAACCGGTGCTCGACTGGATCGCCAAACACAAGACCGAGGACGCAGCCGCCGCCAGGCTAGTGCGCCAGCTCGGAGAATCGGCATGATGGGCTTTTGGTTGGTTCGGCTGGTTCGGCTGCTTTGCCTGCTGTGTTTGAGCGGCGTGGCGCTGCCGGCGCTGGCCCACAAGCCCAGCGACAGCTACCTGGCGCTCGACGTCAAGGGCGCGCAGGTCAGCGGCCAGTGGGACATCGCGCTGCGCGACCTCGATTTCGCCATTGGCCTCGACCAGGACGGCGACGGCAAGCTGACCTGGGACGAAATCCGCGCGCGCCATGCGGCCATTGCCGCCTACGCGCTCGAACGGCTGGCGCTATCGACCGAGCAAGGCCCGTGCGTAGCCAAGGCCAATGAACAACTGATCGACAACCACACCGACGGCGCCTACAGCGTGCTGCGGTTCACCGCCACCTGCGCGGCGCCCGTCAAGTCGCTCGATGTCCATTACAGCCTGTTCGCCGACGTCGATCCGCAGCACAAAGGCTTGCTGCGCCTGACCCACGATGGCGAAACCTCGACCGCCATCTTCGATCCGCAGCATGCGCGCCAGGCGCTGGCCGTGGCCGCACCCGACCGCTGGCGCCAGTTCGCCACCTACGTCAAGGAAGGCGTGTGGCATATCTGGATCGGCTACGACCACATCCTGTTCCTGCTGTCGCTGCTGCTGCCGGCGGTGCTGCTGGCGCCACCGGCCAACAACCTGCGCGGCGCCTTCATCGACGTGCTCAAAGTGGTCACCGCCTTTACGCTGGCGCATTCGATCACGCTCACCCTGGCCAGCCTGTCGCTGATCTCGTTACCCTCGCGGCTGGTGGAGTCGGCGATTGCTGCCTCGGTGGTGCTGGCGGCGGTGAACAATATCTACCCGCTGTTCCGCACGCGGCGGCCGGTGGCGGCGTTCGCGTTCGGGCTGCTGCACGGCTTCGGTTTTGCCAGCGTGCTGGGCGACCTGGGACTGCCGCAAGGCGCGCTGGTCACCAGCCTGCTCGGCTTTAACGTGGGCGTGGAGATCGGCCAGCTGTGTATCGTGGCGGTGTTCCTGCCGTTGGCCTGGCTGCTGCGCGACACGCGCTTCTACCGCCTGCTGCTGACCGGCGGCTCGGCGCTGATCGCCTTGCTGGCGCTGGTGTGGTTCGTCGAGCGGGCTTTCGACCTGCCGTTGCTCGGCAGTTGATCTATACTCGGGCATGGTCTTTTGCAGGCGGTGCCCGATGCCACTCAATTATTCGCTCAACTACTCGCGGCGGCTCACTGGCCGCACCCGCACCCAGCCGGCCAACCGCCAGCTGGGCTGCATGCTGGCGTTTATCGCCGGTGCGGTCAACGCGGGGGGCTTTTTGGCGGTGCAGCACTACACGTCGCACATGACCGGCATTGTCTCGGCCATGGCCGACCAGCTGGCGCTGGGCATGTACAGCCTGGTGGCAGTGGGTTTGAGTGCACTGGTGTCGTTCCTGCTGGGCGCGACGCTGTCGACCATGATGGTGCGCCACTCGCGCCAGCGCAACCTGCACAGCGAGTACGCGCTGCCGCTGCTGGTGGAAGCGGGCCTGCTGCTGTGCTTTGGCCTGCTGGGCAGCCAGATCAGCGGTTTCAACGGCTACTATGTATCGGCCACGGTGATGCTGCTCAGCTTTATCATGGGCCTGCAAAACGCCGTCATCACCAAGCTGTCCAACGCTGAAATGCGCACCACTCACATTACCGGCGTGATCACCGACATCGGCATCGAAATGGGCAAGCTGCTGTGCCCCGGTACAGGCGCCAAAGTGCCGGACCGCTCCCGCCTGCGCCTGCTGGCCATGCTGGCGCTGTGCTTTTTCATCGGCGGCGTGAGCGGCGCGCTCGGCTTCAAGCATCTCGGCTACGCGGCCACGGTGCCGCTGGCCGTCACCCTGATGGCGCTGTCGATCATTCCGATCGCCGACGACCTGCTCGACTACCTGCGCCAGCGCGGCCGGCGCCGGTAGTCGAGCAGACAACCCTTACTGCGGCTTGCGCACCACCACGTTGGACGCTGGCGGCGTCGCCATGCCGTCGCCGATGAAGAAGCTCGGGTACGGCGGCTGGTTGTAGGCGGTGTTTTGCCAGGCCACGGCCACGCGGTACTGCGGGTCGTGCATCAGGGTGACCAGGCGCCGTGCGGTCGGATGCGGCGTGGTGTACACGCGCAGGAATTTCTCGTCGGGCGTGTGCCAGATCACCTCTTCGCGCCAGTCGCCCAGCAGGTCGGCCGACACCACCGGGACGTTCTTGGTGCCGTTCGACGCCACCACGCCGTTCGCCTCGAGCAGCGTGTGCGATTTGCCAGCCTTCCAGTCCCACTTGTTGATGCGATTCTTGTCGAACAGTTCGCGCAGGTCGTCACCGTCCCACCACACCACGAAGCTCGCTTCCACCGGCCGACGGACGCCGTCGATCGGTTTGCCCTGCGCCGTGTACAACGTGGTGCTGTTGGTGGCCCACGCTTCGGTGCCGGGGAAGCGCGGGTCGATGTCGGCGGCCACCGCGCGGCCGGTGTCCTTCTCGGCCGGGGTGCTCCACAGGATCTGCCCGGTCCTGGCGTCGAGCATGGCCGAGCCGATCTGGCCGTTGCCGCGCACGTCTTCGTGGGCGCCGAATTTTTCCAGGCCAGGGCGGGTGGGATCGAGGTCGCTCACGGCCATGGCGTCGCCGTGGCCCAGGCGCGAACTCCACAGCCCTTTGCCGTTGTCGTCGAGCGCCATGGCGCCGTAGACGATTTCGTCACGACCGTCGCCATCGACGTCGGCCACGCTGAACTGGTGGTTGCCCTGGCCGCCGAAGGCTTCGTTGCCGGGTGTGGAGCTGTCGAAAGTCCAGCGCTGGGTGAGCTTGCCGTCGCGCCAGTCCCAGGCGGCCACCGTGGTGCGTGCGTAGTAGCCGCGCGCCATCACGATGCTGGGACGCTGGCCGTCCAGGTACGCGGTGCCGGCCAGGAAGCGGTCGGAGCGATTGGCATAGCCATCGCCCCAGGTCTCTTTCATTTGCGCGGTGGTCGGCGCATCGGTACGCGGATCGCGGGCCGGCCAGTATGGCGCACTGGCCAGCGCACGGCCGGTCAAGCCGTCGAAGATCGTCAGGAATTCCGGGCCTTTCAGGATGCGGCCCTGCAGCGGCGCCACCATGGTGCCGTCGGCCTTGACCACGCCGCCGGTGCGGTCGGTCGAGCCCACTTCGCCCCCCTTCTCGCGCCAGTCGGCATGCGGGTCGCCCAGCACCTTGCCGGCGCCGTCGATGGTGCCGTCGCTGGTGCGCACGGCCAGTTCGGCGCGGCCGTCGCCGTCGTAGTCGTACACCTGGAACTGGGTGTAATGGGCGCCGGCGCGGATGTTTTTACCGAGGTCGATGCGCCACAGGCGCTTGCCTTCGAGCGTGTACGCGTCCAGCATCACCGGTCCGGTGTAACCGTCGAAGGCATTGTCCTTGGCGTTGGTCGGGTCCCACTTGAGGATGATTTCGTAGCGGCCGTCGCCATCGAGGTCGGCCACGCTGGCTTCCTGCGCGGTGTAAGTGTAGGCCTGGCCGGTGGGCGTGACGCCGCCCGCCGGCTGGTCGATGGCGATGCCGAGGAAGCCGTCGGCCCAGACGCCAACTGGCTTGCTCGCGGCGACTTGCTTGCCCGCGGCCAGCGTACGCACCGTGTAGGTCGATGTGGCCTTGCCGGCTTTATCGACCAGGTTGGTGGCGCCCGCCAGCGGCTGGTCGTTGACTTTCTGGCCGTCGCGGTAGACGTCGAAGGCGGTGTCGGACGCGTCGTTGGCCAGCAGGCGCCAGCTGACCAGGTTGCCCGCTTCGACCGCCGGCACGGCCACCACGCCACGGTCCAGCGCTTCCACCCAACGTGCGGCCGGGCCGCTGGCTGGCGTCACCGCGCTTGCCGTGCTGGCAGCGCCCAGCACCAGGGTTGCCGCCACCAGCGCCACGCTGCGGCGTAATGCGAATACTGTTTTCATTAACGCAGGCCCTGGTACATCAAGCCGCTGTCATTGAGGCCGAACTTGAACTTCTTGTTCATCTCGATGATCTCGGCGCCAGCCAGCAGCGCCGGGCCGTAGCCATGGGCCGCCTTCACGCTGGTCGGGCGATACGAATAGAACGCCGGATCGAACGCCATGCCGGTACCCACGCAGATGCCTTCGATCTGGCCGTTGGCCAGCACCTTGGAGGCGGTGGCATTCCAGGCCAGGTTGGCCATCGGGCCGTAGGCCTGCGCTTCGACGTAGCCGCGATTGACGGCGCGCGCGATGGCGTAGGTGTAGATGGCGGTGGCCGAGGTTTCCTGGTAGGTGTCGGGACGGTCGATCAGCTGGTGCCAGAAACCGTCGCGGGTCTGGTACGTGGACAGGCCCTTGATGTGGGCGCGCAGCTGCCTGACGATGGCGTCGCGCATCTTGTGATTTTTCGGCAGCACTTCCAACACTTCCACCATCGACATCACGGCCCAGCCATTGGCGCGGGCCCAGTGCATCTCCGGATGGTCGGCCTGGCCTTCCACGTAGCCGTGCATATAGATGCCCAGCTGCGGGTTGAACATGCGCTTGGAGAATTGCAGCACCTGCCTGGCGGCGTCGTCGAAATGCTTGCTGTCGCCGTTGACGGCGCCCAGGTAGGCAATCGTCGGCACGCCCATGAACATGTCGTCGAGCCACACGGTGTTTTTCAGCGGGCGGGCCTTGAAGCCGCCGTTGCCATCGGGGCCGCCACGGGCAAACGTGCCGTCCGGCAGGCGGTACTCTTTCTTGGTGACGAAGTTGCCGCAAATGCCGATCATCTGGGTGTAATCGACCTTGGAGCCTCCGAGCTTGGCCTTGAGGAAGCTGTGGCACAGCGCGCCCGCGTCATCGAGTGCATGCGGGTTCAGGAAGCTCTTGTGCGGCGCGTGCGAATTTTTCAGGTCGGCCTGCACTACCGGGTTATACAGTTTGGTCAGGTCGGCCAGCAGCTGGTGGCGCTTGATGGTGTAATCGGTGTAGCGTGCATCGCCCGTGGCGGCGCCGGCAGCGAGCATGCCCAGGTAGGTCACGCCCCACTCGTAGCTGGTCAGGCGGAAGTCGCCCGGCTTGAAGACGGCGTCGGGATCGGCGGTGGTCAGGTTGGTGATCGGCGTGCCGTCGGACTTGTGGATCAGTTCAGCGGGCGTGGTGCGTTCGAGGTAGGTGTACACGCGGTCGAGGACAGTCTTGACTTCTTCCGCGCTCATGGCACGGTAAGGCGTGGGATACTCGACCGTGAGCGCGTGCAGCATGGCGTCGGCGGCGGCCGGGCCCTTCTCTTGCGCGGCCGGGGCTTCCTGCGCCACAGCGTTGAACACCACCGGGAACAAACCGGCAACGAGTGCGCCCGTCAGGCAGCGGCGCAGCGTCGAGGAATTCATCAAGTACGTCTCCTTCATTTGAGTTGTTTTGAACCGGCCGGGATCACCAGGTAGGGTCCGGTCGCAACTGGGAGTGTACCCGCCTGCAACAACTCGAATGCGTCAAGCTGATGATTGTTGTGCGCAACTATGAGCAATAATTTACTCAAATGCTCAACCTGTCACCGGCGCGATCAGAAACGAAACTGTATGTACTCTACGCCGGCTTTTGCACCCACTGCAGGAAGCCGGTGCGGTTGCGCGAGCAAATGTGGATTTTGCCGGTGCCGCTAAAGCGCAGCACCACGCCTTCGCCGCTGGTCTGGCTGTTGATCATATTGCCGATCATGCCGCCGATACCGCCGCCGGTGCTGCCGGTGGTCACGCTGATCTCGTAGCGCAGCGTGCTGTCCCAGCAGACCACGTGCGAGTTGTCGATGATGACGTCCTTGCCCGGCACCACGTCGAGCTGGAACATCGAGCCAAAGCCCGACACCACCACCTGGCCACGGCCGGTCGCCTCCATCACGAAGAAGCCGCCCGATTGCGCGAACAACGCATTACCCAGGCTCTGGGTGCGGGTTTTCAGTTCAACGCCGTCTGACGCGGCCACAAAAGCGCCGTCGTTGAGGGTGTAGGTGGCGGGGCCGATATCGACCACCTGCATGGCGCCGGGCAGCGTGGGCGAGAGCAGGCAGTCGCCGTCGCCGCGCACCGCTTCGATATGCTGCTGGAAGAACGATTCGCCGTTGGCCATGCGCCGCATGATCGAACCCATGATGCCGCCGGTCATGCGGCCCTTGAGGTCGAGATTGGTTTCCATCATGACCATCGCGTCGGATTCGCAATAGATTTTTTCGCCACGGCGCAGGGCCACGTGGAGGAAGGGATCGACGTCCCCGGTGACGGTAAAGGTAGGCATGGTGATTTTTCTTGGGTGGGTTAAGCGATCAGGCCGGCGCCGCGGGCGGCCTTGAGCCAGTCCGGGTATTCGGCCATCAGTAAATCGTACAGTTCGGCGTCGGTATATTCGTCGGGCGAGGCGACCGAGAAGTAATTGGCGTTATCGACCAGGCGGCCCGGCAATTCGTCCAGGCTTTCCAGGAACGGGAAGTCGGAGTCGGCAAAGCTGGCCAGCTTGCGGTTCTTCGACTTGCGCCCCTTGCCGATGCCCATGAACTGCCAGAAAATCGCCTCGTGGCTGGACCAGCGCACCTGGCGCTCGGCCAGGCCCTGGTCGGAGGTGCCGCCGTCGGTGACGAACATCACGTACACGGGCAGGTCGGCGCACTGCGGCTTGTTGCGCTCGCCACCGGCGCCGTCGGGGAAATAGAAACGGCGCACGGCTTCGAGCGCGGCGCCGTAGCGGGTGTCGCCTTCGAGCGGATGGCGGTCGATGGTTTTTTGCACGAAGCTGGCAAAGTTGCTGATGCCCATGGGATCGACGTGGTGGACGTTGCGGCCGAACAGGAACACGTCGATCTCGCCGTCATCGTCGAACTTGCAACCGAGCGCAAGGATGCGCTCGGCAAACTGCTGCACCAGGCCGCGCTTGTACAACATGCCCATCGAGCCTGAAATATCGAGCACCAGGCACACGCGGGCGCGGTGGCTTTGCAGCCCCACTTTTTGCAGCGAGACGCTGGCCGACTTGACCAGGCTGACCAGTTGCGGCGCCTGCTGTTGCAAGCGTTTTTCCAGGTCGACGCCGGATTTGACGGAAGCAGGTGCCGGCGCAGATGCAGGCGCTGGCCCATCATCGACGGCGCCGCCGAAGTGGCGCACCAGCACGTCGAGACCGCCATCGAAACCCTGGCCCGAGGCCATGAAGCGCCATTCGCCGTTGCGGCGATAAATCTCGCCGACCATCAGCGCCCGTTCGGACGCGAAATCGGCGCCGGTGAAGGCGAAGCGGACGAGCTCCTCGTCGCCGGCCAGCAGCCGCAGGTAACCGGATTGAAGTTGCGACATCACGCCGGGGCCGTCGATGCTGGCGGTGATTACCACCCGCTCGACCGTGGCCGGCAGGCGCGCCAGGTGAAAGGTAAAGCGCTGTGCGCCGGCCAGTCCGTTACCAATGAACACCCCACCACACGGCGTGGCAGGCTGGTTGAAGAACGTCATGTAAGGCTCGCCGACGAGTTTGCCGTTGGCGTCCAGCGCAAAGCTGGCGACGTCGAGCGCCAGTCCCTGCGCCGCAAACTCGGCATGAAAGGCCCGGTCGGTGATGGCGGGCGCCAAGGTAACGCGTCCCCCTTTGGAAATCTGTTCCATGGCGCTCCTGCCTGGTGAGCTTATTTAAGCGTCGTTACGCGTTGACGCCGAACGAACGCGCGAGGGGACCGAGGCCGCCCTTGAAGCCCTGGCCGATGGCGCGGAATTTCCAGTCGCTGCCATGGCGATACAGTTCGCCGAAGATCATCGCGGTTTCGGTGGAGCCGTCTTCGGACAGGTCGTAACGGGCCAGCTCGCCGCTGTTGGCGGCGTTCAGGCAGCGGATGTAGGCCTTGCCCACCATGCCGAAGTTCTGGCGGCGCGCATCGGCTTCGTGGATGGTGACGCAGAACGCCACGCGATCGATATCGGCCGGAATGGCGGACAGGTCGATGTTGAGGGTCTCGTCGTCGCCGTCGCCCTGGCCGGTCGTGTTGTCGCCGGTGTGGACGACCGAGCCATCGGTGGATTTGAGGTTGTTGTAGAAAATGAAGTCGGAGTCGCCACGCACTTTACCGTCGGTCTTGAGCAGGAAAGCGCTACCATCGAGGTCGAAAGCGGAGCCGTCGGACGAGCGCGGATCCCAGCCCAGGCCGATGACCACCTTGGTCAGGCCCGGTGCTTCCTTGCTCAGGTTGACGTTACCGCCTTTTTGCAAACTAATAGCCATAGTCGTTTCCTTTCAGTACAGGTTGTTGGGACAGTGCGCTGTTAATATCAATTTGATCAGCCTTGAATCATCATATCAAAGGCATGACAATCGGGTCACGCCGCTGACTTGTTTTCGCGATGCAATATTGCGAGTAATATACATGAAGCATCCTGATTGTAAAGTGGCGGTGCGGGCGCCCGGGAGTGGAATCCATCGCTATTTAATCAGCGCCAGCACCTCGCGAAAGCGCGGATGACGGCAAGTCTCGAGCCATTCGAACGCCACCATCTCCACCGTGGCGCAGGTGATGCCGGCGCCAGCCAGCCGGTCCACCGCAGCTTGCCGGTTTTGCCTGGTGCGCGAGCCGATGGCGTCGATCACGACGGTCACGTGCAGCCCGGCCGCCTGCAAGCCGAGCGAAGTTTGCAGCACGCACACGTGGGCCTCGCTGCCGGCCACAACGACATGGCGCCGCCCCGCCGGCAGCGCCGCCACCAGGCCGTCGCGGCAAGCGTCGAAGTGGTGCTTGGCCAGCGTGCTGTCGCACAGCGCCTTGAGTTCTGGCAGGTTGGGGCCGAGGGCGTCGGGGTTTTGTTCGGTGCCGATCACGGGCACATCGAGCAAACGGGCAATCTGCGCCAGCCGCAACGCCTCGCGCACCACCGCTGGCCCATCGGCAATGCTGGGCAGCAGGCGTTGCTGGAGATCGACCAGGATCAGGACCGCAGCTTCGGTTTGGGTGGCGTGGGGCATGGGTGCTCCGGGCGGGTGGTTTGAAATGTGGCAGCAAGTTGCTGCACTATGGGTTCATTATTCTATCTTTGTGGCTAATGGAATCACTCAATGAAAATTCCCCGTCTCGCCTGTCTATGTTTGCTCGCCCTCGCTTCCAGCCTCGCCAGCGCCTCCGCCGAACCCGTGCCACCGATCGACCGCCAGGCGGTCGTTGCGCGCCACGCGCCGCGGTTGCTGGCGCTCGATCCGCAGGCGCCGCTTACGGTGGGCAACGGACGGTTCGCTTTTACGGCCGATGTGACCGGGTTGCAAACCCTGCCCGATCTGTATCACGCACACGGTATTCCACTGGAAACCCAGGCGCGCTGGTCGTGGCACGAGGACGCAAACCCTGCCGGCTACACGCTGGCCGACGCCAACGTCGCGTACACCGCACATGGCCGCACGGTGGGCTATCCCACCAATGCCAAATCCGCGGCCGGCCAGTGGCTGCGCGAAAATCCGCATACGCAGCCGCTGCCGCGCATCGGCTTCGTGCTCACCGGCAAGGATGCGCGCGCGATCACCGGCGCCGACCTCACCGCCATCGACCAGCGCCTCGACCTGTGGCAAGGCCGCTTGCACAGCCGGGTCACGCTGCTTGGCCAGCCGGTCAGCGTGCGCAGCGCGGTGGCGCCTGACAGCGACGCGCTGGCCCTGGCGATCACGTCGCCGCTGCTGGGGCAAGGTCGGCTGGCGGTGCGCATCGCCGTGCCGCTCGGTTACGCGCGCGCCAAAACCCACCACAATCCGCCGCTCGATTTTACGCAGCCCGACGCCCATCGCAGCACGGTGCTCGAACAATCCGGCCACAAGCTGGTGGTGGAACACCGCCGCGATGGCGCCCGTTACGCCATGACCGTGACCAGCGGCGGCAAACTCGTGATCACCCACCCGGCGCCGCACGTGTTGCAAATCGCCTCCGCCAGCGGCGACAAATTGGACGTCACGGTCGCCTTCGCCCAGGACGGCGTGGCGCAGGCGCCGGACGCGGCTGCCGTATTCGACACCAGCGCCCGCCACTGGCAGCGTTTCTGGCAACAAGGCGCCGCCATCGATTTTGCCGGCAGCAGCGACCCGCGCGCGCCGGAACTGGAGCGCCGCGTGGTGCTGTCGCAATACCTGACGGCGGTGCAGACAGGCGACACCTTGCCGGCATCGGAAAGCGGGCTCACCACGTCCACCTGGTACGGCAAGCATCACACCGAAATGGTGTGGTGGCACACCGCCCACTTCGCGCTGTGGGGCCGGCCAGAATTTACTGCGCGCACGCTGTCGTGGTACCAGCGCACCTTGCCCGCCGCCCGCACTGTGGCGCAAGAGCGCGGTCTGACCGGTGCGCGCTGGATGAAAATGACCGGGCCCGGCGGGCGTGAAAGCCCGGGCGGCAACCCGCTGATCGCCTGGAACCAGCCGCACGCGATCCACCTGGCCGAACTGCTGTACCGCGCCGATCCTACAGCGGCCACCCTGGCGCGCTATCGCGAACTGGTGTTCGACACCGCCGAAGGCATGGCCTCGATGCTGCACTGGGACGATGCGGGCCAGCGCTATGTGCTCGGCCCGCCGCTGTGGATCGCCCAGGAAATCTACGACCAGCGCACCAGCATGAATCCCGCCTACGAACTCGGTTACTGGGCCCGTGGCCTGGAAATCGCCCAGCAATGGCGCGAACGGCTGGGCCTGGCGCGCGATGCGGGCTGGGAACAACGGCGCACGCACCTGTCGCAATTGCCGGTCAAGGACGGCAAATACGTGGCGCTGGAGTCGTACCCCGACACCTGGAACAACGTCGATAGCCGCCACGACCATCCGTCATTCCTGATGGCGCTGGGCCAGTTGCCGGGCGACGGCGTCGACCGCGAGACCATGCGCCGCACGCTGCACGCGGTACTGTCCAGCTGGGACTGGAAAACCAAGATCTGGGGCTGGGACTACCCGATGATTGCCATGACGGCCGCGCGCCTCGGTGAAACGCAGGCGGCGGTGGACGTGCTGCTCAAAACGGACGGCCCCAACAACAACTACACAGCCGCTGGCCACAACACCAACACCAACCTGCCGGTGTACCTGCCCGGCAACGGCGCGCTGCTGGCGGCCGTGGCCATGATGGCGGGCGGCTGGGATGGCGCGCCAGAAGGCAATGCGCCCGGATTCCCGCGCGATGGCACGTGGGTGGTGCGGGCGGAAGGCTTTCAGCGTTTGCCTTGACCGGGGCTGCCGGATCATCCACCTGCCGGCATAAGTGCGCAAGCCAACGGATAAACCCGCTGGCAGCGACTATGCTGGGATTTTGGCAGGGAATATCGCCATGACCCATCACGATCACTTTCCCACCATCGAACGCCGCCACGACGGCCCCGTGCAAGCAGTCGATACCGGACTCGACGTCGCCACCAAGGAAGGCGTGGGACCGGCGCTCGAGTTCATGCTCACCCATGGCGTCGATCGTGGGACTGCGCTGCGCGTGCTGGCTGGGCCGGAGTTTCACCGCCCCAGCGCCTCCGCGCCGGATCAAGACCGAACTGACCACGTCGTACCCGGTTTCTGATTTTCTGGCAAAGTAGAGGTCGCTCGCGTAACCACCATCATGCGTGGTAATGCGCCCCGTATCAACTCATTCTGACCGGAGATCCCAGAAAATGACCACCACCAGCTATCCAGATACCCGCCTTTTGATCGCCAACGAGTGGCAAGACGCCACTGGCGGCAAGACCATCCCCGTCATCAATCCGGCCACCGGCCAGTCCATCGGCACCGTGGCGCACGCCAGCATCGCCGACCTCGACCGCGCATTGGAAGCGGCCCAGCGCGGCTTCGACGCCTGGCGCAAGGTGCCGGCCTTCGAGCGCGCCGCCATCATGCGCCGCGCTGCTGCCCTGCTGCGCGAACGCGCCGACGACATCGGTCGCCTGCTCACGCAAGAGCAAGGCAAACCACTGGCCCAGGCCAAGGCCGAAGCAACCGCCGGCGCCGACATCATCGACTGGTTTGCCGCCGAAGGCATGCGCGTGTATGGCCGCATTGTGCCGGCACGCAACCCTGCCGCCCAGCAACTGGTATTGAAAGAGCCGGTCGGCCCGGTTGCCGCCTTCACGCCGTGGAACTTCCCGATCAACCAGATCGTGCGCAAGCTCGCAGCTTCGCTGGCCACCGGCTGCTCGTTCCTGTGCAAGGCGCCCGAAGAAACCCCGGCGTCGCCGGCCGCGCTGCTGCAATGCTTCGTCGATGCCGGCGTGCCGCCCGGTACCGTGGGCCTGGTGTTTGGCGATCCGGCCGAAATTTCGGGCTACCTGATCCCGCACCCGGTGATCCGCAAGGTCACCTTCACGGGCTCCACCCCGGTCGGCAAGCAACTGGCCGCGCTGGCCGGCGCCCACATGAAGCGCGTGACGATGGAGCTCGGTGGCCACGCCCCGGTGATCATCGCCGAGGACGCCGACGTGGCGCTGGCAGTGGAAGCGGCCGGCGGCGCCAAGTTCCGCAATGCGGGCCAGGTGTGCGTGTCCCCTACCCGCTTCCTGGTGCATAACAGCATCAAGGCCGAGTTTACCCGCGCCATGGTCGCCCATGCCGAAGGCCTGAAACTTGGCAACGGCCTCGACGCTGGTACCACCCTCGGTCCATTGGCCAACCCGCGCCGCGTGTCCGCCATGACGCAACTGGTGGACGACGCCCGCGCCAAGGGCGCCAACGTGGCCACCGGCGGCCAGCGCGTGGGTACAGAAGGCAACTTCTTCGCGCCGACCATCCTGGCCGATGTACCGCTCAACGCCAGCGTCTTCAACGACGAGCCGTTCGGCCCGGTCGCCGCCATCCGTGGTTTCGACACCCTGGATGAAGCGATCGCCGAATCGAACCGCCTGCCGTTCGGCCTGGCCGGCTACGCGTTCACGCGCTCGATCAAGAACGCCCACCAGCTGATGCACAACGTCGAAGTGGGCATGTTGTGGATTAACCAGCCGGCCACGCCGAGCGCCGAGATGCCGTTTGGCGGCGTCAAGGATTCGGGCTATGGTTCGGAAGGCGGCCCGGAGGCGCTCGAGGCTTACCTCAATACCAAGGCGGTGTCGATGGTCGGGGTGTAACCCTCTCGGAGGATGGACGGGTTGCCCGTCGGATGCGATACTGATCCGATGAACAACTTCACTTCCTCCAACTCATGAGCCACGGTTTCCTCCTCCACATGGTGTTTTATCTGGTGGCGGCCGTGGTGCTGGTGCCGCTGGCCAAGCGCGCCGGCATGGGCGCCGTGCTCGGCTATCTTGCGGCCGGCGCCATCATCGGCCCCTGGGGCCTGTCCCTGATCGGCAACGTCGAAGATGTGCTCAGCATCTCCGAATTCGGCGTGGTGCTGATGCTGTTCCTGATCGGCCTCGAACTCGAACCAAGAAAACTGTGGTCGCTGCGCCGTCCCATCTTCGGCTGGGGCGGCTTGCAGGTGGTGGCCGTCAGCGCCGGCCTGGCCGGCGTGGCGATTGCGCTCGGCATCGACTGGCATATCGCCCTCGTCGCCGGCCTGGCGTTGTCGCTGTCGTCCACCGCCATCGTGCTGGCGACGCTGGGCGAGCGCAAGCTGCTGCCCAGTCCGGCAGGCTCGGCCAGTTTTTCCATTTTGCTGTTCCAGGACATTGCCGCCATCCCGATGATCGCGCTGGTGCCGCTGCTGGCCATGGCCGGCGTGGTCGCCGATCACGACGAGCAAGGCTGGATGAAGGCGGTCAAGCTGCTGGCCGTGCTGCTCACGCTGTTCGCCTGCGGACGATTCCTGGTCAACCCGGTGATGCGCTACCTGGCCCGCACCGGCCTGCGCGAACTGTTTACCGGCTTTGCGCTGCTGCTCATCATCGGCATTTGCCTGTTGATGGAATGGGTGGGCCTGTCGCTGGCGCTCGGCACGTTTACCGCCGGGGTGCTGCTGGCCGACTCCGAGTATCGCCACCAATTGATTAGCGACCTGGAGCCGTTCAAGGGCCTGCTGCTGGGGCTGTTCTTCATGGCGGTGGGCATGTCGGCCGACTTCGGCCTGCTGCTGGCGCAACCGTGGCTGGTGCTGGGCCTGACCTGCGCGCTGCTGCTGGTCAAGGGCGGCCTGTTGTACGGGATGTCGTTCTGGTTCGATATTCCGCGCGGCCAGCGCCTGTTCTTTGCGCTGCTGATGTCGCAGGGCGGCGAATTTGCCTTCGTGGTGTTCGGCACGGCGGTGGACGCCAAGGTGCTGCCGCCGGCCACCGGGGCGCTGCTGGTGGTGGTGGTCACGCTGTCGATGGTGGCCACGCCGCTGCTGCTCCTGCTGCACGACAGGCTGGTGGCGCCGCGCCTGCGCACCGGCAAAAAGAAGCGCGAGGCCGACAAGATTGCGGTGGAAAACCCGGTGATCATCGCCGGCTTCGGCCGCTTCGGCCAGATCGTCGGCCGCCTGCTGGCGGCCAACCGCATCGGCGTAACCGTGCTCGACCATGACCCCGACCAGATCGAGCTGCTGCGCAAGTTCGGCTACGAAGTGTTTTATGGCGACGCCACCCGCATCGACCTGCTGGAAGCGGCCGGCATCGGCAAGGCCAGCGCGCTGGTGATCGCCATCGACACCGTGGACGACAGCCTGGAACTGGTGGACGCCGTGCGCGAGCGCTATCCCGACCTGACCATCCTGGCGCGCGCGCGCAACGTCTCGCACTATTATTCGCTGCTCGACCGGGGCGTGACGCTGATCGAGCGCGAAACTTTCGAAGCGTCGCTGCAACTCGGTGCCAAGGTGCTGCAACAACTGGGCTTCGGCGCCGACCGCGCGGAGCAGGCTGCGCGCATCTTCCGCACCCATAACCTCAAGACCCTGCTCGAAGTGTACCCGCACCAGCAGGACCAGGACGAGATGGTGTCGATCACGCGCAAGGGCCGCCTGGAGCTCGAGGAGATGATGGCCGGCGATGCGGCGGCGTTCCGAGATGCGGAGAACGCCGCTGCATCGAAGCCATGATCACCTGGCAGGCAGCACCGGCAGCTCGATATAGCTTTGCGCGGCCGCTTCGTGGTGGATCACGTTGTCGGCCACCACGCCGGTTTTCTCGCTCTCGTTCGGCCCGCCCGTGTTGAGGTTGCGCACGAACTTGGGGAAGTTCGACGAAGTCACTTCCACCCGGATGCGGTGGCCGGCGGCAAAGCGGTTGGCGGTAGTGATCGGCGTGGGACGAATCGTGTACACCTGGTCCGGCGCCATCATGGCCGGCTTGTCGTAGCCATCGCGATAGCGGGCGCGGAAGATGGTGTCGCCGATGATGAGGGCGGTGCCATCGGGCGCCACGTCCACCAGTTTCACGGCAAAGTCGGTGTCCTTGGCGCTGGACGACACCTTCAGCACCGCATCGACAAAGCCCACCACGTCCACCGGTGCGGTCAGCGGCTCGCTGCTGTACACCAGCACGTCCTGGCGCGACTCGATCTGGCGCTGGTCGAACGCGCCCGGGATCACCACGCCGCCGTTGCAGCAGTCGCCGCCGCCGATGGTTTGCACCGGGTTCATCGGGTCGTAGCGGTAGCGGTCGGCAGCTTCGGCCGCCGGCGGCGCGTCGCTGGCCAGGCGGCCGTCGCCGTACAGCGAGTTGGCCTTGCCGCCGGAGCGCAGGTACAGCCGCAGCGGCCTGGCTTCCTGCGGCGGCCACTGGGCCGCGCTCTGCCAGCGGTTGGCGCCCATCAGGTAGTAGCGTACCCGCGGCGTGGACGCCGGGAAGGCTTTGCCGTCGCCCTTGAGCCAGCGGTCGAACCAGCTGTACACGGCGCCATCGACGTCGAAACTGGTGTCGCCCATGTCGCGCTCGCCCACCACCGTGTCCGGGCCCAGCTTGGCGAACTGGCAGTGCGGCACCGGTGCGATCACCGCATACTGGTTGGCGCTTGCCTCCTTGTCGGTATTGGCCGTGCGCGCCAGGTTGAACAGCTCCATGTTCGGGCCGATCGAGACGTCGTACCAGGTATTGAACCACAGCGCCGGCACACCCCAGCCCATGCCTTCGTGATACAGGCCGCCCTGGTTCCAGGCCGGATCGGCCGGGGTGCGGGCGATCAGTTGTTCGAACGTGGCCGGCGGCTCGCCCAGGTCGGTGAGCATCTGGTTCACCGGCAGGTGCTTGATCTGCTTGTTCCAGTCCACCTTGGGCTTGGTGGCGTCGAGGTCGTTGTAGGCCTCGATGCGCGCGCGCATTTTTTCATCGGTCAGCGTGGCCGGCAGTTCTGCGCGCAGCGGATTGTCCACGCCATACAGCCAGACGAAGAACAGGTTGCGCGGCACGCCGCCCGTGTACCAGTTGCCCTGCTCCTGGAAGCGGCCGACCTTGCCGATCCCGGCGCCGGCCGACATCGGCACCATGGCCGCATGGGCCGGGTGGTTCATGCCGGCCAGGGCCAGTTGCCATTCGGCCGACGATGAGCAGCCCAGCGTGCCCACCTTGCCGTTCGACCAGGGCTGGCTGGCGATCCAGGTCAGCGCATCGTAGGCGTCGGTTTGCGGGTGGCCGAGGATTTCCCACTGGCCTTGCGAGAAGTAGCGGCCGCGCTCGTTCTGGACGATGAAGGTATAGCCGCGCTTGACCGACTCGAGCACGTAGCGCAGCGTCGAGCCGCGCAGCTTGTGCTCGTTGTACGGCGTGCGCCACAGGATCACCGGCTGCTTCGCTTGCGGTTTTTTCGGCGTATAGATGTCGGTGGACAGCGCCACGCCATCACGCATCGGCACCATCACGCCCAGGCGCGAGACGGCGATGGCGGCCAATTCGGCTTCCTGGGCGGCGGGGCTGTACTTGCTGTAATCCTGCGCGGCCACCAGGGCCGAGGCATGGGAAAGCACCAGGGTGACGGCGACCAGCTTGACTGCTCTCTGTTTCACTACATGCTCCTTGAATGTCGATGACAGTGGGAGTATGCAATATTTATGCCGGTCCATTGCTCATCATCAAGCGAAAAGGGGGTGCTGTGCGATAAATAAACATCTGCGAACAGGCTTGAAGTACCTGGTTTGATGGAGGCGAGGATCGACGTGATTTACCATTGACATATCCCTATGGCCCACTAAAATTGGGATATACTTTCCGTATATTCCAAGGAGTCAATCATGGATCAAGGTGCCATTTTTCAAAGCAATCGTAGCCAGGCAATTCGCTTGCCCAAGGCTGTCGCTTTTCCTGATGATGTCAAGCGGGTTGATGTCGTGGTGTTGGGAAAAACCCGCATCATTACACCGGCAGGTTCATCATGGGAGAGCTGGTTTGATGCGCCAGGCGTCACCGCTGACTTTATGCTTGAGCGTGAGCAGCCTGGCGAGCAGGAAAGGGAATCATTTTAAATGCTCAAGTTCATGCTCGATACCAATATCTGCATTTTCACGATCAAGAACAAGCCTGCCCACGCTCGAGAGCAGTTCATCCGGCAGCATGGTTTGATGTGCATCAGTACAGTGACCTTGGCTGAGTTATTTTACGGCGTCGAAAAATCGGCCAACCCGTCACGAAACCTTGCTGAAGTGGAAGGCTTCGCGGCCAGACTGGAGGTATTGGACTTTGACGGTCATGCAGCAGCCCATACAGGACAGATCCGGGCAGAGCTAACGCGAAACGGCACGCCAATCGGCCCCTATGACCAGATGATCGCCGGCCATGCCCGCTCACGCGGCCTGATAATTGTCACCAACAATCGTCGAGAATTTGACCGTGTGCCGGGGCTGCGCGTGGAAGACTGGAGCGTGTAGCGGCTACGCGACACACGAGGTTCCGACACCGGTTGCATCGAACATAAGAGGACGCGACCGCTTGCATCGCTCACACCCGGAAGCCTGTCTATGTGCAGCAGTGCACTGTGCGCATCGAACGCAGGGTGAGCAAGTGACTGGATTGGGTTACCCTTTTCCCCACTGAACTTACCGTTGGAGCCCCGATGATGACAACCGAACTGACACTGCTAGCCTGCACCCTGGTGCTCGCTATTGTTCAGATTATGCTGGTGGCGCAAATGCGCACGGCCGAGGCTGGTCTTGAATACAATGCCAGCGCACGCGATGCCAAGGCGCCGCCGCCACGACCGGTCACGGCCCGTTTGCAGCGGGCGCAGGCTAATCTGTTTGAGACCCTGCCGCTGTTTATCGGCGCTGTCCTGATCGCCCACGTCGCGGGCCGCGAAGGCGACCTGACGCTGTGGGGCTGCTGGTTATACTTGCTGTGCCGGGTGGTGTACGTGCCGCTGTATGCAGCCGCCATTCCCTATGTGCGCTCTTTGGTATGGCTGGCGTCCATGATCGGACTAGGGATGGTGCTGGCAGCCATACTGATCGGCTGATGCCGGCTTACGAACATGCAACCAGCGACAGCCAAATTTGTCGAGACTTGCTCCAAGGCTATCGAATAGATAAATTATATAAACTATTTATTTAGTTTATCGCTCGGTGGCCAGATGACCACTGCAGCGAGAGGTGCGCCGCTTTTTTTGAGATGTTGCAAACCATGCTCAGTTTGTTCGATTGACACTAAGTACTTGATTTGATGGAGGCGAGGATCGGAGTCGAACCGACCTAGACGGCTTTGCAGGCCGCTGCATAACCGCTTTGCTACCTCGCCGGAGGAAGACTTGACACGAGAACACAGCCGGTTATGTGCTGTGCTCCGAATTCTGGAGCGGGAGAAGAGTCTCGAACTCTCGACCTCAACCTTGGCAAGGTTGCGCTCTACCAACTGAGCTACTCCCGCATAGGAGGTGAAACTTTTTACTGCTTTTTTTTCATCCAATCAGCTTCCGAGGAAACTGGAGCGGGAGAAGAGTCTCGAACTCTCGACCTCAACCTTGGCAAGGTTGCGCTCTACCAACTGAGCTACTCCCGCATTTGGAGTCAAACATTTTAACAGCTCGCTATCGTTATTGCCAGTGCTACTTGCAACAACCTCCAGCTTTGCAACTGGAGCGGGAGAAGAGTCTCGAACTCTCGACCTCAACCTTGGCAAGGTTGCGCTCTACCAACTGAGCTACTCCCGCGTCGCTGTCATCAACAACAGGCCAGCATTATAGAGGATCTGGACGGGCTGTCAATGGCAAAAACTTTGTCGAACAAAAAATATTGAAAACCGTTTATTCGGTTAGCTCGGCATTTGCCCAGCTTTACAGGTGACCGCCCTTTTCCTTGATCATCGGCCACGCCAGGCGCATGTAGTAGAACATCGACCACACGGTCAGCACCGCCGCCACTTCGAGGAAACGTGCGCCCCAGAACTGGGTGTCGATGGCGCCGAACAGTACATCGTGGTACAGCAGCAGCGGGATCGCGGCCATTTGCGCAGTGGTCTTGATCTTGCCGATCGAACTGACCGCCACCGATTTCGAGGCGCCGATCTGCGCCATCCATTCGCGCAGCGCCGAGATGGCGATTTCGCGGCCGATGATCACGAATGCGATCACGGCGTTGGCGCGGTCCAGTTGCACCAGCACGATCAGGGCGCCGGCCACCATCAGCTTGTCGGCGACCGGATCGAGGAAAGCGCCGAAGGCAGACGTCTGGTTCCAGCGGCGGGCCAGGAAGCCATCGAACCAGTCCGTCACGGCCGCGATGATGAACACCAGCGTGGCGGCCAGATTCTGGTCAGCGACCGGCAGCACTGAAGTCGGCAGGTAGTACACGCCTACCACCAGCGGAATGAGCGCCACGCGCAACCAGGTCAACAGAATCGGAATATTGAAGGGCATAAACTTGCTAAATAAGTACGGCCAAAGGAATGGTGGAAATGCGCCGCTAGTCTACCTTGCCATCATGTATTAAACCAGCACGTTTGCCCTTCGTCAGTGCAACTGCTTGTAAATCTCCTCGGCTAGCGCGCTGGAAATACCCTCTACCTGCTTCAGATCTTCCACGCTCGCGTTGACCACGCCCCGCAGTCCGCCGAAGCGCGCCAGCAAGCGCTGGCGGCGCTTGGCGCCGATGCCTTCGATTTCTTCCAGGCGCGAGGTCTGGCGGGTCTTGGCGCGCTTGGCACGCATGCCGGTAATGGCAAAGCGGTGCGCCTCGTCGCGGATTTGCGCGACCAGCATCAGCGCGGCCGATTCCTTGCCCAGTTCCTGCGCCGGGCGGCCATCGACAAACATCAAGGTCTCCAGGCCCACGCGGCGCCCTTCCCCCTTGGCCACGCCGACGATCAGGCTGATGTCCAGGCCCAGTTCGGAAAACACCTGGCGCGCCATTTCGATTTGCCCCTTGCCGCCGTCGATCAGCACCACGTCGGGCATCACGCCGTCGCCGTTGGCTACTTTTTCGTAGCGGCGGAACAGCACTTGCCGCATTGCCGCGTAATCGTCGCCGGGAGTGATGTCGTTGATGTTGTAGCGGCGGTATTCGCCGTTCTGCATCTGGTGGTGGTGGAACACCACGCACGAGGCCTGCGTCGCCTCGCCCATGGTGTGGCTGATGTCGAAGCATTCCACCCGCAGGGCGTCGATGTCTTCTGGCTCCAGCGACAGCGCGTCGACCAGCGCGCGCGTGCGCGACTGCTGCGAGCCCTGTTCCGACAGCAGGCGCGCCAGCGAAATCTGCGCGCCCTTCTGCGCCAGCTCCAGCCATTTGCGGCGCTGGTCCTGCGGCTGGAAAATCAGGTTGATGCGGTGGCCGCACTGCTCCTGCAAGGCCTGGATCAGCGCCGGGTGGTCGAACTCGATGTTGAGGATCAGGATGCCGGGGATGAACTTGTCGGCATAGTGCTGGGCCAGGAATGCCGCCAGCACTTCCACTTCGATCGCCTCTTCGGCAATCGCCTCGGCGTCGCTGACGTGGGTGGGGAAGTAGGCGCGGTCACCGAGGTGGCGGCCGCCGCGCACCATTGCCAGGTTGACGCAGGCGCGCCCACCCTGCACCAGCACGGCGATGATGTCGACGTCGGCGTCGCCCACGGTTTCCATGCTCTGCTGGTGCAGCACGCGCGAGAGCGACTGGATCTGGTTGCGTACTGCTGCCGCCTGCTCGAACTTGAGGTCGGCCGCATACGCGTGCATTTTCGCTTCGAGGTCGGCCAGCACTTCGCTCTGTCGTCCGCGCAGGAAGCGCGCGGCGTTGTCGACATCGAGCTGGTAGTCTTCCTTGCTGATCAGGTCCACGCACGGACCACTGCAGCGGCCGATCTGGTTTAGCAGGCACGGCCGCGTGCGGTTGGCGTACACGCTGTCTTCGCAGGTGCGAATCTGGAACACCTTCTGCAAAATCTGCATCGATTCCTTGACCGCCCACGAGCTGGGGAACGGGCCGAAATACTGGTTCTTCTTGTCCACTGCGCCGCGGTAATAGACCATCCGGGGCGAGTCGCCGCCGGTGATCTTCAGGTAAGGGTACGACTTATCGTCGCGGAACAGGATGTTGAAGCGCGGACTGAGCGCCTTGATCAGGTTGTTTTCGAGGATCAGCGCCTCGGCCTCGCTGTGCGTGACCGTGGTTTCCAGGCGCGCGATGCGCTCGACCATCATGGCGATGCGCGGGCTGGCCAGGTTTTTCTGGAAGTAGCTCGACACGCGTTTTTTCAGGTCGCGCGCCTTGCCGACGTAGAGGACCTTGTCCTCGGCGTCGAAGTAGCGGTACACGCCCGGCAGGTTCGGCAGCTTGGCGACGGTGGCCAGCACTTGCTCGCGCGGGTCGGGGGTGGCGGGTACGATGTTGGGGACTACCTGGTCAGTCAATTTTCACCTCTGGCCGCCACTCCGTCTCTGCAGGTAACGGTTCTGCTTATAACAAATATTTTCAAGCCGCCTGTTCGACGATCACGAAGGCTACCGCATATTCCGCTTCGTCGCTCACGGTGACCTGCGTGGTCAGCCGGTGCTTGTCCATGAATTCCTTGAGCACGCCGCTGCACACGATCATCGGCTTGCCACTTGGCGCGTTCAGCATCTGCGCGGCCGGCCAGGTCATCGGCATGCGGATGCCGAGGCCGATGGCCTTGGCAAACGCCTCCTTGGCGGCAAACCGCGTAGCCACGAAACGGATGCCGCGTACCGGGCTCCTGGCCTTGCGCGCCAGGTATTTCTCCATTTCCTGCGGCCCCAGGATCTTCTGCGCGAAGCGGTCGCCGTGGCGCACCAATGCCGCCTCGATGCGCGGAATCATGCAGATGTCGGTACCGATACCGTAAATCATTGACGGCCCAGGCGGGTGGACACCATGATCGCCTTCATCTCGCGCACCGCGTTCTCCCAGCCGACGAACACCGAATGCGCGACAATCGCGTGACCGATGTTGAGCTCGGCGATGTCGGGGATGGCCGCAATCGCCTGCACGTTGGTGTAATGCAGGCCGTGGCCGGCATTGACTTTCAGGCCTCTCGAGGCGCCATACAGCACGCCACGGCGTACGCGCTCGAGCTCGGCTTGCTGCTCGGCGCCTTCGGTATCGGCGTAGCGGCCCGTGTGCAGCTCGATTACCGGCGCGCCCACCGCAATGGTGGCGTCCATCTGCGCTTCGTCGGCATCGATGAACAGGCTCACGCGGATGCCCTCGGCCTGCAACTGCTTCACTGCCGCCTGCACCGCGTGGAAATTACCGGCCACGTCAAGGCCGCCTTCGGTGGTCACTTCAGTACGTTTTTCCGGCACCAGGCACACGTCGGCCGGCTTGATGCGGCAGGCGAAATCGATCATCTCTTGCGTCACGGCCGCTTCCAGGTTCATGCGCGTGAGCAGCTGCGGCGCCAGTGCGATCACGTCGGCATCCTTGATGTGGCGGCGGTCTTCGCGCAGGTGCAGGGTGATGCAGTCGGCGCCAGCCTGCTCGGCCAGCAGCGCGGCGCGGATCGGATCCGGGTATCTGGTGCCGCGCGCGTTGCGCAAGGTGGCCACGTGGTCGATGTTGACGCCGAGGTCGATGATGGTGCCGTTGGGGTGCAGGAAGCTCATTCGTTCTATACCGTTTATAGAGTAATCGGGGTTCTTATAATTGTGACAGATCGACCAGTATCTGTCGGGTATTCAATGGCGCGCCATTCAGGTGGTGCGCCACCAGGAAGCGCATCAGTTGCTTGCTTTGCGACTGCGTGGCGGCGTCCTGGTAATCTTCGCGCTCCATGTCGAGCAGGGTTTTGCCAGCCACGCGCGGCCACGGGTCCGAGGCGCGTTCGGGGCGCGGTCCGCGCTCCGGGTCCACCACGTAGGTCACGTCGGCCTGCACCGGCGCGCGCGTACTGGTGCAACGCCCGAGGTCGGCCGCCACCCCTGTCTCCCTAAGTAAGGCCCGTTCGAATTTTCTCAAGACGATGGTGGCCGGTTCGTTGTGGGCGAGCTGGTTGAGTGTGGAAACATAATGGTCGAACAGCGCCGGGTGGGCGTCGTCGCGCGCCAGCAGCTTGACCAGCAGTTCGTTCAGGTAAAAGCCGCACAGCAGCGCGGTCTTTTCCAGCGGCAGCATGCCGCCGACCCACTCGGCGTCGGTCAGGGTGCGCAGTTCGGATTTTCCTACCCAGCTCGAAGACAGCGGCTGGAACGTTTGCAGCACGCCGCGCAGCTGCGAGTGCGGCCGCTTGGCGCCCTTGGCGATCAGCGCCACGCGGCCGAAGTCGCGCGTGAACAAGTCAATGATCAGGCTGGTTTCTTTGTAGGGATAGCTGTGCAGCACGAAGGCCGGCTGGCCGGCCACCTTGGTGCCGATGGTGCGCTCGCGCGACGGCGCTCGAACACGCTTCGATGCGGGCGTGACCGGTACCGTGGTTGCCACGACAGGTGCGGCAAGCGCGTCGGCGCCGGTGTCGGCTGCCGGCATGGCAGCGACGGCATTTGCAGGCGCCGCCAAGGGCGCCGCAGGTTCCCGGTGACCTGTATCCGGGGCGAGCACCACCCCGCCCTGCGCGTCAGGCGCGGCCTGCTGCGGTGACGCCGGTGCACTTTCGGGCACGACGTCGGGCGTGGTGGAAGACATCGATTTATTCGTAGCCGTAAGCGCGCAGACCTGCTTCGTTATCGGCCCAGCCCGATTTGACCTTGACCCAGATTTCCAGGTACACGGGACCGCCGAACAGCTTTTCCATGTCCAGGCGGGCCTGGGTGGAAACTTCTTTCAGGCGCGCACCCTTGTTACCGATGATCATGGACTTGTGCGTATCGCGCTCGACCAGGATGGCGGCAAACACGCGGCGCAGGTCGCCCTCCTGCTCAAACTGTTCGATCAGCACGGTGCTGGTGTACGGCAGTTCGTCGCCGACAAAGCGGAACAGCTTTTCACGGACGATTTCGGACGCCAAAAATTTCTCGCTGCGGTCGGTGATGTCGTCGGGTCCGAAGATCGGCGAGTTTTCCGGCAAGAAACGCTTGATCTCGTTTTGCAGGCCTTCGAGCTGGAAGCGCAGCTTGGCCGATACCGGCACGATCGCAGCGAAATCGAACTTGGCGGCGACCTGCTGGGCAAACGGCAGCAGCACGGCCTTGTCCTTCACGCGGTCGGACTTGTTGATCACCAAGACCACCGGCACTTCCTTCGGCAGCAGGTCCATCACTTGCTGGTCGGCCGGGCCGAAGGTGCCCGCCTCGATCACGTACAGGATCAGGTCCGACGAGATCAGGGTGTTGGTCACCGTTTTGTTGAGCGTCTTGTTCAGCGCGTTGGAGTGGCGGGTTTGAAAACCCGGGGTATCGACGTAAATGAACTGGGCATCTTCATAGGTCATGATGCCGGTGATGCGGTGGCGCGTGGTTTGCGCCTTGCGCGAGGTGATGCTGACCTTGGCGCCAATGAGCGTGTTCATCAGGGTCGATTTGCCCACGTTGGGGCGGCCGACGATGGCAATATAGCCACAGCGGAAATTGGCGGGGGTCGTTTCGGTCGTCATGATCGTTTCTTTTAGTTCGTTACTTGTTGGCTGCCTGGGCCGATGGTGCAGCGTCTGCGTCGTCATCGGTTTGCACAGTGGCGATGCCGGCCAGCTTGAGCTGGGCGGCGCGCGGCTTGGCCTTGCGCACTGCGGCCGGGGTCTTGAGCAGCGCCTGCTGCGCCGCTTCCAGCGCCAGCTTGGCGGCGGCTTGCTCGCCGGCGCGGCGGCTGCCGCCACGGCCGAACAGCTGGATGCCCAGCTTGGGAATCTGGCACTCGATCTCGAATTCCTGGCTATGGGCGGCGCCGTGGGTGGCCACAACATTGTACAGCGGCAGCGAAATCTTCCGGCTTTGCAGGAATTCCTGCAACAGGGTCTTGGCGTCCTTGCCCAGCGTTTGCGGGTCCACCGTGTCAAGGATCGGGATGTAGAAGGCGCGGATTGCCTCGGCGGCCGGGTCGAAGCCGCCATCGAGGAAGATTGCGCCCAGGATCGCTTCGAGCGTGTCGGCCAGGATCGACGGCCGGCGGAAGCCACCCGATTTCAGTTCGCCCTCGCCCAGGCGCAGGAACTGCGACAGCTCGAGCTTCTGGGCGATCTCGAACAGCGACTGCTGCTTGACCAGGTTGGCGCGCAAGCGCGACAGGTCGCCCTCGTCGATGGTGGTGTAGCGTTCGTACAGGATGGTGGCGACCACGCAGTTGAGCACGGAGTCGCCGAGGAACTCGAGACGTTCGTTATGCAAGCTGCTATGGCTACGGTGGGTCAAGGCCTGCTGGAGCAGGCCGGCATCCTGGAACGTGTAGCCTAGACGGGTTTGCAATAACTGAAGATTCATTGGTTCGTTTCTGGTTTTTAATGAGGTTTGGCGGCTGCGGCGGAAGTGCCGGTGGTGCCCTGGTATTCCAGCAGCAGGCTGGCCGGTCCGACCAGCGGGATTTTCTTTTCGTAGGCGAAACTGACCTCGACGCCCTTGCCCTCGCCTTCGCGCTCGATGGTCAGGTCGCTGCCGGAAATGGCGGTGATGTAGGCCACTGTCGCGTTGGCGTCGAAGGCCTTGCGGATCTCGAGCGGTGAATTGCCACCGGCGGCCTTGGCCGTCACGATGGCATTTTTCACCGCCCGGTATTCCGTGTACGTGGGCAAGATCTTGAGGGCCAGTACGGCCACGATGCCCAGCACGGCCAGGACCAGGATCAACCCGGTCAGGGAAACGCCGTTTTGCCGATGTGTTCGCATTTCAGCTCTCCCTGTATGGCCCTCGGGCCGATGTGTGTTACTTGATGCTGCCGATACGCTTCAGGTTGCCCAGGTTCATCCAGACGAAGAATGCCTTGCCGACGATATTCTTGTCCGGAACAAAGCCCCAGTAGCGGCTGTCGGTGCTGTTGTCGCGGTTGTCGCCCATCATGAAGTAATGACCGGCAGGCACCGTGCACGTAAAGCTGTCGTACGTGTACGTGCACGACTCTTGCCGCATCGGGAAGTCCATCACTTGCGGCAGACTCAGCGTTGGCGCGTTCTCGAAGTTGAGAATGCGATGGGTAACGCCGGTCAGCGCTTCCTGGTACTGCTTGTTGTAACTGAGCTGCTTTTGCTCATCGCCACCGAGGTAATCGGGCAAGGCCGTGTACTGCACTGCCACGCCGTTCACGGTCAACTTCTTGTTCTCGTACGTGATCTTATCACCAGGCACGCCGATCACGCGCTTGATGTAATCCTGGGTCATGTCCAGCGGATACTTGAACACCATCACATCGCCGCGCTGCGGATCGTTGATCTGGATAACTTTCTTGTTCAGTATCGGCAGGCGGATGCCATAAGTGAACTTGTTCACCAGGATCAGGTCGCCCACTTCCAGGGTCGGCACCATCGACGACGATGGAATCTTGAACGGCTCGTACAGGAACGAACGCAGCACGAATACCAGCGCGATCACCGGGAAGAAACTGCCCGAGTATTCCACCCAGGTAGGCTGGCGCAGGATGCTCGCTTCGAGCGCGGCGCGGTTGACGTTGTTGTCGGCCTGGTAGCCGTCGGCAGTCAGCTTGGCGGCCCGGGCGTCGTACTCGGCCAGCGCGCGGTTGGCGGCGGCGCGGCGCTGCTTGGCCAATACGAACACATCGAGACACCAGATCACGCCCGTGATCACCATCAGCACGAACAGGATCAGCGCGAAGTTACCCAAAATCACTTGCATGCTCATTTATCATCCACTTGTAAGATTGCCAGGAACGCCTCTTGTGGAATCTCGACCGAGCCCACTTGCTTCATGCGTTTTTTACCGGCCTTCTGCTTCTCGAGCAGTTTCTTTTTACGGCTGATGTCGCCACCGTAGCACTTGGCCAGCACGTTCTTGCGCAGCGCCTTGACGTTTTCACGCGAGATCACGTTGACACCGATGGCCGCTTGAATCGCCACGTCGAACATCTGGCGCGGGATCAGTTCGCGCATCTTGGCAGCGACCTGGCGGCCGCGATAGGCGCTGTTCGAGCGGTGCACGATGATCGCCAGCGCATCGACCTTCTCGCTGTTGATCAGCATGTCCACTTTGACGACGTCGGACGCGCGGTATTCCTTGAACTCGTAGTCCATCGACGCGTAACCGCGCGAGGTCGATTTCAATTTATCGAAGAAGTCGAGCACGATCTCGCCCATCGGCATCTCGTACACCAGTTTGACCTGGCGGCCGTGGTAGCTCATGTCCATCTGCACGCCACGCTTGCCGATACACAGCGTGATCACCGAACCGACATACTCTTGCGGCATGTACAGGTTGACGGTGACGATCGGTTCGCGGATCTCGTTGATCTTGGTCGGCTCGGGCATGCGCGATGGATTGTCCACCTTGACGATGCTGTTGTCGCGCATCACCACTTCGTACACCACGGTCGGCGCGGTGGTGATCAGGTCCATGTCGAACTCGCGCTCGAGACGTTCCTGCACGATTTCCATGTGTAGCAGGCCCAGGAAGCCGCAGCGGAAGCCGAAGCCCAGCGCCTGCGATACTTCCGGCTCGTACATCAGCGCGGCGTCGTTCAGTTTCAGCTTTTCCAGCGAGTCGCGCAGCGCGTCGTACTGGTTCGCTTCGACCGGAAAAAGGCCGGCAAACACTTGCGGCTGCACTTCCTTGAAGCCGGGCAGCGGCGCTGGCGCCGGACGGTTGGCCAGGGTGACCGTATCGCCCACCTTGGCAACCTTCAGTTCCTTGATGCCGGCGATGATGAAACCCACCTGGCCGGCCGACAGCTGCGGCAGCGACAGCGAACGCGGCGCAAAAATGCCCACGTCTTCCACCAGCTGCACCGAGTCGGTGGCCATCAGCTTGATCTTGTCTTTTGGTTTGAGGGTACCGTTGATCACGCGCACCAGCATCACCACGCCCACGTAGGCGTCGTACCACGAGTCGACGATCAGCGCCTGCAGCGGCGCGTCCGGATCGCCCTTTGGCGGTGGTACCTTGGCGATGATCGATTCGATCACGTCTTCCACGCCCAGGCCGGTCTTGGCCGAGCAATGGACGGCGTCGCCCGCTTCGATGCCGATCACGTCTTCGATCTCGGCGATCGCGGTCGGCGGATCGGCGTTCGGCAAGTCGATTTTATTGAGGACCGGCACCACTTCCACGCCCAGGTCAAGCGCGGTGTAGCAGTTGGCCACGGTTTGCGCTTCCACGCCCTGCGAGGCATCGACTACCAGCAGCGCACCTTCGCACGCCGACAGCGAGCGCGAGACTTCGTACGAGAAGTCGACGTGGCCGGGGGTGTCGATCAGGTTCAGGTTGTAGATCTGGCCGTCGCGTGCCTTGTATTTCAGGGCCGCGGTCTGGGCCTTGATGGTGATGCCGCGCTCGCGCTCCAGGTCCATCGAATCGAGCACCTGCGCCTCCATCTCGCGGTCGGACAAGCCGCCGCAAAGCTGGATGATGCGGTCGGCCAGGGTCGATTTACCGTGGTCGATGTGGGCGATGATGGAGAAATTGCGTATGTTGTTCATTAACAAATAATCAAAAAACAGGTCGAAACGACGGGGGCGCGCATCGATAAAACACCGCGCGCAATACAAAAAGCGCTCAAAGCTGGGCATGATTGCCCTGGCGAGCGCCTTGGGATGCCAAATGGAACACCCGGCATTTTACCGGATTTCAGAGTGGAAAGGCCGACTTATGCGAAGTGCGGTCTTTTCGCCAAGATTTTTAACTATTTGGCAAGCAGCGCCACGATTTTGCCTTCGTCGAGGTGGTAATGGCACAGCTCGGGGCCGGCCAGGTCGGCAAACAGCACTGGCACCAGTTCGTCGTAGCGGGCCAGCAACTCCTGGTTGCCGGCCTGGTCGATGTCGATCACATCCACCGTGAAGGTCATGCCTGGCGGTTGCATACGTAAGAGCGCGTCGTGCATGTCCTGGCACAGGTGGCAATAGTTGCGCGAGTAAAGTGTGAAATGCATAGCGTTAAGAGATCAACCCCGCAACTCGAAGCCCGAAGCCCGAAGCCCGGGGTCGGACCCCGTACGGGGTCCGACCCCATGGGTCTCAGGGTTAAAAAGCCGCCCGTACGGGCTCCGACCCCATGGGTCTCAGGGTTAAAAAGCCGCCCGTACGGGGTCCGACCCCATGGGTCTCAGGGTTAAAAAGCCGCCCGTACGGGTCCGACCCCATGGCTCTCAGGGTTAAAAAACCGCCTGCACGGGGTGCGGCCCCATGTGTCCCAGGGGTGCGGGTTCAGCCAGTGTTACTTGGCCTGCTCACTCGGACGCAGCGAAATGAACTGCGTCTGATCACCACGGCGCACCAGCACCACCGAACGCTTCTTCGGATCGAGCTTGGTCACCAGCGCATTGAACTGCTTGGCGTCCTTGATTGCGACATTATTCAGCTGCAGCAGGATATCGCCTTCGTCGAGACCAGCAGCCTCGGCCACGCCATCGACATCGGCCACAACCACGCCGCCATCGACGCCGATCTCTTTACGCTTGTCCGCTGGCAGATCGGTGACGACCAGGCCCAGCGCGTTGGACTTGGCCTGCTCCGGTTCGGCCTTGCCGCCCTTGCCTTTGCCGGTCGCGCCCTTGCCGGCCTTGTCGGCATCCATTTCCACCACGTTGACCGGCAGGTCCAGCTGCTGGCCCTTGCGCCACACGGTAATGGTAGCCTTGCTGCCGATGGCGGTGCCGCCGACGATGCGCGGCAGGTCCGACGAGCGGGTAATGGTCGCGCCGTTGAATTTCAGGATGATGTCGCCCGGCTTGACGCCGGCCTTGTCGGCCGGACCGTCCGGCTCGACCATGGCCACGCCTGCACCTTCAGCATTTTTCAGGCCCAGCGACTCTGCCACTTCCTTGTTCACTTCGGAAATCTGTACGCCGATGCGGCCACGGGTGACCTTGCCGTTCTTCTTGAGCTGCTCGGAGACGCGGATCGCTTCGTCGATCGGCACCGCGAACGAAATGCCGTTATATGCGCCGGAGAGGGTGGCGATCTGCGAGTTGATGCCGATGACTTCACCGCGCATATTGATCAGCGGGCCACCCGAGTTGCCGGGGTTGACGGCCACGTCGCTTTGAATCAGCGCCAGGTAGTCGCCGGTGTCGCGCTGCTTGGCCGAGATGATGCCGGCAGTGACGGTGTTTTCCAGGTTGAACGGTGAGCCGATGGCGATCACCCATTCGCCCACGCGGATCTTGTCGGAGTCGCCCATCAGCAGGAACGGCAGTTTGTCGCCTTCGATTTTCAGCACAGCAACGTCGGTGCGGGCATCAGCGCCCAGCACCTTAGCCTTGAATTCGCGCTTGTCGGTAAGGGTAACGAAGACTTCGTCGGCGCCTTCCACCACGTGGGCATTGGTCATCACGTAGCCATCGGCCGACAGGATGAAACCGGAACCAACGCCGCGCGGCACCGGCTCTTCCGGTACCGGCTTGCGGCCTGGTGCATTCTTGCGGCCCTGGCCTTGCGGCGGCACCGGCATGGCGCCGCCGAAGAAGCGGCGCATGAACTCGGCCATTTCGTCTTCGCCGATCTCGCCGCGGCCGCCCTGCTTGACCAGCTCGGTGGTGCGGATATTGACCACGGCCGGGCCGACGCGGTCGACCAGGTTGGCGAAGTCGGGCAAGCCCGTCACCATGCCGGTCACCGGCGCGGCAGCCACCGCCGGGCTCATGCCCAGCACCGCAGGCGACATCCAAACGCTTGCGCTGACCAGCAGCGCGGAGAGAGTTTTACTACCGGTAGATAAACTATTTTCGAAATTATTTTTGAAATTATTTTTCATGGGATATCGTTCTCTAAAAGTTCTGGAATGCAGGCAGCACACGTCGCGGTTCGAGGCGTGCCCCATGAGGCTAGCACATGGGAGCATAAAAGTCCCACACGCGGGACACCAGGCAATTATACGAGCAGGACGACAGAAAACGGCTTAAGGGAGAATTACGTGGGCGGTGGATTGATCCTGGCCCTGCGCGTTGGCGGTGGTGGCGGCGGTGGTGGCGGCGGCGGTGGTGGCGCCGTTGGTGGTCGAGCCACTGCCAGCGGAGGCGGCAGCAGCGGCGCCGGTGGCATTGACGGTGGCGGTGGCGGCACTGGCAGCGGCACCGTTGGCGGCACCTGGAAACGGCGGCGCAGCGGCGTCATTCACGCCCGGGGTGAGTGGCGACAGTTCGTACGCGGCTTCGGCCGCCAGCCGCGCCGCCAGCGCCGCGTTGAACCCAGCGCTGAGCGCGCCCTGGGCGCTATCGCGCAACACGTCGCCGACCACGTGGTAGGCCTTCCAGGCCGCCCTGCCCTCGGCGGTTTGCAGCGCCGCGAAGGCAAGTTCCTGCTCGCTCTGGGCCAGCTCGCCATCTGCCAGCGCCGAGATATTTTCGTGCAGTCTTTTATGGGTATCCATCGCGTGCTCCGCCTGTCAATACATTGCCACCTTGGCCGACAAATTGCCGGGCGCCAATGCCATCATTCCTGCCTTACCAGCGCTTGTCAACCGGCATATCGAGCAGAGGCTTTAACTTTTCAGCGATGACTTCTCGGGCTCGGAAGATGCGGCTGCGGACCGTGCCGATGGGGCAAGCCATGATATCGGAAATCTCTTCGTAGCTCAGCCCTTCTATTTCGCGCAAGGCGATCGCAGTCCGTAAATCGAGCGGCAAGGCGTCCATGGCCGCGTTGACGGTCTGGGCAATTTGCTTGCTGGCCAACATGGATTCCGGCGTATTGATGTCGCGCAAATTATCGCCATCGTAAAAACCCTCGGCATGTTCGGCGTCGGTTTCCGTAGTCGTGGGCGTGCGCCTGCCCTGCGTCATCAGGAAATTCTTGGCCGTGTTAATTCCGATGCGATACAGCCACGTATAGAAGGCCGAGTCGCCGCGAAAATGCCGCAGCGCCCGATAGGCCTTGATAAATGTCTCTTGTACCACGTCTTCGGCTTCCACCGGGTCGTGCACGATACGCGACAGCAGGCGCATGAGGCGGCGCTGATACTTCGCCACCAACATATCGAATGCCTGCTTGTCGCCGGCCCGGACCCGGTCGACCAGCATCTGGTCACACTCACGTTCTGTCGTCACTCGGGCATTCCTCGGTAACCTGCAGCGTTGCCGGAACCCTTATGCTATAGAGTTAGCCCGCTGCAAGAAGTTCACAGTGTTGGCGTATTTATTTCGCTGCGCGCGGCGGCGGCCCGACAGGCCAGCGTCAACGCGCGCAACTCCGCCCCGCTTACGCAATCGGGCAATACCAGCACCGACCGCACGCCGCCGTCCGCACTACCTAAGCGCAGCAGCAGCAAGCCGCGCCACATAGTCGAGTCGTCAAGCAGGCTCAGCAGCGCTCCCGATTGTTGGTATAGCGCAGTGCGGAATTGCCCGACTGCGGTTATATCAACCGCCATTGCAAAAGCGCTTGGTTGCCCACAGACATAGCCACAGATGGCAGCGACCACACACGCCAGCGGCGCCAGCACGCCAGGACAGGCAGCAGCGGACGCCAGCACGCAACAGCACAACCCGGCGTGCAGCAAACGCAAACCAGGCGAGGGACGAACGATGACGGACACCGCGATCGACATGACTGCAACACGGATAGAGACAACCAAAAATTTATACGGATGGGGAGCGATACAACTGGATGCGCCGGCGCGGGGCCGGGCAATTCAGGCGCTGGCGAATGCCAGCGCCTAATCCTCGCCCACCATGCTTTGACATGGCGGGCGCGGGATTAGTTCAACCGAAAGTTAAACTTTTTTACTACTTATTTGACGACTCAAATACGACCAAACACGAGGCTGCCGTTGGTACCGCCAAAGCCGAACGAGTTTTTGACTGCATACTCGATCTTCATGTCGCGGGCAACATTGGCGCAGAAGTCCAGGTCGCACGACGGATCCTGGTTGAAGATGTTGATGGTCGGTGGCGACACCTGGTGGTGCACCGCCAATACCGTAAACACCGCTTCCAGGCCGCCGGCGCCGCCCAGCAGGTGGCCGGTCATCGACTTGGTCGAGTTGACTACCAGCTTCTTGGCGTGGTCGCCGAAGGTGCGCTTGATGCCCTGCACTTCAGCCACGTCGCCTTGCGGCGTCGAGGTGCCGTGCGCGTTCACGTACTGCACCTGGTCCGGGTTAAGGCCGGCGTTGGCAAGCGCGGCTTGCGCCGACTTGCTGCCACCGCTGCCGTCTTCCAGGGGCGACGTCATGTGGTAAGCATCGGCGCTCATGCCGAAACCGACCAGCTCGGCGTAAATCTTGGCGCCGCGTGCCTTGGCGTGTTCGTACTCTTCCACGACCATCACGCCGGCGCCTTCGCCCAGCACGAAGCCGTCGCGGTCCGTATCCCAGGGACGGGACGCGGTGGCCGGGTCGTCGTTGCGCGAGGACAGGGCTTTTGCCGAAGCAAAGCCACCGAGACCCAGCGGCGAAACGGTCGACTCGGCGCCACCGGCGATCATCACGTCGGCATCGCCATACTCGATCATGCGAGCGGCGGCGCCGATGCAATGCAGGCCGGTGGTACAAGCGGTGACGATCGACAGATTAGGACCGCGCATGCCGTACTTGATCGACAGGTTGCCCGAAATCATATTGATAATCGAAGCTGGCACGAAGAACGGCGAGATCCGGCGCGGGCCGCGCTTGTCGTAGTCTTCCTTCTGCTCTTCGATCATCGGCAAGCCGCCGATGCCGGAACCGATGATCACACCGATACGATCGGCGTTGGCGTCGGTCACTTCGATACCCGAATCCTGCACCGCCTGGATGCCGGCCGCCATGCCGTAATGGATAAACGTATCCATGTGGCGCGCTTCCTTGGCCGAGATGTAGTCCTCGATATTGAAGCCTTTGACTTCACCGGCAAAACGGGTGCTGAAAGCTTGTGCGTCAAACTTGGTGATGGTGGCAATGCCGGATTTACCCTCGAGTGCCGCTGCCCAGGTCTCGGCAACATTGTTGCCGATCGGGGTAACGGCGCCCAGGCCGGTAATGACAACACGACGGTTTTTAGAACCTCTCAAGCGATTCTCCTAAAGTCGATCGGGCGGCTATTACGCCTTGACGTGCGCAGTAGCGTAGTCGATGGCTTGCTGCACGGTGGTGATCTTTTCTGCTTGTTCGTCAGGGATTTCCATTTCGAACTCGTCTTCCAGGGCCATCACCAGTTCCACGGTGTCCAGGGAGTCAGCGCCCAGATCGTCAACGAACGAGGATTCGATTTTGATGTCTGCTTCTGCGACGCCCAGTTGTTCTGCGACGATTTTCTTAACGCGTTGTTCGATATCCGACATGTTATGGCTCCATTTGTTTGTTACGGAAAGCGCGCATTTTATCAGGTTTGCGCACTGAAAAACTAATTTCGGTGTTTGCTACGAGTTTCCCCATAAGTGCACCGAAATCGCTGGTAAAAGATGGGAATTCCCATCAGTTCATATACATACCGCCATTCACGTGCAACGTGGTGCCGGTAATATAAGCCGCTTGCGGCGATGCCAAAAAGGCGACCGCAGCGGCAATATCTTCAGGTTTGCCCAGGCGTCCGAGCGGGATTTGCGTGAGCAGCGCGGCGTGCTGGTCGTCGCCCAGCGACTTGGTCATGTCGGTGTCGATAAAGCCCGGCGCCACGCTGTTGACGGTGATGTTGCGGCTGCCGATTTCACGCGCCAGCGCGCGGCCCATGCCCTCCACGCCCGCCTTGGCGGCAGCGTAATTCATCTGGCCCGGGTTGCCCGACGAGGCCACTACGGAGGTGATGTTGATGATGCGGCCAGCTTTCGCCTTCATCATGCCACGCAGCACGGCGCGCGACAGCCGGCCGACTGCGGACAGGTTGGTGGCGATCACGCTGTCCCACTCGTCGTCTTTCATGCGCATGGCCAGGTTGTCCTGGGTAATGCCGGCATTGTTGACCAGGATGGCGACCGCGCCGTACGTCTTGGTGATGTCGTCGATGACGGCGGCGCAGCGCTCGGCGTCGGTCACGTTCAGGACCAGGCCCTTGCCAGGCTCGGCGCCGACCTCTGCTGCCACTTCGGCCAGGTAGGCGGAGATCGCTTCAGCGCCGGCTTCGGTGGTGGCGGTGCCGATCACGCGCGCACCCTGGCGCGCCAGTTGCTGGGCGATGGCCTTGCCGATGCCGCGCGAGGCGCCGGTCACCAGCGCAACTTGATTTGCTAAATTCATGTATGTCCTTCGTGGTGGTACGTAACGATAGTGCCCTGCCCTGTGCTCTTATTTGAGCGAGGTCAAGATGCGCTCCAAAGAGGCCTGATCGGTGATGGCGTCGCCGACCAGGGTGGCGTCGATGCGCTTGGTCAAGCCCATCAGCACCTTGCCCGGACCGCATTCGATCACCTGGGTGATGCCTTGCGCGGCGACCTGCTGCATGGTTTCCACCCAGCGAACCGGTGCGGCAGCCTGGCGTACCAGCGCATCCTTGATCGCATCGACGTCGTTCAACACGGCGACGTCGACGTTGTTGATCAGCGGAATTTGCGGCGCCGAGAACGCCAGATCGGCCAGGTAGGTGCGCAGGCGGTCCGAGGCGGGCTTCAACAGCGACGAGTGGAATGGCGCCGAGACCGGCAGTTTCATGGCGCGCTTGGCGCCCTTGGCCTTGGCGATATCGCAGGCGCGCTCGACAGCGGCGGTATGGCCGGCGATCACGACTTGCGCCGGGGCGTTGAAGTTGACCGCTTCCACCACCGAGTCCGACACGGCAGCGGTGGCTTCAGCACAGGCGGCGCGAACGTCGTCGTCCGACAAACCGAGCACGACAGCCATGGTACCGAGTCCGACCGGCACGGCTTCCTGCATCGCCTGGGCGCGGAAGCGCACCAGCGGCACGGCATCCTTGAACGAGATCACACCGGCAGCGACCAGCGCCGAGTATTCACCCAGGCTGTGGCCGGCAACAATGGCTGGCACCGGGCCGCCGGCAGCGATCCACGCGCGGTACACGGCCACGGCAGCGGTGAGCATCACCGGCTGGGTGTTGGTGGTGAGGTCGAGCTCTTCTTTCGGACCTTCGGCAATCAGCTTGCCCAGGTCAAAACCGAGCGCAGCCGAAGCTTCGGCGATGGTCTCTGCCACCACCGGGTTGCCGGCGAAGCCGTCGAGCATGGCAATCGCCTGCGAACCCTGGCCCGGGAATACAAATGCAAATTTAGTCATACGTCATCCATTCGAAGGGAATCTAATCTTGTCGCGTCTACGCTTGTAGCGGTTAGAACTCTAACTCTAATTCCGACCAAACAGGCGCAGCTTACAGCGTGTCCGGCAAGCCGCTCATGGTGGCCAGTACCGCGCCCCAGGTAAAGCCCCCGCCCACGCCTTCCATCATGACGTTGTGGCCGTTCTTGATGCGGCCGTCGCGTACGGCGGCGTCCAGCGCCAGCGGGATCGACGCAGCCGACGTATTGCCGTGCTGATCGACGGTGACCACCATCTTGTCCAGCGGCAGGCCCATCTTCTTGGCAGTGCCGTTCATGATGCGGATATTGGCCTGGTGCGGCACCAGCCAGTCGATCTGGGCGGCGGTCATGCCAGCCTTGTTCAGCGCTTCATGGGCGACTTTTTCCAGTACCGAAACGGCCAGCTTGAACACTGCCGGGCCATCCATGTACAGGTAGGCTTCGCCGGCGGTGGCGCCGCCAAACGAGTTGGGCATGCACAGGATGCCCGAGTGGCTGCCGTCCGCGTGCAGCGCGGTGGCCAAGATGCCAGGCTCGTCCGAGCCAGTCACCACCACGGCGCCGGCGCCGTCACCAAACAGCACGCAGGTGGTGCGGTCGTTGAAATTGAGGATGCGCGAAAACACTTCCGAACCAATCACCAGCACGTTCTTGTGCACGCCTGCGCGGATGAACGCATCCGCGGTGGACAGCGCATACACGAAACCGCTGCAGACGGCCTGGACATCGACAGCCGCGCCGTGGTTGGTGATCCCGAGTTTTTGCTGGACGATGCAGGCGGTGCTGGGGAAGCTGCCGAAGAAGTCGGGGGTGGAGCTGGCAACGATGATCAGGTCGATATCGTTGGGCGCCAGGCGCGCCATTTCCAGCGCCTTCTTGGCGGCGTTGGCGGCCAGGTCCGACGATTTTTCGTCGGCGGCGGCAAAGTGGCGCGCCGAAATACCGCTGCGGCTAACGATCCAATCGTCCGACGTTTCGATGCCCTTGGCGGCCAGTTGCGCAGCCAGGTCTGCGTTGGTCACGCGCTGGGCCGGCAAGTAGCTGCCGGTACCGATAATTTTGCTATACAAAGCCATGCAGTCTACCGTCCACTAAATAGTTGAGCCGGCGACTAGGCCGGCGGCGCTGGTGGCAATCGCCGGAGCGGTTGCCACCTCGGGCGTTTCGGTGTTGCGCGGCATCAGCTCGGCGATCAGGGTCGAAATGTGCGGCAACACGTCGTTTTTGGCAGCATCATACGCGCGCTTGATCGCCCACTCAAAGGAATACGCGTCGGCGCCGCCATGGCTCTTGAACACCAGGCCGCGCAAACCGAGCAGGCTGGCGCCGTTATAGCGCGATGGCGACAGGCGGTTCTTGATGGCGGTGAGCGCGCCGCGACCGAGCAAGGCGCTGAGCATGGTCAGCGGTGTACGCTTGAATTCGGTCTTGACGGTATCGGCGAAGAAGCGGGCCACGCCCTCGACTGCCTTGAGCGTGACGTTGCCGGTAAAGCCGTCGCACACCACCAGGTCGGTGGTGCCTTTGAAAATGTCGTTGCCTTCGACGTTACCGAAGAAGTTGAGCGCGCCGCGCTCGTGATCGAGCTGCAGCAACTTGCCGGTGGCCTTGACCACCTCGTTGCCCTTGATGTCCTCGGTGCCCACGTTGAGCAGGCCGATAGTCGGGCGTTCGATGTTTTCCATGGCCGACACCAGCACCGAGCCCATGATGGCGAACTGGTGCAGGTGATGCGGTTCGCAATCGACGTTGGCGCCCAGGTCGAGCATGTAGGTCGGGCCGTTCTTCTGGTTCGGCATGATCGAGCAGATCGCCGGACGATCGACGCCACTCATGGTCTTGAGCACGTAGCGGGCCACGGCCATCAGCGCGCCGGTATTGCCGGCCGAGACGGCAGCCTGGGCATTGCCGGACTTGACCTGCTCGATCGCCACGCGCATCGACGAATCTTTTTTGCGGCGCAGCGCCACTTCCAGCGGATCGTCCATGGTCACCTGCTCGGAAGCGTGGACGATGGACAGGCGCGGATGGGTGTCGGCGTGATGCTTTTTGAGTTCGGCGCGCAGGACGTCTTCGAGACCAATAAGGATCAGCTCGGCGTCTGGTTCGCGGTTGACGAAGGAGAGTGCTGCGGGGATGGTGACCGATGGACCGTGATCTCCGCCCATGCAGTCGATAGAAATTTTGATTGTCATTGTTTGGGTTCAGTACCACGCTCCAACCCTTGCGGGGCGAGCTGCGGCAAGCTGCGGACCTGTAACGGCCGCCGTATCAACATGACGGTGTGCAAAAGTGGTTTGCAGCCGATGAAAAAAGAAAAAGCGATGCTCAATAACTCAGCACCGCCTGTTTCCGTGTCCAGCAAAAGCGTCGATTACTCGTCGTTTTTGGTTTTCAGGACTTTGCGACCACGGTAGAAGCCGTTAGGGCTGATGTGGTGACGCAGGTGAGTTTCACCGGTGGTTGGCTCGATACCCAGTTGTGGAGCTACCAGGAAATCGTGCGAACGGTGCATACCGCGCTTCGAAGGGGACTTCTTGTTCTGTTGAACTGCCATGTTAATGACTCCTAATACATAAGTTCTAAAATTTTAACACAATCGATCAGCAAATACATGCGAATCGAGTATCCCGCCAGCAATACAGCCCGGCGACGTTAAATGCGGGTACTACCTTTACTACAACTTGCCAATACTCGATTAATGCACGCGCATGACACGTTCTTTTACTACAGCTTGTTCGGATTTGCGGCTGAGGCCGACTTTACTTCAGGCCCTTGAGCGCTTCGAAGGGCGAGATCTTGGCGCTTTTCGCCTTGTCCAGCAGCGACGCATCGGGGCAGACCACGTGGCGCGGCGATTGCGGCAGGGCCAGCAATGCTTCGTCTTCCACCAGGTCCATTACCGGCATGCTGCGGGTGCCGACGATCACATCGATCGATTCGTCGGCAATTATTTCTTCGATTTCATCGGCTTCCTGATCATCCTTACCAAGCACCAGCACGGTCGAAGAATCGAGGGTGTGGGCATAAGGCGTCAGGCACCGTTGGCAGACCAGTTGCACCGTGCCGGCAACCGACAGGGTCAACTGCGGGTAGCCCATCTTGCCGGCGCCGCCCTCTACCTTCCAGGTAATCTCGCCGGACGCGTCAGCGCAGTCCTTGGCCAGACGGGTCATTTGAGCAACAGGCGTTACGCCGTGTTCGCTGCCATTGTGACGACAAAAATCAAAAGCGTCGATGACCGTAGCATTCATTACAGAAAAATTCCCCGGAAAACCTGCGATAATAGCAGGGTTTTCACCCGCAAGTCAAAAGCTGCGTGCATTTCGCGCTTTTTTCAGGTTTTTAGTGTGCCCGGCGCGCATCAGCGAACGCCGGCGACAGAGCATATAACATTCCCCTTATGACATCAAGCCTGACAACAAGTTTACCGTTCCGCCTGGTCCTGGCCTCCAGCTCCGCCTATCGAAAAGAGTTGCTCTCGCGCCTGCAATTGCCGTTCGAGGTGGCTGTTCCCGACATCGACGAAAGTCCGCTGCCCGGCGAAACGCCGAGCGCCACCGCAGTGCGGCTGGCGCGCGAGAAGGCTGCTGCGGTCGCGGCAAAACTGCCGGGCAGCATCGTGATCGGCTCGGACCAGGTCGCCACGCTCGACGAGCAACAGATCGGCAAGCCAGGCAACCACGCCAACGCCCTGGCGCAGCTGCAAAAAATGCGCGGACGCGAAGTGATCTTTCATACAGCACTATGCGTGTGGGATGGCCGCGCCGAACATCCCGACAGCGCCGCCCAGCTGGCCAACATCCAGACCCGCGTGACCTTCCGCGACCTGCCCGATGCCGAGCTCGACGCCTACCTGCGCATCGAGCAGCCGTACGACTGCGCCGGCAGCGCCAAAAACGAAGCGCTCGGCATCGCCATCCTCGAACGCATCGACAGCACCGACCCCACCGCCCTCACCGGCTTGCCTTTGATCGCCCTGACAGGCATGCTGCGCAATCTTGGTATTTCTTTTTTTAGATAGTTGAACACTGACCCATGCCCGGCACCTTATTTCTGATCCCGAATACCCTGGGCGAGACCGAAGCGCTCGCCTCTGTGCTGCCTGAACAGGTCCAGCACATCACCTCGCAACTCGATTATTTTGTGGCAGAGAACGCCAAAACCGCGCGCGCCTTCCTCAAGCTGGTCAACGCCAGCCACCCGCTGGCCAAACCGCTGCAGGAAATCACCATCTCGGAACTGAACGTCAACACGCCGCCAGCCGCGCTGGCCGGCCTGCTGGCGCCGCTGCTGGCCGGTCGCGATGGCGGCCTGGTGTCGGAGGCAGGCGTGCCGGCCGTGGCCGATCCCGGCGCCGACCTGGTGCGACTGGCGCATCAGCACGGCATCCCGGTGCGGCCGCTGGTGGGGCCGTCGTCGCTGCTGCTGGCCGTGATGGCGAGCGGCCTGAACGGCCAGAGTTTTGCTTTCAACGGTTACCTGCCTACCGATGCGGCGCAACGCACCGCCCGCATCAAGGAACTGGAAACGCGTTCGCGCAAGGAAAAGCAGACCCAGCTGTTCATCGAGACACCGTATCGGAATACGGCCATGCTGGAAGCCCTGGTCGGCGCCTGTGCGCCAGGCACGCTGATTTGCGTGGCGACCGACCTCAGCCTGGCGACCGAGACGATCCGTACCCAGACCGGGGCGCAGTGGAAGAGTCAGCTGGGAGCCGGGAAAGCGCCGGAGTTTCACAAGAAGCCGACGGTGTTCTTGTTGCTGGGTCAGTGAGTCAATGCGGCATCAAAACCCGCGCGAATACTCGGTCACCCACTCGATCGCCGCCAGCTGTATCGCATACAATTCGGCCGGCCTGACGGCAATCTGCTCGAGCATCTGCCCCAGCGCCACCGTATCGCGGCCGCGCTCGATATTCTCGATCAAGCTCAGCAGCAAGCCATACTCGCCGGCCCGCTCCAGCAGCGCCGTGCGCACCTCGTCGAGCACGTTCACGCTGTCGAGCAGTTCCTGCATGTGAATCGAAAACAGCGTGTCCATCAGCGACATCACGCCCACCGTAAAGCCGATGTCGGCACTGATCCGCTCCCCCGGCCGCGTATGCTCGACCAGCAGTTCGATGGTCTTGCCGCGCGTGGTGGCCAGTTGCAGCAGTGGCGAGGTGAATTCCTGCGGGCCGCCACTTTTTACGTACAGCAAAATCTGCAGCCAGCGCCGCAATTGGCGCCGCCCCAGCACCATCAAGGCATGGCCCACCGAATTGATGCGGTAGCGCGTGCCCACCGCCGGGGTATTGACCAGCCGTAGCAAATTGAGGGTGATCAGGACATCATGCTTGACCATCGATTCGATTTCGTGACTGCTGGCATCGGTATCGATCAGGTCGAGCAGGTGCAGCACGCTGCGCTGCGATGGCGAAATCTTTTTGCCGCTGAGGATGACGGGACGGGCAAAGTAATAGCCCTGGAAGTACTCGAAACCGAGATCCATGCACTGGCGGAACTCTTCCACCGTCTCGACTTTTTCGGCCAGCAACTTCTGTCTGGGATTTTTAAGAACACGGGCCAATGCCGGCAAGGTGCCGGGCTTCATCTGCTTGATGTCGACCTTGATGACGTCGCACAGCGGCTGCAGCTTTTGCACGTCCTCGGTCTCGCCGATGACGTCATCGAGGGCGAAACGGAAACCGGCGCGCTTGAGTTCGCGTACGCGCTCGAGCACGGCCGGCGTGGCTTCCACGGTTTCGAGGATTTCAAGAATGACCTTGTCGTGCGGCAGAAAGCGGATGAAGTCGCTCATCAGGCCGACTTCATCGATATTGACAAAGGCCAGCTGGTCGCCCACCACGTGCTCCATGCCCAGCTCGGACGCGTGGGCGATCACCGTGGCGGTGGCGGCCGCGTCGTCGCGGAACTGCGCCGTGGTGGCGGTGTGGGCATCGCGGAACAGCAATTCGTAACCGACCAGCCGCTGGCCCCGGTTGAGGATGGGCTGGCGGGCAAGAAAGAAATTATCGGCAAGCCTCGATGGCAGCTCGGTAGCCGAAAGCATGAGATCTCCTCATTTCAACGACTGCAACGAGACGCCCACATGCAGTGGACGCCCACGAAACTCCACTATACCCGATGCTACCGAAATGACAACTCAAGACCCGTTCTTAGCGCGTACCGGAGCGGCGCGGGCCGGTGTTGCGTGCAACAGCCGGCTGGTCGCTGCCGGCCGGTTTGGCGGCAGCCGGCTTGGCCGGGGCTGGGCGGGCGCCAGCGGGTTTGGCTGCCGGCGCGGCCTTGGCGCCGAATGCCGGCTTGGGACCAACACCAGGCTTGGCGTTGAACGGTGCGCTGGTGCTGGCACCCGGACGGCCACCGGGACGACCGGTGCCGCCCGGACGACCGGCGGCAGTGCCCTCGCCCACGCCGGGACGCGCCAGTGGCGTGCGGGTGCGGATCGATTTGCCGACCGGCAGCGGTTTGCCGCTCTCGAGCGTGAAGCGGGCGCCGCTGTCCTTGCCCAGCGCCTTGACCAGCCACGGCATCACTTCCTTGAGCATCGGCTCGAGCGTGTACGGTGGATTGAGAATGAACATGCCGCTGCTGTGCAAGCCGAAACCGTCGGGCATCGGGGTGTGGGTGGTCAGCACCACGTTGAGCCAGTCGTTGCATTGCAGTTGCTTGAGCTTGTCGGCGAATTCGCGCGATTCCATCCGTTGCAGCAGCGGGTACCAGACCGCATAGGTGCCGCCCGGGAAGCGCAGCAGCGAATCGGCCAGCGTGTCCTTGACCTTTTTGTAGTCCTGCTTGTCTTCGTACGGCGGGTCGATCAGCACCAAGGCGCGGCGCGACGGCGGCGGCAGCAGCGCCTTGAGCGACTGGAAGCCATCGCCCTTGGTCACCAGCACGCGCTTGCCGCGCGTGGTCGGGCGAATGCCCTGCTGGGCGGCGTGCTCGTCGAGCTTGCGGAAGTTATCGGTCAACAGCTTGAAGTCGGCCGGGTGCAGCTCGAACAGGCGCAGGCGGTCGTGCTCGCGCGCCACCAGGTCGGCGATGAACGGCGAGCCCGGGTACTGGCGCATCTTGCCGCTCGGGTTCATGCCCTTGATCAGGTCAACGTATTCCTTGACCGGCGCCGGTATGTCCTTCAAGTCCCACAACGGGCCGATGCCGGTGTCGTATTCCGCATTCTTGGACGCGAAAGCGCCATCGAGCGCGTACACGCCGGCGCCCGAGTGGGTGTCGATATACGTGTAGGCGGTGTCTTTTTGATTCAGGTATTGCAGCATCTGGATGGTCACGAAATGCTTCAATACATCGGCGTGATTTCCCGCGTGAAAGGCGTGGCGGTAGCTGAACATGGTGGGGGACTTTCCAAATAGGTAATGCAGACTGGCCTGCGCAATCCCGCATTATCCACCAGAACCGGCGCCAACCCCAAAAAGGGTTGCACCTCGTTTGCATCAAGGCGCCCTGTTCGGGCAAATCTAAGATGGCAAATCCACCAACGGGGAGGCAAACATGAAGATGACCATCGTGACCGACGACCAGGGCGAAATTTTGGGGGCGATACCGGGAGACACCGTGCCGGAGCACGTGATATTGAAGGAATTCCAGTCGCACGTGGTGGACGTGGCCGATGACACCGGCGCGATTACCGACGGCGAGCAATTGAAGAAGCGCCTGCAAGAAGCCTTGCAGGCGCAGCACGGCAAGCAATAACCCTTCTACCCCGCTTTTGGCGAAATGCAAGCGTCACTGCCTGGGGTCGGACCCTATCGGGTCCGACCCCGCTTGGCTGTGCGGGTTTTAAACTGTTATGCCACCTTCTTGTCGAAGAATTGCTCGTCCTCGGTGGAGCCGTGCAGCGCCGTGGTGGACGACTGGCCGTTCTGGATGGTCTGGGTGACGGCGTCAAAATAACCGGTACCGACTTCGCGCTGGTGCTTGACCGCCGTAAACCCCTTCTCGGCGGCAGCAAATTCCGCTTCCTGCAATTCCACGAAAGCCGTCATCTGGTTGCGGGCATAACCGTGCGCCAGGTTGAACATGCCGTAGTTCAGTGCATGGAAACCGGCCAGCGTGATGAACTGGAACTTGTAACCCATGGCGCCCAGTTCTTTCTGGAACTTGGCGATGGTGGCGTCGTCGAGGTTTTTCTTCCAGTTGAACGACGGCGAGCAGTTATAGGCCAGCATCTTGCCCGGGAACTTGGCGTGCACCGCATCGGCAAACTGCTTGGCAAAGGCCAGGTCCGGTTTGCCGGTTTCGCACCACACCAGGTCGGCGTAAGGCGCATACGCCAGCGCGCGGGAAATGGCCTGCTCGATGCCCGGCTTGACTTTATAGAAGCCTTCCACTGTACGCTCGCCGGTGCAGAACGGACGGTCGTTTTCATCGACGTCGGACGTCAGGAGGTCGGCCGCTTCGGCATCAGTACGGGCGATCACCAGGGTGGAGGTGCCCATGACGTCCGCTGCCAGGCGCGCGGCAGTGAGTTTTTCCACGGCTTCGCGCGATGGCACCAGCACCTTGCCGCCCATGTGGCCACATTTCTTGACCGAAGCGAGCTGATCTTCAAAGTGGACGCCGGCGGCGCCTGCGTCGATCATCGACTTCATCAGCTCGTAGGCGTTGAGCACGCCGCCGAAACCGGCTTCGGCATCGGCCACGATCGGTGCGAAGTAATCGATGTCGTCCTTGCCTTCGGACCATTGAATCTGGTCGGCGCGCTGGAAGGTATTGTTAATCCGGCGCACGACCAGCGGCACCGAGTTGGCCGGATACAGCGACTGGTCCGGGTACATTTCGCCAGCCACGTTGGCGTCGCCCGCCACTTGCCAGCCCGACAGGTAGATCGCTTTCAGGCCGGCTTTGACTTGCTGCATGGCCTGGTTGCCGGTCAGCGCGCCCAGTGCGTTGACGAACGGTTCGTTGTTGACCAGGTCCCACAGTTTTTCGGCGCCGCGCTTGGCCAGCGTGTGCTCGATCTGCAGCGAGCCGCGCAGGCGCACCACGTCTTCCGCCGTGTAAGTACGGGTGACACCCTTCCAGCGCGGGTTGGTGTCCCAGTCTTGTTGCAGGGCGGCGATTTGCTGTTCACGAGTTGCCATGGTGGTTCTCCTCAGGTTGATTCAGTAGATGACAAAAGAATGCTGCGGCGTTGGAACTATAGTAGTCCTTTTTGTGCAGCGCACGAGAAGTCTTCTATAAGACATATAACTAAAATTTATTCCTTATTAATTAAGGAGATAAAAACAATATTTCAGGATACGGAAAGGCTTTTCTCAGCATGAAAGAAGTCGATGCTGCAAACTCACATGAAATTCCACGATGTGAAATCTATTTTTCGCCAGATGAAAAAAAGGCGCAAAAAGCGCCTTTATCCTGGTCCACCGATGGACTTATCTAAAAAATAATTCGCAAAAGTGACGCAACCATCCAACAACAGTGGCGGTTCAAGCGAGCGCGGCGTGGCGTCAGGCTGCCTTGGCCGCGATCATGGAACGGCTGTTGTTGCCCACGCCGATGGTCGTGAAGATGACCAGCGCCTGGAAGATGGCAATGCCGACGAACACGCCCGCCGGGTGGCCGGCATCCATCAGCGCGGCAAACATCAACGGACCGACGGCCAGGCCGGTGTCCAGCCCCGAGTACACCACGCCGAACACGCGGCCGGTGGCGTTGGCAGGCGCGGCGCCCCGTATCATCAGGTCGCGCGACGGCCCGGCGATGCCGGTGGCAAAGCCAACCAGGCCCATCAGCACGATCGCCATCCAGGCCGGTACGACCGCCGCCGCCAGTACCAGGGCGAACACTGCCGCTGCCGCAAAGGCGCCGATGATGATGCGGTCGTGGCGGCCATTGCCTGCACCGAGGAAACCGCCATACAACATCCCCACCGCCGACGACAGCATGAAGCAGGTGTAAGCCGAGGTGGCCCACGCCAGCGACATGCCGTACAGGCTTACCAGGCTGGTTGAAGCGAAGGTTTGCACGCCAGCGAGGGCAATCGATGAAATCACGAAGAAGGCAAAGCACATCCACACCACTTTCAGGCGCAGGAAACCGAGCGCACTTGCTCCGGCAACCGCCGCCGCATCGTCCGCGGGCACAGCCACCGGTTCCGGGCGAAGGGCATGGCGGTTCCAGAGCAGCAGCGCCAGCACGCACAACGGCAGCAAGGACGCGCACAGCAGCGCGGTGCGCCAGTCGGTACGCCCTGCCACCGAGGTCAGGAACAACGGCGACAGCGCCCAGCCGATATTGCCGCTGATGCCGTGCACCGAGAACCCATGCGCCAGCCGCTGTTTCGATACGCGCTGGTTAAGCAAGGTGTAGTCGGCCGGGTGGAACACGCAGTTGCCGCAACCGGCCAGGAAGGCCCCGCCCATCAACTGGACGTAGTTCTGCGCCGACGACAGCACCACGGCGGAAATGCCGAGCAGCGCCACCCCGCTCATCAGCACCACCCGCGCGCTGAAGCGATCGACCACGAAACCGGCCATGGCCTGCCCCACCCCGGACACGGCAAAGAACACCGTCATCAGCAAACCAAGCTCGCCGTAGGACAGGTCGAACTCGGGTTTGAGCCACGGGATCAACGCAGCCAATATCAGGTGATAAAAGTGGGAAGTGCCGTGCGCCAGCCCTACCAGGCCGATCACACGTGCGTCTTGCCGGAACAGTTGTCGGTCATCCATCGTGCGCTCCTGTTGTTATTTTGAAACGCCAGTGTAGGTGAAAGCGCGCCGTCGGATTTAAGATAGAACGACATCTTTTAGCGCAAATCCGCCACAACCTCGCCGCCATGCCAGCCCCCATCGTCACGCATACCCGGTTCGACCGCCACGGCGTCTATCCCACGCCGGAGCGCCAGGTCACGATTGCCGGGCGCAACCTGGCCGCCAACGCGGTGCTGCTGCCGCACCACCATCCGTACGGCCAGTTCACGTATGCAATGCAGGGCATGGTGCGGGTAACCGCCAACAACAGCAGCTGGATCGTGCCGCCGCAGCGGGCAATCTGGATTCCGCCCAACATGGAGCACACGGTGACGGTGCTCGAACCGACGCTGCTGCGGCCCGTATTCGTCCACGCCAGCCGCTCGCCGTTTGCCGGCGACGACTGCAAGGTGGTGCATGTTTCGAACCTGCTGCGCGAGCTGATTGCCGCGCTCGAGCAGCACGACGAGAACGAACAGTCGGACCGCGAACGGCTGCTGAGCGAAACAATCCTCGACGAAGTCACGCGCTGCGCGGTGCGGCCGATGAGGGTGCCGCTGCCGGTGGACAAGCGCCTGAAAGCGCTGTGCGATGCGCTGATCGATGACCCGGGCGTGGAGTTGACCTTGCAGCATTGGGCCGGGCGCGTAGGCGCGTCGGAACGGACCTTGACGCGGTTGTTCGAGCGGGAGCTGGGGATGAGTTTCGTGCAGTGGCGCCAGCAGGTGCGGCTGGCGCACGCGGCGCCGCTGATTGCGCGCGGGATGCCGTTGTCGCAGGTAGCCGCGCAACTCGGGTATGCAAGCCAGTCGGCGTTTTCGGCGATGTTCAAGAAGACGTTCGGCAGTACGCCGACGGCGTTTTTTAGCTAAGTTGTACGGAGCTCCGTCATCCTCGCGAACGCGGGGATCCATGCGTCCGTTGAACAGTGTTTGCTCGACGGCGCAGCATGTCTATGGATCCCCGCTTGCGCGGGGATGACGGCTCTGCGGCTGACTGTTAGCCGCTACCTGTTACTTGAACGTCAGCTCGCCGTTTTCCGCATCGACGTGAATCACGTCTTTCGGCCCAAACCGTCCCTGCAAGATCAGCTTGGACAGCGGATTTTCGATCTGCTGCTGGATCGCGCGCTTGAGTGGACGCGCGCCGTACACCGGATCGTAGCCAGCCTCGGCAATCTTTTGCAGGGCGGCGTCGGTGATTTCGAGCGCCATTTCCATCTTGGCCAGGCGTTTTTCCAGGATCGCCAGCTGGATCTTGGCAATCGCACCGATGTTCTTCTCGTCGAGGCCATGGAACACCACGATCTCGTCGATCCGATTGATGAACTCCGGACGGAAGTGTGAGCGCACCTCGGCCATCACCGACAGCTTGACCACCGACGGGTCGGAATCTTCCATCGCCTGGATTTTATGCGAGCCCAGGTTGGACGTCATGATGATCACCGTGTTCTTGAAGTCCACGGTGCGGCCCTGGCCGTCGGTCATGCGGCCATCGTCCAGCGCTTGCAACAGCACGTTGAACACGTCCGGGTGCGCTTTTTCCACCTCGTCGAGCAGGATCACGCTATACGGCTTGCGGCGCACGGCCTCGGTCAGATACCCGCCCTCGTCGTAACCGACGTAGCCGGGCGGCGCGCCGATCAGGCGCGCGACCGAGTGCTTCTCCATGAATTCGCTCATGTCGATGCGGATCATCGATTCCTCGGTGTCGAACAGGAAGCCGGCCAGCGCTTTCGACAGCTCGGTTTTACCCACGCCGGTCGGTCCCAGGAACATGAACGAACCATATGGCCGGTTCGGATCGGACAGGCCGGCGCGCGAGCGGCGGATGGCGTCGGACACGGCATTGATCGCCTCGTCCTGGCCCACCACGCGTTCGTGCAGCTTTTCCTCGATGTGCAGCAGCTTGTCGCGCTCGCCCTGCATCATGCGCGAAACGGGAATCCCGGTCGCGCGCGACACCACTTCGGCGATCTCTTCGGCGCCCACCTCGGTGCGCAGCAGGCGCTGTTTTGGCGGCGTGTTCTTTTCCAGCGACACGCCGTTGGCAGCTGCCGTTTCCGCCTGCTTCAGTTCCGCTTCGAGTTCGGGCAGGCGGCCGTATTGCAGTTCCGAGACGCGCTGCCAGTTGCTCTCGCGCGTGGCCTGCTCCATTTGCAACTTGATGCGCTCGATCTCTTCCTTGATGTGGGTACTGCCCTGCACCACCGCTTTTTCGGCCTTGAGGATTTCCTCGTAGTCGTTCAGTTCGCGTTGCAGGCGCTCGATCTCTTCCTCGATCAGGTCCAGGCGGCGGCGCGAGCCTTCGTCCTTTTCCTTTTTGACCGCTTCCTTCTCGATCTTCAGCTGGATCAGGCGGCGTTCGAGCTTGTCCATCACCTCGGGCTTGGAGTCGATCTCGATCTTGATTTTCGACGCCGCTTCATCGATCAGGTCGATGGCCTTGTCGGGCAGGAAGCGGTCGGTGATGTACCGGTGCGACAATTCCGCCGCCGCAATGATGGCGGCGTCCGAAATGGCGACCTTGTGGTGCAGCTCGTACTTGTCCTGCAAGCCGCGCAGGATCGCAATCGTGTCTTCCACGCTCGGCTCGTCCACCAGGATTTTCTGGAAGCGGCGTTCGAGCGCGGCATCTTTCTCGATGTACTTGCGGTACTCGTCGAGCGTGGTGGCACCCACGCAGTGCAGCTCGCCCCGCGCCAGCGCCGGTTTCAGCATATTGCCCGCGTCCATGGCGCCATCGGCCTTGCCGGCGCCGACCATGGTGTGCATTTCATCGATGAAGACGATAGTCTGGCCCTCGTCCATGGCCAATTCTTTCAAGACCGTTTTCAGCCGTTCTTCGAACTCGCCACGGTACTTGGCGCCAGCCACCAGCGCGGCCATGTCGAGCGCCAGCACCCGCTTGCCCTTGAGCGAATCGGGTACTTCGTTGTTGACGATGCGCTGCGCCAGGCCTTCAACGATGGCGGTTTTACCCACGCCAGGCTCACCGATCAGCACCGGGTTGTTCTTGCTGCGGCGTTGCAGCACCTGGATCGCGCGGCGGATTTCGTCGTCGCGGCCGATCACGGGGTCGAGCTTGCCGGCGCGGGCGCGCTCGGTCAGGTCCAAGGTGTATTTTTTGAGCGCCTCGCGCTGGCCTTCGGCCTCTTGCGAATCGACCTTGCCGCCGCCGCGCACGGCGTCGATCGCCGCTTCCAGCGCCTTGCGGGTCAGGCCGCTCTCGCGGGCCAGGGTGCCGGCGTCGGACTTGTCTTCGGCGAGGGCCAGCAGCACCATTTCGCTGGAGATGAACTGGTCGGCGCGTTTTTGCGCTTCGCGGTCGGCCAGGTTGAGTACGCTGACCAGCTCGCGGCTGGCCTGGACATCGCCGCCCGTGCCCGAGACCTTGGGTTTGCGGTCGAGTGCATCCTTGAGCGACTTGGTCAGGCCGCCGACGTTGACGCCGGCGCGCTGCAGGATGGAACGGGCGCTGCCGTCATCCTGGTTCAGCAGCGCCAGCAGCAGGTGTGCTGGTTCGATGTATTGGTTGTCGTTGCCCACTGCCAGACTCTGCGAGTCCGACAGCGCTTCCTGGAGTTTGGTGGTGAGTTTATCTTGCCGCATGGTGATGCTCCGATAGATGTAGGTTAGCGCACAGATAGGGTTGTACGATCACATTTTCAAGGGCAGCGGCAAGATACTTCAGACAACATCAGGCAGAGGCAGCCCCCTGCCATTTGGCCAGCGCCGCATCGTCGCTGACGCGCGCATCGACCCAGCGCGCGCCGCCTGGCGTGACTTCCTTCTTCCAGAACGGCGCTTCGGTCTTCAGGTAATCGATGATGAACTCGCAGGCGGCAAACGCCTCGCCCCGGTGCGCGGCGGTGGCCGCCACCAGCACGATCTGGTCGAGCGGCTTGAGCGGCCCCACGCGATGGATCACCAGCGCGCCGAAGGTGGGCCAGCGCAATTTCGCCTGCTCGATGATGACGGCGATCGACTGCTCGGTCATGCCCGGGTAGTGTTCGAGCTCCATCTCGGCAACCGACGCGCCGTCGTTCAAATCACGCACGGCGCCGACGAACGTCACCACCGCGCCGATCTTCGGGTTGGCGGCGCGCAGGCGCGCCACCTCGGTGGTGAGGTCGAAGTCTTCGGTCTGGATCCGGACGTCACTCAGACTCATGCCCGCTCCGAACCGCCGATCCGGCGCAGCAGCTGCTCGATGCGGCTGACCGTGCGGTCGTCGGCCAGCGCCGGCATCGCGCACAGTTGCAGGTAGGCGGCAGTGGCCGACAGCGGCTTCTGGCCCGATTTGAGCGACGATTGCAGCACTTCCACCTGCATTTTCAAGCGTTCGCGCGCGAACTCGGCGCCGGAATCGACACCGGCCACGATTTCCAGGCGCAGCACTTCGTCGAGCAGCTTGGTGCGATTGGCTTCCAGCTGTTTGGCGTACGCTTCTCGGCCAGCTTCGAGCGCGGTCACACCGGCGGCAAAGCGGCCTTGCAGCGCCTTGTCGTAATCGCCGCCCAACGGTGGTAGCGCAGTCCAGCGCGCTTGCCAGGCATCGGCATCGAGTTGCTCGCCCTGCCCTGCAATCGACTGTTCCAGCGCCTGCACCAGGCGCAGCTTGTCGCGCAGTGCATTGGCCTGGGCAGCGCCGGCGCGGCGCTTGATGGCGTCGGCCTGCGCTTGCACACTGGCCGCTGCGGCCTGGTAACGCTCGTTGATGCGGGCCTCGGCTGCGCGCGGCACCACGCCGGCGCCATTCCACGCCAACTGGGCGTCACGCAAAGTTTGCGCGATGGCCGCCAGTTGCGCCTTGTCTTCGCCGCTGAAGGTGGCTGTTTCCAGCGTCTTGCAGATGTCTTCGCGCGCATGCAGATGGGCCTTGCGCTCGTGGTCGGCGGCGTGCGCGGTTTCCTTGCGCTTGGCAAAAATCGCGTCGCACACGCTGCGGAAGCGCTGCCACAGCGCCTGCTCGATCTTGCGCTCGAGCGGCAGCGCCTTGGCCAGTTCCTGCCAGCGTTCCTGCAGGCGGCGCAGCTTGTCGAGCGTGTGGCGGTCGGCTGGCTGCAACTGCTCGGCTTCGGCGATCAGCTCCTCGCGTTTGGCGGCCTCGATCTTGCGCTGCTCGGACAGCGGCGCCTGCATGTGCGCCAGGGCCTTGTCGAAGGCCTGGTCGAGCTTGCGCTTTTCCTTGCGGTCGATGGCGCCCAGCCGGCCCCACACCTGGCGCAGGCGCTGCACGGCAGCGGCGACGTTCTTCAGGTCGGCGCCATCGGCGGCGGCTTCGGCCATGGCAAGGGTTTCATCGATCAGGGCCTGGGCCTTGGCGGCGTTGGCGTGGCGTTCTTCGGCCAGGTGTTTGAAGTGGGCGGCGGCCGGCGCGTAGGCGGCGGTGCAGGCGGCGTCGAACTTTTCCCACAGGCCCTTGGGCGCGTGGCCGGAGACGGCGTCGAGTTCCTTCCAGCGTTCGCGCATGCTGCCCACCTTCTGGGCCAGTTCGCTCATCGACAGGCCCTGGGCCGGCAATTCCTCCACCGCCTTGACCAGTTCTTCGCGCGAGACATTGCCGCTCCAGCGCGCCCAGTCGGCCAGGCGCTTGAGTTGGGCGCGGACGTGGTTGAGGTGGTCGGTCTGCTGTTGCGAGAGGCGAATCTTGTGATCCTTGAGCCACTTGTCGTGCTCGGCGGCGGCGTGCAGCGAGCCTTGCTCGAGGGCAGCTTCCATCGCTTCCAGTGTTTCGAGGAATTTCTTTTCCACTTCCTTCGATTGCTGGGGTTTCGGTGGGCGTTCCTTTTTGGCCGGGGGTGCGGCCGGTGCGGAGGTATCGGTGCCGGCATTGCCTGCAGGATCGGTTGCGGCATCGGTGGCGGCTGGCGCAGTGGCGCCGGCGTCAGCGGCACCGGCTGGCGCAGCAGTGGCGCCGGCAGCACTGGCTACACCAGCGGCAGGTGCAGGAGTTGCAGGAGTCGCAGCCGTCGCCTGGCGGGCGGCAGCGGACAGCGCGGTGCGCGCCTGCTCGATCGCCTGGTTGTAATCGGACAGCAAATGGCGTGGCAGCGCCGCGTGCTCGGGCGCCTGCTGGTAGTCGGCCAGGTCGGCAGCGTGGCGCGCCAGCGTTTGCTCGGCCTGGTCCGCCGGCAATCCGGCGTCCGGCAGCTGGCGCACCACGGCCATGGCGTCGATGATCGTGCGTTGCAGCGCGACCTGTGCCTCCAACCGAGCACCGAGCGCCGCGCGGGCGGCCGCGTACGGCTCGGCCACGGCAGGCTCCGCCGACGTGATGGCCCACTGGCGGTCGAGTTCGGCAACCTGGTTGGGGGTGAGTTTTTCTTCCTTGAGTAGGCGCTGCGCCTGGTCCAGGCACGCCTCGGCTTTTTTCAGCTCGGCCTGCTGGTAGCGGATGGCGTCGAGCCGGCCCTGCATCAGCTTGGCCACGCGGCGGTCGGTGTTGCGCATCGCGGCCAGCACCTGTTCCAGCGCGGCCTGCGATTGCACGTGCTCGGCAGCGGCCAGGCGCACGCCGGCAAACTCGCTTTGCAGGATCAGGGCCACGGCGCCAGCTTCGTCACCGGCCAGCGCGGCGGCGCGTTGCGCCTGCTCGTCACGGCGGCTGGTCGAAGCCGCAGCCGCAGACGCGGCAGCGCCCGTCTCCGCTGCGCCCGGAGCATTGGGCGTGGCCTGGGTTTGGGCGGTAGTGCGCTTAAAGATGAAATCGAACATGGGGCGCTATGGAGGTGGGAGAAACCACCATCATAGCAAAGCAGGGAGAATTTGCCCGGCGGGCGTACGATTCGGGACCGTATCGGGTCATGAGCTTCTTATTTGGCAAGGGCTTCGTCAAGCAGGCCATGCCGCACCGCCGGCCGCACGCGGACCGGTCCGGTGCGCGGTGACGTTTCCTCGGAGGCGTCTTCCTCGACGATCGGCAATACCTGCAGCCCAGGAATCGTGATCTGCGCGTCGGTGAGTTGCCTGGCCGCAGCACGCGGCGCCACGGCTGCCGGCGCGCAACGCTTCATCTCTTCCAGGTGCTTGTCGTGCATCATCAGCTGGTTGGCGATGGAAAACCAGGTATCGCCGGCAAACGCTGCACGGGCAATCGCAAACAGCTCCTGCTCTTCTTTTTCCAGCCGCTTCAACATCGACGAACAAAAGGTTTCGATGCTGTGGCACACATGTTCGACGCGGAAGTCCTGCATGCCCGCAAAAATGCCCATCTTTTCCTGCAGGTTGCGAATCGCGGTGAGCGCTGACTGGTTCAAGCGGTTCAGCTCGTCTAAGAGGTGGTCGGCGCGCTCGGTGGTCTGGCGCAGCGCGGGGATCAAATACATTTCGGTCTTGCGCCAGTGACATGCCTGGTAGAGCTTGTGCAGAGATTCGCAAGCGAATTCGAGCTGCGAGAGCGTGATGCTGTTTTGCTGCAGCAAGGTATTACGGACGTATTGCTGGAACGATTGCAGACTGAGGCGGACGCTGGCTTGCTCCACCGACAGCGCGACCAGGGTATATGTGGCTGTTAACATTCTGACTCCCAAAACTGAAGTTGCGCGCCCATGGCGAGACAGCGAGAGCGGAAGAAGAAAGTGTAAATAATTCCGACACTAATGCCTTGACCCAGGACAAACCCGGCCCAAGACAGTGCATGAATTAGTAGCCAATATATAACAACCAAAAAGCGAAATCTACTGCAATGGCAGTTGCAGCCGCACCATTCCAGCTTCCTGGTGCGGCAAAACCACGCCGCCGAAATGACGCACCAGTTTTTGCACGCCGAGGTTCTCGGCCAGCGCATCACCAACGATCTCGGCAGTACCGCGTGAGCGCAGGTAATCGACCAGCTTGCCGAACAGGATGTAGCCGAGTCCCTGGCCCTTCAGGTCCGAGCGGATGATGATGGCGAACTCGGCACTCTGGTTGGCGGGATCGATCACCGCGCGCACCACGCCTAGGGTTTCGGCGCCGCCGCCGGCAGCGGCAACGGGGTTGGGCCGGGTGGCGATGAAGGCCATGGCGCGGTCGTAGTCGATCTGGGTGAGGCGCGCCAGTTGCGACGGCGGCAGCTCGCGCATGGCGGTAAAAAACCGCAGCCGCACGTCGTCGGCATCGAGCGCGTGGAAGAAGGCCTGGTGCTGGGCCGCGTCCTCGGGGCGGATCGGCCGCAGCACGATTTCGCCGCCGCCCCACGCCACCGTTTGCTCCAGCTCCTGCGGATACGGCCGGATCGCCAGCGTTCGGCGGCTGCGCGGCGCTGCCAGTTGCAGTCGCGCGCCCAGCGCCACCACCGCGCCGCCGATGGCCAGCACCGGGTTGAGGTCGAGTTGGGCCAGTTCCGGCAGATCGGTCAGCATGTCGGCCACCTGCACCAGCGTGCGCACCAGCGCTTCGGCGTCGGCGGCGGTCTGGCCTTGCGCCAGCAGGCGCGCGATACGGGTGCGGCCAACCATGTCGCGCGCCAGCACCATGTTCAGCGGCGGCAACCCGGCGGTACGGTCGGCCGCCAGGCCGGACGACACGTCGGCCGCCGGGCCGCCCTGGCCGAAGAACACCACCGGCCCGAACACCCGGTCGATACCGATCTCGATGCGCACCGCCGCCGGCGTATGGCCGGCCAGCGCGGCCTGCTGCGGTGTGGCCAACGCGATGCCGTACGCGGCCAGCAGGCTGCGCGCCTCGTCGTCGCTCAGGATCACCGCCCCCTTGTTCTTTTCCTTGTTCTTTTCCTTGTTCTTTTCCTGCTCCTCACGGTGGGCCGCCAGCGCCGCCTTGACCAGCGCGCGCGCCGCCGCCCGCGGTGGCGCTGCGGTGCCGGGCACGCCGGCCGGCACTTCCATCAGCAAGGCCTGGTTGCGGCGGTACTGCGCCATGTACAAAAAGCCATGGACCGCTGTTTCCGGCGTGTCGAAAGTGGCAAGGCCAGCGTCGGCAAACTGGCGCCGCCCCCGGGCTGCCGAGGCGCCGCCCAGCCAGCATGTCAGCACATTGCGCCCGGTCGCCTGGAACAACGGCGCCAGGGCCTGCGCGATGGCGTCGGCGGCCACCATCGGCGTGGGCGCATGCAGCAGCAATAGCGCGTCGGTCTGGTCGTCGGCCAGCAGCGCCTCTGCCGCCGCGACATACAGCTCGACCGGCGCGTCAGCCGGCAGGTTGATCGCCGAGTCAGCAGCCGAATGGGCGCCAGCATTGACTGCGATCGCCATGCCCTGCTGCCCCAGGCGTTTGCGCGTAACACCGGAGAGCGGCGCCGGACGGATCTCGCCGGCTGCCAGCGCGTCGGCCGCGATCACCGCCAGGCCGGCGCCGTTGGTCAGCACCGCCAGCCGCTCACCTTGTTGCGGACGGCGCCGCACCAGCGTTTCCACGGCATCGAACAGGTCTTCGGTGGAGTGCACGCGCAGCATGCCGGCGCGGCGGATGGCAGCGTCGAACACCAGGTCGGCGCCATCATCGAGATCCTGCCGTACCCCCGACTTGAACACGATCACCGGCTTGGCGCGCGCCGCCAGCCGTCCGGCCGACATGAACTTGCGCGCCGAGCGCAGGTCTTCCACGCACAGCAAGATCGCCTCGGTGGCGGCATCGGCGGCCAGGTAGTCGAGCAGGTCGCCGAAATCGATGTCCACGTCGTCGCCCAGCGTGACGAACTGCGAAAAGCCGATGCCGCGCTGGCCGGCCCAGTCCAGCACCGCCCCTGCCAGCGCGCCCGATTGCGAGACGAACGCCAGCTTGCCCGCGCCTGCCGGCAAATGGGTAAAACTGGCGTCCAGCCCCAGCGCCGGCGCTTGCAGGCCGATGCTGCCCGGTCCCAGGATGCGCAGCTGGTATGGCTGCGCAGCAGCCAACAAGGCCTGGCGCTGCGCCCGTCCGTTAACGTCCGTCATGACGATCACGGCGCGGGCGCCGCGCGCACCCAGTTCCTCGATCAGGCCGGCGATGGTGGCCGCCGGCGTGCAGATGATGGCGAGGTCGGGCGCCTCGGGGAGCGCCGCCGCACGCGGGTAACAAGCCATGCCACGCAATTCGGTGTACTTGGGGTTGACGGGCCAGATGGCGCCGGTCATGACAAGGCCGCCGGCGGCCAGGTTGACCAGCACGCGGGTGCCCACGCGGTGCGGCTTGTTCGACGCGCCAATCACGGCCACCGATCGAGGAGCCAACAACCGGTCGAGATGCTTGATGCTCATGTGGCCCTCTTTATATGCTGCTACCAGGGTTGCTACCAGCGCGACCGGTGGTCCTCGGTCACGCCCATCATCTGCGTGACGATGCGCTTCGGTTCGTCCGGCGTGCCCCGCACCCAGCCGGTGAAAGCGCCGACCGGTTGCAAAAAGCGGGTCGCCGCGACCAGTTTCTTGCGGTTGTCGCGGCGCGCCCCCTCGGGCGTGAAGTGCAGTTCGAGCAAATCGTCTTCGGTAAAGATATGCCAGGTCGATAGCGGATCCTTGGCATCGTACAGGAAGCGGGCCGGCGCCAGCGCGTGCACCTGGCCGTCGAGCCACAGCGCGTTCTCGTTGGCGCCAAAGTAGCCGGCCTGGAGGTTGAAGCCCATATCGAGCGTGTGCGCCGACGCCCAGCGCCACGCGGTATTGCGCGCCAGCAGGCCGTTCGAGTAGTCGAAGCTGGCCACGCCGCCGGCCAGGTCGTATTCCTCGCGCCAGGTGCGCACTTCGCCGGTCAATGGCATGCCCGACGATTTTTGGGTGGAATGGACCGCGCCGCCCGCTACTGCGCCCACCGCCAGCAGCAGCGGCGCATTGGGTGGGCCGAATGCGGCGTCGATTTCCAGGTGATCGCAGGCGACCGACAAGCTGAAACTGCCCGCACCCGACGGTTCGAGTGCAATACGGCCCTTGGCCGACGCGAAATAGCTGGCGCCGCCCGAGTGGTCGGCCACCCGGCCGCGCCGGCCCAGGCGGCCATCGGCCGAGAAATTGGCCAGCATGTCGCCGTCGTTACGGTCGAACGCATAGGCAAACGCGGTGCTGGTCCAGCCCAGATCGACGATCGCCACGCCGCAAAACACGCGCTCTGTGCACAGCGCCACGTAATGCCAGCGCTTGTGGTGCAGGCGGCGCCACAGCGCGCCATGCGCGAACGGCGGCGCCAGGCCGGTCCAGTCGATCTGGCCGGTTTGCCCGGCATAGCGGCCCAGCAGCGGCTGGCCGTCGGCGCCGAGCAGGCGGGCAGGCGCTGGGGGCAAACTCATGGTGTTTCCACCGTACCGGTGTTGTTCAAGATCGATCCTTTACTCGGGTAACTACGCACTGCCGAACGTCCGGCACACGCGATATTTTAGGCTGGCTTGCGGCCCGGATGCGCTATATTGTGTTTTTCCCGGTTGTTTATTCTTAATTCATGCGTCTGCTGCACACCTCCGACTGGCATCTGGGCCAAGCCCTGCACAATTTCGAACGTCATTACGAACACCAGCGCTTCCTCGACTGGCTGCTCGATACCATCGAGACCGAGCGCGTGGACGCGCTCCTGATCGCCGGTGACATCTTCGACAATGCCAACCCCTCGTCGGCCTCGCAAAAGCAGTTGTACCGCTTCCTGCAACGCGCGAAGGAGCGCATGCCGCACCTGAACCTGGTGGTCGTGGGCGGCAACCACGATTCGCCGGGCCGGCTGGAAGCACCGGGTCCGCTGCTCGAAGCGCACGGCACCCGGGTGATAGGCGCCGTACAGCGCCACGCCGATGGCGCCATCGACCTCGATGCCCTGGTGCTGCCGCTCACTGGCGCCGACGGCTCGGTGCAGGCATGGTGCCTGGCGGTGCCGTTCCTGCGCCCGGGCGATGTGCCGCGCAAGACCGCCGATGACTATCCTTCCGAGAACGCAGCCGATCCCTATTTGGCCGGCATCGCCCTGCTCTACAGGCAGGCCCTGGAACTGGCGCTGTCCAGGCGCCAGCCCGGCCAGGCCATCGTCGCCATGGGCCACTGCCACATGGTCGATGGCCAGATGTCGGCCGACTCGGAGCGCCGCATCGTCATCGGCGGCACCGAGATGCTGCCGGCCGGAATCTTCGATCCGGCCATCGCCTACGCGGCGCTGGGCCACCTGCACCTGGCGCAGGCGGTGGGCAAGCAAAACCACATCCGCTACTGCGGCAGCCCGATCCCGCTGTCGTTCGCCGAGGTAGGCTACCAGCACCAGGTGCTGCGCATCGACCTCGATGGCGATGCGGTGCGCGAGATCGCGCCGATTGCGATACCGCGCGCAGTGCAACTGCTGCGCGTGCCCGCCAGGCCGGCATTGATCGCGCAGGTGCTGGAAGAACTGGCGGCGCTGGATGTGCCGGACGCGCCGACCGAAGAACAGCCGTTCCTGGAAGTGCGCGTGCGGCTCGATGCGCCCGAGCCGGGCCTGCGCGCCCGCATCGAGGCGGCGCTGGATGGCAAGCCGGTACGGCTGGCAAAGATCGAAACGTCGAGCGCGGCGCGCGGATCGGCAGTGGATGCGGAAGTGATGACGCTCGACCGCCTGGAGCAGCTGAAACCCGACGACATCTTCCGCCAGCTGTACCAGCAGCGCTTCGGCAACCAGGCGCCGCCCGACCAGTTGAGCGCCTTTGCGGAGTTGATGCTGCCATGAGAATTTTGCGCATCGGCGGTAAAAACCTGGCGTCGCTGGCAGGAGAATTTTCCGTGGACTTCGAGCAGGAGCCGCTCGCCTCCACCGGCCTGTTTGCCATCAGCGGCCCCACCGGCGCCGGCAAGAGCACCCTGCTCGACGCTCTGTGCCTGGCGCTGTACGACGACACGCCACGGCTGCTCAAGGTATCGGGGCGCAGCATGCTGGCCGACGTGGGCACCGAGACCGTGTCCACGCAGGATACCCGCACGCTGCTGCGGCGCGGCACGGCAGATGGCTACGCCGAGGTGGACTTCATCGGCAACGACGGCGCGGCATACCGCGCGCGCTGGAGCGTGCGCCGTTCGCGCACCCGGGTGGAAGGCGCGCTGCAACCGACCGCCATGACCTTGCACCTGCTGCCGGCGCTGCAACCGATCGGCGCCACCAAGACCGAAGTCAAAGGCGAGATCGAACGCCGCATCGGCCTGTCGTTCGAACAATTTACGCGCGCCGTGCTGCTGGCGCAAAACGAGTTTTCCGCCTTTCTCAAATCCGAGGACAACGAACGCGGCGAACTGCTGGAAACCCTCACCGGCAGCACCGTCTATACCGAGATCTCGATGCGCGCGTTCGAGCGCGCCAAGCTCGAACAACAGGTGCTGCAAAAACTCAACGCCCGCCTGGCCGACCAGAAGCCACTCTCCACCGACGAACGCGCAGAGATCGAAGCGCAGGCAGCAGCAGCCACCGCAGCGCTGCACGTTCTGGAACAACGCAAGGCCGACCTGGAGCAGGAACTGCGCTGGCATCGCCAGGCCGAGCAACTGGAACAGGACGAACTGGCCGCGCGCCAGGCCTGCGAGCAAACGGCTGCGGACGTGGCGGCGTCCGCCCCGCGCCGCGCCGCCCTGGCCCACCTGGTGGCCGTGCAGGCGGCGCGGCCGCTGGCCAATGACATCGCCCGCATCGACGCCGACATCGCCGCCACCGAAGCGGCGCTGGCTGCCGGCGCCCAGGCCATGGCCGACGCCGCGCTGCAACTGGACCGCGCCAATGCCAGCCAGCAGCAGGCCGCCGTGCAAGTGCAGCAAGCGGAAAACGCGCAGCGCACGGCCGGGCCACAGCTCGACCAGGCCAAGGCGCTCGACGCCCGCGTGGAAGCAATGCTGCCGGCGTGGCGCCAGGCGTCCAGCGCCTGCGAGAAAGCCAACCAGGCAGAGGCCACCGCCAGGGCAGCACTGCAAGCGCGGCAGGATGAACGCCGCCGCCTGGAAGCGCAGGTGGAAGCCGGCGCCACGTGGCTGGCGCAGCACCGCCAATGGCAAACCCTGGCGCAGTCGTGGGAACGCTGGGATGTGCTGTTCGTGCAGGCCGGCCATGCCGCCGGCCAGGCCGAGCGTCTGAACGAGCAGTTGGCCCGCGTGCAGCGCGCCGCCAAGGCCCACCGCGACGAAGAGGCGCAAGCGGCCGCCAGGCTGGCAAAGTCGGCCACCGTGCTTGAAACCCTGGAAGCACGGCGCCAGGACGCCAACGCCGCACTGGCCGCCTTCGACGCCGAGCAATTGCACACCGCGCGCAGCGGCTGGCAGCAGCATCGCGAGCTGCTGGCCAGTGGCGAAAAGCTGTGGTTCGAACTCGATGCGCGCCAGCAGCGCCACGCCCAGCTCGACGCGCAGGGCAAGCAACTGCGCACCGCCATCGCCACCGCCGAACAATTGCTGGCGGCGGCGCAGCAGGAAGGTGCCGGCCTGGCTGCCGCCTTCACCCAAGCCGAACGCTCGCTGGCGCTGGCGCAAGCCGCATCGGGCGAAACCGTGGAAAAGCTGCGCGCCGCGCTCACCGCCGATGCGCCCTGCCCCGTGTGCGGCGCCCACGACCACCCGTACCGCCACAACGACCCGGCCCTGCGGGGCATGCTCGATACGCTGCAAGCGGAAGTGGCGCGCTGCCGCCGCCAGTTCGACGCCAACGTCAGCCAGCAGGCGGTGCAACGCGCCACCGTCCAGGCCAGTGGCGAACAACTGACTGCGCTGACAGCGCAAGCCGGTGATGTAGCGCAGGCGCTGGAACACGCCAGCGCCGCCTGGCGCGACCATCCCTTGCTGGCCGATGACAGCCCGGCGCCGCCACCGGCCGAGCACCTGCGCCGCGACTGGTTCGCGGCCGAACTGGACACCGCCCGCACCAACCTGCAGGCGATCGAGCAGCAGGACCGCGCACTGAGCGCGGCGCGCGCCACGCGCGACCAGGCTCAAGCCGCTTACGAAGCGGCAGCGGCCGAGATGAAGCAGTTGACCGATACGGCAGCCCAGGCCCGCACCGCGCTGGCGCAAGCGTCTGCCGAAGCCAAGGCGCTGGAAGACCAGCGCGGCGAAGTGATGATCACCCTGGCCGACCTGCTGGCCGACCTGGACCCGGCCTTTACCGGCGGCGACCTGCCCAACGATGGCTGGAAGGACGAGTGGAGCGCAGCGCCGGCGCGCTTTTACGAGGCGCGCCAGGCCGAGAGCCGGCAGTGGCTGGCGCAGCGCGACGCCCACGACCAGCGCAGCACCTCGCTGGCCAGTTTCGATGTAGAAATGAAAGCGCTGCACGACGCCGTCAACCGCGCCGGCGAAGATGCGCTGGGCGTGCGCCACGCTTACGCCCAGGCCGACGCCGCACTGAGGGAAACGCAGGACCAGCGCATGGCGCTGTGGGAAGGGCGCGAAGTGGGCGCGGTGGAACGCATGCTGGTCGCCGCCATCGAACAGGCGCGCGCGCTGCTGGCCAGCCGCCAGCACGAAGCGCAGCAGGCCGCGCAAGCACGCGTGCGTGCCGACGAGGCGCAAACCCAGGCCGGCAACCGCCTGAATGCCCTGGGCACGGCGGCCGATTCCGCGCGCCGGCAACTGGTGCAATGGCTGGCCGACTTCCGGCAACGAGAACCCGGTGCCGAGGTGGGAGATCTCGAGCAGTTGCACGCACTGCTGGCGCAACCGCAAGCCACCATCGACACCGAACGCGCAGCGCTGGCCGCAATCGACCGCGCCGCCGACCATGCCGCCACGGTGCTGGCCGAACGCCAGCGCCAGCGCGCGCAGCACCAGCTGGCGGCGCCGCCAGCGCGCGTTGCCGATGTGGATACCGATGCAACGGCCGACCCGGTGGCAGTTCCAGCGGCGCCAGTAGCCGTGCTGGCGACCGCCCTCAACGCCCTGCTGGCCGAACGCAAAGCCGCCCAGGACAGCGCCGCCGCCGTGCAACTGGCGCTGGCGCAGGACGACGCCAAGCGCCAGCGCTCGCAATCGATGCTGGCCGAGATTGCGCAGCAGGAGGCGATCGAGCAGCGCTGGTCGCGCATGAGCGATTTGATTGGCTCGGCCGACGGCAAGAAGTTCCGCAACTACGCCCAGCAGTTCACATTGGACGTGCTGCTCGGTTACGCCAATGCCCACCTCAACCACCTGTCGCGCCGCTACCAGCTCGAGCGCATCCAAAATCCGGCCAGCCCTTCGCTGGCGCTGCTGGTGCGCGACCAGGACATGGGCGGCGAGATGCGCTCGGTCCATTCGCTGTCGGGCGGCGAATCGTTCCTGGTGTCGCTGGCGCTGGCGCTGGGACTGGCCTCGCTGTCGTCGAACCGGGTGCGGGTGGAGTCGCTGTTCATCGACGAAGGATTCGGCAGCCTCGATGCGGAAACCCTGCGGGTGGCGATGGATGCGCTGGACGGCCTGCAGGCGATGGGCCGCAAGGTGGGCGTGATCTCGCACGTGCAGGAGATGACGGAGCGGATCTCCACCAAGATCCTGGTGCAACCGGCCGCCGGCGGGCGCAGCACCATCAGCGTGGTGTAAATATAACCATGCTATGATTTGAGCTCCTGCCTGGGAGTTCACCATGAGCATAGGCGCCATCACTGTCAGCCCCGCCGTCAGCCAGCCCGAGCGTTTTACGCCAGCGGCGCGTACCGACGCGCCCGCGCCCGCTGCGGGCACCGGGCCGCAAGAGTCGAGCATCACCAAGCTCTCGCCCGAGGCGCTCAAAGTGGTGGAAGAACTCAAGGCCCGCGACACCGAAGTACGCCAGCACGAGCAAGCCCACCTGGCCGCAGCCGGCGGCCTGGCCATCTCCGGCGCCACCTACACCTACCAGCGCGGCCCCAACGGCGTCAATTACGCCATCGGCGGCGAGGTCCAGATCGATACGTCGCCCGGCGCCACGCCCGAGGAAACCATCGCCCGCGCGGCGTCGATCCAGGCGGCGGCTTCCGCGCCGGCCGATCCTTCCGGGGCCGATCGCGCAGTGGCCGCCCAGGCGCAGCAGATGGCGGCCCAGGCCAGGGCCGAATTGTCCAGGCAGGATGGCGCGACCGGCGACAAGGTCCAGCGCGGCTACAGCATCGCCCCCGGCGCGGCGCCCACCATCGATGTCACGGCGTGAGTGATAAAATCGCGCCTTTCGCGCCAACCTGCACAGATCAATCATGTTAAAAGCACCACGCACCCTCACCTTCAAATGCGCAAAATGCGCCAAGGCCGTACAGGTCCGCCTGCAAAAAGTGTCGGCCTGCTCGCACATCCAGCCTTACCTGGGCGTGTGCGCCTGCGGTGAAGTCAAGCACCACGCCATCGGCCAGAAAGACGCCGTGGCGTCGTACCTGGCCGCGCCGGAAGGCTGGACCCACCACCACTGATTTCATTAAAAAACAGCAAGCCCTCAAGTTCCGTCACGTGCGGCCGTTATAGAAGTATTATCAAACGGAAGCTGCCATGGCCACCATCCCCGCACTCGGCGCCCGCAACCTGCCGGCCAACTACACTCCAGCCGCGCCCCGGGCCGACGGCAAGCCCGCCAACACCCCTGCCACCCAGCAGGCAGGGACAGCGTCGAACTTGTCTAAGCTGTCGAGCAATGCGCTGGACATGCAGCAGCGCGTGGCCTCGCTGGGCAATGCCACGGTCGATTTCGCGCAGAACTTCGTCAACAGCTTTACCCAGGCGCTGTTCGGCGACGACGCCAAGGGCGCCACCATCGATTTCGATTCGGCCAGCCTGGAAGCCTCGTCCAGCATCGCCATGGGGGTGCAGCAGACGTCCGACGCCAACGGCGTGCGCACGCTGGCCGGCTTGAGCCTGTCCGACAGCTCGCACTTCATCGGCAAGGGCACCATCACCACCGCCGATGGCCGCAAGTTCGATTTCGAGGTGGAAGTCAAGTACGAGTTCCAGCTCGACGTCGCCGCCGGCAGCCAGACCGGCAAGCCCGCCGCCGACAAGACCGACGCCAAGCCGCAGAACGGCAACCTCGCCGACCTGCCCACCGTCAAGGTGCCGAATATCGATTTCCCGGGCACGCTGGCCGACCTGTTCCAGCTGATCGGCCGCGATTTGCAATCGGCCCTCGCCAGCAGCGCCGACCAGTCCGACCAGGCCAGCGACAATATCGACCGTAACACCCTGCGCGGCCTGTCGCTGCGCCTGCTCAACCTGGTCGATAGCAAAAACGCCGACACCTACACGATGCCGTCGGCAGCCGACAAGGCCAAATCGGCCGCCGCCTACGGCGAGCAGGCGCCGGTGGACGATGTGACGATGCCGGTCAAGGCGCCGCCGGAAGCGATTGCGGAGGCGTCCGTACCGGCAGCAACCGCCACGCCTGACCCGGCGCCTGCTGCAGCAAAGCCGGACGCTCCGGCCAGTTAAACGCCGCACGCCCACAGCCCGCTACCCGCACCCTCGGAGGGGCCCGGCATAAGCCAACCGGCTGGCCGGAATCGGCCTCGATATCCCCACGCCTGCGGCCCGGTATAATACGCACCGTGTCACGCACCTGCATCACGCACCAGGTTCACGCAAAATGCACGCCAACGCCGGATGAACGCAACGCGTCGCCGGCGTTTTTTGCGTGCCTTGCCTGGTTCATCCGCTTATTACTTTTACCGATCGCCCGCCATGTCCGCAAATACCTCTACCTCCCCAACGCCACAGCAGATCCACTGGGAGGAAAACGGCGTGCAGCACACCGCCCGCTGGCGCTCCGAGGCCGGCATGCCGCCACCGAAGCGTGTGGTCATCGCCGACGATCGCACCAATGCCGACGTGGCGTACCGCCTGGCGTGCGAAGGCACGGCCCTGCTGTGGCGCGGCGACTTCCAGAACGCGCGTCAGCTCCTGCAAGCGCTGGCCCGCCGCGCCGACCATAAAAGCAAACCGGCCAAGAAAGCCAAGCCGGCAAAAGCCCCGGCCACGCCGACCGAAGCCTTCCACCTGCACCGCCAGGCCCAATCGCAGCGCGCCCGCACCCTGGCCATGCTGCTGCTGCCGTTCGAAGACGGCTACACGCTGCCGCTGCGCCGCGCGCCGGACGTGCAACTGGCGTGCAACGAAGCCTACGGCCGCTTCGAAGAACCGTTCGTCGCGTCGCTGCGTGAACTGCTGGGCGTCATCGGCGCCCACGAATGGCGCCGCACCGGCGTCGAGATACCGGCGCTGGGCGCGCGCATCCACCCGTACTACGGCGTGTTCTCGCCAGTGCGTGGCGAGTATGTACAGTTGGTGGCCGAGGCGCCGCTGCCCCAAGATACCTCGCTGGCGTTCGACATCGGCGTCGGCACCGGCGTGCTGTCGGCCGTGCTGGCGCAGCGCGGCATCAAGCGCGTGATCGGCACCGACCAGGACCCGCGCGCGCTGAGCTGCGCCCGCGAGAACATCACCCGACTGGAACTCGAACAGCGGATCGAGCTCAAGGTCGCCGACCTCTTCCCCGAAGGCCGCGCGCCGCTAATCGTCTGCAACCCGCCATGGGTGCCAGCCCGCCCCAGTTCGGCCATCGAACACGCGGTGTACGATCCCGAGAGCCGCATGCTGCGCGGCTTCCTCTCCGGCCTGACCGACCACCTGGCGCCGCGTGGCGAAGGCTGGCTGATCCTGTCCGACCTGGCCGAGCACCTGGGCCTGCGTCCGCGCGCCGAACTGCTGGCGTGGATAGAGACAGCCGGCCTGAAGGTGGTGGACCGCATCGACGTGCGCCCCACCCACCCGCGCGCCGCCGACGCCAGCGACCCGCTGCACAAAGCCCGCGCCGCCGAAGTGACGTCGCTGTGGCGCCTGGCGGCCGCCTGATCACTTGCCCAGGGCAGCGTTAAAAGCGGTCCTTGCACAATTGGCTGAACCTGTATATAATTCATGCCTCAGACGCGGGGTGGAGCAGTCTGGCAGCTCGTCGGGCTCATAACCCGAAGGTCACAGGTTCAAATCCTGTCCCCGCAACCAGATACAGCAAACCGTTGATTTTCATTAGAAGATCAACGGTTTTTGCATTGGGCTCCCGCTTTCATCATTACGACCTTGCAAGGTGAAACCCGGCACATATCCAAACTCATCCAGAACTGTCACAATCGCTGCTTTCAGTCATTCGAGGAGCAGACGGTGAACGATCAGGACAAGCAACCGGTACCCGCACAAACCGCAGCGCAGCAGGATGCCCCCGCCAGCCCTTCGCGCCGGCGCATATTCCAGGCCGCTGCCGCCACCGGCATCGCCACCAGCCTGCCGATGATGGCCGAAGCGGCCAGCAAGCCGGCCGTCACCAGGGGCTCGCTCGACGTCAAGCTCAAGGCCAACGTCAAGAACGTGGTCGTGATCTACCTGGAAAACCGCAGCTTCAACAACCTGTTTGCCAACTTCCCCGGCACCGCCGCGCCGCTGTCGGACGTGCCGGCCGCCGCCTATGTGCAGCGCGACCGCGATGGTTCGGTGCTGCCTACCCTGCCGAAGGTGTGGGGCGGCATGGTGCCCGAGCAGCAGAATATCGGCGGCACCGATTACCTGATCAAGGAAGACCAGATCAAGGACCTGCCCAACGCGCCCTTCAAATTGAGCGACACCGCAGGCAAGCCGCTGCCCGAGGCGATCATCACGCGTGACCTGGTGCACCGCTTCTATAACAACCAGATGCAGATCAACGGCGGCAAGAACGACGGCTTTGCCGCGTGGGCCGACAGCGGCGGCCTGGTGATGGGTCACTACGGCGAGACGTCGAAAAACCTCAACCTTTGGCAGATCGCGCGCCAGTACACGCTGTGCGACAACTTCTTCATGGCGGCCTTCGGCGGCTCGTACATGAACCACCAGTTCCTGGTCACCGGCCGCGCCAACGAATACTTCAACGCCGCCGACACCGCCGCCAGGAAGAAGATCGCGGTACTGGCGGACGGCCCGCAGGGCGTGCGCCTGGCCACCGCGCCCGACTCGCCCAAATCGGCACTGGACGGCAAACCGCATTTCGTCAACGACGGCGCCATCACGCCCGACGGCTACGTGGTCAACACCATGGCGCCACCGTACCAGCCCAGCTATATCCGTCCCGCCTACGACGGCGACCCGCTGGCTGCCGATCCGGCCGACGCCAACACGCTGCCGCCGCAAACCTACGACACCATCGGCGACCTGCTCTCGCGCAAGGGCGTGAGCTGGGCGTGGTATGGCGGTGGCTGGCAGGCGGCGCTCGACAGCAAGGGCGGCGGCAGCAGGCCGAACTTCCAGTTCCACCACCAGCCGCTCAACTACTTCAAGCAGTTCGCGCCGGGCACCGCCGCGCGCGCCGAGCACCTGCGCGACGGCGGCCTCGGTGACAGCCCGATCTCGAACAAGTTCATTGCCGCAGCGGTGGCGGGCAAGCTGCCGGCCGTGACGTTCTACAAGCCACAGGGCAACCTGAACCTGCACGCCGGCTACTCGGACATCGAGTCGGGCGACGCCCACATCGCCAACGTGATCGAACACCTGAAGAAGTCCCCGCAGTGGAACAACATGGTGGTGGTGATCACGTTCGACGAAAACGGCGGCTGGTGGGACCACGTGGCGCCGCCCAAGGGCGACCGCTGGGGTCCTGGTTCGCGCATTCCGGCCATCGTCATCTCGCCATTTTCCAAAAAGGGCCAGGTCGATCACAGCTTCTACGACACCACGTCGATCCTGCGCTTCATCACGCGCCTGCACGGCCTGCCGCTGCTGCAGGGACTCAAAACGCGCAACGAGGCGTTCGCAGCCAACCACGCCACGCCGCCGGGCGACCTGACCGGGGCATTGAGCTTCCGCTAAAGGTTTTTTGGCATGGCGCTTTGTGATACACTGCGCGCTTCACTGAGCCCGACTCTCGCAGCCGGGCTTTTGTTTTGAGCGACGCCTTTTGGGAAGCTTCGAAAAGCGCGTCGTGGGCACGAGATTGCGCAATGAGAGATAAAAAAGACAACGCCACGTTCGACCTGCCCGGTTTCGGCCCGGCCGCGCCGCTCGAACCGGAAGCCAAGCGGCCACCGGCGCCGCGTGTTCGGCGACCTGGCGCCAAACAGGAACAGCTCGAACTGCTCGAGCCGACCGACAACTCGGGCCTGCCGGTCTGGGTGCGCGACGACAAGCTCGATCTCACCGGTCTGCCCGTTTGGGCGCCAGATTAAGCTTTACCAGTATCAATTTCAGCATTCCCTCACACAGCATCAGGGCCGGAACGGAGCCTGTTAGACTGTGCCAACGTCCTTTTTGAACAGGTCTGACACCATGACATCCACCGACACCTTCGCGCCCGAACAGCAAGACGACGCCACTTCCTTCGCCAGCCTGGCGCTCACTCCCGCGCTGCTGGAAAACCTCGACACGCTCGGCTACAAGGAGATGACCACCATCCAGGCCCAGAGCCTGCCGTCGGTGCTCGCTGGCCGCGACCTGATCGCGCAAGCGAAGACCGGCAGCGGCAAGACCGCCGCCTTTGGCCTGGGCATCCTGAACAAGCTCAATCCGGCGTGGTTCGCGGTGCAGGCGCTGGTGCTGTGCCCTACCCGCGAGCTGGCCGACCAGGTGGCCAATGAGCTGCGCCGCCTGGCGCGCAGTACCGGCAACGTCAAGGTGCTGGTGCTCACCGGCGGCTCGCCGATGCGTCCGCAAATCGCCTCGCTCGAACACGGCGCCCACATCATCGTCGGCACGCCGGGCCGCGTGCGCGATCACCTGGGCCGCAGCACGCTCGACCTGTCCAAGGTCGAAACCCTGGTGCTCGATGAAGCGGACCGCATGACCGACATGGGCTTCTACGACGAAATCGCCGGCATCGTCAGCGCCTGCCCGAAGCGTCGCCAGACCTTGCTGTTCTCGGCCACCTACCCGGACGACATCCGCCGCGCCACCGATTCCTTCCTGGTCGATCCGGTCGAAGTGACGGTGCAGGCTCAGCACGACAACAGCCAGATCGAGCAGCTGTTCTTCGAAATCGGCTTCGACAACCGCAACCAGGCCGTGGCCACGCTGCTGGGCCACTACAAGCCGGTGTCGGCGATCGCCTTCTGCAACACCAAGGTGCAGTGCCGCGAACTGACCGAGCACCTGCGCGAGCAGGGCTTCACCGCGCTGGCGCTGTACGGCGAACTGGAACAGCGCGAGCGCGACGAGATCCTGGTGCTGTTCGCCAACCGCAGCTGCTCGGTGCTGGTGGCAACCGACGTCGCCGCGCGCGGCCTCGATATTCCGAACCTGGAAGCGGTGATCAACGTCGACGTTTCGAAAGACACCGAAGTGCACATCCACCGCGTGGGTCGTACCGGCCGTGGCGGTGAAAAAGGCCTGGCGCTGTCGTTGTGCGCGCCGAACGAAAAGAAATGGGTCAAACTGATCGAGGAATACCAGAGCGCGCCGGTGGAATGGTACGACCTGAAAAGCCTGGACGGCGGCGACTACGGCGTCGACCCGGCGCCGATGATGACGCTGGTGATCAGCGGCGGCAAGAAGGACAAGCTGCGCCCCGGCGACCTGCTGGGCGCCCTCACCGGCGAAGCTGGCCTGAGCAAGGAGCAGGTTGGCAAGATCAACGTGTTCGAGTTCCAGACCTACGTGGCGCTCGATCGCCGGGTGGCGTACGAGGCGTTTGATCGCCTGAGCAAGAACAACCCGCTGGGTGGCGACTTCGGCGCCATCAAGGGGCGTAACTTCAAGATGCGGTTTATCGAAGTCTAAACAATTGGATGCCCGCCTGCGCGGCGGTCCGCCGATGCGACATGACGACTTGACGACCGACGCAATGAAATCCGTGGTCGCGGCTTAAGGCCCACGGCATTAATTCCGTCATTCCCGCGAAGGCGGGAATCTCATTTTTCCGCCTTACCGCTTCTGCCCTTCGACATGCGGCAGCAGCACCGTCAAGATACCCAGCAACGGCAGGTACGAACAGAGCTTGTATACGTAGGCGATGCCGGCCACGTCCGCCAGGTGACCCATGGCCGCCGCACCGATCCCGCTCACGCCGAACATCAGGCCGAAGAAGATCCCGGCCACCATGCCCACCTTGCCCGGCATGAGCTCCTGGGCAAACACCACGATGGCGGAAAACGCCGACGAGATCACGAAGCCGATCACCACCGTCAGCACGGCAGTCCAGAACAGATCGACGTACGGCAGCATCAGGGTGAACGGCGCCGCGCCCAGGATCGACATCCAGATCACGCGCTTGCGGCCGATGCGGTCGCCGATCGGGCCGCCCATGAAGGTGCCGGCTGCCACCGCCGCCAGGAACAGGAACAGATACATCTGCGCCGACGACACCGAGACGCCGAATTTATCGATCAGGTAGAACGTGTAGTAGCTGCTCAGGCTCGACATGTAGATGTACTTGGAGAAGACCAGCAGCGCCAGCACACCAAGCGCCGCATACACGCGCGCCTTCGGCAGCGGCGACTGCGCCACCACCGCCTTCTTGCGCGGCAGGCTGGCCAGGTGGGCGCTGTGCCAGCGGCTCACGTACACCAGCACCGCGAACGCCACGCCGACCAGCACCGCGAACCAGCCGATATTGCCCTGGCCACGGCCGATGATGATGGCGGCAGCCAGCACCGGTCCCAATGCGGAACCCACGTTGCCCCCGACCTGGAACAGCGACTGCGCAAAGCCGAAGCGTCCGCCCGACGCCGTGCGCGCCACGCGCGAGGCCTCCGGGTGGAACGTCGACGAACCGACGCCGATCAGCGCGGCCGATACCAGCAGCGCCGGGAAGCTGTGCGCCACCGCCATCATCAGCACGCCGATAAAGGTGGACACCATTCCGGCCGGCAGCAGGTACGGCATGGGGCGGCGGTCGGTGTAGAGGCCGATCCACGGCTGCAGCAGCGAAGCGGTGCACTGGAACGTCAGCGTGATCAGGCCGACCTGGGTGAACGACAGGCCGAATTCGGCCTTGAGCATCGGGTAGATCGACGGCAGCATGGCCTGCACCAGGTCGTTGAGCAGGTGGGCAAAGGCGACCGCGCCGAGGATTTGCATCACGGTCTGGGACTGGGTAGCAGGCGCGCTTGCGGGTGGCGCCAAGGCTGTGGCAGCAGTGGAGTTCATGGGGAAAGCCTTTCTATCAAGAACTGGCAGTGTAATATGGTCGGGAATCCCGGATATTCCAATCTTCGTCGAGAAAGTGACAAATGACGCACCCCGAACGCAGCAGCGACCACCGCGACTACCAGCGCGTACCACGCGTGGTCACCGCCATGGCGCGCGACGAACGCCATGGCGTGACCGCCCGGCCGCACAGCCACGAGCGCGCGCAACTGCTGTACGCCACGTCAGGCCTGATGCGCGTGACGACCGACCTCGGGGTGTGGATCCTGCCGCCGCGCCGCGCGCTGTTCATCCCGCCCGGCGTGGTGCACTACTGGACCTCGATCGGTACCGTGACCATGCGCACCATCTACATCGAGGCCGACGCGGTGCGCCAGTACGGCGACGCCTGCCGCGTGATCGAAGTATCCGCCCTGCTGCGCCAGCTGATCCTGGCGCTGCTGGAAGAGCCGATCGAATACCCGATGCCCGGCCGCGGCGAACACCTGGCCATGCTGATTCTGTCCGAACTGGCGGCAGCGGAGACGGTGCCGATTGCCATCCCGTGGCCGCGCGACCGGCGCCTGGTGGCCGTGTGCGCAGCGATCGTGGCCGATCCGGGCAGCACCCGCACCATCGAGGACCATGCCGCCGACGTGGGCGCCAGCGCACGCACCCTGATCCGGCTGTTCCCGCAGGAGACCGGCCTGCATTACCGCCAGTGGGTGCAGCAGGTGCACCTGGCCGAGGCGTTCGGGCGGCTCGCGCAGGGCCACAGCGTGGGGGCGATTGCGGCGGCGCTGGGCTATGCCAGCCCCAGTGCGTTTACTGCCATGTTCCGGCGCATTCTGGGCAGGACGCCGCAGCATTATCTGACCGAGTGGCGCACCCCGGTCCAAGCCGAATAGCACTACAATGCAGCGATGGAAAAACTCATCGCCGAGCTCAGAAGGCTCTACCTCCCCGACAGCCAGCACCCGGCCACCGCCGCGCTGGAAGACCACCTGCGCGCCAACACCACGCTGGCCATCGACCTGGCCACCAACACCAGCATGGCGCGCGCACTGGTGCTCGATTTTCCGCGTTTGCCGGACGAGCAGCACTGGCTGCTGCTGTGCGAGGTGGCCAACGCGCTGCAGCAGGATCTGAAATTGCCGGCGCCGGCCGTCAGCGTCAACGGCGCCGACAAGTACAACCTGTGGCTGTCGTTTGCGCAGCCGGTGCCGTTGGCGCGACTGCGCCGCTTGCACGCCTTGCTGCACCAGGCCTACTTTGCCGACCTGGATGCTGCGCCCGGCGCCACCGTGGTGGAACTGCCGCCCTGCCTGCACCAGGGCAGCGGCTTGTGGGCGGCCTTCATCAATCCCGCCATGGGCGCGTCGCTGGCAGAGGACCTGGGCCTGGAGATGCCGCCGCCGATCAGCGCGCAAGCGGCGTTCCTGCATGGCCTCGACAGCATCACCGCCGAGCAGTTCGAGCATGCCTTGCAGGTGCTCGATGCCGAGGCGCCGGCAGCAGCGCCGGCACCGCAAGCAGCAGCAACGCGCCAGGCGTCGCCATCAGGCCTGCTGCTGCAGCACGCCACGCTGGAAGACATCGTCGCCGAACTTCACCGCCGCAACATCGAACCGACGCTGCGCCACGTGCTCGGTAAATAGAATCAGCGCACCGCCAGCGACACGCTGGCCTTGAACTGCGGCGCGCGCCGGTGCAGCGTGGCCTGTTCGTACGAATACGCCATGCGGATCAGCGCCGCCTCGCTGTAGGCCGCACCCACGAACGACAGCCCCACCGGCAAGCCGTGCACCTGCCCTGCCGGCACGGTAATGTGCGGGTAGCCGGCTACCGCCGCCGGTGACGAGAAGCTGCCGCCGTAATGGTCGCCGTTGATGAAGTCCGTCAGCCAGGCCACGCCGCCGGTGGGCGCCACCAGCGCGTCGAGCCGATGCTCTTTCATCACCTGGTCGATGCCTTCGGCGCGCGCATAGCGCTCGTTGTTGGCCAGCGCCGCGCGGTAGGCCGGCGCGTCGAGACCGTCCTTGGCCTGGGCCCGTTCCAGGTACTCCTGGCCGAAGTAAGGCATCTCTTCTTTCGCGTGCTCGCGGTTGAAGGCGATCACGTCGGCCATGGTGGCCACCTTGGCATGCGGTGCATACTCCTTCAGGTACGCCGCCAGGTCGGTCTTGAATTCGACCAGCAGCACCTCGGTCTCGGAGTCGCCGTACTTGTCGGTGTTGGGCACTTCCACGTCCACCAGCACCGCGCCCTGCGCGCTCAAGACATCGAGCGCCTTGGCGATGACGGCATCGACCTCCACGCTGTGGCCGAAGAAATTGCGCGCCACGCCCAGGCGCTTGCCATGCAAGCCGCCCTGCTCGAGTGCGGCCAGGTAGTTGACCGGTTTCGCATCGCGGGTGGCCGCATCGCGCGGATCGACGCCGGCCAGCGCGGTCAACAGCGCCGCCGCATCGGCCACGGTGCGCGCCATCGGTCCGGCAGTGTCCTGTGAATGGGCGATCGGGATGATGCCGCTGCGGCTCACCAGTCCCAGCGTGGGCTTGATGCCCACCACGCCGCAGATCGACGCCGGCGAGACGATCGAGCCGTCGGTCTCGGTGCCCACGGCCAGCGTGGCCAGGCCGGCGGCGATCGCCGCGCCGGAGCCGGAACTCGAGCCGCTGCAATTGCGGTCGAGCGCATACGGGTTGCGCGTGAGGCCGCCGCGCGCGCTCCAGCCGCTCACCGACTGGGTCGAGCGCATATTGGCCCACTCGCTCAGGTTGGTCTTGCCGATGATGATGGCGCCGGCGGCGCGCAGCTGCGCAGCCACGTGGGCGTCGCGTTTGGCCCGCACGCCGGCCAGCGCCAGCGAACCGGCGGTCGTGCTCATGCGGTCGCCGGTGGCGATATTGTCTTTCAGCAGGACGGGGATGCCGTGCAGCGGACCGCGCACGCGCCCGGCGGTACGCTCTCGGTCCATTTCCAGCGCCAGCTTGAGCGCTTCGGGATTGACCTCGATGACGGCGTTGATGCGCGGGCCGGCCTTGTCGATGTTGCGGATGCGCGCCAGGTACTGCGAGGTCAGTGCATGCGATGTCAGCTTGCCCGCTTCCATCTGCTGCTGCTGCTCGCGCACGCCAGCTTCGAGAATGCTGGCGCTGGCCGGCCTGGCTGCCGCCAAGGCGTTGCCGCTGCCCGCTACCGCTCCCGCAGCAGCACTCACAGTAGAACCCAATACCGCGCCCATCCGAACGAACTGCCTGCGATCCATGCCCACCCCTGTCAATTAAATTTGCTGCGCTGCATTAATATAGCAAAGCATTAACTGCATGGGCGAAAAAAAACGCCCCGGAGGGCGTTTTTGTGATCGTCGCTCGACAGGGTCGATCAGTTGCGGACGATTTTCTTGTATTCGTTGGTGCGGGTGTCGATTTCGATGACGTCGTCCTGGCTCACGAACAGCGGCACTTGAACCGTGTGCTGCTTCGATTCGATGGCGTTTTCGATGCGCGCTTCTTTCAGTACGTTACCCGAGGTATTGCCCTTGACTGCAGGCTCCGAGTACACGATCTGACGCTGGATGGTGGTTGGCAGTTCGACCGAGATGGCTTTGCCATCGTAGAACACCGCTTCGCATTCCATACCGTCTTTCAGGTAGTTCAGTGCGTCGCCCAGGTTCTCTTCTTCGATTTCGTACTGTTCGTAGTCAGCGTCCATGAAGACGTACAGCGGATCGGCGAAGTACGAGTAGGTCACTGGCTTTTTGTCCAGAACCACCACGTCGAACTTGTCGTCGCCGCGGAACACGTTTTCCAGCGGGCTGTTGGTCAGAAGATTTTTCATCTTCCACTTGTAGGTGAAGCCGGTGCGGCTCGAACCGTTGACGTCCGAGCGCAGCACGATGAATGGCTTGGCATCGACCATGATGATGTTGCCGACACGAATTTCTTTTGCTGGTTTCATAGTAGTTACTTAAAAATTTAAGTTGCGTAAAAATCATCTGCGCCGGGCGCGGGGCCATCAGCTCACGATTGATCAGGGTAAAAATGTTCTAGAGATTAACCCGGCATTATACCCGGGTTTTCTGGCTGAGCCTATCTTAGCGACTGCGCAAAAGCCACCAGGTTGCCGGTCAAGTCGCCGTGCGCCGTCACCTCCGGCTCCCATTCTGCCGCACGCGCAGCGATCTGCGGCGCCTCGGACCGCAAACCACGCCACAAGGCAGGCCAGTCGGCGTCAAGGTGTACGCCATTCCACGCCAGCGTAAAAGCGCTGATGGCATCGAGTCCCACGGCATAGCGCTGCAAGAAGGCGCGCAGTTTCTTGTGGTGTAAATTGTCGTCCTGCGGGTAGATATGCCACACGAACGGCTTGCCCGCCCACTGCGCGCGCACCCAGGAATCCTCGCCGCGCACCAGGTTGACATCGCACGCCCACAGCAGCTTGTCGTAGTCCGGCTGCGGCACGAACGGCAGCACGCGCACGGTCAGGTGTCCCCGCGTGGCCACCGCCCCGGCAACTGCATCGCCACCAAGGAAGCCTTGTACCGCCTGGGTCGCCACGCCCTCGGGCACGAAACAGGTGATCGCTTCAGCGCCACCCTGCCACGCCTCGAACAGCGGCGCCACCGGCGCAAACGGATAGCAAAACAGCGACACGCGCGTGGCCGCCAATTCGGCCGGGCTGGCGCCGAGCGACTGCAAAAAATCGCTGGCGAGCGCGGGATCGGCCAGGAAGGCGCGGCGCTCGTCGAACAGCGCCGCCTCGCGCAGCAGGCCGCCGGTTTTGTCCGTAAAACCGGGGAAGAAAAAGTGCTTGGTCAGCGGCAGTTGCGGATGCGGCGACGTCAGGCGGTGACAGCCTTCCACCCACTCTTCCGCCGTCAAACCTTCGAAGTTGAACCACACCGGGCGCGGCGTGCATTGCGCCATGGCGGCCACGTAGTGCGGCGGCAGATCGACGGCAAAAAATTCGATGACGATATCGGCCACATCCTCCGGCGTGTACATGCCGTCCTGGCCGCGCCAGTGACGCACGGCCACGCCCTGCACCACCTGGTTTTCGGCGTTGGTATCGACGTCGGGGCACAGGCGCTGGAAACTGGCCAGGTCGTCCACCCACAGCCGCACGGCGATGCCATGCTCGGCGTGCAGCTGGCGCGCCAGCCGCCAGCAGATGCCGATGTCGCCATAGTTGTCGATAACGCGGCAAAACAGGTCGAGGCGCATGGTCATGGTGGAGAAGTTAAAGGCGAAATGGAAAAAAGCCGCACGAGGCGGCTTTTTCTTCTTGCTGTCTGGCGTCCCCAGGGGGATTCGAACCCCCGTACTCACCGTGAAAGGGTGATGTCCTAGGCCTCTAGACGATGGGGACAATGGTTAGTCCGACAAACCTACTGGGCGATCCGCTATCGCCGCTTCGTTGCTCAGCGTACCTTCGTACGCTTCCGCTACTCACGACAATAACGAACCGCTCGCTACGGTTTTTCGAACTATCCGGAAATCTGTCCGTACTGGCCAATTACATACTACTACTTGGAAATATCTGGCGTCCCCAGGGGGATTCGAACCCCCGTACTCACCGTGAAAGGGTGATGTCCTAGGCCTCTAGACGATGGGGACATTTCCAAGGCGCGAATCATAGCAGTGTACCGCGATCAACGCAACCAAAACCGTTGTTTTCACAGGATTTTTTGGATGCCCCGAAACTGCCGCGCATAGCAAAAAGCCGCTCGGTGAGCGGCTTTGCTGAACAACTACCTGGCGTCCCCAGGGGGATTCGAACCCCCGTACTCACCGTGAAAGGGTGATGTCCTAGGCCTCTAGACGATGGGGACAGTGTCTGTGCTCTCTACGCAGTGGTGGAGGTAAGCGGGATCGAACCGCTGACCTCTTGCATGCCATGCAAGCGCTCTCCCAGCTGAGCTATACCCCCCGGGCGCAGAAAGTCTTCTGTCGTACATCTACTTCTTTACTACTGCCAGCACAAACTACCTGGCGTCCCCAGGGGGATTCGAACCCCCGTACTCACCGTGAAAGGGTGATGTCCTAGGCCTCTAGACGATGGGGACCTTGGCACTACGGTAAAGCTGTTTACATCGTTTCGTCTTTGCGCTGTTGGTGGAGGTAAGCGGGATCGAACCGCTGACCTCTTGCATGCCATGCAAGCGCTCTCCCAGCTGAGCTATACCCCCCGGGCGCAAAAACATTGACTACTTACTGCTACCAGCTTTGGCGAAGCTGGCGTCCCCAGGGGGATTCGAACCCCCGTACTCACCGTGAAAGGGTGATGTCCTAGGCCTCTAGACGATGGGGACCTTGGTGCTACGGCACTACTTTTACTACATCAACTCTGCAAACTTGGTGGAGGTAAGCGGGATCGAACCGCTGACCTCTTGCATGCCATGCAAGCGCTCTCCCAGCTGAGCTATACCCCCGTTTGCGCGAGAGACAAGAGTATAGCAGAGGCGCCGTATTATGCAAATACCCTTTTGCAACTTTGCCCCTGCAATCTACTAATATTTAAAGAAACTTTGCCACGCGCGCCACAACGGTCTCGCGACCGAAGATTTCCAGCACCGCGTCGATCGCCGGCGTCTGCAACTGACCGGTCAGGAACAGGCGCAGCGGCATCGCCATCTGCGGCATCTTCAGGCCGTTCGCCGCCAGCACCTCCTTGATCATCGCGGCCAGCGCGGCCTTGTTCCACTCCACCGTCTGGCAGCGCTCGGCAAATTGTGCCAGCGCCGGCTTCACCGCATCGGTCACGTGCTGGGCCAGCAGCGCGGCGTCGGGTTGCGGCGTGCGGAAGAACAGCATCGACGCGTCGGCCAACTCGTTGACGGTATTGGTGCGCTCCTTCATCAGGCCCAGCACCACTGCCAGCGCCGGCGCGCCATCGAACTCGGCGCCGTTATCGAGCATGCGCGGCCGGGCCAAGCTGGCCAGGCGTTCGTTGTCGGCCTGCTTGATATAGTGGTTATTGAGCCAGTTCAGTTTTTCGATGTTGAACTGCGCCGCCGAATTGGACAGGTGGCTGCCGTCGAACCATTCGATCATCTGGTCCATCGAGAATACTTCCTCGTCACCGTGGCTCCAGCCCAGGCGCGCCAGGTAGTTCAGGATCGCTTCGGGCAGGTAGCCTTGCGCCGGATAGTCCATCACGTTGACGGCGTCCTTGCGCTTGGACATTTTGGCGCCATCCGAACCGAGGATCATCGGCAGGTGGCCGTACTCGGGCAGCGGTGCGCCGATGGCGCGCAGGATGTTGATCTGGCGCGGCGTGTTGTTGACGTGGTCGTCGCCGCGCAGCACGTGGCTGATTTCCATGTCGAGGTCGTCGATGGCCACGCAGAAGTTATACGTCGGCGTGCCGTCCGGGCGGGCGATCACCAGGTCGTCCAGCTCTTTGTTACCGATGGTGATCGAGCCCTTGACGAAGTCGTTCCAGGTCACTTCGCCATCAAGCGGATTCTTGAAGCGCAGCACCGGCTTGCGGCCTGCTGGAATGGCAGGCAGGGTTTTACCCGGCTCCGGGCGCCAGGTGCCATCGTAGCGCGGCTTTTCGCCGGCGGCGCGCATGCGCTCGCGCATCGCTTCCACTTCTTCGGGCGACGAGTAGCACTGGTAGGCAGTGCCGGCTGCCAGCATTTGCGCCAGCACTTCGCGGTAGCGGTCCATGCGCTGCATCTGGTAGAACGGGCCTTCGTCGTGACCGAGGCCCAGCCACTCCATGCCTTCGATGATGGCCTGCACCGCTTCGGGCGTGGAGCGTTCCAGGTCGGTGTCTTCGATACGCAGCACGAAAGTGCCGCCGAAGTGGCGGGCAAAGGCCCACGAGTACAGCGCCGTGCGGGCGCCGCCCAGGTGGAGATAGCCGGTCGGGCTGGGGGCGAAACGGGTGCGGACTGGTTTGGCTGGTGCGTTGGTCATCGGATTCTATAAAGCTGAGGTAGAAAGAGCGCTATTTTACAGCCTTGCTTCCCCAATGCCGTCACCAGCCGCTGAAACGCTGCCATTTGCGCGGCGCGCCACCGTCCTGCGGCAAGACATAATAGAAGGGATGCTGCGCGCCGGTGGCGCAGGCGTGGTTGGGGACTATGCGCAGGCTGCTGCCGACCGGGTACCGCGCCGCCAGGTCGATTTCGGCACCGGTCCATTGCAGCACGCCGTGTTCCTGGTTGGCCTGGTCGAATGCGAGTTCCGCGATGGCGTTACCGTCCGCGTCGCAGACCATGCCGTAGCCGTAGTCGCGCGCCTGCTTCTGCGTGCCACGGTCGCGGCTCATTGCCATCCAGCCGGCGTCGGTGATGATCCAGCCCTGGTCCGGCCGGTGGCCACTGACCGTACACAACACCGACAAGGCGATGTCGCCAACGCGGCACACGCCCACGCCGGCCATCACCAGGTCGAAGAACACGTACACGCCCGCCCGCACCTCGGTCACGCCCTCGAGGTGAACGGCCGACAGCGCGGTGGGCGTGGACCCGACGCTCACCACTTCGCACGCATGGCCGGCCGCGCGCAACCGCTCGGCGGCATCGACGCAGCGGCTGCGCTCCTGCTCGGCCATGGCGGCCAGCGCCTCGGGCGTGCGCAGGTCGTACGAGCTGCCGGCGTGCGTCATCACGCCCTTGAAGCGCGCGCCGCCGCGCAAGTTTGCGGCCACGTCCAGCAGCAGCGGATCTGCCGGGGCGATGCCGGAGCGGTGGCCGTCGGTATCGACTTCGATCAGCACGTCGTAGCACACGCGGTTTTGCGCGCCGTGACGGGCGACGTGCTCGGCCATCGCCACCGACTCCACCAGTAACGTCAGGCGCAGGCCAGCGCGCAGCAGGCGCAGCGCATGATCGAGCTTGTTGGGCACGATGGCTGCCGCATACAGGATGTCATTGATACCTGCCTCGAAAAACTGCTCGGCCTCTTTCAGGGTGGACACCGTGATCCCCTGCGCGCCTGCTGCCAGCTGGCGCCTGGCCACTTCCAGGCACTTGCTGGTTTTGACATGCGGACGAAATGCCACACCCAAGGCACTGAGCCGCTGCTGCATGCGCGCAATGTTCTGCTGCATGCGCGCTTCGTCCAGCAGCAGCGCCGGGGTTTCCAGGCTCAACGACATGATGAGACTCCAGTTGGATTTAATAAAGACATTTTATCTATTTTTAGATAAAATGCCAAACATTATCTTATAACGAGAAATCCTCATGCGCGACATCGCCCAATTGCTGCTGCTCGACCGCGACGCCATCGCCGCCCTGCTCTCCACGGAGCTCGCCCTCACCGCAGTGCGCGATGCGTTCACGCTGCACTGCCAGCGCGAAGGCCGGGTGTTTCCGGTGGTCCGTGAAAAACTCGCCGATGGCGTGTTCGGCATCAAGTCCGGCGACGTGGCGGCGCGCGACCTGCTCGGTTTCAAGGCGGCCGGCTTCTGGCCGGGCAACCGGCAGTACGGCGGCGAACCGCACCAGGCCACTGTGATGCTGTTCGATCCCGCCACCGGTCGGCCCGTGTGCCTGCTGGACGGCAACGCCATCACCACGGCGCGCACGGCCGCCGCCGGCGAACTCGGTGCACAGTTGCTGGCGCGCGCCGAAAGCACCCGGCTGACCGTGTTCGGCACCGGCGTGCAGGCCCGCGCGCAGGTGGCAGCAGCCTTGCGCGCCCTGCCCGCGCTGATGTCGGTGCGCTACGTCTCGCGCGATGGCAAGCCCCATGCCCGGTTCGAGGCTGCGCTGGCCGAGGTACTGTGCAATGCGCCCGGCTTGCCCGAACTGTCCGGCGTGCGCTGCATAAGCCACGCGCCGGACGCCGATTCGGCCGTGGCCGACAGCGACGTGATCATCACTGCGACGCCGGGCGGCGGCGCTTTATTTACCATGGAGGCGGTGCAGCCCGGCACGCACATCACTGCTGTCGGCGCCGATACGCGCGGCAAGCGCGAGCTGCCCGATGGCTTGCTGGCGCGCTCACGCGTGGTGGCCGATGATCGCGCGCAGGCGCAGGCATTGGGAGAGATGCAGTGGGCGGAAGACGTCGCGTGCCTGGAGCTGGGCGATGTGCTGACCGGCGGTGCATTCACGCGCGCGGCAGACGACGTGACGGTATTCGATATGACAGGGTTGGCGTTGCAGGACCTGGTGCTGGGAGAGTATTTGTATGGTGCGGCAGTCGCGCAGGAACTGGGCAACAGCGTGGCATGGCCGTGGTAGGCACTGCCCAAGGCTGGCGGAGTGGCGCCGCCAGCCTTGTCATCGTCAGTCGTTCTTGATGACGATACTCGGGAACTTGCTGGTCATGTCCTTCGCCTTCTCCGCCACCTGCACCGCGATCTTGCGGGCGATGTCTTTATAGATGGCAGCGACCGGACCGTCAGGGTCGGCCACCACGGTCGGCTTGCCGGAATCGGCCTGCTCGCGGATCGACATGGTCAGCGGCAGCGCGCCGAGGAAGTCCACGTTGAAGTCCTTGCACATCTTCTCGCCACCGCCGGCGCCGAAGATTTCTTCCGCGTGGCCGCAGTTCGAGCAGATATGGGTGCTCATGTTTTCCACGATACCGAGGATAGGAATGCCGACCTTCTCGAACATTTTCAGGCCCTTGCGGGCGTCGAGCAGCGCGATGTCCTGCGGCGTGGTGACGATGACCGCGCCGGTGACCGGCACTTTTTGCGACAGGGTCAGCTGAATGTCGCCGGTACCCGGCGGCATGTCGACGATCAGGTAGTCGAGGTCGCGCCAGTTGGTCTGTTCCAGCAGTTGCTGCAACGCCTGCGTGACCATCGGGCCGCGCCAGACCATCGGCTCGTCCGGGTCGATCAGGAAACCGATCGACGATACCTGCACGCCGTGGTTTTCCATCGGTTCCATCGACTTGCCGTCGACCGTCTGCGGACGACCGGACACGCCCAGCATCATCGGCTGCGACGGGCCATAGATGTCGGCGTCGAGCAGGCCGACCGACGCGCCTTCGGCAGCCAGCGCCAGCGCCAGGTTGACGGCGGTGGTCGATTTACCCACGCCGCCCTTGCCCGAAGCCACGGCGATGATGTTCTTCACATTGGGCATCAGCTTCAAGCCGCGCTGCACCGTGTGGGGAATGATCTTGGAACTCACGCCGACGCTGATATTGCCGGCGCCGGGCAGGGCCTTGATGGCGGCGATGACGTTGCGGCGGATGCTGTCGACCTGGCTCTTTGCTGGGTAGCCGAGCTCGATGTCGAGCGAAATATCGCCGTTATCAACCTTCAGATTCTTCACGGCCTTGCCGCTGACGAAATCCTTCGTTGTATTTGGGTCAATAACTTGCGACAGGGCGGCTTTGACTGCGTCTACTGTGATGCTCATGAGGCTCTCCGTGAAATATGCGCCCATTCTAGCGCATCGCGGCAAAAATCCCCGGGCGCCGGTCCGGCGGGATGACCGCCAACCCGAACCGCTGTTAAAATGCTTGTTTTCCCACCCACAAAGTGCATCAACCATGACCCGCAAGCTGTTCGTCACCACTGCCCTGCCCTACGCAAACGCCGCTTTCCATATTGGCCACATGATGGAGTACATCCAGGCCGACATCTGGGTCCGGTTCCAGCGAATGCAGCGCGACGGCGACCAGCAGCGCATCGTGCACTTCGTGGGCGCCGACGACACCCACGGCACGCCGATCATGATTGCCGCCGAAAAGGAAGGCATCACGCCGCAGGAATTCGTCGCCAAGATCGCTGCCGGCCGCGCCCAGTACCTCGACGGCTTCCACATCGCGTTCGATAACTGGTACTCGACCGATTCGCCGGAAAACGTCGAACTGTCGCAGGGCATCTACCGCAAGCTGCGCGATGCCGGTCTGATCCAGACCAAGATCGTGCCGCGCTTCTACGACCCGGTCAAGGGCATGTTCCTGGCCGACCGCAACATCAAGGGCGAGTGCCCGGTATGCCACGCGAAAGACCAGTACGGCGACAACTGCGAAGTGTGCGGCGCGGCCTACCAGCCTACCGAACTGATCAACCCGTTCTCGGTGTTTACCAACGCCACGCCGGTGCTCAAGGATTCGGAACAGTATTTCTTCAAGCTGTCCGACCCGCGCTGCTACCAGTTCCTCAAGGACTGGCTCAACACGCCAGGCCGCCTGCAGCCCGAAATGGTCAACAAGGTCAGCGAATGGCTGGGCGAGTCCGGCGAAAAGCTGGCCGACTGGGACATCTCGCGCGATGCACCGTACTTCGGCATCCCGATTCCCGACGCACCGGGCAAATTCTTCTACGTCTGGCTCGACGCGCCGGTAGGCTACCTGGCCAGCCTGAAGAACTACTGCGAAAAACAGGGCATCGATTTCAATGGCCTGCTCAACGACCCGGCCACCGAACAGATCCACTTCATCGGCAAGGACATCGTCTCGTTCCACCTGCTGTTCTGGCCTGCCATGCTCAAGTTCGCCGGCCACCCGGTGATCGACAAGCTGAAGGTCAATGTGCACGGCCACCTGACCGTCAACAACGAAAAAATGTCGAAGTCGCGCGGCACCGGCATCTCGCCGCTGCGCTACCTGAACCTGGGCATGAACCCGGAGTGGCTGCGCTACTACATCGCCTTCAAACTGAACTCCAAGGTCGAAGACCTGGACTTCACCGGTGACGATTTCGTCGCCCGCGTGAACAGCGACCTGATCGGCAAGTTCGTCAACATCGCCAGCCGCTGCGCCGGTTTCATCGCCAAGAAGTTCGACGGCAAGCTGGCCGAAACCCTGTCGCCGGGCGCGCAGGAATGGATCAAGCGCGCGCTGGTCACGCCCGAGGGCGTGGAACGGCAAGCCAATATCGCCGCCAATTTCGAGGCTCGCGAATACGGCAAGGCGCTGCGCGAGATCATGGAAATCGCCGACATCACCAACCAGTACGTCGACGAAAACAAGCCGTGGATCCTGGCCAAGGACGACGCCAAAACCGCCGAACTGCACGACGTGTGCACGGCCGCGCTGATCCTGTTCCGCCAGCTCACCATCCTGCTCTCGCCAGTGCTGCCAGGCGTGGCGGCCAACGTGGCCAAGTTCCTGGGTGACGGCCAGCTGGTGTGGGCCGACACCATGGTCGCCAATGGCGCCGTCTCGCAAGCGATGCTCGGCCGCACCATCGGCGCCTACACGCACCTGATGACGCGCGTGGACGCCAAGATGATCGAAGAGCTGTTCGATGCACCGAACCAGCAAGCAGCGGCCCCGGTTGAAAAACCGGCCAAGCCAGCCAAGCAGGCCGCCCAGGCTGCATCTGCGCCTGCGCCGGTGGTGCCGATGCCCGAAGGCGTGGAAGAACTGGCGCCGCAAATCTCGATCGACGACTTCGTCAAGATCGACCTGCGCGTGGCAAAAATCGTCAACTGCGAACACGTGGAAGGCTCCGACAAGCTGCTGCGCCTCACGCTCGACGTGGGCGAAGGCCGCCTGCGCAACGTCTTCTCGGGCATCAAATCGATGTACCAGCCACAAGACCTGGTGGGCAAGCTGACCGTCATGGTCGCCAACCTGGCGCCGCGCAAGATGAAGTTCGGCGTCTCCGAAGGCATGGTATTGGCCGGGTCGGCCAAGGACGAAAAAGCCACCCCTGGCATCTACATCCTCACTCCATGGCCAGGTGCGGAGCCTGGTATGCGCATCCGCTGATTCCCCGCCTCCTCGCCAACCGCCCGCCATGGGCGGTTGGCATCGTTCCCACTCGCGGACGAGTAATACTCCTACTTATTCCAGAAAAAACTTGTGAAATACTGCTCGCCGACGCCACTCCAAAGGTGGCGCCGAATGCGAAATTGAGGTGCCGACTTGCGATCCGAGCGCACTCAGCAGCATAACCACAACGTCTGACTCAACCAGACTCCGCCGGCGCCGAATCAGGTCCTCCCGATGCGCCAACTGCTCAGACCGCCTTATTTTATAAGGCGCGCTTTCAATTTCTCCTTTACAGCATTTTGTTGAGTCGCGCCAATCACGCACGCAACAGTAGAACTACGGGGGAGCTTGTATGAAAATTTTCGTGGACTAATATTTCCTCAGCCATTCATTTTTTTGGCTGGGTTAGCACACCATTCTTTTTATAACGGAGACCATCATGACTCACCAGATCCAGCGCACGCTGTGGCACGCGCTCGTCTTAATACTTCTATGCTGGGCCTGGCCCTCGTGGGGCGCAACCCCGGGCCCGGGCAAGTGGAGTGCGCAACAAACCTGGGCCGCCGACAGCGTCAACGGCGGCAACCTCACCGGCTTCTTCTACTGGCCAGCAAGCGAACCCAAGATTGGTGGCAAGCGGGCGCTGGTGCTGGTCCTGCACGGCTGCAAACAAACCGCTGCCGCCGACGTCGTCAACGGCAACGACGGCGGCTACAACTGGTCGGCCATGGGCGAGCAGTACGGCGCCGTCATCGTCGCCCCCAATGCCACCGGCAATGTCTACTACAACCATTGCTGGGACTACGCCAACACCAGCCACACCCGCGCCTCTGGCCACGACAAGGTGCTGCTCGACGTGGTGGACCGCTTCGTCAAGGATCCGCAGTACCAGATCGATCCGAACCAGGTGTACGTCACCGGCCTGTCGTCGGGCGGCGGCGAAACCATGGTGATGGGTTGCCTGGCGCCTGACGTGTTTGCCGGCGTGGGCATCAATGCCGGCCCGACCCCGGGCACCACGACCATCCAGATCGGCGGCGTGCCCTCCGGCTACACCGCCAGCACCGCAGCCTCGCGCTGCAAGGCCATGGCTGGCAGCGCTGCCGACAAGTTCAGCACGCAGATCGCCGGCGCCATCTGGGGCACGTTCGACTACACGGTGGACCAGAAGTATGGTCCGCTGGCCACGGAAGCGATGCGCATCGTCTACGGCAGTTCGTTCACCCCGAGCGCGGCGGAAACCGTGCCTGGCGGCGGCACCAACATTCCGTACCGTGACAGCAACGGCAAGGTGCGCACCCACGAAATCACGGTCGCCGGCATGGGCCACTCGTGGCCGGCCGGCCCCGGCGGCCAGAACGTCAATTTCGTGGACAACACCAAGGTCAACTACCCTGCCTTCGTGATGGATTTCTGGTACAAGAACAACCTGCGCGTGGGCACCAGCGTCGGACCGGAAATGAAATCGTGCACGGCGGCCGGCATCAGTACCACCAGCGCCACCGTCAGCGGCGCAGCCACCGGCGACGTCAAGAACTACACGGTCGTGCTGAACGGCCCCACCGCCGTCAACGACAACGCCGCCGGCGCCGGCGCCAACTTCAACAAGACCTACAACCTGGCCGCCGGCAACTACAGCGGCACCGTGACCGCCACCGACACCGCCAACCGCACTTCGGCTGCCTGCAACATTGCGCAGTTCTCGGTCGGTAGCGAGCCGGCGCTGACGCCACCGACCGGCATCACCGCCGGCGCGGTCACCGACACCACCGTGCCACTGACGTGGACCGCCGCCGGCGCTGCCACCGGCTACCAGGTGTACGTCAACGGCGCCCGCGTGACGACCGAGCCGGTAGCCGGCACCGCCTACACCGTCAGCAACCTCATCGCCAACACCGCCTACACCATCACGGTGACCTCGGTGGGCAATGGCGGCGAGAGCGCGCAGTCGGCGGCCCTGTCGGTGACCACCACCGCCGGCAACGGCGGCTGGACCTGCACTGCGGTCACGGCCAGCAACTACGCCCACGTGCAGGCGGGCCGCGCCACCGTCAAGTACGGCGTGGCCTATGCCAACGGTTCGAACGACCTGTTGGGACTGTCGAGCCTGTACTTCCGCAGCACGCTGGCCCAGACTGCCCAGGGCTTCTACAAGGTCGGTAACTGCCCGTAAGCGTGGTGGGCCGAACCCCGCTCGGCCAAGGCTGGGGTCGGACCCTGATCGGGGTCCGACCCCAGTTGCGTGATACCGCATGGGTGGGACTGGCACGTCATATCACTGTTGCGTGTCGTCACCGACACTTGGTTTTAATGGGACCAGGACGGCAATCCGGCGCCGCGTCGTCCGACGTTGTCATGAGCGTGAGTCCTACGGTTGAACTCGGAAGGAGATGGAATAATCAAGCCTCATTCAACGCAACAAGAGGAGCCGACATGAACACCAAGACTACCGCCAAGATGACCGCACTGATCGCCACCCTGTGCATGAGCGCCAGTGTGTTTGCGCAAAACTCGGCGCTGACACCTAACCAGCTGAGCCCGCAAGAAGCGGCACCGATCAGCACCACGTCGGTCCAGGCTGCCTCCACCACCGGTGAGCTGCACCCCACCCTGCCGAGCCACGCTGCCACCCAGACCGATCCGCAACAACGCTATCAGACCCGCCAGGACGCCAAGATGGCCTCGGCCCAGTACAACGCCGATGTGAACTGCGTTGACGGCGCCGTTGCCACCTCCTCGCCTTCGCAAACGGCTGCCAACGCCGGCAAACACGATAACCGCCTGGCAAAAGCCGATTGCCAGCGCGCCAACGCACGCCCGATGGTTCGCTAAACAGCGATCCCACTCCATCGTGACGAAGCCGCCCCGGGCAACCGGCGCGGCTTCGTTCGCGTTCCGTACTCTTAGCGTACGCTTACCGGCACGAGTGTCAGCGCCGCGCCGACACCATGATACCGGCCACGATCAACGCGAACGCCGCGCCGTGGCAAAGATGCGGACCAGCAAGATCAAGCCTGCAATCGTCCAGCGCAGCAGGTTGAGCAGCACCGGCGGCACCATATGGTGCACCAGCCGACCGACGATGGCGTTGCCGGCCCATGGCAAGGGCGGCAAGGTCAGCAGGAAGATGGCGCGGGAGGTCGGGCGCACGGTCATGGCTTTATCATGGTTATAGATTGGCAACTTTTATGCGGTGAGCTTAACCCATCGTGCCAACCGCCGCCCGGCGCAGCGATCAAATTCGCCTGGCAAGGCGCTGGCGCGGTAAAATAGCCGTTGCTAATCCACTCATACGGACGATATGAAACTCTCTAAACAACATTCGATGTACGAATCCGACCACACCCTGTTCATCAAAGAGTTGAAAGCGAAGAATCCGGCGATCGAAGCCGGTCAGCAGCAAGGCCGCGCCCTGCTGTGGGACCGCCCGCCGATCTCGCTCGACGAGCAGGAACGCCAGCTGAAGTCGGCCGTCAAACAGCAAGCCTACGTGTACCAGAACAAGCTCTGATCACACCAGGGCGGCAGGCATGTTGCCAGAACCAGCGGCCGATGTCATACCGGTGACGCCGGGGACGCCGGCAGGCGCCGAGGCAGAGGCGACCGTCGATGCGTCCGGTTTCGCGCGCCTGTACGGCGAGCCGCTGCTCAAGCTGCCCAACGACCTGTATATTCCGCCCGATGCGCTGGAAGTGTTCCTCGACGCGTTCGAAGGCCCGCTCGACTTGCTGCTGTACCTGATCCGCAAGCAGAATTTTAATATTCTCGACATACCGATGGCGCAGCTCACGCTGCAATACCTGAAGTACGTGGACCAGATCCGCAAGTCCAACCTGGAACTGGCGGCCGAGTACCTGCTGATGGCTGCCATGCTGATCGAGATCAAGTCGCGCATGCTGCTGCCGCAGCGCCAGAGCGACCTCGATATCGAGGCGGACGATCCGCGCGCGGAGCTGGTGCGGCGCCTGCTCGATTACGAGCAGATCAAGCTGGCCGCGTTCGACCTGAACGCCCTGCCGCAGCTCGACCGCGACTTCGTGCGCACCCAGATCCATATCGAGCAAAGCCTGGTGACCGTGCTGCCCGACGTGGCGCCGGTCGATTTGCAGCAGGCCTGGCTCGACGTGATGAAGCGTGCACGACTGACCCAGCACCACAAGATCAGCCGCGAGGAACTGTCGGTGCGCGAGCACATGACGGGTATTCTGCGGCGTCTGCAATCGACACGCTTCGTCGAGTTTGCCGACCTGTTCGACGTCGCTGGCGGCGTACCGGTGGTGGTGGTCAATTTTGTCGCCCTGCTCGAGCTGGCCAAGGAAACGCTGATCGAAATCACCCAGGCCGAACCGTTCGCACCGATCTATGTCCGGCTGGCCTACTCGCCAGCCTGAAATGTTTACAGAAATCACCCATGAAAATCATCACCACCATTGAAGAATTGCGCGATCAGCTCAGCGGTCAACTGCGCACCGCCTTTGTTCCCACCATGGGCAACCTGCACGAGGGCCACCTGTCGCTGATGCGACTGGCGCGCAAGCATGGCGATCCGGTGGTCGCGTCCATCTTCGTCAACCGCCTGCAGTTCGGCCCCAACGAAGACTTCGACAAGTACCCGCGCACCTTCCAGGCCGACGTGGAAAAACTGGAAAAGGAAGGCGTGTACGTGCTGTTCGCGCCGACCGAGAAGGACTTGTACCCGGAGCCCCAGGAATTCCGCGTCAACCCGCCGTCCGACCTGGGCAATACGCTCGAGGGCGAGTTCCGTCCGGGCTTCTTCACCGGTGTGACCACCATCGTGCTGAAACTGTTTTCGTGCGTGCAGCCGAAGGTGGCCGTGTTCGGCAAGAAGGATTACCAGCAGTTGATGATGGTGCGTAATATGAGCCGCCAGTTTGCGCTGCCAACGGAGATCATCGGGGCGGAAACCTATCGCGCCGAGGATGGCCTGGCGCTGTCGTCGCGCAATATGTACCTGTCGCAGACCGAGCGGGCCGAAGCGCCGGTGCTGTTCCAGACCCTGAATTTTGTCGCTGAGGAAGTTCGCGCCGGTCACCTGGACGTGTTCGAGGTCGAGCACAAGGCGATGGAAAACCTGGCGCAGCGCGGCTGGCAGCCCGATTACGTGTCGATCCGCAAGCGTATCGACTTGCAGCCGCCAACCGCCGGCGACCTGGCGCAGGGCGCGCCGCTGGTGGTGCTGGCGGCGGCCAAGCTTGGTGGTACGCGGTTGATCGATAACCTGGAAATTTGAACCAGCGTAAAATTCAAACCGCCATCTGCTGCGCCCACGCCAGCGCCTGCAGGTGGGCCTGGTTGATTTCTTCCGGGCTCAGCTTGAGAGAAATCGCCAGCGCCGCCACCAGGTCCGAGTTCAGCTCGCACGCCTCGGCCAGCGCCAGGTACGGCCCGTAGCGCCCGCTGCGGGTCAGCAGCGCCTCGATCACTTCGTCCGGCAACTGGATCGCGCCCAGCACCTCTTCCATCGTCATGCCCAGCAAACGGTCCAGCAGCGAAAACATGCCGGCCACGAATACCTGTTCGGCCTCGCTCCTGCCCAGGGTATCGCGCGCCAGCAGTTCGGCCAGGCGGCCGCGCACCACCGCCGTTTCCAGCAGCACCGGCGAGTAGCCGCTGGTGCTGGCCGTTGCCAGCAACAACGTCAGCCAGCGGTGCAGCGGCGCATAGCCGAGCAGGGTCAGGGCCTGGCGCATCGACTGCACCTCGCGCCCCGCCCCGAAGCCGGACGAATTAATAAATCGCAACAGCTTGTACGACAGCGTGGGATCGCGCTTGAGCACGGCTTCGATCTGGGCCAGGTCGGCGTTTTCCTTCACCAGTTGCATCAGTTGCAGGATGATGGCCTGGGCCGGGTTGACGCCGCGCGTGGCCGTGCCCGGCCGCGGCGTCAGGTGCAGCTTGCCGACGAAGGCGTTCAGGCCCAGTGCGGCGCAGGCGTCGAAGTCGGCCCAGTTGCTCACCGGGCGCGCTACCATGGTCAGCCCCGACTGCTTGAGTGCCGCATACGCGCGCGCCTGCGTGGCCACGTTCGCGCCACTGAACCGTACTTCCACGAACGACGCCAGCGACGCCAGGCGCAGGCCGGCCGGGGCGCGGGCAAAGTTGCGCAGCAAGATGCCCACGCCGCCGGCGCGCAATGCGTGCACCGCTTGCAGGGTGTCGGGATGGTCCAGGGTGGCGGCCGGCAGCGACAGCACCGTGCGCGACGGCGGCATTCGATGCAGGGCGTCGGCCGAGAGCATCTCGGGCACGGCTTCGAGGAACAGGATTTTATCGAGCAGGAGCCAGGACTCGCCGTCGTCGCCACCGATCACGTGGTTGGCGACAAACGCCAGCAGGGACTCCAGCGCAGGCGCCGGGGAGGCGCTGCCAGTGGCCGCATGTTGCGGCTGTTGCCAGGACAACTCATACCCGACCACCCGCTGCTGCGGGTCGAGCAACGGCTCGCGAACCAGGAAATGGGTGTGGTGCATGACCGTCCGTGGGCAGGATGTCGAGCGTAGTCGGGACGGGCCCGACTACCGAAGTATTACGCGCCCAGCTTTTCGAAAATCTTGTTCAGTTTTTCGTCCAGGGTGGCGGCGGTGAACGGCTTGACCACGTAACCATTGGCGCCGGCTTGCGCGGCGGCGATGATGTTTTCCTTCTTGGCTTCGGCGGTCACCATCAGCACCGGCAGCTTGGCCAGGGCGGGGTCGGCACGAATGTTTTGCAACATCGTCAGGCCGTCCATGTTCGGCATGTTCCAGTCCGAGACGACGAAGTCGAACGACTCGGCGCGCAGCTTGGCCAGCGCCATGACGCCGTCTTCCGCCTCGTCGACATTGGCATAACCCAGTTCTTTCAACAGATTTCGGACGATGCGACGCATCGTCGAAAAATCGTCAACAACTAAAAATTTCATCTTTGGATCAGCCATGAATTACTCCGTTGTTTCTTTACGCGGTTGTTAATATTGCCTACGAATTCCAAGCAAGTTGTAGGATAGCATTTTCGTTGCTCCAAGGCGAACAAAGTCGCAGTAAAACGTCACTGCAACCACATTTACACCCTTTAGACCCGCAATGCGCGCATGCCGTGCTGCGCAAGATAACCTAGTACCATGCCCGGCAGCGCCGTCAGCGCACCGACCTCGTGCGCGGCGCCGATGGCAATCGCTTCGCGCGGCATGCCGAACACCACGCAGCTGGCTTCGTCCTGGGCGAAATTATACGCGCCGGCATTCCTCATCTCCAGCATGCCGGCCGCGCCGTCCTTGCCCATGCCGGTCAGGATCACGCCCACCGCATTCTTGCCGGCCGCCTGCGCCGCCGAGCGGAACAGCACGTCCACCGAGGGCCGGTGGCGGTTGACCGGTTCGGCCTGGTCGATTTTGGTCATGTAGTTGGCGCCGCTGCGGGTCAGGTACAGGTGCGAGTGGCCGGGCGCGATGTAGGCGTGGCCCGGCAGCACCCGTTCGTTACCCTGCGCTTCCTGCACAGAGATCTTGCACAGCGAGTCGAGCCGCTTGGCAAACGAGCGGGTAAAACCTTCGGGCATGTGCTGGGTGATCAGGATGCCGGGGCAGTCCGACGGCATCTGCATCAAAAATTCGCGGATCGCTTCGGTGCCGCCGGTGGAGGCGCCCACGATGATCAGTTTTTCCGACGACAGCAGCGGGTTGCGTAGCGCTGAGAGCGGCACGCTGCCCTGGGCGGCGCCGGCAGCAGGCAGCGTGCGCGCACGCACGCGGGCCTTGGCGGCTGCACGGATCTTGTCGGAGATCAGGTCGGTATATTCGCGCATGCCGGCCTGGATCGAGATCTTCGGCTTGGTGACAAAATCGACCGCGCCCAGTTCCAGCGCGCGCATGGTGATCTCGGAGCCGCGCTCGGTGAGCGACGACACCATCACGACCGGCATCGGCCGCAGGCGCATCAGCTTTTCCAGGAAGTCGAGGCCGTCCATCTTCGGCATCTCGACGTCGAGCGTGAGCACGTCCGGGTTGTGCTGCTTGATCAGCTCGCGCGCGACCAGCGGGTCGGGCGCCGTCGCCACCACTTCCATGTCGGGTTGGCTGTTGATGATCTCGCTCATGACACTGCGGATCAGCGCGGAGTCGTCGACGATGAGAACTTTGATCTTCATACGTGTGCTTTCTACAAATTAAAACAAATCGATTTCGCCACCGACCGGTGCTTTCTTCAGGCGGCTCGCGTACTCCACTTCGCGCTTGACCAGCGTATCGTTATGGGTTTGCATCAGCTTTTTCACCAGCACCTTGCCGGTACGCGGGAAGAAGTACACCTTGCGCGGATGGATGTCGTTCAGGTCCTCGGCCACCACGCGGATGCGTTCGGTCTTCAGGAAGCTGAGCACGAAGGCGGCATTGCGTTCGCCGACGTTGATCGCCGTAAAACCTTTCAGCACGGCGCCGCCGCCGAAGACTTTCGCCTCCAGGTTCTCACGCTTGGCGCCGGCCTTGAGCAGGTCGTTGATCAGGATTTCCATTGCGTACGTGCCGTAGCGCGCCGAGGCCGAGACCGGGCTGCCGTCGCCGCCGCCATCGGGCAGCATGAAGTGGTTCATGCCGCCCAGGCCGGTCACGCGGTCGCGGATGCAGGCCGATACGCACGAACCCAGCACGGTCACGATCAGCATGTCCTTGTTGGTGAAATAGTATTCGCCCGGCAGGATCTTGGCCGCTTCGCAATCGAAGGTGCGGTCGTAGTACAGATTCGTGGCAAATTGTTCGAGGTCCATGGCAGCTCTCTAGGTGCGGTGCGGCGCCTTGGCCGCGGTCCGGTTTTTTTCGTCGAGCTCGTACACCGTCTTGCCGCGCAGCTTGAGCGCATCGGACACGTACAGGAAATTCTCGGAATGACCCGCGAACAGCAGCGCGTCCGGCTTCATCAACGGCACGAACCGCGACAGGATCTTGCGCTGGGTGTCCTTGTCGAAATAGATCATGACGTTGCGGCAAAAGATCACGTCGAACTGGCCGCTTACCGGCCAGCTGTCGGCCAGCAGATTGAGCGGCTTGAAAGTAATCATGTTGCGCAGCTCCTGGCGCACGCGGGCCTGGCCTTCGCGCTCGCCCTTGCCTTTCAGGAAAAAGCGGCGGCTGCGCTCGGGGCTCATCTTGTCGAGCCGGTCCATCGTATAGACGCCGTTGGCGGCGTGGGCCAGCACGTTGGTGTCGATGTCGGTGGCGATGATGTTGCAGTTGGGCGTGAGCGTGTTGAACGCCTCGCACACGGTCATGGCGATCGAATACGGTTCCTCGCCGGTGGACGCGGCCGAGCACCAGATGTTCAAGGTGTCGCGCTTGCCCTTGATATGGTCGGCCAGCAGCGGGAAGTGGTGCGCCTCGCGGAAGAACGACGTCAGATTGGTGGTGAGCGCATTGGTGAATGCCTCCCACTCCTCGCCCAGGCGGCCGGCTTCGAGGTCGTCGAGGTACTTGGCGAACGATGCAATACCGGTGGCGCGCAGGCGTCGCGCCAGGCGGCTGTACACCATTTCCTGCTTGCTGTCGGCCAGCGAGATGCCGGCGCGTTTATAGATCAGGCCGCGCACGCGCTCGAAGTCCCGGGCATTGAAATCGAACTCTTTAACGGTATCTTTACTGTGCGGCATGGTGTGTCCTTGGATGTTGCATCAATGCGTAGTTCAAAACTCTTCCCATTCGTCAGCCTGCGGCTTGGCGATGGGTTTCGGTGTACTCTTGGGTGCGGCCTTGGACACAGCCTTTGGTGCAACCTCGGCAGCAGCAGCAGCAGCAGCAGGCTTGGCAGCGGCAGCCAGGCGCGCCGCCGGCTTGGCGGCAGGCTTGCTGGCAGCGGCCACCGTTGCCACACGGGGCGCAGCCCTGCGGCCGCCATCGCTGGCCAGCTTGAAGATGCTGACCGCACGCCCCAGGATCTCGGCCTGCTCCGTCATGCTCTGGGCAGCGGCGGCGGCCTCTTCCACCAGTGCGGCATTTTGCTGGGTCATCTCGTCCATCTGGCTGATGGCCTGGTTGACTTCCTCGATGCCGTTGCTTTGCTCCTGGGTGGCAGCGGTGATCTCGCCCATGATGTCGGCCACTTGCCGGATCGAGGTCACCACCAGGTCCATGGTCTGGCCCGCTTCATCGACGAGGCGGCTGCCGGCATCGACCTTGTCCACCGAGTCGCTGATCAGTTCCTTGATCTCGCGCGCAGCGCCGGCGGAGCGCTGCGCCAGGTTGCGCACCTCGGACGCCACCACCGCAAAGCCACGGCCCTGCTCGCCGGCACGCGCCGCTTCCACGGCCGCATTCAAGGCCAGGATATTGGTCTGGAAGGCGATGCCGTCGATCACGCCGATGATGTCGACGATGCGGCTCGAGCTTTCCTTGATCGAGCCCATGGTGGAGACCACTTGCGAAACCACGTTGCCGCCCTTCTCCGCCACCGACGAGGCCGAAACCGCAAGTTGGTTGGCCTGGCGCGCATTGTCGGCGTTCTGCTTGACGGTGGACGTCAGCTCTTCCATCGACGACGCGGTTTCTTCCAGCGAGCTGGCCTGGGTTTCGGTACGGGCAGACAGGTCGGCATTGCCGGCGGCAATTTCATGCGCGGCAGTGGTGATCAGTTCGGAGCCGGCACGCACCTCGCCTACCGTGGTGGCCAGGCTCTGGTTCATGTCGCGCAGCGCCTGCAACAGCTCGCTGGTTTCGTCGCGGCCCACCACGACAACTTCCGTGCTCAGTTCGCCGGACGCCACGCGCTGCGCCACCACCACCGCGCCCGCCAGCGGCACCGTGATCGAGCGGGTGATCACCACCGCGCACACGACGCCCAGGGCAACCGCTGCGGCGCCGAGGCCAAACAGCAGATACATCAGCGAGCGCACGGCGCCTTCCGAGCTGCCGATGACCTGGTTCGAGCTGGCCAGCTGCAGGTTGACCAGTTTATTGATTTGGCCGAGCGTTTGCTGGTTCAGCGGGTCGATCCGGCCCGACAGGATCTTGGCCGCGCCTTCGGTGTTGAACGCCAGGATTTGCGCCAGCGCTTCCTTGAAGGCGCTGTCGGTCTGGCCGTCGAGCTTGCTGATCTCGGCCAGCACGCCCTGCTCTTCGCTCGATAAACCAAGGGTTTTCAGGTCGGCCAGCGCCTTTTCGTACAGCGCGCGCTGGTCCTTGACCTTTTGCTCTTCTTTCTGCATCAGGCTGACGTCCGATTGCAGGCCGATATTGCGCATGGCGATGCCGGTCTCGAGCATCGCACTTTTCATGATGCTCGCTTGCAGGTTCTTGGCGCTGGCGACGGTGAGACCGTTTTCCAGGCGCTTGCTGTTGTTGTAGTTCAGGTAGTTGGTCAGCAAGACCATCACCACCAGGATGGCCAGGATGGCCCCAAAGCCGACACGCAAGCGCGTACCGATCGTGACATCGCGTAAATTCATCTCTGTTCCCCCGTTACTGCAGTGTTTTACCCACCGGAGACGTCCACGCGGTGGTGATAGGTGTTCTTCTGGCGCACCCTCTGTGGGGCGCGCCGCGGGCAGGGACGCGTACCGCTTTGGGGCTGGGTTTAGGCCGCCACTTGTTCCATCAAGCCCATGTCTGAGCTCAGCATCAATTTGTCGATATTCACCAGGATCAGCATGCGCTCATCGATGGTGCCCAGGCCGATCATGTAGTCGGAGCTGAAGGCGGTGCCCATCTCGGGCGCGGGCTTCACCTGTTCCGGCGTGAGCGTGGTCACGTCGGACACCGAATCGACCACCATGCCGACGATGCGGCCGTTGATGTTCAGAATGATCACCACGGTGAACTGGTCGTAGATCGGTTCACCGAGATTGAACTTGATGCGCATGTCCACCACCGGGATGATGATGCCGCGCAGGTTGATCACGCCCTTGATGAACTCGGGCGCGTTGGCGATACGGGTGACGGCTTCGTAGCCGCGAATTTCCTGCACCTTCAAAATGTCGATGCCGTACTCTTCCGAGCCCAGCTTGAAGGCCAGGTATTCGTGGCCGGCGATCTCGTTCGCTCCTGTGGTCAATGCGTCGGACATGGTAATTCCTCTCTACGAAAAAATCTGTTCATCGGCCAACTGGCGCGACGAGCGTATCAGGGCGGCAACGTCGAGAATCAGGGAGACGCCGCCGTCACCCAGGATGGTGGCGCCGGAAATGCCGGCCACCTTGCGGTAATTCGATTCCAGGTTCTTGACCACCACCTGCTGCTGGCCCACCAGGTCGTCGATGAACAGCCCGGCCTTGCGGCCCTCGGTTTCGATGATGACCACGATGCCCTGGCTGGGGTCGGTAAAGCGCGGGGTGATGTCGAACATCTGGTACAGCGGCACCAGCGGCAGGTACTCGCCGCGCACCTTGATCACGCGGCCCTTGCCGCTGATTTCTTTCACGTCTTCCGGCGTCGGCTGCAGCGATTCGATCACGAAGCCCAGCGGCAGGATGTATACCTCCTCGCCCACCTTGATCGACATGCCGTCCAAAATCGCCAGCGTCAATGGCAGCGAGATCGAGATCGTGGTGCCGAAACCCTTGGCCGAACGGATATCGACCACGCCGCCCATGGCGGTGATGTTTCGTTTCACCACGTCCATGCCCACGCCGCGGCCCGACACGTCGGTGACGGTTTCGGCCGTGGAAAAACCGGGTGCGAAGATCAGTTGCCACACTTCCGGGTCGGTCATGCTGTCGCTCACGGCCAGGCCGTTCTGCTGGGCCTTGGCCAGGATCCGTTCACGGTTCAAGCCGCCGCCATCATCGGACACTTCGATGACGATGTTGCCGCCCTGGTGCGACGCCGACAGGAACAGGCGGCCGGCGTCGCTCTTGCCGGCGGCGCGGCGCGCAGCCGGCATTTCGATGCCGTGGTCGATCGAGTTGCGCACCAGGTGCGTCAATGGATCGACGATGCGCTCGATCAGGCCCTTGTCCAGTTCGGTGGCAGCGCCGTTGGTGATGAAGTCGACTTTTTTACCGAGCTTGGCCGCCAGGTCGCGCACCATGCGCGGAAAGCGCGAGAACACGAAGTCCATCGGCATCATGCGGATCGACATCACCGCTTCCTGCAAATCGCGGGTGTTGCGGGTCAGCTGGCTGACACTGTTGAGCAGCCGCTCGTGCTTCATCGGGTCGAGCGTATCGACGCGCTGCTCGATCATGGCCTGCGTGATCACCAGTTCGCCCACCAGGTTGATCAGCTGGTCCACTTTTTCGATCGAGACGCGGATCGACGACGATTCGGCGCCGGCGTGGGATTTTTCCTTTTCTTTCTCTTCCTTCTTGGCAGCCTTTTTCTCTTCTTCCTGCACCGTCACCGGATCGCTGACGATGCCGGCGGCCGCGCGGATCTGTTCCAGCGGCTGGAAGAAACCGTAGCCGCGCGCATCGTCGCTGGCGGACTGCGCATTGGCGCGGATTTCATCGAGCGGCTGGAAGAAACCGTAGCCTTCCCCGGCGCCACCGCTTGCAGCGTCATTGTCAGGATGCAGCGGCACGGCGTCGAAGAAGCCGTAACCGAGGTCGCTCTCGACCTTGTTGCGGGCCGCGTCCTCCAGCTGCTGCTGGGCGGCGTCAAGCGCCGGCAGCTCGGTGACGATCATGTCTTCCGGGTTCAGCACGAACGAGCAGATGGCGATGATGTCGTCCAGGCTCTCGTGGGTGGTCACTACCATGGCGTTGCGGTCGCGGTCGAGCGGCGTGATCGACACGTGGCCCATCAAGCCAAGCTCGGCGCCGAGCGCGGTCACTTCGCGGTGATCCATCACCGGCAACTCCAGGCGGTAGCGGCGGCCGCCGCTGTGGTCGACCACCTGGGTATCGGCCGCGCCGAACGACGCCACGGCCACCGGGGCCAGCGCCGCCACCGGCACGTTTTCCGTCAGCGAGTGCAGCACCATGCGGATATTGCCCACCGCGTCCTGGTCCACTTCGCTGCCATGGCGATGGCCGTCCAGCTGCATCTTGAGGATGTCCTTGGCGGCCAAAAACGCATCGACGTGTTCGGACGTCAGCGCCATTTCGCCCTTGCGGATACGGTCGAGCAGGGTCTCCAGGATGTGCGTCACTTCGGTCATGTCGGTCACGCCGAACGTGGAGGCGCCGCCCTTGACAGAGTGGGCAGTGCGGAAGACGGCGTTGAGATCCTCGGCGTCGGGGGCGTCGATATCGACGGCCAGCAACAACCTTTCCATTTCAGCCAGCAGTTCCTCGGCCTCATCGAAAAAGACCTGGAAAAACTGGCTTATATCGATGGTCATGGTGATACTCCGTAAAGTTCGCTCAGCATCATTGCATGCGCCCGATCAGCCGATGACTTTCTTCACCACCTCGTTGAGCCGCTGCGGATCGAACGGCTTGACCAGCCAGCCGTTGGCGCCGGCAGCGCGGCCCTTGTTCTTCATCTCATCCGACGACTCGGTGGTCAGCATCAGGATCGGGGTCTTGGCGTAGCTGGGCAGCTGGCGCAGCAGCTTGATCAGTTCCAGGCCATCCATGCGCGGCATGTTCTGGTCGGTCAACACCATGTCGACCTGTTGCAGCTTGGCTTTTTCCAGGCCGTCCATGCCGTCCACGGCTTCGACCACGTCGTAGCCGGCCGCCTTCAGGCTGAAGGCCACCATCTGGCGCTGGGAACTGGAATCATCAACTGCAAGTATTGTCTTGGCCATCTTGGTTCTCACTTTATGTTGCCGGAGCTCCGGCTGTTGCTATCGTATCGGCGGTGTTCGAAGGTATGCCTTCAGAACAGTTCGATGTCGCCGCTCTCCATGTGTTGCTGATGTACGGCCTTGCGCAGCACGCTGCGCAACTCCAGGCTCTGGATCGCCAGCGCCATGCTCACCTTGCCGAGCAATTCGACGATTTGTTCGTTGTCGCTCTCGGGCACCATCTCGGCGCCGTGTTCGCCCAGCGTGCCGAGAAACTCGCGCAGGCCGGTCACCCGTTTCAGGGTGCGGTCGATCAGCTGGCTGGTCATGTCCTGGAATTGCAGGCTGACCACGGCCGCGTTGACGTAGCCGCCCACCTGGCCCGGCAGCGCTTCGAGCTGGGTGCGCTGTTCGGGCGTGATGTCGGCGCCGTCGAGCAGCTTCTGGATGGTGGGCTGTTCGCCCGCCACCGCCTGGTGAATGGCCATGAAGTTGAAAGAAAGCTTCTCGATCGCTTCCTCCAGCAGCAGCCGGGTCTGGATCAGGTCGGTTTCAACCTCGGTCAGATGCTTGCGCCCGTGGTCGGACACGCCCGACATCAGGCGTTTGACATGCGACCCCAGGATTTTTTTTCTCGTCATATAAGTCTCTTGATTACTGCTTGCTACGTATTTTGAACATCAATCGTTACTTGCGGACCGGCGGTCCCGACGGCGCCGCTGCCGGCGCAGCCGGTGCATCCTCGACCGCGCCCTCTTCGGCGCCCACCTCGATCTGGCGGCCGCCATCGCGGATCACGCTTTCCTCGGTGCGCTTGTTCATCACCAGGATGCTGATGCGGCGGTTGATCGGGTTGAACGGATCAGCCTTGTCGAGGTTGGCGGCAGAAGCCAGCCCCACCACCCGCAGCACTTTGGCGTCGGCCATGCCGCCGACGATCAGCTCGCGGCGCGAGGCGTTGGCGCGGTCGGCCGACAGCTCCCAGTTGCTGTAACCGGTCTCGCTCATGTACGGCGTGGAATCGGTATGGCCGGTCAGGCCGATGCGGTTCGGCACGTCATTGAGCACGAAGCCGATCTCGTGCAGGATTTCCTTGAAATACGGCTGCAACTCGGCGCGCGCCGAATTGAACATCGGCCGATTCTGCTCGTCGACGATCTGGATCCGCAAGCCTTCGCTGGTGATGTCGAGCAGCAGCTGGTTCTTGAACTTGGTCAGCACCGGGTTGGCGTCGATCTTTTGCTCGATCTTTTGCTTGAGGTTTTTCAGGCGTTCTTTTTCCTCGGCCTCGAGCGCCTTCTTGGCCGCGTTGAGGTTGTAGGTTTTCTGTTCGGTCGGGTTGTCGCTGGCCTTGACCTGGCCGGTCTTGCGGGTCAGGTCGGTGCCGCCGCCCTGGATCACCGAGCTGCTGTCGCCGCTGCCAGAGCCGCCCTGCATCGCCACCTTCAACGGCGTCTTGAAGTATTCGGAGATACCGTTCAAGTCTCCCTTGGTGGTAGAGCCGAGCAGCCACATCAACAGGAAGAACGCCATCATCGCCGTCACGAAGTCGGCATAGGCGATCTTCCACGCGCCGCCGTGGTGACCGCCGCCGTGCTTCTTGATGCGTTTGACAATAATCGGCCGTAAGCCTTCTTCAGCCATGGCGGTTCCTTGGTTGGCTGAACATCAGAAAATTCATCACTTGGATTTCGATTTCTTGATGTGGTCTTCCAGCTCGCTGAAGGTCGGGCGCTCGGTCGAGTACAGCACCTTGCGGCCGAACTCCACGGCCAGCGCCGGCGCATAGCCGTTGAGGCTGGCCAGCAGGATGACCTTGACGCACTGGTACATCTTGGTTTCTTCTTCCAGCTTCTGTTCGTGCAAGCTGGCCAGCGGCGCAACAAAACCGTAGGCCAGCAGAATACCGAGGAAGGTACCGACCAGCGCGTGGGCGATCAGGATGCCCAGCTCGGCCGGTGGCAAACCGACGTTTTCCATCGTGTGCACCACGCCCATCACCGCCGCCACGATACCGAAAGCGGGCATGCCGTCGCCCAGGCGGGCAATCGCGTGGGCCGGCGCTGCGCCCTCGTGGTGGTGGGTGTCGATCTCGTTGTCCATCAGGTTTTCGATCTGGAACGCATCCATATTCCCGGACACCATCAGGCGCAGGTAATCGGTGATGAATTCGACGATGTGATGATCGGACAGGACGCTCGGGTATTTGCTGAACACCGGGCTTTGTTCGGGACTGTCGATATCGCCTTCGATCGACATCAGGCCTTCCTTGCGGACCTTGGACAGCACGTCGAACATCAGCGACATGAGCTCCATGTACAGGTCTTTATTGAAGCGCGAGCCCTTGAGCAACTTGGGCATGGCGCCCATGGTGGCCTTGATGGTCTTGGCATTGTTACCGGCAATGAAAGCGCCGAAGGCGCCGCCGCCGATCATCACCAGCTCGAGCGGCTGGAACAGCGCAGCCAGGTGCCCGCCCGCCATGGCGTAACCGCCAAAGACGCCGACCATGATGACGACATAACCGATGATGACAAACAAGTAAGACTCCCGAAAAAGAAAAAGGGCCAAAACATTAACTAACGGCGGCCCGATTTCATAAAATTTACGTGTAGAACTACAATAGCGTGTCTGAGTGCTGACGGGCAAGCGAATAACGCCGAATGATGCTTAAAAGCACCATTTATAGAGGGGAGTTGATGTGTTTGTGGCGTGAATGACCAGATCGGGCTTTCTCGCGTCAATTGCAAACTCGTAGCTGATGAGCGTGTCGCCATGACACATTTCCGCCTCTGCCTTGCGCCACAAAGGCGCCATCACCGCCGGCGACAGGTAGGCGAACACCAGGTTGAACTGGCCGAAGTCGAGCTGCTCGTAATCGCCGCGGATAAACCGGGCCCGGCTGCCAGCAATGCGCGCCCGCAGCCAGCTGACCAGCCACGGCAACGGCGCCAGCTCGATGCCGACCACCTCGATATCGGGCCGTACCCTGGCCATATACAGCACGAAACCACCGAGCCCGCTGCCGATGTCGATCACCCGCAGCGGTTGGCCGGTGGTGGACGGCGGTGGCAGTTGCTGGCGCACGGCATCCCACACGTCCGGACTGGACGGGTAGTACGGCACCTGGGTACGGAACGTGGACCAGTACCAGCCCAACAGGACGAGAAATACCAGCAGGAAGATCCACGGCGGCAAATGCAGCGCCAGCGTGGCCAGCACCGCCAGCGGAAACAGGAACTCGATGAGCCGCCACCACGGCGCCAGCCCCACCCGCCAGGTAATGGCAGCCGCGAGCAGGCCGTGGATCACGGCCACGGTCAGGTAGTTAACCGGGTAAAACCAGGGAAGACGGAGCGAGGCCAGGAGGTAAACCAGCACCAGCGTGAGCGGCGCGGCGCCGCACTGGATCAGCAAGGCCCGCACGGCGGGCGTGCGGACCATTGTCGAGAGGTAGGACGGACCAGGCAAGAAACCGAGGCCGATCAGGCAGCCAGCGCTTCGGCGTCGGCCAGTTCGGCGTCGCGCGCTTTTTGCGCCGCCTTGGTCTTGCCGGCGCGGGAAGGCATGTGGCACAGGCCGCACACGTAACTGCCGTGCAGGTCCATGGCGTTGACCACGAATTTTCCCTGGCATTTGTTGCAAGGCGCGGTTTCCAGCATCTTGCTGCTGAAGAAACGCACCAGGGTCCAGGCCCGGGTGAGCGACAGCAGCGGCTCTTCGCCCGGGGCCGGCGGCATTTGTTCGAGGTACAACTGGTAAGCCTTCATCACGGCCTGGATGCCGGAAGCGCCAGCGTGGGTCACCAAAAACTGGTGAATGTTGATGAACAGCGAAGAATGGATGTTCGGCTGCCAGGTCAGGAACCAGTCGGTCGAAAACGGCAGCATGCCTTTCGGTGGCGACATGCCGCGCAGCTCTTTATAGAGCTTGAGCAGGCGCTCGCGCGACAGCGACACTTCCGACTCGAGCAACTGCAGGCGTGCGCCCAGTTGGATCAGTTCGATGGCCAGTTGAATTTCCTGGGCTTCGGAGACTACGCTTTTCTTGGTCATGATCTGGGCTCCCGGCTGCTGATAGATAGATTATGCGATTTCTTCAACGGCCTGGCCGGCCATCAGGATGGCGGCGTGCGACTGCGCCAGGGTGCGGTCTTTATTATAGTTGGTCAGCATCGACAGGATGGCGCTGTCGTCGAAGCGGAAGCGGGCCAGCATCATGTTGCCGCCAGCGAGCTTGAGGATTTGAGCGTTGCTCATGCCTTCGATCAGCTCGGCGATTTCGGCGGAGACGCCGAGACGGAAGATCGCGGTGACCTTGTCAGCGCGGATCATTTGCTGCGCGAGCATCAGGTAGCTCAGGTTAGCATCGCGGATCTCAGCCATCATGTCGTTTGCAGTCATTTCCATCTCCCAGTAGTTCGTGTGTTTCGTATATTTCACTATGGAATTACGTTTCCAGTGAGATACATTCTGCGGGAGCAACAAAAATACGAGAAGAGGTGTTCCTCCGTATTTTCCGTCAGGAAATAGCGAACGCGACCCGTCGGTGTTTGTCTTACAAACACTCGCAGATCGAGGCTCTACGCCCTTGCGGCGCAGACTTCTGGTGGCTGGCAGTCTTCAAATTCGTCCTGAAAAAACGGTGGAACGGGACTAAAAAACTTCATGCAAGCGACGCTTTTTTGCTACATCTAACCCGGTTACGGCAGCTTTTTGGAGAACTTTAGGGTTTCCACGAAAAAATTTTTAATTATTTTCGGCTACCTTCATGCAACCTGGAGCGGTCTTTACCTGCTTTTTCCCGCATCCTGAACCAGGTAACGGCAAGGTTTTGGAGAACTTGAGGGTTTATTTGAATTTTTTTGAAAAAAGTTCAAAAAAAGTTTTTCGGTAGAATCATGTCTCTTGGATCATCTATGGGAGTCGTTATGGCGCAAGAAGTACTGGTATTGGCAGGCCTGTGGAATTCCGGCCCCGCGCACTGGCAGAGCCACTGGGAACAACAGCACCCGGACTGGGTACGGGTGCCCCACCGCGACTGGGAGACGCCTGATGCCGACGAATGGGTGGCTGAACTGGACGCCGCCATCGCCCGCTGCGCCACGCCGCCGGTGCTGGTTGCCCACAGCCTGAGCTGCGCACTGGTCACGCGCTGGGCCGCATCGGGATCTGGCCACCAGGTGGCCGGCGCCTTCCTGGTGGCGCCTTCCGACACCGACGCCCCGTCCTACCCGGACTGCACCACCGGCTTCCAGCCGATGCAGCTGGCGCCACTGCCCTTCCCCACCCTGGTCATTGCCAGCAACAACGATCCGTACGTATCGATCGAGCGAGCGCGCGAATTCGCGCTGGCCTGGGGCAGCGTCTGCGTCGAGATCGGCGATGCCGGTCACATCAACGGCGACGCCGGCTACGGCGCCTGGCCGGAAGGCGCGCAACTGCTGGAAGAGTTTTGCGCCAGGCTGACGCTGGCAGGAGTCTGAATGCGGTGCTTGCCTCCTGCCAAGCTGCTTGCGGTGTTGTTGGCCGCAGCGCTTGCTTCCCCAGTCCATCTGGTCCACGCTGCACCGTTCTACGAGGGCAAATCCCTGGCCCACCCGGTCGTTACTTCCTCGCAGGACAGCGGTGCCGATATCGCCTTCATCAAGGAAGCCGGCGGCGTCACCGCTTACTACTGCGCCTGCACCGGGACGAACGGCGAGCCCCTGGCCAATGCCAAAGCGCGCAAGCTCGACACTTTCGGCAAGGCCGATATCCGTTCAGTGTTCTATGCTGCACTCGACCGCGATCCGGCGCCCGAGCACCAGACCATGCTGGTCCTGCTGCGCCTCGATGGCAAACAGGGCTTGCGCGCCTACCGCTACCACCAGGCCCTGGGCAACTACGTGCGACTGGCCGCCCTGCAGCCTGCGCTCGACCGCATTGCCAAGGCTGACACCGCGCTCAATGCCGCGCGCGTCAAGGCGGCGCTGGCGGAACTGGCGCCGCTCGACTACAGCGTGGACGGGCGCGTGGGTGGCAAAAGTGGCAACCCCGACTTCGACGGCGTCGACCACACTACCGGCACTGTCATGGGTTACTACACGGCCGATGGCCAGCGGGCGGCGCCGGACAGCAAGGATGCGGTCACGTACAAGAAGATTTTCGGGAAGAAGAACGGCCGCTTCCTCACCGCGACCTACACCCTGGACAGCGACATGGGCAGCAGCTTGCCCAATTACCGGCTCTGGCAACTGGCGTGGGAAACCGCGCCACAGGAATTTGACGGCAAACCCGATGGTCCCTCCGTGTTCTATAGCCTGGCATGGGATGACAACGCGGTCATCGAACGTGGCAACTACGTCAACGGCAAGCGCCAGGGCATGTGGGAGCGCAGCGGGCTGCGCGAAGGCGAAAGCAAGGGCGCTTACGTCAATGGCGTAGCCGAGGGTCAATGGCATTACGCGGGACCGCGCTTCAGCGAAGACGGCGTCTTGCGTGCCGGTAAGCGCGAAGGCCGCTGGACGGTCATCAACTATAACGGCGACGACGACGTGACCGGCTTCGACACTTATGCCGGCGGCGAGCTCAACGGACCTTACGAGCGCACCATGGGCAGCAAAGTCATCGAACGCGGCGAGTACGTCAAGGGCAGCCGGCAAGGCCCGTGGATTATCGACGACGGCCGGGGAGCGTTCCAGGATGATTTGCGCAGCGGACCCTGGACCTTCTTTTACCGGGATGGCGATGTCGCCACGACCATGCGCGCAAATTTTGTCAAAGGCAAGAAGCACGGTGAAGCAATCGCCACGACCGCCGACGGCAAGCTGCGCCTGCGCGACCACTACAATATGGACGTGCTCGACGGCGCCCGCACGCGCTACGCACCCGACGGCGCCGTGATCTATTCGGCCACCTACCGCAACGGCCAGCTGGACGGGCGCGAACGCGCCTACGACGACACCGGCAAGATCCTGCGACTCGACACCACGTGGAAGATGGGCAAAAAAGACGGGCTCCATGCACGCTACTACCCGAACGGCAAGCCCGAGCGGCTGGCGGTCATCAAGGGACAACTGGAAACCTGGTTGCGCGACTACGCGGAGAACGGCCAGCTGATCAACGATATCCGGCGCTGCAGCTTCAACGAATACCAGTGGGACCGGGACGATGTGTGTGATTATCACCGCACCTATTTTGCCAACGGCAAACCGGAATACGATTACGTGTTCCAGTTCGGCGCGCGCCAGGAGGGCCGCAGCTGGTACGCCAACGGCAAGGTGAAGGACGAGCTGCTGGTCGATCGTGTCGCGGACAGGTCGGTATTGAACACGTATTTCGAGAGTGGCCAGCTCAAGTGTACCGAACCGCGCATCGGCCACGACAAGCGTACCGTCAACGGCGTGGCCATGATCAGCTACGGCACGACCAACCGCGACGGCGACAATATCTGCTATCACCCCAACGGCAAGGTGGCCAGCATTTTCAGCTTCAAAAATGGCAAGGTGCTCGACTGCGGCAAGAAGTTCGACGAGACCGGCAAGCAGACGTCGCCGGGCCCGGAAGGATGCCCACCGCCCAAGAAGCCGCATTTTATCTTCGGCGAATAAAAAAATGGCCCGTCAGCGATGACAGGCCATGTGCGTCAGGCGACTTGCGCCTGGCCCGAGATTACTTCGCGCTCAGCAGCAGCTCGTTCAAGCGCTTGACGAACGAGGCCGGATCGGCCAGCGAACCGCCTTCGGCCAGCAGGGCCTGGTCGAACAGGATGTTGGCCCAGTCGGCAAACGAGCTGGCCACGTCTTCCGCCTTCAAACGCTGCACCAGCGGGTGGTCCGGGTTGATTTCCAGGATAGGCTTCGATTCCGGCGCGTTCTGGCCAGCCGCTTTCAACATGCGCAGCAGGTTGCCCGACAGTTCGTTTTCATCGGCCACCAGGCAGGCTGGCGAGTCGGTCAGGCGGAACGTCACGCGCACGTCCTTGGCCTTGTCGGCCAGCGCTTCCTTCATCTTGCCCACCAGGTCCTGGTACGAGGTCTGGGTTTCTTCGTGCTCTTTCTTCTCGGCTTCGTCTTCCAGCGCGCCCAGGTCGAGGCCGCCCTTGGCCACCGACACCAGTTCCTTGCCATCGAACTCGGTCAGGAACGACAACATCCATTCATCAACGCGGTCGGTCAGCAGCAGCACTTCCACGCCTTTCTTGCGGAAGATTTCCAGGTGCGGACTGTTCTTGGCGGCGACGTAATTGTCGGCCGTGACGTAATAAATCTTGTCCTGGCCTTCTTTCGCACGCGCCAGGTACTGCTCCAGCGAGACGGTCTGCTCGTCGTTGTCGTTGGCAGTCGAGGCAAAGCGCAGCAGCTTGGCCAGGCGGTCCTTGTTGGCCGCGTCCTCGCCGATGCCCTCTTTGAGCACCTGGCCGAACTCGGTCCAGAAGGTCGCGTACTTGTCTTTCTTTTCCTGCTCGTCGGCGTTGGCCAGCTCTTCCAGCATGCCGATCACACGCTTGGTCGAACCTTCGCGGATCACGCGCACGTCGCGCGACTCTTGCAGGATTTCACGCGAAACGTTCAGCGGCAGGTCGGCCGAGTCGATCACGCCCTTGACCATGCGCAGGTACGTCGGCATCAGCTGCTCGGCGTCGTCCATGATGAATACGCGCTTGACGTACAGTTTGAGGCCGCCACGCTTGTTGCGGTCCCACAGGTCGAACGGCGCCTTGGCCGGGATGTACAGCAGCTGGGTGTACTCGCTGCGGCCTTCCACGCGGTTGTGGGTGTAGGTCAGCGGCGACTGGAAGTCGTGCGAGACGTGCTTGTAGAACTCGTCGTACTGTTCCGGCGTGATCTCGGACTTGCTGCGGGCCCACAGGGCGCTGGCCTGGTTGACGGTTTCGGTCTCGTCGCGCAGGACGGTTTCCTTTTTCTCTTCGTCGTACTCTTCCTTCTGCATCACGATCGGCAGCGAGATATGGTCCGAGTACTTGCGGATGATCGATTTGAGCTTCCACGACGACAGGAACTCGTCCTCGCCTTCGCGCAGGTGCAGGATGATGTCGGTGCCACGGCCGGTTTTTTCGATCTGCTCGATCGAATAGTCGCCCTCGCCGCCCGATTCCCAGCGCACGCCTTCCGACGCATCGAGGCCGGCACGGCGGGTTTCCACGGTGATCTTGTCGGCGATGATGAAGCCCGAGTAGAAACCCACGCCGAACTGGCCAATCAGGGCCGCATCTTTTTGCTGGTCGCCCGACAGTTTGCCGAAGAATTCCTTGGTGCCCGACTTGGCGATGGTGCCCAGGTGCGAAATGGTCTCGTCGCGGCTCATGCCGATACCGTTGTCCGAGATGGTGATGGTGCGCGCGGCCTTGTCGAAGCCGACCTTGATCTTCAGCTCGTGGTCGTTGCCGTACAGGGCGTCGTTGTTGATCGCTTCAAAGCGCAGCTTGTCCGACGCGTCGGAGGCGTTGGAGATCAGCTCGCGCAGGAAGATTTCCTTGTTGGAGTATAGCGAGTGGATCATCAGCTGCAGCAGCTGTTTTACTTCCGCTTGAAAGCCAAGGGTTTGTTTTTCTGGTGCCGTCATTATGTCCTCGATGGAAAATGTTGTTGGTGTCCGGGTTATGGGGCTGACCACAAGAATTTCAAGGCCGCCCCTGCACTACGGGCGCCAGCATGATAACGCCTGTTTCGCTCTGGAAGCAAAGCCGGGTTGCGCGAGATGCCGACGCCGGGTTTTTTCGGATGTTAATTGTCGTTATCACGCTGTTGGGCCAGTTGCAAGCGGGCGCGCTCACGATCGAGTTCGGCACGAAGCTCTTCCTCGCTGGGCAGGATGAGTTTGTATTTGCTGGCGAATAATTGTTCATGGCCGTGCAACACAGAATAACGAACCACCGACGCGTCCTTGTGGGTGCACAATATGATGCCGACGGTAGGGTTATCGTCTGGTCCGCGTTTGAGATCGTCGTACATGCGTACATACATATCCATTTGCCCGATGTCCTGATGAGTAAGCTCGCCTCGCTTCAGGTCGAAAATAACGAAGCACTTGAGCAGGTAGTTGTAAAACACCAGGTCGACATAGAAGTCACGGCTCTCGGTGCTGATGCGCTGCTGGCGGGCGACAAAGGCGAAACCCTTGCCCAGTTCGAGCAGAAAAGCCTCTAGCTGCCCCATCAATGCTTGTTCGAGCTCACTTTCCAACAGCACCCCGGCTCCAGGCACGCCAAGGAACTCGAGCAGCACCGGATCGCGTACAAATTCCCGCGGATTCGCGTTCGCCTCAGTCATTCGGGTGGCCTCCTGTTCGACTGCGGCGCGGTCCCGGCTGGCCAGCAGGCGTTCGTAATACAGTGTGCCGATCTGACGTTCAAGCGCTCGCGAACTCCAGTTCTGGGCGGCCGCCTCGTTCATGTACCAGGTTCTGGCCGTTTCGCTATCGACCCGCAGCAAGGTACGATAGTGTGTCCAGCTCAATTCGTGACGCAGTGCGTCACACTTTGGAAAAGCGTGATAAAACAGGCGCATATACCGCAGGTTGGATGCATCGAAACCCTTACCAAACTCGGCTGTCAATGCCTTGGCCAGTTCGGGCAACAAGCGCTTGCCGTAAGCTGCGCGTGCGACACCGCCCTGTTCAAACTCGACGATATGACGCCCCAACTCCCAACAGGTTTGCACCTGGATGGTATCCACAGCGCGTAACGCGCGCTGGCGTGCCTGGCGGATTAATTCACCAAGCGTCATTAGCAGTGCCGGGATTTGATGTTGAGGTCCAGGCACGAGCGCGGGATCACTCATTTGCACAAGTTCCTATTTGATGTTGATCTTTTCCAAAAAACGCCATACCGCCGGTTCCTGCATCGCCGCCACGTTCAAGCGCATGAAGGTCGATGGCAGCTGGGTTGGTGAAAACAGGCTGCCGGGCGCCAGCAGCAGGTGTTCGGCCATGGCGCGCTCGGCCAGGGCGTTGGTGTCGCAGCCGGCGTCGGCCCAGACGAACATGCCGGCCGGCGCCGCGTGCACGACCGTTAATCCTACCCGCTCCATCTGGCGCAGGGTCTTGGCGCGCACGCTGTCGAGCCTGGCACGCACACGTTCGACATGCTTGCGGTACGAGCCTTCGGACAGCACTTTATACACTACCCGTTCGCCGATGTCGCTGGTGGTGAGCGTGGAGAGCATCTTGCGGTCGGCCAGCCGCTCGGCCCGCTCGAGCGAGGTGGCGATAAAGCCCACCCGCAGGTTGGCGGCCATGGTCTTGGAAAAGCCGCCGAGGTAGATCACCCGCTGCAACTGGTCGAGCGCGGCCAGCCGGGTGGCCGGCTGTACCGCGCTACCCGGGTGCAGATCGCAATAGATATCGTCCTCGACCAGGATGAAGTCGTGTTCTTCCGCCAGTTTGAGCACCTGGAACGCCTTGGCCGCCGACAGCGATGTCGAGCTGGGGTTGTGCAGTACCGAATTGATGATGAACAGCTTCGGTCGATGGATGGCGGCCAGTTCGGCCAGCCGGGCCACGTCGGGGCCGTCGCCCAGGCGTGGAATGCCGATCACCTTGGCGCCCAGCGCCGCAAACGAGCCAAACATCAAAAACCAGGCGGGATCATCGACAAAAATCGTGTCGCCGGGCCGGGAGAACTCGCGCGCGACCAGGTCCAGCGCCTGGGTGACGCCGGCGGTGGTGACGATCTGTTCCGGCGCGGCGGCGATTTCCAGCTCGGCCAGCTTGTGCTGCAACTGCTGGCGCAGCGGCAAAAAGCCCTGCGGCACGCCATAGTTGAGCAGCAAATTGGCATTCTGGCGGCTGACCGCGCGCAGCGCATTGGCGATCGCCGCGCCGTCGAGCCAGTCGGCCGGTAACACACCGGTGCCGGGCATGTGCTGGTGCGGCATCTGGCGGAACATATTACGGACCAGCCACACCACGTCGATCGGCTTGCTGGCCGGATCGCTGGCAGCGGTCGCGCTAAAGGCGGACTCGGCGGCGTTAAGCGCCATCGGCAAGCGTTCGCGCACGAAAAAGCCGGCGCCGCGCCGCGATTCCAGGTAACCGGCGGCCACCAGCTTGTCGTAGCTGGCCACCACCGTGAACGGCGACACGCCATGGGTGGCCGCGAACGACCGGATCGACGGCATGCGCGCGCCACCGCGCAGCAGGCGCCCATCGATGCGGGCCGCTACCGAGCGGACGATCTGGTCGATCAGCGTTTCGCCCGAGTCGCGCGACAGCAGGCCAACCATGGCGCCCGCTGCCGGCCGCGTGACTGGCCGCGTGGCTGACGTTGCTGCCACGGAGGCGGCTGCCGTGGCGCCCCTGGACTGTATGGCAGCGCGCGGCATAGCCCGCCCCGAGTCGGCTACATCCGAAGGCAAGCCGGCGATTGCCGCCGTCTCCTTACCGGCTTCGCGCTCGGCCTGCGCCGCCAGCGCCTCGGCCACGGCTTGCGCCGCGCGGGAGGCGGCCGCGCCGAGCATCGAAGGCAGGTTTCTTGTATTGGTCATCTCACCATCACAGTGCAAGTCATTATATGGTCAAGTGTACCGGCACTGTACTGGTTTTGTCACGTAGCATGAATACCATCGATACCAGGGCGACACCATGACCGCATACACCATATCCGCTTCCATCACTTCCGACGATTCCAGGGGCATGTTGCTGGGCCTGGCAGGCGTGGCCATCTTCAGCCTGACCCTGCCCTTCACCCGCCTGGCCGTGGGCGGCACCGACTTCGCACCCGATGGGCTGTCGCCGATGTTCGTGGCGCTGGCCAGGGCGCTGGGCGCGGCGGTGCTGGCCGGCGCCTGGCTGGTGTGGCAGCGCGCCAGCTGGCCGCCGCGCGGCGCCTGGCTGCCGCTGACACTGGTGGCGCTCGGCTGCGTGATCGGCTTTCCGTGGCTGACCTCGATCGCCATGCGTACCCTCCCCGCCGCCCACGGCGCCGTGCTGGTCGGCATCCTGCCGCTGGCCACCGCCGTGTTTGCCGCCCTGCTCGGCGGCGAAAAGCCGTCGCGCGGTTTCTGGATCATGGCCGTGTGCGGCTCGGCGCTGGTGGCGGGCTTTGCGCTGCGCCAGGGCGGCGCCGGGTTGCACGCGGCCGACCTGGCCATCTTTGCCGCCGTGCTGCTGGCAGCCATGGGGTACGCAGCCGGCGGCCGGCTGTCGCAAACCCTGGGCGGCCAGCACACCATCTGCTGGGCGCTGGTGCTGGCCGCGCCGCCACTGGTGCCGGTCGTGGCCTGGCTGTGCTGGCGCGACGCGGCACTGATCGCGGCGGCCGATCCCGCCGCCTGGGCCGGGTTTGCCTATACGTGCGTGTTTTCGATGTTTATCGGCTTCTTTTTCTGGTATCGCGGCATGGCGCTGGGCGGCGTGGCCCGGGTGGGCCAGGTGCAACTGGTGCAACCGTTTTTGAGCCTGCTGGGCGCGGCCGTGTTCCTGGGCGAAGCGCTCGACTGGCAAACTGTGGTTTTCGCAATCGCCGTGATCGCCACGGTAGGCGTCGGCCGCAAAATGGGGGTAAAACGGCGTTGAAACCGTGGACTATCTGGTTTTTTTCCCGTATGGAGGCAGAGCCTGCGTCAAGAGTACAATAACGGCCACCGATTAATTTTTTTCACAAGTCTGGAGACGCCATGTCTGTCTACGAAAAACTCGAAGCGCTCGATATCACCCTGGCCGCGCCTGCAACGCCGGCCGCCGCCTACGTCATGTACGCACAGACCGGCAACCTGGTGTTCCTGTCGGGCCATATCGCCAAGCGCGCCGATGGCAGCGTATGGACTGGCCAGCTGGGCAAGAATATCGAGACCGCCGAAGGCAAGCAGGCCGCGCGCGCCATCGCCATCGACCTGATCGGCACGCTGCAGGCGGCCGTAGGCGGCGACCTCACCCGCGTCAAGCGCATCGTCAAGGTGATGAGCCTGGTGAACTCCACCAGCGATTTCACCGAGCAGCACCTGGTGACCAATGGCGCTTCCGAGCTGCTGGGTGAAGTCTTCGGCGACGCCGGCAAGCATGCCCGCTCGGCCTTCGGCGTGGCGCAGATCCCGATGGGCGCCTGCGTCGAAATCGAACTGATCGCAGAAGTCGCCTGAGCAATCCGAATAAAGGCGCTGACTAAGGCGCTGAATAAAGGCGCCGCAGCGCGCTAGTTGAACCCACCTAGTGAGACCGTATGAAAATCGAGAACCCGAATCCGATCCAGTGGCGCTTTGCCGAACGCGCGGAGCAGCTAAAAGCTTCGTTCATTCGCGAAATCCTCAAGATCACCCAGCAGCCGGAAATCATTTCGTTCGCCGGCGGCCTGCCGTCGCCGCTGACGTTCCCGGTCGAGGAAATGCAGGTCGCCTACGACAAGGTGCTGCGCGAAAACGGTAAAGTGGCGCTGCAATACGGTCCGACCGACGGCTACCTGCCGCTGCGCCAGTGGATCGCCGATTCGCTGTCCACCGAAGGCGCCAAAATCGTGCCGGAACAGGTGCTGATGACGTCGGGTTCGCAACAGGCGCTGGACCTGCTGGGCAAGGTGCTGATCGACGAAGGCAGCCGGGTGCTGGTGGAAACGCCGTCGTACCTGGGCGCGCTGCAGGCGTTCTCGGTGTACCGTCCGCAATTCAAGTCGGTGGACACCGACGACCACGGCCTGGTGCCGTCGTCGCTGGCGCCGGTCGCCGAAGGCGCGCGCCTGCTGTATGCGCTGCCCAACTTCCAGAACCCGACCGGCCGCACGCTGTCGGCCCCGCGCCGGGTGGAGCTGGTGGAAACCTGCGCTCGCCTGGGCCTGCCGCTGATCGAGGACGATCCGTACGGCGCGCTCAGCTATCAAGGCGATCCGCTGCCGAAAATGGTGGCGATGAACCCGGACGGCGTGATCTACATGGGCTCGTTCTCGAAGGTACTCACCCCGGGCATCCGCCTCGGTTACGTGGTGGCGCCGCTGCCGCTGGTGCGCCGCCTGGAACTGGCCAAGCAGGCCGCCGACCTGCACACCTCGCAACTGACGCAAATGGTCGTGCACGAGGTGATCAAGGATGGGTTCCTGCAACAGCACATCCCGAAAATCCGCAGCCTGTACGGCAACCAGTGCCAGGTCATGCTTGACGCCATGGCCCAGTACTTCCCGGCCGGCGTGGAATGGACCAGGCCCGAAGGCGGCATGTTCATCTGGGTAACCCTGCCCAAGCACATCAACGCCATCGCCCTGCTCGACGAGGCGATCGCCCAGAAAGTGGCCTTCGTCCCCGGCGCGCCGTTCTACGCCAACGACCCGGCCACCAACACGCTGCGACTGTCGTTCGTGACGGTGGCGCCGGAGCGCATCCGCATCGGCATCGAAATTCTCGGCAAGCTGATCGCGGCCAAGATCTGAGTTGGTCCTATCGCCTCATCCCGGGCGGCGCGCGCCGCCCGAATTCTCCCTGCACAAATACAACACTTGCCGATTCCATATCCTTATCGGTACGCGCCATATCGTGGCAAAATCAGTAAAGTTCCTGGCAGAAATAACAATGTTAATGAAGAAACCCGGCGAATCCGGGGTCCGGGCAGGTTGCATCGTCTCTCCCTGAAGAATACCCGAAGCTAATTTTCACCTTTACTGCAGTCAAAGTTGTATGATTTAAGGCCATCACCACTCTTAAATCAAGGCAATTCATTGTTCAACTGTGCAGAATTTATCCCCGTTCACCCGACTGCTAAGGATGCGCCATGACGCCCGAAATCCTCGGCATGGCGGGGCGGCGCGATGCTGCTGTCCTGATCGTCGATGACGCGCCGGAGAACCTGGCCGCGTTGCGCAAACTGATGGTCGAGCAAGGCTACCAGGCCTTTGTCGCCACCTCGGGCGAGCGGGCGCTCAAGATTGCGCGCCGGGTCCAGCCAGACTTGATCCTGCTCGACGTGATGATGCCGGGGCTGGACGGTTTCGACACCTGCCGCCAGTTGAAGGGCAATCCCGCCACTGCACGCATCCCGGTGATCTTCATGAGCGCGCGCACCGGCACCGACGACGTGGTGGCCGGTTTCGACCTTGGCGCGGTCGATTACATCGGCAAGCCGTTGCGCATGGCCGAAGTGTGCGCACGGGTGCGTACCCAGTTGCAGATCCGCGTGAACGTGGAATCGCAGGAAGAACAGGCCGAGCGCTTGCGCACCATCGTCAACAACATGGCCGAGGGCCTGCTGATCATCGAGGCCGACGGCCGCATCCAGTTTACCAATCCGGCCTGCGATAAATACCTGGGCTACCAGGAGAACGCACTGGCCGGCAGCCATATCTCCGACCTGCTCAACCCGCTGGTGGCGCAGGAATACCTCGAGTATTTCAGCCGCTACGCCAGCGCGCCAGGCGCCGCCCACCACCACGGCACGCGCGAGGTGATCATCCGCCACCGCAACGGCAGCTTGGTGTGCATGGACCTGACGCTCACGCCGATGTACCTGCGCCAGCCGCTGTTCATCGGCCTGCTGCACGACATCACCCACCACAAGCAGTCGGAAGACGCGCTGCAGCGCGCGGCCATGGTCGACCCGCTGACCAAGATCGCCAACCGCCGCCACTTCGACAACTTCCTGGAAAAGGAATGGCAGCGCGCCATGCGCAGCGGCCAGCCGCTGTCGCTGGTGGTGCTCGACGTCGATCACTTCAAGCTGTATAACGACACGCTGGGCCACCCGGCAGGCGACGCCTGCCTGCAGCAGGTGGCGCAGTCGATCGCCTCGCACGCGATGCGCACCACCGACCTGGCGGCACGCTACGGCGGCGAGGAGTTCGTGCTGCTGTTTGCCGAAACCCCGTGCGACGCGGCATGCCTGCTGGCCGAGGCGATCCGCGCCCACATCGAAGCGCTGCAAATTCCGCATCCGCGTTCAACCACGTCGGCGTGGCTGACGGTGAGCATCGGCGTGGCGACCATCCTGCCGCACCAGCTGGACAACACCGAATCGCTGTTCGTGGCCGCCGACCGCGCCATGTACGTGGCCAAGGAAGGTGGCCGCAACCAGGTGCGGTGTTCCAACACCGGCAGCGCCGCGCTCGATGCGGTCAAGGCGTTGATGGCCGGTTGATGACCAAATAATTAAGCCAGGGCCTCCTTGGCCGCTTCTTCGGGCGTGAGGCCATCGTAGAACTGGTCGGTGAACCACTCGATCTGTTCTTCGATATGTTCCTGCGCCTGGTCCACGGTGGCGCCGCCAGCGACCAGGAAACCTTCGACCTCGATGCACCAGTGGATCAGCGCCAGGGTTTCCTCGTCCAGTTCTTCTTTCTTCTTTGCCATGATCAGCCTCTGCTACGTGTATGAATGCAAGGCGCCAGTGTAACAGGCGCCCTGCTTACTTTTGCGGATACAGCACCACCTGCACATAGTTTTGCAGGTCGAAGTAGCGCTGCGCCGCCTGCGCCACGTCGGCTGGCGTGACGGCAGCGAGGCGCTGCTCGAACGTGAGGATTTCCTGCGGATCGGTGCCGTTCACAAAGGCGTTCTGCAAGGAGCCCATCCAGTAGCCGTTTTCGCGCATGCTCTTGCGGTAGGCGCGCAGCATCGAGGCCTTGACCTTGTCCAGGTCCGCCACCTGCGCGCCCTGCTGCTTGACCGTTTCGATCTCGGCAAACGTGGCGGCCAGCACCTTGCCGACGTTTTCGGGCGCGCACGGCAGGTTGGCGTTGATGGCGTAGCTGGCGTACGGCTGGCGGTTGAGCGAGCCGCTCAGGTCCGCGCTGTAGATCGCGCCCATTTTCTCGCGCAGCACTTCGATCAGCTTGATGTTGAGGACCTCGGTAAGCACGCGCATGCGCAGCGCATCTTCGCGCGTATAGGGCGCCTCGCCGGTAAACGACAGCGAGATCACGCTCTTTTGCTCGGCGCCCGCGTGTACCTCTTTCTTGATCACGCCGCGCACCGGACGGATGCCCTCGTCGCGGAAGGCGGTGGCAATCGGCCCGGTGGGCAGGCTGGCCAGGTAGGTGGCGATCAGGGGCTTGATCTTCTCGACATCGAAGCTGCCGACGATGAAGAAGGTGAAATCGCGCGCACTGGCCATGCGGCTGGTGTACAGGTCAAACACGCGGTCGAGCGAGAGCTGGTCGAAGTCGGCCGGTTTGGCCAGGCGCCGCACGCGCGGGCTGTCGTTGTACAGCGTGCGGCTGACGGTATCGTAGAACACCGACTCTGGCCGCACCAGGTTGTTCTGCGCCAGCTCGCGCTGGCGGTCGACAAAGGCGCTGTAGATGACCGGGTCCTTGCGCGGCTGGGTCATTTGCAGGTACGTCAGTTGCAGCATGGTTTCGATGTCGTCGCGGCCCGCTTCGCCGCGCACCGCTTCATTGAGCGCACTGACGCGGGCGCTGGCACTGACGCTCTTACCGGCCAACATTTTCACCAGGTCGCTGGGCGAATAATCGAGCACGCCCATCTGGTTGACGATGCTGCTGGCGTAGTGCGCAGCAAAGAGATCGCGGTCCTCGAACAGCGACCAGCCGCCGTAGCGCAGCCCACCCATCAGCACCTCGTCGTTATTGAAGTCGGTGGGCCGCAGCACCACGCGCACGCCGTTACTGAGCACCAGGTCGGTGGTGCCCAGCTTGTCGTTGGTGGTCTGCTTGACGATGCTGCCTGCCACCGGCCTGGCCGGCATCAGCTGGCTGCCGTACACCTTCTCTTCGTTGGCCTTGACGCTGATCTTCTCGGCGGCGGTGGCCAGCGCCAGCAGTTCGGCAGGCTTGGGCGCGGGTGCGCCCGGCTTGTCGATGCCGGTGTAGATCACCAGCTTGCTCTGGTTGTCGGGAATCGCCGCGCGCATGGCAGCGTTGACCTCGTCCAGCGTAATGCCTGGGATAAGCTGCTGGGCGTACTGGTACTCGTTCACCACGCCGGGGATCGACTCGCCCTCGAGGAAGTTGCGGATATATTCGGCCGCGTAGCCAGCCGAATCGGACTTGTCGCGCTCCTGGTACATATTCTCGTAACTGCGCAACATGCCCTTCCTGGCACGTTCCAGCTCCGACGCGGTAAAGCCGAACTGGCGCGCGCGCTCGTCCTCGGCCACCAGCGCATTGATGGCCGGCGCCACCCCGCCCTTGCCCAGCACCGCACCGGCGCCGAACGAGCGGTAGCCGCGCACAATCTTGCTCATGCCGCTGCCGCCCTGCAGGAACGGCGGGTTGGCCTGCTGCGTCAATTCGACCATGCGCTGGCTGAGGATGGAGGCGCCGATCGACTCGATCAGCTTCTGGCGATAGTCGCGCAGCGTGTTCTCGGCCGGCCAGGGCTGGATCGGATAACGGATGTAGATGGTGTTGGTGCTCATCTCCTTGTCGGTGACGACCAGCCCTTCGGACTCCTGGCGCTCGGGGATGGTGACGTACACGCGCGGGCGCGGGTTGGCCGGATTTTTCAGCCTGCCGAAATGGCGCTCGATCAGCTTTTGCGCCTGGTCCGGATCGATGTCGCCCACCGCCACCACCGCCATCAGGTCGGGCCGGTACCAGTCGCGGTAGAAGCGCTTGATGGCGTCGTAGTTGAAATTGCGGATGATCTGCTCTTTGCCGATCGGCAGCCGCTCGGCATAGCGTGAGCCATTGAGCACCTTGGGCAGCAGCACCTTGTTGACGCGGTCTTCGACGCCTTTGCCGATACGCAGTTCCTCGAGCACGATCCCGCGCTCGCTGTCGATGTCGGCGTCGTTCATCGACAGGCCATGGGCCCAGTCTTCCAGCACCTGGAAGCCCTGGTCCACCACTTTCGGATTGTCGGTGGGGATGGGCAGGATGTACACCGTTTCGTCGAAAGTGGTGTAGGCATTGAGGTCGGCGCCGAACTTCACGCCGATCGACTGCAGGTACGATACCAGCTCGTTGCGCTTGAAATTGGTGGAACCATTGAAGGCCATGTGCTCGGTGAAGTGGGCCAGGCCCTGCTGGTCGTCGTCCTCCAGGATCGAACCGGCCTTGACCACCAGCCGCAGTTCGAGCTTGTTTTCCGGACGCGGGTTTTTGTGGATGTAGTACGTCAGGCCGTTGGCCAGTTTGCCGGTCTTGACCAGGGGGCTGGTGGGAAGGTTGCTGGAGAGGGACAGCGACGGCGCGACCGTGGCTTCGGCCTGCGCCAGCAAAGAGCAAGACAGCAGCGCGGCGGCCAGGATGATTCTGATCTTCATTCGAGATGCATATAAATTAAGGTAACCAGCTACCTTACACCGAATTGCGAAAATTGGGCTAGAATCGTCGCGCGCCTGCCATCCGGCAGGCGCCAACAACGTCTTCGGGGCGGGGTGCGATTCCCCACCGGCGGTAAGACCGGCAACGGTCATAGCCCGCGAGCGCCCTGGCGGTTCAGCGCCAGGGGTCAGCAGACCTGGTGCGACTCCAGGGCCGACGGTATAGTCCGGATGAAAGAAGATGTGCGGTAACGCGGCCTCCCCGCGCCCAGGTGTTCTGCCTGCGCGTGGCGGGCTGCGCGTATCTGCTTGCCCTGTCGCGTTTTTCGCTTACAGCGAGGAGCGTTTTCCATGTTCGACCTGCAATCCGTAGCCCCCCTTAACACTTCCCCTCTCGTGTCCGACGACCTCGAAGGCCGCATTGCCGCCGCCCTGGACGCCATGCGCGCCGGTGTTCCGGTCATCCTGCTCGACGATTTCGACCGCGAGAACGAAGCGGACCTGATCGTCGCCGCCGAAAAGATCACCATCCCCACCATGGCCACCCTGATCCGCGAATGCAGCGGCATCGTGTGCCTGTGCCTCCCCGCCGACAAGGTGCGCGAGCTGGAGTTGCCACCGATGGCGCTTGACAACGGCAGCCGCTACGGCACGCCGTTCACGGTGTCGATCGAAGCGCGCGACGGCGTCACCACGGGCGTTTCGGCTGCCGACCGGGTGACCACCATCCGTGCCGCCATTGCCGCCGACGCCAGGCCGCACGACCTGGTCCACCCGGGCCACGTGTTCCCGCTGCGCGCCACACCGGGCGGCGTGCTGGCGCGCAAAGGCCACACCGAAGGCTCGGTGGACCTGGCCACCATGGCCGGTCTGCAACCGGCGGCGGTGCTGTGCGAATTGATGAACCCCGATGGCACCATGATGCGCGGAGCCGACATCGAAGCGTTCGCCGCGTTGCATGCGATGCCGATCCTCACCATCGCCGAGATGATCGCCTGGCGCGGGAAGCACGGAGTTTAAGTCCGCTCGCCTGCCTTGACATAGCGATAAACCAGCGAGCACGCCGTCGCATACGCGGCGGCGACCAGCCCGAATGCCCATGGCAGCCGTACCGCCCACCCGGGCGCCATGTGCAGCACAGCGCCCATGGCGGCCACACCCACCAGCGCGCCGACCTGGCGGTTGGCGTTGAGCGCGGCGGCAGCGCTGTTGGCATAGTCGCGGCCCGCCACCAGCATGACGGTGGCGGTCATGCCGGGAATGGCGATGCCGATGGCGACATTCATCACCATCGTCACAGCGATCAAATACCAGTACGGCGACTGCGGCGTCATCGTCGTCAGCATCACCAGGGCGGCCACCAGCCCCACCAGCAAGCCATACAGCATCGGCGCGCGCGGTCCCACCCGCGCCGAGATGCGGCCCGACGTCAGGTTGCCGATGGCAAAAGCGGCCATCATGGGAATCAGCCGCACGCCCGTCTCCAGCGCATCGGCGCCGCGCTCCTGTAAAAACAGGCTCAGTAAAAACAGCTGGCCATACACGGCGAAGTTGATCGTGAAGCCCACGCCGTTGGCGGCCGCAAAGGCCGGCGTGGCGAACAGCGCGCGTGGAATCAGCGGGTGCGCACCCTGTTTCTCGCGCGCCACCAGCCAGGCGCCCACGGCCAGCGTGGCCAGCGCCGCCGCCAGCACCGGGATTGAGGTCCAGCCCAGCACCGGTCCTTCGATCAGCACGAAACTCAGGCCGGCCAGCAAAGCCACGCCCAGCGCATGGCTCCACAGCGACAACGCACGGCGGTTGGCCTGCGTGGCCGGCGCCACGATGTGCGCCAGCGCGATGCCGGCCACGCCGATCGGCACATTCACCCAGAACACGCTGCGCCAGCCGAATTCGTGGACCAGCAAGCCGCCGACCAGCGGCCCGGCCGCCGACGAGCAGCCAACGATGGCCGACCAGGTGGCCAACATGCGGGTGCGCGTGGCCGGGTCCTCGTAGGCGTGGGTGAGCAGGCTCAGGGAACTGGGCATGAACAGCGCCGCGCCGGCCCCCTGCAACAGGCGCGCAGCGACGAGCGCCCCGCCACTGGGCGCCAGCGCGCACAGCACCGAGCCGAGGATGAACACGGCCAGGCCGCCCTGGTAGACAGCTTTGGGGCCGAAGCGGTCGGCCAGCGCACCGCCGGCCATCAGGAGCGCGGCAAAGGTCAGCGTGTAGCCATCCACCACCCACACCAGGCCGGCGAGCGGCACGGCCAGGCTGGTGGAAATATCGGAAAGCGCGGTGTTGACGGCGGTGACGTCGATCATCGCCATCACGAAGCCGATGGCCAAGGTGGTCAGCACCAGCAACGGCGCAAATTCGCGGGCCGGCGCGGCGGCCGGCAAAACGGGGGTGGTCATGAGCAGTCCTTGTCTGAAGGGCCTCATCTTAGGCAGCTTGCAGAATGCGGTAAAGACGCATAACATCGGCACCCCGATGCAAAAATGCATCGCACGCTCGAAAGACATCGCATGGACTGGGACAACGCCCGGATTTTTCTCGCCATCTACCGCGCCAGCACGCTGCGCGCTGCCGCCGGACAGCTCGGCATCGACCAGGCCACGGTGGGGCGCCGCTTGAATGCGCTGGAGGACTCGCTCGGTGCGCGGCTGTTCCTGCGCACGCCGTCCGGCTACCTGGCTACCCCGGCAGGGGAACTGGCCGTAACCGCCGCCCAGGCCATGGAGGCGGCCGCACTGCAATTCCAGCGCGAGATGCAGGGCATCGACAACCGCCTGTGCGGCGTGGTGCGGGTGACCACGTCCGACACCATGGCGGCCACCTTCGTGGTGGACGCCATGCGGCGCCTGCACGCAGCCCATCCGGCCATCCGCATCGTGCTCACCACCGGCACCGAAATCACCAGCCTCACGCGGCGCGAAGCCGACCTGGCGGTGCGCACGCTCAAACCCACCAGCCCCGACCTGATCTCGCGCCACCTGGTCAAGCGCAGCATGGGCCTGTACGCGGCGCCGTCGTATCTGGCGCTGCGCGGTACGCCGGAGCAAGGCGTGGGACTGGCCGGCCACGACATCGTGGTATACCAGGGCAGCGTGGCGCCGCGCCACCGCGACAAGATCTGCCGCGAGCCGGTCACCAACGCGCGCGTGGCGATCGAAGTCAATAGCGGCCTGATGCTGCTCGACGCCGCCCGCAAGGGCATGGGCGTGGCCGAACTGCCGTGCCACATGGCCGACGGCGACCCGCTGCTGGTGCGCGTGTGGCCCGACCGGGTGGATCATTACGACGTCTGGCTGGTGATGCACGGCGACCTGAGCCGCAGCGCCCGCGTGCGCGCCGCCGCCGACGCCATCATCGAGAGCTTTCCCGGCGCATGAAGACCGCGCATCCGTACGCCATACCGGGCAATGCGAATGCTAAGATGCCAAGATGAGCGTTCATCCATCACATCCCATTCAGCCAAATATCGTGCGTCGGCTGCACCGCGGCGCCGTGGCGTGGATACTGGACTGGTGGCGGCTGCTCAATTTCTCGGTGCTGATGCTCACCGTGGGCGTGATGCCGGCCACATATCGCAAAGATAACCGTCGCATCCTGGCGCACCACCTGGTGCGCGACACGGTGCCCAACCTGGTGTGGTTCGGCGTGCTGTCGGCGCTGGTGAGCCTGGTGCTGATCCGCATCGTGGTGGTCACCTCGCAAAGCTACGGCCTCACCCGCTATGCGCTCGACCTGGTGGTGCGGGTGCTCACGCTCGAACTCATTCCGCTCACGGCTGCCGCTTTCGTGGCGCTGCGCACCACGCTGCCGACCGGGCTGGAGTTTTCACAAAGCCGCAAGGCCGGCGCGGCCGCCACTCTGGACGAGCTGCGCAGCGCCTTTTTCCCGCGCGTGGCCACCGGCATCTTCGCGGTCTGGATGCTGGCCGCAGTATCATGCGTGCTCACGCTGGTGCTGGCGTACCTGACGCTGTATGGCTTCACGCCGTACGCCCTGCCCGGCTACACGCGCGTGGTGGGACAGGTGTTCAATCCGGCCGTCGCCATGATCCTGGCGCTCAAGATCATTTTCTTCAGCCTTGCGGTGGGCCTGATCCCGATGGCCTCGTCGTTCTATTACGGCGCCAGCTACCGGGCCAAGGTCACGCACGGCCTGTCGGACATGGTGCGGCTGTTCGCGGTGATCCTGCTGATCGAAGTGGCATCGCTGATGGGTAACTACTACTAGGTATAACGATGACAGAACAAACGACGCAGGAAGTAGTTCAAGAAACACCGGTGCGCAACGCCGAGTTCAAGGCGGCCGTGCTGCTGGTGCTGATGGTGCTGCTGGTCGCCGGTGCGGCCGTGTACTTGATGTACGCGCGCGGCGCCTTCGAATCGACCCAGCGCCTGGTACTCGAAGCCGACGACTCCGACGGCGTGGTGGTCGGCATGGACGTGACGTTTGCCGGCTTTCCCATTGGCCGCGTGCGCCGCATCGAGTTGAGCAAGGAAGGCAAGGCGCGCGTGCTGGTCGATGTACCCGAGGACGACGCACACTGGCTGCGCACATCGAGCATCTTCACGCTTGAGCGCGGCCTGGTGGGCGGCGCCAAGCTGCGCGCCTTTACCGGCATTCCCACCGATCCGCCGCTGCCCGACGGCGCCGCGCGCACCCTGCTGGTCGGCGACCCCGGCGCGGAAATCCCGCGCCTGCTGGCCTCCGCGCGCGACCTGCTGCAAAACCTCAACACCCTCACGGCCGAAAATTCGGCGCTGGCCGCCAGCCTGGCCAATGTCCAGGGCGTGACCGGCAAGCTCAATGGCCCGTCCGGCGCGATGGGACTGATCGCCGGCGACGACAAGAGCGCGCAGCAACTGACCGAGCGCGCCAACAAGCTGCTCATCACCGTCAACGCGCTGGCCACCAAGGCCGACAGCCTGGTGGGCAATGCCGACAAACAGGTCTTCGGCCCGCAAGGCGTGATGACCGATGCCCAGGCCACCATCGTTCAGCTCAACGGTCTGCTGGCCGACGCCCGCAACAGCCTGAAGAAAATGGACGCGGTGCTGGTGGAAGCGCAGGCTGTCGGCGCCAACGCCAAGGAAGCCACGGCCGATCTGGGCACGCTGCGCAACGAGGTGGAAAGCAGCTTGCGCCGGGTGGAGCAGCTGGTCAACGACATTAACCGCAAATGGCCGTTCAGGCGCGACCCGGAGATCAAACTACCATGAGCATCAACCGCTCCCTGCTTGCGCTTGCAGCCGCACTATTGGCTGGCTGCGGCAATACCCCGCCCGCGCCGGACTGGCAACTGACCGCGCAAAGCTCGGTCGAGCGCTTTACCAACGCTTACCTGACCGGCAACAGCCGGGTGGAAGACGCTGACTTCAAGCGCGCCCGCGAGGCCCTGGCCAGCACCGGCCAGGCCACCATGGTGCTGCGCGCCGAACTGACCCGCTGCGCCACCCGCGTGGCATCGCTGGTATTCGAAGACTGCACCGGCTTTAACCAGCTGGCGCAGGACGCCAGCCTGGCCGACCGCGCCTACGCCGCCTACCTGGCCGGCCACGCCACCGCTGCCGATGCTGCCCTGCTGCCCGAACAGCACCGCCCCGCAGCTGCTGCCGCGACCGATGCTGCCGCAGCGGCGGCGGTGCAGGCAATTGTCGATCCGCTGGCCAAACTGGTGGCCTCCGGTGTGCTGATGCGCGCCGGCAGAGCCACACCGCAAACCTTGAACGATGCGGTCGAGGTGGCGTCGAACCAGGGCTGGCGCCGGCCGCTGATGGCGTGGCTCGGCGTGCAAGCGATGCGCGCGCAGCAGGCTGGCGATACGATGGAAGCGCAGCGCTTGCAGCGCCGCATCGACCTGGCGGCCGGCCAGCCGAAAGGCTGACCGGCCTCGCGCGCCCAGTCGCTGGTGGCCCTCTGATAAAATCGCGCTTTTGTCGCGTCGAGATTGCTCATGGCCTATCCTGTTTTCCGTCCTTTGTGCATGGCTTTGTCCACGCTGGCGCTGTCGTGCGCCATGCTGACCACGCTAACTTTATCGGCCCACGCCGCCCCCGAGCGCCAGCAAGTCATCGTGGACATGGACATCGGCGACGACATCGACGACTCGTTCGCGCTGGCGCTGCTGCTGCAAAGCCCGGAGATCGAGATCGTCGGCGTTACCACCGCGTGGGGCGACACCGCCCTGCGCGCGCGACTGGTCGAGCGCATGCTGCGCGAGACGGGCCATAGCGGCATTCCGGTCGCCACCGGCATCGCCACCACCGGCAATCCGCAGCCGTTTACACAGGCGCGCTATGCGCAGCGCGGCCAGCCGGCACCGGCATTGCCGGCGGTCGATTTCCTGCTCGATCAAATCAGGCGCCAGCCGGGCAAGATCACCTTGCTCGCACTCGGCCCACTGACCAACGTGGGCGCTGCCATCGAGCGCGACGCCGCGACCTTCGGCAAGCTGAAACAGGTGGTGATGATGGGTGGCTCGGTGCGCAGCGGTTACCGCAAGTCGCAGTACGTGCCCGCCCGCCCGGCCGACAAGGAGTACAACATCGCCTCCGAAGTGAAGGGTGCGCAGCGGCTGTTTACGTCCGGCGTGCCGATCGTGATGATGCCGGTCGATTCCACCCAGATCCGCCTCGATGAAGTCGAGCGCAACGCCCTGCTCGGACACGGGTCGCCGGTGACCGATGCGCTGGCGCTGATGTACCACCAGTGGATCAATGCGTACCAGCCCTGGTCGAGCAATATGCCGTCGCTGTTCGACGTGGTGCCGGTGGCGTGGCTGCTCGATCCCACCGTGTGCCCCACCACGCCGCTGCGCATCGCCGTCACCGACGACGGCTACACGCGCGAGATCGCCGGCAAACCGAATGCCGCCGTGTGCCTGGCCTCGAACCAGCCGCGTTTTTTTGAGATCTTCATGGGGCGCCTGCTGGCGGACAAGCCGTGAGCAGCCGCCTGGTCTACTCCACCGAAACCGGCCGCCTGTGCCCGGACTGCGCCAAGCCGTTGACCGCTTGTGCCTGCAAGGCAGCGGCCAAGGCCAGGCCGCAAGGCGACGGCAACGTGCGCGTGGCGCGCGAATCGAAGGGGCGCGGCGGCAAGACCGTCACCCTGGTGCGCGGGCTGGCGCTGGACGCGGCGGCGCTGGCGGCCCTGGGCAAGCAGCTGCGCAGCGCCTGCGGCTCGGGCGGGACGGTCAAGGATGGCGTGATCGAAATCCAGGGCGACCATTGCGATCTGGTCGTCGAGCATTTGAAGAAGTTGGGGCACAGTGCAAAGCGCACAGGCGGTTAGACGAAACTGGATGCCCGCCTGCGCAGCGGTCCGCCGATGCAGAATGGATCCGTCATCCCCGCGCAGGCGGGGATCCAATTTGAATCAGGCCGACTTGGCCGCAGCCTCGCGCAACTTGTCCTTCTTGCTCTTGCGCTTGCCCTTGATGCCGCCGTTGACGGTATCGGTCGCCGCACTGACCGGCGGCGCCGTCTCCACCGCCTCGAAGCCGGCCACCGTTTCCAGCGCCAGCAGGATGTCCTGGCGCTTTTCGATCAGGTGAAAATGCTGCTCGGTCTCGGCACTGACAAAACTGATCGCCACGCCGCTCTCGCCAGCGCGGCCGGTGCGGCCGATGCGGTGGGTGTAGTCCACGGCCGAACGCGGCAAATCGTAGTTGACCACGGCCGGCAGGCGGGCGATGTCGATGCCGCGCGCGGCGACGTCGGTGGCGACCAGCACCTGCAGGCGACCGGCCTTGAAGTCGCCCAGCACCTCGGTGCGCGCGCCCTGGCTGAACTCTCCGTGGAAGGCGCCAGCCTTGATGCCGTTGCGATTGAGCTTGTCGGCCACGTGTTCGGCCGCGTACTTGGTGGCCACGAACACCAGCACCCGGTCCCACTGGTATTGCAGGATCAGGTAACGCAGCAGCATGGTGCGGCGCGGTACATCGACCAGGATCGCACGCTGGGCGATATCGGGTTTCGTCGCCGGTTCGGCCAACACTTCCACCCGTGTTGGCTGGTGCAGCATGGTGTCGGCCAGGGTTTGCACCGCTGGCGGGAAGGTCGCGGAAAAGAACAGGTTCTGGCGCTGCTTCGGCAGCAGTTCCAGTATGCGCGCCAGCTCTTCGCTAAAGCCCAGGTCCAGCAGGCGATCGGCTTCGTCGAGCACCAGCATCGCCACCCGCGAAATTTTCAGCGCATTGTGGTCGATCAGGTCGAGCAGGCGCCCCGGCGTGGCCACCACGATATCGGCGCCGCCGCGCAGCGCCATCATCTGCGGATTGATCGACACGCCGCCGAACACGATCGCCACCTTGACCGGCATGGTCAGCTGCGCGACCAGCTTGCGCACCGATTCGCCGACCTGCGCCGCCAGTTCGCGCGTGGGCACCAGGATCAGGCCATGCAACTGGCGCGGGCCATCGCGGTTGTCGAGCAGCGATTGCAGCAGCGGCAGCACGAAGGCGGCGGTCTTGCCGGAACCGGTTTGGGCCGCGCCCAGCACGTCCTCGCCGCGCAGGATGGCAGGAATCGCTGCACGCTGGATGGCGGTGGCTTCCTGGTAGCCGATGGCGGCGACAGCGTTGACGAGCGAGGGAGCGAGGCCCAGCGAAGAAAATGACATGTTGGCCTGACAGTGAAGATGAATTGGCCGCCAGTATACGACATTACGCCGTGCGCCAGCCTCTCCCCTGGCCGGGCTTGCGCACCGGCCAGCACTGCACCACGCCCCACGCCAGCTCCGGCACGATGAACAGCCATAGCAGCGGCGCACCGGTGGCGTTCAGCGCCCACGCCATCCAGGTGCCAAACAGCAGGCGCGCAGCGCCGTCGTAGCGCCCGAACCGCTGCTGCGGATCGGCGATGCGCAGCGCCGACCACACCAGCACCACGCTGCCCAGCAGGCAGGCGAACAGCACGTGGAACGGCGCGAATGCCGGCAGCGCGGCGCCGCCCAGCGCCTGGTTGATGGCGCTGAGCTGGCTGTGGGCCAGCGCAAAAGTCCACGGGGTGGCAAACGGCGCCGTCACCAGGAGGTCGTACACGCCGCTGGCGCGCACGATGCGGCGAAAGCTGGAAGCTGAAAACTGCATGGTCTCTCCTGTCGTTGAACGAGACCGGATGCTAAAGCCTGGAGTACACTCCAGGGTCAAGCAAAAACAGGAACACCGATGCAGATAGGAGAAATAGCCGACGCTACCGGCCTCTCGCGCGACACCTTGCGGTTTTACGAAAAGCGCGGCCTGCTACGCGCGCGGCGCAGCGCCAACGGTTACCGCGACTATCCACCGGAGGCGGTGGAGTGGCTGCGCTACATCCGCCTGGCGCAGTCGCTCGGTTTTACGCTGGTGGAAATCGAGGCCGACCTGCCGTTGCTGGCCAACCCGAAGGCGTCCGGCGAGCAGTTGCGCATAGCACTGGCGCGCAAGCTTGCCGACATCGATCGCCGCCTCGAAGGTTTGCAGGCGCTGCGCGGCGAGCTGGCGCGGCGCCTGCACCACGACATGTTCGCCTGCCCTTTGCAGGCTAGTTTGGCTTGATGGCGTTGCAGTCGTCGTAAGAGTACACCGGTGAGAACTGCAATCGCAGGCCGCCCACGTTGACCGCCTTCAGACCCGGATCGACCAGCTGGTAGCGGCCCTTGCGCAATGCTTCGAGCATCGGCCGGCAGCGAATGTCGAGCGTTGCCGACAGCACCCACAGGCCGCCCGGCTGTTCCAGGAACAGGAAGCCGTCGCCGTAATCCTTATTGATCAGCATGACGTCGCGTTGGCCATCGCCGTTGGCATCGAGCAGCAGCGCCGTGCATTCGCGGTTCTCGCTTGTCAGGCAACCGGGCAGCGGCCGGTCGGTGGACTCTTTCCACTGCTGGGCGATGAAACTGGCCGGCAGCGTCTCGCTCACCGGCACCATCGTGATATTGGCGGCGACGCTCTCCACCGTCGCTTTGCCAATTTCAGGGGTCCAGCGCTCCATTTGCTTGAGCACCGCCGCAGCCTTGGCGCTCACCACTTTCGGCTCCGTCCCCACGCCCTGTCGCACCAGCTGCTGCAAGGCCTCCTGGCCATACCGCTGGCCGTCGAAACGCAGGTAGCGGTAATCGAACTTGTCGGCCTTGACCAGCCCCTTTTCCAGGCGCGCCACCTGGTTGGCCACTGCGATGCGGGCCGGATCGGCGATCGGCGTAAACAGCGTCAGCAGCACCGCCAGCACCAGGAACGCCGCGCCCACGTTGACTGGCGCGATCTCGACCAGCCAGGTTTCGTAGCGGTGCGCGGCCCACTGGTAGCCGATCGCGTAGCACGATGCCACCAGCAGGCAGGCGGCAGCCACCACGCGGTCGGACGTCCAGCCATATTCGTGCACCCGCAATCCCAGCGCGTAAATCGCGATGCCGGTCAATGGCAACAGCAGGATGGCCGCCATGCGGGCGGCGATGCGGATTGGCAGGCTGGCGGCGGTCTGGCCGTTCTGGAAAGCGCAGTTGATCAGCATGACCAGCACGGCCACGGTGGTAAGCAGCAGCGAGGTGGCAAAACGGGTCTTCCACAGGCCATCGAGGCCGGTGAACGGCAACGTACACAGGAAGCCGCCGATGAGCACCACGGCCACCGGCAGGATCCAGGACGCCAGCACCAGCAGCAGCGAACGGATGCCGCGCACGATGGACGGCCGCACATCGGTAATGTGCAGCGCGCACGAGAAGGCGAAGCAGATCACCGGCGCCACGAACCACGGTTTCATCAGCAGGCGCTGGAGGAAGTCGAGCTTGATCATGTCGAACAGGCTCGCGCCCATCCACAGCACCGACCACAGTGCGCCGACGAAGAAGGCGGAGAACAGCAGTTGCACGGCCAGCTTCCAGGCCACTTCAAAATAACTGCCATAGCTGGCGATACGCTTGCCGTCGGTGGCGCCAGCCATGACCAGCGCATGGGCGATGTACAGGAATACGCCTGAAAACACGATCACCAGCATCGAGGGCACGCGCTGCGACGGCCGCCCCATGAAGCCGTAGTTGAGGTCCACGGCACCCGCACTGCGCCACGCTTCGTGCAGCGCCAGCACCACCAGCACTACGCCGGCGGCAGCAGTCCACCGCGCGACGTTCCGCGACGTCATGTGGCCGACGCTGGAAATGAACACCACCGGCAACAGCAGCACCAGCATAAACAGCGGCATGAACAGGAACGGCTGGGTGGCGGGCCACATATTGATGGTGGCGGCGCGGTAGAGCAGATACAGCAGCACGCCCTGCACCAGCCCCGTGGCCAGACGCGTGATCATCACCTGGCGGCTCACTTGCGCGCCCAGCACTTCGTCATATTGTTCTACTTGCATGGCGATCCCTGCTCCCTTGATGCTTTGATATCGGCGTAGTATCTCACGGAGTATCGAGCCCGGAGAACCACGCCCGGACAGAGACGCTATAATGCGTGACCCACGCTGCTTTTTTTCCAACATCGTCAACAACGTTAGCATCCCCGTGAATCCACATCTCGACAAGCTGCAACCGTACCCGTTCGAAAAGCTGCGCCAGTTGTTCGCGCAAGTGACGCCCAATGACCAGTTCAAGGCGATCAGCCTGGGCATGGGAGAACCCAAGCATCCAACGCCGCCGTTCATCGCCCAGGCGCTGATCGACAATATTGGCGGCCTGGCCACCTACCCCACCACGATCGGCACCGACGCGCTGCGCAGCGCGATTGCCGGCTGGCTGGAGCGCCGCTACGGTCTGCCGACAATTAATCCGGCCACCCAGGTACTGCCGGTAAACGGTTCGCGCGAGGCGCTGTTCGCGTTCGCGCAAACCGTGATCGACCCGGCCGCCAGGTCGCTGGTGGTGTGCCCCAATCCGTTCTACCAGATCTATGAAGGCGCGGCCTACCTGGCCGGCGCCGAGCCGTATTTCGTCAACTCCGACCCGGCGCGCAACTTCGGCTGCGACTATGACGGCATTCCCGCCTCGGTGTGGGAGCGCGTGTCATTGCTGTTCCTGTGCTCCCCTGGCAACCCCACCGGCGCCGTGCTCACGCTCACCGACTGGGAAAACCTGTTCGCGCTGTCGGAGCGCTACAACTTCGTCATCGCCGCCGACGAGTGCTACTCCGAGATCTACCACGGTGTCGAAGCGCCGCTGGGCGCGCTGCAGGCAGCCCACATCCTGGGCCTGTCGTCGGTGCAGAAACCATACGCGCGGCTGGTGGTGTTTTCCAGCCTGTCCAAGCGGTCCAACGTGCCGGGCATGCGCTCGGGCTTCGTGGCCGGCGACGCCGACGTACTGAAAAAATTCCTGTTGTACCGCACCTACCACGGCAGCGCCATGAGCACCGTCGTGCAGGCTGCGTCCATCGCGGCCTGGAACGACGAAACCCATGTCGAAGACAATCGCGAACAATACCGCGCCAAGTTCAACGCCATCACGCCGCTGCTGCAACAGGTGCTGGACGTGGCATTGCCCGATGCCGGCTTCTACCTGTGGGCCGATGTCACCCGTACCGGCCTGTCGGACACCGAGTTCGCTCAGCGCCTGTATGCCGAATATAATGTCACGGTCCTGCCGGGCAGCTACTTGGCGCGCGATGCGCACGGTGTGAACCCTGGCCGCAACCGCATCCGCATGGCACTGGTGGCGGAAACGTCCGAAGGCCTCGAAGCTGCGCAGCGCATCGTCCAATTCTGCAAAACCCTCGTTAAATAAAGATCACCATCATGACCCAACAACTCCCGCAAATCATCGACCAGGCATGGGAAGACCGCGCCAACATCAACCCGGCCAACGGCGCCGCCGAACTGCGTGACGCTGTCTCGCACGTGATCGCCGGCCTGGACGCGGGCACCATCCGCGTGGCCGAAAAAACCACGGGCGACTGGGTCGTGAACCAGTGGGTCAAGAAAGCCGTGCTGCTGTCGTTCCGCCTCGAGAACAACGTGGCCATGCCGTCGGACGGCACCATGCAGTTCTACGACAAGGTGCCAACCAAGTTCGCCAACTACACCGAAGCCGATTTCGCCAAGGGCGGTTTCCGCGTGGTGCCGCCAGCGGTTGCGCGCCGTGGTTCGTTCATCGCCAAGAACGTGGTGCTGATGCCTTCGTACGTCAACATCGGCGCCTACGTCGATGAAGGCGCCATGGTCGATACCTGGGCCACCGTCGGTTCGTGCGCGCAGATCGGCAAGAACGTCCACCTGTCGGGCGGCGTGGGTATCGGCGGCGTGCTGGAACCTATGCAGGCCAATCCGACCATCATCGAAGACAACTGCTTCATCGGCGCCCGTTCGGAAATCGTCGAAGGCGTGATCGTCGAAGAAAACTCGGTGATCTCGATGGGCGTGTACATCGGCCAGTCGACCAAGATCTACGACCGCGCCACCGGCGAAGTGACCTACGGCCGCGTGCCTTCGGGTTCGGTGGTGGTATCGGGCAGCCTGCCATCGGAAGACGGCAAGTACTCCCTGTACTGCGCGGTGATCGTCAAGCGCGTGGACGCCAAAACCCGCGCCAAGACCGGCATCAACGAGCTGCTGCGCGGTATCTAAGTAACCAGGTAAGCCAACCGGGAGAAGGCGATGGCCATGGAACGCCTGTTCCAGCTGATGCAGGAAAAGCATGCGTCCGATATGTTTTTCGCCGCCAACTCTCCCGTGCATTTCAAGATCGGCGGCAAACTGCTGCCGGTCAACCAGCAGTTACTGACGCCCGAGAACATCGAGGCGCTGCTGGCCCAGGTCGCGTCTCCGGCACAAATGGCCGAACTGGCCGACACCAACGAACTCAATATGGGCATCTCGCTGGCCGGCGTGGGCCGCTTCCGGCTGTCGGCATTCCGCCAGCGCGGCAGCGTCTCGGCCGTGTTCCGCTACGTGCCCGGCGCCATCCCTGCCCTGGCCGACCTCAAGGTACCGCCCGTGCTGGCGGACCTGATCATGGCCAAGCGTGGGCTGCTGCTGGTGGTCGGCTCCACCGGCTCGGGCAAATCGACCACGATTGCGGCGATGCTCGACCACCGCAACGCCCACTCCGCAGGTCATATCCTCACGCTCGAAGACCCGATCGAATTCCTGTTTACGAACAAGCAGTCGATCGTCAACCAGCGCGAGATCGGCAGCGACGCCACCAGCTTTGCCACCGCCCTGCGCAACTCCATGCGCCAGGCGCCGGACTGCATCCTGATCGGCGAGATCCGCGACAAGGAAGCCATGGCGGCGGCCATCGCCTACGCGCAGTCGGGCCACCTGGTGGTCGCCACGCTGCACGCCAATAACAGCTACAACGCGCTCAATCGCATCATCGGTTTTTATCCGATCGAGAGCCGCATGGCGCTGATGCAGGACCTGTCGTCGGCCGTGAAGGCCATTGTCTCGCAGCGGCTGGTGCCGGCCCTGGCCGGCGGCGCCCGCGCGGCAGCCGTGGAAGTGATGGTTAACTCACGCGCGGTGGCCGACCTGATCGAGGGCGGCCGCATTGGCGAGATCAAGGACGCAATGGACAACAGCATGTCGCCCGGCTCGCAATCGTTCGAGCAGGCGCTGGTCAAGCTGGTGCGCGATGGAGTGATCAGTGCCGAGGAAGCGCTGGCCAATGCCGATTCCGCCAGCAACCTGCTGTGGCAGCTCAATAATGGGCCGGAGCAAAGGGGCGCGGGTGGTGCAGGTGGTGCATCTGCTGGCGATAGTTCGGCAGGCGCGGCCTCCGGGTCGGCTTCATTCACAGGTTTCACCCTCAATACCTGAGTCAGAAGGCGCTGGAAATTTTGTTGGCAATGCAGTGCGTGATAAGCTATAGCCCCCGCAAAGCAGCAACCCTTCAACAGTTCTAGACCGTCAATGAAAATCACCCTCTACGGCATCCCCAACTGCGACACCGTCAAAAAGGCGCGCACCTGGCTGGCCGACCAGCAGCACGACTTCACGTTCCACGATTTCAAGAAGCAGGGCCTGGCGCGCGAGACCGTCGCCGACTGGCTCAAGCAGGTGCCGCGCGACGTGCTGGTCAACCGTAAAGGCACTACCTGGCGCGCCCTGTCCGACGAGCGCAAGGCAGCCATTGTCGATGACGAAGCGGCGATCGCCCTGATGCTGGAAAACCCTTCGATCATCAAGCGCCCGGTGCTGGACAACGATGGCGCCTGTGCCGTCGGTTTCAGCGACGCGCAATACCAACAAATCTTCAATACCTGACATGACACCTTCGAAAACCCTGGCGCTGACCGAAAAGCTGATTTCCCTGTCCTCCGTCACCCCCGACGACAAGGGCTGCCAGCAGCACCTGATCGACCTGCTCACTCCCCTGGGCTTCGTGTGCGAGACCATTATCTCCAACGACGTGACCAACCTGTGGGCGCGCCGTGGCACGACCTCGCCGGTGCTGGTGTTTGCCGGTCACACCGACGTGGTGCCCACCGGCCCGGCCGATCAATGGCAGTCGCTGCCCTTCAACCCCACGCACCGCGACGGCAAGCTGTATGGCCGGGGCGCTGCCGACATGAAGACGTCGATCGCGGCGTTCGTGGTGGCGGTGGAAGAATTCGTCGCCGAGCACGCCGACCACAAGGGTTCGATCGCCTTTTTGATCACCAGCGACGAAGAAGGCCCGGCCATCGATGGCACGGTCGTAGTGTGCAATGTGCTCAAGGAGCGCGGCGAAACCATCGACTACTGCATCGTCGGTGAACCGACCTCCGGCGAAACGTTGGGCGACACCATCAAGAACGGCCGCCGCGGTTCCCTGTCGGGCAAGCTGGCCATCAAGGGTGTGCAGGGCCACATCGCCTACCCGCAACTGGCGCGCAACCCGATCCACCTGGCGGCGCCCGCGCTGGCCGAACTGGTGGCAGAGGTCTGGGACGAAGGCAACGAGTACTACCTGCCCACGTCATGGCAAATGTCGAACATCAATGCCGGCACGGGCGCCAACAACGTCATTCCCGGCGAGATGGTCATCGACTTCAACTTCCGCTTTTCCACCGCCAGCACGCACGAGGAACTCAAGCGCCGCGTGCACGCCATCCTGGATAACCACGGCCTGCATTACGAACTGAAGTGGGCGCTGAGCGGCCTGCCGTTCCTCACCCCGCGCGGCACCTTGAGCGATGCCTTGTCCGCCGCGATCAAGTCGGAAACCGGCGTTGACACCGAACTGTCGACCACCGGCGGAACGTCGGACGGGCGCTTTATCGCCCAGATCTGCCCCCAGGTGATAGAATTCGGCCCTCCCAACGCCAGCATCCACAAGATCGACGAGCATATCGAGCTGCGTTTCGTCGATCCGCTCAAGAATATTTACCGCCGCACGCTGGAAAACCTGCTGGCCTGACGCAGTGCGCCGGGCGTTTGCCCGGCACTTTACCGAACGAGATAGCCATGAACACCACGCCTTTCACCACGCCGCGCGACCTGCTGCGCTACGCCGTCACCCGTTTCAATACGGCCAAGCTGTTCTTCGGCCACGGCAGCGCAGAAGCATTCGACGAAGCCGCTTACCTGATCCTGCACACGCTCAAGCTGCCGCTCGATCGCCTGGAGCCCTTCCTCGACGCCAGGCTGCTGCCGGAAGAAGTGGCGTCGGTGCTGGCCGTGATTGCCCGCCGTACGGACGAACGCGTGCCGGCCGCCTACATCACCAACGAGGCGTGGCTCGGAACCTATAGCTTCTACGTCGATGAACGCACCATCGTGCCGCGCTCCTTCATCGCCGAGCTGATACCCGAATATTTTGCGCCGTGGGTCAACTCGCCGGACGATATCGAAAACATCCTGGAACTGTGCACGGGCTCCGGTTGCCTGGCCATCATGATGGCCGACGCCTTCCCCGACGCGCAAGTCGATGCCGTGGACATCTCGGCCGACGCACTGGAAGTGGCACGTAAAAACGTCGCCACCTACGCGCTGCAAGACCGCCTGACCCTGATCGAGTCGGACCTGTACGCCAACGTGCCGGCCAAAAAATATGACCTGATCATCACCAATCCACCGTACGTGAACTCGTCGTCGATGAGCAAGCTGCCGATGGAATACCGCGCCGAGCCGGAACTGGCGCTCGACGGCGGCAAGGATGGCATGGACATCGTGCGCCGCATCGTCGCTGGCGCGGCCGAACGCCTGACCGACGACGGCATCCTGATTGTCGAAATCGGCAATGAAAAAGAATTCGCCGAAGCTGCCTTCGGCGAGATGGGCCTGACCTGGCTCACCACAAGCAACGGCGACGACATGGTATTCCTGCTGACCGCCGACCAGCTCAAACTGTAAAAGAACAACATGATCCGCTTCATACAAGTAAGCCTGATGCGCGGCACCAAGCCGCTGCTGGAACAAGTCGACGTTACCCTCAACCCGGGCGACAAGATCGGCCTGATCGGCGCCAATGGCGCCGGCAAATCGAGCCTGTTCGCCATGATGCGCGGCGAGCTCCATCCCGACCAGGGCGAAATCGACTTCCCGGCCAAGTGGCGCGTGGCCCACGTAGCCCAGGAAACCCCGCCGCTCGAACGCGCGGCACTCGACTACGCGATCGACGGCGACGTCGGCCTGCGCAAGCTCGAAGCCGAACTGGCGCGCCTGGAAGCGGCGCCCGAGTCGAGCGAAAACGGTATCGCCATCGGTAACATCTACAGCGCGCTGGCCGATGCCGACGCCTACACCGTGCAGTCGCGCGGCGAGCAACTGCTGCTGGGTCTTGGTTTCACCATCGAACAGATGCAGCGTCCCGTCTCGAGTTTCTCGGGCGGCTGGCGCATGCGTTTGAACCTGGCGCAGGCGCTGATGTGCCCTTCCGACCTGCTGCTGCTCGATGAACCAACCAATCACCTGGACCTGGACGCCATCATCTGGCTCGAGGACTGGCTCAAACGCTATCCGGGCACCCTGCTCATCATCTCCCACGATCGCGACTTCCTCGACGAAGTGGTGAACGTGGTGGTGCACATCGACGAGCGCAAGCTCAAACGCTACTCGGGCAACTACTCGTCGTTCGAGCGTCAACGCGCAGCGCAGATGATCCTGGCCGCCGGCGCGCTGGAAAAGCAGCAGCGCAAGCGCGCCCACCTGGAATCGTTCGTCAACCGCTTCAAGGCGCAAGCCTCCAAGGCGCGCCAGGCGCAAAGCCGCATGAAGGCGCTGGCCAAGATGGAAGAACTGGCGCCGCTGCGCGCCGCCGCCGAATTCTCGTTCGAATTCCGCGAGCCGCTCAGCGCCCCGAACCCGCTGCTGGTGATGGAAGACGTGGATGCCGGCTACAGGATCGAGAACGAGAAAACCGGCGAAGTCACCACCAAGACCATCGTCAACAACATCAAGTTCTCGCTGCAGATCGGCCAACGCATTGGCCTGCTGGGTGTGAACGGCGCCGGTAAATCGACGCTGATCAAGACCATCGCCGGTGAACTGGCGCCGCTGACCGGCGACGCCACCATCGGCAAGGGCCTCAATATCGGCTACTTCGCCCAGCACCAGGTGGAGATGCTGCGCCACGACGAATCACCGCTGTGGCACCTGGCCAAGATCGCCCCGACCGTACGCGAGCAGGAACTGCGTAACTTCCTCGGCGGCTTCAACTTCCCCGGCACCATGGTCACCAGCTCGATCGCGCCGTTCTCCGGTGGCGAAAAGGCGCGCCTGGCGCTGGCACTGATCGTCTGGCAGCGCCCTAACCTGCTGCTGCTCGATGAACCAACCAATCACCTCGACCTGGAAACGCGTGAAGCGCTGACCGAGGCGCTGGCGCAGTTCGAAGGCACGCTGGTCGTGGTCTCCCACGATCGCCACCTGCTGCGCGCTACCACCGACGAATTCATCATCGTCGCCGACGGCAAGCTGCAACCGTTCGACGGCGACCTGGACGACTACAAGGACTGGCTGTTCAAGACCAAGCTCGGTAAGGGCACCGACGTGCTGCCGGCTGCGGGCAAGGCCAACAAGACCGACTTCCCGGTGGCATCGCCGGTGGCGCCGCCGTCGGCCCCAGTGGTCAACACCAAGGACCAGAAGCGCAAGGAAGCGGAAGACCGCCAGCGCCTGGCCACGCTGCGCAAGCCGCTGGAACAGAAGATCAAGCGCCTGGACGACCAGATTGCCAAGCGCAGCGCACAAAAAGCGGAAGTCGATGGCCGCCTGGCCGATGCGACCATCTACGAAGCAGCCAACAAGGCCAAGTTGAAACAGGCGCTGGCCGACCAGACCTTCTTCACCAAGGACCTGGGCGAGCTGGAAGCACAGTGGCTGCAGTTGCAGGAAGAGCTGGAAGCGCTGGCGTAAGCTTTTGTATCAAGCCGCCTGGCGTGGGGTGCAGGGAAATTTGCGGATCGACATCAGCTTGTCGATATCGACCACGATCAGGCGGCGGCCATCGACCGCGCCGATGCCGAGAAGGTAATCAACCTGCGGCGCAACCGCTGGCGGCGTATCGGCCAGCGGTATCGGCTGCAACTGCGCCATCGTCAGCGACACGATGTCGGTCACACCATCGACCACCATCCCCATCACGCAGCTCGACAGCTTTAAAATGATCACGTCCGTCAGCGGATCGTGTTTCGGTGGCCGTGGGCCGAAAGCGATGCGCATGTCGACAATCGGCATGATCACGCCGCGCGAGACCGCGACGCCGCTGATGATTTCCCCGTCCGCCGAAAAACGCTCGAGCTCCTTGAGCGGCCGCAGTTCCTGCACCTTGCCGAAGTCGAGCGCGTAATCGAGGCCGCCGAGCCGGAACACCAGGTATTGCCGCGCGGTCGCTGCGGCGGTGCCGGCGACTGCAATGGCGGTGGACGTTTGCGTAGCTGGGTGGGAGATGCGCGACATGATGATCCTTTCGTCCTCGGGCGTGCGGTAACAGGCATGTGCCATGGTAGCCGCGCTGCCCGCTGCGGATGTTGACTGGAATCAACTTTCACAGGGCGCGCCGCGGCCTGTTTGCTACAATGCGCCGATGAACCAGCAGATCGACATCAACGAGGTGGAACTGAACGCCATCCGCGCGCAGGGACCGGGCGGCCAGAACGTCAACAAGGTCTCCAGCGCAGTGCACCTGCGCTTTGCCATCGCCACCTCCTCGCTGCCCGAACACATCAAGGAACGCCTGCTGGCCCTGCGCGACAGCCGCATCACGCGCGATGGCGTGGTGGTGATCAAGGCCCAGCAGTCGCGCAGCCAGGAAGCCAACAAGGAAGACGCGCTGCGGCGCCTGCAGGAACTGGTGGACAGCGTGGCGGTACTGCCAGCCATCCGCCGCGCCACCAAGCCCACGCGCGGTTCGCAACGCCGCCGTCTGGACGGCAAAGCCAAAGACGGCGAGCGCAAGCAACTGCGCGGCAAGGTGACGCTGTAGTCAGGCGGCCATGGTCATGGCCGCCCGCACGCACTGGTGCAATCCCAGCCCGATCAGGGCGATAAAGAAGCAGCGCCGGAACACCGCAGCCGACATGCGCTGGCGCAGCCACTGGCCCACCACGATGCCCAGCGCCGCCGGCAGCAACGCCAATAGTGAGCCAGTGGCGGCGCCCGCGTGCCAGTCGCCGCGCCAGGCCAGCATGGCCGCCAGCGCCAGCGTCGATACCGTAAAGCTCAGGCCCAGCGCCTGCACCAGGTCTTCGCGGTCGAGGTCCAGCGCCTGCAGGTACGGTGCGGCCGGCATGATGAAGACGCCAGTGGTGCTGGCGATGGCGCCGGTGGCCAGGCCGGCCAGCGGCCCCGCCCAGCGCTGCGCCGCCTGCGGCACCCGGCCGCGCCAGCCCGACAGGCCCAATGTGCCGTAACCGGCCAGCAGCACGCCGAGCACCGCCGGTGTCCATGCCGCCTCACTACCTGTGCCGGCGCCTGGCGCGAGCAGCAGCCACCCGCCCATGCCGGTGCCCACGCAAGTGGCCAGCAGCATCGGCCGCAGCCGGCGCCACAGCGGGTAGAGCGCCGGGCCGGTGGCCAGCTGCCATACGTTCGTCAACGCCGAAGGCACGATCAGCAAGGCTGCCGCTTCCAGCGGCGCCATCTTCAACGACAGCAAGGCCACGGCAACCGTGGGCAGCCCCATCCCGGTCACGCCCTTGACCAGGCCAGCCAGCACGAAAACCAGCGCAATAAACAGAGTCATGTTGTCCATGAACGCCATTGTCCTCCTGCGGAGCGCTGCTGCAAATGTGGAATATACTGAGGCAGACTTCGTCATTGACATAGGCTGCCATGCGTTTCGACCTGACCGACCTGCAACTGTTCGCCCACATCGCCGACAGCGGCAGCATCACCGCCGGCGCCCGGCTGGCGCATTTGGCGCTGCCATCGGCCAGCGCCCGCGTGCGCGGCCTGGAGCAAGCGCTGGGCGTACCGCTGCTGCGACGCGGCCGCCGCGGCGTGGAACCCACCGAGGCCGGACTGGCGCTGCTGCGTCACGCGCGCATCATCGGCCGCCAGGTGGAAGACCTGCGCGGCGACCTGGCGCAGTTCGCCAATGGCTTGAAGGGGCAAATTCGACTGCTGTGCAACACCTCGGCCATGACCGAATTTTTGCCCGATGCGCTGGCCGCGTTCCTGGCTGCCCATCCGGGCCTGGGCGTGGACCTGGAAGAGCGGCCAAGTCGCGACATCGTGCAGGCCGTGGCCGAGGGGGTAGCCGACATCGGCATCATCACCGATGCGGTGGACAGCGCTGCGCTGCAGACCTTCGCGGTCTGCGACGACACCCTGGTGCTGGCGATGGCGCGCAATCATCCGCTGGCGCGGCAACTGGGCCAGCGCCGCAGCATGGCGTTTGTCGATGCGCTCGATCACGATTTTCTGGGGCTGGCTGGCGACAGCGCGCTGCAACAGTACGCCACCGGCCAGGCGGCGCGGCTGGGGCGGCGCCTGCATTGCAACATCAGGCTGCGCAGCTTCGAGGCGGTGTGCCGCATGTGCGCTGCCGGCGCCGGTGTGGCGCTGCTGCCGGCAACGGCGGCGCGCCGCCATGATGACGAACGTTTGCTGAAAACGGTAAAATTGACCGACGACTGGGCCGCGCGCAAGCTGCTGGTCTGCGTGCGCGACCGGAGCACCCTGCCCGCCCCGGCGCGTGAACTGCTGGCAGCGCTGCTGGATTAATCGCCCTGTGGCGGCGCCCAGTGAATAGGCCCGACGCTGCCGAAGAACAGCGAAGGCGTACCCGCTGCCGACGCCCGCACCCTGGCCTTGATTTCCTTGGGCGAGTAATCATAGGGCGCCATGCCGTCGGGCACGTACGTCATCGGCCGCAATTGCACTTCGCCCTGCAGCAGCTCGACCGAGCAGTGCGACTTGCCGATCAATGTGCGCTTGTCGCGTTCTGCCTGCGCCACTTCGGCACGCGCCTGTTCTTCCTGTACCTGCGCGGCCTTGAGCGCGAGCGAAATGCGCCCCACCGAGCGCAGCGCCGGGCCCACGGCGGTGGCCATGCGGTGGAACAGCGGCTCCTGATCCGGCGTGAGCACCACTTCGCGCTTGCGCACGCGGGTGGCCAGGGTGAGGTAGTTGCGCACCTCGGCCTGGCTGGTGATGGCATCCATCTCCTGCTTGTGCTGGGCCGCTTCGCGCTGGGCTGCCGCTACCCTCGGCAGCAGGTCTGCCACGCGCTTGTCGTAGGCGGCGGTGTCGGGCACCAGCACGTACAGCAGCATCTCGCTTTGCTTGCGCGGGCCGGCGTGAACGATCTCGATGGAACGTGCGGCAATCGCGCAGCCTTCGGCTACCTTGATCACCACCTCGTCGGCCATGATCTCGCAGTTGATGGCCTCACCGATCACCACCCTGGTGCCGGAGATGACGCAGTTCTCGGCGCGGGTGAGCGCGACCTCGCCTTTTTTGGTTTGCAGCACCGCGCCCGAGGCCACGCCGCGCACGCGGATGCCGCCGTCGGCATTCAGGGCCGTGCCCCCCATCAGGTTGCTGTTGAGGGAAATGTCGCCGCCACGCGACTCGATGCCGCCGTAGACATCGCCGTGGATGGTGATGTTGCCGCCTTCAACCTTGCGCTGCTCCTGCACCGCGCCGAATTCTTCATACTCGCCGGTCAACTGCAAATTGCCGGTGGTGCGGGCGCTCACGCCCTCGCGGCTGATGATCTTGGGACCGATCGAGATGCGGCGGGTCTTGGGATCCACGCTGAGAAAACCTTCGACCGACGACACCAGGTATTCGCCATCGCGAAAGTTTTCGATCATCGTGCCCTCGCCAGCCACCGACGTCAGCTCCAGGTCCTTGGGCGCCGGCGGGTCGATCACCGCACCCGACATCTCGAAACCGCGCACGCCCGGCACGGGCGGCACCTTGCGCAGCAGCTTGACCTGCGGTTTGACCTGCGGGAAGCGGTTCTGGAATGTCTGTAAATCGAGCCGGCCATCCGACTTTTCGCGCGGGGCGTCGCTGCGATGGATATCGCGCGAGACTTCCACGATGGCGGCGTCGCGTCCGGGCATGGCATTCAGGCGCCGGGCCACCGTGATGCGCGCCACGCGACCGGTGGCGATCACGTCGCGCACCGCCGGCGCGTCGATGCCGAAGCGGATGCCCTTGATCCACATGTCGGCGACAAATTCGTCGAAATTCAGGCGCGCCGGCTGCGAAGGCAGGCCAGGCACGTCGAAGTACACCTGCTCGAAATAATATTCGGCCTCGCCGCCGATGACCTTGACGCTCTTGTACAACTGGCGGCGCGCGGGATGAAAAGGCTCGACGCGGTCGGCAAAACGCAGCAGCGGACGCTCGGCCAGCGCGGGTGGCAAGTCGGGACCGGCGTTGTAGACCATCTTGGTGAAGACGGCGTAGTGCAGCCCCACGAAGCAGGCGCCGCCAAGGAAGATCTGGCCGACTGCGGCCAGGCGCGCCACGGGCGTGGCAGCAACGTCGAAGTAGATGCCATCATCACGCTTGACGAGCGCTGCGGGCAGTTCGCCCTCGGCGCCTGAATTCAACGTCGTTGCGTTTGACACGGTATTCCCCACGAAGATGTACGTCGGAGCGGAGCGCTCCTTCACTTTTTTAATATGTCCTATAGCCTAGCATGAACCGCCGTCATTGTGTACTTGCCGACGGGTCCAGGTGCCAGTTCAGCGCCCCCTCGCTTTCCCAGAACAGCACCGCGCCGCCGGCCGGTGTGCCGCGCAGGCGCTGCTTGATGTCCCTGGCCGGCAGTTGCGCCAATGGCGGCAAGGCGCCGGCGCCGGGGCCCGTGCTCGCAGCAGCCACCGGGTAAGGCATGGTACGCACCACGGTCTCGCCGCTGACCATGTGCAAGCCGCAGCGCGCGGTCCCCGCGGCCGCCAGCTTTTGCGCCATCACGCTGTCGATGCGGTCGCACAGCAGTTTTTGCTGGGTGAGCGCCATCTGGCCATCCTTCTTCAAACGGTCGAGCGCCTGCATCGGCTCGGCCACGCCGGCGGCGATCTTGCGCAGGATGTGCGCCTGCTCGGGCGACACGGTCAGTTCCTGGTTGCGCAGCTTCTGCGCCAGCGCCAGGTAGCGCCGCATGTCAGGCAGCGCCGAGATGCGCGCCGCTTCTTCCTCGTGGCCCGCCAGCGCACGCGCCAGTTCGCCCCGCCGCAGATCGAGCTCGGCGAGTTCCTGGTCGAAGCGGGCAACGTCGCGCAGCAGCACGTACACCACCATCTCGGTGCGGCGGCGCGGGCCGGCGCATTCGATTTCCACGTCGCGCCCGGCCACCGCGCAACCTTCGGCCGTGGCGATGCGCAGCGCATCGGCGACGATCTCGCAATTGGACGCCTCGCCAATGGTCACGCTGCCGCCGGAGATGATGCAGTTCTCGGCACGCGCCACGGTGATGGCGCCGCTGCCGGTGTGGATCACCGCATTGGAAGCCACGCCGGCGATGGTGATCGGACCGTTGGCGTTGCGGATGCTGCCGCCCACCAGGTTCCGGTCCAGCACCACGGCGCCGCCGCGCGAGTGGATATTGCCGTAGACGTTGCCGTGCACCGTGATGTCGCCGCCGGTCACGTCGCGCTGCTCCTGCACGTCGCCATATTCTTCGTAGGCGCCGGCTAGTTCCAGGTTGCCGGTAGTGCGCCCACTGACGCCGTCGAGACTGACGATCTTGTCGGTCACCGACACCCGATGAGACTTGGGATCCACGGCCAGGAAACCCTCGCGGGTCGAGACGATGTAGTCGCCATCGGCCAGCTGCTGCACCTCGGTGCCGTCGCCGGCCAGGTGGCCCAGCACCAGGTCGGCCGGAGGCGCCGGCGCCGTCATGCGGCCGGCCAGGTCGAACCCCGGCAGGCCTGGCGCGGCAGGTACTTTTTTCAGCAGCCGCACGCCGGCCTTGATTTGCGGGAAGCGGTTCTCGAAGCTGTGCAGGTCGATGCGGCCGTCGGCGCGGGCCTTGGGCGCGTCGCTGCGGTGCAGCGCGTCCGACACCTCGAGCACCGTGGCGTCTTGCCCCGGCTCCGGTTCGAGGTCGGTGGCAAAGGTAATCCGTTCGGCCTTGGGCGACTTGATGGCGTTGAACACCGCCGCCACGTCGATGCCGAAGCGGATGCCGTGGCCCCACATGGCAGCGACGAATTCGTCGACGTCGAGCCGCGCCACGCGCTCAGGCAGCACGGTGCCGTCGGCCAGCACTTCCTCGTCGAGGAACAGCGGCTCGAAATAATATTCGGCATAGCCACGGCCCGGCTTGGGCGGCTTGTAGAGCGGCAGGCGGCTGACAGGGATCTGGCGCGCAGCGCTGGCCAGGCGCACGGCCTGGGTCTGTATCTGGTTCTGGTTCTGGTTCTGGTTCTGGTTCTCGGCCAGGCCAAGATCGGGACCGACGTCGTACAGCGCCTTGATCAGTACCGGGTAAGACAACCCTGCCAGGCAGAAGCCGGCAGCGTATACCTGGTTGATGGCGGCGGCGCGCGCCGGCGGCGGCAGGCCGAGGTCGATATAAATGCCGTCGGGGCGCTGGATCAGGCCCATGGGCAAGCTCGCGTCAGGCGCGGATAGCGCGGACACGGCCGATAGCGCTGCGGTTGCAACGTCTTGGACCACGATCTTCCTCCAGAAGGATCACGCGGCCGACAGGCATTGCGTGCAATAAACTAATATTACACTTAGTCAATCAAAAGGGAAGAAATATCATATTAAGGAATATGCAATGTGATTAAATTTCCACACCTCAATATCTCCGATACAAAAACGCCCGCCGTGATCAGCATGGCGGGCGTTGATGAGACTGTAACTGGCGGTAGTTCTAGCGGCGCGGTGGCAGCGCGTAAACTTCGGCGCCGGCCTCGTTGATCTGGCGCCGCAGGTCGCGCCGTTCGTCGGCGGTCATCCGGCCCACACGACGATTCATCTCGGCGTTACGATTGTTTTCCTGCATGGCGCGGCGCTGTTCCTCGGCGCGCGACTCGTAGCTGCGCGGGTCGAGCTGGCGCTGGTCCTGACGCTGATCTTGACGCATATCCTGGCGCTGGTCCTGCCGCATGTCCTGGCGCATCTCTTGACGCAAGTCCTGCTGGCGCATGGCTTGCTGTCCCGGCTGGCCGCGATTGTCATCGCGGCGATCCTGGCCGGCCGAATGGGCGGGCGCCGCCAGCACACCGCAGCACACCACGATGGCAGCCATGGTATATCGAACGCAAAAAGATGCGCTTGCAGCCGCGTGTATTTTTTTGAGGTCGATGAACATGGCGTTCCTAAGAGGTGATTCCATGCCCGCAGTGTATGATGGTTTGCACGAGGGAGTAAGACCAATCGGGTAAAGTTTGTAACACTTTGTAATGGGTAAAAGTAGACGTTTTCGTGACACGAATATGACGTTACCATAGCAACATCAATAAGACAACCTGGCACATAAATGACCACGACTACGCTTGATTCCAACAACACTGGCGGCAGCAATACCGTCAATCAGCATGGCCACCAGGCCAAGATTATGGTAGTGGACGACGACGTGCGCCTGCGCGACCTGCTGCGCCGCTATCTCACCGAACAGGGCTTCAACGTCTTCACCGCCGAAAGCGCCACCGCCATGAACAAGCTGTGGCTGCGCGAGCGCTACGACCTGCTGGTGCTCGATCTGATGCTGCCCGGCGAAGACGGCCTGTCGATCTGCCGCCGCCTGCGCGGCGCCGGCGACCAGACGCCCATCATCATGCTCACCGCCAAAGGCGAAGACGTCGACCGCATCGTCGGCCTGGAAATGGGCGCCGACGATTACCTGCCCAAACCATTCAATCCGCGCGAGCTGGTGGCGCGCATCGGCGCCGTGCTGCGCCGCCGCGGTCCCGACGAGATTCCGGGCGCACCGTCCGAAACCCCGCAAACCTTCGAGTTCGGCCAGTTCGTGCTCGACCTGGGCACCCGCACCCTGAAAAAGGCCGGCGAAACCGTGCCGCTCACCACCGGCGAATTCTCGGTACTGAAAGTGTTCGCGCGCCATGCGCGCCAGCCGCTTTCGCGCGAAAAGCTGATGGAGCTGGCGCGCGGCCGCGAATACGAGGTGTTCGACCGCAGTCTCGACGTGCAGATCTCGCGCCTGCGCAAGCTGATCGAACCCGATCCATCGAGCCCGCTGTACATCCAGACCGTGTGGGGCCTCGGTTATGTGTTCATTCCGGAGGGTCAGCCGCGCTAAGCGCGGGCTAGCGCATGAAGTCCAAGTCGAAGTCACCGTTCAAACGGTTGTTCACGCTCCGTCTCGCCAGCCTGAAAAGCGGTTTGTTCTGGCGTACCTTCATCCTGCTCGGCGCCCTCACCACCACCAGCATGACGGCGTGGGTGGGCATGATCAGCGTGGTCCAGCACGACCCGCAGGTGCAGCAGATCTCGGCCCAGGTGGTGTCGGTAGTGACCATCACCCACGCCGCTCTCACCCACTCGGCGCCGGAGCTGCGGCGCGAGCTGCTGTTCGACCTGGTCTCCAACGAAGGTATCCGGGTGTTTACGCTGGAGGCCGACGACCAGGTCGATCCGCCGCCCGACAACGCCCTCATGCCCGACATTCAAAAGCTGGTGCGCGCCAAGCTGGGGCAGGACACGCGCTTTTCGTCCAAGGTTAATGGCGTCTCCGGTTTCTGGGTGTCGTTCAAGATCGACGACGACCAGTACTGGCTGATGCTCGAGCGGGAGCGCATCCGTGGTCTTACCGGCATCCAGTGGCTCGGTTGGGCCAGCGTGGTGTCGCTGATTTCGCTGCTTGGCGCGGCGCTCATTTCCAGCCTGGTCAACCTGCCGCTGCGGCGCCTGACCAAGGCCACGCGCGCCTTTGCACAAGGCATGCGCCCCGACCCGCTGCCCGAAACCGGTCCGAACGAAATCCTCGAAGCGAACCGCTCGTTCAACCACATGGTGCTGCAGTTGCAGCAGGTGGAGTCGGACCGTGCGGTAATTCTGGCCGGCATTTCCCACGACCTGCGAACGCCGCTGGCGCGCATGCAGCTCGAAGTGGAAATGGCCAACCTGTCCGATGATGCGCGCGAGGGCATCCAGTCCGACATCGGCCAGATGGACGCCATCATCGGCCAGTTCCTCGACTATGCGCGCCCCACCGAGAAGTCGAGCTTCATCGACGTCGATATCAGCGAGCTCGTTGCCGATGTCGCGCACGACGCCGGGCGCATGCCCGACGTGCGCGTCAAGACCGACATCGCGCCGGACGCGCATGCCATGGGCAACGCCACCGACCTCAAACGCGTGATCAACAACCTGGTGGAAAACGCCCGTCGCTACGGCAAAACGCCGGGCCAGGACATCACGGAAATCGATATCGCCTGCAGCGTCAAGGGTGCCGGTGCGGCCAAGCGGGTAACGATCGAGGTGCAGGACCACGGCCCCGGCGTGCCCGACGACCAGATCGCACAACTGCTCAAACCGTTTACCCGGCTCGATACGGCGCGTGGCCAGGCCAACGGCGCCGGCCTGGGACTGGCCATCGTGGACCGGGTGATGCAGCGCCATGGCGCAGAACTGACGGTGCGCAACCGCGACGGTGGCGGCCTTTCCATCCAGATCGTGATGAAAGCAGCATGAGAAAAGTTTTACTGATTGCCGCAGTGCTGGCGAGCGGTGCACTGTGCGGTTCCGCGGGTGCCGCCAAGGCGGCCAAACCTGCCCAGGTCGCGCAGCAGCGCGAACCGACCACCGAAGAACGCGCATCGTTCGAGGCCTTTTTCAGCGCGCGCCAGGCCGCCGTGCCGCAGGGGCCGTGGGCCACGCGGCCGCTGTTCGCCCCCGCCTTCGAGATCGACCGCGAGAGCGCCGGCAAGCCGTCGCGCGTGATTGCGCGCATGGATTCGGCGCCGCGCCGCTCGCACCCCGACCTGTGCCGGCAAATCCGCTCGAGTTTCATCTATAACGCCAAGGCGCCCGAGGGTGAGCGCTGGCAGGACGCGGCCGAGCCGCAGCGCTGGTACGTGTGGCTGGCCACGCCCACCGTGCCGTGCGCGGCCGCGCGCTACACCACCTTGCAAGACCCGAAGGTGGCGGACGTCGATGCCGTGGCGCTGCTGCGCCAGCACCGCGATTTGCTGGGCCGCGCGCGCCTGCTGTTTGCCGGTCATTCGCAGTGCGCACCGTATCGCGCGCTGACGTACCGGCTGGCCGCGCTGGAACCGGCGGCGCCGGTTGCCGGCGCACCGCTGATGCTGGGCATGGTTTTCGAAAGCGACCGCCACGCGGTGGCGCGGGTGGCCGTGCGTAAAAGCGGCGGCGAATACACGGCGTGGAATGTCAGCTGTACCGGCTAGCGCGCTTACACTGAATGACGCTGGGACGGCTGCTCGGCGCCGGCCAGCAGCTTGGTGAGCAGCAGCTCGGCCGAACCATAACCGTACAGCGAGTCGGCCTCGAAGCCGACGGTTTCGTACGGGACCGATTCCTCGCGTTCCGAGCGCGCCGGATCGTTGCTGGCATAGGTGACGCGCCAGGCGCGTTTCAAGGCATCGGCACGGCGCAGGAACTGCGGCATGGGCCACTGGGCCGCATCGAAGGCGTCGAGCTCGCCAAGCACGCGCCAGTGGCCGCTCACCAGCGCCATGTCGCCTACCCGCAGCACCTTGATGGCGTCTTGCGCAGTCAATGTTTTAAGCCGCGCCAGGTCCGGCAGGCCGTCCTGCTTCGGACCGAACAGATAGGCCAGCATGATCTTGCTGCCCGGCGACAAGCGCGCCACCAGGCCGGCGCCGTAACCACCGCTGAGCAACGGCACGGCGAAAAAACTACCCTCTTGATACGACTGCCTCATTCCCATCCTTTCGCTACACACGCGGCAGACCTTGCTATTGCCTGGCAGAGCCCGCCGCGCTGGCGCCTCGCGGCGCAAAAGTGGCAGTGTAGCGGCGGCGCGCCAAGTGTGGCGCACGCGTGGCGCAGGCGTCACAATCGCGCATGCAGCCTCGCTTTGCGGGTTTTTAATGATGACGATTGTGTTACACTCCGGTTTCGCTAGGGGTCCTGGAATCGTTTTCCGGGTGAGAGATACCCTTCGTACCTGATCTGGATAATGCCAGCGAAGGAAAGCGCAAAAGTCGGCCCTCCCCTCCTTTGATGTCTCTCCTCGCGGCGCCCAGCCGAACACGTAGAGAGCAGCCATCATGTCCACACCACATTTCGCCGTATCCGTCATCGCCCTGGCGGTGCTCAATTCCTTTGCCGGCGCCGCCATGGCCGAGGAAGCCGATCAGCCATTGCCTGAAGTCGTCGTCAGCGCCGTCAAAGCGCGCGCCAGCACCGCCTCGATCGGCGGCTTTTCCAACGCCTCGCTGCTGAGCACTCCGGCCTCGCTCAACGTGATCACGTCGCAGCAGATGCTGGACCTGCAGATCCGCTCGACCACCGACGCCGCCCGCTACGACGCCAGCCTGTCCGACGCCTACAATGCGGTCGGCTATGCCGAACAGTTTTCGATCCGCGGCTTCAAGCTCGATAACGCCAGCAGCTACCGCAAGGACGGCATGACGATCGCCGGCGACACCCAGATCGCGCTGGAAAACAAGGAACGGCTGGAAGTGCTCAAAGGCCTGTCGGGCCTGCAGGCCGGCGTATCAGCACCCGGCGGTGTGCTCAACTACGTGACCAAGCGCCCCACCGACAACCCGATCCGGATGGTGGTGCTGGAAACCCGCGAGCGCGGCACGCTGTACGGCGCGGCCGATGTCGGTGGCCGGTTCGAAGATACCCGCTTTGGCTACCGCGTCAACGTCGCGGCCGAGCGCCTGCGCTCGATCGTCAAGGGCGCCGACGGCAACCGCAAGTTCATCTCGGGCGCGTTCGACTGGCGCATCTCGCCGCAGGCGCTGCTGCAAATCGATGCCGATTACCAGCGCAAGTCGCAGCTCACCGCCCCCGGCTTCCAGCTGCTCAACAACACCACGCTGCCGGTGATCGACGCCGACACCATGCTCAACGACCAGCCGTGGTCGCGCCCGGTGGAAACCATCAGCAGCAATATCGGCGCCCGTTTCGAATACACGTTCTCGCCCGAGTGGAAAGCGACCGTCAGCGCCAACCAGAACACCTTCAAGCGCGATGACTACACGGCCTTCCCGTACGGCTGCAGCGCCCAGGAACTGTTCCCCGGCTTCTGCGGCGACGGCGATTACGACGTCTATAACTACATCAGCAAAGGCGAGAAGAAGTCGCCGCTGACGGTGCAGGCGCTGTTGCAGGGCCGCTTTAACGGCGGCGCGATGACGCACGAGGTGACGTTCGGCAGCTCGCTGATGCGCAACCGCGAAAAATGGGGCGACGACCTGTACGATTATTCGGGCGTGAGCAATATCTACAAGCCGGTGGTGGTGCCGCCAGCGCCAGGCACCAGCGGCCCGGTGTCCGAGCGCCGCTACACCAACGAGCGCTCGCTGTTCGCCCAGGACATCGTCAGCCTGACCGAACAACTGAAGCTGCATGCGGGTGCGCGCTACGTCCAGGTACGCCGCAACCAGTACGTCGGTGAAAACGACGCCGGCGTGATCCAGCCCAATGCCCTGACCGACGCCGGCTTCTGGCTGCCGAGCGTGGCGCTGGTGTATAGCCTGCGTCCCAACGTCTCGCTCTACACCTCGTACGCGCAAGGTCTCGAGCATGGCGGCGTGGCGCCCAAGGGAGCTCTCAACGAACGGCAGGCGCTGGAACCGGCAAAATCGAAACAGGTGGAACTGGGCGTCAAAGCCGACATCCGCAACGACCTCAGTGCCACGCTGGCGCTGTTCCAGATCCGCAAGGGCCTCGAGTATGTCGACAACGCGTCCAATATGTTCGTGCGCAATGGCGAGGCGCAAAATCGCGGCCTGGAAATGGGCCTGAACGGCCGCGCCACGCGTGAGCTCACGGTGGGCATCACGGCCACCGCGCTCAACACCGAACAGAGCGGCACCGGCCTGGCCAGCCTGGACGGCAAGCGCGTGACCAACGTGGCGGCGTTCAAGTCGTCGGTGTTTGCCGACTACGCGGTGCCGCAGGTGCAGGGGCTGAACGTGAGCGCCAACTGGCAGTACTCGGGCAAGAAGGCGTTCGATGCAGAGAACACGGTGTTCGTGCCGAAGTATCACCTGATGAATTTCGCGGCGGCCTACTCCACCCGCATCGGCGGCGTGGCCACCACCGTACGCGCCGGCATCGACAACGCCTTCGACAAGTTCTACTGGCGCGATGTCACGCCGGACCTGGGCGGCTACCTGATCCCCGGCGCCTCCCGCACCGGCCGCATCTCGGCCCAATTCGACTTCTAACACTTCGGGGTCAGTGCCGACATTCGGACATTTTTGAACTTAATCCAGCGGCAATGGTCATCATATTGATGGACTCGTGTCCAAATGTCGGCACTGACCCCGAACTGGGTAATACTAAGGCAGGTGGCGGTTGGCTTGGGCCAGGCGTTCTGCGAGGGTGCCGGTGAGCAGCAAGTAGGGAATGGCGCGCCTGGACAGTTCTTCCATCAGCATGGTGTTGATGGTCACGCTCACCTGCTCTGATTCGCGTTGCAGGCCGTCGGCCTGCCAGGGAATATCGGACGCGGTCACCAATGTGATGGCATAGTCGCGCCGGTGACGGTTGGCCAGCAGTTCCAGCTCGGCGTCGATGCCGTGAAAATAGTGGCGGCTGTACACGGCCGTCATCAACGGCGTGGTGTCGCAAAAGAGGTATCGGCGCGCCAGCGGCATGGCCGCGTCTTCGCGCGCGCGCTGGGTGCGGGCGATGTGTATCTGGTCCTGCGCCACCGGCACGCGCGCTTCGGTATCGACGAACTCGCGTAAATACTCGGGCACCCACACGGTGCCGTGGTCGCGCGCCAGGGCCGCCGCCAGCGTGGTCTTGCCGGACGACGCGGCGCCCAGGATGGCGACCTTCACTTCAGCATTCACTCGAGCACCAGGCGCCTGCCGCCACCATCGTTGCCACCGCCACCGCCGCCGGTCGGCATGCCTGCCGACTGCTGCCACGTGCGCAGGCCCACGATCGCCATGCCGACAAAGATCGCGTACAGGATCGCGGTGAGCATCAGGTGCTTGTGCAGGTACAGGCCCACGTACAGCACATCGACGATGATCCACACGTGCCAGTTCTCCACTTTTTTACGCGACAGCAGGAGCTGTCCCACCAGGCTGCCGGCAGTGAGAAAACCGTCCGAGAGCGGCACGTCGGTATCGGTCCAGGTCTTGAGGAACAGCGCCAGCACCAGGAAGCCCACCAGCCAGCCACCGGCGGCCAGCCAGCGCCCGCGCGCATCGAGCGCGGTGACCGGCAACTCCGCGTGCCGCCCGTGGTGATCGTCACCGCGCAACCACTGGCGCCAGCCGTAGACCGATACCGCGATGAACACGAACTGCAAGCCCATGTCGCCGTACAGGCGTGAGCCGAAGAACACCATCGCATACGTGGCCGACGAGACGATGGCGAACAGCCAGGCCCAGTGGCTCTGGCGGATGTTGAGCCACACCGTGACCACCGCCAGCACGAACGACAGCAGCTCGAGCGGAGTCGTGACAAACACCGCCAGGTGCAATGGCAGGTTCATATACCCGAGCAGGACTGTCAATGCGTGCATGGCTTACTTCGCGGCTTTGGTTGGATACTTGATGGTCATTTCCTGCAGCAGGTTGTCGGCATGGTCCACCTCCGTCATGATCCACAGCATATACCGGATATCCATGTGGATGGCGCGGGTGATCTCGGGATCGAAATACCAGTCCTTGGTGATCGATTCGTAGGTGGAGTCGAAATTCAGACCGATCAGCTCACCGTTACGGTTCATCACCGCCGAGCCGGAGTTGCCGCCGGTGGTGTCGGCGCTGGTGAGGAAGTCCACCGGCACCGTACCCAGGACCGGATCCTTGAACTGGCCGTAGCGCTTGGCCTTGATCGCGTCGAGCAGCTTTTGCGGCGCGTTGAACGGGTCCTTGCCGGTATGCTTCTGGACGATGCCTTGCACGGTGGTGAATGGCCCCTTGGTGATGCCGTCGGCCGGCGAGTACGGCGCCACGGTGCCATAGGTCACGCGCAGCGTGGAGTTGGCGTCCGGGTACACCGGCTTGCCCTGCGATTTCTTCCACGCGATCACGGCTGCCATGTACTGCGGGATCACCCGTTCCAGGTTGCCATCGAGTTCGGCGCGGCGGTCCTTGAGCGACTGCGTTACGCCGTCGAGTTTCAAGGCCAGTTGCAGGAAGGCGTCGCCGGAAGCCTTGAGGGCGGCGGCATCCTTGCCCATCCAGCCCACGCGCGTGGCGGTGTCGCCCAGCCGGGTATTGGCGTACAGCGCCGGCACTGCGTCGGCCGCTGGCAACAAGGCGTCCAGGCCTTGCACGTGCAGGGACTTGGGCAGTTTGGCGTAGCGTTGCAGGGCGGCGGCAAAGCGCGCCTGGTCCACGCCGGCCACGTACGACTGCTCCAGGCGGTTCAGGCGCGCGCGGATCATGTTCTGGTCGCGCTGCTGGTAGCCCACTTCGCGCTCGGCATCGGGCTTGGCGCCTTCGCTGGCCAGGCGCACCAGGGTGGCTGCGCTTTTCAGCAGGTCGCTGTTGAACGCCACGCCGTGGCCGAATTCCTCGTCGGACAGCGCGATGTCGGCAGCGATCACGGTATCGAGTTCGGCCAGCAGTTGCGGCGACTTGCCCGGCTGTTTGGCATACCAGGCGCGGAATTCGGCGTCCTGCGCATCCTTGATGGCGGCGATGTCCTTGCGGGCGAAGCCGTCGGACAGGCCCTGCGCCTTTTTCATCACGTTATTGAGGCTCTTGGCCACGCTGGCGTAACGCACTTCGTCGGCCGGCTTGCCTTTTGTGGCCGCAGCGATGACGTCGAGGTCGGCCTGGATTTCGGCCACGCGCTGCGGGAAAGTGACGTCGCGCGCGGCGCGCACTTCAGACGGCAGCTTGTAGCGGCTGGTGCGGCCGGGGTAGCCGGCCAGCAGCACCGGGTCGCCGTTTTTCAAACCGGCGGCCGACACCACCAGGAAGTCTTTCGATTGATACGGCACGTTGTCCGGCGACGGATCGGCCGGACGGCCGTCCTTGCCCACGTAGGCGCGCAGGAACGAGTAGTCGCCCCCCTGGCGCGGCCATTCGTAGTTGTCGATATCGCCGCCGAAGTTGCCGATCATGTCGGCCGGCGCGTACACCAGGCGCACGTCGCGGATCATCATCTGGCGGATGCGATAGTATTCGAGGCCGCGATGGAAGGCCGGCACCGAGCAACGGTAAGCTCCAACGCTACCACTGCTCTCGCATTCGGCGATCAACGCCTTGATGGCTTTTTCAACTGCGTCGTGGCGCTGCTTGCCGGTCATGGCGGGCGTGACGCCCTTGAGCACGCGCGCGGTGACGTTTTCCACCTTGTCGGTCACGTACACCAGCGTGTTCGGGCCGCCCGGCAGTTCTTCGGCGCGGGTTTTGGCGAGGAAGCCGTTTTCGATGTAATTGTGTTCAGGGCTCGAGTTGCGCTGGATGGCGCCGTACGCGCAGTGGTGGTTGGTGACCACCAGGCCAGCGTTGGAGACGAACGACGCCGAGCAGCCGCCCAGCGAGACGATGGCGCTCATCGGGTGCTTCGAGAGGTCGGCCAGTTTTTCGGCGGGGATGGCGATACCGATCTTCTTGAGTTCGGATTTCAGCTGCGGCAGCTGGTATGGCTGCCATTGCCCTTCGTCGGCACGCGCCGACGTGGCTGCCGCGCAGATCATGGCGACAGACATTGCGAGTTTTTTTAACAAGATTGAGCCCCTGGTTGAAAGTCAGCGGCAGTATATTCCTTTTCCCGCCTCAGCTCCATACCAGGTCGAGGCTCAAGGTGAGCCGGCAACCGCCGCCGGCCAGGTACGGCGCCACCTCCAGGTGGCCGCCCAGCGCCTGCACCCGCTGCGCCATGCCGATCAAGCCGAACGAGTCGCTCTTGGCGCGTTCTTCCGGCGCCATGCCGATGCCGTTGTCGGCCACGCTGAAGGTGAGGCGCCCTTCATGCACCCTGAGCGCGACAGCCACGTAGCTGGCCTGCGCATGGCGGCGCACGTTGGTCAGCGCCTCCTGCAGGCTGCGGAACAGCACGATCTCCACCTCCGGTCCGATCACCGCGAAAGCACCTTCGGGAGGCAGCGACAGGTCGCAGGTCAGGCCGCTACGCTTGCGGAACTCGGCCACCTGCCACTCCAACCCGGCTTGCAAGCCCAGGTCCAGTACCGCCGGCCGCAAGTCATTCATGATGCCGCGCACGCTGCGGATCGTGCTATCGAGCTGGTCGAGCGCGCCCTGGGCCCGCCGGTGCAGGCGCGGCTGGCGTGTGCTGCTGCGGGCCACCAGCAGCGAAATATCGATGCGCAGCGCCAGCAGGTTCTGTCCCAGCTCGTCGTGGATATCGCGCGCGATACGCTTGCGCTCCTCTTCCTTGACCGTCTCGAGGTGCACCGCCAGCTTGCGCAGCTGTTCGCGCGACTGGTGCAGCGCGGCCTCGGTACGCTTGCGCTCGGCGATCTCCATGGTCAGCAGGCGGTTGGCGGCGGTCAGTTCGGCGGTGCGCGCAGCCACCCGCGCGTCGAGGTCGCGCGACAGCGCCAGCAGGTCGGCATCGACGCGACGCCGCGCCGTCACATCGGAAAACACACCGATGAAGCGGCCGATGGCGCCTTGTTCGTCGTGGATCACGGTGAGCGACATGCTGGCGGTCCAGGGGGTACCGTCACGCCTGCGGTTGTACACGTCGCCCTGCCATTTGCCATCCTCGCGCAGGCGCCGCAGCGATTCCGCATGGAAGCCGGGCGGGTGGGCGCCAGGCCGGCCAAGGAAGCGGGGATTGCGGCCCAGCGCTTCTTCCACCGGGTAACCGGTGATCATCGTGAAAGCGCGGTTGACGAAGACAATGTCGCCGTTGGCATCGCACACGATCACGCCTTCCCCCATGTGGTCAAGAACCTCGAATGCGCGTCGACGGGCTGACTCGCGTGCACGATCGCTGCCGATATCGGTGAGAATGACACGGAACTTGGCGGCGGCAGGATCGAGATTGACGTCAAGGTGAACCTGGCGGCCCTCGCCCATATTTGGGCCGCGCGAACTCAATAGCGGTAACTCGAGCGTGCCGCGCTGACCGTGTTCGAGCATCCCGTCGAGAAAACGCCGCAGCAGGACCTGGGCTGTCGGCGCTACGAACTGTTCGAAGCGCCGACCGGGCAGCGCATCGCGCGGCAGTCCGAGCAGCTCGCCGGCGGCCAGGTTGGCGCGCGTAATGCCGCCTTTTGCATCGAGCGACAGGTAACCAACGGGAGCCTGGTCGTACAGCTCCGCGTAGCGCTCGCGCCCTGCTTCGGCCTCATCGCGCTCCGACTGCATCTCGATCAGCGCCAGGTTCTGCATGTCGAGCTCGACCTGGCTCACTTGCAGCTCGTGCCAGTGGCGCAAGGCGTCGCTGTCGACACTCGATGGCAGTTGCGGGCTACCGGCCCCCATCGCCGTCACCGCCTGCTCGGCAGCTTCGCGCAACTGGTCGGCGTCCAGCAACTGGCGCGGCGTTTTCTTCATGTCACACCGCGCCGTCTTGCATCGACCGCAATTGCGACTCCAGCTGCTTCGCTTCGGTGATGTTGATGAAGGTGACCACCACGCCATCGATCACATTGTCCACCGTCCGGTAGGGCATGATGCGCACCGTGTACCAGCCGCCGCTGCGAGTGGGCACGTGCTTCTCGCATACCACCAGCGTACGCAGCACGCCGTCGGCATCCGCTTCGAGCTCCGGGTAATCGAGGTCGTTGGCGATGTCGCTGAGCGGGCGCTGGACATCGGTGGCAATGAGCTTGTAAATGCGTGTGGCCTGGTCGGTGAAGCGGCGAATGCGCAGCGCACTGTCGAGGAAGATGGTGGCGATATCGGTGCTGTTAAGCAGATTTTTCATGTCGCCATTGATCAGCGACAGGTCGTCCACCTTCGATTGCAGCTCGGCGTTGACGGTGTACAGCTCCTCGTTGAGCGACTGCATTTCCTCCTTGGAGGTGGTCAGCTCCTCGTTGGTCGATTGCAGCTCTTCGTTGGTCGATTGCAGTTCTTCGTTGGCCGACTTGAGCTCTTCGCGCGAGGCCTGCATCTCGTCGCGCACGGCCTGGATTTCCAGTCGCGCCTGTGCCAGTTGCTGTTCCAGCTCCTGTACCAGCGGCGGCGATGCGCGCGCGCGCCGCTTCTGCGGCGGCAGTGCATGACTGGCAAAGGTGACCATAATCGTGCCGGCCAGCGGGCCAGAATGCGGCATCGCCTCCGCAGTGAGATCGAGCGCGCTTTCCGGCCGTCCGCCTGCGTCATGCTGGACCAGGCCACGGACTTCGACCATCTGGTCGGACTGGGTAGCGTTTTGCAGCAGTGCTGCCAGTTCGTGGCGCAAGCCGTCCCGGGCCATGGCGTGAATATTCCAGTTGGCCTTGCCGGCAGCCGGCTCGAGGAAGGCGCCGGTGCGGCCATGGATATAGAGAATGTCGCCGTGGGCGTTGAGCAGCACTGCGGCCGGCGAGTGCTTGCGCAACAGCAGTTGCTCAACCTGGGTTTGCAGGTTTTCTTTCATGGAAGCGTGACCAATCTGGTGTATGGGGGGCAACGCCACATTGGCGACCCGTGTGGGAAAGTAGCTGGTCACGCGCCCGGGGTCGGCATCGAGCCTCCGGTAGACGCGGCTGGTGCCGGCCAGCGGCGCAAACAGTTCATGAAAGCGCCCCGGCGTATCGGCGCTGCCCAATACCAGCAAGGCGTTGGGCCTGAGGGCGTAATGGAACAGTGGTATCAGCTGCGTCTGCAGGCGCGGCGTAAAATAAATCAGCAGGTTGCGGCAGCACAGGATATCGAGCTTGGTGAATGGTGGATCGGAGATCACGTTCTGGCGCGCGAAAATAATGGAGCCGCGCAGGTCCTTGCGGATGCGGTAACTGCCCTTGTCGGCCGGGGCGAAGTAACGACGCAGACGTTCCGCCGAGATATCCCCGGCAATGGCATGACCAAACAGCCCCTGGCGGGCGCGATCGATGGCGTCGCCATCGAGGTCGGTGGCAAAGATCTGCAGCGTGAAGCGCGCGGTCGGCCGCAGGCGTTCGAGCACTTCGTCGAACACGATCGCCAGCGAGTAGGCTTCCTCTCCGGTGGAACAGGCGGGCACCCAGGCCTTGAACGCGGCCCCTTCCGGGTGCTGCTCGAGCAAGCGCGGCAGCGCGTATTCGCCAAGGTAATCCCACACCGGCGCATCGCGGAAAAAGCTGGTCACGCCGATCAGCAATTCCTTGAACAGCAGTTCCACTTCAATCGGGTTGTCCGCCATCCAGCGCACGTAGTCGGGCAGGGTGGCGCACTGGCGCAGCTTCATGCGCCGGTCGATGCGGCGCATCACGGTACTGAGCTTGTAGTCGGCGAAGTTGGCGCCGGTTTGCTGGAGCAGCAACTGGAACATTTGCTGCAAGGCCGCGCGCTGGTCGCTGGCCTGCACCGGCAACGCGCCGGCGCCGCGATCGCCCCTGCGACGACGCCAGTCGGCCACCTGTGCCGCCATCTCGCCCGGCAGCGCGACGATATCGACCGCCTGCGCCGCGATCGCACTGGCCGGCATGGGATCGTAGCGCGCCGAAGACGGCAACTGCGCCATGGTCAGGCCACCCGCATCGCGCAATGCCGCCAGACCGATGGTGCCGTCGGCGCCTGTGCCGGACAAGGCAATACCCACGGCCGACTCCCCTGCGTAACTGGCCAGGGCACGAAAAAAACTGTCGATCGGATGGCGGCCGGCAGCAGGGCCGTCGGGTGGTTGCACGGTAAAACAGTGACCGTCGAAGCCGCAGCCGCCACCGGCCGGCGCTACGTACACGCGGTCCGTTTCCACCGGCATGCCATGGACCAGCTCCGTCACCGGCATGCCGGTGACGCGTTGCAGCAGTTGCGGCAGGATGGACGGCAACGCCGGCGCATGGTGCTGTACAACGACGTAAGCGAACCCGCTGGCAGGCGGCACGCTGGCGAGGAATTCGCAGATCGGATCGAAGCCGCCGGCCGAGGCGCCGATGCCAACTACCGGCACACCGGCAGCATGAACCCGCGCAGGCAGGGGCCCGTCCACGCGGCCTGGCGCAGCCTGGGCGTCGGGGACATCACTGGATGGCGTCATGTTGAAATCCGGAAGCGGTGTCGATGTGGCGAAAAAGCATATCTTGCAATAAGATTATAGCAAAGCGTCTTCGCGTCTCGCGCATCGCGCTCCATCTTCCCCACACCCGCACCATTACACAGTCATGCCGCTATCAGATTGCTATTGAGCGGCCACGTGCCACCCGCCGCCCAGTGACTGGATCAGCGCCACCGCCGTGGTCTGGCGGTCGCCCTGGGCCTGGATCAGCGACCGGCGCGCGTTGAGCGCGGTGCTCTGCGCTGTCACCACCTCGGTATAGTTAACCTGGCCGGCGCGGTAGCGGTTGAGCATTTGCGCCTCCACCTGGTCGGCCGCTTCCGACGCGGCGCGGCGCAGTTCGAGCTGCTGCGCCAATGCGCGCGTGGCCGAGAGCTGGTTTTCCACGTCAGCAAACGCGGTCAGCACAGTCTGGCGGTAGCTGGCGATGGCGGCATCGCGCGAGGCTTCGGCACCAGCCACGCGCGCCTTGATGGCGCCGGCGTCGAACAGCGTTTGCGCCGCCGACAGGCCCAGCGACCACAGGCTGTTCGAGGCGTTGAACAAGCCGCCGGTAGCGCTGGAACCGAAGCCGTACGAACCGCTCAAAGTCAGGCTCGGAAAATAGGCGGCGCGCGCAATGCCGATCTGCGCGTTGGCCACGGCCACGCGGCGCTCGGCAGCGGCGATGTCGGGCCGGCGCTGCAGCAGGGTCGAGGGCACACCGGTCGGCACATCGGGCACCACCACGGCCCACTTGGCGGGGGCAATGGCAAAGTCGCTGGCGGCCTTGCCCAGCAGGACCGCGATCGCGTGTTCGAGCACTGCGCGCTGGCGCACCAGCGTGACCTGGTCGATGCGGGCATTGGCCAGCTGGGTTTGCGCCTGCAACAGGTCCGATTTGGCGGTGACGCCCGCATCGAAACGGTTCTGGGTAATTTGCAGTACCCGCTCGTAGCCCTCGGTGGTGGCGTCGAGCAGTTCCTTCTGGGCGTCGGTCATGCGCAGCGACAGGTAGTTGGTGGCCAGTTCGCCTTGCGCGGCCAGGCGCGCGGCGGCCAGGTCGGCGGCGCTGCCTTGCAGGCTGGCTTCGGCGCTGCTGGCGCCCGCGCGCAGCTTGCCCCACACGTCCGGCTCCCAGCTGGCGCCGATGCTGGTGCGGTAGGCATTGGCGGTGCGGGTGTCGCCGCCGCCACCGGAACGGTTGGCGCTGGCGGAGAGGTCCACCACCGGGAACAGCGCCGCGCGCTGCTCGGCCACCAGCGCCCGCGCCTGCGCGTAGTTGGCAGCGGCCACCGCCACGTTCTGGTTGGTCACTTCCACGCTGGCGGCCATCTGGTTCAGTTGCTCGTCGCCGAACAGCTGCCACCACGGGCCGCGTTCGAGCATGTCGGCCGGCGCGGCCTCGGTCCAGCCGGCAGCCACTTTCTCGGCGGCCGGCGCGGTTTCCTTGAAAGCGGCGGGGCTCGGGGTGGCCGGCAGCTGGTAGGCGGGACCGACCGCGCAGCCGCTTGCCAGCAGCGCCGACATCAGGGCCAGGACGATGATCGAAGGACGGAACGTGAATGCGTGTGTGCTCATGGTGTGGTCGGCGCCGCAGTTGCCTGCTCGCCGTGGATTCTGCTCAGTTGTTGTTCGGACGGGCTGCGGCGACGCAGCTTGTCCATCAGGATGTAGACCACCGGCGTGGTGAACAGGGTCAGCAGCTGGCTGGCGATCAGGCCGCCGACGATGGTCACGCCCAGCGGGCGGCGCAGCTCGGAGCCTTCGCCAAAGCCGATTGCCAGCGGCAGCGCGCCCAGCGCGGCAGCCACGGTAGTCATCAGGATCGGCCGGAAGCGCAGCAAACATGCCTCGCGCACGGCTTCCAAAGGCGACAGTCCGCGCGAGCGTTCGGCCTCCAGCGCGAAGTCGATGATCAAAATGGCGTTCTTCTTGACGATGCCGATCAACAGGAAGATCCCAATCAGGGCGATGGTCGAGAACTCCATCTTGAACAGCAACAGCGCCAGCACCGCGCCCACGCCTGCCGACGGCAAGGTGGTGAGCACGGTCACCGGGTGCACCAGGCTTTCGTACAGGATGCCCAGCACGATGTAGATCACCACGATGGCGGCCAGGATCAGCAGCGGCAGCGCCTTGTTGCTGTCCTGGGCGCTCTTGGCCGAACCCTGGAAGCTGCCACGCACATTGTTGGGCAGGCCGATCGCCGCTTCGGCGGCGGCAATCTGCACGGTCGCATCGGACAGGCTCACGCCCTCCACCAGATTGAAGGCGATGGTCGTGGCCAGTTCGCCGTCCTGGTGGTTGATCGAAGTGGCAGTGGAGCTCTCGGCAAACTTCGCCACCGACGACAGCGGCACCATGGTGGTGGCCGACGTGCTCAGCGCCGAACCGGACGAGGCGTCGCGCACCGCCGGCGCCGAGACATTGGCCGCCAGGCCGGTGCTGCTGGCCGTGGTGGTGGTGGCGCCGCTGGCGGAAGTGGTCGTGGTGGTGGCAGTGGGGGCGCCGCTCGGGTTGGACGCCGTGGGCGACGGCAGCCCTTTCGACGGTACATACACATCCTTGAGCGCCTCGGGACTGCGGCTGTACTCGCGCGCAACCTCCATGATCACGTGGTACTGGTTGACCTCATCGTAGATGGTCGCCACCTGGCGCTGGCCGAAGCTGTTGTACAGCGCATTGTCGATATCCTTCGACGTGATGCCCAGCCGCGAGGCGCTGTCCTTGTCCACCGTAACATAGGTTTCCACGCCATTTTCGGCCTGGTCGCTGTCGACGTCGATCATGCCCGGCTGGGTTTTCATGGCCTCGGCCAGGCGCGTGGCCCATTTTTTCAGGTCGGCCTGGTTGTCGCTCTTGAGCGTGTACTGGTAGTTGGCGTTGGCGGAACGCCCGCCCGAGCGCAAGTCCTGCACGGGACTCAAGAACAGGGTCACGCCGGTCACCTTGGCCAGCTTGGGCCGCAGGCGCGCCAGCACGGCGTTGCCGGCCACGGTGCGCTCGTTGGCGGGCTTCAGGTTGATGAACATGAAGCCGCCGCCGGCGCGCCGACCACCGGTGAAGCCCACTACAGTGGCCACGTCCGGATCATCCTTGATGATATTGACCAGCTGGCGCAGCTTGCCTTGCATGGCCTGGAACGAGATGCTCTGGTCGGCGCGGATGCCGCCGTTGATCTGGCCCGTGTCCTGCTGCGGGAAGCCGCCCTTGGGGATGGCCGCAAACAGGTAGAAGTTCAGGCCCACCACGAACAGCAATCCCAGCATCACCAGCCACACGCTGTGCAAGGCCCAGTCCAGGCCATGCTCGTAGCCCTTCAGGATGCGGTCGAAACCGCGCTCGAACACGCGCGCCAAACGGCCCGGCTTGACCGTGTGCTGGTCGGCCTTGAGCAGCCAAGCGCACATCATCGGCGTAGTAGTGAGCGAGACCACCAGCGAAATCATCACCGCCGCCGACAGGGTCACGGCAAACTCCTTGAACAAGGCGCCGAACTGGCCGCCCATGAACAGCAGCGGAATGAACACCGCAATCAGCGACAGGCTGATGGAGAGTACCGTGAAGCCCACTTCGCGCGCACCGAGCAGCGCGGCCGTCATGCGGTCCATGCCGGCCTCGATGTGGCGGGTGGTATTTTCCAGCACCACGATGGCGTCATCGACCACGAAGCCGGTGGCCACCGTCAACGCCATCAGCGACAGGTTATTGAGTGAAAAGCCCAGCAAATACATCACGCCGAAAGTGCCCAGCAGCGAGACGATGGTGGCCACTGCCGGAATGATGGTGGCGCGCAGGTTGCGCAGGAAGGCGCTTACCACCAGCACCACCAGCAGGATCGAGATGATCAGCGTGATCTCGATCTCGTGCAGCGAGGACCGGATCGAGTTGGTGCTGTCGCTGGCGACCGACACCGTCACGTCAGGGGGCAGCTGCGCCTGCAAGGCCGGCAACTGGGCGCGCACGCTGTCCACGGTCTCGATGACGTTGGCGCCGGCCTGGGGGCGCAGCAGCACGATAATGGCCGGCTGGCCGTTGAACAGGCCCAGGTTGTTCTGGTCTTCCACGCCGTCAACCACTTCGGCGACGTCCTGCAGGCGGATGGCGGTGCCGTCGCGCCAGCCCACCACCAGGTTGCGGTAGTTGGCGGCGCTGCGGCCACCCTCGCCGTTCACCGATTCAGTATAGATTTGCAGCCGGCGGCCGTCGCCCTGGATGGCGCCGCGCGGGCGGTTGGCGTTGGTGGCCTGGATGGCGGCCCGCACGTCCTCCATCGACAGGCCCATCTTGTTGAGCGTGTATGGATTGAGTTCCACCCGCACCGCCGGCAGCGAACCGCCGCCCAGTTCCACGTCGCCGATGCCTTCCACCTGCGACAGGCGCTGCACCACCACGTTGGACACCGCATCGTAGATCTGGCCCGGAGTGCGGGTCTTGGACGTCAGCGCCAGGATCATCACCGGCGAGCCGGAAGTATTGGCCTTGCGGTACGTGGGATTGCTGCGCAGCGTGGCCGGCAGATCGACCCGGCTGGCGTTGATCGCCGCCTGCACCTCGCGCGCCACCGAATCGACGTTGCGATTGAGGTCGAATTGCAGCGTGACGTTGGTACTGCCGGTGCTCGAATTCGAAGTCATTTCGTTGACCCCGGCGATCACGCCGAGGTGCCGCTCGAGCGGCGTGGCCACGCTCGACGCCATGGTCGAAGGACTGGCGCCGGGCAGGCTGGCAGAGACCGAGATCACCGGGAAGTCCACCTGCGGCAGCGGCGCCACCGGCAGCACGAAGAACGCGCCGATGCCGGCCAGCGCCAGGCCGATCGTCAGCAGGACGGTGGCGATCGGTCGCTTGACGAACGGTGACGACAGGTTCACAGCGCACCGCCTTCGACCGGGTACGACTCTTCCTGCTTGCGCCCCGCCTGGCCGCCGGAGCGCCCGCCGCCGAAACGGCGCCCCAGGCTGTCGAAGGCCAGATAGATCACCGGCGTGGTAAACAGCGTGAGCATCTGGCTGACGATCAGGCCGCCGAAGATGGCCAGGCCCAGTGGCCGGCGCAGTTCGGCGCCCTCCCCCCAGCCCAGCATCAGCGGCACGGCCGCGAACAGCGCCGCCAGCGTGGTCATGATGATGGGACGGAAGCGCAGCAGCGCAGCCTGGTGGATGGCGTCACGCGGCGACTTGCCGCCTTCGCGCTCCGCCTCGATGGCAAAATCGATCATCATGATGGCGTTCTTCTTGACGATGCCGATCAGGAGGATGATGCCGATAATGCCGATCACGCCCAGGTCCTGGCCGGTGATCATCAGCGCCAGCAGCGCGCCCACGCCGGCCGACGGCAAGGTGGACAGAATCGTCAGCGGGTGGACATAGCTCTCGTACAGCACGCCGAGCACGATGTACACGCACACCACGGCCGCCAAAATCAGCCACAGCTGGTTGGACAGCGAATTCTGGTACGCGCCCGAGGCGCCAAGGAAGGTCAGGGTCACCGATGGCGGGAACTTGATGTCGGCGGCGGCCTGGCGGATCGAGTCCACTGCGGTGCCGAGCGAGACGCCGCTGGCGGTGTCGAAACCGAGCGTGGTGGCCGGGTACTGCGCCACGTGGGTGACCTGCAACGGCGCCGGACGCTCGCTGATGGTGGCCACCGCCGACAGCGGCGTGGCCTTGCCCGAGCCGGTGCGCAGCTGCAGGTTGATCAGGTCCTGCGGCGACGTGATGGAATCGTTCTTCGCTTCCAGGATCACGCGGTACTGGTTGGTCTCGGTGAAGATGGTGGAGACGATGCGCTGGCCGAACGCGCTGTAGAGCGCGTCGTCGATCGAGGCGGCAGTGACCGAGAGCCGCGACGCGGTGTCGCGGTCGATCGAAATGTAGGCCGCGTTGGCGCTGGCGCCCACGTCGGACACCACGTTGCGCAGCTCTTTCCTGGTGCGCATCTGCTCGGCGAGCTTGGTGGCCCACTCGTTGACGGTGGCGTTGTCGGCGCCCTCGACCGAGACGCGGAACTGGGTGGGTCCCGATTCTGCATCGATGGTCAAGTCCTGCGTCGGTTGCAGGTACAGCGTCATGCCGGGAATCTGCGCCACGCGGTTGCGCAGGCGGTCCATGATGTCCTGCGGCTTGCCGCTGCGGTCGTGCTTCAGGTTGATCAGCATGCTGCCGGTATGGAGCATGCTGTTGTTGGCGGCGTCCACGCCCACCACGGAGCTCAGCGTTTCCACGGCCGGATCGTCGAGGATGACGCGCGCGGCCTGCTGCTGCAGGTCGGCCATGCGCGCGTACGAGACGGCCTTGCCGGTTTCCAGGCGCGCCTGCAACTGGCCGGTGTCCTGGGTCGGGAACAGGCCCTTGGGAATGGCGATGTACAGCAGCACGGTGAGCAGCATGGTGCCCAGTGCGACCAGCAGCGTCAGGCCGCTGCGCGCGATCACCCAGGTCAGCGAGCGGTCGTAATGACCGACCACCCAGTCGAAGAAGTGCTGGAAGCGGATGGCGAAGCGGCTCGGCTTTTCCTCGCCATGGGCTTTGAGCCAGCGCGCCGACATCATCGGCACCAAGGTGAGCGACACCACCGCCGAAATCAGAATGGTGATCGCCAGCGCCATGGCAAACTCGCGGAACAGGCGGCCCACCACGTCGCCCATGAACAGCAGCGGAATCAGCACCGCAATGAGGGAGACGGTCAGCGAGATGATGGTAAAGCCGATCTGCTTGGCGCCGCGCAGCGCGGCCGGCATCGGCGCGTCGCCCTCCTCGATATAGCGGGCGATGTTTTCGATCATGACGATGGCATCATCGACGACGAAGCCGGTGGCAATCGTCAGCGCCATCAGCGACAGGTTGTTCAGGCTATAGCCGAGCAAATACATCACCCCGCAGGTGCCGATCAGCGAGATCGGTACCGACAGGCTGGCGATGATGGTGGCGCGGATACTGTGCAAAAAGGCGAAGATCACCAGCACCACCAGCACCACGGCCAGCAGCAGCTCCATGCCCACGTGCTTGACCGAGGCGCGGATGCCGGTGGTGCGGTCGCTCAGCACCTCGACCTTGATCGCGCCCGGCAGGCCCGCTTCCAGTTCCGGCAGGCGCGCCTTGATGGCGTCCACGGTGGCGATCACGTTGGCGCCCGGCTGGCGCTGGACGTTGAGGATGATGGCCTGCCTGATGTTGTTCTGCGAGCCGGCCCAGGCGCCCAGTTCCACGTTCTCGGCGCTGTCGACCACCTGCGCCACGTCGGACAGGCGCACCGGGGCGCCGTTCTTGTAGGTCAGGACCAGGTCCTGGTAATTCTTGGCCGTGACCAGCTGGTCGTTGGCGTTGATGGTGTAGGCGCGGGTGGGACCGTCGAAACTGCCCTTGGCGCCGTTGGAGTTGGACGACGAGATCACCGTGCGCACGGTGTCCAGTCCCAGCCCGTAAGAGGCCAGCAGGTTGGTGTCGGCCTGGATGCGTACGGCCGGACGCTGGCCGCCCGACAGCGTGACCAGGCCCACACCGGAGACCTGCGAGATCTTCAATGCCAAGCGGGTGTTGACGATGTTCTGCACTTCCGTCAGCGGTATGGTGTCGGAGGTAATGGCCAGCGTGAGCACCGGCGCGTCGGCCGGGTTGACCTTGGCGTACACCGGTGGCGCCGGCAAATCGGTCGGCAGCAGCGAGCTGCCGGCATTGATCGCCGCCTGCACTTCCTGCTCGGCCACTTCCAGGGTCTGGCCCAGGCCGAACTGCAGGGTGATGATGGATACGCCGGCAGCGCTGGTGGAACTCATGCGCTGCAAGCCCGACATCTGGCCGAACTGGCGTTCCAGCGGTGCGGTCACGGTCTGGCCCATCACCTCCGGACTGCCGCCCGGGTACAGGGTTTGCACCTGGATGGTGGGGAAATCGACTTGCGGCAGCGCGGACAGCGGCAGGAACTTGAATCCCACCAGGCCGGCCAGCACGATCGCCAGCATCAGCAGCGATGTCGCTACCGGCCGCTGGATAAAGGGAGCGGATGGACTCATCGACAGTCCCCTTTACTGCGCCGCAGCTTGTTCTTTGCGGCGGCGGTGTTCGCCGGCCGGCGCGGTGCCGTCGGCCGCCTTGGCGCCCTGGCGGTGGCCAGTGCCGGCGCCAGGACCGGTACCGGGCAAGGTCACCTTGGCGCCTTCTTTCAGGCGGTCGGCGCCCTCGGTGATGACTTTTTCGCCGGCCTGCAAGCCGCTGGCGATCTGCACTTTATCGACCGTGGCCTCACCGCGCGTGATGCTGCGCATGGTGACGGTCTTGTCTTCCTTGAGCACCCAGACGAAATCGCCCTTGGCGCCGTGGCGCACGGCGTTCACCGGCACTATGACGGCGTCCTTGATGGTGCGCAGTTCCAGCCGCACGTTGACGAACTGGCTCGGGAACAGCGTCGATTTGTCGTTGCCGAAGCGAGCCTTGGCCTTGACGGTGCCGGTCTGGGTATCGACCTGGTTGTCCAGCGCCGCAAACTTGCCGCTGTCGAGGGTGTTGGTGCGGGTGCGGTCGAGCGCCAGCGCCGGCAAGGCGACGTTCTCGTTAATGCGCTGCATCAGGTTCGGCACGCTGTCCTGCGGGATCGCGAATTCCACGTCGATCGGCGACATCTGCGTGATCACGGCGATGCCGGTGGCGTCGCCGGAGCCGACCAGGTTGCCGATATCGACCACGCGCAGGCCCACGCGGCCGGTGATCGGCGCGATCACCTTGGTGTAGCCCAGATTGAGCTTGGCCGTGCCTTCGGCTGCACGGTCGGTCATGACGGTGCCTTCGAGCTGCTTGACCAGCGCGGCCTGGGTGTCGACGTCCTGGCGCGCGATCGAGTCCTGTTTCAGCAGGGTGTTGTAGCGCTCGAGCGTGAGCTTGGCATTGTCCAGCTGCGCTTCGTCGCGCTGGCGCTGGCCGCTGGCCTGCAGCAGCGACATTTCGAACTGGCGCGGATCGATCTGCGCCAGCACCTGGCCGGCCTTGACCATCTGGCCTTCCTTGAACAGCACTTTTTGCAGAATGCCGGACACCTGCGGGCGCACCGTGGCGGTGGCGGCGGCAGTGACCGTACCCAGCGCTTCGAGCGTGACCGGGATGTCGGCCTTTTCAGCCGTGGCCACGCCTACCGTGGTGGCGGGCGCGCCGCGACGATTACCACCGGCGCCGCCAGGACCACCGGCGCCCGGACCACCGGGACCGGCAGCAGGCGCGCCCGGCATGGGCGCTGCCGGCTGGTGCGTGAGATACCAGGCCAGTCCGCCCAACCCTGCCATTGCCGCCACGGCGATCACGCCGCCGATGATCTTCGAGCGGCGGCTTTTGGGGCGGCGCAGGGCTGGGTCAAGGTTCGAATCTGGCTTGGCTGGTGTTTCCATTATTGTCCCTGTTGGTATGCTGGTGTATCAGAATGCGTGGACTCTAGCACATGGCCCCTGCCCTGTCAGTGGACTGTGCACGGGCGATACAAACTCGCTACAAAACCGTGGACAATCAAGGACTTCAGTCACATTTCCTTCAACTGGCTTTACATTTCTTTACCTGCGTGACATCGCGCCGATACCGCCGCCCGCGACAATCGCCCCATCGCTTAAACTGCGGCGGCAACGCTGTAAAATGATTTGATGATGACCACCTCACCCGACCTGTCCAGCCCCGCCAATCGCATCCTGCTGGTGGAAGACGATCCGCGCCTGGCCGACATGCTCACCGAATACCTGACGCAAGCGGGCTTTCGCGTCACCCACGCCCCCAACGGGCGCGACGCCGTGGTGCACATCGCCGCCGGCCAGGCCGACGCCGTGATCCTCGACCTGATGCTGCCCGATATGGACGGCCTGGACGTATGCCGCCAGGCGCGCGCAGTCTCCGACGTGCCGGTGCTGATGCTCACCGCGCGCGGCGACGCCATCGACCGCATCGTCGGGCTGGAAATGGGCGCCGACGACTACCTGCCCAAGCCATTCGAGCCGCGCGAATTGCTGGCCCGCCTGCGCGCCATCCTGCGCCGCCGCGTGGACGTGGGCATGGGCCGCGCCGACCAGCGCGGCGGTCCGTCCGCATCCGACGACTTCCTGCGCTTTGGCCGGCTCGAGATCGATTCGGCCGCGCACTCGGCAAAACTCGACGGCGTGCCGTGCGAGCTGACCGCTTACCAGTTCGACCTGCTGCTGGTGCTGGCGCGCCACGCCGGCCGCGTGCTCTCGCGCGACAGCCTGATGGAGCTGCTCAAGGGCGAGCCGATCGAAGCGTTCGACCGCTCGATCGACGTCCACATGTCGCGCATACGCGCCGCCGTCGAGGACGATCCCAAGAAGCCGCGCCGCATCATCACCGTGCGCGGCGCTGGCTACCTGTTCGCCAAGGTGCAGGATTGAGCGGCGCAGAAGCGCCCAAGCCCGGACTGCTCCAGCGCTTTTCGCGCGGCCTGCCGCGGCTGTACTTCAGCTTTTACGTGGCGCTGCTGGTCGTGCTGCTGCTGTTTGCCATCGCCGTGCTGCAATCGTGGGGGCGCTCGGGCGGGCCGCTGGAACGCTCCAACGCCACCCTGTCGCGCGTCATGATGAACGTGCTGGCGCCGGCGGATGCGCCGCACGCCGAGCAGCAGGCCGCGCTCGAACGGGTGGCGGCTGGCCTCAACGCCCACATGACGCTGTATACACGCGACTGGCGCCCGCTGGCCGTGGTCGGCGACCTGATACCGGCGCGCCACTGGCGCCAGCGCGGCATCACCGGCCCGCCGCCGGAATCGTACGTGCGCCTGCCGGACGGCCGCCGCCTGCTCTCGAGCGAGCCGCTCGGCTTCATTCGCCCCAAGGCGGCGCTGCAAAACACCATGCTGATGCTGGCCCTGGTGATCGGCGTGGCGGCGTTTCCGCTGGTGCGCCGGCTCACCAAGCGTCTCGAACGTCTGCAACAGGGCGTGGAATCGCTGGGCGCCGGCGACCTGACCGCCCGCGTAAAAGTGGAAGGCAACGACGAGGTGGCGCGCCTGGCGCAAAGTTTCAATGGCGCCGCCGACAAGATCGAGCAGCTGGTGGGCGCCCACAAAACCCTGCTGGCCAACGCCTCGCACGAACTGCGCACGCCGCTGGCGCGCATCCGCCTGGCGCTCGAACTGGTCAAGGACAACGTCGAGCCCAAGCGCCGCGCCGGGCTGGAACAGGACATCGCGGAGCTGAACGACCTGCTCGACGAAATCCTGCTGGCCAGCCGCCTGGGCGCGCTGACCGACACCACCCAGTACGAAGAGATCGACCTGCTGGCCCTGGCGGCGGAAGAATGCGCACGCTACGACGAGGCGCTGCTCGATGGCGAATCGGCGGTGCTGCAAGGCGACCCGCGCCTGTTGCGCCGCCTTCTGCGCAACCTGCTGGAAAACGCCTACCGCCACGGCGTGCCGCCGGTGCACGTGACCATCGCTGCCGAACAGGGCGTTGCGCGGGTATTGGTATGGGACCGGGGGCCGGGAATCCCCGAAGAGGAATTCGAACGCGTGTTCGAACCGTTCTACCGCCGCCGCAACACCCGCGACAACAGCGGCGCGGGATTGGGACTGGCATTGATCAGGCAAATCGCGCGCCGCCATGGTGGCGAGGCGCGCTGCGCGTTGCGGGGAGATGGGGGCAGCTGCTTCGAGATTACGTTGCCGCTGCCATCAGCCCGTTGAGCCGTTGAGCCGTTGAGTCGTTGAGCCGTTGAGTCGTAACGCCGTTGCGCCGTTGCGCCGTTGCGCCGTTGCGCCGTCATCCTCGCGCACGCGGGGATCCATGGAACGTGTAAGCCGCCGCCAGCTCAGACTCAGTATGGATCCCCGCTTTCGCGAGGATGACGGATCGAATGGTGCGGGTTATGAATCCCCGCTTTCGCGAGGATAACGGATCGAATGGTGCGGGTTATGAATCCCCGCTTTCGCGAGGATGACGGAGCGCAGGCTGCGGGTTACTCCGGGTTTTATATTTACGGCACCTCGCACAAGCAGTGCGTAATCACTGTAAACGGCTTGCGCGAGGTCTTGATATCGGCCAGCCACGCCATGTCCTGCGCCACGCCGTTGGCCGCGCCTGGCGGCAAACCGGTGGCCGCCGTCACACCCAGATTGAGCTTGGCCGAGACCGCGTTGGCGATCGATTGTCCCACCGCCTGCGCAGCCGTGCCACCCACCATGCCGAGCACGCGCTCGAACTTGCTGATCTCGCGCTCGATGTACACGATGCGGTAGCCGGTCAGCTTGGCGCGCTTGGCGGCCGAGGCCAGGGCGTCGCCGTAGCTGCCCAGGGTATCGACCAGGCCGCGCTCCTTCGCTTGCGCGCCGGTCCAGACGCGGCCTTGCGCCACGGCGTCGATCTTCTCGGGCGTGGTTTTGCGCGCACGGGCAGCGCGCGCGGTGAAGTCGGCGTAGATGTGGTTGACGCTGCCCTGCATCACCTGCACGAAGCGCGGGTCGAGCGGACGCAGTGGATTGTAGGCGTCGCCAAGCCAGGTGGTAGGCTGGCCGGCCGAGTGGATGCCCAGCTTGTCGGCCACTTTTTCAGCCGTTGGCAGGATGGCGAACACGCCGATCGAACCGGTAATCGTGTTCGGTTCGGCGATCACTTCATCGGCCGACATCGAAATCCAGTAACCGCCCGATGCGGCCACGTCGCCCATCGAGACCACCACCGGCTTGCCGGCAGCGCGCGTGAGTTCCAGTTCGCGGCGGATCAATTCCGAAGCGAACGCGCTGCCGCCCGGCGAATCGACGCGCAACACCACGGCCTTGATGTTCTTGTCTTCGCGCGCGGCGCGTATCAGCTTGGAGGTCGAGTCGCCGCCGATGCTGCCCGGACCGGCCGTACCGTCGCTGATCGAACCCTGGGCGATGACCACGCCGATGGCGTCGCCGGTCATCGGCTCGGACTGGCGTGCCAGGTAGTCGTCGAAGCCGACCTGGCGGAAGCTCTTGCCTTCGTCGTCGGCGGCGCCGCGCTTGATCATCAGGTCGCGGATTTCATCGCGGGTTTTCAGGCCGTCGACCAGCTTGGCCGCCAGCGTGATTTTCGCCAGGTCGCCATTGAACTCGGCCACCTTGGCCGGCAGTTCGTCGATGGTCTTCATGATCTGGCCCTTGGGCAGCTTGCGCGCTTTTTCCACGTTGTCGGTGTAAGAAGTCCACAGGGCGTTGTTCAGGTAGGCGTCTGCCTCCGCTGCCGCCGGCGACGGGCCGTTGGCGATGTAAGGCTCAGCAAAGCTCTTGTAGGTACCCACGCGCATCAGGTTGACGGTGACGCCCAGCTTGTCGAGCGCATCGCGGTAGTAATTGCGATAGCGGCCGTAGCCTTCGATCATCACCACGCCCATCGGGTGCACATACACCTCGTTGGCGTGGGCGGCAACCAGGTACTGGTTCTGGTCATAGTTGGTGCCCCACGCAACGACAGTCTTGCCGGACGCCTTGAAGCGGTCGATGGCCGACGCTATTTCGCGCAGCATGGCCGGGCCACCGCCCTGCATGCCGTCGGTGAGCAGCACCGCGCCACTGATGTTGGCGTCCTTGGCGGCGGTGTCGAGCACCTTGAGCACGTCGCGCAACTGCAGCATGCGCAGCGCTTCGCCGCCCTGCACGCCAGTCAGCAGGGCGTCGCGCGGATCCACGCTGGTCTGCTCGACCAGTTGGCCCTTGAGGTCCAGCACCAGCGTGGTCTTGGCCGCGATCGGCTTGGCGCCGCCGCCGAAGATGGCAATCGCCAGCACGATCAGCAGCAACAGGAACAGCAGGTTCAGGATGGTGCGGCGACCGGCGTCGAGCATGCGCCAGAAAAAGCTGAAGCCACTGCGAATATAGGAAAACGGTGAACGGGCCATCAAGACTCCATGTGATTGCGAAATTTACAAGCGAAATTTACAGCGATGATACTGCATGTGCGGGCGCTTGCCGAGGGGTGGAAATGAGCAGCAACCCGATAAATACCAACAGTCCATTCAATACCAGCAGTTCAAGTCCCAAACGATAGTGTTCGAACAATAAAGCCTGGTTGATATCGACAGCGTAGCAAAGCGCGGGGCCGGCCAGCGCCACCCACGGCACCCAGCGGTCGCGCACTGCACGCTGCGTCAGCAGCCCGAACGCGAACAATCCGAGCAGCGGTCCATACGTGTAGCCAGTGAGCTTGAGCACCAGGCCCACCATGCTGGCGTTGTCTATCCATTTGAACAGCAGCACCAGCAGCAGGAACAGCGCGCAAAAGCCCAGGTGCACGCGGTGACGGATGCGTACCCGGTCGGCCTCCACCAGGTCGGAGCGGCGCTCGATGCCGAGGATGTCGAGGCTGAAGGTCGACGTAAGCGCGGTCATGGCGCCGTCCGCGCTGGGAAACAGCGCCGATACCAGGCCGATGAAAAACAGCAGTTGCAGCGCCGCTGGCATGTGGCCCATCACCACCGCCGGGAACAGCTTGTCGCCGGCAGCGGTAATGCCCACGGTCGGCGCATACAGCGACAGCAGGCCGCCGAGGAACATGAACAGCACCAGCACGGCCGTCAGAATCACGGTCAGCACCAGCATGTTTTTCTGCGAGTCGCGCAGGGTCTCGATCGAGATATTTTTTTGCATGGTCTCCTGGTCCATGCCGGTCATGGCCAGCACGATGAAGAAACCGGCCAGCACCTGCTTCCAGAAGTTGGCCGGGCTGTCGATATCGCTGGTGATCCAGCGCGTGAGACCCGCATCATGCAGGCGCGCCAGGCTCTCGAGCGGCCCGATGTTCATTTCGTGCAGCAGCCAACCGGTGCAGGCCAGCAGGCCAATCACCATGCCGGCCGTTTGCAGGGTATCGGTCCAGACGATGGTTTTCACGCCGCCTTCAAACGTGTAGAGCAGGATCATCGCCAGGATCACGATGGTGGTGAGCCAGAACGGCACGCCGAGGCTCTCCAGTATGGTGATCTGCAGGATATTGACCACCAGGTACAGCCGCGCCGAAGCGCTGAGCAGGCGCGAAAGAATGAAGAACGCCGCCCCGCTGCGATAGGCGCCGCCACCGAGCCGCACGTCGAGGTAATGGTAGATCGACGTCAGCTTCAGGCGGTAATACAGCGGCAGCAGGATCAAGGCGACGGCGATGTAGCCGAGCACATAGCCCAGGATCACCTGCAAGTAGCCGAAGCCCCCTGCCCCCACAGCCCCCGGCACGCTGATGAACGTCACGCCGGACAGCGTGGTGCCCACCATGCCGAACGCCACCACCATCCAGTTGCTGCGCTTGTTACCGATGAAGAAGCTGGCGTTGTTGGCGTGACGGGACGTGCGCCACGCCACGGCCAGCAGCAGGGCAAAATACGCGAACACCAGGCAGAACAGGGATACGGCAGACATGGGCATATCCGGACCAACATCCGGCAAAATTCGACAGGGCGACAATATACACCCCCATCGCCCTGCCGATACATGCCGGCTCTCCCTCACGCATCAGAACTTGTACGTCGCCCCCACAAAATACCGCCGCCCCGACCAGGCCAGCTCATTTCTGCGCTCCTTCGAGCCCGAGTTCAGGTACTGGGCCTCGTCGGTCAGGTTCTTGCCCTCCACCGACAAGGTCAGATTCTCCGTCACGCGGAACTGCAGCTTGGCGTCGAGGTAGCCCACCGCTTCCGCGTACACGGGCAGCGAGGCGTTGGCGTCCACCGTGCCGGTGTAATAGCTGTCGCGGTAGTTGTAGGCCAGGCGCGCGTTCCACTGGCCCAGGTCGTACCACACGCCGACGTTATAGCTATTACGCGACATGCCAGGGTACGGCAGCACCGTGTTGTCGAGCGGGTTGAGCAGTTCTTTGCCGGTAGCGTACGAGAACGTCATGCGCGTGTAGTTGGCGTCCAGGCCCAGGCCGCCAAAGGCGCCCGGCAGCATGGTCAGCGCGGTGCGGCCGGCCAGCTCCCAGCCCTTGGTCACTGCGCCCTCGCTGTTGATCGAGGTTTTCAGATCCCAGCGCTGGCCGTTGCTGAACACGTCCACGCCCGGCAGGATGACGTCGTTCTGGATATAGCTGCTGATGTCCTTGCGGAAGAACGCCAGCGACAGCTGCGAATCGCGCGACGGATACCATTCCACGCTCACGTCCTTGTTGGTGGCGCGGAACGGTTTGAGGTTGACGTTGCCGCCGGTGCAGTCGTCGGCGCTGCCGTCGCCGCCGAATTGCGACAGGCCGCTGTTGGCGATGCAGTTGACGGTGGGCGTCAAGCGGTCGATGAACGGGCGCGCCATCACCTTGCCCCAGCCCAGGCGGGCCACCAGCGTGTTCGGCACGAACCAGGCAGCCAGGTTAAAGCTCGGCAGCGTGTCGCTGTACTTGTTGCGCACCGTGACGATGTCATTGGCCAGCACGGTTTCCACGCGCGCATTGGTGGTCGGGTTGCTCGAGTAGGCGCGGAACGAGCGCAGGCCGGTGGCGCGCGTTTCGGTGCCGGCATAGCGCAGGCCGATATTGCCGTCCAGCGCCACGCCGTACAGTTCGTGCTCGAAGTCGGCGCGCACGTAGAACGCCTTGATTTTCTCTTCGACGGCAAACTGCGGCGGCATCGCATACGATTTGCCGTCGCTGCCGATGGAGTTGCGCAGCAGGTCGTGGTTGTAGCGGCTCAGGTCGAAATACTGGGCCGAATTGGCAAAGCTGGGCGCGGTCCAGCCGCTCGGGTAGCCGGACAGGCCGTCGTAGCCATTCAGGAACGAACCCGGCGTGTTGGTGCGGATCGCATCGACCAGTTGCTGCATCTGCGTGCCGCTCACGTAGCGCGTGGTGTTGTTGGCGGTCAGGCCGGTGCCGTAGACGGTGGCGCCGCCGTTGCGCAGCACGCCCGAGTTGTTGAGTGGATCGAAGATGATTTCGTGGCGTACTTCGGGGCTGCGCACGGTCACGTCGTCGGCCGTGGTGTTGGGGTCGCCGCCAGCCAGGTAACCGGTCCAGCGGTATTGCTCGGACGTGGACTTGCGGCCCTGGCCGCCGAAGTGCAAGGTCGTCAGGAACGGCATGTCGGGCCGGTACTTGAGGTCGAGCTTGACCTGGTCTTCGCCGTTGTCGGTGAACGACGGCTGGTATTGCGAAATGATGCGGGTGTAAACATTGCTGTTGTTCGGGTCGAAACCGGCCGGGAACGTAAACTTCGGCAAGCCCTGCTGGTCGAAATTGACCCGCAAGCCGGGCACATTGGCCTCCATCACGATGTTGTTGGTATTGAGCTCGTAGTACGAACTGGTCTTGGCCACCAGGCCTTCGGCCGACCAGTCGCCGCTTTTCCAGTTGAAGCCGCCCGAACGATAGTCGGACTTGATGTTGAGTGCGAAATCGCGCGCGGCCGTACTGAAGTTGTACGAGGCGCCCTCGCCCGCCACGTTCTGGCAGGTGCCGGACAGGAACGACGTCATCACGTGGTTGGTGAAACTCATGCCGGCCGGGGTGACGCCGGCCGCCGGTTCGGCGCAGGATGCCGCCGGGGCGGCCAGCGGCGCACCGTTGGCGCCAAGGTTGTCGGCATAAACGGGCGCCACGCCCGAGGTCGAGAACCGCTTGATGGAACCGAAGTCGGTCACATAGTTGCGGTCGTTGAGCATCTGCTTCTGGTTGTTCCGGTTGTAGCGCGCCCAGACATTGAAGTTGTTGTCGATCTTGTACTGGGCGGTGAGCTCGGCGCTGGAGCGGTTGTGGTCGCGGGTCCAGATGCCGTAGCGCGGCACGCCGGGTGAATAGTCGAACCACTGGCTGTCGCAGGCGGTCCTGTCGGCGCCAGCGAGGGCCGCGCAACCGCCCTGGGCATTGACCGCTGCCGCGCGCGGGTTGAGGCTGGTATTGGTCTTGTCGGGCGACTGGTCCCAGTCGCGGAAGTAGCGCCAGTTACTGTTGCGCACGTAATCGTTTTGCGTATAGACCTTGTCGTAGACCAGGTTGGCCATCAGGCCCAGCCGGCCGTCGAGGAACTTGTCGGCCAAGAGCAGGCTGCCGCGCGGCTGGGCGCCGCCGCGGCTGCTGCTTTGCTCGCCCTCGAGCTTGACCACCACCGTGCGTTCCTTGAAGTCGAGTGGCAAATTGGTCTTGATGCTGACGGTGCCGCCGATGCCGCCCTCGGTCTGGTCGGCGGTGACGCCCTTGTACACGTCGATCGACTTGATCAGCTCGGCCGGCAGTTCGCGCAATTCGGCGCCGCGCCCGGCGGTGCCGTTGGTGCTGAGCACCGAAAGGCCGTTGATCTCGATACGGTTGAGGTTGGCCTCCACGCCGCGGATATTGACTTGCGAGCCCTCGCCGAAGTCGCGCGACAACTGCACGCCGGTCACGCGCGAGAGCGCCTCACCGACGTTCTTGTCGGGAAATTCGCCGATATCCTCGGCGACGATGGAATCGACCACCGTGGCGGCGTTCTTCTTGCGGTCAATGGCGCCGGCCACCGATTGGCGGGTACCGGAAACCACCACCACGCTGTCGGGTTGCGCGGTATTCGGCGTTGTTTGGGCCAGTGCCTGCGGCGTGGCCAGGAGGGCAAGCGCGCTGGCGACGGCGCCAGCGATGACGGTGGAACGAGGCAAAGGCATGATGTCTCCCAAAATCGTTGTTGTTTTGGATATGTGTCCTGCCTGACCATCTTAGGAGAAGAAACTTCCTGAAAATCCCGGACCAGCCAAACAGTCACCGACTTGACTTTTTAAAAAGCCAGCCGTTGGGAGCATGCAACATGCAACGGGTCGCTACATCCGGTCCAGCAACTGCTGCTCGGCCCGCTCGCTGAGCACCAGCACCAGCTTCAGCCGCGCCCGCGTCATGCCCACGAACAGCTTGCGCAGCACGCGGTCGTCGATGCGCTCGAAATCGATCTCGGTAAAAATGATGGCCGGCGCCGACTGACCCTTGAAGCGGTACACGGTTTCGGCCAGCAGCCCGCCGGGCCGGTATTCGGGCGTGCCGAACAGGTCGTATTCGCCGGTGAACGATTTCAGCGTGTGGGCGTCGCTCAGCTGGTCCAGGTGCAGGAGCACCGAGTTGTCGCGGCCGCGGAACGAGGCGATCGCGATGTCATGGCGGGCGAAGCCGGCGGCCAGGCAGCTGGTCACCGCGCGCCGGGTTTGCGCCAGCATGGCGTCGGTGTCGCCGTCCGGATACGTCAGCTCCTCGATGTCGGCGCCACGAAACGGGCTACCCGCCTCCACCGGCTCGCGCACGGCGCCGATCGAGGTCAGCATGTCGATGATCTGGCGCGGGCTGCGGTAGTTGGTGTCCGAGTGCAAAGTCACCCAGCCCGGCAGCGGTACCGGTTCGCGGCCGTACAGGTTCTGGTTGGGGTCTTCCAGCCAGATCGCCCGTCCCTCGGGCTTCAACATGCGCAGCAGGATGTCGCGCCAGGCCGGCGAAAAATCCTGGCCTTCATCGACGATCAGCACGTCGTAGCGCCACTCCGGCGGCAGCTCGGACGCGGTCATGCGCGCTTCGATCCGGTCCCAGACGTCGGGCGCGGTGTAGTCGGGAATTTGTCCCTGGGCGCGGGCGAAGGCGTCGCTGAGCATGTGAAACGACGTGACGCGCCCGCCAGCGGGCACCAGTTTTTCGATATGGTCGGCCAGCGGCCGGTTGTAGCACACGTACAGCGGTTTCAGGCCGGCGTCGATGGCGTCGCTGTATTCTGCCAGCGCCAGCTGGGTCTTGCCACTGCCGGCCGTGCCTTTGATGTGCAGCCGAAACGGCGCAAACTCGAGCCGGCGCGCCCACGTGGACAGCCCGCCCGACAGGCGCGCCACCAGGCCGGCGGCGTTGCCGATCATCGAGCTCGGATCGGGCCGCAGGCTGAGCATGTTCGAGAGAAAACGCGTGACCTTGTCGAACTTGTCGCCGGGCGGCGCGCCATCGACCGGCAAGGTCTCGCGGATTACCTGCGCCAGCTTGCCCTTGTTGCTGGCGTCAATGATGTGGCGCGGGTCGATGCCGGCCTGGTTCGGGTTGCGTACCGTGTAGTCGGGGCAGTACAGCAGGTAATCGATCGACAGCTCGCTGCCGAAGCGCTCGGTCAGCCCCTTGATCGAGCGCATGATGTGGTTGGCCACCTTGCGCGGCTTGCCCTCGTAATTGCGGATCAGGCCGTCGGCGGTTTCGCTGAGGAAGCCCGACTTTTGCTCGATCAGCAGCAGCCGGCCATTGGGCGCGACCAGGATGAAGTCGATCTCGCCGTACACCGAGAACCCCTTTTCCACGTTGGTCCAGTGCACGCCGTGGTACACGCGGTATGGCAGGTCGGCCAGCGTGGCCTCGAGGTAGGACAGGGTTTCGATTTCGCGCGCGGCAGTGCCGGTGACGGACATTTCCTGCCAGCCGGTAGGGTGTATGTGGGCCATGAGGGTGAACGGTCAATGGAAAAATCCATTGTATGACAAGCCACCCAGGATTCCGTTCGCCCGGGGTATGATGCGGCCATGAACTCTGAAAAACTTGCTTTGCTGGTCACGCGCGAGATGCCGTATGGAAAATACAAGGGGCGCAAGCTGGCGGATTTGCCTGGGCATTACCTGGGCTGGTTTGCGCGCGAAGGCTTTCCCTCGGGGGAATTGGGGGCGTTGATTGCCTTGATGTACGAGCTTGATCATAACGACTTGCGCAGCCTGCTCGATCCCCTGCGCCCCACACGCTAGGCAGTGAGCCTGGCAAACTCGCCGCTGGCGACCAGCGCCTGCAACTCGCTGGCGCCGCCGATCAATACGCCGTTGATGAACACCAGCGGGAACGTGGTCCAGCCGCTCCACAGCTTGAGCGCCAGCCGTGGCCGCCATTGTGAAAAATAATTGCCGTAGCTCAGATACTGGTAAGGCACGCCGAGGCCGTCGAGAATCTTGCGGGCCTTGCGCGGAAACGGATTGAACCCCATGCCCACCACCACGATCTGGTGGGCGGCCACGGCGGCCTCGACCTCGGCCACCAGGTCGCGGTGGTAATTGTCCACCGTGCCACGGATGGCGGGATGAATGCGGGCGTGGTCCAGGATGTGACGGCTCATTGCGGCTACCTCGTGATTATTCAGGCCCACAGGGTAACCGCAACGCGCCGTCACGCATAGGCTTACAGGTCCAGTTTGCTGATCTTGGTGCCTTCCAGGCTCAGGTTCGCCATCAGGCCGGCATTGGTCAGCACCAGCGCCTGCACCGGGCTGTTGATGGCATTGGTGGCCACCTCGCCATTGGCGCCCACGTTGATTACCGCGACCGAGCCGTCGACGCCGGCGGTCCAGCCACGACTGTTGCGGAACTTGTCGAGTGCATCGCGGCTCATGAACAGGATCACCACGGCCTTCGACTGGGCGCCGGCCTGGAAGCCGACCGACAAGCTGGTCATGCTGTAGTAGTTGACGGTCTGGCCACCGGTACGCAGCACGCCGCGGCCATATTCGCCGCCCACCACCAGGCCGGCCGCCAGTACATTGGGAAACACCAGCACGCCATTGGCCTTGCGCACCAGCTCGCGCGAGCCCTTGACTTCCTTGTACAGGCGTTCGAGCGTGTCGTACGCGCCGCGCTCGATATCGGACTTGACGGCCGCCGGCTCGGTCCTGACGGCGCCGCCAGTGTGCGTGGTGGTGGTGCAACCGCTCAGCGCCAGGCCGGCCAGCGCCAGCGTGGCGGCAGCAGTGGCGCGCATCAGAAAGCTTGGAACGCTCGATGTTTGCATGTGATTCCCCTTGGGTCAGTAGGCCTTGCGGCAACAGTGCAGGTCGATTCTGTCACTTTTGCGGCGTGCGCGCCAGCAGCGCACAAGCTGTACCGTAAGCCTGCGGAACAATGTACCAATACCGCTACGGCAAGGTCTCGAAGGCCAGACGCTTGCCATCGCGCAGCATGGCAGCGAAGTCGGCTTCGGGCACCGGTGGGCTGAACAGGTAACCCTGCAACTGGTCGCAACCGAGCTCGCGCAGGAAGCGCATCTGCTCCGGCGTTTCCACGCCTTCGGCGACGATTTCCTGGCGCAATTGCTGGGCCATGGTGACGATGGCGCGGGCGATGGCGCAATCGTTTTCCTCGAAGGGCAAGCCGATCACGAACGAGCGGTCGATCTTGAGCGTGCTGATCGGGAATTTCTTCAGATAGGCCAGGCTCGAGTAACCGGTGCCGAAGTCGTCCAGCGCCAGCGACATGCCCATCGCCACCAGCTCGTTCATGATGGCCACCACGTGCTCGGTGCCGCGCACCAGCAGGCTCTCGGTGATTTCCAGGTTGAGCTGCTCGGGCTGTACGCCGTGGCGTTCCAGCACGGCGGCAATGCGGGCCGGCAGGCCGGCGTCGAACTGGCGCGCCGACAGGTTGATGGCGATCGGCGGCATGCTCAATCCAGCCGCGCGCCAGGCGCTGATCTGGCGGCACGCGTGTTCCAGCACCCAGGCGCCGAGGTCGAGGATCAGGCCGCTCTCCTCGGCCACCGGGATGAACACGGCCGGCGTCATCAAGCCGCGCTCCGGGTGGCGCCAGCGCAGCAGCGCCTCGGCGCCGACGATGCGGCCGCTGCGCAAGCTCACCTTGGGCTGGTAGTACAGCGCCAGCTCGTCGTTGCCGATCGCGTGGCGCAGCTCGCTTTCGATGCGCAGGTGTTCCTTGGCGCGCCGGTTCATCTCTTCGCTGTAGAACAGGAAGCCCGCTTCGATGTTCTGCGCGGCGCGGCCCATGGCCACGTCGGCATAGCGGATCAAGGTGGGCACGTCGTGGCCGTCGTCGGTGTACACGGCGATGCCGATGTGGCCGCCCACTTGCAGGCTGTGCGACGCCACCCGGATCGGCGCGGCCAGCGAGGCCAGCAGTTTTTGCGCCACCACGGCGGCATGCTCGCGCTTTTCGATGTTGAACAGCGCCACGGCAAACTTGTGGCCGTCGAGCCGCGCCAGCACGTCGGCCTCGCGCAGCGATAGCTTGAACAGGCGGCCGATCTCGCACAGCAGCTCGTTACCGATGTCGGTGCCCAGGGTGTCGCTGATGGCGCCCACGCGGGTAATCTCGATCACCAGCATGGCGCCGTGCGCCTTGGTGCGCTTGCTTTCCATCAGCGCGTGCCCCACTAGCTGGGTCAGCAGGCACAGGTTGGGCAGGCCGGTGAGCGGGTCGTAATTGGCCATGCGCTGCATGCGCGCTTCGGCATCCTTGTGCTCGCTGATATCGGAAAACAGCGAGAACGTGTGGCTCACTTCGCCATTGGCGTCGCGCACCGCGCTGATCGTCACCGACTGCGGGAACAGTTCGCCATTCTTGCGCTTGCCGATGATCTCGCCGCGCCAAGGTCCGGCGCCGCGCATGGCCGCGCGCACCTTGGCGCGAAATTCCGGGCTGTGCACGCCGGAGCGCAGCAAGTCCGGGGTCTGGCCGATCGACTCTTCCGGCGAATAGCCGGTAATGCGGGTAAACGACGAATTGATCGAGACGATGCGTTCGTTGGCGTCGGTAATCAGCACGCCCTGGTCGCTGTCTTCGATGATGCGCGCGTGCAGGTTGAGCTTGTCGTTCGGGGTGAGCGCCTGGTCGATGCGCGTCAATTGCACCAGCATGCCGGACGGCTCGCCGGCCGCGTCGTGGCGCAGGAAGATGTGCAGCCGCACCCAGATCACCTGGCCATCCTTGCGCCGGCGCCGCACCTCGGCGCGCACGCCGACTTTGCCGTCGAGCTCGGAGGCCAGCTCGACGATGCTGCCGTCCTCGTCGCCGAGGGCCTCGGGCGTGTACAGGAACAGCACGTGGCGGCCCAGCGCCTCCTCGGCGGTGTAGCCGAACATCTGCACGGCGCCGGGGCTCCAGGCGGTGAGATAACCGGTCAGGTCCAGTTCCAGCACGGCGCGGTCGTCGGCCAGCACGGACGGCGTCATCAGCGCGCGGGCCTCGTCCAGCGTGGCCTGCAGGCTGGCCAGCGTGTGCGCCAGCGCCTCGCCTTGTTCGGCACGGGCCCGCTGGCTCAGCGCCAGGCAGCGCTCGATGGCGTCAAGCATGGTGCGCCCCTTGGCCCAGCGCGACCGACTGCATCCACACGTAGGCTTCCACCATCACGCGGTTGAACTGTCCGCCGTCGAGTTTGATGGCGGCCAGTGCGCGCGCCAGCGCCGCATGGTCGTCGCGCTCGGCCACCTCCACCATGGTCAGCAACTGGCCCAGTTCGCCATCGTGGTCGAGCAGCGCACGGGCAATGGCGTCGCTGATGGTGAGCGGCTTGAGCACATCGGGCAAACTCATGCCGAACAGCACACCCAGCAAGGAAAACATGCCGACCATGAAGGCCATTTCCTGCTGGTTCTTGTTCAGGCCGGTCTCTTGGGCCAGCAATTCCATGGCCCGGGCCCGCACCGACACCCGCGCCAGCAACATCGGCGAGCGGCGGTCGCCCTCGCGCGACGAAAACAGCATCAGGTTGAGCCAGCGCCGCAACTGGGCGCGGCCGAGGATCAGGATCGCCTGCGCAAAGCTGGTCACGCGGCGCCCGCCGCCCGCACTGGCGCCCGCATTGGCGCCGATCGCCAGCGAATTGACGAGTTTCAGAAGGTGGTAGGACAGCGTGGGATCCTGGCGCAGCACGGCTTCGATCTCATGGGTGTCGGCATCGGTCGCCACCAGTTGCACCAGCTGCATGGCCAGCGCGCGCGACGCCACTTGTGCGTCCGCCGGCTTCGGCGGCGGCACCATGAACCACTCGCCGATCAACCACTGCACGCCTGGCGCCGGTGGCAGTTGCTGCGGGTCGTCCAGTCGCTGCATGCAGGCCGGATCGAGCGCCTGCCAGCCGGCCCGGTCCAGCGCCGCGCCGGCATCTGGCTGCCCGTTGCGATACAGGCAGCGCATGCCGGCTGCGGCCAGGTCATGCATTAACGATGCCGGCAACAATGGCGGCAGCGAAGGTAAGCTTGCTGCCGGTGCGCCCAAGTCGAGCAGCAAGGCTGCCGGTTTGCCGTGGTGGTCGGCCAGCGGGTGCAACAATACGGGCGGAGTGGCGATCAACGCGGTCATCTACATGATCCAGCAGGGGTTGGTTATCCTGCTATGGTACCCTGAAATTATTGGCATTGGTCAACATTGTATGACCATAGTTGCAATCTTGCCCCGTCTGCATTGCGGCGTATCAGCCGGGTAATGCGTGGTGGGGCAAGTGTTGCACCAGGCGCTCGGCCAGTTTGGCGGCGCGCATGCGCGCGATCCACCAGTTGAGTGCGGCGCCGTTCTCGCCGGTGCGCCAGGCCAGGTAAAACGTTTCGTCCGGCTTGGGCTCGGCCACCTGCTTTTCCACCAGCAGGCCGGCAGCAATCGCGGCGCGCGCGCACGGCTCGGGCAGGAAGCCGAAGCCGACCCCGGCGAGCTGGTATTGCAGCTTGGTTTTCATGTCCGGCACGCTCAGCGTATCTTGCCCCAGCAGCAAGCCCACCGTGCGCGGCGCCATGCGCCGGGCAGAATCGGCCACGCTCACGGCGCGGTATTGCTGCAAGTGCGAGCGGTCGAGCTTGCCTTCCACGGCCGCCAGCGGATGATGGGGCGCTACCGCGAACACGAAACCGATCTTGCAGATCGGCTCGGATACATAACCGCCGCCGGCCGGGCCGTCGCCGGCCACGCCGACCAGCAAATCGGCGCGGCGGTCGAGCAGCGCTTCCCAGGTACCGGACAGGGCTTCCTGCACCACGCGCAGCCGGGTCTGCTGGGCCACCTCGTAAAAGGCCGTCACATCCTCGAAGAACATGCAGGCCGAAAACATCGAATCGCTGCCGATGGCCAGCTCGGTCTCCCAGCCCGATGCAACCCGCCGTACCCGGTGTTCGAGATCCAGGGCCGCCTTGAGCAGGTAGCGCCCTTCCTTGAGCAACTCGGCGCCGGCGGCGGTAAGCACCACGCGCGGACCGTTGCGTTCGAACACCTGCACGCCAAGGTCATCCTCGAGCTTGCCGACCGTATACGAGATGGTCGACGGTACGCGGTGCAGTTCCTTGCCGGCGGCGGAAAACGAACCACGGCGGTCGATGGCGTCAACAATTTGCAGGGCTTCCAGGCTTAATCTGAGCATTCGATTTTTTCGATAGTAGAGGGGTAATTTTTCCGTTTTTTAAAACGCGAACACAGGTCTATACTTTGATTCATGGATGCAGCGATAGTGAAGCAAACGAGCAGAAACAGCGTTCAAAATTATCGCACATTAATTAATCACACAAGAAATGGAGCCCTATCATGTTGCAAATTCGTAAAAGTGAAGCCCGCGGTGCCGCCAACCATGGTTGGCTCGATTCCAAACACAGCTTCTCGTTCGGCAGCTACCACGATCCCGACCATGTCGGCTTCGGCCCACTGCTGGTGATCAACGAAGACCGCGTGCAAGGCAGCCAGGGTTTCGGCACCCACGGCCACCGCGATATGGAAATCATCTCGTACGTACTGAGCGGCGCGCTCGAGCACAAAGACAGCATGGGCACCGGTTCGGTCCTGCACTACGGCGACGTCCAGCGCATGAGCGCCGGCACCGGTGTCCGTCACAGCGAGTTCAACCATAATGCCGACGAGAAAGTGCACTTCCTGCAAATCTGGATCCAGCCTAACCAGGTCGGTATTCCACCGAGCTACGAAGAAAAGAACTTCACCGTCGAGAGCAAGCTGGGCAACCTGCGCCTGATCGCTTCCAGCGACGGCCGCGAAGGCTCGGTGCTGATTCACCAGGATGCGTCGATTTACGCTTCCATCCTGCGCAGCGGTGATGCACTGGAGCACAAGCTGGCAGCCGGCCGCATCGCTTATGTCCACGTGATCCGTGGCGACGTGACGGTGAACGGCAACGCGCTCAAGGGCGGCGATGCCCTCAAGCTGACGGCCGAGAACCTGGTGACGCTGGGTAATGCCACCGATGCGGAAGTATTGGTCTTCGATTTACCCAACGGGTAACCACCAGGCAAGAAATATTTTTCCGCCAGGTTTGGTATGATGAAGGGCGCGCCGGGTCTGTCAGAACAGCCCGGCGCGCCTTTTTTACGTTACTTGAACAAGAATAGAGAAAGTTATGTCGCTGAGCGCAGAAATCCCGGTCCAGGATGAACTGGACTACATGACCTCGTGCGCGCTCCCTACCCCGTGGGCGCAGTTCACCTTGCACGCTTTTGTGGAAAAGGCAACGGGCAAGGAACACCTGGCCATGGTACTGGGCGACATCAGCAACGGCGAACCGGTGCTGGCGCGCGTGCATTCCGAGTGCCTGACCGGCGACGTGCTGTTCTCGCAGCGCTGCGATTGCGGCGCCCAGCTCGAAGGCGCGCTCAAGCGCATCGCCGACGAAGGCCGCGGCGTGCTGCTGTACCTGCGCCAGGAAGGCCGCGGCATTGGCCTGGTCAACAAGATCCGCGCTTACCGCCTGCAGGAAGCCGGCGCCGACACGGTACAGGCCAACGAACAGCTGGGCTTCAAGCCCGACCAGCGCACCTATGGCCTGGTCAAGCCGATGCTCGACCAGTTCGACGTGAAAAGCCTGCGGCTGATGACCAATAATCCGCGTAAGATCGACGCCATGACCAAGCTCGGCATCGAAGTGGCTGAACGCGTGCCGCTGCTGGTGAACCGGAATGCCTTCAACCAGCATTACCTCGATACCAAGGCCGCCAAGCTCGGACACATGATGAAGCCGCTCACACCGGCGCCGGTGGAAGACGGCGCGCTGTAGGATCCCGCTGTGGGATCCCGCTGTAGGATCCAGGTATCAACCGTCCAGGAACTGCATGAAATTCACCGTAATTGTTGCTTCACTTGCCATGACCTGGGCCAGCGCCGGCGCGCTGGCAGCGCCAGCCAACCCGCCAGCCGCCGCTGCTAATGCTCCTGCTGCCAATGCACCTGCTGCCAACGCTGCCGCTGCTGCGCCGGCAGCAACCGGCGCCAAAACCGCGCCAGCGGCGCCTGCGATTCCGGGCATTGCCGTGAAACCGCCAGCCACGCCTGGCGCTGTTGCTCCCCCTGCCGCTGCTGCCGCTGCTGCCGACTCCGCGCCGCTGCCGCCGCCCTCGTCCGCCGCCCAGCACCTGTATGCCTCGGCCAAGAACGACATCCTGCAAGTGCGCTCGCTGCTCAAGAGCGGCCGCACCCAGTCGTCGGTCGGCTCCGGCTTCTTGATCGGCACCAGCAACCTGGTGGTGACCAACTACCACGTGGTGTCGCAATTTGCGCTCGACCCGGACACCTATGTCGGCGAATGGGTCGATACCAGCGGCAAGCGCGGCAATGTCGAATTGCTGGCCGTCGACGTGCTGCACGACCTGGCCGTGCTGCGCGTGAGCCGCAACGGCACCGGCTTCTTCAAGATGCCCGACCAGCTGGCGCGCCTGACGCAAGGCCAGTACCTGTACTCGATGGGCAATCCGCTCGACCTCGGCTTCGCCATTTCCGAAGGCGCCTACAACGGCGTGATCGCCCGCAGTTTTTACGACCAGCTGATGTTTACCGGCCCGATCAACTCCGGCATGAGCGGCGGCCCCAGCGTGACGGTGGACGGCTCGGTGGCCGGGGTCAACGTTTCCAAGCGCCTCGATGGCGAACTGGTGAGCTTCCTGGTGCCGGCCCGTTTTGCCCAGGACCTGCTGAAAAAAGTCGAACAACAGCCCAAGCCGCCGGCCGACTTCAACGCCGTGGTCGCCAGCCAGTTGCTCAGCCACCAGCGCGCCATGGTCGATCAGTTGCTGGCCACGCCGCTGAGCCTCAAACCCATGGGACCGTACATGGTGCCGGTGCGCGAGTCCGAGCAGATGCGTTGCTGGGGCCGCTCGAGCGTGAAGGCCGACAAGCCGTTCACGGTCGATGACGCCAGTTGCGCGATGGAGTCTGCGATCTTTATCAGCGGCACTTTGCAGACCGGCCAGATCAGCATTCGCCACCAGTTCATGCGCAGCAACGGCCTCGACCAGTTGCGCTTTTCGCAACTGGCGTCAGCCTCGTTCAAGAACGAGCATTTCGGCAGTTTCAAGGACAGCCGCCTGACCGGCCCGAACTGCACGGAAGACTTCGTCAAAGCCAGGGACGTGCCGCTGCGCGCGGTGCTGTGTGTACGCGCCTACCGCAAGTTTGCCGGCCTGTACGACTTTGCCCTGCTGACCGCCGCCACCGACCAGGGCTCGATGAGCCTGCAAAGCCGGCTCGACGCACGCGGCGTGTCCTACGATAACGGCATGCGCCTGACCCAGGTGTTTCTCAATTCGATGTCGCTGGCCTCCAAAAAAGCCGTGCCGGTCAAGCCGGCAGCCGGAGGTGCACGATGAGCGCCCCCTACTTCATCGAGATCCTGGCCCGCAACGGCGACGTGCTGCACCGCCACAAGGTGGCGGACTTGCCGATCCGTATCGGCCGTGGCTACGACAATGACGTCATCCTCGACGACGCCCATAGTGCTGCTTCGCACGCGATGGTCGACCTGGACGACAACGGCAAATTGCTGCTGCGCGACCTGGGCAGCAAGAACGGCACTTTTGCCCACGGCAAACGCGCTGACGGTGCCGGTGTCACCGTCGAAGGCAACACCGTGGTGCGCCTGGGCCACACCCGCCTGCGCATTCGCGCCGCCGACTATCCGGTGCCGGCCGAAGTGACCGACACCACCATGCACGGTTGGGAAGGTACGGTTCCCGCCGCCATCGGCCTGGCGCTGATCGCCGTTTTCAGTTGCCTGGAAACCTGGATTTCCGACATCGAACCGTTCGCCCTGATCCGCTACCTGCTGGTACTGGCGTCGAGCCTGGGCCTGGGCCTGCTGTGGGCCGGCGCCTGGGGCCTGGCCAACCGCCTGTTCGGCAGCCACGCGCGCATGGGCCGCCACCTGTTCATCCTCGGCAGCGGCTTGGCCGCCGTGTTTGCCTGGCGCGCGCTCAGCAGCCTGATCGCCTACGCCTGGTCGGCCGAAGTATTCACCCGCTACGGCAGCCTGGTCACGCTGGCGATCGTGTGCGCGATGCTGTTCTTCCACCTGATCACCATCAAGCCGCACCACCCGCGCCGCTTCGCCATCACGGCCTGGGTGATGCTGGTGGTCGGTGCGGCGCTGTCGCTGCTGAACAATGCCCAATCGACGGGGCGCACCTCCGACGAGCTGTACATGTCGGTGCTGTTGCCACCGGAAGTACGGCAAAGCCCGGACCGCAACCTCGACCAGTTCCTCAGCAATGCGGCCAAGCTCAAGCAAGGCGCCGATGCGGCGCGCGCGCGCTCGGTCACCGATGGCTTCGGCGACGGCGATGACGACAGCGGCGACGGCGAAGTCACGGACTAATCCGTGTCGGCAAGGCAAGGGGACAGCGCTTGCGGATGGGGTGGGCTATATTGATGTCGATTCGACCATCTTTTAATCTCACTGGACATCAACATGACCATCCGCACCCTGCTCTCCTCCGTCCTGATCGGCATCGTCGCCAGCGCCCGCTCGATGACGCCGATGGCCACCATCGCCGCCGCCCGCCTGGCCGGCCGCCGCACGCCGGGCGAACTGTTCCTGCTTGACCGCCCGATCTTCAAGTTCGGCGCGCTGGCCATGGGCGCAGGCGAACTGTACGGCGACAAGATGAAAACCGCACCGGACCGCACCGTGGCGCTGGGCCTGATCGCCCGCGTGGCCAGCGCCGGCATCGCCGGCGCCGCCCTGGCGCCAAAAGGCCGCGAAGGCGCCGGCGCCGCCGTGGCCGTCGCCACCGCAGTGCCGATGGCTTACCTGACGCTGGCCGGGCGCAAGGAAGGCATCGCGCGCATCGGTCAGACCCGTAGCGGCCTCATCGAGGATGCGCTGATCGTGGCGGCCGGGATTGCGATCGTGGCGCTGGCCACGCGGTCGAATCAACAATAGCGGCCCTCTGACGCGTTGCCGCTTGCTCAACCGAATGTCGATATGTGCTAACGTGAGTACATCAGCTGACGCTTGCGGTATTGCCATGAACATCACCACCATATCCAGTCGCGAATTCCACCAAGCGGTGAGCGCAGCAAATCAGGGACCGGTCCTCATCACGGAAGGGGCGCGCCCGACCCACGTGCTGATGAGCTTTGAAGATTACCAAAAGCTCACCATGCAGCGACGCAGCATTGCCGATGCACTGGCGATGCCGGATATCTCCGGCATCGAGTTCGATCCGCCGCAGGCGATCATCAATGCCAAGCCAGCTGGTTTAGTATGATCTCCGATCTCGATACCAAAACTCAGGCAGACGAAACGCACGCCTTCCCTTCCGCGTTGGCCGATCAGGCCGGCCCAATCGTATCAGCACTCGCCATGGGCGTGATGCACCCTGCGGTATACACTCACAAGTCTGTCAGCGTTGGCGGTGAGCAGTTGCACATTCCCGCTCGCGTGTATTACGACACAGAACGACTGCTGACAGCCGCCACTGCCCCAGGCGATGCGGGACTGATCGCCCTGTGCCTCGGCACCCGTCACCACGATGGCTTCGTCCGGGAACAATGCCTGCGCCGCATCCTGACCAGCGATGCGCCATGGCTGGCGCCGTTCGTGGTGCAGCTTCTCGGCGAGTATGTCATCGAAATCATCGAACCCATCCTTGAACGCTTCAGCCAGGGCATCGAAGCGAAATACCTGGATTTCTACCAACATAACCTCGCCTATTGCGAAGGCGTAGAACAGCGGGCGACCAGTTATTGGGCTGCCTACTACCGGCACCGCTTTGCCACCTGCAAGGAATACCCGGGGCTGATGGCGCTTGCCGCGCTGAAGCAGCAATATCCGAGATCGAAAGAACAGTGATAGCCTGATTCACCCGATCCATGCAACAAAGTGTCTCTGGCTACGCGGTATTTCTGCGCCGGCTCATCGCCTACAGTGGTGATTTTACGAAAGCCACCTGATGTCCACGATCCGCTTGCAATACCTGTTCGATCCGCTGTGTGGCTGGTGCTATGCCAGCGCCCCAGCGCTGGCCGGTTTGTCGGCTACCTTTCCATCGCTGCTGGAACTGCATCCGAGCGGCCTGTTTTCCGGTGCGGGTGCCCGGGCCCTCACGTCCGAATTCGGCGACTATGCCTGGAGTAACGACCAGCGTATCGCCGCCATGACCGGCCAGGTCTTCAGCGAGGCCTACCGCAAGAACGTGTTGCAGGCAAGCGGCGTGCGCTTCGATTCGGAAATCTTGAGCCGCGCGCTGACAGCCATCGCGGCGATCGACTCCCGACTGGAAGCGGGCCTGCTGCACCGCCTGCAAAGCGCCCGCTACGTCGGTGGCAAGGACACCGCCGATGCCGGCGTCGTCGCGCGCACCATGGCCGCCTGCCTGCAGGAGCACGGCCACCAGGCCGACGCCACCGAGCTGGCGCTGCAACTGGCCACCGATACCGGCCTGGCGCAGCGCACTGCGGCCCGTATCCACACCGCCCAGGCCTTGATGGCGCAGCTGGGCGTGCGCGGCGTGCCGCAACTGATCGTGCGCATCAACGACGCCGTGGTGCCGATCAGCAGCAGCGCGCTGTACCACGGCCCGGACTTGTTGATTGCCGAATTGCGCCGCCTGTTCGGCAAGGGCCTGGCCGAAGTGGCCTGACTCGTTTAGTCGACGTCGGCTGGCTTGGGGTCAGGCTTGAGCAGCAGCAACTGCTCATCCATCACGTGAATTTCCAGCGGGTTGCTCATCATGGTGATCTCGCCATCGGTGGCCACCTTGACCTGGCGCCGCCGCGACAGGCTGCGCACTTTCACTTCCACTCGCTTGAAACTGAAGGTGGTCAGCTCGTCGGCCTGGTTCAGCCGCCCCATCCGGCCCAAGGCGCCGTGCACCATCAGCCATAACATGCCGAGCTTGCCCTTGGTGCGCGGCGCCACCGCTGCCAGGCGGCCGTCTTCCAGCGCGTCGCTGAGCGGCGGGATGCCGATCTGTTCCATCTGCAGGCGGTTGTTACCGACAAAGAAGGTGGCGGTGCGCAGATGGCGTGGCTTGCCGTCGATATTCAACGCCAAGCGCAGCCTTCGATGCGGTCTCAACAAAGTCTTCAAGGCCGAGAACACCGCCACCAGCCGGCTGCGGCCGAACTGCTGCTTGTCCGCTTCGCGCGCTTCCAGCATCTTGGGATACAGACCGATGCTGGCGTTGACCAGGAACACGCGGTCGTTGATTACGCCGACCTGCACCGCATGCACGCGCGAAGCCAGCAGCGCGTGCACCGCCTCGGTCAAATCCTCGGGAATACCGTGGGTGCGGCCAAAATAGTTGAACGTCCCTTGCGGCAGCACGCCAAACTTGCAGCCGTGCGCCACCGCCTGCCGCGCCACCGCGTTGATCGTCCCATCGCCGCCGGCAGCCACCAGCACGCCGCCGCTGTCGGCCGCCTGTTTGGCCAGCCTGGTGGCAATCTCGTCGATGGTATCGGGCTGGTCGATCATGGTCAGTTCGAAGCGGCGGCCGGCGTCGCGCATGACCGTCTCGATGGTGGAACGGCGCTCGTCGGTCTCCGAGTGGCCGGAACCGGCGTTAAGGGCAATGAAAAAAGTGGCGTCGTGGGGGGCAGCGGTCGCTGTCATGGCTCGGTCAGGTTATTCATGCATCACCAGTTCGGTGCGGATGGTCATTGTAACGTTGACATTAACGCCGTTGATGTTTCATTGGTGTTTGGAAATTCCTGCGCTCTCGCTTTTTATCTTTTCTGGCGCAATGACGGACTGTCCCCCATAAATAGCACTCCATCGCTGGAATCGCACTGATCGTCTCAAACCTCCAGGCCACCGCCGCTATCCACGTAATATGCGGCAGGATGTATTACTGACACTTTTTTAGAGGACAACGCAAATGACATTGAATTTTCCCGCAGCGCTTGCCGGCGCAGCACTCGGCATCATGATGCTCACTGGCAGTGCGCACGCGGCCACCACGGACGCCGAACTGGTCTCCCTGGTCGAGCGTCACGCCCAGGCCCAGGGCGCGTTCGACCAGGCCACCTTGCGCGCCACCACCGCCGAGAACTATGTCGAGATATCGCCGGTCGGCGAAGTCGACAGCCGCGAGAAGATGTTGTCGTTCTACGCGCCGGAGTTGAAGCGCCCTGCCCCGCAGGTCCAGGTGGACGAGCCGGCGGTGCGCATCATGGGCGATACGGCGCTGGTGTCGGCCCGACTTTCCTACACCATGAACCAGGATGGGGCGACCCGCAAATTTGCCATGCGCGGCGGGTACGTCGCCCGCCTGGTCGGCCAGCAGTGGGTGCTGGTGTCGGCGCAATATACGGGCATCCGCCCATCCAAACCTTAACTACGCCGGCCAGCCCCGCAACACCTGGTCCACCACCTCCTGCAACTGCTGGCGCGTCGCGCCGGCGGCCGACTGCACGGCCATGCCGTTCGATACCGTCATCACGTAGCGCGCCATCTGGCCCGGGCAACAGTCGGCCGGCAAATCGCCCTCCTCGCGCGCCTGTTCCAGCCGCTGCTTCAGGCGCGCTTCGCTCAGTGCCCGGTGCTCGATCAGCGAGGCCTGCACAGGGCGCGCATCGTCGCTGCACGCCAGCGCGCCATTGATCACCAGGCAGCCTTGCGGATTGTCGGTTTCGGTCTGGGCGTTGGCGTTGCCACGTAAAAAATGCTCGACCACGGCGCGCGCGGTCGGCTGCTCCATCGCCGCATTGAACAGCGGATCGTGGCTGGCGCTGTAGCGCTCCAGCGCCAGGCGGAACAGGTTTTCCTTGTTGCCGAACACGGCGTACAGGCTGGGGCGGTTCATACCCATCGCCTCGGTCAGCTCGGGCAGAGAGCTGCCTTCGTAGCCTTTTTCCCAGAATACCTTCATCGCCTTTTCCAGCGCCGTATCGGCATCGAAAGTGCGTGGGCGCCCGGTCTTGCGGGTGGTGGATGCGGATTCTTTCATACCATTCGGTTAAAAACTCGTTGACAACATGCTGTTCATGGATTCATTATGAACCGACCAGTAAAAAACTCAAGGGTTTTTACGGACCAGTTCAACCTACCCGGAATCCATATTATGCAACAGACTTCTCCCGCCCATACCCTGCCCGGGGACGCCACAGCCGCGACATCCACCATCGCCCCCACCCGCGCCGCCTGGCTGGCAGTGCTGTCGGTCGGCATCGGCTCGTTCGCGCTGGTGACTACCGAGTTCCTGCCGGTCGGCCTGCTGCCGTCGATCGCGGCCGAGCTGCGCATTTCCGAGGGCACGGCCGGCATGATGGTCACCCTGCCCGGCATCATCGCCGCGTTTGCGGCCATCCTCGTCACCATCGGCATCGGCAAGACCGACCGCCGCTACGTGATCGCGGGCCTCACTGCCACGCTGATCATCTCCAACCTGATCGTGGCGCTCAGCGATTCGTTCGCGCTGATCCTGCTGGCGCGGGCACTACTCGGGGTTGGCGTGGGCGGCTTCTGGGCCATCGGCGGCGCGATCGGCACGCGGCTGGTGCCGCCTGCGTATGCGGCGCGGGCGACGTCGATCATATTTGCCGGCGTGTCGGTCGGCACGGTGGCCGGGGTACCGGCCGGCGCCCTGCTCGGCGAGATCGCGGGCTGGCGCGCGGCGTTCCAGGCCACCGGTGCGATTGGCGTGGTGGTCCTGCTGCTGCAACTGGCGCTGATGCCCAGCCTGCCGGCCGCCGGTTCGCTGACGTTCCGACAGGTGCCGGAACTGCTGCGCATCAAGAAGGCGCGGCTGGGCATGGCGGTGACCCTGCTGGTGTTTATCGGGCAGTTCACGGCCTACACCTACGTGACGCCGTTCCTGGTGCAGGTGGCGCAACTGGGCGCCGGCGTGATCAGTGCGTTGTTCCTGGCCTATGGCGTAGCGGGTTTCATCGGCAACCTGCTCGGCGGCTGGCTGGTGGCGCGCAGCGTGCGCCGCGCGTTGATCGCGGTGGGGCTGGTGATCGGGTTCTCGACCCTGGCGCTGCCGGTGGCAGGTGCGTCGCTGGCGGGCGTGGTGGTGCTGATCGTGACCTGGGGCCTGGGCTTCGGCATGATGCCGATCGCGGTGCAAAGCTGGATGTTCAAGGCGGCGCCGCATGCGATGGAAAGTGGCGGCGCGGTATTCGTCTCGACGGCGCAGGTGGCGCTGGCCGGTGGCGCACTGGTTGGCGGCATCGTGGCCGATCACGTGGGCGTGTCCGGCGTGATGATAGTCGGCGGTGCGTTTGCGCTGGCGATGGCGTTGGTGATCTGGCGGTTCGGGGTGGAGGATGGCGGGCCGGGCGCCAAGTTGGCGGCGGTACATTGATTGTCGGTGAGATTGCTGCGACTCTCAGGTTCCATGGATCCCCGCCTGCGCGGAGATGACGGATTCAAAGGCTGTGGCATTCGCGAACATGACGGATTTATGGCCCGAGAGCTGGGCGCCGTCATCCTCGCGCACGCGGGGATCCAGGTTTTGTCAAATCCGCCCGCGCCGGAATTCGGCCAGGAAGGCCTTGGTCTGTTTGGGCGACAACACCTGCACCGCATCGCCATGCCACGCGTACATGTACTGGTTGCCGCCCCGGTCGGTCAGCTTGGCGTCGAGCAGGAAGCACGTGCCCAGCGGGTACGTGTCCAGGTCTTTCAGGCGCTGCGAGCACTGCACCAGCAGCTCCGGCGAAAACGCCTGGCCCGGCACCGGGTGGATTTCCACCGCACTGCCGCGCTGCACCGAGTGCACCGCCACCTGGCGGTAGGCATAGATGTCGCGCGCCATCAGTCTTCGGTGGCCAGCAGCAGAGCCACTGCCTCGGCAGCGATGCCCTCCTCGCGGCCCAGGTAACCGAGCTTCTCGTTGGTCTTGGCCTTGATGTTCACCTGCCCTGCGTCCACGCCCAGGTCCTCCGCCAGGTTGGCGCACATGGCGGCAATGTGCGGCGCCATCTTCGGCTTTTGCGCGATGATGGTGGCGTCGATATTGCCGATACGGTAGCCGGTGGCGGCCACGCGGCGGGCCGCTTCCTTGAGCAAGGTGCGCGAATCGGCGCCCTTGAACTGGGCGTCGGTGTCCGGGAAATGCTTGCCGATGTCGCCCAGCGCGGCGGCGCCCAGGATGGCGTCGGTGATCGCGTGCAGCAGCACGTCGGCATCCGAGTGGCCCAACAGGCCCAGGTGGTGCGGGATGTCGATGCCGCCGATGATCAGCTTGCGGCCTTCAACCAGTGCGTGGCAATCGTAGCCCTGGCCGATGCGGAATGGAAGTTTGCTCATATTGTCCTTGGTAGTTTATGCGTCGGCGGCCAGGTACATCTCGGCGATGCGGATGTCGGCCGGCAGCGTGACTTTCAGATTTCTTGGATGGCCTTCGATCAGCCGCGGCGACAGGCCCAGCATCTCGACGGCGCTGGCGTCGTCGGTGATGGCGTTGGCGTCCGGGGCGCTGCCAAGCGCGCGCAGCAGCAGCGCGTAGCTGAACATCTGCGGCGTTTGCGCCAGCCACAGGCCGGTGCGCGGCACAGTGCTGACACCGTCGGCGCTGCGCTTGACGGTATCGACCACCGGCAAGGCCAGCAAGCCGCCGGCCGGGTGCTCGCCCACGCCGTGCACCAGTTTTTCAATCAGCGCCGGCGTCAGGCCCGGACGGGCGGCGTCGTGCACCATCACCAGGTCGCTATCGCCTAGTTGGCCTTGCAGCGCGCGCAGGCCGTTCAGCACGGTATCCATGCGGGTGGCGCCGCCGCAGCGCAGCACCGTCACGCCGTCGAGGCCCGGTGGCAACACGCCGTCGATCTGGCCGTCGTCCGCGCTGACCACCACGTAGGTGTGGGCCACCAGCGCGCTGGCGCGGAAGGCGTCCACCGCGTGGCGCAGCAGCGGCTTGCCGCCGACCGGCAGGTATTGTTTGGGGCCGTTGGCGGCCATGCGCGCCCCCACGCCGGCGGCGGGCAGCAAGGCGAAATAGCGGGGTTGGTTGGTGTCGTTCATGGGTTCTTATTGTTTGCGGCGGCGCTGTTCGATGATGCGGCGGATGTCGCCGTTGCAGGTCTCGGCCAGGCGCGCGTATTCCTGCGGGGTGTCGATTTTAGCCTGTTCCACGTTGCCCTTGTCGAATTCCGCCTTGATGAACGGGAACCAGACGCTGTTGATCTCGTGCTGCAGCGCCGATTGCGCGGTGCCCGAAGGCGCGTACAGCGGCCTCGCGTCGAAACGCTTTTCCAGCGCCGCGCGTACCACTTTTTCTACCCGTACCAGGTTGTCCATGTAGGCCTGGAGATGGCGCTGCTCGTGCTCGAGGATGACGTTGTAAGCGCAGGTACCGGGAGCGAACTCGTTGCCGACGTAGATCAGCACTGGCGCGTAGTTGAGTTTCAACTCCACCTTGGGCGCCACGCACTCGTAGCCGCTCACCGGGTCCTGCAACATCGGTCCGCCCAGCGTGGCCGAATATTGCGCGCGCGTGACAGTCAAGCCCAGCGTCTCGCGGCGGCCGTCGATGCTGCCGGTCTTCAGCGTCAGTGCGCGGTATGGCAGCTGGTTGTTGATGGTGAAGCCATTGCTCCTGGTCGAGAGCACCGAGATGGTCTTGCTGATCGTGTCTTCGCAGCGGACCTGGAATGCCGTGCGGGCGGCGGCGGCAGCGATGGCCTGCTTTGGGACCAGCACGCCGGCGGCGCCTGATACCAGGACAGCCAACGCCGCTGAGATGGCCAGCACCCGCATCCGTCAGCCCAGCTTCCAGTCGCCGGCGCGCAGCTTGTCGAGCCAGAACGCGCCGATCACGGTTTTCACGTCGGTCACTTTACCTTCGCGCACCCATTGCAGCAGGTCGTCGAGCGGCGCGGTAAACAGTTCGAGGAATTCGCCTTCGTCGAGCTTTTGCTCGCCTGCCACCAGGCCGCGCGCCAGGTAGATGTCCAGGTGCTCGTCAGCGTAGGCGATGGCGTTGTGGATGGTGCAGACGAACTGCCAGTCGGTGGCGGTGTAGCCGGTCTCTTCGATCAGCTCACGCTTGGCGCAATCGAGCGGATCTTCGTTGGGGTCGATTTTCCCGGCGGGGAATTCGATGAAGGTGCGGTGCAGCGGGTAGCGGAACTGGTTTTCCAGCAGGACGTGACCGTCGTCGAACACGGGCAGGATCACTACGGCGCCCGGATGCTTGATGTACTCGCGCACGGCGCGGCGGCCATTGGGCAGTTCAATATTATCGCGTTGGACTTTGAGGAAGTGGCCGTCGTAGGCCAGGTCGCCGTCGAGGCGGGTTTCGGTCAGATTCACTTGCTGCTCCACGAGGGTTCGAAGAGCAGCAGTGTATCAGTGGACGGCTAGTCGCGGGGACGGCGCAGGTAGCGGACGATGAAGCCGGGGAACCCCAGCACCAGGAACAGGCAGGCGGAAATCGCGTAGAACTCCCAGGTCTGCGGGAAGCGCGTGCCGATCTGGCCCTCGAGCGCCATGCCGATGGCGCCGACCACGAAGTACAGGCCGATCATCTCGGCCAGCCGCACGGTCAACGGCTTGGCTTCGGTGGACCAGCGTGCTGGAACCAGGGCCAGCACTTTTTCATTAAAGAATGGCAGGTTGGCGGCCGCGATAGCAATCGCGATCACCAACCAGCTCGCGCCATTGACGTCCATCAGGTAGTCAGCGTCACTTTCATCGCGGCTGCGCACACGGCCAGCAGCGGGCCTGGCAGCACGCCCAGCGCCAGGATGGCAACGCCGTTCAGGCTCAGCACCAGTTTCATGTCGGCTGGCGCGCTGAGCGGAGCGCTGTCAACCGGCTCGTCGAACCACATGGTTTTGACGATGCGCAGGTAGTAGTAAGCGCCGATCAGCGAGAACATCACCGCCACGACGGTCAGCCATACCTGGCCGGTACCGAGCACTGCGTTCAGCACCGAGAACTTGGCGGCAAAGCCTACCAGCGGTGGCACGCCGGCCATCGAGAACATCATGATGGTCATCATCAGCGCGAACCAGCCGCTGCGCTTGCCCAGGCCCTTGAAGTCGGCGATGTTGTCGGCATCGAAACCGGCGCGCGACAGCAGCATCAACAGGCCGAAAGTGCCCACGGTGGTCAGCACATAGGTGACCACGTAGAACATCGAGGCGCTGTAGGCAGCTTCCATGCCGCCGTTGCCGACGGTGGTGCCCACGCCCGACAACAGGCCCAGCAGCACGAAGCCGATCTGCGCGATGGTCGAGTACGCCAGCATACGTTTCAGGTTGGTCTGGGCAATCGCGGTCAGGTTACCGATCACCAGCGACAGCACGGCCAGGACCATCAGCATCTGCTGCCAGTCGACTGCCAGCGGCAGCAGGCCTTCCACCAGCAGGCGGATGCACACTGCAAAGGTAGCGATCTTCGGTGCGCCGCCCAGCAGCAGGGTCACTGCGGTTGGCGAACCTTCGTACACGTCCGGTACCCACATGTGGAATGGCACCGCGCCCAGTTTGAATGCCAGGCCAGCGACCAGGAACACGATACCGAACACCAGGATGGTCGGCTTGATGGTGCCGGCAGCAACGGCAGCAGCGACTTTCGAGATTTCCAGGGTGCCGGTGGCGCCGTACAACATCGACATACCGTACAGCAGGAAGCCCGAAGCCAATGCGCCGAGGACGAAGTACTTCATCGCCGCTTCGGTGGCCTTGTGGTTGTCACGACGCAGTGCGACCAGCGCATACAGCGACAGCGACATCAGTTCCACACCAAGGTAGATGGTGAGGAAGTGCGAGCCGGAGATCATGATCATCTGGCCCAGGCCTGCGAACAGCGCCAGGACGTAGAACTCACCGCCCAGGTTGCCGGTCATCATGCCGCGGTCAGTGGTGTACTGGCGCGAATAGATCAGGGTCAGGGCCAGAGCCAGGTACGTAAACAGCTTGAGCAGGTTCGACATCGGGTCGGACACGTACATGCCGTTGAAGGTATACAGCGTGGCGCCGCTCATGAAGTCGCCGTAGCTGATGGCCGCGCAAACGGCCAGCAGTGCCAGCGACAGCAGGTACGTGATCGAGCGCTTGGACTCCGACAAATACATGTCGACCAGCAGTAATAGCGAAGCGCCGACAATCATCGTGACCTCGGCATACGCCGGGGCGATGTTGAACGCCTCTTGTGGAATAGGTGTAATCATTTAGGATTTTCTCGATGTTCCGGTGTTCAGTTTCATTTAAGGCAGCTTGCTTTTAGCAACATGGGCCAGCAGGTCGGCCACCGACGTTTGCATGGTGTCGGTGAACGGCGCCGGGTACAGGCCCATGACCAGCACGGCAATTGCCAGCACGCCCAGCATGAAGAACTCGCGTCCGTTCACGTCGACCAGTGCGGCCACATGGTGGTTGGTCACTTTGCCGAAGATCACGCGCTTGGCCATCCACAGCGAGTAAGCCGCGCCGAAGATCAGTGCCGTGGCGGCCAGCAGGCCAATCCAGAAGTTGTACTGCACCGCGCCCAGGATCACCATGAACTCGCCGACAAAGCCGGAGGTCGCTGGCAGGCCGCAGTTGGCCATCGAGAAGAACACGAACAGTGCGGCGAACTTCGGCATCTTGTTGACCACACCGCCGTAGTCGGCGATCTGGCGCGAGTGGGCCTGGTCGTACAGCACACCGATACACAGGAACATGGCGCCGGAGATGAAGCCGTGCGAAATCATTTGCACGATACCGCCCTGCACGCCGATCGGGTTGAAGATGAAGAAGCCCAGGGTGACAAAGCCCATGTGCGCGATCGACGAATAGGCGACCAGTTTCTTCATGTCCTTCTGCACCAGGGCCACCAGGCCGATGTAGATCACGGCGATCAGCGACAGCGTGATCACGAAGCCGGACAGGTAGTGCGAGGCGTCAGGCGTGATCGGCAGCGAAAAACGCAGGAAGCCGTAGGCGCCCAGTTTCAGCATGATCGCGGCCAGCACGGCGGAACCGCCGGTCGGCGCTTCGACGTGGACGTCCGGCAGCCAGGTGTGGACCGGGAACATCGGCACTTTCACGGCAAAGGCCATGAAGAACGCGGCGAAGATGAAGATCTGTTCCTTCATTGTCAGCACTGCGAGGTGCCATTGCAGGATGTCGAAGCTGCCGGTGGTGCGGTACAGGTAGATGATCGCAACGAGCGTGAGCAGCGAACCGAAGAACGTGTACAGGAAGAACTTGAACGATGCGTACACGCGGTTTTCACCGCCCCACACGCCGATGATGATGTACATCGGGATCAGGGTCGCTTCGAAGAAGAAGTAGAACAGCAGGCCGTCCATGGCGCAGAACACGCCGATCATCAGGCCGGACAGGATCAGGAACGCGCCCATGTACTGCGCGACGCGCGACTGGATCACCTGCCAGGCCGAGATCACCACGATCACCGTGATGAAGGCGGTCAGCGGCACGAACCACAGCGACAGGCCATCGATGCCCAGCGAGTAGTAGATGTTGAAGGTATCGATCCACTTCGATTTTTCGACAAACTGCATGCCGTGGGCGGCGTTGTCGAAATTGGTAATCAGCGGAATCGTCGCCACGAAACTGATCAAGGCGCCGATCAGCGAGCCGATACGTACCAGGCCGGCGTTGGTGTCGCGACCGAGCGCCAGGATCAGGGCGCCGAACACGATCGGGAGCCAGATCGCCAGGCTCAGGTACGGTAATGTAGATATGGTTGACTGCATCATGGTTTTCGTTATCTCTATGCGTATCAGCTAATTAAGCGTGCCAAAACGGCAGGAAGTAGACCAGGAACCCCAGGATGCCCAGGATCATCACGAACGCGTAGTGGTAGATGTAACCGGTCTGACCTACGCGTGCCAGCTTCGAGAACCAGTTCACGACCTTGGCGCTGCCATTAACCAGCAGGCCGTCGATCAGGGTCTTGTCGCCGACATTCCACAAGCCGTTGCCCAGCAGGCGGGCACCGCCGGCGAACACCACCTCGTTGAACTTGTCCATGTAGTACTTGTTCTCGAGCAGCGTGTGCACTGCGGTGAACTTGGCGAAGAACCATGCCGGTACCCGTGGGTTGATCATGTAGCAGTAGTACGCACTGGCCACACCGGCGATTGCCAGCCACAGCGGCAGGGTCGTCAGCGAGTGAATCGTCATCGCCATGGCGCCGTGGAACTCTTCGCCCAGGATTTCCATTGCCTTGTGGTTTTCACCGACAAAGATCACGTTCTTGAAGAAGTCGCCGTGCAGCATCGGGCCGATGGCCAGGTAACCGATGATGACCGAAGGAATCGCCAGCATCACCAGCGGGAACCAGACCACGAATGGCGATTCATGCGGCTTCTGGCCAGGTTCCAGGCCGTGGTGGCCGTGGTCGTCTTCCTCTTCTTCGTGGTGCGCGTCCGCATCGTGGCCGTGTGCGGCCGGATCGGCGTGCGCGGTCTTGGCGTGGGCATCGTGATGGGCGTCGTGACCGTGCGCATGGGCCTGGCCGAAACGCTCTTTACCGTGGAACACCAGGAAGTACATGCGGAACGAGTAGAACGCGGTCACGAACACACCAGCCAGTACGGCGAAGTTGGCGAAACCGGCGCCCCAGATATGGGTCTCGTGCACGGCTTCGATGATCGAGTCTTTCGAGTAGAAGCCCGAGAAGAACGGCGTACCGATCAGAGCCAGCGAACCGAGCAGCGACGTGATCCAGGTAATCGGCATGTACTTGCGCAGGCCGCCCATGTTGCGGATGTCCTGGTCGTGGTGCATGCCGATGATGACCGAACCGGCGCCCAGGAACAGCAGTGCCTTGAAGAATGCGTGGGTCATCAGGTGGAATACGGCCACCGAGTAAGCGGAGCAACCGAGGGCGACGGTCATGTAGCCCAGCTGCGACAGGGTCGAGTAAGCGACCACGCGCTTGATGTCGTTCTGGATGATGCCCAGGAAGCCCATGAACAGCGCAGTGATCGAACCGATCACCAGGATGAACGACAGCGCGGTGTCCGACAGTTCGAACAGCGGCGACATGCGCGACACCATGAAGATGCCGGCGGTAACCATGGTGGCGGCGTGGATCAGTGCCGAGATCGGGGTTGGACCTTCCATCGAGTCCGGCAGCCACACGTGCAGCGGGAACTGCGCCGATTTACCCATGGCGCCGATGAACAGGCAGATACAGGCCACGGTCAGCAGCGCCCAGTCGGTGCCTGGCAGAGTCAGCAGTGCCAGTTCGTCCTTCTTGGCGAACACTTCCTGGTAGTTCATGGTGCCGGCGTACGCCAGCAGCAGGCCGATACCGAGGATGAAGCCGAAGTCGCCCACGCGGTTGACCAGGAATGCCTTCATGTTGGCGATGATCGCGGTAGGACGCTTGTACCAGAAGCCGATCAGGAGGTACGAGACCAGGCCCACTGCTTCCCAGCCGAAGAACAGCTGCAGGAAGTTGTTCGCCATGACCAGCATCAGCATCGAGAACGTGAACAGCGAGATGTACGAGAAGAAGCGGTTATAGCCTTCGTCTTCCGCCATGTAGCCGATGGTGTAGATGTGCACCATCAGCGACACGAACGTCACCACGCACATCATCATCGCCGACAGCGTATCGATCTGGAAGCCGACCTCGAAGTTGATGCCTGCCACCGTCATCCAGTGATACACGGTGCCGTTGTACGTGGCGCCGCCTAGCACCTCGTTGAACGTCATCGCCGACAGGATGAAGGCGATCAGCACGCCGAGGATGGTCGCCGTGTGGGACGTTTTGCGTCCCACGACATTGCCAAAGAATTTGGTTCCTAACAAACCCGCAATCGCGGAGCCGACCAGCGGCGCCAGAGGTACGGCCAGTAGGAGGTTAGGGTTGAGAGTACCCGCCATGATGAACCTTAATCGTTATTTTTCGAAATGAGAACCAAGCCGCGGGATTAACCCTTGAGCCTATCGAGGTCTTCCACATTGATGGTGTCCAGATTACGGAACAGCACCACCAGAATCGCGAGGCCGATCGCTGATTCAGCAGCGGCCACGGTCAGGATGAAGAAAACGAAGATCTGGCCGGCTGCGTCGCCCAAGTAGTGGGAGAACGCGATGAAATTCATGTTCACTGCCAGCAGCATCAGTTCGATGGCCATCAGCAGAACGATGATGTTCTTGCGGTTCAGGAAAATACCAACGATCGAGATCGCGAACAATATCGCGCCAAGAACCAGGTAGTGAGCAAGCGATAAAGTCATGGGGTCTCCTTGTTCTCTGCCGAACCGGTATCGACCTGGCCGCGCGTGGTAACCGGCGCGATCTTGACGATCTTCAGGCGGTCGTTACGTTTTACGCGGACAGCGTCAGCCGGGTCGAAATGCTTGGTGTCCTTGCGCTTGCGCAGGGTCAGGGCCACGGCGGCAACGATTGCCACCAGCAGGATCGCCGCAGCGATCTCGAAGCCATAAACATATTTGGTGAAGATCAGGATGCCCAGTTCCTTGGTGCCGCCGATATTACCGGCAGCAACGGCCTGGGTATCGAACGACAGGAACGACTTCCACAGCACGGCAGCCATTTCCAGCACGATGATGACGCCGACGAAGCTGGCCACCGGCAGGTAGCTCCAGAAGTTTTCGCGCAGCCTGCCGGTGTCGATGTCGAGCATCATCACCACGAACAGGAACAGCACCATGACGGCGCCCACGTACACGAGCACCAGCACGATGGCCAGGAACTCGGCTTCGAGCAGCATCCAGATGCCGGCGGCCGAGAAGAACGCCAGCACCAGGAACAGGGCCGCGTGGACCGGATTGCGGGCCGTGATAACGCGCGTGGCAGCCAATATCATGATGGCTGCAAAGGCGTAGAACAAAGCAGTTTTAAATTCCATAACTAACCCAAGAGACGTACAGTTTTTGTTTGAACCACCACTGCGGCGGAGAAGGCGTGACCGATGTTGCCGGCCTGCGCCCTGCCCCGCCTGTCGTCAGCGGTAAGGAGCGTCCGCAGCGCGTGCTTCGGCGATCTGGTTTTCGTAACGATCGCCCACGGCCAACAGCATTTCCTTGGTGTAGTACAAGTCGCCGCGTTTTTCGCCGTGGTATTCCAGCACGTGCGTTTCGACGATCGAATCGACCGGGCACGACTCTTCGCAGAAACCGCAGAAGATGCACTTGGTCAGGTCGATGTCGTAACGCGTGGTGCGGCGCGAACCGTCGTCGCGCTGCTCCGATTCAATCGTGATCGCCATCGCCGGGCACACTGCTTCGCACAGTTTGCAGGCGATGCAGCGCTCTTCCCCGTTAGGGTAGCGGCGCAGCGCGTGCAGGCCCCGGAAGCGCGGCGACATCGGCGTCTTCTCTTCCGGGTACTGCACGGTGATCTTGCGCGAGAACATATACTTGCCCGTCAGCGCCATCCCTTTGATCAGTTCGGTCAGCATGAAGCTGCCGATGAAGTCTTTTAAGCGTTCCATTTGTGTCTATTCCTTAGTTCCAGATATTCCATGGGGAATGCATCCAACCGGCCACGAACACCAGGTACACCAGGGTCAGCGGGATGAACACTTTCCAGCCCAGACGCATGATCTGGTCGTAACGGTAGCGTGGGAAGGTACCGCGCACCCAGATGAACACGGACACCAGGAAGAACGTTTTGGCGAACAACCAGAAGAAGCCGCCGAAACCGCCCCAGAATTCCAGGAACGCAAACGGTGCCGACCAGCCGCCGAGGAACATGATCGATGCCAGGGCTGCGATCAGGATCATGTTGGCGTATTCGGCCAGCATGAACATGGCGTACGCCATACCCGAGTATTCCACCATGTGACCGGCGACGATTTCCGATTCGCCCTCGACCACGTCGAACGGGTGACGGTTGCATTCAGCCAGGCCCGAGGTCAGGTACACCACGAACAGCGGCAGCAGCGGCAGCCAGTTCCACGACAGGAAGTTCAGGCCGTGCGACGCCATCGTACCAGCCTGCTGGCTGGCGACGATATCGCCGAAGTTGAGCGAACCGGTAATCATCAGCACCACGACCAGCACGAAGCCCATCGGGATTTCGTACGAGATCATCTGGGCCGAAGCGCGCATGGCGCCCATGAACGAGTACTTCGAGTTCGACGCCCAGCCGGCGATGATGATGCCGTAGACTTCCATCGAGGTAATCGCCATCAGCAGCAGCAGGCCGGCGTTGACATTGGCCAGCACCGCTTCGGGACCGAAAGGCACCACCGCCCAGGCAGCGAGCGCCGGCATGATGGTCATGACCGGACCGATCACGAACAAACCGGGGTTGGCCTTGGCCGGGGTGATAATTTCTTTAAAGAGCAGTTTCAGCGCATCGGCGATCGGCTGCAGCAGGCCGCCGGGACCGACGCGGTTGGGGCCGATACGGATCTGGATGAAGCCGATCAGCTTGCGCTCCCACAGGGTCAGGTAAGCGACCAGGCCCATCAGCGGCAGCAGCACCACGATGATCTTGATCAGGTTCCAGACGATAGGCCAGACCGGGGCCAACGGGCTGTTGGCGCCCAGGTCGTGCAACGTCGTGACGAATTCAGGCAACGCCATTATTTCACCTCTCCTGCTTTTTCAACGGTGATGGCACCGAACATGCTGCCCAGTGCAGCGGTCGAGCGGTGGGCCGCAGCAACGCGCACGGCGTTCGCTGGCAGCTTGGCGTCAACGGTGGCAACCAGGACTGCGCTGCCATGACCTTGGGTGACCTTGACGGTGTCGCCGGCAACCACGCCCAACTGCTGCGCCAGTGCTGGCGACAGGTGCGCTTTCGGTGCAGCCGCATCGGCCATCTTTTGCAGCGACTCGGCGCGGCGCACCACGGCGTCGGCGAAGTAGATCGGTACGTCGGCGATACGCTCGACGCCAGTCGACACCGAGGTCGAAGCGGTCAGCGACTGCTGGCCTGCGTTGTTGAGCTTGGCCGAGACGTCGAAGTTGCCGTTACCCAGCACTTCGTCGCGGATCGCTTCCGAGGTGTCGTAGTCGAAACCGGCCAGGCCGAGGATGTTACCGAGCACGCGCAGTACTTTCCACGCCGGGCGGGTTTCCAGCAGCGGCTTGACGGTGCCGTTGAAGCTTTGTGCACGGCCTTCGCAGTTGACGAACGTACCCGAGGTTTCGGAAAACGGCGAGACCGGCAGCAGCACGTCGGCGTAGTCCATGCCGTGCTTGTAAGCGGACATGACCACGACCATTTCGGCCTTGTTCAATGCGGCAATCGCCGCTTGCGGATTGTGCGCGTCCAGTTCCGGCTCGACGTTGAGCAGCACGTAGGCTTGCTTGGCTTCGGTAAACGCCGGGGCGGTGGCGCCGTTGGCGTTGACGATGTAAGCACCGACCGTGTTGGCCGCTTCGGTCAGATAACCGAGGGTGGCGCCAGTCTGTTCGGCCAGCCACTGGGCAGCTGCGTGCAGCGCGCCGGCTTGTGGATGTTGAACCGCAGCGTTACCAAGGAAAATACCCTTGCGCTCGCCGGAAACCAGCGAGGCGGCAACTGCCTTGGCGGCGTCCGACGCTTCGATACCGTCGAAACCGGCCGGTGCAGCGACCGACTTGGCGGCAGCGACGGCGGAAACGATTTGCGACAGCGCGGACAACCATTCCGACGGTGCAGCGATAACCTTGCTCGACACGTTCATCAACAGGTCGTCGTCGGTCGCGTGCAGGATGGACAGCTTGGCGCCGCCCTTCACTGCCGCGCGCAGGCGGGTGGCCAGCAGCGGGTGATCCTTGCGCAGGAACGAGCCGATCACGAACGCGCGGTCCAGTTGACCGAAGTCGTTGATCGACATGCCCAGCCACGGCGTCACGCCGGTCAGCGAGAAGTCGGACTGGCGCAGACGGGTATCGACGCTGGTCGAACCCATGGCGCGGGTGAGCTTTTGCAGCAGGTGCAGTTCCTCGAGCGTGGAGTGCGGCGTGGCCAGGGTGGCCAGCGCGTTGTCGCCATGCTCGTGGCGGATGTTTTTCAGGCCGTGCGCGACGTATTCGAGCGCGGTCTGCCAATCGACTTCTTTCCACTCGCCGCCCTGCTTGAGCATCGGCTGCGTCAGGCGGTCGGCGGCTTCCAGGCCTTCGTACGAGAAGCGGTCCTTGTCGGAAATCCAGCACTCGTTGACAGCGTCGTTTTCCAGCGGCAGTACGCGCTTGACCTTGCCGCCCTTGACTTGCACGATCAGGTTGGCGCCCAGGCCGTCATGCGGCGAGACCGATTTGCGGCGCGACAGTTCCCATGAACGGGCGCTGTAACGGAATGGCTTCGACGTCAGTGCGCCCACCGGGCACAGGTCGATCATGTTGCCGGACATTTCCGAGTTGACGGTCTGGCCGACGAACGAGGTGATTTCCGAGTGCTCGCCACGGCCGATCATGCCCAGTTCCATCACGCCGGCCACTTCCTGGCCAAAGCGTACGCAACGGGTGCACTGGATGCAGCGGGCCATCTCCTGCATTGAGACCAGCGGGCCGGCGTCTTTCGGCACGACCACGCGCTTGTCTTCTTCGTAGCGCGAATCGGTCTTGCCGTAACCAACTGCCAAGTCTTGCAACTGGCACTCGCCGCCCTGATCGCAGATCGGGCAGTCCAGCGGGTGGTTAATCAAGAGGAATTCCATCACCGACTTCTGTGCCTGTACGGCCTTGTCGGAGGCGGAACGCACGATCATGCCAGCCGATACCGGCGTGGCGCACGCAGGCAGCGGCTTCGGTGCTTTTTCCACTTCAACCAGGCACATGCGGCAGTTGGCGGCGATCGACAATTTCTTGTGATAGCAGAAGTGCGGGATGTACGTCCCCAGCTTGTTGGCGGCGTCCATCACCATGCTACCAGCAGGGACTTCGACTTTTTTGCCGTCTATTTCGATTTCAACCATGGTGATTGTTACCAGCTTTTAGATATATGCGGGCACAACGCAAGTCTTGTGCCCGATATGGTGTTCAAATTCTTCGCGGAACTGCTTGATGAACGCACGCATCGGCATAGCCGCGGCGTCGCCCAGCGCGCAAATCGTGCGGCCCTGGATGTTGTCGCAAATGGAGTTCAGCACGTCCAGATCGGAAGCACGGCCCTGGCCGTTTTCGATGCGATGGATCATGCGGTACATCCAGCCCGTGCCTTCGCGGCAAGGGGTGCACTGGCCGCACGACTCTTCGAAGTAGAAGTACGCCAGGCGTTCCATGGCCTTGACCATGCAACGGGTTTCGTCCATCACGATGACCGCGCCCGAGCCGAGCATCGAGCCCGCTTTGGCGATCGAATCATAATCGAGGTCGGTTTGCATCATGATCTCGCCACGAATCACCGGCGACGAGGAACCACCAGGAATCACGGCCTTGATCTTTTTGCCGCCGCGCATGCCGCCTGCGAGTTCCAGCAGCTTGGCAAACGGCGTGCCCAGCGGAACTTCGTAGTTGCCCGGACGCTCGACGTCGCCGGAGATCGAGAAGATCTTCGAGCCGCCGTTGTTCGGACGACCGATGGCCAGGTACTTTTCCGGGCCCATGTTCAAGATGAACGGCACGGCAGCAAAGGTCTCGGTGTTGTTGATGGTGGTCGGCTTGCCGTACAGGCCAAACGAGGCCGGGAACGGCGGCTTGAAGCGCGGTTGGCCCTTCTTGCCTTCGAGCGACTCCAGCAACGCGGTTTCTTCGCCGCAGATGTAGGCGCCGTAACCGTGGTGGGCGTGCAGCTGGAATGAAAATTCGCTACCGAGGATGTTATTGCCCAGGAAGCCGGCAGCACGCGCCTCTTCCAGCGCTTCTTCGAACAGCTGGTATTCGGCAAAGATTTCGCCGTGGATGTAGTTGTAACCCACGGTGATGCCCATCGCGTAAGCGCCAATGGCCATGCCTTCGATCAGTGCATGCGGGTTGTAACGAATGATGTCGCGGTCCTTGAAAGTGCCGGGTTCGCCTTCATCCGTATTACAGACCAGGTACTTCTGGCCCGGGAACTGGCGTGGCATGAAGCTCCACTTCAGACCGGTCGGGAAGCCCGCACCGCCACGGCCGCGCAGCGACGACGCTTTGAGGTCGGCGATGATCTGTTCCGGGGTGATCTTTTCTTCGATGATGCGGCGCAGGGCGCTGTAGCCACCGCGCTTGACGTAGTCTTCGAGGTGCCAGTTTTTGCCGTCGAGGCCGGCAAGAATGACTGGGTCGATGTGACGATTGTGCAGTGACGTCATTTGGCGCTCCCGCTCAGTTCACCGACCAGGGTGTCGATCTTGTCGTTGGACATGAAGCTGCACATGCGGTGATTGTTCACCAGCAGCACCGGTGCGTCGCCGCAGGCGCCCATGCACTCCCCTTCCATCAGCGTGAATTCGCCGTCTGCCGTGGTGTCACGGTAGTCGATGCCCAGCTTTTGCTTCAGGTGTTGCGCGGCGCGTTCGCCGCCCGACAGCGCGCATGGCAGGTTGGTGCACACGGTGATCTTGTGCTTGCCGATGGGCTTCAAGTTATACATATTGTAGAAAGTGGCCACTTCCTGCACGGCGATTGCCGGCATGCGGATGTAGTCGGCCAGTTCCTGCATGGTTTCCGGCGAGATCCAGCCCAGTTCAACCTGGGCGTGCGCCAGCGCGGCCATGACGGCGGACTGACGCTGGTCGTCCGGGTACTTGGCCAGCTCGCGGTCGATTTTTTGATAGCACTGCTCTGATAACAACATACTTTTGCCTCTTAGCGGTCAATACTGCCGAACACGATGTCCTGCGTACCGATGATGGTCACGGCGTCGGCAATCATGTGGCCGCGCGACATTTCGTCCAGCGCTTGCAGGTGCACATAATCGGGCGTGCGCAACTTCATGCGGTAGGGCTTGTTGGCACCGTCCGACAGCAGGTACACGCCAAACTCGCCTTTCGGGTGCTCCACGGCGGCATACGCTTCGCCTGGTGGCACGTGGAAGCCTTCGGTAAACAGTTTGAAGTGGTGAATCAACGATTCCATGTTGGTCTTCATGTCCACGCGGTTAGGCGGGGCAACCTTGTGGTTGCTGGTGATGACCGGACCTGGATTGTTGCGCAGCCACTCCACGCACTGCTTGATGATCTTGTTCGACTGGCGCAGCTCTTCCACGCGCACCAGGTAGCGGTCGTAGCAGTCGCCGTTGGTGCCGATGGCCACGTCGAAGTCCATCAGGTCGTACACTTCGTACGGCTGGTGCTTGCGCAGATCCCACTGGATGCCCGAGCCGCGCAGCATGGCGCCGGTAAAGCCCATCGCCAGTGCGTCTTCCGGGGTCACCACGCCGATGCCGACGGTACGCTGTTTCCAGATACGATTGTCGGTCAGCAGCGTTTCGTACTCGTCCACGTAGGTCGGGAAACGGGCGGTAAACGCTTCGATGAAGTCCAGCACCGAACCCTGGCGGTGTTCGTTCAGGTCGGCAATCGCCTTGGCCGAACGGATGATCGACGGCTTGTGCTGCGGCATGGTGTCCGGCAGGTCGCGGTACACGCCGCCCGGGCGGTAGTAAGCCGCGTGCATGCGCGCGCCCGACACCGCTTCGTACACGTCGAACAGGTCTTCGCGGTCGCGGAAGCAGTACAGGAACGGGCCCATCGCACCGACGTCGAGCGCGTGTGCGCCCAGCCACATCAGGTGGTTCAGGATACGGGTGATTTCATCGAACATCACGCGGATATATTGGGCGCGCAGCGGAACTTCAAGGCCCAGCAGCTTTTCGATGGCCATGACGTAGGCGTGCTCGTTGCACATCATCGACACGTAATCGAGGCGGTCCATGTACGGCACCGACTGCAGGTAGGTCTTTTGCTCGGCCAGCTTCTCGGTACCGCGGTGCAGCAGACCGATGTGCGGATCGGCGCGCTGGATCACTTCGCCGTCGAGCTCGAGCACCAGGCGCAGCACGCCGTGCGCGGCCGGGTGTTGCGGACCGAAGTTCAGGGTGTAATTCTTAATCTCAGCCATTATTTAATCCCGTAGTTTTCTTCGCGGATCACGCGCGGCACATTTTCACGCGGCTCGATGGTGACCGGCTGGTAGATCACGCGCTTCTGCTCGGGGTCGTAACGCATTTCGACATAGCCCGACACCGGGAAGTCCTTGCGGAACGGGTGGCCGATGAAGCCGTAATCGGTCAGGATGCGGCGCAAGTCGTTGTGGTTCTCGAACAGGATGCCGAACATGTCGAACGCTTCGCGCTCGAACCAGTTCAGGCAGCGCCACAGCGGCGTGAGCGACGGGAACACCGGCATCTCGTCGTCGCTGGCGAAGCAGCGCACGCGCACGCGCCAGTTGTACTTGAGCGACAGCAAGTGAATCACGACCGCGAATCGCTGGCCGTCCCAGGCGCCTTCGCCATAGGTGAGGTAGTCGACGCCGCACAGGTCGATGGCTTGCTCGAAACCGAGGGTGGCGTCGTCACGCAGCGTTTGCATCACGGCGTAGTAGTCGGCCTGCTTGACGGTGAGGGTAATCTCGCCGAGCGCCACGACAGTACTAACGCGTTCGCCCAGGGCAGTGCCGAGGGCGGTTTGGAGTTGTTCTAATTTGGTAGTCATCGTGCGATGGTGTTGGTACGCTTGATCTTGTTCTGCAGCTGCATGATGCCGTACAGCAGCGCCTCAGCGGTGGGCGGACAGCCTGGCACATACACGTCGACCGGCACGATGCGGTCGCAACCGCGCACCACCGAGTACGAGTAGTGGTAGTAGCCGCCGCCGTTGGCACAGGTGCCCATCGAGATGACCCAGCGCGGTTCCGGCATCTGGTCGTAGACCTTGCGCAGCGCAGGGGCCATCTTGTTGCACAGCGTGCCGGCCACGATCATCACGTCGGACTGACGTGGCGATGGACGGAACACCACGCCGAAGCGGTCCATGTCGTAACGGGCCGCGCCCACGTGCATCATTTCAACCGCACAGCAGGCCAGACCGAACGTCATCGGGAACATCGAACCCGTACGCGCCCAGTTGATCAGCTTGTCAGCCGAGGTAGTGATGAAACCTTCGTTTAATACGCCTTCAATAGCCATGGCTTATTCCCAATCAAGGGCACCTTTCTTCCAGATATACCAAAAACCGACCACGAATTCGGCGATGAAGCTCATCATCACCAGGAATCCGTTCCAGCCCAGTTCGCGTACCGAGACGCCCCAGGGGAAGAAGAATGCCGTTTCCAGATCGAACAAAATAAAGAGGATAGCGACGAGGTAGTAACGCACGTCGAATTTCATGCGCGCATCTTCGAAAGCTTCGAAGCCGCATTCATACGGGGACAGTTTGGCGAAGTCAGGCTTGTTCGGCCCGAGCACGTGGCCCAGTACCTGGGGAAGGATGCCTACGCCGAGACCGACGAGGATGAACAAAAGGACGGGGAGATAATTTTCGAGGTTCACGATTGATGAGCTTTGTTGAACGCTTGGTTTGAAGGACCACACTGCGATGTTTTGCGGTGCTCTTTACGTTCGCCCCAATCGTACAACTTAGACCAGGATCGAACGACACATCCTCGTAAAAAAGCCAGCTCAGGCACTACTCCCTTGCTGGCCTCTAAATTTTTGGTGCCGACGACGAGACTCGAACTCGTACAGCTTGCGCCACTACCCCCTCAAGATAGCGTGTCTACCAATTTCACCACGTCGGCATTCTAAGGCCGCTATTCTACTGCGTTTTTGCCGGCTTGTTAATGCCGTATTGCGAAAAAACAAGAAGAAAAACGATAAATATTTACTTCTCGGTACACTGGTTTAAGTTTTGCCCACCAATGCGCCATTGTGCTGCCAGTTACTGCTAAAACATTGAGCAACCCACTACCCTGTTGCTCAATATTGTGTTCCAAGACCGCTATTATATTACTTTGGGATGGAGTTTGCAGGCGCTGGTGCAGGAGTTTGTGCAGCGGGTGCTGCAGGTGCAACAGGCGCTGGCGTCGGGGCGTTAGGAATGCCGGCCGAACCGGTGGCAGGCGCCGTCGCCGGTGCAGTTGGCAGGGCCTTGTCCATCACGCCGCCGCTCACTGCGCCGCTGTTGTGCTGGGCGGAGATGTAGGCCAGGGCCAGGGTGGCGCTGAAGAAGACTGCCGCCGCCACGCCGGTGGACTTGGACATGAAGTTCGAGGAGCCGGTGGCGCCGAACAGGCTGCCGGAAGCGCCGGAACCGAAGGCCGCGCCCATGTCGGCGCCTTTACCGTGCTGCAACAAGACGAGGCCGATGATGGTCAGGGCCGAAATGACTTGGATGATGACTACCAGGTTGAACATGCTGCTCATGATATTCCATTCAAAATTAAATAGTTTTGTATCGTTTTGTATCGTTTTTTAAGCTCGCCAATACGGCGTGGCAAGCTGTTTAACTACATTTTTACAACAGTACTTCTCGTTAAGGGAAAACCCTTAATGTCTTGCTCAGGCGTGGATGATCGCCAGGAAATCTGCCGCCTTGAGTGCCGCGCCGCCAATCAGGCCGCCGTCGATGTCGGCCTGGGCCAGCAACTCGACCGCGTTGTCCGGCTTCATGCTGCCGCCGTACAGGATCTGGATCCTGGCAGCGACCTGCTCGCTTTTCCTGGCCACGCAGCCGCGCAGGAAATAATGCGCTTCCTGGGCCATCTGCGGGGTGGCCGTCTTGCCGGTGCCGATCGCCCACACCGGCTCATAGGCCAGCACGACGTTAGCCAGCTGCTCGGCCGGAATGACTTCGAGCGCGGCCTGCAACTGGGCGCAGATCACGGTTTCGGTATTGCCGGCTTCGCGGTCTTCCAGGGTTTCGCCCACGCAGATCACGGGAACGAGGCCGGCAGCGAGCGCCACCACGGCTTTTTGCGCAACCAGTTCGTTGGTCTCGCCGTGATACGCGCGCCGCTCGGAGTGGCCGACCAGCACGTATTTCGAGCCGAAATCGGTCAGCATCGACGCTGCCACTTCACCAGTATAGGCGCCGCTGGCGTGGATCGACAGGTCCTGGCCGCCCCAGGCGACCGCGGTGGCGTTCAATTCTTGTTCGCACTGGGCGAGGTAGGGAGCAGGCACACAGACCGCGCAATCGGCGCGGTCGTTGACATCCTTGAGGCCGGAGACGATGCCGGCCAACAGGGCCGCATTGGCAGCGCGGTTGCCGTTCATCTTCCAATTGCCGATAACGAGTTTGCGTCGCATAGTAGCCTAAATTTTCAATAACCTGTGATTTTACCGCGCCCCCGGGGGTGGGTCAAACTTGCATTGGTGAATTTGTTGTTTTGGTTACAAGGAGTTCCGCACTAAATCACCTGCAGCATGATCTTGCCGACATGGGCGCTGCTTTCCATCAGCTCATGCGCCTGCGCCGCCTGCTCCAACGGAAACACCGTATGAATCACCGGCTTGATCTTGCGCTCGGCCATCAACGGCCACACGTGCTTGAGCAGGTTTTTGGCAATCGCGCCCTTGAACTCCACCGAACGCGGCCGCAAGGTCGCGCCGGTAATCGTCAGGCGGCGGTACAACATCTGTCCCAGGTCCAGCGTGGTCTTGGCGCCGCCCAGCGTGGCGATCAGCGCGATGCGGCCATCGTCGGCCAGGCACGCCACTTCGCGCGGCACGTAGTCGCCGCCAACCATGTCGAGGATCACGTCAACGCCACGGTCGTTGGTGAGCGACTTGACCACTTCGACGAAGTCTTCGGTCTTGTAATTGATGCCGCGTTCGGCGCCCAGTTCCTGGCACGCGGCGATCTTGTCGGCGCTGCCGGCGGTGGCAAACACGCGGTGGCCCAGCGCGCTGGCCAGCTGGATCGCTGCCACGCCGATGCCCGAGGTACCGCCCTGCACCAGCAATGTTTCGCTGCCCGTCAGGCGGGCGCGGTCGAACACATTGCTCCAGACCGTGAAATAGTTTTCGGGGATCGTCGCCGCTTCCAGCATGCTCCAGCCCTTCGGTACCGCCAGCACCTGCTCGATCGGCGCCACGCAGTACTCGGCGTAGCCGCCGCCCTGCACCAGCGCGCATACGTGATCGCCAATGTCGAAAGTGGAGTAATCGAGGTCGCCGTCGACGATCTCGCCGGCCACTTCCAGGCCCGGCAGGTCGGAGGCGCCCGGCGGCGGTGCATAGGCGCCCTTGCGCTGGAACACGTCGGGACGGTTGATGCCGGCCACGTGCACCTTGATCAGCACTTCGCCGGTTTTGACCACGGGCATGGGGCGCTCGCACAACTTCAATACTTCAGGCGAACCGGGTTGGGTGATTTCAATCGCGCGCATGGTGGACCTCTGCAAATGTAAAGAAAAGATTGTACGCGAGGCTACTCCGCCACGCAGGCGGCGCACGGCTGCACGGCGGCACGGCTGCAGGCCACTTTATGCAATTGACTTGCAACAACAATGGCGGAGCGCTATTATTGCAACCGTTTTGCATTAACACCTCATGTGCTGCTGCCCTGCCCCAACCTTGCCGGGCTGCGCCCGCCCCAACCCTCCAATACCATTGCCAGGAATCATGCGCCATCACGTACTTGCAGCTGCCATTCTGTCCACTTTCTCGAGTGCCTACGCAGCCGACGACACCCCCCTCCAGACCGTTGAAGTCCGCGCCGACAAGCCGGCCGGCAGCGACACCAGCGTTACGGTCCAGAACGACCGCGCGAACAACCGCACTCTGGGCGACATGCTCGAACAGGTGTCGGGCGTGCAAAGCAGCGCCTTCGGCCCCAACGCCGGCGCGCCGGTGATCCGCAGCCTCTCGGGCAGCCGCGTGCAGATCCTCGAAGACGGCCAGTCGATCATGGGCATGAACGCCATCAGCGGCGACATCAACATCCCGTTCGACCCGCTGTTTGCGCGCAGCGCCACGGTCAGCAAATCGTCGGACAGCGTGCGCTACGGCGGCAATGCCATCGGCGGCAGCGTCAATGTCGATTCCGGCATCTTGTCGCGCAAGATGGAAGACAAGGACCACGAGCTCGAACTGGTGCTGCGCAAAGGCTATAACGACGCCGATGCCCAGGGCCTGCGCCTGAACTTCAACAACAGCAAGAACTTTTCGACCAACATCCAGCTGTCGTTCCAGAGCATCGACCACTACAAGATTCCCGGCAACAGCAAGGCGTCCGTGTGTAATACCGGGCTGTTCCCGGCCACTGGCGGCATCAACAGTTTTATTGCCGACAGCTGCCAGAAAGAGGCGCGCATCCAGCAGGTGTACAACAAGTCGTCGCAGCCGTATATCGAGCAATTCATCAGGGACAACCCGGACTGGGCCGATGGCGATTTTTCCTTCTACACCAACAATCCGACCTCGGTGTGGCAGCGCAAGACCTACGTCAATCCGGCCAACCCGGCATATGTGCCGGGCACGCCGCGCACGGTCGAAAACCGCATCAACCGCGATGTCACGCCCGATTATCACGGCACGCTGGGCAACAGCTATTCGAACAATGCGCACTTCGGCGTCGGCACCACCTATTTCTTCGACCAGGGCTACGTGGGCGTGAGCCTCGATAGCAAGGAAAGCAAGTATGGCGTGCCGGGCTTTTCGATGGAGAACAAGTCGTTCGGCGCCAACTACGACGAAGGATTGCCGGTGGGCGTGAAGATTCGCCAGGATAAATATGCGCTCGAGGGCAAGCTGCTCTCTCCCGTGGCGTACGTGGACAGCGCGGAGCTGCGCGTCTCGCGCCTGAACAACACGTCCGGCGAAACCATCGGCCCGACCAACGCCAACGAGTATGCGTTCGATACCACCCAGGCCGAGCTGCTGCTGGCGCAGCAGCGCGCAGGCGCCCTCTCCGGCGTGGTCGGCGTCTCGCATCGCGCGCGCGATGTGACCGGTAGCGGTCCGCAGTTGTACTTGCCTGACGTTGGCACGACCAGCAACGCGCTGTTCATCCGGCAGAACCTCGACTTCGACTGGGCCTCGTTCGATGCCGGTTTCCGCCACGAGAAAGTGGAACACGAGATCGAAGCAAGCGGGTTCAAAACCTCGCGCAACGCCGCCAATACCAAGTTGGCCGACCGCGAATTCAGCCTGAACAGCTATAACCTGGGCGCCGCCTTCGAGCTGGGCAAGCTGTGGGGCGCCAAGCTGCGCTACGGCTCGTCCGAACGCGCGCCCGACATCAACGAGCTGTACGCGAGCAACCGCCACTACTCGATCATGACGCAAGAGGAAGGCAACCAGAACCTGAAAGCCGAGCGCGCGCGCAACACCGAGCTGAGCGTTCTGTTCGGCCTGGGCGGCTTCAAGCTGACTGGCACCGCTTACCAGATGAAATACGACAATTTCCTGTACCTCGGCCATTCGGGCCTGCAAACCGCCAACCGACTGCCGCTAAAGTACTGGAAGCAGACCGACACGACCGTCAAAGGCTTCGAGCTCGACGCTTCGCAAGCGTTCAGCCTGGGTGGCTACGGCAAGTTGAACGTCTCGGCCTTCGCCGACCTGGTCAAGAACAAGGCCGATAACCCGGACCGCCTGCGCACGCAAAACGATGGCGAGTACCTGCCCAATATGCCGACCAACCGCTACGGCGCCAACCTGGCGTGGGAACACAACGGCTGGAAGGCGCGGCTGTCGAGCACTTATTACGACAAGCAGAAATACCTGGGCAAGAGCGTCAGCAACGAAGTACCGCTGGACGCCTACAACATGGTGAACTTCCAGGTCAGCCGCGCGATCGATTCACCTTACGCGCGGGTGACCGGGCTGGAGGTGTTCATCAGCGGCTCGAACCTGCTGAACGACGACGCGCGGCCGAACAACTCGCCCCTGAAATACATCGCACCGTTGCCGGGACGGGCCTTCCAGGTCGGCCTGACGATGAAGCTATAAAGGGGCCTCGACAACCTACTGCGCGACTTGCTATCGCCTCTCCGTTGCTCAGCGTACCTCCGTACGCTTCCGCTACTCAAGACGATATCAAGCCGCTCGCTACGGTTTTCGATGTCCCCTTGCCGGCAACTGGATACCCAGCTTTACTCGCCGCCGGTACGGGATTTATTCGGTAGCGGCGAGTTGGGCTTCCAGCGAGCCGACATGGCCTGCCCTTCCTCGATCTGCTCCGGCGTCATGTGCTTGACCACCGCCGCGCGCTGCTCGGCGGCGTTCGGTGCGCCGCGGGCGGCTGCCAGGTTCCACAGCATGTAGGCGATCACGTTATCCTGCGGCACGCCGCCGATGTGGTAGCGGTACATCAGCCCCATGGTTTGCAGCGCTTCGCCATGGCCTTGCTGGGCCGCCTTGCGGAACCAGCTCACCGCCTGCTTGTGGTCCTGGATCACCGAGTTGCCGGTGTAGTACATGGCGCCGACCACGTACTGGGCGTCGGCCTTGCCTTGCAGCGCAGCCTTGCGGTGCCACTGGAACGCTTGCTGGTAGTCCTGCGGCACGCCGCGTCCCATGTAGTACATCAGGCCCAGCAGGTGCTGGGCGTCGGCGTTGCCGGCGCGCGCCAGGGGCGTGATTTCCTTGAGCGCGGTGCCGTAGTTCTTGTTGTTGTAGGCGGTCGCGCCCTCGGCAAAACCTGCCAGCGCGGCCTGTTGCAGGCCGAAGGCGAGACAGATCGCCAGTATGAATTTTTTCATGTCGATTGAGTAGGGAGCGTTTGCAGGCTTACTTCCAGTTGACCTTGCCGAGGCCGTCAACCGAAACATCGCGGTTGACCGGCTTGCCGTACACGGTGGCGGAACCGAGGCCGCTCAGGTCGAGCTTGGCGTTGGCGGTGGCGGTGACGGTAGCGTTGCCGAGCCCACTCAGGTCGAGGTCGATGCTCTCGGCCGTGAACTTCTGGGCGTTGAGGCCGCCGATCCCGCCAAGGTCGGCCTTGAGCAGCTTGCCGCTGCCCCCGAGCACGATGTTGCCGGCGCCGCCCAGGTCGATGTCGACGCGTTCGTTTTCGCTGATCCACAAGTTCATCTTGCCTACGCCGCCGAGCCTGGCGCGCACGGTCTTGTAATCGACGGTGGCCTTCATGCTGCCGGCGCCGTCGAGCACCAGTTCCAGTTCCTGGCCGGAGAAGCCGCTGATCTCGGCAGCGCCCAGTCCTTCCATCACCACCTGGCGCAGGTTGGGCAGCACCATCTCGGCGCGCGCGCCGCTGCTGGTACTGATCCTGACGCTGCGCCCGCCGCCGCTTTCCAGTTGCAGGGTATCGCCGCTTTGCGCATAGGTCAGCCGGTCCATGGTGCGCTTGTTGCCGGTGATCGTGAGCGAAGGGACCGGGCCCTGCCGCAGCTTGACATCGACCATGCCATCGATCTTGACCCGCACCACGCGCGCGTCGATGCTGACGGTACGGGTTTCGCTGGTGTCGTCGGCAGCCTGAGCGCGCCCGAACAGCGCGCACGCCGCCGCAAATAGCAAACCGAACTGGAAAATCCTCTTCATGGTCTATCCCTGGCTGATGATTCCACAATCATAACGCCCGCCACGCCCCCACCCGCAAAATTGCGACGAACTGCACAAATCAGGGCATGAACAACCAATTCGGGGTCAGTGCCGACATTCGGACATTGGGGAACTTTTTCAGGCCTGTTTTTTGACTTAATGGCTCAGCTCGTGTCCGAATGTCGGCACTGACCCCGAAGTGCGGGCGAGGCTGAGCCAGGCGCGGGCGGCGAAGGACAGGTGGCTGTTGCGGCGCCAGGCCAGGCGCAGTTTCCAGTCGAGGGCCGGTTCGGTCAGCTGGGCGATCGAGAACTGGCCTGGCGGCAGGGTGTCGCAGAACAGCTGGGGCAGGATCGCCACGCCCACGCCCAGGCGCACCAGCGAGGCGACGAAGTCCCACTGGCCGCTGCGGCCGCTGATTTTAGGCTGGAAGCCGGCGGCCGCGCAGGCGTCGGTGACGATGTCGTTCAGCGCGAACGACGCGCCGTAGAAAATGAACGGGCTGTCGGCCAGTTCGCCCAGCGCGATTTTTGGCCGGCCGCGCCACGGCGACGCAAGCGGCGCCAGCACGCACAGCGGCGACGACACCAGCGGCAGCGAATCGAACTCGGTCCAGATGTGGGCATTGCCCGCGTAGTCGAGCAGCGAGCCCATTTCCAGTGTGCCGTTGCGCAGGTTCGCTTCGATGGCCTGGGTGCCATCCTCGAACAATTTGAGTTCGACGTCCGGATACTGGCGGTGGTACGCGGCCAGCAGGGGCGCCAGCGGCTGGTGCGCCTGTTGCGTCACGCCCAGGCGCAACTCGCCGCGCCGCAGCTGCTGCAGGTCGGCCAGCTCCACGTTCAGTTCCTCGTGCATGGCCAGCAGCGCCCGCCCCCGCGCCAGCACCACCTGGCCGGCGTCGGTCACGGTGAAGCGCTTGCCGGTGCGCTCGAGCAGCACCAGGTCGAGCGACTGCTCCAGTTGCGCGATCATCTTGCTCACCGTCGGCTGGGTCACGTGCAGGGTTTCGGCAGCGCGGCTGAAGCCCTGCTGGTCCACCACCGCGACAAAGTAGCGCAACGAACGCAAATCCATCATCTATTCCAGTATCGAATGATTTTCATAATTTTAATTCATTTTATCTTTTAATGGACCGCGCCTAGAATGGCTGCATGAAAACCTCCTTCCTCACCCGCTTGTTCTATACCGTGCTGCAGGTCGCGCTGCTGACCGCCATCTGGTACGCGTGCGACCGCGCCGCCGCGTGGCTGCACCTGCCGTTTTCCGGCGGCGTGGTGGGGCTGCTGCTGATGGTGGCGCTGCTGCTGGCCGGCGTGGTGCGGCCGGCGGTGGTGAACCATGGCGCCGAGTGGCTGCTGTCGAACATGCTGCTGTTCTTCATTCCGCTGATCGTCTCGGTGGTGCAGTTCACCGCCCTGCTCGAGCGCGAGGGCGTGCGGCTGTTCGCGGCGATCGGCATCGGCTTTATCTCGGTACTGCTGGCGACCGCGTTCACGGTGGAATGGGTGTGCCAGTTCGAGCGGCGAGTGCGGCTGCGCAAGCTGCGTACTTTGCGTCAGGGTCGTCAAACAATTCACCTTGGCCAGGAGCAGCCGGCATGAAACCATTCCTCTACCTGGTCCTGACCGTGGTGCTGTTCTACGCCAACCAGGCGCTGCACCGCCGCTACCAGTATTTCTGGCTCACGCCCGCCATCACCACGTCAGCGATCCTGATCGCCGTCATCGAGCTGACCGCCACGCCGTTCTCGCTGTATTTTGGCGACACGCGCTGGCTGCCCTGGCTACTGGGACCCGCCACCGTCGCCTTTGCGCTGCCGATCTACCAGCAGCGCGAGCTGATCAAGCGGCACTGGCTGGCGCTGGGTCTGGGCAGTTGCGCCGGCATCGTGGTCTCGCTGTGCAGCACCTTGCTGCTGAGCCGACTGCTGGGCCTCGACGCCACCGCCGCCCACAGCCTGCTGGCGCGGTCGGTGTCCACGCCGTTCGCGGTGGAAGCCACGCGCCACCTGGGCGGCGAGGCGCAGCTGACCGGCGTGTTCGTGATGATCACCGGCCTGTTCGGGATCTTGCTGGGACAGGTGCTGCTTGGCCTGCTGCCGCTACGAATGCGCGTGGCGCGCAGCGCGCCGTTCGGCGCGGCGGCCCACGGCTTCGGCATGAGCGTGGCGCGCAAGATCGGGCCGCAGGAAGGCGCCGTGGCCAGCCTGACGATGATCTTCAGCGGAATCCTGATGGTGTTGCTGGCGCCGTTGCTGGGGCACCTGCTGGCCTGAGCGAATTACCAGCCCATAATCTTGCGCATCTGCGGCGCCATGTCGCGCGCCATGGCGGCATTCTGTGCGCGCGTGGGATGGGCGTCCTGCCGATCCCCCGGATACGTTGTTGACGGCACCGCCTGCACGCGTGGATCGCCCACGCGGCGCACCGTCTCGGCAATGTAGTCCACCAGCGCGGCCTTGCGTTGGTCCTTCAACATCGCCCCTTCGGTCAGCACGATTTTCGCCTTGGGATGATCGGCCAGCAGCGTGCGCACCAGCTGCACATACGTGCTGACATAATGCTCGCGCTCCGGGATGCCGACGTTGAAGTCGTTGGTACCGATCGCGCTGATGATCAGATCCGGCTGGTACAAACGCTGGTCCCATTTCACCGGCTGCTGCTGGTCGGCGATGGCCAGCTGGTAGTAGTCGGGCAGGTTGAGCTGGTCGGTGTGGTTGTCCCAGGTGCGCACCAGTCCCCTGCCCCCGGCGCACACCAGTTGCACCTGCGCTTGCAGGTCTTGCGCCAGCAGCATGCCGTACGATGCGCGCGCATCCCACCACGACGCTTCCTTCTTCGCACCGGGCACACGGTCGATCGCTTCGCCGCACGTGACCGAGTCGCCCATGACCAGCAGTTTGCGCTGCGACAGCGCCGGCGCCGGCAGCCAGGCGCCATCGGTGTCGAAGCGCTGCAAGGTCGCCTTGCCCAGCCAGGTCTCGGAACGGTTGATGACCTCCACCCGGTGCGAGCCGGCAGCCAGCCCCTCGGCCAGTACCAGCGTTTGCGCGCCTTTGGCCAGGTGGACCTTGCGCGCAGCGCCGCCATCGACGATCACGTCGAAGTAGCTGTTGTCGCTGCTGGCCTCCACCGCCATCGCCGCACGGGTGCCGTCGAACGCCACCGCGAAGCCCACGCCCGGATAGGCGAAATACACGGCGCCATCGGGCCTGACTTCGCTGCGGCCGGTGCGGGCTACATGCGGATCGGCAGCGGTGATGCTGGTCGCTGCGGTGGTTGCCACAGCGGCATTGGTGGCAGGCACCGCGCACGCCAGTGCAACAGCGGGAAGGAGCTGCGCTGCGATGCGGGTGAAGGTCGTCATCTTATTTCATCAGCTTTTTAATATCGGGCAGCATGGCGTCCGACCATACCTGGTAGCCCTTGGGCGTGGGGTGCAGGTAGTCGGCCATGATGGTCGGCGACATGTCGCCATTCGCCTGCAGGAACTTCTTGCCGTAGTCCTTGAAGATGACGGTCTTGCCGTCATCGAGCGTGGCGATCATGCGGTTGAGTTCGACGACCTGCGCGCGCTTGGGGCTGGCCGCCGATTGCTCGTACGGCAGCACCGCGTTGAGCAGGATGCGCGCGTTCGGGTACAGCGTGCGCACCTTGGTGACCACTGCCTTCACGCCGTCGAACACCTGCTCCGGGTTGGCCTGGCAGTGGAAGAAATTGTTGACGCCGATGGTCAGTACCACCAGCTTGGGCGAGAGCCTGCCGGCCTGGCCATGGTCGAGGCGCCACAGCACGTTGCCGGTATGGTCGCCGCCGATACCAAAATTGGCAGTCTTCCACTTGCCGAACGACTTGTCCCACACCTTCTTGTTCCAGCCTTCGGTGATGGAATCGCCCACGAACAGCAAGTCGACCTTGCCAGTCTCCGCGACCTCGATATCTTCCTGGAACATGGCCTGCCAGCGGGCGATCGACATCCACGGGTATTCGACGGTGCGCGGCGCGGGGGTGATGCTGCACGCTTTGCCGTCGATGACGGCCGGCTTGGCGTCGGCCGCATACGCGGCGGCGGACAGCGACAGCAAAGCAGTAGAAATTAGCGAAACAATAAGGCTATTCTTCATTTTTTTGACCTCGGGTTGAACAAGCTTCAAGTGTAGCTCATGTTTTTGCCTTCAGGCGCAGCAGTACCACACCGTGCGACGGCACCTTTGCCTCCAGCTTGCGGGTGGTGTCGCCGGTCTTGCCGCTCCAGGCATCGGTCCAAGCGTAGCGCTTGTGTTTGAAGTCCGCCGTGCGCTTGCTGAGGTCATCGTTGATGTGATACGCACCCCAGTCGAAGCTGACCGGCGCAGCCTGGGCGCCGCGATTGAGCACCATCAGCGCCCATTCGTCGTTGGCCAGCGGTTTGGCCCAGTATTCGACCTCACCGGTCTTGAGAAAGCGCCACGCGGAGACGCCGAGCGGGTCCTGGTTAATGGCGATCGCGCCAGCGTTGGTGACGATGCGGTGGGTAGACGCCGGCATCGACCGCACGTCGTTGCCGAGGATGAGCGGTGAGGCCAGCATGGCCCACGCCGAAAAGTGCGACTTGTCCTCGTCGTCCGTCAAGCCCTTGCCGACCACCAGCATGTCCATGTCGTTCCAGTGACCGGGACCGGCATACTGGCGCAGGCCGGCCTGCTTGTCGAGGATGCGCGTGACACCCCAGGCCGAGAACGAACCCTGGCTGAATTCGCAGTCCCAGCACGGGTAAATGTCGCCGGTGGTGCGCCACGAGTGGCCAACGTCCCTGGCCCAGTCCCACGGCCTGGTGTCGCCCCATTCGCAGATGCTGAACAACATGGGGCGGCCGGCGCTGCGGATGGCGTCGCGCATGGTGGTGTAGGCGCCGGCCGAGTTCAAACCCTTGGTGTCGCACCAGTCGTACTTGATGTAGTCGATGCCCCATTCGGCGTAGGTGATGGCGTCCTGGTATTCGTGGCCACGGCTGCCCGGCTTGCCGCCGCAGGTGGTAGCGCCAGCGTCGGAATAGATGCCGAGCTTGAGGCCACGGCCATGCACGTAGTCGGCCAGCGCCTTCATCCCGGACGGGAAGCGCTCGGGGTCGGGATGGATCACGCCCTTGTCGTCACGCTTGCCGTGCCAGCAGTCGTCGATATTGACGTAGACGTAGCCGGCGTCCTTCAAGCCGTTCTTGACCATCGCATCGGCGGTATCGCGGATCAGCTTTTCATTGATATCGCAGGCAAAGGTATTCCAGCTGTTCCAGCCCATTTGCGGCGTCGCCGCCAGGCCGTCGAACTTCTGGGCATGGGCCGGATTGGCGACCAACCCCGCCAGCGCCAGCCCGTGCGCGGCAAACCATAGTGGCATCGACTGTTTCATGCGCCGCCCCCTTAGCGCTTGATCGATTTGAGTTTGTCGCCGTACTCCTTGATCAGCTCGAGCGAGCTGGTATCGGTGTCGAACACCGAGTACAGGCCCTGCTCTTCTTGCGGCGGGTCGCCCATGAAGTCGTTACCCGGTTTCCACCAGTAGTCGGCATTGGCCGCGCGGCCGGCGCCGCCCCAGGCCCAGAAGTTGAAGCCGGCAATCGGGTCGCCCTTGGCGGCGCGCGTATAGACCACGTCGAACACCTCCTTGTAGAAGCGGTCGCGGATCCTGGTGGTGGCCTTGATGCTGAACGACGGGCCGTCGCGATCGAGACCGAATTCTTCGAGCACGATCGGCTTGTCGAGTTTTTTGGCAAGCTCGATGTGCGAGTTCAGGTAGTCGCGGCTCCTGGCGATGGCATTGTCCCAGGTGCCTTCCGGGTTGCGCGAGTCGAACCATTCCCAGTTCTTGGGCCACAGGTGGTAGGTCAGGTAATCGACATGCTTGCTGCGGTGGGCGTCGAGGAACAGCTGCGCATCCTGGGCGGAACCGGCCAGGCCTTCGCTGCCGGTGCTCACCATGTGGTTGCGATCGAGGCTATGGATGTAGCCGGCGACGTCGTCGATCCACTTGACGTAGGCCGCCTTCTCTTCTTTCGTGGCCTTGCCGTTGCCGGGACGCGGCTCGTTGGCCAGCTGCCACGACATCAGGTGCGGGTCTTCCGAGTACGGTTTGCCGGTGATGGTGTTGACGCGCTTGACGATTTTGGCGATCACCTGGCGATATTCTTTTTGCGCGGCGGCGTTCACATAGAAGCGCGCATTCTTCTTCATGTAGTCGTCGTAGTCCTTGGTCACGTTCGGGTCCAGCGCCGGCGTGCCTTCGAACCAGTTCAGGTACTGGGTCATGCCGCCCGACCACTGCCAGAAGTTGTTCAGGTAAAGCACCACGGTCATGTCGCGCTTGGCCGCTTCGGCCATCAGGAAGTCCAGGCCGACCAGCAGGTTCTCGTCGTACTCGCCCGGCTTGGCGGTGGTGGCGGGACTGACCGCGCTTTTCATGTCGGTTTTTTCGGAGACGGCCAGCACGCGCAAGTTGTTGATGCCGATAGCCTTCATGGTGTCGAGTTCCTTGAGCAGGCGCTTGCGCTCACCCACGCCGCTTGGCGCACCGAGATAGCCGCCGTACCAGAAATTGGCGCCCACGATGTAATAGGCCTGGCCCTTGCGGCTGAAGTGCGTCTGCCTGGCGGTGACGAACTCCGATTTGGCGGCATTGGTCACCGGCGCGCCATCGGCGGCGGCGACGATGCCCGCCGCACCGATCAGCATGGCGGCGGCGCAGAATTTGAACAGTTGTTTCATGTCTCGTCCTTGAAGGTTATGGTTATTTTGTTAGCTGAAAATATTCTGCATGGCCCCGCCCCACCGGTCAAACCAAGGCCGAAAAGCGGGTGCAGTTTAGCCGTCCTCACTAAACACGCTGCTGCCAGGTGAAATGGCGCATTGCAGCAACCCGAGTAGTGGCAAACTATCCGTTTAGTAAATAACGCTAAACTCTCAGCGGAATGCTGTTAGTCGTTTGACCACGCGCGCACGCTCATGCAAGACTTCCTTCACACAGAACCGGCCGACGCCGCAGTCGCGAGCCGCTTCGCAGAAACAATGGAGACCAGATGGCCGATACCGACAACACCGCAACAGCGAAACCGGGCGTGACGATCCGCGACATCGCCCAGGTTGCGGGGGTGTCCGCAGGGACGGTCTCGCGCGCGCTCAAAAATGAACCGGGACTGACCGAAGTCACGCGCCAGATGGTGCTGGAAGCGGCGCGCTCGCTCGGCTACGACTTCTGCAAGCTGCGCCCCAAGCGCATGCGCCGCCTCACCTTCCTGCTGCACCGCCAGCACAACACCGCCGCCAGCAGCCCGTTCTACTCGCCGGTGCTGCATGGTGCCGAAGAAGCGTGCCGCAAGCAGGGCATTGTGCTCTCGTTCATGGCGGTGGGTCCGGCCGATGGCCTGATCGACCAGATCCGCATGCATGCGCCGGACGGCATCGTGTGCGCCGGCTTCTTCGAGCCAGAGACCCTGGCTGCGCTGCGCTCCACCGGCAAGCAGCTGGTGCTGATCGACATGCAGCTGCGCGGCTACAACTCGGTCAACCCGGACAATATGATGGGCGGCTACCTGGCCACCCGGCACCTGATCGACACCGGCCGTACCCGCGTCGGCTTCATCTCCGGCCCGCTGGCGCACTACAGCATCCGCGAACGCGCGCGCGGCTACCGCCAGGCGCTGTTCGAGGAAGGCATCCTGAACGACCCGCGCCTGGAAGCCAACCTGCCCGACGGCGTGGACCTGGAAACCGGCGCCTGGGAGGCGATGGAGCAGCTGCTGTCGCTGCCCCACCCGCCCGACGCCGTGTTCTGCTACAACGACAGCGCCGCCCTGGTGGCCATGCGCTGCTGCCTGGCCAGGGGGTTGAAGGTGCCGCACGATATCGCCATCGTCGGCTTCGACGACATCGCCACGGCAGTCCTCGGCCACCGCCCGCTCACCACCCTGCGCATCGACAAAAAGGCGCTCGGCGCGATGGGCGTGGAGCTGCTGCTCGACCAGCAGAACGCCAGCCAGCAACCAGGCCGGCACGAACCACAACAGCCGCCGGTGCAGCAGATAGCACCGGTGGAATTGATCGTGCGCGCCAGTACCGTGTTCGACGGCTGGCGCGCGCCACAATCTTCCTCCAACGATCGTCCACCAACCTTCTCACGGACCCCATGACGGCACCGAACTTCCAATCCCGCACCACGCTGCTCGACCACATCCGCCACACCAAGCGTTTTTACGATGGCCGCTGCGTGGACCCCAGCGGCGGCTTCTATCACTTCTACAAGGACGACGGCGCGATCTACGACGAGCGCACCCGGCACCTGGTGAGCAGCACCCGCTTCGTCTTCAACTACGCCATGGCCTGGCGCCAGTTCGGCGATGCGGCCGACCAGCAGCGCCTGCGCCACGCGCTGGCCTTCCTGCGCGACGCCCACCGCAATGCGCATACCGGCGGCTACGCCTGGACCCTGGACTGGAAGGCCGGCGTGGCCCACGTCACCGACGGCACCAACCACTGTTATGGCCTGGCCTTTGTGCTGCTGGCCTACAGCCACGCGCTGATGGCCGGACAGACCGAAGCGGCCGAGTGGATCGGCGAAACGTTCGAGTTGATGGAGCGCCGCTTCTGGGATGCGCAGCACGGCCTGTACGCGGACGAAGCGTCGCCCGACTGGTCGCACCTGGACGGCTATCGCGGCCAGAACGCCAATATGCACGCGTGCGAAGCGTTGATCGCTGCCTTTGAAGCGACCGGCGACCGCGCCTACTTGCTGCGCGCGGAAACCCTGGCGCGCAACATCACGCTGCGCCAGGCCGCGCTGGCCGACGACCTGGTCTGGGAGCACTACCACGCAGACTGGTCGGTGGACTGGGACTACAACCGCGACGACAAGAGCAATATCTTCCGTCCCTGGGGTTACCAGCCCGGCCACCTGGCCGAGTGGGCCAAGCTGCTCTTGCTGCTCGAGCGCCACGGCGAGCACCTGGCGCACGGCCAGGACTGGCTGCTGCCGCGCGCCATCGCCCTGTTCGACGCGGCCGTCGGCAAGGCCTGGGATGCGCAGCACGGCGGCTTGTACTACGGCTTTGCGCCCGACGACAGCATCTGCGACGACCTTAAATACTTCTGGGTGCAGGCCGAAAGCATCGCCACCGCCGCCCTCTTGGGCGCGCGCACGGCAGACGCCCGCTACTGGACCTGGTACGACAAACTCTGGGACTATAGCTGGAGCCATTTCGTCGATCATCGATACGGCGCGTGGTACCGCATCCTGGGCGCCGACAACGCCAAGCTCACCGACGAGAAAAGCCCGGCGGGCAAGGTCGATTACCACACCATGGGCGCGTGCTACGAAGTTCTCAATGTGATGAAAGATTAAGCGATGTCCGATTTCCCCATTTTCGTCGCCGCCGGCGAAGCGCTGACCGACATGATCGTGCAAGGTCCGGCCCAGCAGAACTGGCACAGCAAGGTAGGCGGCTCCACCTGGAACGTGGCGCGCACCATGGCCGCGCTCGATGTACCCACCGCGTTTGCGGGCGCGATCAGCGACGACGTCTTCGGCGACGCGCTGTGGCAGGCCAGCGAGCAGTCGCAACTCGACCTGCGCTTCTTGCAGCGCTATCCGAAGTCGCCGCTACTGGCCATCGTCCACCGCACCGATCCGCCGGCCTACTTTTTTATCGGCGACGACAGCGCCGACCTGCATTTCGATGCGGCCGCGCTGCCGCAGGGCTGGCGCGCGCACTGCAAGTGGGTGCACTTTGGCGGCATCAGCCTGGCGCGCCAGCCGCTGGCCGGCAAGCTGGTGGCGCTGGCCGAACAGCTGAAGGCCGACCGCGTGCGCATCAGCTTCGATCCTAACTACCGGCTCTTGATGGATGAACGCTACGACGCCACCCTGCGCCGCATGACCGAACTGGCCGACGTGATCAAAGTGTCGGAAGAAGACCTGGCGGGCCTGTTCCGCACCGAAGATATCGACGCCGCCTTTGCCACCCTGCGCAGCTGGAACCCGCAAGCGACGTACCTTTATACCAAGGGCGAACACGGCGCGTCGCTGCACTGCGGCGAGCAGTCGTGGTCCCGCAAGGCGCCGCAGATCACGGTGGCCGACACCGTGGGCGCCGGCGACGCCAGCATCGCCGCCCTCGCCTACAGCCTGCTGCACCACCCCGACCACGAGCCGGACCAGCACCTGCGTTTTGCCGTGTGCGCGGGCGCGGCAGCCTGCATGACCGAAGGGGCGTCGCCACCGTCGCTGGCCGCGATCGAGGCCTTGGCAAGCCGTGAAGACTGACATTTTAACCACCTGGTAACGATTCTCATTCCAGCTAAAATATTGTCAATATCCCCTTTAGCCGAGAAAAATTATCGTTTTTATCACCGATCATAAAATTAAATGTCTGTAATACGCTGATTTGATACAAGTCATTACGGACACAAAATTTTCCCGGTGATAAACTTGGAATGTCCCCTTTCATAACCAAGAGGCTTCCTATGAACCAGATGTCACGGCGACAGTTCCTTCGGGTAACTGGCGCTACCATCGCGGGTTCGAGCATCGCGCTCCTCGGCTTTGCGCCGGCAACGGCCATGGCCGAAGTCCGGCAATACAAGCTGGCGCGCAGCACCGAAACCCGCAACACCTGCCCCTACTGCTCCGTAGGCTGCGGGATTTTGATGTATGGCCTGGGCGATGGCGCGAAAAACGCCACTGCCTCGATCATCCACATCGAAGGCGACGCCGACCACCCGGTCAATCGCGGCACCCTGTGCCCGAAAGGCGCCAGCCTGATCGACTTCATCCACTCGCCTAGCCGCCTGATGGCGCCGCAGTACCGCGCCCCGGGTGCGACCGAATGGTCGCCGATGTCGTGGGATGACGCATTGAATCGCATCGCCAAGCTGATGAAAGCTGACCGCGACGCGAACTTCATCGAAAAATCGGCCGACGGCAAAACCGTCAACCGCTGGACCACCACCGGCATGCTGTGCGCGTCGGCGGCATCGAACGAAGTCGGTTATTTGACCCATAAAACCATGCGCAGTCTCGGCATGCTGGCATTCGACAATCAAGCACGTGTATGACACGGTCCGACGGTGGCAGGTCTTGCCTCGACATTTGGACGTGGTGCGATGACGAATCACTGGGTAGACATCAAGAATGCAGATGTCATCCTGGTCATGGGCGGTAACGCAGCAGAAGCACACCCTTGCGGGTTTAAATGGGTCACGGAAGCGAAGGCGCATCGCGGCGCCAAGCTGGTCGTGGTCGATCCGCGTTTTACCCGAACCGCTTCGGTGGCGGACTATTACGTCCCTACCCGTACCGGTGCGGACATCGTTTTCCTGGGCGGTATTATCAATTACCTGCTCACCAACGACAAAATCCAGCACGAATACGTCCGTAATTACACGGACATGCCGTTCATCGTCCGCGAGGATTTCGCCTTCAACGACGGCCTGTTCTCGGGCTACGACGAGGCGACCGGCAAGTACACGGACAAGAGCAGCTGGAACTACGAGATGGGCGACGACGGCTATGCCAAGATCGATCCGACGCTCGAGCATCCGCGCTGCGTGTACCAGATGATGAAGAAGCACTACTCGCGCTATACGCCCGAGATGGTGGAAAAAGCCTGCGGCGTGCCGCCGGAAAAATTCCACAAAGTGGCGGAACTGCTGGCATCGACCGCAGTGCCGGGCAAGGCTGCGACCATCCTGTACGCCTTGGGCTGGACCCAGCACTCGACCGGCGCGGAAACCCTGCGCACGGGCGCCATGGTGCAGCTGCTGCTCGGTAACATGGGGATCGCCGGCGGCGGCATGAACGCACTGCGCGGGCACTCCAACATCCAGGGTCTGACCGACCTGGGTCTGCTGACCAATATGCTGCCAGGTTACCTGACGCTGCCCGGCGAGGCGGAGCAGGACTGGAACGCGTACGTGGCCAAGCGCTCGCTGCAACCGCTGCGTCCGAATCAGCTCAGCTACTACAGCAACTCGAAGAAGTTCCTGGTCTCGTTCATGAAATCGTGGTGGGGTGATGCCGCGACCGAAGAGAACAACTACGCCTTCGACTACCTGCCCAAGCTGGACAAGCCGTACGACATGATGCAGGCGTTCGAGCTGATGAACCAAGGGAAGATGACCGGCTATATCTGCCAGGGCTTCAACATCCTGGCCTCGGCCCCGGACAAGCAGAAGATCACCGACAGCCTGTCCAAGCTGAAGTTCCTGGTCATCATGGACCCGCTGCAGACCGAAACGTCCGAGTTCTGGAAACCGCACGGCGACTTCCACAAGGTCGATCCGACCAAGATCCAGACCGAGGTATTCAGCCTGCCGACGTCGTGCTTCGCCGAAGAACGCGGTTCGCTGGTCAGTTCTTCGCGCGTGCTGCAGTGGCACTGGCAAGGCGCCGAACCTCCGGGCCAGGCCAAGAGCGATCTCGATATCATGTCGGGCATTTTCCTGCGCATGAAAAAGGCGTACCAGACCGAGGGCGGCAAGTTCCCCGATCCGATCGTCAACCTGACCTGGAACTACGCCACGCCGCATTCGCCAACGCCGGAAGAAATCGCCATGGAATTCAATGGCAAGGCGCTGAAGGAACTGACCGATCCAAAGGATCCGACCAAGGTCGTCCTGAAGAAGAACGAGCAGCTCGCTGGCTTCGCGCAACTGCGCGACGACGGCAGCACCGCTTGCGGTTGCTGGATCTTTGCCGGTTCGTGGACCGCGCAGGGCAACCAGATGGGGCGTCGCGACAACAGCGATCCGACCGGCATCGGCAATACGCTGAACTGGGCCTGGGCCTGGCCGGCCAACCGCCGCGTGCTGTACAACCGTGCGTCTGCCGACACCAAGGGCAAGCCGTGGGATCCGACCCGCAAGCTGGTGGGCTGGAACGGCACCAACTGGGGCGGCGCCGACGTGCCGGACTTCAAGGCGGACGAACCGCCAGAAAACGGCATGGGTCCATTCATCATGCTGGCCGAAGGCGTGGCACGCTTCTTCTCGCGCGACGCGATGGCGGAGGGTCCATTCCCCGAGCACTACGAGCCGTTCGAGTCGCCGATCGGGCACAACCCGATGCACCCGAATAATCCGCGCGCCTTCAACAATCCGGCCGCACGGATGTTCCCCAACGACCGCAAGAAGCTGGGCAAGAAGGAAGAGTATCCGCACGTGGCGACCAGCTATCGCCTCACGGAACACTTCCACTACTGGACCAAGCATGCGCGCTTGAACGCGATCATCCAGCCGGAGCAATTCGTCGAAATCGGCGAAGAACTGGGCAAGGAAATCGGCGTGGTACACGGCGACAAGGTCAGGGTGTCGTCCAAGCGTGGCTACATCGTGGCGAAAGCCGTGGTGACCAAGCGTATCAAGGCATTGATGATCGATGGCAAAAAGACCCACCAGGTCGGACTGCCGATCAACTTCGGGTTCAAGGGGCTCACCAAACCGGGCTACCTGATCAACACACTGACGCCGACGGTAGGCGACGCCAATTCACAGACACCGGAATTCAAGTCGTTCCTGGTGAAAGTGGAAAAAGCCTGACGGCCCGAGGGAGATTAAAACATGTCATTACAATCGCTAGATATCAAACGCCTCTCGGCCACCACCGTGCAGGCGCCGGTGGCCCGTACCCCGGTCACCGGCACCGTGGCCAAACTGATCGACGTTTCCAAGTGCATCGGCTGCAAGGCTTGCCAGACGGCCTGCATGGAGTGGAACGACTTGCGCGACGAAGTGGGTGAAACCACCGGCGTGTACGACAATCCGATCGATCTGACCGCGCAGTCGTGGACCGTGATGCGGTTCTCGGAATACGAGAACACCGACGGCAACCTCGAATGGCTGATCCGCAAGGACGGCTGCATGCACTGCGAAGACCCGGGCTGCCTGAAAGCCTGCCCGGCGCCGGGCGCCATCGTCCAGTACACCAACGGCATCGTGGATTTCCACCAGGAGAACTGCATTGGCTGCGGCTACTGCGTTGCGGGCTGCCCGTTCGACGTGCCGCGCATTTCCAAGGCGGACAGCCGCGCGTACAAGTGCACCCTGTGCTCGGACCGCGTGGCCGTCGGCCAGGAACCGGCCTGCGTCAAGACCTGCCCTACCGGCGCGATCGTCTTCGGCACCAAGGAAGACATGAAGCACCACGCCGAAGAGCGGATCGAAGACCTCAAGTCGCGCGGCTTTGCGCAAGCTGGCCTGTACGACCCGGCCGGTGTCGGTGGCACGCACGTGATGTACGTGCTGCACCATGCCGACAAGGCGCCGCTGTACCACGGCCTGAAACAGAACCCGTCCATCAGCCCGATGGTGGGCCTGTGGAAGGGCCTGACCAAGCCGCTGGCGCTGGCCGGCATTGCCGCGACCGCGCTGGCGGGCTTCTTCCACTACTCGCGCATCGGTCCGAACGAAGTGAGCAAGGACGAGGAAGCCGAAGCGCTGCATGAAGCACAACGCATCCGGGAGAACAGCAATGAGCGCACCTGATCGTAACGGCGTGAGGGGGGAGATGAGGGACAAGGACGGCAACCCGCTGATCCAGCGCTACACCGCCAATGACCGCAGCAATCACTGGATCACGGCGATCTGCTTCGTGCTGCTGGCGGTGTCCGGCCTGGCCATGTTCCATCCAGCGACATCGTGGATGGCCGTGTTCCTCGGCGGCGGCCAGTGGACGCGCATCCTGCACCCGTTCCTCGGTGTGGTGATGTTCGTCTCGTTTGCGGTGCTGGTGGTGCGCTTCTGGCACCACAACAAGATCGACCAGGCCGACAAGCAGTGGATGAAGCAGATCGGCGATGTGCTCAACAACCGCGAAGACCGCCTGCCGAAGATCGGCATGTACAACGCCGGCCAGAAGATCCTGTTCTTCGTGCTGATCGCCAGCATGCTTGGCCTGCTGTTGTCGGGTATCGTGATCTGGCGCGCGTACTTCGCGTTCTACTTCCCGATCGACGTGGTGCGCTTTGCGGCGCTGCTGCACGCGTTCAGCGCGTTCGTGCTGATTTGCTCGATCATCGTGCATATCTACGCGGCGTTCTGGGTCAAGGGTTCGATCGGCGCCATGGTGCGCGGCACGGTCACCTACGGGTGGGCGCGCAAGCACCATCCGCGCTGGTTCGAATCGGTGATCAAGAATAAACAGCGTGATTGATCGAAGCCTGATGTAGCCTGAAGTACTCCCGGGCGTGCGTCGCCGCGCCCGGGCTCTCTCCTTCGAGAGACCCCGCCCCGGCCAACCCGCGCCCCCGTTCCAATTTCGGATTAAAATACACTTTTGCCCGGCCGACACTTTGCCGCCGGCTACTGGAGAATCTCGTGGTACAACGCTTGCTCGAACCAGGCCAGATCGAAGCCCTCGATCACACTTCCATTCCGCGCCTGCTGCTGCCGCAGGCACGCAGCCTGTTCATGGCGCGCGCGGCGCGCCTGCGCCAGCTGGCCAACAACGACATCAAGGGTATCCCGGTGGCCGAAGCCATGCAGGGATACCTGCAATTGATGGCTGCCGTGGTGGACGCACAAGCTGCGGTTGCAGCCGCCCTGCCGCCCGAGACTTTCAGCCTGCCACCGGCGGCCGATATCAAGCTCTCGATCGATCACAATATGCCGCCGCTGCCGGTCAACGGCGCCCGCCCACCGGAATGGCGCACAGTGTTCGCCGCCCTGCTCGACCACCTGGCAGCATCGATCAAGGATCAACCGCAGATCGACGCCGTGCTGGCCGAACTGCGCGCACTCGATGTGGCGCAGCTCGAAGGCTGCGCCGACGCCGTACTGGCTGAACTGACCGAGGGCGTGCACCCGCTGCACGCACCGTTCGTCGCTGCCGCGCTGCAGGTGATGTGGACCAAGCGCGCCGAACAACTCGATTCGCCGCGCGTGCAACCGCTGGTAACCAATACCTTGTGCCCCGTGTGCGGTTCGCACCCGGTGGCCAGCGTGATCCGCATCGGCGGCCAGTCGCAAGGCTACCGCTATTTGCAGTGCAGTTGCTGCGCCAGCGAGTGGCACATGGTGCGCGTGAAGTGCTCGTGCTGCGAGCATACGAGCAAGATCGCCTACCAGAGCCTGGAAACCAACGAAGACAAGCTGCCGGTGGAAGACGCCGTCGAAGATAAAAACGCAAAACCGAACAAGGCCAACGACCCGAGCAAGGTGGCCCGCGCCGAGACCTGCGACGACTGCAAAACCTACCGCAAGATCTTCAACCAGGAACACGACTTCCACGTCGAGCCACTGGCCGACGACCTGGCCAGCCTGACGCTCGATGTGCTGGTGAGCGAAGCCGGTTACGCGCGCGCCAGCGGCAATCCGCTGCTGTGGTTTAACGCAGCATGACGACGCCGGCCAGCAGCAGCAACGTCACTGAGGCAGCCGGCGAGCAGGTTGCCGCGCCGGCTGCCGGGTCGATTAGCGCCAAAGCGCCGGCGATCCGGCTGCCTGCCGTGCACCTGATCCTGTCCGACGCCGGCTGCCAGCCGCTGATCGAACAGTACGGCCGCACGCAGACCACCGACACCGCGCGCGCATTGCTGGCCGAACTGCGGGCGATGCTGCTGGCTGCGCGCCAGGACCATGCCATTGACAGCGGTGACCGCAGTGGCAGCGTTCAAGGCGCAGTTGCCGCCACCGACGCCGCCACCGACATTCCCGCCCTGCTGGCCATGCTGGCCGAGCGCCTGCAAAACGCCAACCGCGCCAACCTGCGCGCCGTGTTCAACCTCACCGGCACCGTGCTGCACACCAACCTCGGCCGGGCCCTGCTGCCAGACAGCGCGGTGCAGGCCGTGGCCGAGGCGCTGCGCTGGCCGATGAACCTGGAATGGGACATCGACACCGGCAAGCGCGGTGACCGCGACAACCTGGTGGAAGAACTGCTGCTGGAACTGACCGGCGCCGAAGCAGCCACCATTGTCAACAACAACGCCGCCGCCGTGCTGCTGATGTTGAACACCCTGGCCCTGGGCCGCGAAGTGATCGTCTCGCGCGGCGAGCTGGTGGAAATTGGCGGAGCCTTCCGCATCCCCGACGTGATGACCCGCGCCGGCGCCGTGCTGCGCGAAGTGGGCAGCACCAACCGCACGCATTTGAAGGACTACGCCGAAGCGGCCGGTCCGCAAACGGCGCTGATGATGAAGGTCCATTGCAGCAACTACGAAATTACCGGATTCACCAAGAGCGTGGAACTGCCGGAACTGGCGCCGCTGGCAAAACAGCACAACATCGCCACCGCCGTCGACCTGGGCAGCGGCACGCTGGTGGACCTCGAACAATACGGCCTGCCGCATGAAACCACGGTGCGCGAAACGATTGCCGCCGGCGCCGACCTGGTGACCTTCAGCGGCGACAAGCTGCTCGGTGGCCCGCAGTGCGGCATCATCGTCGGCCGCGCCGACCTGATCGCGCAGATCAAGAAAAACCCGCTCAAGCGCGCGCTGCGGGTGGGAAAATTGACGCTGGCCGCACTGGAACCGGTGCTGGCACTGTACCGCGCGCCCGACCTGCTGCCCGAGCGCCTGACCACGCTCAAGCTGCTCACCCGGCCCGCCGCCGCCATGCGCGCGCAGGCCGACCTGATTCTGGCGCCGCTGCAGGCGGCGCTGGGCGGCGCTTACGCGGTCACCGCCGAAGCGATGAACAGCCAGATCGGCAGCGGCGCGCTGCCGGTGGACCAGTTGCCCAGCTTTGGCCTGGCGATCCGCCCGACCGGCAAGGCCAGCAACGCACTGGGCAAACTGGAACAGCGCCTGCGCGCGCTGCCGCTGCCGGTGATCGGCCGCGTGGCGCAGGACGCGCTGTGGCTCGACCTGCGCTGCCTGGACGGCGAGCAGCAGGAAAAGTTCGTCGGCCAACTGGCGCTGCTGGAGCAGGCCGGCGCATGATCATCGGTACCGCAGGTCATATCGACCATGGCAAAACCACGCTCACGCGCGCGCTGACCGGCGTCGATACCGACCGCCTGAAAGAGGAAAAGGCGCGCGGCATCTCGATCGAACTCGGTTACGCCTACACGCCGCTCGCCGGTGGCGACTCGCTGGGCGTGATCGATGTGCCGGGCCACGAAAAATTCATCCGCACCATGGCCGCCGGCGTGACCGGCATCGATGCCGCACTGCTGGTGATTGCCGCCGACGACGGCATCATGCCGCAAACGCGCGAGCACCTGGCCATTCTGCGGCTGCTGGGCGTCAAGCGCGGCGCGGTGGCGCTGACCAAGATCGACCGCGCCGACGCCGCCCAGATCGTCCAGGTGGAAGCGGACATCGCCGCCCTGCTGGCGCCCACCGATTTTGCCGGCGCACCGGTATTCCACACCAATGCCACCGAGGCCGACGACGCCGGCGTGCGCGCGCTGCGGGCGCACCTGTCGCAGCTGGCGGCCACGCTGCCGGCCAGCGACGAACGGCGCCTGTTCCGCCTTGGCGTGGACCGTGTGTTTACCTTGTCCGGCCAGGGCACCATCGTCACCGGCACCGCGCTGGCCGGCACGGTACGCGTGGGTGACACGGTGGCGCTGGCGCCGGGCGGCCAACAGGCGCGCGTGCGCAGCATCCACGCGCAGAACCATCCAGCGGAAATCGGCCATGCCGGCCAGCGGCTGGCGCTCAACCTCGGCGGCGTGGCCAAGGAAGATATCGCGCGCGGCACCTGGATCGTCGCGCCGGCCTTGTCCGAGTGCTCGCAGCGGATCGACGTGGAACTGACGTTGACGCCTGACTGCGGCCTCACGCTCAAACCGTGGTCGCCGCTGCACGTGCACCTGGGCGCGGCCCACCACACCGCCAACGTGGTGCTGCTCGATGGCGAATCGCTGGCGCCGGGCCAGACCGGGCGCGTGCAACTGGTGCTCGACGCGCCGGTGCACGCGGTGCCGGGCGACCGCTTCGTGATCCGCAACGCCCAGGCCACGGCCACCGTGGGCGGCGGCGCGGTGCTCGATCCGTTCGGCCCCGCGCGCAAGCGCAGGAGCGCAGTGCGGCTGGACTGGCTCGATGCGCTGGCCGACTTTATCGCGCATGGCGACACCGCCGCGCTGCTGGCGCGCAGCCCGCTGGGATTGCGGGTATCGGCGCTGGTGCGGCTGTCGCAATTGCCGGCCGCGCTGATCGTCACACCGCCGGGCGCGGTCAACGTGGCGCTGGCCGGTGGCGACGCGCTGCTGATCGGCGCCGGCCAGGTACAGGTGCTCGAAGAACAGATCATGGCCGCCCTGGCGCAATTCCACGAACGCTCGCCCGACGACGCCGGGCCGGAGCTGTGGCGCCTGAAACGCATCGTCTCGCCGGACATGGAAGAGCGCTTGTGGAGCCGCCTGGTGGAGGCCTTGCTGGCCGCTGGCCGCATCGCCCAGCGCGGGCGCAGCCTGCACCTGCCGCAGCACAGCGTGGCGCTGAGCGATGCGGAACAGGCGCTGGTGGCGCCGCTGCTGGCGTCGCTGCTGGCGGGATGTTACGATCCGCCGTGGGTGCGCGACCTGGTGCGCGAGCACGCGATGCCCGAAGCCGAGGTGCGGCGCCTGCTACGCAAGCTGGCGCGCAGCGGCGAGATCAGCCAGGTGGTGCCCGACCTGTTTTATCATCCGCAGCCGCTGGCGCAGCTGGCGCAGATGCTGGCCACGCTGCCACAGGTACAGGCGGCGTCGTTCCGCGACGCCACCGGGCTGGGGCGCAAGCGCGGCATCCAGATCCTGGAGTTCTTCAACCGGGTCGGCTATACTCGGCGCGTTGGAAATATTCACATGGTGCGGCCTGATACCAGCTGGTCCGCCAATAGCAACTAGCACTTCTGCGGAAGGCAATCTCATCCGGTGATGGGGCCGGGCTTCAAACCCGGTGAGGGGCGTCAGCCGTTCCTCTGTAGGTTCGACTCCTACTGCTTTCCGCCATTCCTCTTTCAATTTCCCGCTTTCTACTCCCATTTGCGCCGAAAAGGCAGCGGTGCGCGTCAGCAGTTTCCACAAGGAACAATTTTTTCCAAACGGTGCTACAATTTCTCATCCGCAATATATTTTGCATTAAAGATAATTAAATACCAAGGACTCCTATGAAACTGAGTAATATGAAAGTCGGGGCGCGACTGACTTTGGGCTTCGGCGCCACGCTGGCCCTGCTGCTGGTGGTGGCGATCGGCAGCTCCACTGCCCTCAACACGGTCACCGACGACACCGACAACCTGGTCGAACGACAGTTGCAGACCGAGCGCCTGGTCACCGAGTGGAAAGGCAGCATCGAAACCAACGTCCAGCGCGCGCAGGCGACTGCCCGCCTGATCGACCCGGCCGAACGCAAGTACTTCGAAGACGGCCTCGCCAGCGCCATCAAGCGCAATGGCGAAGTGCAGAAAATGATCGTCGAGCGCCTGGTCGATCCCCGCGCCAAGGAGCTGTATGCCCAGGCCATGGCCAACCGCGACCTGTACCAGGCCGCGCGCAAAGCCGTGATGGATGCGCGCGATGCGGGCGACGTCGAACTCACCCGCCAACTGATCGGACAGAAATTCATTCCTGCCAGCGCCACGTACGTGGCCAGCATCGGCGCCGTGGCCGACCGCCAGCGCGCCGCCATCGACGAAATTGCCAAGGGCGTGCATGACCGCAGCGTGCAGGCGATTACCCTGACCGCCATCCTGACCGCGATCTCGATCGGCGTGGCGCTGCTATTGGGCTGGCTGATCGCGCGCTCGGTGCTGCGCCAGCTCGGCGGCGAACCCGCTTATGCCGCCGGCATCACCGACCGCATCGCCGCCGGCGACCTGACCGTGCGCGTGGACCTGGCCCCCAACGACACCAGCAGCCTGCTCTACAGCATCGCCGCCATGCGCGACCGCCTGGCATCGATCGTGGGCGAGGTGCGCGGCACCACCGAAGCGGTGGCCACGGCGTCCGACGAAATCGCCAGCGGCAATATGGACCTGTCCTCGCGCACCGAGCAGCAAGCCAGCTCGCTCGAAGAGACCGCGTCGTCAATGGAAGAGCTGACCTCCACCGTCAAGCAGAATACCGAGTACGCGCGCCAGGCCAACAAGCTGGCCGCCAGCGCCAGCGAAGTGGCCGTGCGCGGCGGCGGCGTGGTGGCCGAGGTGGTGACCACGATGGAATCGATCAGCACTTCGTCCAAACGCGTGGTGGACATCATCGGCGTGATCGACGGCATCGCCTTCCAGACCAACATCCTGGCCCTGAACGCGGCGGTGGAAGCAGCGCGCGCCGGTGAACAGGGCCGTGGCTTCGCGGTGGTGGCGACGGAAGTGCGCAACCTGGCGCAACGCTCGGCCAGCGCCGCCAAGGACATCAAGGAGTTGATCAGCGACTCGGTGGAAAAAATCACGACCGGCGCCATGCTGGTGGACCAGGCGGGCAACACCATGACCGAAATCGTCAGCAGCGTACGCAGCGTGAGCGACATCATGGAGCAGATCGCCGCCGCCAGCCAGGAACAGGAAGCCGGCATCGACCAGATCAACCAGGCCATCGGCGAGATGGACGGCGTCACGCAGCAGAACGCCGCCCTCGTGGAAGAAGCGGCAGCCGCCGCCGAATCACTGCAAGGCCAGTCGACCCACCTGGCGCAGCTGGTGAGCGTGTTCAAACTGGAAGACGCTACCAGGGCCGCTGCACCTGCCAAGCGCGCTGCGCCAAAACGCCCGACGCCAGCACCATCGCACCGCCTGGCACTGGGCTAATTTCAGCGGCTGCCGGTGAGCTGCGCCAGCACCGTGTCGATACGCTGGCGCAGCGATCCGGTGAGCAGCGTGTAGCCAATCTCGCGGCGGCGCAGCTCGGCGACATACCAGTCGTGCTGGCGCAAGCGAAAACCGTCCTCGCGCCGGGTGCCGTCCTGGACGAAATCGAAGTCCGGCGCGCACAGCAATACGTGGTCGTACCGGCGCCCTGCCCGGTGTTCGAGTTCCGGCGCGGCGCGGTCGAACATATCGCGCGAATAGAACAGCGTGGTCAGGGCCGAGGTATCGCAAAACAGGTAGCGCGTGGCCTGCTGGCGTAAATCGTCTTCGCGCTGCTGCTGCACACGCGCGATGCGCAGCAGATCGTCGTACGCCAGTTCGCCATCCTGCGCCACCCACAACTCGCGGCCATATTCCGCCGCCCACACGGTACCGAGTTCTCGCGCCATCGCTTCGGCCATGGTGCTCTTGCCGCTCGACTCGCCGCCGAGGAAGCACACCGTTTGCACGAAGCTGGCGTACACCTCGCTGGACAGGTAAGCGCGGTGAGCGTGCGGGTCGCGCCGGATCACCGTACCCGACACGGGAATCGCGCTGCGCGCCTGGTCCACCAGCACGTGCCGCACCGGAGCGCGCCGGTGACCATGCTCGGCAAAATAGCGGGTAAGCTCCACCGCAAAACCGTCGCCGTAGTCCTCGCTGGTAAATACCGCATCGACCGGGCGTCCCAGCAGGTGCTGGCACGCCCATCCCATCAGGCGCCGGTGCACGGTGGCGTCGGCGTCGTTGTCGGGCAGGTCGTGACGGTCGTTGTGCAGTACCAGCACGATAGCCTGCGGGAAGCGCGCGCGCAGCCATTGCTCGCGCAGGTAAGAGCCGCAACCGGGCAGCTCCGGCTGCGAGTAGCCGATGATGACCACATGTTCGCAATCGTGCAGCGCGCGCCGGATCAGCAGCTCGTGCCCCAGGTGCAGCGGGCTGAATTTGCCCACCACCAGGCCGGTGTGAAACTGCTTCATTCGCGCGCCCCCGCCAGGTCCGATGTGTACTGCACGGTCTTGTCGTCGGCGGTCAGCACGGCAAGCATCACGCTGCCGGCGCCGAACAGCTTTTCCAGCGCTGCGCGGGCCTGGTCGCCGAGCGGCGTCATCGCCTGCGCCAGGCGCAGCACGACCACGCCATTGGCCTCCTGGTGCACGCCAAAGTGCGGTATCGGCAGGTGCTGCAAGGCGTGCGTGACGTCGATATTGTTGATCCACTTGCCTGGTGTGCGATAGCGCACCGGCGAGCGGCCCGACAGGCCTGCCAGCACCGGCACCTCGCCGCTCATGTCGAGCGCGGCATGGTCGCCGGTGCGGTAGCGCAGCAGCGGCAGGCAGAAGTTGAAGCCGCCCGAGACCGTGATCTCGCCGCGCTGCCCTGGCGCGACCGGGTTGCCGGCGCTATCGAGCAACTCGACGTACAGGCGCGGTTGCAGCAGCACGTGGCCGCCGACGCGGGCGTCGTACACGGCCACCGGCCCCACCTCGTTGAGCGAATAGATGTCGAGCACCGGGCAGCCGAAGCGCTGCTCCAGCTGCGCGCGCAGCGCTGGCAACAGCAGCATCGACACCGACAGCAGTGCGCGCGGGCGCATCGTCACCGGCAGCGTGAGCAGCTCGGCAAACGAGATCGGATCGCCAGCCACCACCTCGGGCGCCAGCGCGTCCAGGTAAGTGGCGCGGTCCTGCGGCGTACGCCATTCATCCGGGTGCAGATTGATCTTGGCCAGTCCCGATTCGCCCATCGTGGGCGTGACCGACACGTACGTGAAGCACCGCTGCTGGAAGCCCAGCAGCACCACGCCCACCTGGCCCGCGCCATGCGCCAGTTGCACGCCGAAGCGGCGCAGCGCGCGCTTGTGGAACGCCAGGTAGCGCGCCGCCACCACCGGGTGCGAGGCGATGATCAGCGGATGGCCGGTGGTGCCGGTGGTGCGGAAATTGATCATGCGGGCGATGTCGGCATCGTCGGGCACGAAGGCCGCGATGTCGTTTGCCAGGTCGGCGCGGCTGACGGGCGCGATCTGCGACCATTCGGCAGGGACGGCGCCCAGCGCGCGGTAGTGGGGCACGCTGGCGTACATGGTGCGCACGAAGTCGTCGAGCCAGGCCGGTCTGCGGTCGGCCGGCCAACCGACGCTGGCAGCGGCCACGTCCCGCTCGAAAGCACGCACCTCTTCCACCTCGTGCGCCAGCAGCTTGTTGCCGCTCTGGTTGCGGTAGGTGGGTGCGGCCGGGTGCTCGCGCAAAAAATCGAGCATGGCGCGCCCGGCCGGCGTGAGCGTGGGAAAGCGCTCGCGTTCATCGTCCAGCGCAGTGGCATCACTGCTCATTCGCGCGACCACTTGTCGGCAGATTCCTCGGCAGCCTTGCGCGCCAGCGCGGCGCGGATGTCGGCCGCGCGCTGCTCGGCCGTGCGGCTCGCCTCCAACAGGCGCCGGCGCTCGAAGCCGCTCACGGCCGACAGGCGATCGGTCGCTTCATGCTCCGATTCGCCGGCCGGGCGGAAGCCCAGGCGCGCAAGCACCATGCGCGCCAGTTCCTCGCGCCGCTCCGGATCCTCGACGTATTTATGGGCGCTGGCCCATTGCGACAGCTCGTCCACGGTGCGGTCCAGTACCCGCAGCAAGTCCGCCTGCGCGATGGCGGCGCCGATGAACCACTCGTCGGCCAGCAGCCAGGCGGTGATCATCACCAGCGCCAGCCGGTGGCGGTGGGAGCCCGTCGCGCCGGGAATGAATGGCGCCAGGCTGGCCAGCGTGGCGCGCGCGCCGTGCAGCGCCAGCACGTCGTTGACCAGCGCTGCCACGTGGACCGCGCCCGTGTCTCCGATACGCGGCTCGGCCAGCAGCTCGGCCGGGATATCGGCCAGCCGGTGGATCAGGACTTCAAGGGCGGGGCCGGTGTTTTGCATGGGACTGGGCTGACGAATTTGTGTAATGGCGAAGGCTGAACGCGCGGGCGAAGTCTACCAAGCTTTCGGCCTGGGCGATGGCGTGGATGTCCCACCCCTGCTCGCTGCCGGCGCGCTTGATGGCATCGTACGATTTCTGCAGCCAGCCGGCCTGCTGGTCGCCATCCCAATCCGGGCGCAGGTCGAGCGCCATGGTGCCGCCAGCGCCGCCGTTGACCAGCGCGCGCGCGGCCACGTCCCAGCCGCTGTTGCCCTGCTCGTCGTTGTCGAACATGGTAGAAATACCGTCGTCGGAAATCATCAGGATGTGCGTGGGCCGGTCGCGCGGCGCCGCAAAAGTCTGGCGCAGGCGGTGGATCGGGAAGCAGGTGCCGCCGCCAAAAAAACCGGTGAGCACGCCGAGTACCTGGTCCTCGTCGCGCACGAAGCCGGGGGTGACAATCACCTCGCTCTTGCCGCTCCACAGCGTGACCTGCACACGCGAGCCGGTGCGCAAGGCCGACAGCGCGACGATGGCGCCGGCCAGCGCCAGGTACGACGTGTGGAAGCGCGGATCGGGCATGGAGCCGGAGCTGTCCACGTACAGGTCCAGGTCCACCGGCGTGGGTTTCGGACGGCGCGCCGCCTCGCGCCCATACTGGCGCTGCACGGTGGTCAGCCCCGGTACCGGGCGCGGACTCTGGACCACGGTCGCCAGCCAGTCGATTTCCTCGATCGGATCGCCGATCTGCCACGGTTCCAGCCCTTCCGGTTCCAGCTCGGTGGACAGCGGCGCCGGCATTTTCGGAAACGACACCAGGTGCGGCAAGGCGCGCTCGCGGTAGTAGCGCACCGCGATGTCCTCGTCGCTGAGGGTGATGCCAGCGGCCTTGAGGATTTCGCCGTACTCGTACGGCTCGCGCGCCTGGCCGCTGCCCGGTGTGCGCTGAGCGTCCGGCGCCGGATCTGTCGGCGCTTCGTCCAGGCCCGAGATGCGGCGATCCTGCACCGGGTGAATCGGCGTTTCCAGTTCGCCTTCTTCCACCTGGTATCCGCCCGACGGGTCGCAACCGGCTGCCGCGTCGCGCGTGTCGGCCAGGCGGTAGAACTCTTCCATCTGTTGCTGCTGCTCGGCCAGGTACGGCAGCAGCAAGGTGGCGAACTTGATGGCGCCGTCCATCCAGTCGCGCGCATAGACGCGGATCAGGCGCGCGCCCAGCCAGGCGTCGGTATCGATCGCCTGGTCGGCGGCGCCGCCACCGAGGTCGCCCTTGGGCAGCTGCCACAGTTGTTCGTAGATGCGCGTGTACAGCGTCCACACCCGGCTGCTGGCGGGCGCCGTGCGCGCCTGCTCCAGGATGCGGTAGATATGGTCGATGCGCAGGCCGGCCTGGCGTTGCAGGCGGTCGTTGATATACAGGTCGGTGTACAGGTTGGCGACCATGGGCGCATGCGCTTCCAGCGTGGGCAGCGCGCGGCGCAAGCGCGCCAGCAGCCGGAACTGGTCGGCGGCGCTGGCCGGGGCCAGCACGTGGTGGCCGATTTCGTGCGCCAGGATCTCCACCGCGTAGTCCTGCAAACCCAGTTCGCGCACGCCTTGCAGGTTCACTACCACGCTCTGGTCGAGCAGCCGTATCATCGCGAAGCTGCCTTGCAGGCCCTCCTTTGCCGCTGCCATCGTGGTGTGGCACAGGCGGGCGTCACGCAGGCGCGTGTACTTGCTCCACGCGGCCAGCGCCGCCGGCCAGGCGTCGCGCCATTGCTGCAGCAGTGCGTCGTCCGTCACCGCCCCGGTCATAGCGGCAGCACGCGGATGGCGTGGGTGTACGGCGACGTGACGGCGACGGCGTGGCGGTTACACACGACCTGCAGCCGCTCGGTCGGCAGGTCGAGCGGCACGGTGCGGCCGTTGATGGTGAGCGCCCCATCCCTGACCTGTACCTGCGCAGCGGGCGCCGCCTCGGGATAATCGTACTCTTCGGCGCTGGCGGAATGGAGCACCGTGCCGCAGGCGTCGGCGATCAGGAGCGCGTGGCGCGCGCCGCTGCGCACCCAGAAACCGTGCGGCGCCGGGCGCACCTGCGGCGGCTCGGAAAACTCGCCTCCCAGGCCGGAAAAGCTGCCGATCTCGATGCCCGCTTGCAGGCGTTCGCGCTGCGCGGCATCAGGCGTCCACCACGGATCGTGCAGCAGCGCCGCGCGCAACGAAGACCACGACGCCCACGCCTGGTCGGCCGCACCAAAGGCAGCCAGCGCCAGCGGCTCGGGCAGCGCATCGGCCGCCACGATGGCGCCTTGCCGGAAGTGCGCCATGCCGGCGCGCCAGGCGGCGATCTGCCCTGCTGCGGCCAGGTGCGCAACGGTCTCGATCTGCGGCGCCAGCTGCGCCATGATGGCCTGCCACTGCGCCACGCGCGCGCCGCGCTGGCGCTGCACGTGTAACGCTGCATTCGTCAGCATGCCGAGTACCGCCGCCGGCTGCACGCACAGCAGCGCAACATACTGCGGGACCAGTTCGCGCCACACGGTAGCGATCACGCCGTTACCACCGTGCCCCTGCGCGATCAGCGCCAAGGCAGCATCGAACGCCGCCATCGCCACGCCACCAGCACGCTCGGGCGCATGTGCATCGGCCGCACAGACCACCGGATCGGCAGCCATGGCCAGGAAGTCGCCAAACGCCGCAGTATCGAACCCGTTATGCCGGCGCCGCGCCTCGGCCACGCGCCGGTTCAGTTCCGGGCGGCCGGCCGCCAGCAGCCGGGCGAAACGCTCGGAGATCATGCTTGCGAGCGCAGCCACACCAGGTAGTTGGTGTAGCGCTGGTGCAGGTACTTCAGCTTGAGCAGGTCGTCGTACAGGTGGCCGTACAGCTTGCGGCCCCGGATCTGCTCGCCCACGTGTTTTTCGATGCGGTTCAGGCGCTTGAGCACTTCGCGCTCGGTCAAGCCGTCGAGGCCCTCTTCGAACTGCGCACCCATGTCGCCGACCGGGTCGTTGTGGTCGAGATCGAGGCGGTCGTACTCGGCGCTGGACAGGTCGAACAGCCGCCGCAGCCAGCTGATCTGGTCGGTGCGGAAGGCGGCGTTTTCCGGCAGACCGAAGAACGGCGCGTCGAGATCCGGCCGCAGCTTGTCGTGCAATACGAACGGCAGCACCTGCCGCACGTCGTCCAGTTCCACCTCGGCATTGCCGCGGAAATAGGCCAGCGCCTTGGCGTAGATCAGCAAGGTCATCAGGTTGCGCACCGACAGGCCGTTGACGGTCTGGCAACCCAGGTCCTTGAGCCGATCGCGGCCGCTGTCGGCGGCAATCACCGCGCTCCAGTCGAAACCGGACAGGCGCGCCGTGTCCTTGGTCATGTATTCGAACTGGTCGCCGGCGGCGGCCAGCAGTTCGAACTGGCTGGTGAAAAACTCCAGCCGGCGCCGGATCGGCTCGGGCACGGCTACCGCGCGGATCTCCTCGACCATGCGGTCCACCTCGGCCGGCGTAAACACGATCTCGGGCGGCACCAGTTCTTCGGGCTTGAGGTTTTCCTCGATGCGCACCAACAGCTCGCCGAGGAAGCGCGGATTGAACGCCAGCGCCTGCACCACCACGTCGATACGGTCGCGCAGCGCTTCGATCACCTCGTAGGTGCCGCCGCCCTGGTCGTCGTTGGCGGTCAGGTACCAGGCCGATTCCGGGCATTCGTAGATGTGGTTGAGCACTTCGGCGTAGTTGTCGCCCATCAGCGTGAGCAGCGCGCTCTGGGTGCGCGGCGGGATGCGGTTGTATTCGTCGATGATTTTTACGCGCATGCCGAGCCAGGCGCGCCAGGCGATGCGGATCTCGTCCATGCTCTGGGCGTTGACCAGGTCGGCCGGCAGCGGATTGCCGAGCAGGTCGGCAATGGTCATCTGCGGGTGGCCGTGTTGCATGGCGCGCTTGACGTCTTTGACCGACGCCCCCGACAGCACCCCCATCAGGATCGCGCTGGCGGTCTTGCCGCGCCCGGGACCGCCGACGAACAGGCACTTGCGGCGCGTGGCAAAGGTCAGCAGCGGCAGCAGCACGAAGCTCGAATAACTTTGCGCCGACGGCAGGTTGAGCGTGCGGCGGGCATCCCCTACCGCGTAGGTTTGCGCCGGGCCGTGGTTGTACTCGATGTCGTAGTGCGGGCTGATGATGGCCGTGTTGACGATCCAGAAATAGGCCTGGCGCAGCTTTTCGTCGAGCGTAGGCGCGGCACTGTCGGGCGCCTGGCCGGTATTGAGCGGCCCCTGGTACAGGTCGGCCACGTCGAACTGGCGTGGCTGGGGTGGCTGAGCCGGCGTGCGTGGATTGGTCGGCGCCTTGGAGACGCGGTTGAACAGGTTAAATGGTGGCATACAAGAAAGTATAGCCGAGATGAAAAAAGCCGCCGGCGCGGGTGCGCTCGGCGGCTTTTCAGACTACAACGACATTTTACTGCGCAGCGGCGGCCGCTTCTTCAGCAGCAGCTTTCATCGACAGCTTGAGGCGGCCGCGGTCGTCGGTTTCCAGGACCTTGACGCGCACTTGCTGGCCTTCTTTCAGGTAGTCGGCCACGGCGTTCACACGCTCGTTGGCGATCTGCGAGATGTGCAGCAGGCCGTCTTTGCCTGGCATGACCTGGACGATGGCGCCGAAGTCCAGCAGCTTCAGAACGGTACCGTCGTAGGTCTTGCCCACTTCGACCGACGCGGTCAGTTCTTCGATGCGGCGCTTGGCTTCCTGGCCGGCAGCAGCATCGACGGAGGCGATGGTGACCACGCCTTCGTCGCTGATGTCGATCTGGGTGCCGGTCTCTTCGGTCAGAGCGCGGATGACGGCGCCGCCCTTGCCGATCACGTCACGGATTTTTTCCGGGTTGATCTTGATGGTGATCAGGCGCGGTGCGAAGTCGGACAGTTCCGTTTTCACGGTTGGCATGGCCTTCTGCATTTCGCCCAGGATGTGCTCGCGGCCTTCCTTGGCTTGCGCCAGCGCCACTTGCATGATTTCCTTGGTGATGCCCTGGATCTTGATGTCCATCTGCAGCGCGGTGATACCGTTGCGGGTACCGGCAACCTTGAAGTCCATGTCGCCCAGGTGATCTTCGTCGCCCAGGATGTCCGACAGCACGGCAAATTTGCCGCCGTCCTTGATCAGGCCCATGGCGATACCGGCCACGTGCTCTTTCATCGGTACGCCCGCATCCATCAGCGCCAGGCAGCCGCCGCAGACCGAAGCCATCGACGACGAACCGTTCGATTCGGTGATTTCCGACACCAGGCGCACAGCGTAGCTGAACTCGTCAGCTGCCGGCAACGCGGCGATCAGCGCGCGCTTGGCCAGGCGGCCATGACCGACTTCACGGCGCTTCGGCGTACCGACACGGCCGGTTTCGCCGGTAGCGAACGGTGGCATGTTGTAGTGCAGCATGAAGGAGTCGGTGAACTCGCCCATCAGCGCATCGATCTTTTGCGAATCGCGGGCGGTGCCCAGGGTGGCAACGACCAGGGCCTGGGTTTCGCCACGGGTAAACAGTGCCGAACCGTGGGTACGCGGCAGGACCGAGGTGCGGATCGAGATCGGACGCACGGTGCGGGTGTCGCGGCCGTCGATGCGTGGTTCGCCTTCGAGGATTTGCGAGCGCACGACCTTGGCTTCCATGTCGAACAGGATGTTGCCAACTTCTACGCCATCCGGTGCGGCAGCGCCCGAGGCGGCAGCTTCGGCGCCCAGGTCAGCCACGACTTCGGCGTGCATCGAGCGCAGCTTGTCGGTACGGGCCTGCTTGTCGCGGGTTTGATAGGCTTCGCGGATTTTCGCTTCGGCAAACGCGGTCACGCGGCCGATCAGCGCTTCGTTTTTCGCTGGCGCGGTCCATACCTGCTCGGGCTTGCCGCCGTCGCGTACCAGGTCGTGGATGGCGTCGATGACAGCCTTCATCTGGGTGTGGCCAAACACCACGGCGCCGAGCATGATTTCTTCGGACAGCTGCTTGGCTTCCGATTCGACCATCAGCACCGCTGATTCGGTACCGGCAACGACCAGGTCCATCTGCGAGGTTTTCAGCTGCTCAACCGTCGGGTTGAGGATGTACTGGCCATTGGCGTAACCCACGCGGGCTGCGCCGATAGGGCCGTTGAACGGTACGCCCGACACGCACAGGGCGGCCGAGGCGCCGATCATCGACGCGATGTCGGGATCGATTTCAGGGTTGACCGACAGCACGTGAATGATCACCTGCACTTCGTTCATGTAACCCTCTGGGAACAGCGGGCGGATCGGACGGTCGATCAGACGCGAGGTCAGGGTTTCTTTTTCCGAAGGGCGACCTTCACGTTTGAAGAAACCGCCGGGAATCTTGCCGGCTGCATAGGTCTTTTCAAGGTAATCGACGGTCAGCGGGAAGAAGTCCTGGCCCGGCTTGGCATCCTTGCGCGCCACCACGGTGGCCAGCACCACGGTGTCTTCGATCGACACCAGCACTGCGCCAGAGGCTTGGCGAGCGATTTCGCCGGTTTCCAGCGTGACGGTGTGTTGACCGTACTGGAAGGTTTTCGTAACTTTATTAAACATGGGTAAATCCCTTTCTATTTGCCGACAGATTTTCAGGCGCTGTCGTTCACCTCACCACGGGCGGCATCTGTGGCTGCCGCCTTTGCTACGCTTTACAACTCATTCTTTACAACCATGCCAGCTTGCTAAAATACTATGCTAGCTGGCAATTTTTTCGTTTGTACAAATGACAAAATGCCTGCGACAGTCACACTGGCGCAGGCATTTCTTTGAAGCTCAGGATGCAAAAGTATGCAATAAGCTGATTACTTACGCAGACCCAGTTTGGCGATCAGATCGCGGTAACGGGTAGCATCCTTGTTCTTCAGGTACGACAGCAGGCTTTTACGACGGTTAACCATCATGATCAGACCGCGACGCGAGTGGTGATCCTTGCTGTGGGCCTTGAAGTGGCCGTTCAGTTCGTTGATGCGGGCGGTCAGCAGTGCAACTTGCACTTCTGGCGAGCCGGTGTCTTTTTGGCCACGGGCGTTGTCCGCGATGATCGCGGCTTTGTTGATGTTTTCTACGGTCATGATATTTACCTTTAACATGCGGTGCGCGGAGTCTGAACCCTGCCCACCGTGATTTCAAAAAACTGGTCCGAAAAGACCAGACCCGCAAGTATAGCGGAAAATGCTCGCCATGTACCTGTTGCGGACTACAATTGTTGAATAATCCACCGCCACCGGGAGCTTGCGATGAAAAAACTGTTGCTGCTGGTCTCACTTCCACTGCTGCTGGCCGCTTGCGCTGCGCCGCAACCGATGCCCACCGCCGAACAATTTGCCGCCTTGCGTTTGCAACAGGCCACCAAAGAAACCGTCCTGCGCCAGCTTGGCGCGCCGTCCGACCAGGTGCGTTACGCCAGCGTCGATGGCGATGTGTGGGTTTATCGTTACAAGGAGGCCGGCGTGTGGGATTCCCTGATGCACGTGGAGTTCGACCGCAAAGGCGTGCTGCAGGCCATGGTCAGCGGGCCGGAGCCGGAGCGCGAATCGCGCTGGCTACGATAAGCCGAGTGGGTAGCGAGGTGAGTAGGAGCAGTCCGACGTAAAGCGTGGGAGTGCGCCGACGTGAAATAAGCTGTGTGATTGATATGATCCGCCCCATACCGTTACGCAACTTTTCATGGAGTAGTCATGTCTTTCCGCACCCCTTCCGCTCGTACCGCCATCTACACCGCTTCCCTGCTGGCCCTGTCAACCGTCTCCGCGCTGGCGTTTGCCGAGCCGTCGCCGGCACTCGACCGCGCCAGCCTGTCGGTGGGTGCGTTCTACACCGAGCCGCGCATCAAGGTCGAGGGTGACACCGAATACGGCCGCATCGACACGGGCACCTACAAGGGCGACAAGACCACACTGCCGCGCGTGAAAGCGTCGGTACTGATCGGCGACTCGCACGGCTTCGACTTCGACTACTACCGTTACGACAAGGACTACAACCCTGGCCTGTCCGGCAGCACCAACTTCAACGGCCAGCCATTGACCGGCAACGGCCAGCTGAACGCCAAGCTGCGCCTGGACCTGGCCAGCGTTGCCTACAAATGGTGGCTGGGCCAGGGCGCTGACGTGTTCGGCATCGGCATCGGCGGCGCCTACTACCGCGCCGGCATCGAAGGCACGGCCAACGGTTCGATCAATGGCATTTCCGGCAACGCCCGCTACGACGAAAGCGAAAGCGCCTGGGCGCCGCTGCTGGAACTCGGCTATCGCCACCAGTTCTCGCCTGAAGCACGCTTCTATGCCAATGCCAATGGCATCAAGAAAAACGGCGGCAACGTCAACGGCCACATCTATGGCGGCTCGGTCGGCATGGAATGGTATGTCACGCCGATGGTCGGCGTGGTGGCGGAATACACTGCCTCCAAGATCAGCCTGCGCCGCGACCGCGACGACACCGCTGTCAACGTGCGCCTGAACGGTCCTGCCGCTTACCTCAAAGTGCGCTTCTGATCTTCTCTGTTTGATTGCTGCGGCAACGCGTGGCACTGTCCTCGCGTGCCGCATTGCAGCACTGCCGCCAGCGGGCTTCCGCTGGCCACCCGCTTCACTCCCTCCTGCCACATCTTTCATCAGCCAGACTTATTTGCGATCCCCCCAAGGGGATCACTGCCTGTCATGGCCGAACAACTCGGCCAATGCCAGCTTGCCGCTGGCCGGCACCTCCAGCGCGCGGCTGTCGCCGCTGCGCCGCAGCCATCCGCGCTCGATGAAATAATCGAGCAGCGTCACCGCCAGCGGACCGGCGAAGTGGTCGCGCCGCTCCGACCAGTCCACGCATCCATATAACTGCCGCCGTACCGGCGCGCCTTCGGCAGGCAGCACCACGCCCAGCGCCAGCAGGCCGCGCCGGCCTTCCGGCGTCAGCGGGTAATCATGATCGCCCTGCTCTACCCAGCCCCTGGCGATGAAACACCGGCACAGGTCCACGCCCAGCACGCCGGCCAGGTGGCCGTAGCAGGTGCGCGCGTGGCGCAGTCCGGTCATCGCCGGCGCCTGCCAGCGCGTGCTTTCGGGCAGCGCGCCGTCTGCCACGCGCAGCAATGCTTCCAGCGCGTGCGTGACATTGGCGTCGGCCAGCATGTAGTAGCGATGGCGGCCCTGCGCGCGCACGCGGGCCAGGCCTTCATCCACCAGCAGTTTCAGGTGCTGCGAGGCGGTAGGCGCTGCCACGCCCGCGTGGGTGGCAAGGTCGGTGGCGGTGTAGTAGCGACCGTCGAGCAGGCGCGCGAGCATCAGTGCGCGCGTGGGGTCGCCAATGGCGGCGGCCACGCGGCCAAAGCGCGGTTGCGCGGCGGTGCTCATGCGGGGTCCGGCGCGGATGGCGTGGCCGGTGCGGCTGGCATGACCGAGCTCGCTGGCCTTGCCGAGGCGGTGAGCGTCGCCGAGCTGTCCGGCATTTTCGGCGCCAACGGCGGGTGATACGGCGGCGCCTGTTCGCGCTCCATCAGGCCGTAGTCGCGCACCACTTCGGCCACGCGCAGGCGGTAATGTTCGAACACGCCGGCGCGGCCGGCCGACTGAGCGGCGCGATGCGCCTCGAGCTCGCGCCAGGCGCGTACCGCCGCTTCGTCACGCCAGAACGACAACGACAGCAGCTTGTCCGGTTCGGTGATGCTGGTGAAACGCTCGACCGAGATGAAGCCATCGATCTGCGCCAGCAGTGGCGCCAGTTGCGCCGCGCGCGCCAGGTACCCGGCGCGGCCCGCTGCGCTTGGCACGACTTCAAATAATACGGCAATCATGGCGCGCCCTCCGGCGTGATTCTGGTGGCGCCATTGTAAGGCAGCGACGGCAGGCAGAACGCGCCTTCGACCGCCTCGACAAAGGTGCGCTGCTCGCGCAGGATGAAGCGCTGGCTGCGGGCCAGGTCGAAATTGGCGCGCGCCTCGTCGTCGGCGCGCAGGCGGGCGCGATACGCTTCGTAAGCGGCCAGCGAATCGAACGCCACCAGCCCCCACGCCTCGTCGTTGGTACCCTCGTGCGGCAGGAAGTAGCCGAGCAGGTGGCCACCGAGGCGCGGGATGATGCGGCCCCAATTTTCGGCATACAGCCGGAAGGTATCGCGCTGAAACGGGTCGATCTGGTAGTGGATAAAGCAGGTAATGGTCATGCTGGCCTCAGGTCGTTGAATGTGTCGACAAGATAGCTGGCAGCGAGATCGAATGCTTCGGCCTGGAACGAAGTGTCGGCCCACGCCTATTGTCTCGATTTAGTCCGACCCAGCCATGGGTGGCTGTCCTACTCAGATTACCAAACCAAGTGGAAAAATGACTGCTCACCCACCCCAATCAAGGAGATGATATGAATACCAAATTGACAGCATGGATCGTCGCAGCACTGATGAGCGCCAGCGCCGTGGCACAGACCAGCGGTACGACTACCGGTACAGGTTCCGGCAGTGGTACCGGTTCAGGCAGCAGCAGCCAGACCGGCACCAGCGGCAGCACCGGGGCCAGCGGCACGGGTAGCGGTCAATCCGGCGCCAGCGGCACGAGCAACAGTGGGCGCACCGGCAGCAGTGGCACGAGTGGCACGAGTGGCACCAGTGGCCAAACCGGCACCAGCGGCAGCGGTCAAAGCGGTACCGGCGGACAATCGGGCAGCGGGAGCACCGGTACCCGAAGCAGCGGTACGGGTAGCATGGGTACCGGCACTACCAGTGGCAGCAGCGGCACCGGCAGCGCAGGCAGCCACTCCGGCTCGATGGGAAGTGGCAGCGGCAGCAGCGCCAGCGGTAACAGCGGCAGCAACACCGACCCGCAATCGAAACAGAAAAACCGCGGCTCGAAAAACGGCACCAGCGGCAGCAACAGCAGCACCAACAGCGGCGAACGTAATCAACAACAGTCCACGCAAGGTCGCTGAGCAGCGTCGCAGTAGAGCAAAAAAAAGGGCCGCAATTGCGGCCCTGCTTTCAACCAGGCTTAACGAAGATGATCGTCGTCCTCGATCTCGGTCTGGATCACGCTGACCGGCTTGCCCTTGGCCAGGCGCCACACCAGCACCGCGTAGCCCGACAGGCCGTACCCGATAAACAGCGGGAACATCACCTTGGGCGGGTCGATCGAAATCAGGGCGAAGAACAGCGCGATCAGGAAGACCGTGATGAACGGTACCGACTTGCGGAAATTAACGTCCTTGAAGCTGTAGAACGGCACGTTGGTGACCATGGTCAGGCCGGCAAACACGGCAATGCCCCACGACACCCAGGCCAGGTCCAGGCCGGAGACGTCCTGGTCCACCATCAGCAGCACGAAACCGGCCACCAGCGCGGCGGCCGACGGCGATGGCAAGCCCTGGAAGAAGCGCTTGTCGACCACGGCGATATTGGTGTTGAAGCGGGCCAGGCGCAGCGCAGCGCCAGCGCAATACACGAACGCAGCGATCCAGCCCAGCTTGCCCAGGCCGCGCAGCGACCATTCGTAAATCACCAATGCCGGCGCGGCGCCGAACGAGACCATGTCGGCCAGGCTGTCGTACTGGGCGCCGAATTCGCTCTGGGTATTGGTGAGCCTTGCCACCCGGCCGTCGAGGCCGTCAAGCACCATGGCGATGAAAATCGCCCAGGCCGAATATTCGAATCTCTGGTTCATCGCCATGACGATGGCGTAGAAGCCGCAGAACAGCGCTGCGGTCGTAAAGGCGTTGGGCAGCAGGTAGATGCCACGCGGGCGGGGACGGTCGAGGTCTTCCCCCCTGGCCCTGCGCGCAAAACGGCTGAAACGCGACGTCTTGGGCAGTTTGGCTTTGGCAGCGGCGTTCTTGGCGCGGCGACGCGGGAAGTTCGGCATAGGGTTCCAGTACGGTTAATGTTTTTTGTTGCTTCATCATTATAGTGGAGCCGAACCTAAAACAGGGAGCCGCATCCGCAGCGCCCATTGTGCACGCGATAGCCTATTTGAAGCGCACCTTGCCCACCGCGCGCATATTCAGCGTGGTCTCGCCAGGCTCGAAGCTCGGCTCTTCCACCGCTGACGCCGCCGACAACGACGATGCCCGCATCATGGGGGCCGGTGGCGCGGGCGGCGCGGCGCGGTCGGTGTAGTTGCCCGAACCCTCAAAATCCATCACTTCCACGACCGCATCGGCAGGATCACGCCCCATGGCGGCGGCCACGGCGCGCACGCGCTGGTTGAGGTTGGCATAGGTAGCGGCGATGCGCTCGTCGTCGAGTTTCTGGGCGGTGGCTGGCGAGAGGCTGAAGTACAAGCTGGACAACCCCAGCAAGCCCTGCCCGGCAGCGACGGTCTTGGGCAAACCGGCCAGGTTGGTGGTGGTCACGCGCAGGCTTTGTGTGACGCGCCAGCCGCTGGGCACGCGCGACTGGGTACTCGCCGGCGTGGTCTGCTCGGGATAGACGGGATAGGTGGAATACGATTCGGTCTTGAAGCTCGCTTGCGGGTCGGCCTGCTTGAGCAGTGCCAGTCCCTGCTTCATCTTCTGGTTCACGCGCGACTGCGCGAGCGCCTTGTCCTTGTTGGTTTCCTCGGCGGTCATCGTGATCGATGCCTGGTCGTTAGCCTGGCGCACCGTGCCGGTTGCCGGCAGGACGATCAGCATGCCGCTGCTCGGCAGCGGTGCCGGGGCGGCTGCGCGGGCAGCGGCAGTTGCGGCGAGGAGAATGGCGGTAACAGCGAGTTTGGACATCATGGCAGTTTCCTGGTTGATATAAAAGCAACCGGGACTCTACCATGATGTTTGCCCTAAAACATCACCTCATCACCTTATTTAAAGCGCACCTTGCCCACCAGGCGCATTTCCAGCGTGGTCTCGCCCGGCTCGAAGCTCGGCTCGGCCACTTCCATGCTGTCGGCCGCCTTGGCGCGCATCATCATCGGTGCGGCAGCGCGGGCGCCTTCCTGCGCATAGTTGCCCGAACCTTCGAAATCGACCGTTTCCAGCACGGCATCGCCTACCTTGCGGCCCATGGCAGTCGCGATCGAATTGATGCGCTCGTTCAGGTTTTTATAGGTGGCGGCAATGCGCTGCTCGTCGAGCTTCTTCGTGGTTTCCGGCGCCAGGCCGAAATTGAGATTATTCAAACTCAGCACCTTCTGGGCGGCGGCGGCGGTCTTCGGCAGCGCTTCCAGATTGGTGGTGGTCACTTCCACGTACTGGCCCACGCGCCACGAGGTCGGCACGCGTGGCTTGGCGACCTGACCATTTGCGAGCGGACGGTCTTCCGGGTACACCGGGTAGGTGTAATAGCCCTGGGTTTTCAGGCTCGCTTGCGGGTCGGCTTTTTTTAGAATGTCGACGCCCTGCTTCATCTTCTGGTTCACGCGCGACGCGGCAGCGGCCTTGTCCTTGTCTTGCTCTTCGATGGCAAACGTAGCAACGGCCTGGTCATTAGTGTGCTTGACTTCACCGAAGGCCGGCACGACCACCAGCGCGCCGGTGGTCGGCAGCGCGTCGGCAGCCTGGGCGGCGCCGGTCAGTGCGAGAGTGACAGCAGCGGCTGCGGCGAGGTGTTTGATGACGGTCATGGCGAACTCCGGTTAAAGTTAAGCAAAAATTAAATACTGGGCAAACTTTAACCGAATTTACATGACGCAACTGTAAGACATGGTGAGTGTTTGTAACAGAGCGCACCTAACCACGCGAAAAAAAAGCCGGCTTGCGCCGGCTTCTCGTATGCAGAAAAACGCTTAGTTCTTCGACTGGTCAACCATCTTGTTCTTGGCGATCCAGGGCATCATGGCGCGCAGCTTGGCGCCGACTTCTTCGATCTGGTGTTCCGAGTTCAGGCGGCGACGCGAGATCAGGGTTGGCGCACCGGCCTTGTTTTCCAGGATGAAGGACTTGGCGTATTCGCCGGTCTGGATGTCTTTCAGGCACTGGCGCATCGCGTCCTTGGTGGCCGAGGTGACGACCTTGGGACCGGTCACGTACTCGCCGTATTCGGCGTTGTTCGAGATCGAGTAGTTCATGTTGGCGATGCCGCCTTCGTAGATCAGATCGACGATCAGTTTCAGTTCGTGCAGGCACTCGAAGTACGCCATTTCCGGCGCGTAACCGGCTTCGGTCAGCGTTTCGAAACCGGCCTTGATCAGCTCGACAGCGCCACCGCACAGCACGGCCTGTTCGCCGAACAGGTCGGTTTCGGTTTCTTCGCGGAAGTTGGTTTCGATGATGCCGGCACGGCCGCCGCCGTTGGCCGATGCGTACGACAGGGCGATGTCACGGGCGGTGCCGGACTTGTCCTGGTACACGGCGATCAGGTGTGGCACGCCGCCGCCCTGGGTGTAGGTAGCGCGCACGGTGTGGCCTGGTGCTTTCGGCGCGACCATGATCACGTCGAGGTCGGCGCGCGGCACGACCTGGCCGTAGTGGACGTTGAAGCCGTGGGCGAAGGCCAGTACCGCGCCTTGCTTGGCGTGCGGGGCGATGTTTTCGTTGTAGACCTGGGCGATGTTCTCGTCCGGCAGCAAAATCATGATGACGTCGGCAGCCTTGACGGCGTCATTGACTTCCGCCACTTTCAGGCCGGCTTGCTCAACCTTGTTCCACGAAGCGCCACCCTTGCGCAGGCCAACGGTGACGTTGACGCCCGACTCGGACAGATTTTGCGCGTGTGCATGACCTTGCGAACCGTAGCCGATGATGGCAACGTTTTTACCCTTGATCAGGGAGAGGTCGGCGTCTTTGTCGTAGAAAACTTTCATGATAATTCCTTGGTATTTTGTATGGTAAACAGGTACTTGCTGTATGCGGTACCGGGATTAAACTTTGAGGATGCGTTCGCCGCGTCCGATGCCGGAACCGCCGGTACGTACCGTCTCGAGAATCGAGGCGCGGTCGATCGAATCGATGAACGCGTCGAGCTTGGTCTTGGCGCCGGTCAGTTCGATCGTGTAGGACTTTTCGGTGACGTCGATGATGCGGCCACGGAAGATGTCCGCCGTGCGCTTCATTTCTTCACGTTCCTTGCCCACGGCGCGCACCTTGATGAGCATGAGCTCGCGTTCGATGTGCTGGCCTTCGGTCAGGTCCACCACCTTTACCACCTCGATCAGGCGATTCAGGTGCTTGGTGATCTGTTCGATGATGTCATCCGAGCCGCTGGTGACGATGGTCATGCGCGACAAGGTCGCGTCTTCGGTCGGCGCCACGGTCAGCGTTTCGATGTTGTAGCCCCGGGCCGAGAACAGGCCGACCACGCGCGACAGCGCACCGGCTTCGTTTTCCAGCAAGACAGAGATAATGTGTCGCATCTTATAAGTCCTCCGAACCGAGCAGCATTTCAGAGAGGCCCTTGCCTGCCTTGACCATCGGCCACACGTTTTCTGACTGGTCGGTGATGAAGTTCATGAACACCAGCTTGTCTTTCATGCCGAACGCATCGCGCAGCGCGCCATCGACATCGCCCGGTTTTTCGATGCGCATGCCGACGTGGCCGTAGGCCTCGGCCAGCTTCTCGAAGTTGGGCAGCGAATCCATGTACGATTCGGAGTAGCGCGAACCGTAGTCGATCTGCTGCCACTGCCGGACCATGCCCAAAAAGCGGTTGTTGAGCATGATGATCTTCGGCGTCAGGTGGTATTGCTTGCAGGTGGCGAGCTCCTGGATGCACATCTGGATCGAGCCTTCGCCGGTAATGCAGGCAACCGTCGCATCCGGGTTGGCCATCTGCACGCCCATGGCGTACGGCAGGCCCACGCCCATGGTGCCCAGGCCACCCGAGTTGATCCAGCGCTTGGGCTTGTCGAACGGGTAGTACTGCGCCGCCCACATCTGGTGCTGGCCCACGTCGGACGTGATGAAGGCGTCGCCCTTGGTGATTTCCCATACTTTTTGCACGACCGATTGCGGCTTGATGACCAAATCTGAACCGGCGAATTTCAGGCAGTCCTTGCCGCGCCATTCGGCGATCTGCTTCCACCAGTCCTTGAGCGCAGGCGCGTTGGGCTTGGCTTCGCTGGCGTCGAGCTGGGCCAGGAATTCGATCAGCACATCCTTGACGTTGCCGACGATGGGAATATCGACTTTCACCCGCTTGGAAATCGACGACGGGTCGATGTCGACGTGGATGATCTTGCGCGGGCTGGAGGCAAAGTGTTTCGGGTTGCCGATCACGCGGTCGTCGAAACGGGCGCCGATGGCGATCAGGACGTCGCAATGCTGCATCGCCATGTTCGCTTCGTAGGTGCCGTGCATGCCGGGCATGCCGAGGAAATTCTCGCTCGAGGCGCGGTACGCGCCCAGGCCCATCAGCGTGTTGGTGACCGGGAAGCCGAGCTTGTCGACCAGCTTGTTGAGCTCGTCGGAAGCGCTAGCCAGGATCACGCCGCCGCCGGTGTAGATCATCGGGCGTTCGGCTTGCAGCAGCAACTGCACTGCCTTGCGGATCTGGCCGGCGTGGCCCTTGTCCACCGGCTTGTACGAACGCATCTCGACCTCTTTCGGGTACGAGTACGTCGTCTTGTGCATCGAGATATCCTTCGGGATGTCGACCAGCACGGGGCCGGGACGGCCGGTGCGGGCGATGAAGAAGGCTTTCTTGACGGTTTCCGCCAAATCCTTGACGTCCTTGACGAGGAAATTGTGCTTGACCACGGGACGGGTGATACCGACCGTGTCGCATTCCTGGAACGCATCCTGGCCGATGGCGTGGCTGGGCACCTGGCCCGAGATCACGACCATGGGAATGGAATCCATGTAAGCGGTGGAAAGACCTGTGACAGCATTGGTGACACCCGGACCGGACGTGACCAGCGCGACACCAACCTTGTTCGAACTGCGCGAATAGGCGTCGGCGGCATGGACTGCGGCCTGCTCATGGCGTACCAGAACGTGTTGGAATTTGTCTTGCTTGAAGATGGCGTCGTAGATATACAGGACGGCGCCGCCGGGATAGCCGAAGACGTGCTCGACGCCCTCTTCCGCGAGGCAGCGCACCAGTATTTCGGCGCCAGTGAGTTGGTTACCAGAGGACTGGTTACCAGATTGCGAAGATGCTTCGTTATTCATGAAACATTCCTTTCAAGGTCCATTGGAGATTGATCGGATGTTCTTCCCTCGCGAAATACGCCACCCCCTACAGCTTGCCCGATGTCCCTTTGTCATGCGGTCACGACCACCTCTTCCGCCAACCGTAGTGACGGGCAAAGTGGCGCTAAAACGCATATAGTCGTTTCGCCGGAATTTCTGTAGCGGTTGTGCCTACCTCTCGCGCTTGTGGCGCGGGTCAGAACAAACTGCCTACATATGAAAGCGCGTCATGTCGATGGCGGCGTTGTGTGCCTGCTGCGAGATGACCATACAGCTTCGGGGTGTTCAAAGCGTCCCATACGGTACACCTGATGCACCATTTTGAGCAAGAACAAAGTAGAAAAAGGCTAGTTACCGGTGCAAAAAATGGGTGGATCGACGTAAAACCATGCAAATACGTGGGATTTTTGCTAGGATGCGGTCAGTTTTCCACAACCTCCAGCATGGCCACAGACAAAGAACTCTCCGACTTCCTCGAGAACGTCGAACGGCGCGCCTTCAAGCAAGCGGTCTACGCGGTGCGCAAGGACGAATCGGCCCTGGACATCGTGCAGGACGCGATGATCAAGCTCGCCGAAAAATACGGCGACAAGCCGGCCGCCGAACTGCCCATGCTGTTCCAGCGCATCCTGCAAACCACCATCCTCGACTACTTCCGCCGCGAAAAGGTCCGCAATACCTGGGTCACGCTGTTTTCCGGCATGGGTTCGTCGAAAGATGGCGAGGACGATTTTGATATACTGGAATCTTTCGCCGAGGAAGGTTCCGAGGCTGCCGAATCGTCCGCCGACAAGGTCGAGCGCCAGCAAATGCTGGAATTGATCGATAACGAGGTACAAAAGCTTCCGGCGCGTCAACGAGAAGCGTTCCTCATGCGTTATTGGCAGGACATGGATGTGGCTGAAACAGCCGAAGCAATGGGATGTTCCGAAGGGAGCGTGAAGACGCATTGCTCACGCGCAACTCACGCACTGGCCGCCTCGCTCAAAGCCTTGGGAATTAAATTATGAACACCGACGATCTGAACTTCGCGTACAAGGTACGCCACGCGCTCAACGAGCGGCTCGACGACTTGCCCGCTGCCACCACCGACCGGCTGGCGCAGGCGCGCAAGCTGGCCATGGCGCGCAAAAAGGCCCACGTGGCAGCACCGCTCACCGTGCGCCAGTCCCGCTTTGCCACCGCCAGCAATAACGATGGCGGCGGCGTGCTGTCGCAAGGGTTCGGCTGGCTCGGCCGCATGGGCGTGGCGCTGCCGCTGCTGCTGCTGGTCGGCGGCCTGACCGGCATCTATCACTTCGAAGAGCAGCAACGCATTGCCGACCTGGCCGAGATGGACGCCGCCGTGCTGTCCGACGAGTTGCCGCCCACGGCCTACCTCGACCACGGCTTCAACGCCTACCTGGCACAGAGCGAGCGATAATGGCGGTCAGCGGTTCGGCCGGCATGGGCATCGCCGCACTGGCGGTGTTAGCGGTGGCAGCAGGTAGTGCGGCATGGATCGGTCCGAGCGCGAATGCGCCCTCGGCGCTCGCTGGCGCCCTGCCCGGCACGCCAGCCGCACCTGAAAAAACCCTGTGGAAAGACCTCACGCCAGCGCAGAAGATTGCGCTCGAGCCGCTCGCTGCCGAGTGGGACCAGGTCGAACCGATCCGCAAGCAGAAATGGCTGGCGATTGCCAAGCGCTACACCGCAATGAAGCCCGACGAGCAGTTGCGGGTGCAGGAACGCATGCGCGAATGGGTGCGCATGACGCCGGAAGAGCGGCGCCAGGTGCGCGAGAACTTTGCCCGTGCGCAAAAGGTCGATCCGTCGAAAAAATCCACGCAGTGGGAAAACTACCAGCAACTGTCCGACGAGCAGAAGCAGCAACTGGCAGCCAGGGCTGCCAACAAGAAACAGCTGGCCAACCTGGCCACGCCGTCGCAAAGCAAGCAGCAGTTGCCTACGCCGATCAAGCCGCACCTGGCGCCGCCGGCCACGCCAGTGCCGGCGCCCGTGCCATGGCTCGATCCGGCCACCGGCCAGCCGTGGCCCGATGCGTCGAACGTCGCGCCGGTGATTGCACCAACGCCGGCCGCCACGCCGCCCGTGGTTGCGCCGGCAACCGCTCCCCAGCCTCCAGCTCCGCCGGCGCCCGTCGCGCCAGCCATCCCCGATGCTGCCAAATAACGCTACGACCTTGCCTACCGTCAAACGCCGCCTGGTATCGATGGTGTACGAATTCCTGCTGGCATTCGCCGTCTTGTTCCTGCCTTTCCTGATCTTCGAAATGCTGACCGGCGCCAGTCATGCGCCCTTGGTTGAACACCTGCGCCAGGTACTGGCATTCGTCGTACTCGGCATCTACTTTGTGCACCAGTGGACGCGTGAAGGCCAGACCCTGGCCATGCGCACCTGGCGCCTCAGGCTGATCCACCCGGGCCACGAGCGCGTCGCGCCGCGCGTGGCCATGCTGCGCTACCTGCTGTGCTGGTTGTGGGTATTGCCGGCAGTGATAGTGTGCGGCGTATTCGGCTTGCAGCACTGGCAGGCGCTCGGTACTGTGCTGGCCGGAATTTTGCTGTGGTCGCTGACCGCGTTGCTGGACAAGGACCGCCAGTTCCTGCACGACCGGCTGGCCGGCACCCGGCTGGTGCAACTGCCGGCGCCGCCGAAAAAACACAAGACGCCGGTTCATCCGGGCTGAAGCGTCGTTCCGCCTACTCCCACACGTCTGTAAGCATTCATCCTATATCCGCCGGTTGCGCCTGGATTTGTAATACATGCATCGTCAACTTTGATCTGCATGAGGTGAATTCGTGGACTTCCAACTGAAAGATGTGATGGAGGCGGTCGGGCCATCGGCCGCACTGGCGTTTGCCGCCTGGCTTTTCCTGCAATTGCTGCAGCAGCGTTATTCGGCGTCGTATGCGCGTTACCGGGAACTGGTGGAATCGTTCCGCAGCGATTCCGAAGGCAAGCGCCGCCAGGTGCTGCAAGAAGAGATCGAGATCTACCGCAAACGCGTGGTGTACATGCTGTACTCCACCAATATCGGCATCGGCGCGGCGATCCTGTTATTGCTGGCGCTGGTCATCAGCGGCCTGGACGCAATGGTGCAAGTGGAATGGTTCAAATACGTGGGCGGCGCAGCGATCGTGATGGGACTGTTCCTGGTGATACCGGCGGCGATCCTGATGATCATCGAGAACCAGATGATACGGCGGCCGATCGAGCTGGAACTGGCCGACCTGGAAGAATTTCAGGGCTCATCCAAGCCGGTACTATCGGCACAGCAAGGGCGAAAAACCTTGGCGCCGCAATAAGTTTGTCATAAATGCTTGTAATTATTGAATTATAATAAGTACAAGCCTTGTGGTATCCACTACAAGGCGGTGCACCTACCAGTGCAATCTTCCTGCCAACCTTCCTGGACACCACATGAAACTTACAAAAATGAAACTTCTGGCAGCACTGATCGTTGGCGCTTCCGCCATGCCTGCAATGGCCGTGCCGCTGTTCGGCGTGACCTACGCTGGTGACTTTTCGCCGACCGCCATCAACAACTCCGGCCAGGTCGTTGGCCGCGTCGCCGGCGCAACCGTGTTGTACAGCGGCAGCAGCCTGTCCGTCCTCGGTGGCAGCAACATGGTGGTGACCGGCATCAATGATGCCGCCACTGTCGTCGGCTACCAAACCTCGAACACCGGTGTGCGCCAGGCGTTCATCCAGTCCAATGGCACCCTCACCAACATCGGCGCCGCCAGCGTGGACGTGGGCGATCTGTCAATCAACAATGCGGGCCAAGTGGCCGGCACCTTCGGTGTGGCGGGCGACCAGCGCCACGCCTTCCTGTACCAGGATGGTACTTTGACCGACCTCAACCAGGGACAGGCTGCGCCTTTCGAGGGATCGGCCACCGCCATCAACAACCAGGGCCAGATCGCTGGCACCGCCGGCGAATACTCGTGGTCGGCCACCCCGGTCATCTACGCCAATGGCACCGGCACGCCACTGGCCAACAGCCGCCCCGATGGCTACCAGATTTACGCCAGCGGCATCAGCGACAACAGTGATGTCCTGCTCAATGGCCGTTATGGCCCGAGCGGCAGCATCGAGAGTTTTGTCTATTCGAAGGGTGTGCTGACCAACATCGGCGAGTTCAGCGGCCTCGACATCAACGGCTCATCGCTGGTGGTGGGTACCAACGCCTTGGGCGGCGGTTCGGCGCACCTGTGGGACAGCGGCACGCTGTACAACCTGAACAGCCTCATCGATCCGGCTTCGGGCTGGTATCTGCAGTCGGCCGTCGGCATCAACGACAACAACCAGATTGCCGCGTTCGGCTGCCGTACCACTGGCGCGCTGGAGTGCGGTACCCTGATCCTGTCGGCGCAAGGCGTCTCCGCAGTGCCGGAGCCAACTACCTACGCCATGATGCTTGGCGGCCTGGGCATGCTCGGCTTCATGGCGCGTCGTCGCCGCGCGGCCAAAAGCACCGCGTAATGTAACCAGAAGTAATCAGAAGTAATCAGAAGCGCTCGTGATCCTGCAGGTAGCGCCACTCGCCTGCAGGCAAGCTCGACATGGCGATCCGGCCGATGCGGATGCGCTTTATCGACACCACCTCCAGGCCCACCATCTTGCACATGTGCTCGATCTGGCCGGGCTTGGGGGCTTTCACCGCGAAGCGCAGACGGTTCTCGTTCTGCCAGCTGACCTTGATCGGTGGCAGCGGCTTGCCGTTGAATGGCAAACCGTGGTTCAGCAGCGCCAGGCCGTTGTCGCGGATCTGGCCGCCCACTTCCACGATAATTTCTTCTTCGATCTTGCTCGAATCATCGACCAGCTTGCGCGTCACGCGGAAGTCCTGGGTGAAAATCAAGAGGCCACTGGCCTTGGTCTCCAGCGGCGTAGTCAAGGTCAGGTTGGCGAAGTGACGTTTCAGTACGCGCTGCGCCGGCGCAGTGCGCGTGAGTGACGCCGGCTGCAGCAGGTGCAGCGCCTGCTGGCCGTCCTTGCCGACGCCGCCATTCACCCCGGCCGGCTTGTGCAGCAGCAGCGTGACCGGCACGATTTCCAGCAAGGTGGCGTCGTCGGCCACGGTGATCTGCTGCTCGGCCGTGACGCGTGCGCCGGCGTCTTCCACCAGCACACCATCGACACTGACGTAACCGCCCTCGATATAAACCTCGGCCTCGCGGCGCGAGCACGGGCGTTCCTCGGCCAGGCGCTTGGCCAGGCGCACGGTGTTGTCGTTGTCCTTGTCAGGGGTGTTCATCCGAAAAAATCTCCAAATACGGTAATCGCGCGATCGATATCGTCGCGCGTGGCATCCATGTGCGTGACGATGCGCAGCCGGGGCGCCATCGACACGCGAATGCGGGTCAGTTGCAGCACGTCGTTCAAGCCCTGGCATACGAACGCGGGAATGTCGACGTAAAAAATATTGGTCTGCGGCGTGCTGACCTTGATGTTCTTCATCTTGGCCAGTTCGCCGGCAAAGTAGGCAGCGTTGGCATGGTCGTCTGCCAGGCGGCCGATATTGTGTTCGAGCGCGTACAGGCCGCCGGCGGCAATCATGCCGGCCTGGCGCATGCCGCCGCCGAGCATCTTGCGCCAGCGCTTGGCTTCCTTGATCAGGGGCCGGGTGCCGCACAGGATCGAGCCGACCGGTGCCCCGAGACCTTTCGACAAACAGATCGAGGCGCTGTCGAAACCGGCCAGCGCCTCGCGCGGACTCACGCCCAGCTTGACGGCGGCGTTGCACAGGCGCGCGCCGTCGAGGTGCGTGGCCAGGCCCTTGTCATGCGCCAGCTTGGTGGCCGCGCCGGTGGTGTCGAGGCTCAGCACCCGGCCGCCGATGGTGTTTTCCAGCGCCAGCAGGCGCGTGCGCGCGAAATGAAAATCGTCGGGCTTGATGTAGGCGGCGATGTCGTCGAGCGCGATGCTGCCGTCGGGCTGGTTGATGATCGGCTGCGGCTGAATGCTGCCCAACACGGCTGCACCACCGCCTTCGTACTTGTAGGTGTGCGCTTCCTGGCCGACCAGGTATTCGTCGCCGCGGCCGCAGTGGACCAGCAGCGCCAGCAGGTTGCTCTGGGTGCCGGACGGCGCGAACAGCGCATCCTCGTAGCCGAACAGGTCGGCGGCATATTCCTGCAGGCGGTTGACGGTGGGGTCGTCGCCGTAGACATCGTCGCCGACTTCCGCTGCGTTCATGGCGGCGCGCATGGCCGCGCTGGGGCGGGTGACAGTGTCGCTGCGCAGGTCCAGCCAGTTTTCATGATGCTCAGCCATCGTGCCCTGCCCCTTTGAAGTTATACCTGCTCTGTAAAGAACCGCTTGTCCATTTCCTGCAAACCTACCGTGTCGAGTACTTCCTTCAACCGCTCGGCAGGCCGCTGGCGCGGCAGGTTCTTGTACGTGGCGATAATCAGCTCGTTTTTCATCGAGTGCTCCCAGCCCACCAGCTCCGTCACCGTCACCTGGTAACCATGCGCTTCCAGTTGCAGGCAGCGCAGCACGTTGGTGATCTGGCTGCCGAATTCGCGCGTGTGGATCGGGTGGCGCCAGATTTCCGACAGCGCCGACTTGCCCATCGATTGGCCCTTGTTCTTCTTCAGCACCGACGCCACCTCGGCCTGGCAGCACGGCACCAGCACCAGGTGTTGCGCCCGCTTTTGCAGCGCGAAATCGATGGCGTCGTCGGTAGCGGTGTTACAGGCGTGCAGCGCGGTGACGATGTCGATTTGCGGCGGCAGCAGGTTCGACTCGGTGGACTCGGCCACCGACAGCGGCAGGAACGACATGCCGGGGAAGTCGAATTGCGCGGCCAGCTGCTGCGAGCGCGCGACCAGTTCTTCGCGCGTCTCGATGCCGTAGATGTGCGAGCCGGCTTCGAGCGCCTTGAAGAACAGGTCGTAGATGATGAAGCCCAGGTACGACTTGCCGGCGCCGTGATCGACCAGCGACACATGGCCCTTGGCGGCCAGCACGTCTTTGAGCAGCGGCTCGATGAACTGGTACAGGTGGTAGACCTGTTTCAGCTTGCGGCGGCTGTCCTGGTTCATCTTGCCGTCGCGCGTGAGGATGTGCAGTTCCTGCAGCAGCGCCACGGTCTGGCCTTCGCGGATTTCCGGCATGTTGTCGGCGCCGGTGACGGTGGTGCCGATTTTACCTGCGCCAATCTTTGGTGCTACCGGCTTCTTTGCACCGGCCTTGGCAGACGCCATATCAGTGGCTGCCTTCGCTGGCGTGGTTGATCGTGTATTTCGGGATCTCGATCACCATGTCTGCATCGGCCACCACGGCCTGGCACGACAGGCGCGACACGGCTTCCAGGCCCCAGGCCTTGTCCAGCATGTCTTCTTCGGTTTCGCTCGCTTCGTTCAGCGACTCGATCCCCTCGCGCACCAGCACGTGGCAGGTGGTGCAGGCGCACGATTTTTCGCACGCGTGCTCGATGTTGATGTCGTTCTCGAGCATGATGTCGCACAGGGTCTGGCCCGGCTTGGCTTCAACGACGGCGCCGTCCGGGCACAGTTTGGCGTGGGGCAGGAATACGATTTGTGGCACTTGATACCTCTACATTAAATTTGGCGCCGCCGTCATCCTCGCGAACGCGGGGATCCATGGACACTTGACTTAGCCGGCTCAGTATGGATTCCCGCGTGCGCGGGAATGACGGATTTTCGGCTAATGGTTTTTTACGTCTTACACGACCTGGTCCAACGCCTTGCCCGCCAGCGCGCTGCGCACGCTGCGGTCCATCCGGCGCGACGCGAATTCTTCGGTGCCATGGGCCAGCGCTTCCACTGCCGCTTTCACGGCGCCGTGGTCTGCTGCGCCGCTTTGCGATTTGGCCAGCACGTCGCGGGTGGCAGCGAGCAGCGCGTCAACCGATGCGCGTTCCTCACCGGACAGCAGCGCAGCGTCTTCATCGAGCGCCGCCTGCGTGGCCAGCAGGATGCGTTCCGCTTCCACCTGCTCTTCGCGCAGTGCGCGGGCGATCATGTCCACGTCGGCCGATTTATACGACTCTTGCAGCATCCGCGCGACGTCGTCGTCACCGAGGCCATAAGCCGGCTTGACGCTGATCGACGCCTCCACGCCCGAACGCAATTCGCGCGCCGACACCGACAGCAAGCCATCGGCATCGACCTGGTACGTGATGCGGATGCGCGCCGCGCCGGCGGCCATCGGCGGAATGCCGCGCAGCTCGAAGCGGGCCAGCGAACGGCAGTCGGTCACCAGTTCGCGCTCGCCCTGCAACACGTGCACGGCCAGGGCAGTCTGGCCGTCCTTGAAGGTCGTGAATTCCTGCGCACGCGCGCACGGAATGGTCGAATTGCGCGGAATGATTTTTTCCACCAGCCCGCCCATGGTCTCGATGCCGAGCGACAGCGGGATCACGTCGAGCAGCAGCCAGTCGTCGCCGGCGGCGCGGTTGCCGGCCAGCAGATTGGCCTGCACGGCGGCGCCCAGCGCCACGACTTTATCGGGATCGATATTGGCGTGCGGGGTGGTATGGAAGTACTCGCCCACCGCGCGCTGCACGTGCGGCATGCGCGTGGCGCCGCCGACCATGACCACGCCGTCGACGTCGTCCGGATCGATGCTGGCGTCGCGCAGCGCTTTCCTGATCGCGTTCATGGTCTTGACGACCAGGTGCCTGGTGATCTCGTGGAAGGTCTCGGCCGTGATGCGCAGGTGTACTTCCTCGCCCGAGTTGAGGATCGCATCGACCGTCACTTCGGCTTTGCTCGACAGCAGTTCCTTGGCCTCGCGCGCCTTGATCATCAGGGTGGCAGTGTCTTCATCGGACAGCGGCGCGAGCTTTTCCTGCTGGTGGATGTAGCAGAACAGGCGGTGGTCGAAGTCGTCGCCGCCCAGGGCGGAATCGCCACCGGTGGCCAGTACTTCGAACACGCCTTTCGACAGGCGCAGGATCGAGATGTCGAAGGTGCCGCCACCGAGGTCGTACACCGCGTACACGCCTTCGGAACCGTTATCGAGGCCGTAGGCAATCGCTGCAGCAGTCGGCTCCGACAGCAAACGCAGCACGTTGATACCGGCCAGCTGCGCGGCATCTTTGGTGGCCTGGCGCTGGGCGTCGTCGAAGTATGCTGGCACGGTGATCACCGCGCCCACCAGGTCGTCGCCGAGCGAATCTTCCGCGCGCTGGCGCAGGGTGGCCAGGATTTGCGCCGAAATCTCCACCGGGCTTTTCACGCCAGCGACGGTTTTCAGTTGCACCATGCCGGGCGTGTCCTGGAAATCGTACGGCATGTTTTCCACGTAAGCGATATCGGCCAGGCCGCGTCCCATGAAGCGCTTGACCGAGACGATGGTGTTCTTCGGGTCGGTCGCTTGCGCCTGCTGGGCCTTGTAGCCGATATTGGCATGGCCGTTGGGCAGGTAGCGCACCACGGACGGCAGCAGCGTGCGGCCCTCCTCGTCAGCCAGCACTTCTGGAATGCTGTTGCGCACAGTGGCAACGAGCGAATTGGTGGTACCAAGGTCGATCCCGACCGCCAGCCGATGCTGGTGCGGTGCGGTGGACATGCCTGGTTCGGAGATTTGCAGAAGTGCCATGGGTGGAACCTGTATTCTTGTTGGTTTGCCTGAGCGGTGACAGCAACCTGCGGAGCTTGCGCAAGCCCCGCAGGCGTCAGGCTTCGATTGCTTCGAAGGCGAAGCGGACTTCTTCGCCGAATTTTTCGAGGAACATCAGCGCGCGCACGCCCTGGGCGGCGCCAACGTAGTCGGCGGCGTCGAGCTGCTGTTCGATCTCGGCCAGCTGCGCCTTGCGGGCGGCGCGCAGGTCGCGGTCGAGCGCGTCGAGGGCATCGCTGTCTTTCGCTGCGCGGGCGTCGCCCAGCGCTTCGCGCCATTCCATCTGCTGCATCAGGAACGCCACCGGCATCGCGGTATTCGACTCGGTTTGCAGATCGACGCCGTGCAGTTCGCACAGGTACTGGGCGCGCTTTTGCGGATTTTTCAGCGTTTGATACGCCTCGTTGGCGCGCGTGGCCCACTGCATGGCGACGCGCTTTTCAGCGTCGGTCGCGCCCACGAATTTGTCGGGATGAACCCGGCTCTGCACGTCGCGATAGGCGTTGTCGAGCGCGCCGGTATCGACGGCAAAGCGCTGTGGCAGCTGGAACAGCTCGTAATGATTTTGCATAAGCGATTAAATGCGGAAGCTCTCGCCGCAACCGCAAGCGTCTTTTTCGTTCGGGTTGTGGAACTTGAAGCCTTCGTTCAGGCCTTCGCGGGCGAAGTCCAGTTCGGTGCCGTCGATGTACGGCAAGCTTTTCGGATCGACGAACACTTTGACGCCGTGCGACTCGAACACGCTGTCCTCGTCGGCCTGCTCATCGACATACTCGAGCTTGTACGCCAGGCCCGAGCAACCGGTGGTCCGCACGCCAAAACGCAAACCGACGCCCTTGCCGCGGCGTTCGATGTAGCGATTGATGTGCTTGGCTGCTTTTTCGGTCAGGGTAATTGCCATGGTGTTTCTCCGTTACGTCCCCGAAGGGACGCGTATTTCACTTGACGTTAAGCTGCAACCGCTGGGTGCTTGGCTTGATAATCTTGCACAGCGGCTTTGATCGCGTCTTCTGCCAGGATCGAGCAGTGGATCTTGACCGGTGGCAGCGCCAGTTCTTCGGCGATTTGCGTGTTCTTGATGGCCAGTGCCTGGTCCAGGGTTTTGCCCTTGACCCATTCGGTTACCAGCGAGCTCGAGGCGATAGCCGAACCGCAGCCATACGTCTTGAACTTGGCATCTTCGATCAGGCCATCGGCGCCAACCTTGATTTGCAGTTTCATCACGTCGCCGCAGGCCGGCGCGCCGACCATGCCGGTGCCGATGCTGTCATCGCCCTTGTCGAAAGCGCCGACGTTGCGTGGGTTTTCGTAGTGGTCCAGTACTTTTTCCGAGTAAGCCATTTTGTTGCTCCTGTATCTTTTAGGTGATTCGTACGTAGCGCGCGGTATTTTAGTGCGCGGCCCACTGGATCGAGCTGATGTCGATCCCTTCCTTGAACATGTCCCACAGCGGCGACAGTTCACGCAATTTGCCAACTTTCGACTTCATCAGTTCGATGGCGAAGTCGATGTCTTCTTCGGTCGTGAAACGGCCGATGGTAAAGCGGATCGAGCTGTGCGCCAGTTCGTCGCTGCGGCCCAGAGCGCGCAATACGTACGATGGCTCGAGGCTGGCCGAAGTACAGGCCGAACCCGACGACACGGCCAGGTCTTTCACGGCCATGATCAGCGACTCGCCCTCGACGTAGTTGAAGCTGACGTTGAGGTTGTGCGGCACGCGGTGTTCCATGTCGCCATTGATATAGGTTTCTTCGATTTCCTGCAGGCCAGTGGCCAGGCGGTCACGCAGCGCCTTGATGCGGGCGATTTCGGTGTCCATTTCCACTTTGGCCAGGCGGAACGCTTCGCCCATGCCGACGATCTGGTGGGTCGGCAAGGTGCCCGAACGCAGGCCGCGCTCGTGGCCGCCACCGTGCATTTGCGCTTCGATGCGCACGCGCGGCTTGCGGCAGACGTACAGCGCACCCACGCCTTTCGGGCCGTAGGTTTTGTGCGCGGTAAAGGTCATCAGGTCGACCTTGGTCTTTTGCAGGTCGATCACGACTTTACCGGTCGCTTGCGCAGCGTCGCAGTGGAAGATGATGCCTTTCGAGCGGCACAGCGCACCGATTTCGTCGATCGGCTGGATCACGCCGATCTCGTTGTTGACCAGCATGACCGAGACCAGGATGGTGTCGGGACGGATGGCGGCGGTCAGCTGCTCGATGGTGATCAGGCCGTTGTCCTGCGGTTCCAGGTAGGTCGCTTCGAAGCCCTGGCGTTCCAGTTCGCGCACGGTGTCGAGCACAGCCTTGTGTTCAGTCTTGACCGTGATGATGTGCTTGCCCTTGGTCTTGTAGAACTGCGCCGCGCCCTTGATGGCGAGGTTGTTCGACTCGGTGGCGCCGGAGGTCCAGATGATTTCGCGCGGGTCGGCATTGACCAGGGCGGCCACGTGGGCGCGCGCCTCTTCCACTGCTTTTTCAGCGGTCCAGCCGTACATATGGCTGCGCGATGCAGGATTGCCGAACTGCTCGCGCAGGTAAGGAATCATGGCGTCGGCCACGCGCGGGTCGATCGGCGTGGTGGCCGAATAGTCCATATAAATAGGGAAATGCGGCGCGGTCTGGAACTTTACGGCGGCGAGATTTTTTTCTGGGGCGTTCATCTGGTAACTCCGTTCATCTTTTGTTTTTAGCCTGGCAAGCAATCGCTCAACCCAATGCGGCCTGGTTTTCATTGCGGTGCATGACTACCACGCTCTGGTCGGCATGCTTTTGCTTCTGTTGATCGACCAGATCCTGCAGCGACACGGAATCGAGGTAATCAACCATTTTCTCGTTGAGCGTGGCCCACAGCTCGTGGGTCATGCAACGCACGCCACTGGCGGCGTCCGCCCCGTGGCAATTTTCCTTGCCGCCACACTGGGTGGCGTCGAGCGGCTCATCGACGGCGATGATGATGTCGGCCACCGTGACTTTGTCCGCGCGCCGGGCCAGGCTGTAACCACCGCCCGGGCCACGGATCGATTCGACGATTTCGTGGCGGCGCAACTTGCCGAACAACTGCTCCAGGTACGACAGCGAAATGGCCTGGCGCTGGCTGATGCCCGAGAGCGTGACCGGGCCTTTGCCTTGGCGCAGGGCCAGGTCTATCATCGCAGTCACAGCAAAACGGCCTTTAGTGGTCAGACGCATCACTACCTCGGTTCGGTTAAAATATCGACCTTCACTTCCCTGCCCGGCACTGACTTAAGCCTGAGTAGTTGATCGAATTAGTCAAGTATACCAAACTTTATCGAAGCTTGCCGGTCTGCCCCCGGTTTTCCACCAGCGATCAGGCCTTCAATAGCTGCATCGGTGCGAACAGCGCATGCATGTCTTGGTTGGCAATGAAACTCAGGTTGTACGGGTGCTCGGCCACGATCTGTGGAAACTCTTGCATAACCGGCAATTTCTTCAGCAATTCGGCGATCTTGCCCCATAAAATCATGGTGGGCGTCGTGACCGATTGCGCGGCCAGTCCGGCCATCACGGTCTCGAAAAACGGCAGCCAGGCCTTGGCATCCTTGACCGGCGCCACGTGGCTGCGGAACACCAGCGACGCGTTCAGCAACAAAAAGCCCTGGCTGGTGAGCTTGCGCTGCATATCGTCCAGGGTCTGGATATGGGTGCCGGCGCCGCTGCGCGCAAGGGCCGATACGGCCGCCATGGCGTCGCCGGCGGTGTTATCGCGTTGCAGTTGCCCATCGGCCACCAGCAGCATCTTCATGAAATTGCGCAGCGACGTGGCCTTGTTCACCGATTTCGACAGGCCACCGCCCGCCTCGCTCGACCACAGGCTGCCGACGGCGCCATCCATGAAACAGACGCCGGTGGCGCTGGCCGCGCGCGGATATGGGCCCTCGCCCATCAGCACGTAGCACACCTGGTCCAGCGGCAGGGCAAACGCGGCAAACAAGCGGCCTTCGGTGGGCAGATACTCGTCAACTGCCAGTTGCGGCAGGTAAGCGGGCGTGGCGTGCATGACCGCTTGCAGGCCCTCGATTAACAGGGGACGCCAGGAAGCGTGGGCGCCTTCGAGCGCGGCAAGTATCGGATCGGGAATGGTCATGGCGGCAAGGCAAGCGGACAAAGGCGCCATTGTAGCGTGCCTGTCGCCTTTATTGTTGCTCCAGCCAGCCGCCGTCGAAGCCTGCGCGCAGCAAGCCGGCGCGGATGCAAGCGCTGCCGCGCATCAGGCGCCAAACGAAATCGTGCAGGTAGTTGTCGGCCATGATGATGGCCGGGCCCTTGTCGATACCGAAGTGGTACGGCGACACCCAGCGCACGCAACCGCCGCGCGCCTGGTGGAACACGGTGGAAAACGATGGTTTGAAACCGCATGACCGGTCCTCGTGCAGGTCCATCGCCTGGTAGTGGGCGATGGTGGGCAGCACGATCTCGGGCGCAAACGGCAAGGAAGCTGCCACCGCCCACGGCGCCAGGGTGCCATCGTCGGGGCCATACGGCACGGCGCGGGCGGTGTAGTCGTAAAACTTGCGCTGCACGCCACCGATCTTGCGCGTGCCGGGACCGGGGCCGTCGCAGGCCGAGATGCCCCAGTGCAGCGCATCGTACTCGGGGAAGCCGAGCGGGTTTTCGATCGCGTAGCGTTGCTGGACCAGCGTGGCGCGGCGGCTGTTCTCGAAATAGTCGAGGTCGTGGGCGCGCATGGCATGGTCGCGGATGCCGCGCGTATCGAGCCACACGTGCGACATCTGGTGGATGAACAGCGGCCCCGCGTACAGGTACTCGATGCCGTAGATGGTCTTCCACTCGTAGCTGGCAGCCCAGGCGTCGTAACTGTCGCGCTCGATAGGGTACGTGGGCGAACCGAGCGCCAGCACGTACAGGATCAGCGCCTCGTCGTAACCCTCCCAGTGCCAGCGCAGGAAACCTTTGCCCGGTTTCCAGCCGTGGCACAGCAAGCGCTTGCGGCGGCGCATCCATTGCCAGTCCACGCGGCGGTACAGCAGGTCGCCCAACTCGCGGATCTCGCGCTCCTGCTGGTCGTCGCCAGCGAAATATTCGACCGTGGCCAGCACACCGGCGATCAGCAGCGCGGTGTCGATGCTCGATAGCTCGCAGTCGCGCGCCCGTGCGCCGGTCTCCATGTCGAGGAAGTGATAGTAGAAACCCTTGTAGCCGGTGGCGGTGGGCGCTTCGCTCTGCTCGCTGGCAGCAAAAAAACGCAAGGTGGCCAGGGTGCGGGCGATGGCATCCACGCGCGGCATGAAGCCGCGTTCGACCGCGATCGGGTAACAGGTGAGCGCCATGCCGACTGCCGCGATGCTGGCGGGCCAGCCGGCGCCGGCGGTTTTATCGCGCACCAGGCCGTTGGCCGGGTTGGTTTCGGTAACGAAGTAGTCGAACGACTGCCTCTGCAGCTCGGTCAGCAGCTTGCGCGTGGCGGCAGTGCTGGCGGGTAGCGCGATCCTGTTCATTTTCTGGCAACAATGTCTAAAAATAACATCGTTACACGGCGCGGCCTGATGGTATGTCTTCCATCGCACGGATGGGATCGTATTCTAACCAACAGTATAAATACGAATCATTATCATTTTCATTGACAGTCACAACATGAAATTTTATTGTGGTCGCATAGCAATCAGGCAACCTTCACTCATTGATATTCTTCCATGCAACCGACCCAGTCATTCGCACCGCGCTACCCCGCCGCCCACACCCGCACCGTGCGCCAATGGATCGAAGCATTCTGGAACGAAGGATGCCTGCAAGGCGCCATCGAAGCGGGCGGCGCCCGACTGCGGCTCGACGGCCGCGATGATCACGGACAAGCCAGGAGCTACCACATCGACATCGCCCACCACGGCGGCTTCGACCGGCTGCGCCTGGAGGGCGCGCTGCGCAGCACGCAGCCGGGCGCCGCGCCACCGGACGACATCGACGGTGTCGTCAGCGCGCTGGTGCGCCACTTGCAACCGGCGCCGTCGGCGCTGCGCCAGTTCATCAACGAGCTGCGCCACACGGCCCTGAACCAGGCCTGGGCGTTGGCGGCCCCTGCGCACGCTACCCTGGCATCGCCATACGCGCTGCAGGAGGCGCAGCTCGGCGACGGCCACCCCTACCACCCGTGCTTTCGCTCGCGCATCGGCTTCAGCGTGCAGGACAACCTGCGCTACGCACCCGAACACGCGCAACCGTTCGCCCTGGTGTGGCTGGCCATCGCGGTGGCAGCGAGCAGCACCCATACCCTCGATGGCCTCGACTACGAGAGCTTCGTCGAAGCGCAATTGGGCACGCCGGAGTACCGCCGGCTGCGCGGCGAGATCGAAGCGCAGGGTCACCCACCCGCGCGTTACCGGCTGCTGCCGGTCCATCCATGGCAATGGGACCACGCCCTCGCCCTGCACTTTGCCGGCTGGCTGGCCGATGGCACGCTGCTGCACCTGGGCCAAGGCGGCGGCAACTGGCTGGCGCAGCAATCGATCCGCTCGCTCAGCAGCCTCCAGGGTGACCACCGGCACAACCTCAAGCTGCCGCTGTCCATCGCCAACAGCTCGGCCGATCGCATCCTGTCGGACCACCATGTGCACAACGCCCCCATCATCTCGGCCTGGCTGCAAGGCGTGTGCGCTGCCGATCCCTTCCTGGCGCAAGGGCCGCGCCTGGCGATCCTGGCGGAGCCGGCCGGCATTACGGTGAACGCCTCGCACCAGCGCAGCGGCGCCTACGGTTTGCTGGGCGCGATCTGGCGCCAGTCGCCGCAGTCGGTGCTGCACGCGGGCGAACAGGTGTTTCCGATGACCGCGCTGACCACGCAGGACGCCGACGGCGCACTCACCATCGCGCCGTGGCTGGACCGGCATGGCGTGGAGCAGTGGGTGGCCGCGCTGCTGGAAGCGGCCGCGCCGCCGCTGCTGCACCTGATGATGGCGCATGGCGTGCTGCTCGAATGCCACGCCCAGAACACCCTGCTGATCCTGCGCGACGGCCTGCCGCGCCGCATCGCCATGCGCGACCTGCCGGGCGGCCTGCATTACCTCGACGGCGCCACCGGCGCCGACCAGCTGGCGGCATTGCGCGCAGCGCCGGCCTATCGCAACGCCCTCAATGCCAGCGGCGGCTTCCTGTTTTCCGGGACGGCCGAGGCGCGCGACTATCTTCTGGAAGTCCTGTTCTTCATCAACCTGGGCGAGCTGGCCTGGCAGCTGCAGCAGCATTGCAGCTACCCGGAGGCGCTGTTCTGGCGCCAGGCCGCCGCCAGCATCGCCAGCTACCAGGCACAGTTTCCGGCCATGGCGCCGGTGCACGCGCAGTTCGACCTGCTGGGCGGCCAGGTCCGCATCGAATGCCTGGCCGCGCGCCGCCTGCTCGGCTGGAGCAGCCAGCGCCTGCGCACGGTCGCCAATCCTCTCAGCAGCCTCCACCCGGATGCCACCGGCGTGCCAGCCAAGTTGCCAACTCACTTGCCAACTCACTTGCCGACCCCGGCGCCAGACGGCAACGGCCGGCTATGAGCGCGGTTCCTGCCAGCGCCAGCGCCGGCACCAGCCTGCCGGCCCGTGCCGTCGCGATCACCGTGGCCGGCCATTTCGGCGCCGCCTTTGCGGCGCTGTGCATGCCGCCGTTCTACGCCCAGATCCTGCAATCGAGTTTTGCCGGCCAGGCGCCGTCGCTGGCGCTGGCCGGCTGGTACTTCACCTTGCCCACGCTCGCTGCCGCACTGGCCAACCCGGCCTGGAGACGGCTGGCCGACCGCATCGGCAAGCGGGCCTCGCTGATCCGCGCCCACGCCGGACTGTGCCTGAGTTTCGTCATCACCGGCCTGGCGCGCAGCCCGCTGGAATTTGCCATCGGCCTGACCTTGCAAGGCGTCCTGGGCGGCACGTTTTCCGCGTCCAACGCCTTTCTGGCCGAGCGCCTGCCCGCGCCGCGCCTGGCCGCATTGCTGGGCGTGATGCAGGCTTCGGCGCGCACCGCGCTGTTTGCCGGACCGGCGCTGATCGGCCTGCTGTCCGGCCACGCCGACATGCTCAAGCTGTTCCTGTACCTGGCGCTGTTTCCCGGCGTGGCGTGCGTGGCGCTGGCCCTGCTGCCGGAGCCGCCGGTGATCCGCACCGCTGGCGCCAGCGCGCAGCCGCAGCCACTTGACGACGGCGCAGCAAACGTCGGCCCGTGCGGCGTCAGCGCGGCCAGCCTGTATTGGCTGCAGGCGCTGTTCGCGGTCGGCACGGTCTTGTCGTACCCGTACTTCGTCACCGATCTGGCCACCCGGCTGGACATCGACGCCGCCATGGCGGGCATGCTGTTCGGCTTGCCGCATGCGCTGTTCCTGCTGCTGGCCTGGCCGCTGGGGCGCCGCGTACGCGTCGGCAACGCCCGCGCCAGCCTTGGCCGGTACGCCGCCCTCACCTGCGTCGGCATGCTGGCGCAGGCGCTGGCGGTGTCGCTGCCGTTGATGATCGCCGGCCGCGTGGTGATGGGCATCGGCATGACCGGCGCCTACCTCGCCATCAATACCCTGGCGGCTGCCAGCTCCCAGGCGGCCCGTGCCGGCCGCCACTTCGGCCGGCTGGAAGGGGCGAATAAATGGGGCGCCGTCTGCGCCGGCCTGTTTGCCAGCCTGCTGGCGCCCACGCTGGGCTACGCCGCGCCACTGTGGCTCGGTGCGGTGCTGGTGTCCACCGTGTTTTTCTCGTTGAAATGGAAACTGTTATGAACGTTCCGCTCTCAGCCGGCCAATTGCTACCAGCTTCCGCGCCGGCACGCTTCGCCGAACAGCAGAACAGCCGCCTCCTGATCAACTGCTACGCCCGCGAAGTGGCGCTGCAGGAGCATACGCTGGCTGTGCTGGCCAGCGCTGCACCACCGGGCCACCACGGCCAGGTGCTGGAAATTTCGCTGCCACGCATGGACAGCTGGCTGCGGATCGGCGTGCTGCACGTGAGTGCGACCGCCAACTTCGAGTACACCACCGACGTCTACCTGCGCAGCGGCGCGCAGCCGTGGCGCCTGGCCGGATGGCACGACGTGGCGACGCTGATCATCGAAGACCTGTCGCGCCGCACCGAGACGCCCTTCAACAACGACCTGCTGCAGCAGATCGGCGACAGCATCGCCACCATGAACGATGTACTGGCGCGCCACCCCGACCAGTCGCCCCTCCTGGGCCGGGCACCCATGACGGCGCTGGAGGCCTACATCGACAGCGAACAAAGCCTGGTCACCGGGCATCCGTTCCACCCGGCGCCCAAGAGCCGCTCCGACTGGTCGCCCGCCGAGCAGCGCGTGTATTCGCCCGAGCACAAGGCCAGCCTGCGCCTGCACTACCTGCAAGTGCCGCTGGCATGGCTGCATGGCGACGGCGTCGATGACCAGTCCGTTCAAGCGCTGCATCACCTGGCCGGCGGACTGGCGCCCGACAACGGCTGCGCCATCGTGCCGATGCACCCGTGGCAGGCCGGCTGGATGCAGCGCCAGCCCGGCATTGCGGCGGCGCTGCGCAGCGGCGCCATGCGCGACCTGGGCGTGCACGGCGCTGCCTTCCGCACCACCGCCTCGGTGCGCACCCTGCTGGCTGCCGACGCGGCGTCGTTCATCAAGCTCTCGCTCAATATGCGTATCACCAACTGCGTGCGCAACAACGCCCGCCACGAGCTGCAGGGCGCGCTGACCGGCACCCGCCTGTATCGCGCTCTGCGCGAGCCGATGCGGGCGCGCTTCCCCGGCTTCCACGTGCTCGATGAACAGGCCTACGCCACCGTCGACATCCCCGGCGCCGACGCTGCTATCGCAGACGGCTTCGGCGTACTGCTGCGTGAAGGCGTGGCCGGCCTGCTGCACCAGCAGATCCAGCCGGTGGTGTGCGCAGCACTGTTCGGTAACGGCGCGCCGGGGCGGCAGCGCGCGTTCGCGCTGATCGAACGCTATGCGCTGCACCACGGCCTGGGCCTGGAACAGGCGGCGCGCGCCTGGTTCGCGCAGTACGCGCGCACGGCGGTACACCCCACGCTGCACCTGCTGTTCGAGCACGGTTTGGCGTTCGAGCCGCACATGCAGAACACCCTGGTGGGGCTGGACGCCAAGGGTGCGCCGGTCAGTTTCATCGTGCGCGACCTCGAGCTGACGCGCCTGGCGCCGCGCGCGCACCACCTGGCGCAGGCCATGGCGCTGGAACCGGCCACGCTGGCCGCCCTGTGCTGCGACGACGAGCGGGCCTGGATTCGCATCGGCTACTGCCTGTTCGTCAACAACCTGTGCGAGGTGATCGCCGCCATCGCCAACGGCAACCACGCGCTGTCGCTGGGACTGTGGGGCGTGCTGCGCGATACGCTGCAAGACTATCTCGCGCAGTTTCCAAATCCGTCCGCCAGCCGCCGCATCCAGGGCTTGCTGGCGGGCGAACCCTTGCCGGCCAAAGGCAATCTGCTCACGCGCTTCATGCGCCAGGCCGACCGGCAAGCCAGCTACCTGCCGCTGTACCACCCGCTGGGAGTGGTCAACAGCGCGGCGGCTTCTTCCATCCTTTAACCTCTACGATTCCGATAATTACATAATATGATGACTTCCATTCCCCAACTCAAACCCCTGCCGCTGCTGCTCGCCGGCCTGTTCATTTTCCAGGCCGGCGCCCGTGCGCAGGAGGCGCAGACGCTGCAACAAGTGACGGTTACCGGCAGCGCCGACGGCGCGGCGGTGGTTGCCGCCGGCGCCAAGACCCGTGGCGGCGTGCTCGATACGCCGCAAGCGGTCAGCGTGGTCACCCAGGAAAGCCTGCGCAACCGCTCGGCGCTGACCAGCAAGGACGCCCTCGACTACACCAGCAGCGTGGTGGCCGGCCAGGGCGAAGGCCGCCGCGACGAATTCTATATCCGAGGCTTCTATTCGCTGCGCGACACCACGCTCGACGGCGTGCGCGACGACACGCTGTATTCGCGCGACCTGGCGACGGTCGAGCAGATCGAAGTGATCAAGGGCGCCGCCGCAGCGCTGTACGGGCGCGGTTCGGCGGGCGGCATCATCAACCGGGTGAGCAAGCAACCGCGCGCCAAACAGCAGACCGAGATAACCGCCACTATCGGCTCGAACGCCGAGCGGCGCGTGAGCGTGGACACCGGCGGCGCCCTGAACCAGCAGGTCGATGCGCGCCTGATCGCCGTCTACGACACCGGCGACAGCTACCGCGACGTGGTCGAGCACACCCGCAAGCTGCTGGCGCCCTCGGTGAAATGGGCGTTGGCGCCGGCCACCTCGCTGCTGCTGCAGGCCGAGGTGCAGCGCGAAGACCGTACGCCCGATCGCGGCGTGCCGTCGCTCAATGGCCGCCCGGTCGCGGTCGATCCGGCCACCTTCTACGGCGAGCGGTACGACTACACCAGCACCGACAGCGACATGGGCAAGGCCAGGCTCGAACACCGCTTCAGTGACCGCCTGGCACTGGTCAACACGCTGCAATACAGCCGCACCGACCTCGATGGCGTGAATACCCGCAACCGCCGCGTGAACGCCAACGGCACGGTGTCGCGCCAGGTGACCTTCTTCCCGCAACAACAGCGCAACCTGATCAACCAGACCGAGATCACCTACACCGGCAACGGCCACGCGGTGCTGGTCGGCCTCGAGCTATCGAAGCAAAAGCGCGACGTGGTGACGGCGCAAACCGGCATCGCCTTCCCGGTGGACCTGTACGCGCCGCAGCACGTGCTGGCCATGCCAGATCTGTCGGCGCTGCCGGTGTCGCTCAACAATGCCTTCGTCGCCAAGACCCAGGCCTTTTATGTGCAGGACCAGATCGACCTGGCGCCCAGGTGGAAGGCGCTGGCGGGCGTGCGCTTCGACCGTTTTGAACAGGAGCAGACCAACCGCCTGACCAATGTGCTGAGCGAACGCACCGACAACAAGTCGTCGCCGCGCGTGGGGCTGGTGTACCAGCCGGTGGACGGCCAGTCGTGGTACCTGAACGTGGGGCGCTCGTACCAGCCGGGCGGCGGCGACCTGCTCTACACCGGCAATACGGCGCTCTCGCAGGTGCAGCCGTTGCAAACCGATTTGCAGGAAGTGGGCTACAAGCAGGACTGGCTCGGCGGCCGCTTCTTCACCACCGCCTCGCTGTTCCGCATCGAGCAGCGCAACCAGCTCACGCTCGACCCGACTGATCCGGCCGGCCTGCGCCAGCTGCAAGTAGGCAAGCAGCGCAACGAAGGCGTGGAGCTCGAGTTGCAGGGTCGCTTGTGGCAAGGCGGCCGGGTGAGCGCGGCTTACACCTATAACGATGCGCGCATCGTCGCCTCCAATGATATTGCGAGCGGCAACCGCGCCGAGATGACGGCGCGCCATCGCGCCAGCCTGTGGCTCGACCAGCAGGTGGCCGCGTCGTGGAGCGCAGGCCTGGGCGTGCTGCTCAACAGCGACCAGTTCGCCCTTTCCGACAACACCGTGCGCCTGCCCGGCTATGGCCGCGTGGATGCCGCGCTGACCTACCGCCAGCCGGCGTACGACGTGCGCTTCAAGATCAACAACCTCGGTGATGCGCGCTTCTTCGAATCGGCCATCAACAATGTGCAGATCCAGCCGGGGGCGCCGCGCAGCGCCAGCTTGACGGTGAGCGCGCGCTTCTGATCTACTCGGCGTCGGGCTGGCGCGACGGATGCGCCACCTGGAACGCCGGCAGTTGCGCGCACGCGGCATCGATGCGCACCAGCGCCGGAAATGGCGCCAGGTCGACATCGAAGCGCCGCGCACTGAACAGGTGCGGCACCAGGCAGCAGTCGGCCAGCGTGGGCTGGTCGCCATGGCAATAGGTGCCGCTGCTGCCGGCGCGCGCCAGCATGGCCTCGAACGTGGCCAGTCCTGCATGCAGCCAGTGACGCTGCCAGGCCAGCTTGGTGTCTTCGCTTTGCCCCAGCTCCCCCTTCACGTATTTCAGCACGCGCAGGTTGCCCAGCGGGTGCGAGTCGGCCACCAGCGTGAGCGCCAGCTCACGTACGTGGGCGCGGCCGGCGGCATCGGCCGGCAGCAGCGGCGTGGCTGGATGCGTGTCTTCCAGGTATTCGAGGATGGCCAGCGACTGGCCGATGACGACGCCGTTGTCGTCTTCCAGCGTGGGCACCAGCGCCGACGGGTTGACCTGGCGGTAGGCGTCGGCCAGCTGCTCGCCGCCGCCGCGCAGCAGGTGCACGGGCACCGCCTCATACGCTATGCCCTTGAGCGCAAGCGCAATGCGCACCCGGTAGGCGGCCGAGCTGCGGAAGTAGGTGTAGAGCTTCATTGCACTTTTTCGCTGTAGTTAACCACGGCCTGGTCGATCGCGCCGAAGATGCTGGCGCCGCTGGCATCCAGCATCTCGATGCGCACCCGGTCGCCGAATTGAAGATACGCGGTTTGCGGCTTGCCGGTCTCGATGGTTTCGTACATGCGCACCTCGGCCAGGCAGCAGTAACCGACGCCGCCGTTGGCGATGCTCGAGCCGTGCAGGTTGCCCTGCTTGTTGGAGACGGTGCCGGACCCGATGATGGTGCCGGCCGCCAGCTCGCGCGTGGCGGCGGCGTGCGCCACCAGCTGGGCGAAATTGAAGGTCATGTCCTCGCCGGCGTCGGGTTTGCCGAACGGCTGGCCGTTCAGCGCCACCAGCAGCGGCAGGTGCAGCTTGCTGTCCTGCCAGTGCTGGCCCAATTCGTCGGGCGTGACCGCCACCGGCGCAAAGGCGCTGGCCGCTTTCGACTGGAAGAAACCGAAGCCCTTGGCCAGTTCGTTGGGGATCAGGTTGCGCAGCGAGACGTCGTTGACCAGCATGACCAGCCGGATCGCGGCGGCGGCATCGGCAGTCGTCACGCCCATCGCGACGTCGCCGGTGATCACGGCCACCTCGGCTTCGAGGTCGATGCCCCATTCTTCGGTGAGTGCGTAGATCGGATCGTTGGGCCCGATAAAACTGTCGGAGCCGCCCTGGTACATCAGCGGGTCGGTGTAGAACGACGCCGGCACCTCGGCATTGCGCGCCTTGCGCACCAGTTCCACGTGATTGATGTAGGCCGAACCGTCGGCCCATTGGTAGGCGCGCGGCAGCGGCGAGTGGAATGCGTGCTGGTCGAACGGCTTGGCGTCGATGGCCTCGCCGCTGTTGAGAATGTCGTACACCGACTGCAGGGGCGGCGATACCAGGTCCCAGTTATCGAGCGCGTGCTGCATGGTGGCCGAGATCTTGGGCACCAGCTGGTACTGCGTCAGGTCGCGGCTGACCACGACCAGGCGGCCGTCGCGGCTGCCGTCCTTGAGGGTGGCGAGCTTCATGCGCGGGCTCCCGTTGTGTTGGCGGCGGCGGTGATCGCGGTGGTGTGCATGTGCATGAGGTCTCCTGGTATGCGATGGTTTCCCTCGGATTAGACGCCAATCCGAGATATCATGCAAACGAGATTTCCTACATCACCTATCAAGTTTTCTGATGAATCCAAGTTTGCGCCACATGCGCGCCCTGGTGGCGCTGGCCAAGACCGGCAGTTTTACGCTGGCCGCCGAGCACCTGCACCTGACCCAGTCGGCCCTGAGCGGCCAGATCAAGGAGCTCGAGCAGATCTTGGGCCTGCGCGTGGTCGAGCGCACCACGCGCAAAGCGCAGCTGTCGGAACTGGGGCGCGAACTGACGCCGCTGTTCGAGAAAATACTGCAAGACCTCGACCGCGCCATGGCCGACATTGCCAGCCGCAAGGCACTGAAACAAGGCATGGTGCGGGTGGCGGCGCCGCAGATGCTGTCGTGCACCTTGCTGCCCGAAGCAATTGCCGCTTACCGCGACCTGCATCCCGACGTGCAGGTGCGCCTGGCCGACAGCCCGGTGGAGCAGGTGTCGGCCAGGGTATTTTCTGGCGAGGTAGACTTCGGCATCGGTCCCGACCGCGATACCACGGCCGACATCGCTGCCGAAACGCTGTTCGAGATGCCGTTCGTGGTGGTATTCCCGCAGGACCACCCCCTGCAACAGGCAGAACACGTGACCTGGGCCGACGTTGACCGCTACCCGTTCATCGCCTTGCAGGGCCAGTTCACCGAACGGTTGTTGCGTGATATGCACACTTCGTTTCGTGAATTATCGCTGCGGCCGGCCAACGAAGTGACCTTCATGACCACCGCGCTGGCGATGGTGCACGCCAACCTGGGCATCACCGTCTGCCTGCCGTACGCCGAGAAAATGGTGGCCCGGTACGGCCTGCACATGCGTCAACTACAGGCGCCAGCACTGACCCGGCGCTTTTTCGTGTACACCCGCAACGCCCGCGCGCTCTCGCCGGCGGCCGAGAGTTTTGTCGGCTTCCTCAAGCAATTCGTCGCTGCCCATCCGTGGCAAGTACCATTGCTGTAAAGAATACTTACATTTAATCCGATGACACACTGACAAGCGCCTGTTTATGCTCACCGGATGAACATTCTGCATATCGACTCCTGCGTGCTCGGCGACCAGTCGCGCTCACGCCGACATACGGCCGCTACCGTGGCCAACCTGGCCGCCACCACCCCCGGCGCCCGCGTCATCTACCGCGATTTGGCCGCAGCGCCGCTGTCGCACGTAAGCGGCCCGCTGCTGCAAGCGATGAGCCGGCAATGGAACGCCGCCATTCCCATGCATCCCGACCTGCGCGCCGAAATCCTGCTCAGCGCCGCGCTGCTGCAAGAATTCATCGAGGCTGACGTGGTGGTCGTCGGCGCCCCCATGCACAACTACTTTGCGCCGTCGTCGCTGAAGGTGTGGCTGGACCGTTTGCTGCATTTGCATGACCCGCGTGAAAACGTTTGCATGGCCGAGGTACGGGTGATCCTGGTCACCTCCGGCGCCGACGATCGGGCCAGCGCCCCGCTCGTGCAGCACTACGAAGAACTGCTGCAGGCGGCCTTCGCCACGATTGGTGTGCGACAATTGCAGATCGCGCGCAGCAGCGACTTCGCTGCGCAGGCGGAACGCAGCTAAATACAGCAGAGCACGGCAGAACAAAGCAACACGGACATGACAGCAGACACCATCGCCATCAACCAGAAGATGGACCAGTTCGACGGCCACCACAGCGTATGGCTGTTCGGCTACGGCTCGCTGATCTACAAGGCCGATTTCCCCTACCTGCAACGGCGCCCCGCCAGCATCGCCAACTGGACCCGGCGCTTCTGGCAGGGTTCGCACGACCATCGCGGCACGCCCGAGGCGCCGGGCCGCGTGGTGACCCTGATCGAAGCCCCGGGCGCGATCTGCCACGGCATGGCCTACCTGATCACGCCCGAGGTGTTTGCCCATCTCGACCATCGCGAGAAAAATGGCTATTTGCGGCTGGCGACGCCGATCAGTTTCGGGGATGGGGATGGGGATGGGGATGGCAACGGCAACGGCGATGATGCAGCTGCCGCCGAGGTCGTCGGCGCCGCCGGGGCCGCATTCAGCAGCGCGGCTGGCGACGGTTCGGGCAACCAGGCTGGTACGGCAGCCGGCAGCGTGCTGGGCCTGGTCTACATCGCCACGCCGGACAACATTGCCTTCATTGGCGAAGCCTCAGAACGCGACATCGCCGAGCACATCGCCCGCTCGGCCGGCCCCAGCGGTCCCAATAGCGACTACCTGAACCACCTGGCCCACGCGCTGCGCGAACTGGGCCGCGACGACGCGCACGTGTTCGAGATCGAGCGCCACCTGGCAGAACTGGCCAGCCGCATGGCGCGCACCTGACGTCAGCCCCCGGTTCGGCAGGCGTCCCAGGCCGCCATGGCGCACGTGACCGCAGCTTCGATGGCCGCCATCGGCACGCCATCGCGCACCTGGATCGATACACCGAGCAGAAAACCGTCGTACAACGCTAGCAGTCCCGGCAGGTCGGCGCCAGGCGCCAGGTCGCCTGCATCGACGCCTGCTTGCAGGCAGTCGCGCAACACCTCGCGCGTGTAAGCCCGTCCCGCCGCCGCCACCGCGTGCGCGCCCTCCTGCGCGCGGTTACCCGGCCCGGAGCTGAACGGCGCCGACAGCGTCAACATGCAGCCCAACGGGTGCGCGCTATCGCCCTGCACCGCGATCGAGGCACGCAGCGCCCGTTCGAGCCGTTCGCGCGGCGGCAAGCCCTGGTCGCGCAAGATGCCGACCATGCCGCCATGCAGGGTCATGTAACGCGACAGCGCCTCGCGGTACAAAGCGTCCTTCGACTCGAACGCCGCGTAAAAACTGGCGGACGAAATGCCCTTGCCAGCCCCCATCGCGCGGCGCAGTTCATCGAGCGAGGCGCGATCGTACCCGCGTTCCCAGAACAGCAGCATGGCGCTGTCCACTGCCGCCTCACGGTCGAAACCGCGCGGTCTTCCTGCTGTTGCCATAAGTTTTCCTCGCTTGCTGCAGCGCCAAATCATCACGTGTTGATCACTTGTATAATTATGGACTATTCGATCCACAATTAACACTACCCTCAAGGAAACCACCATGAAAGCATTTGAAATCGGCAAGCGCGATGGCTTCGATGCACTGCGCGCAACCACGCGCGAGACACCGGTCGCGGGCCCGGGACAGGTGCTGGTTGCCCCGCGCCTGGTGAGTCTGATCAGCCGCGACCTGCAATTTGTGCGCGGCACCTACGGCGGCGTCCAGCCCGAAACGCGCATCCCGGTCTCCGAAGGCGTGGGTGTGGTGACTGCCGTCGGTGCAGGCGTGACCAGTGTCAAGGTGGGCGAGCGCGTGGTCTGCGGCCATTTCACCAGCTGGATCGACGGTCCTTTCAATCCCGCCGTGTTCGGCCACGACATCGGCATTACCCACGATGGCTGGCTGGCCGAAACCGTGGTGCTGCCGGCCGCCGCCGTACTCCCGGTGCCCGCCGCGCTGGCCGACGAGGACGTGGCCGGCCTGGCATCGGCCGGCCTGACCGCGTGGAACGCGCTGGTCGAAGTGTGCCGCGTCAAACCCGGCGAACTGGTGCTGTGCCTGGGCACGGGCGGCGTGGCGTTGGCCGCCCTGAAACTTGCCAAGGTGCTCGGCGCGCGCGTGGCCATCACCTCGTCGAGCAATGCCAAGCTGGTGATCGCGCGCGAGCTGGGCGCCGACATCACCATCAATTACCGTACCCATCCGCAATGGGCCGCCGAGCTGATGGCGCAAACCGGCGGCGCTGGGGCCGACATCGTGATCGAAACCGGCGGCCAGGACACGCTCGGGCACTCGATCGCCGCGACCGCCGTCAACGGCCGCATCGTGATTATCGGCGTGACGCCGGGCCAGCAGCCGGCGGTGCCCGACTACGTCAGTTTCATCACCCGCAACATCACCATCCGCGGCATTGCCAACGGCAGCCGGGCCATGATGAGCGACCTGCTGCGGGCCGTGGCCGCCAACCGCATCACAACGACCGTGAGCAAGACCTTCGGCTTTGCCGAAGCGCCCGAGGCCTATGCCTATTACGCGGCCGCCAACCATGTCGGCAAGGTGATGATCAGGTTCTGACATCGCAGTCGGTCAGAACAGGTCGAGCTGCCCGCCGTTGAGCGCCTTGGCGCGCCCACCCAGCGGCGGCACCACCAGCGGCCGCACGAATTGCGTGGCATCCATGGTGTGAAAGCGGCTGCCCTTCCCGGTCAGGCCCAGCCGCTCGGCGGCGATGGTGAAGCGCTGCCTGATCAGGTCGGCCCACACGCCCTCACCCTTCATGCGGGTGGCGAAGTTGCTGTCGTAGTCTTTGCCGCCGCGCATGTCGCGCACGCGGTTCATCACGCGCCGGGCGCGGTCGGGAAAGTGCGCTTCGAGCCACTGGTGGAACAGCGGCGCCACCTCCCACGGCAGGCGCAGCACCGTGTAGTGCGCCGAGACGGCGCCGGCGTCCTTGACCGCCGCCAGCAGGCGCTCGATCTCCGGCTCCGTCACGAACGGGATGATCGGTGCGACGCTCACGGCCACGGGAATGCCGGCGTCGGTGAGCGTGCGGATGGTGCGCACGCGGCGGGCCGGAGCGGCCGCGCGTGGCTCCAGCGTGCGGGCGATGGCCGGGTCGAGCGTGGTGAGCGTGATCGCCACACCGGCCAGGCGCTGCGCCGCCATTGGCGCCAGGATGTCGATATCGCGCTCGATCAGCGCCGACTTGGTGATCAGCCCCACCGGGTGGTGGCACTCTTGCAGCACTTCGAGCACGCGGCGCGTGAGCTTGCGCTCGCGCTCGCACGGCTGGTAGGCATCGGTATTGACGCCGAGCGCGATCGATTCCGGCACATAGCCGGACTTGGCCAGTTCGCGGCGCAGCATATCGGGTGCGTTGACCTTGGCAAAAATCTTGCTCTCGAAGTCCATGCCCGGCGACAGGCCCAGGTAGCTGTGCGTGGGGCGCGCAAAACAATAAATGCAGCCATGCTCGCAACCACGATACGGATTGAGCGAGACACCGAACGGCAAGTCCGGCGAGGCATTGCGGCTGAGGATGGACTTGCAGACCTCGTCGATGACCTGGGTTTTCCATGCGGTGGCCTCCTCTTCTTCGCGTTGCCAGCCGTCGTCGTACGCCTCGCGCGCGTGGACCTCGAACCGGCCCTGCAGATTGGACACGGCGCCACGCCCCTTGTGCGCCTTGAGCGACTGCGGCGGCAGCATCACTTGCGACTGGTTGTTATCGTCATGGGTTTCATCTTGGGACATATCCGGCCTTGATACTGTATATATAGACAGTATTCTAGGCCTGCACCTCCGCCTTATCAAGCGCTAAATCTGGCGTGCGCACCCGGGCCACTTTGGCGCCCCTGCCCGAACTGGTATCATGCAGGGCTTCCGGGGGCCAGGCCCCCGCGCGCCTTGCGCGACTCCAACCAATACACGCCGGAACGCCGCCTCATGCGGCGCGCCGGCACACTCACCGCGAGCAATTGATGAACACACCAAACCAACCGCTGCCGTCTTTTTTCAGCCGAATTTCGATCGCCATCGGCGCCTTTTTCCGCGCCATTTCCGATGCTGAATACGCCGCCCGCCTGACCCGCATGGACGACGCGCCCGCCCCGGTCGCCGCCCCGACGCCGGTGCCGGTTCCAGTTCCTACCCCGGTGCCGGTGCCGGTACCGACGCCACTGCCGGTTCCAACGCCGGTGCCGGTGCCAACGCCAGTACCCGTGCCGACGCCGGTGCCAGTCACTACCCCGCCACCGCCGCCGGTCACCCTGCGCGTGGCCACGCCCGACGCCGCCCTGCAGTTGCTCAGCCTGTTCCAGCGTGAGGCGCGCCTGATCGACTTCACCCAGGAAAACCTGTCTGCCTATTCCGACGCCGACATCGGCGCCGCTGCCCGCGTGGTGCACGAAGGTTGCAGCAAGGTGCTGCGCGAACACTTCACCATCGAAGCCGTGCGCAGCGAAGCCGAAGGCAGCCGCGTGGTGCTGGAACAGGGGTTTGATGCCGCCGCCGTGCGCCTGACCGGCAACGTGGTCGGCCAGGCGCCGTTCCGTGGCACGCTCAGCCATCGCGGCTGGCGCTCGACCGACGTGCGCCTGCCGAAGCTGGCCGAAGCGCACGACGCCGCCATCCTGGCCCCGGCGGAGGTGGAACTGTGAGCGATCCACGTTACGCCATCGGCATCGACCTGGGCACCACCCACAGCGCCCTGTCCTATGTGAACCTGCAAGCGAGCGACGGCGAAAAGACCGCGCACGGCGTGCTGGCGATTCCCCAGCTGACCGCGCCAGGCACGGTGGAAGACCTGCCGCTGCTGCCGTCGTTCCTGTACCTGCCGCACGCCGACGAACTGGCGCCCGGAGAAAACAAGCTGCCCTGGCAGCAGAGCGACGCCGAGCTATCCGGCGTGGCTGGCGTAACCGGCGAAATGGCGCGCAGCCGTGGCGCCACCACGCCGATCCGACTGGTTTCCAGCGCCAAGAGCTGGTTGAGCCATCCCGGCGTGGACCGCCGCTCGGCCCTGCTGCCGGCCGACGCGCCGGAAGAAGTCACGCGCGTGTCGCCATTGGCGGCGTCCACCCGCTACCTGGCCCACCTGCGCCAGGCGTGGGAGCAGGCGCACCCTGAAGCGCCGTTCAACGAGCAGGCGATCACCGTCACCATTCCCGCCTCGTTCGACCCGGGCGCGCGCGAACTGACGGCCGAAGCGGCGCGTGCCGCCGGCTACCAGAACCTCACGCTGCTGGAAGAACCGCAAGCGGCCCTGTACAGCTGGATCCAGGGCAGCGAAGGCCGCTGGCGCAAGGAAGTCAAACCGGGCGAAATCATCCTGGTGGTGGACGTGGGCGGCGGCACCAGCGACTTTTCGCTGATCGCCGTGCTCGAACGCGACGGCGTGCTCGAACCGCACCGCATCGCCGTCGGCGACCACATCCTGCTGGGCGGCGACAATATGGACCTGGCGCTGGCGCACCTGGTCGCGCGCAAGCTGGCCGCCAGCGGCACCCAGCTCGATGCGTGGCAGATGCGCGCTCTAACCTACGGCAGCCGCACCGCCAAGGAAAGGCTGCTGGCCGACGCCAGCATCGAGACCTGGCCGATCGTGGTGCCAAGCCGTGGCTCGAAACTGATCGGCGGTTCGATCCGCACCGAACTCACCCGGCTTGAGGTGACCACGTTCATCCTCGACGGCTTCTTCCCGACGGTTGAGGCATCGAGCCGACCGGCCGTGCGCCAGCGCGCAGGCCTGACCCAACTGGGTCTGCCATACGCGCAGGACGCCGGCGTCACGCGCCACCTGGCCGCGTTCCTGGCGCGCCAGGTGGGCGCCACCAGCGAGCTCGAAGGCTATAGCGGCCAGCAAAAGCTTGATGCTACCTTCCTCCATCCGACTGCTGTGCTGTTCAACGGCGGCGTGTTCAAGTCCGAGCTGCTGGCCCAGCGCATCATGGCCACCCTCAACGACTGGCTGTACATGGAAGGCGCGGAGCCTGCCCGCATGCTGGGCGGGGCGGACCTCGACTTGGCGGTGGCGCGCGGCGCGGCCTATTACAGCTATGTGCGGCGCGGTACTGGCGTGCGCATACGCGGCGGCACGGCGCGTTCGTACTACGTGGCGATCGAGTCATCGATGCCCGCCATTCCTGGCATGGAGCCGCCGATCCAGGCGCTGTGCGTGGCGCCGTTCGGCATGGAAGAAGGCAGCGAGATCGAGCTGCCGAACCAGGAGTTCGGCCTGGTGGTCGGCGAGCCGGTGCAGTTCCGCTTCTTCGGCTCGTCGGTGCGCCGCCAGGACCAGATCGGCGACCTGCTCGACTTCTGGGGCGCGGATGAACTGGTCGAGATGAACGAAATCCAGGCCACCCTGTCGCCCGAGGGCCGCCAGTCCGGCGACGTGGTGCAGGTGCGCCTGCACGCCATGGCCACCGAATCGGGCACGCTCGAACTGCTGGCCGTGGCCAGCGACGGCCAGCGCTGGAAGGTGGAGTTCGACGTGCGCAGCGGCGCCTGATCTTAACGTTACCTTCACGAAGAACCAGCATGGGCCAGTACCTCGTCAGCATCGATCTTGGCACCACCAATACGGTGCTGGCCTACGCGGCGCCAAACAGCTCGGCCATCGAACTGTTCGACATCGAACAACTGGTGGCGCCGGGCGAAATCGGCGCCGCCACCCTGCTGCCCTCGGTGCGCTACCACCCGGCCGAAGGCGAGTTCGCCGCCGGCGAGCTGCAACTGCCGTGGCGCGATGTCGATGTCGCAGGCCTGGCGCAAGTGGTCACCGGCCGCCTGGCCCGCAAGCTTGGCGCCCAGGTACCGGGCCGGCTGGTGGCCAGCGCCAAGAGCTGGCTGTCTCACCAGGGGGTCGATCGCACCGCGCCGATCCTGCCGTGGGGCACGGAAGCCGATGTGGCCAAGGTGTCGCCGGTGGCCGCCAGCGCAGCGTACCTGGCACACCTGCGCGCCGCCTGGAACACCCGCTTTCCCGACTACCCGCTCGAACAGCAGCAACTGGTACTGACCATCCCCGCGTCGTTCGACGAAGGCGCACGCGCCCTCACATTGCAGGCAGCGCGGCAAGCCGGCCTGCCTGCGCTGCGGCTGCTGGAAGAACCGCAGGCGGCCTTCTACGACTGGCTGTACCGCCAGCGCGCCACGCTGGCTGCCGACCTGGCCGATACGCGCCTGGCGCTGGTGTGCGACGTGGGCGGCGGCACCACCGACTTTTCGCTGATCCAGGTGACAGTGGTGAACGGTGCGCCACAGATCAGCCGCATTGGCGTGGGCAACCACCTGATCCTCGGCGGCGACAATATGGACCTGGCGCTGGCGCACCTGGTGGAGTCGCGCCTGCCGGTACCTGGTGGCGCCGCACCGGCGCGGCTGTCGGCCGGCCGCCTGGCCCAGCTGACAGAGCGCTGCCGCGCCGCCAAGGAGCAACTGCTGGCCGCCAATGCACCAGACCAGGCCACGGTCACCCTGCTGGGCGCCGGATCGAAGCTGATCGGCGGCTCGCGCTCGGCCGACCTCACGCGCGAAGAAGTGGTGCAACTGGTGGTCGATGGCTTTTTCCCTTTCAACCAAGAACGTGAGCCCGCGCGGCGCGGGCGCGGCGCCATCATCGAATTCGGCCTGCCCTACGCCAGCGACGCCGCCATCACACGTCACCTGGCCGGCTTCCTGCGCCAACATGCACCGGCCGCGCGCGCGGCGCTGGGCCTGGCGCCCGAGGATGCCACCATTCCCGTACCGGACACGCTGCTGCTCAACGGCGGCGTATTCCGCGCCGACGCACTGGGCCGACGCCTGGAGCAGGTACTGGCGCAATGGCGCGGCGCGCCGCTGCGCGTGCTTCACAACGATAATCCCGACGTGGCGGTGGCACGTGGCGGCGTGGCCTACGCACTGGGCCAGTCCGGGCGGGCGCCCGTGATCGGCGGCGGCTCGCCACGCAGCTACTTCCTGCTGCTCGACGACGAACGCCCTGACAAGCCGCGCCGCGCGATCTGCCTGCTGCCGCGCGGCAGCGCCGAGAACCGCGAACTGCTGCTGGCCGAGCGCACTTTCGCCCTGCGGCTGGGGCGCCCGGTGCGCTTCCACATCGCGTCTTCCACGTCCGACGTCGTTACGCCGCAAGCCGGTGACCTGGTCGATCTGCAGCCCGACGACTACGTGCAACTGCCGCCGATTGCCACCGTACTGCGCGACAGCCACGCCACCAGCAGCCGCAAGGAACTACCCGTGCGCCTGGCTGCCACGCTGAGCGAAGTGGGCACGCTGGAAATACACTGCGTGGCCACCGATGGCGGCCAGCGCTGGCAGCTGGAGTTTCAGCTGCGCGATGACGGCCATGCAGCCAGCGCCGAAGACGACGACATCGCCACCATCGATGGCGCGCCATCGCCCGATGCGGTTATGCCCGCCGGCCTGCCTGCCGCGCTGGAAAAAATCGACCGCATCTTCGGCAGCCGCGCGCTGCAAGTCGACCTGAAAGAAGTCAAACAGCTGCGCGGGCAACTGGAACACCTGCTGGGCAGCCGCGAAAGCTGGACCACGCCGGTATTGCGGCGCCTGTGCGACGCCCTGATCGAACGCGCGCGCGGCCGGCGCCGCTCGTCCGAGCACGAACGAGCCTGGCTCAACCTGGCCGGCTACAGCCTGCGGCCCGGCTTTGGCCACCCGCTCGACGAGTGGCGCATCGAGCAGTTGTGGGCCCTGTACGAGACCGGTGTGCAGCACCACGCCGACGGGCAGGTATGCGCCGAATGGTGGACCCTGTGGCGCCGCGTGGCCGGTGGCCTGTCGGTCGAAGCCCAGCTGCGCGTGCTCGACGACTTCGCCTTCAACGTGCAGGCCGACGCCCAGGAACGTGGGCGCCGGCCGCATACGCTGGTCAATGGCAGCGAGGAAGACATGCTGCGCCTGGGCGCCTCGCTCGAACGCATCCCGGGCAGCTACAAGGCGGAGATCGGCGCCTGGATGCTGGGCCGGCTGGACGCGGCCACCAAGGCTGCCGCCAAGGCAGCGCTCAATAAAACCCGCGCCGGGGCGGCCAATGCCGGCAAGGCCGAGGCCACGCAGGCGCGCTTCCTGTGGGGCCTCTCGCGGGTGGGCGCACGCCAGCCGTTCCACGGCAGCGCGCACGACGTGGTCGCCGCCAGCACGGTGGGCCAGTGGCTGGCGGCGATCCTGGCGCTGGACTGGAAAAAGGTGGAACCGGCCGGCTTTGCCGCCGCCCACCTGGCGCGCATGACAGGGGACCGCACGCGCGACATCGACGACACGCTGCGCGCTGAGATCCTGCGCCGGCTGTCAGCGGTGGGTGCGCCCGCCAACTGGAGCGCGATGGTGCGCGAAGTGGTGCAGCTCGACCAGGCCGACGAGAAGCGCATGCTGGGCGAGGCGCTGCCGCCGGGCCTCAAGCTGCTCAGCTAAGCGAGACGTCGTCCCCGCGCAGGCGGGGACCCGATGTGATCAGGGCGCATGGCAAGGCACATAGCTGCCCAGCTGCGCCACAAAGCCATCGAAGGCGTCGATCAACGCCGCGTAACGCTCGGGCGCCTGTTCCAGCTGCGCCAGCGCATACGCGGTCGCCTCCAGCGTCGAGAGCTGGTCCGGCAGGTGTGCCTTGCGGATCAGGTAGTGCGATGCCGGCGTATCCGTCAACGGCAGCCGGGGCAGCGCGTGCAACTGCGGGTTCAGATACAGCATCTTGCGGCTTTTGCGCCAGGTGCCGTCCAGCACCACCAGCCGCAGGCGCTCGGGTGTCGCCAGCCAGGCGGCATCGAACGCCGGCGGCGTGGCGACACCAAGCGATTTTTCTTCCGCCGTTTCCGGGTACAGCAGCACGTTATGACGCTCACCGGACAGCAAGGCCCGCAAACGCTCAGGCTCGAACGCCTCGCCCACTTCCAGCCGGCTGCCGGCCAGGCACAAATGCAGCAGCCGCGCACTGCCCTTGGCGTTGGACACTTCCATCGGATGCTGGAGCACCAGCACTTCGACTTGCGCCGCAATCGGCGTCACCCAGCAGCAGATGCAGGTGCGCTGCGGGCGCAGGCACGCCAGGCAGTGCTGGCGTGCTGGTGTTGTTGAAGAATCGGTGGAGGCGCTGTCGGTACGGGTAGTCATGGACCGGTATTCTACCGAAGCGCCAACACTCCCGTGTCATGCAGCTTGAACACGCTCACCACGTCGGCCAGCTTGGCCGATTGCTCCTGCATCGATTCGGCCGCTGCCGCCGCCTGCTCGACCAGCGCGGCGTTCTGCTGGGTCACCTGGTCCATTTGCGTGATGGCGTCGTTCACTTGCGCGATACCCTGGCTCTGCTCTTCGCTGGCATTGCTGATCTGCGTCATGATCTGCGTCACGCAGCCGATGCTGGTGACGATTTCGGACATGGTCTGGCCGGCCTTGTCCACGAGGTCCGACCCCAGCGCCACCTTTTGCACCGAGTCGTCGATCAGGACCTTGATGTCCTTGGCTGCGGCAGCGGAGCGCTGCGCCAGGCTGCGCACTTCGGACGCCACCACCGCAAAGCCGCGTCCCTGTTCGCCGGCGCGCGCCGCTTCCACCGCCGCATTCAAGGCCAGGATATTGGTCTGGAAGGCGATGCTGTCGATAACGGAAATGATCTCGACGATCTTGCGCGACGAGTCGTTGATCGAGCCCATGGTGTTGACCACCTCGCCAACCACCGAGCCGCCCCGGCTGGCGATGTGCGAGGCGTTGATCGCCAGCTCGTTGGCCTGGCGCGCATTCTCGGCGTTGAACCTGACGGTGGATGTCAGTTCCTCCATCGACGACGCGGTTTCTTCGAGCGAGCTGGCTTGCTGTTCGGTGCGCGACGACAGATCCTGGTTGCCGGCGGCGATCTGGGTCGATGCCGTGGCCATCAATTCGGTGCCGCTGCGCACCTGGGCAACGATGCCCACCAGGTTGGCGTTCATCACCTTCAGCGCATTCATCAGCTGCCCGGTTTCGTCATTGCTGGCGACCTGGATATGGCTGGTCAGGTCGCCCGACGACACGGTTTCCGCCACCTTGAGCGCGGCGTTGATCGGCTGCGTGATGGTGCGCGTGATCCACCACGCGGCGGTCACGCCCAGCAGCATGGCGGCCAGGCCAAGCAGCACCAGCAGCGTGCGTCCGCTGGTGTACTGCTGCTGGATGGTGGCGGCGGTGGCGTCGAGCAGCGCGCCCTGTTTCTGCGAAAAGGCGTCCAGCGCAGCCAGGTAGGCCACGCGGTCCTGTGCCATTTTTCCTTCGAAAATCTGCTTGCCCAGCGCCAGGTCGCCTGCCGTCTTGGCGGCAAACACCGACTTGCGCGAGGCGGTGTAGGCCTTGCGGGTATCCATCACGTTCTGGAACAGCGGCCGCAGTGCGTCGTCATCGATGTCGGCGCCGATGCGGTCCTGGATTTCGGTGGCGCGGCTCGACGACCTGGTCATCAGGCCTTCGATCATTTTCTGATCAAGCGGATCGGCCACCAGCCACGCGCCCATGGTGCGGGCGGCGTTGACTTCGACGATCTTGGTCCACTCGGCGATCAGGCGCTGGTCGCGGATCTTCACCTCGATCATGTGGTCGGTCAGGGCGCTGGCGGCGCTCAGGCGCAGGATGCCGATGACGGTCATCGCTGTGAGCAGCACCAGGATCAGTGCAAAACCAATCCCCAGGCGGGTGCCGATTTTCAGGTTTTTCATGCCGGACTCCCTCAGAAAACAGTCGAGTCCATGCTAGCACCGATCAACAAAATGTTATAGGTTAGAAAGAAACTATCGGTAGTGCGTTGCAGCAACGCAGCAACTGTCAGTTGTCCGACGACGCTGAGCCCAGTAATTCCTCCACGCCCGAAATCGCGCCTGGATCCTTGATCACCGCCCGCAACCACAGGTGCAGCGGCATGTCGCCCCAGCTGGCGGCCTTGTCGGCCAGGTAGGCCACCGGGCTGTGCGGCTCGGTGCGGCGGAAGAAATCGGCCACCAGGCGCAGTTGCTGCAGGGCCTGGGCGCGGTTGCACGGCTGCCCTGCCATGAACGCACTGGTCGCCACACCGGGTGTCGCACTTGCCTGCGCCGCGCCGGCTTCATGGGCCATATGCCCGAGCGGCGCGCGGCCGCGCACCAGCGCCTGCAAGGCATCCCTGGCTGGCGCGAACCCCGGCCCGTCGGCGCCGTGGCGCACATCGGCCACCCGTTCCAGGTCGCCCAGCATGGCGATGCAGTACTCGGTGTCGTCCTGCGGTGCCAGCCCGTCCGCGAACACCATCTCGCGCACCAGCACCGGCGTGCGGTTGAGCAGCCAGAACAGGTTGCCGATGCGCTGATCGTAGTCGCCGTCCTCGGCCAGCGGATACAGGCCGTCCCAGTAGTGCTCGCACAGCCCGGTGAGGACGGCGTAGCCATCGCCCAGGCCGCGCAAGCCGCGCGTCTTGGCGTGGGCTTCGGCCAGCCATACCGCCAGCCGCATGTCCTTGCTGCGGGAAGCAATCATGGCGGCGCAGCGGCTAGCGACAAAACCCCAGTCGGCTTCTTTGAGTTCCGCAACCCATTCGCCCTGGTCCAGGGTGGGATCGTCACAGGTGCGGGCGCGGGCGATGGCGTCCACCTCGGCGCTGAACGCGACATCGTCGCCGCACGCGCGCTCGGCGCTGATGGGCAACAGCATTTGGGCGATGCTGAACATGGCTGGCCTCCGCTACTTGATCTGATATTTGAATTGACCCTGGCGGTTGGCGCCGACCTTGATCTTGCTGATCGCCGCGCCCTGCGCCATCTTCTCAAGCACCGCTTCCGCGATCTCCGGCAGCAGGCTGCCGTTCAGGATGTGATCGACGTTGCGGGCGCCGGAATCGACCTCGGTGCAGCGCGCCAGCACCGCCTCCACCAGCGCCTCGTCGTAGCTGAATTCCGCATGATGCTGCTGGTGAATGCGCTGGCCGATGCGCGCCAGCTTGAGCGCGATGATCTGCGCCAGCACCGGGTCCGGTATCGGGTAGTACGGCACCACCTTCAGGCGGCCGAGAAAGGCCGGCTTGAAGTGCTTGATCAGTTGCGGTCGCAGCAGCGCCTCGAGTTCTTCGACCGTCGGTGCAGTCGGCTGGTTCAGGCAGGCCTGCATGATGGTGGCCGAACCGGCGTTGGACGTGGCGATGATGATGGTGTTGCGGAAGTCGATCTCGCGCCCTTCGGCATCGTCCATCACGCCCTTGTCGAACACCTGAAAGAACAGCTCGACGACATCCGGGTGGGCCTTTTCGATCTCGTCGAGCAGCACCACGCTGTACGGATTGCGGCGCACCGCCTCGGTCAGCACGCCGCCCTGGCCATAGCCCACGTAACCGGGCGGCGAGCCTTTCAGACCGGAGACGCTGTGCGCCTCCTGATATTCGGTCATGTTAATCGTCAGCAGTTTGCGCTCGCCGCCGTACAACAACTCGGCCAGCGCCAGCGCGGTCTCGGTCTTGCCCACGCCGGACGGCCCCACGAACAGGAACACGCCCTTGGGTTTGTTCGGGTCGTCGAGGTTGGCGCGCGCGGTGCGCACGCGTTGCGCCACGGCGGCAATCGCCTGCGGCTGGCCCAGTATCCGCTCCTGCAGCGTGGACTGCAGCTTCAACACCGTGTTGATTTCATCGCGCACCATTTTGCCCAGCGGGATGCCGGTCCAGCCGGAGACTATCGCCGCCACCGTGGCGCCGTCGACCTCCACCGGCACCAGCGGCGCCTCGCCCTGCAAGGCCGACAGTTCGGTCTTGAGGGTCCGCAAATCGGCGCCAGTCCCTTCCTTGCGCTGGCGGCCGATGGCGGCCACCAGGCCCTGCTCGCGCTCCCAGCGTTGGGCAAGCTGCGCGTGATCTCTGGTCAGCGCCGCATGCCGTTCGGCCAGCAGCGCCAGGCGCTTTTTGCGGGCGGCATTGGGATGAGCCTCGCCGTCGTCATCGTGCTGCAGGGCCGAGGTCTCCGCCCCGATGCGTTCCATTTCACGCGCGGCATTGTCCAGTAGCGCGGGCGTGCCGCTTTGCGCCAGCGCCACCCGCGCGCACGCGGTATCGAGCACGCTCACCGCCTTGTCGGGCAGCTGGCGGCCGCTGATGTAGCGATGCGACAGCCGCACCGCCTCGGTCACCGCTTCGTCGCGGATATGGATGCCGAAATGGGCTTCCATCAGCGGCGCCATCGCGCGCAGCATGGCGCTGGCGATATCCTCGGTGGGCTCTTCCACCTTGACCACCTGGAAGCGCCGCGCCAGCGCCGCGTCCTTTTCGAAGTACTGCTTGTACTCGCTCCAGGTGGTGGCGGCGATGGTGCGCAATTCGCCGCGCGCCAGTGCCGGTTTGAGCAGGTTGGCGGCGTCGTTCTGGCCGGCCGCGCCGCCGGCGCCGATCATGGTGTGCGCTTCATCGATGAACAGGATGATGCCGTGCGTGCTGTGCCTGACTTCATCGATGACGTTTTTCAGGCGGTTCTCGAACTCACCCTTGACGCTGGCGCCGGCCTGCAACAATCCCATGTCCAGCGTATGAATCTCGACGCCTCTGAGCACGTCGGGCACATCGCCGGCGGCAATGCGCAGCGCCAGCCCTTCCACCACTGCGGTTTTGCCCACGCCAGCCTCGCCGGTCAGGATGGGATTATTCTGGCGCCGGCGCAGCAGGATGTCGATCACCTGCCGTACCTCGGCCTCGCGCCCGATCACGGGATCGAGCTTGCCATCGCGCGCCAGTTGGGTCAGGCGCGTGGTGTACTGGTCGAGTGCGGGAGTGCGCGCGGCCAGCTGTTGTGCGGCCTCGGGGGCCTGGTCCGGCAGCGCCGGCGCTAACGCCACCGCCCTCTCCTCCTGCGAGCCGCGCGTGGCCTGGTCCAGTCGGTGCTTGATCTCGTCGATGGGGATGGAGGCAAACAGCGGTGATGCCCGCTGCGCCAGTTGCGTCAGTTCGGGGTTGGTCAGCAGCGCCACCAGCAGGTGAGCGCTGCGAATGCGTGCCGACGGTTCGGTTTCCAGCGATGCCAGCAGCCACGCATGTTCGAGCAGTTGCGGCAGCTGGCGCGAAAACACCGGCGTGCGCGTGCTGCCGGTTTTCAGCTGGTCCACCTGGCGGTGCAGGTCGGCCTCCAGCCGGCCGAGGTCCACGCCACACCGGCGGGCGATGATGGCGACATCGCAGCACTGCTGCTCCAGCAATGCCAGCAGCAGGTGCTCTACTTCCACCTCGTATTGGCCCAGCGCCATGCAGATGCTGGCGGCGCGGGTGGCTGCCTGGCGCGTGGTGTCATTGAGTTTTCCGATCAGGGTTTTCAGGTTCATGGTCATGGTGACACTCCACGCGCATTGCGGTTGATGGAATAGTGCAGCGAAGATGGTTGCAGCACGGCGTCGAAGCTGACCGTCTCGCGTTGCGGCATTCCGGCCAGGGTGGCGGTAATGGCAAAGCTGATGCGGTTGATGCTGCCGCGCTCGCGCTCCAGGCGCGCCTGCACGTGGCGCAGGCGCGGTTCGTGGCGTTCGATCGCCACCTTGAGCGCGGTACACACGTGGTCGCGGTCTTCGGCGCTGTTGAGACAGAGGCCGGCAAAATCGATCAGGCCGTAGTTGACGATTGAACGCGCGCATTCGGGATAGGCGCGCAACAGCTCCTCCGGCAGCGCGCAACGGGTGTTGAGCAGATCTTCCAGGTCGCGCGCCACGCTGTCCTTGTACTGCTCCAGGCTCAGGCCGCCCAGGTGCGCGCCCAGCAGCCGGTCCAGCAGGCCGGGTGTGTAGCCATTCATCGAGAACCCCTGTCGAGAAAAAAGCCGGGCCAGAACGGCCCGGCTTGGTGCGCGGCGCATCAACGCCAGGCGTTTACACCACGCGATTGGCGGACAAGTCCCAACCACCGGAGGTATTGCCGCCGGAACCACCGCTCACTTTTTGCTGCGTGTAGCGCCACTTGATCTTCGAGAACTTGAGCGACACGTCCTCGGTGAGGATGTCACCTTCGGTCACGGTCGGATAGACGGCGCCGATCAGTACATTCTCGATTTCGATCTCGTAGTACTTCACCCGTTCGCCCTGGGCGTCGGCGCGCATGAACTCCAGCTTGGCCTTGGGGATGGTGCGGCCGGCGGCGCAGGTTTGCAGCAGGATCGGGGAAGCCAGATCGGCCAGTTTCGACAGTATGATGTCGCGATGTTCGCAACGCTCGGCAGTGTGGCCGCCGGCGGTGGACGAGGTTGCGGAGCGCGGCTGCTCCACCCCGAAGCTGACCGATTTACACTCGATCCAGTCCTTGTGGCGGTCGTCATTGGACTCGCCCTTGATACCATCGATTTGCAGATAGACGTCGATTGCCATTGCATGCTCCTCTTTGCAGTTGAACTACGGGGGTGACTTCGGTAAATCAGCTGGTCGACTTCGGCAACTCGGCGACCAGACGAAGGGAAACGGACAGCTCGTCGAGCTGGAAATGCGGCCGGAGGAACGACACTGCGCGATACACGCCGGGCCGCCCCGGCACTTCGTGCACCTGCACCGAGGCCTCGCGCAGCGGGAAATGCGCCTTCTGTTCCTGGCTGGCGTTATCGTCGAGCAGCACGTACTGCATCAGCCAGCGATTGAGAAAGTCCTGGACATTGGATGCGGCGGCAAAGCTGCCCACCTTGTCGCGCATCATGGCTTTCATGTAGTGGGCGATGCGCGAGACGGCAAAGATGTACTGCAACTGCGACGACAGCACGGCATTGGCATTGGCCGCGTCGCTCGCGTACTTCCTGGCCTTCTGCGCCGACTGCGCGCCGAAGAATGCGGCGTAGGCGGTGTTCTTGCAGTGCACCAGCGAGATGAAACCGAGGTCGCTCAGCTCCTTCTCGCGGCGGTCGGTGATCGCCACCTCGGTCGGACACTTGAGCGCCACCTCGCCCTGGTCGGTTTTGAAGGTATGGGTGGGCAGGTCGTCCACCAGGCCGCCGCCCTCCACGCCGCGGATTGCCGCGCACCAGCCGAAGTCCTCGAACGCGCGGGTCAGCTTGGCGCCGAAGGCGTACGCGGCGTTGCACCACAGGTATTTATGGTGGTCGCTGCCATCGATTTCCTCGACAAAATTGAAGCCTTCCACCACGGTTCCATCAGCCGGGTTGAATGGCAGGCGTCCCAGGAAGCGCGGCAGCGTCAGGCCCACGTAGCGCGCATCTTCCGATTCGCGGAACGCCTTCCACTTGGTGTATTCGACCGTGTCGAAGACCTTGGACAGGTCGCGTGGTTTGCCCAGGTCGCCGTAGGTATCGAGGCCGAACAGTTCGGGCGCCGCAGCGGAGATAAACGGTGCGTGGGCGGCGGCGGCCACGTGCGACATCTGGTCGATGAAATACATGTCCTCCGGCTGGCGCGAAATCTCGAAGTCGCCCAGCAGCGCGGCATACGGCGCGCCGCCGAAGGTGCCGAATTCTTCTTCGTAGATTTTCTTGAACATGGTGCTCTGGTCGAATTCCAGCGCGGCCTGGAAGTCCTTCACCAGCTCGCGCTTGGTGGCGTTGAGCATGCGGATTTTCACGCCCTGGCCGCTGGCGGAATTGGCAACCAGGTAGTGCAGGCCGGTCCAGCTCTGCTCGAGCTTCTGGAACGCCGGCGCGTGCATGATGGCGCTCAACTGGCTCGAGATCAGGCGGTCCAGTTCCGCCACCCGGCCGTCCAGGGTAGCGGTGAGGTTGTTCGACACGACCACCGCGCCGGCCAACACCTGGTCCACCAGTTCGGCAATGATGTCGCGGGCGCGCGCATGCTCGACCGCAGACTTGGCCACCTTGCTTTGCTCGACGATCCGGTCGAGCAGGTTGTCCGCCGGTGCGCTGTCAATGGAAATGGCGCTGTCGGTTTGCACTTGCTGTGCGGCTGCGGTCATCTCATTCTCCCTTGCCGGCTTGCGCCGACTTGAGCGCCGCCAGCTGGTCGGTATTGCCCAGCACTTCGCCGAGAATGTCTTCGAGCCTGTCGTTGCCGGCCAGCTTGTTGCGCAGGTCGGCCAGCTTGCCGCGCGCATCCAGCAGCTTCGCCAGCGGCGCCACCTGGCGCACCACCGATTCGGGCCGGAAGTCGGCCAGCGACTTGAAGTGCAGTTCCACGCCGATGCTGCTGTCGTCGCCAGAGAGCATATTGGGTGCAGTGAAGCGCGCCACCGGATCGACGCCGCTCATCACCTCGTCGAAGTTTTCGACATCGATGCCGACAAACAGGCGGTCCTTGAGGCGTGTCTTGTCGGCGTCCGGATTGCCGCCGAAATCGCCGACCACGCCGACCACGAACGGCAGCTCCTTGTTCTCCAGCGTGTCGCCGATTTCCACGTCGTACGTCATCTGCACGCGCGGCGGGCGCACGCGGGTCAGGCGTTTCTGAACACTTTCAGCTTTGGCCATGGCAATTCCTTTCATTGAATCGTGGGAGTCGGCCTATTTCAAGCCGCCGAAGGGCTCGTTGCTGTTCGACTGGTTCTTTGCTGCGCCCTTGATGCGGCTGGCCGGTGCAGCCTTGGGGCGCACCGGCGGCGGCGCCACAGTGGGCACCAGGACGTCTTCGCCGAGGGTCGTGCGCAGCAGCTTGGCCAGTTCGCGCGCCTCGTTCCGCAGCGAGCCACTGAGGTTGTTCTGCGCACTGAGGTCGGCCAGCGCCCTGGTCGAAACCCGCAAGCCGCTGACCGCGACGATGCTGTTGGCCAGCGTATCGACCGGATCGCGCCGCAGCGCCTCCTGGGCGTTAATGATGGCCTCGCCGTAGCTGGCCCGGTCGAACTTGATCTGCGCCAGCTGCAGCCACGGCGCCTTGTCGGCCGGGTAGTTCACCGCGGCCTCCTTGAGCAGCGCCTGCGCCTTGTCGCCCTGGCCTGCCCTGAGCGCGACGTTGGCATCGGCCAGCGCGGCTTTCAGTGTGGCCACCTTCGGTGGTTCGGTGCGGATCGCCTGGCCGTCGGTGGCGCAGCCGCACACCAGCATCACGCCAGCGATAGCGCTGGCCAGGGGCAACCATCTTCTCTTCGTCATCATCACACTCTCCTTTGCCGAACCATGGGAAGGGGCCCATTATTCATGAAGCAAAACAAGTGAAATTGCGGTTACGCAACCGCGCTGGTGGTTGCTCCGCGTTTCCAATTTTCTTGCGACCACGCAACAATCGACCGCGCACGATTCGCTCTAATGCAGGATCGTCGGCCGAAAGGAGTTCGCATGACCATTCCATCCAGGGTGCTGTGGGGCGAGGGCCTGTTCCTGCGGCCGCAGCATTTTCAACAGCAGGACCGCTACCACGAGGCGCGCCTGAACCAGGTGGCGCTGGCGCTGCAACCGTTCCTGTGGGGCGTGCGCCGTATCGAGTGGGATCTCGATGCGTTGAAGGCGGACCGCCTGCGCCTGCAGGCACTGTCGCTGATCTTCCGCGACGGCGAAATCTTCGACGCCCCCGGCAGCGAGCCGCTGCCAACGGCCGTGGACCTGGCCGCCCTGCCCGCCGCACTGCAGGAGGTGACGTGGTACGCGGCCCTGCCCGCGCTGGCGCCAGGCGGCGGCAATGCCGCTGCCGCGCCAGCGCACCAACAGGGCGCACGCTACACCCGGAGCGCGCGCGAGACCGCAGACCTGTACACCGGCGCGGTGGGCACCGAGCTGGCGCTGCTCAAGCAATCGGTGCGGCTGGTGTCGGACCAGGAACCGCTGGGGGCCTTCGACTGCGTGCCGGTGATACGGCTGCGACGCACGGTCACTGGCGGCTTCGAACCCGATCCGTCGTTTATCCCGCCGTCCCTGTCGATCGCCGGTGCGCCGGCGCTCAAGGACATGCTGGACCGGCTGATGGAGGCGCTGCAAGCGAAGGTGCAATCGCTGCAAGGTCATATGCGGGAGCCGAGCCGCAACGTGATTGAGTTTCGTTCCGGCGATGTCTCGTCGTTCTGGCTGCTGCACACGGTCAGCACGTCGGCCGCCACGCTGATGCACTACGTGCGCCATCCGGGCATGCACCCCGAGCGCCTGTTCGAGTGCCTGCTGGCGCTGGCCGGCGCCATGATGACCTACTCCAAGCAGTACTCGCTGGTGCAGTTGCCGGCCTACCGCCACGACGACCTGGCGCTGTGTTTTTCAGGCCTCGATCACATCATCCGCGACCTGCTCGACACCGTCATCTCTACCCGCTATTTTTCGATCGCGCTCACCGAGGAAAAGCCCAGCTACCACCTGGGCAAGCTCGATTCGGGCAAGATCGACCAGCGCACCACGCTGTACCTGGCGGTGGGCGCCGCGCTGTCGGCGCTGGAACTGGTGGACGTGGTGCCGCTGCGGGTCAAAGTGGGCGCGCCGGACGACGTGGAAAAATGCGTGCTGACGGCCATGCCGGGCGTGAAGCTCACGCACGCACCGCAGGTGCCGGCGGCCATACCGGTCCAGCCGGACACCTATTATTTCGCACTGGAGGGCAAGGGTATGCTGTATGAACATATGCTCAAGGCGCAATCGATCTCGATCTACGTGCCGTCCGGGATTCGCGACCTGCGCCTGAACCTGATCGCGGTGACGGCATGAACACCCACGTCGAGCGGCGCGCCAATCCCACCCTGATGGGCGGCCAACGGCGCCAGATCCAGCCCGGCTACGGCCACGTTCAAACCCTGCTCGATTTGCTGCAGGAAGGCTTTTACCTGCTGTTCATGCTCAGGAACGGCAGCGTGCCGCCGGGTGAGGCGACGTTCCTCGACAACGTCACCGCGTACCTGGCGGACTTCGACCGCGAAGCGCGCAAGCTGCGCGCCCATGGGGATGATATCGACGCCGCCAAGTACGCCTACTGCGCGGCGCTCGACGAGATCATCCTGGCGTCGCAGTTCCCGATGCGCGCAGCGTGGGAGCGGCGCCCGCTGCAACTGGTGATCTTCGGCGACCAGCTGGCCGGCGAACACTTCTTCGACCGCCTGGAAGCGCTGCGCAGCAGCGGCGGCGCACGCCTGGCCGCGCTGCAGGTCTTCCATATGTGCCTGCTGATCGGCTTCAAGGGCAAGTACGCGCTCGACAGCGGCGACAAGCTGGCCTACATGACCGCGCGCCTGGGCGACGAGATCACCCACATCCAGGGCAAAAGCCGCGGCTTCGCGCCGCAGGCCGAACGGCCCGACCAGATCGTCCACAAGCTGCGCACCAACACGCCGTTGTGGACTGCCGGTGCGCTGATCGCGGTATGCGGGCTGGGGGCGTTCCTCGGCTTGCGAGCGTCGCTGGCAAGCGAAGCGCGCGAGCAGTTGGCGGGATATTCGGACCTGGTAAAACTGGCGCCACGACCGGCGTATGTGACGATTACCTTGCCCTGATAAGCCGCCAGTATTACTGCGCCACCCGGAACTCGATGCGCCGGTTGCGCGCGCGTCCCTCCGCCGTGGTGTTCTCCGCCACTGGCCGGTCCGGCCCCTGGCCCGACACCAGCACCATGTCCTGGCTCACGCCCTGCTCCGCCAGGTAGCTGCGCACCGCCTGCGCGCGGGCATGGCTCAGCGCCAGGTTGCTGTCGCGCTGGCCCAGGTTGTCGGTATGACCGATCACTTCCACCTGCTTGCCCTTGACCTTGTGCAGCGCGGCCGCCATCTCGTCGAGGATCATCTTGCCCGAATCGGTCAGCGTCGCCTTGCCGCTCTCGAATTCGATGATGCGTTTGGCCAGCGCCGCGTCGAGGAGATTCTGTTCGGCCGCGCTCACGCGCAAGCCGTTGTTGACGGTGTAGGTGGGATTGAGGCTGGTGGCGATGTCGCTGGCGATCTGCTGGCGTTGCGCCTCGTTGGCCACCTCGCCGCGCAGCGTAATATTGGTGCCGTCGATCTTGATCTCGCCCTTGCTGATCCACTTCAGGTTGGGCCCGATCAGCTTGAGCACATAGCCATGCCAGTTGGGCGGCAGCGACACCTTCGAAATCGCCACCTGGTCCACTACCCGCTCGACGCCATACAACTCGCGCACCCGCGCCAGCAAGGCGGCCTTGCCACCCTCGTCGGCGACGGCGCCGTTGACTACCACCTGCCCCGGGCGCGGATCGGCGCTCACCTGGGCAGTCGCTAGAACCAAAAAGACAAACAACGCCGGCGCCAGGGCCGGCCAGATCGAACGCTGGCGCATCGCATACTCCCAAGGATGGTCAAACAAAGGTTTCGTGAAACAGCTCGCGCGCCGAGCGCAGCGAGAGCTGGCCCTGGTCCAGGTAGGCGGACAGGGTTTGTACGGCGGCGTCGGAAGCTACCGGCACATCGATCCAGGCGGTATTGTCGAAGCCGACCTGGTGTTCCACCGCGCACTCGGGATCGATGATCGCCTGCAGCGTCTCGGGCGCGGCGCCGGCAAAGCCGATCACCAGCGCCGGGCGGTCGCCGCTGTCGGCCAGGAACAGCGCCAGCTCCACGTCGGCCTGCTGCACGAACGGCGTCACCAGGTCGAGCCAGAAGGCGGCCACCAGGTAGCGCGCGCGGCTCGCCGCCGGCAGCGGCAGTACCAGGCTTTTGCCCGTGCGGATGGTGGCGCCCGCGCAGCCGCGCCGCAGCTGCCGCAGCAGCAGGCCCAGTGCCAGGATCGTGCGGCGTACCTGGGTGCGGCCCAGCAGCGCCTCCAGCCCGGCTATGGTCTGGCGGTCGAGAAAATCGGTGAACAGGATCTGGTGCTCGGCCGCGCCGGGGTCGAGATCGACGGTGGCGGCAGCCAGCGCCTGCAAGGCTGCCTCCGGGTCGCACGCGCCAAGCACCTCGGCCGCCAGCACGTCGAGCGTATTCCACAACGGCGCCAGCACCAGCGGACTGAGCGCGGCAAAGCCGGGCTGGTCGCCGACCTCGATCGCGCTCATGCTCAAAAACGGGTAGCGCCGCTGCGAGGCGTCGCTGCTGGCCGCCAGGTGACCGCCGATGGCGCGCCGGCTGCGCGTGCCCACGAAGGCGAAATGCACGGGGCGCAGGGCATCGTAATGCAGCTTCCAGCGCGGCGCGGCGCTCAGGCGGTTCATCACCTCGGCCAGCCAGTCGTCGAGCAGCGTGGCCAGCGCCAGGTTGTCGGCCGCCTTGATGAAGTCTGCGCGCGCCGGCAGTTTGCCGAAGTAGCCGATACGCGCCGCTTGCGCACCGCCTTTCATGGCGCGGTCCCGGCGACTGCCACGGCCGGTGCGCCGACCACCGTCTCGGGCAACTGCATGCCCTTGAAGCGCTGGCCCGGCGCAGGCGGCTCGGGCTCGCTGTCGCCGCTATCGGGGGTGCTGATGATTTTCAGGCCCATCGCCACCGTCACCGTGCCGCTGGTCCAGCGCAGTTCGAACCCGCCGCCTTCGCGCCGCTGCCTGGCTGCGGCGTCGATCATCATTTTCAAGCCCTGTGGGCCAGGCTGATTGAACACGTCCACGCTGCGGCCATCGACGCCGGTGGCGGTAATGCGGGCGCCCTGCACGCCGTTGGGACCAGGATGGACCATGTGCGCCCATTGCGGCGGCGTGTTACGGTAGCGCAGCTGCTGGCCGTCGATATCGACCACGTATTCGAGCGCGCCGGGCGCCGGCAGCGGCTGGATCTGGAACACCGTTTGCGCCGGCGTCGGTGCGGCGGCGCCCGTGCCATCGAGCGGTGCGATCCAGCCGGCAAAGCGCGTGGCCGTTTGCGGCGCCAGCGCAATGCCCATGTCGGCCCAGGTGCGCGGCGCGAGCACGTCGCCGCGCCGCACCACCAGCGGTCCCATGGCGGTGGTGGCAAACTTGGCAACCAGTCCCTCCGGCCCGAAAAAGCGGGCGACGTCGGCGCCGGCCGCCTCGCTACGCCCGTTCGGCGCGAACGGGAACTTGTCGGCCAGCGTCTGCCGGAACGGCTCGACCACCTGCGCCAGCCAGGTCTTGTTGATCTCCGCTTCGGCCGGTGCGATCAGCACCGCGAAGGTCTGCATCAGTGGGCGCACCAGCAGCGGCCGGATGGCCTGCTTCTGGCTGTCGCTCATGCCGTTCATCATCTGCTCGTCCACGTGGCGCAGCGCATCGGCCAGCTCGGAGCCGGTGCCCTCCAGCGTCTGCTGCATGAACTGGCGTGCGCCGGGGCCGGGGTCACCCTGGTTTTTCAGCTGGTTGAGGCGACCGCGCAGCTTCGACAGGGTGTGCAGATAGCCGTCCAGCAGCGAAGCATTCTTGTCGCGCGCCGCCAGCAGTCTGGCCACGCCGGCGAACTCGCGCCCGATCGGCCCCATTGGCTGGTCTGCGGCGTTCGGCAATTGCAGGTTGATGTTCACCTGCGACGACGCTCGCCGCAGCACGCGGTTCTTGATCCAGTTGACGAGGCCGCCCTGCGCCGCCTGCAGTTCCGCGTTCATCACCGACGGGTTGTCCCACGAGGTTTGCTGATCGATGGTTGCGAGCAATTTAGCCAGCGGCGACGACTGCGGATCGCCAAGCCGGTTCATGGCGACAACGGCGGCACCAAGGCTATCGAGGTTGGCGACGGTGACGCCGGTGACGAACTTTTGCCATTCGCGCGCGTAGTCGGCCTTGTACAAGTCGGTAAGGCCCTTCTGGATCTGTTCCGGGCTGCCTTCGAGCGTCAGGTCGTCACGGGTAGCGCTCTTGAGCACCCAGTCGGTGCTTTGCAGTTCGCGCGCAGCGGCCTCGCGGAAGGCCGGCTGCACGTATTTTTCCCAGGCCTCGCGGGTATAGGCGCCGGCAATCGCATGGCTGCCGGCCACCAGCGCCTGGTCCTGTTCGCCCACCATGCGCGACACCGTCATGGCCGGGAAGCGGGTATTGGCGCGCGCCCGGATGTCGGCGTACACGCGTTCGCGCGCCGGCATGCCGCGCACCACGCGGCGCAGGTTCTCGCGCGACTGGTCCACCAGCGCCAGCTTCGGTTCGATGCGCGGCCACGACGGATCGGCCACCTGCGCCAGGTAGAACGTCAGCAGCCGCTCGGCCGCCTGGATCATCTGCTCGCGCGACATGGCGCCGCGCTGACTCTCGAGCCAGCCGCGCCAGTAACGGGTCAGCTGGTCGTTCAGGTGGCCCGGCTCGGCGTGGGATTTATCGGCCAGCATCAGGTACGTTTTCAAGGCGTTGTAGGCATCGTCCACGTTGACGGCGGACGCCTGCTGGAATTGCGCGGCCTCGGTGACGGCCGTGGTCTGCATGGTCTCCGCAGCAGACGGGCCTTCGCCGCCGGATGCGTGCAGCTGGTCGGCATGGGTGTTCATCGCCGTCAGCAGTTCTTCCAGGTTGGCGACCACCGGCTTGACCATCACCTCCCTGACGCCGGCAAAATACTCGGCGCGCAGCTTTTGCTCGAGCAGCTCGCCCTGGTACAGCCCCATGCGCAGTGACCAGGGCCGTTCGTCGCGGTAGCGCTCCAGCTGATCGATACGGTCCTGCAGGACCGCCAGCGCCTCCAGTCGCGACTGCAAATCGAGGCGCCCCTGCTGCAGCTTGATCACCTGGTCCAGGTCCGCCTGCACATTGGTCACCAGTTGGCGGTTGCCCAGGTACGACCAGCCCCACCCACCGAGCGCGCCGCCCAGCAGCAGCATCGCCGTGAAGAATGCAGCGTACCTCAGGCGCACCTGGTGGCGGCTGGCATACTGCGAAACCAGGTCCTTGTCGGCGAAGATCACGTTGCGAAACAGGTTGAAGAGGAAAAAGCCCGAGTGGCCAGTGCCGGCACGCGCAGCGGCGCCGCGCTCGGTCGCCTGCAAGCCGAAGCGCTGCGCCACGTGCTGCGACTGCGCGCTGACCGGCAATCCTTCCTGCAGCGCGCTGGTGAAGTAGTAGCCGCGAAACAGCGGCTTGAACTGGTACGGATTTTCCTCGAACAGCGCGGCCAGGAAGGCGCGCAGCGGCGCACGCAAGGTGGAAAATTCGAGCGGGAACGTGAACACGCCCGGGTCCATGCGGTCGCGCCGCTGCTGGCCCATGTTGGCGATCGAGAGCGCCTTGAGGCCGTCGCACAATTCATCAAAACTATGGTCAAAGAAGGCCAGGATCTGGCCGCTGGCGTTTTTGCGTCGATAGGGCATGGTGGCGCCCCACACACGTTCGCGCTCGGCCCGTTCGGCCTGGGCGAAAAATTCGCCGAAGCCGGCCACCAGGTCGGCCTTGGTAAACACCACGTACACCGGCGCAAACACTTCCAGCCGCTCGATCAGGTCCTGCACCCGCTTGCGCAGGCCGCGCGCCAGCTGGATGGCGGCGTCCGGATCGTCGCCGCGCAGTTCGGCGATGCTGACCGCGATCAGGATGCCGTTGATCGGCGCCCGGCGCCGGTATTTTTTCAAGAGGTCGAGAAAGCCGAACCACTCGGCGCGGTGCTGGTCCATCACCGAGTAGCGACCGGCGGTGTCGAGCAGAATGCCGTCGGGCGTGAAGAACCAGTTGCAATTACGGGTGCCGGCCACGCCCTGCACCACCTTGCCGTCAGCGAACGGGAACTGCAGGCCCGAATTGGTGATCGCCGTGCTTTTGCCCGCCGCCGGATTGCCGATCACCATGTACCACGGCAGCTCGTACAAGGCCCGCGCGCCGGCCACGATGCCGAGGCGCGAACCCTTGATGGTGTCGATGGCCTTGAGCAGGCCCTCGCGGATGGCTTTGACTTCTTCCACCGAGTGATCGCGCTCACTGGCCTCGGCCGGCGTGGGCGCGGTGATGGCTTGCGCCAGTTGTTCAGCGTCGCTGCCGGCGCGGCGGCGGCGCCACCACCATATGCCAGCGGTAACGAGCAGCATCAGTACGGAGGCGCCCAGGGCCCAGATCAGCGCCAGCTCCAGCACTTCTGTGCCCAGGTAGAACAGCGCCGCCATGGCGATCAGACCGGCGATCGTCAGGCGGCGGGCATCGGTGATGTAATTCCAGAATCGTCGCATCGGCAGGCTCACGGGCAGGCAGCAGAATTCGGCGCCTGGGCAGAAGGCGGACCGATCAATGTTGCCACCTGGATTGCCAGCAAATCTTGAGCAATAACAACAATAGCCACCTGGAACTATTTAGCGAGCGTGCCGGCCACGCGCAGCTCGGCATGGCCGAAATCCATCATCTTCCAGCGCCCGCCCCAGGTCAGCCCCACCGACTGCGCCACCTCGCCGTACAGCTGGTAGCCGCGCATGGCCCATGGATCTTTTTCCGAGATCACCAGCTTGCCGTCACGCACAAAGGCGCAATCTGCGGCGAGGCCAAACTGGTGATAGCTCTGGAATGCGCGCGCATTGGTGACTGCCGGGCCGGCCGCCGCCAGCGCATTCTGCCGCTCGGGGCTGCGATAGCCTTCGAGTATCGCCATGTCGTATCCGTGCTGTTCCTTCATGATGCGAAACACCACCAGCAAGCGCCGCGAAAAGTCGGGGTCGAGCAGCTGCCAGTTGCGGTTGGCGCTGTCGAGCATGGGGCGCACCAGCGTGACTTCGGCGGTGGTAAACACGGGTGGCGGCAGCGCGGCCGGCGCCGCCAGCCGTTCGCCCTTGAGCAGCAGCGCCACCTGCTCGTTGGTGACGCGATGGTCCTCGTAGCCGCTTAACATGGTCGGGCTGCTGAGCACCAGCGCCAGCAGCGGTGGCACCGTCAGCAGCACCGCAGCGGCCACCAGCAACGGCCAACGCCGCCACAGCAAGTGCGCGCCACCGGCCAGGCCAGCGCGCGCGCCGCGACCGAGCACGCCGGCTTGCAGCACACCGTGGGCCGCCCGGCTGCGCAGGTGCTGCTCGATGCGGCCGGCCACACCGGTCACTGCCTGCGCCAGCAGCGTCCGCCCGGCGGGAAACAGCAGCAGCCACGCACCGGCGCAGACCACGACAAAAAACATCAGCATGCAAAAGAGAAACATAGTGCGCTCCGTCAACAACGGGGCGCGCTGCCGGATGGACACTGGCAGGCGGCCGCAAAACCCAATGGTATGCCGGCCGGCAATTCGCGTGAAAGACCAGATCAAACCCGGGAGATAAATGTGGACACCTTCAAGCAGATGCCGAACCTTATGGGTGCGAGCCATCGACCGTTACATGGTGCGGCCGATCGCAACCGGCGCATCCTGGCGCAACTGGAACACGGGCCCAAGGCTTCCAGCCGCGCCAACCATCCGGTCCGCGCCTCGCGTCTTGACGGCTGGACCATGGGCCTGGTCGTGCTGTTGCTGACCATTGGCGGCGTGGCCTGGCTGATGCACGAGGAAACGATTACGCCGGTGACGTTCAAGCGTCACGCGGACGGCGGCCGCAGCGCAGCCGACCTATTCGCGCAGACCACGGCGACGGCGCCTGCAACGACTGCCGCGCCCGTCCGGTCAGCGACAGCGACGCCAACCGCAGAAACGATGGCGTTGGCAGGAACCGCGCCAGTGGCGGCCAACGCAGCCACTCGCAACGACGACGGCGACCGCCCGGCGGCGATCATCGACGCGCACCATGGAACGCCGGCAATGGGGTTGGCAGCAACACCAGCGGCGCCACGCACGCTCACCGGCGGCGCGCCCAAGACGCCCGATTCGACCAACTTGCGCGCTACGTCCGCCAAGGTGGCCAAGACCGCCGACAACGCCGGCGCCCACCAGAACACAGCCGCGGTAAGCGGCACACTGGCGCCGAAGACACCACGCAGACACCCGGGCTCGAGCCCGAGCCCGAGTACCACCAGCGACTCCGACGTCACCCTGCTGACCGCGCTGGTCGCCCACGCCGGCCAGCCTGCCAGCGTGGCGCCAGAGCGCAGCCGCGACGTGGTCGAACGCGCGAACGGCGTGCCGACCGCGGACTTGCTGGGTCGCTGCAAACAGCTCGGCCTGATGGAAGGGATGCTGTGCCGCTCGCGCATCTGCTCTGGCAGCTGGGAGTCGGACCCGGCCTGCAGCGCGCCCGCGCAATAACTTGCAGGATTACTGGATCGCCAGTTGCTTGCCGCCGGCGCCCATTTTCTTCGGCAGCGTCAGGCTCAGCACGCCGTTCTCGTAACGGGCCTCGGCCTGGTCGTCATCGACTTCCTGCGGCAGCGTGAAGCTGCGCTGCACCTGGCCGTAGTAGCGCTCGCTGCGCAGGTTGCCGGCACTGCCGCTGCCGGCGGCATCGGCGCTTTTTTCGTTCTTGACCTCGGCGCTGAGCGACACCTGGTTGCCGTGGATCGAGACCTTGATGTCTTCCTTCTGCACGCCCGGCAGCTCGGCCTTGACCAGGTAGTGCTGCTCGGTTTCCGAGACATCCATGCGCATGCGCGGCATTTGCTCGGTACGCCAGGCCGGGCCGGCCAGGTCGCGAAACAATTCGTCGATATCGCGCAGGGGATCGAAACGGGTGAGATCGCGGAACGGATCGATACGCATCAGACTGTTCGCCATGACATCCTCCTTGGATTGTGGGTTGATGGACTGATCATGATAAAAATCGACTGCGGCGCTTCGTTTGATCCGTATCAAATCCGGCGAGGGCGCAGGGGTGCTTACGTGCATGTTGACGGTCTTCAGCCTACTGTGCATCATTGGTATCCGAAATGACGGGAGGTTGATCATGAAGACAAGTCGCACCAACACTGACCGCGCTGTCCGACTTGCCCGCATTGTCGCCTGCCACGGGGCCTGAGCCATGCCAGCACCGCGCTCAACGCTCCGGACCGCCGCCGCGCTCTCGCTGGGGGCCGCGATTGCGCTGGGCCTGACGCGCTTTTCGTATGGCTTGCTGCTGCCGCCCATGCGCGACGATCTTGGCTGGTCCTACCTGCTGGCCGGCTCCATGAACACCTATAACGCGCTCGGCTATTTTCTCGGCGCCCTGAGTACTCCCGCGCTGATGCGGCGGGTCGGCGTCTGGCGCCTGCTGGTGACGGGAGCCATCGCCGCGAGCGTGATCATGCTGGCGGCGGGCCTGACGACCGATACCGTGCTGCTGGCCCTGCAGCGCCTGGGTGCCGGCATCGCCAGCGCGTTTATCTTCATCACTGGCGGCGTGCTGGCGGCCCGGCTCGGCTCACAACACAGCGGCCGTGCGGGACTGATCATCGGCCTGTATTACGGCGGCACCGGCATCGGCATCACCGTGTCCGCCCTGCTGGTGCCGGCCGCCATTGCGCTGGCATCGCACTACCGCGCCTCACATCTTTGGCAATGGGCATGGTGGGCAATGGCGGCGGCCTGCCTGCTGGGTACCGCCATCATGGCGCGGCCAGCCAGGGCGATCGGCGACGCCGCGCCTGCCGTCGCCGGTGCGCGCAGCTTTGCGGTGCACGACTTTGCCTTCGGCCTGGGCAGCTATTTCATGTTCGGTGTGGGCTATATCGGCTACATGACGTTCGTGGTGGCCCTGCTCAAGCAGCAAGGCATGCAGGCCGGGCTGATCACCGGCTTCTATGCGCTGCTGGGCCTGGCAGTGGTCGCCTCATCGCGCATCTGGGCCAGCATGCTCGACCATTTCAAGGGCGGCGAATCGTTGGCCATCCTCAACGCCCTGCTGGCCACTGTCACGATCTTGCCTGCATTGACGGGCGCGGCGCCAGTGGTATTTCTGTCGGGGCTGGTGTTCGGCGGCGTGTTCCTGTCGGTCGTCGCATCGACCACCGCGCTGGTGCGGCACAACCTGCCGCAGGCAGCCTGGTCGGCAGGCATCAGCGCGTTCACCACCGCCTTCGCGCTCGGACAAATTGTCGGCCCCAGCATGGTGGGCTGGATCGCCGACGGGCCGGCGGGTCTCGAGCGTGGGCTGATGGCGTCGGCCGGTGCGTTGCTGATTGCTGCTGTGCTGGGCTGGCGGCAGAAGGCGTTGGCCGAGTTCACGGTGCTTAGGGCGTGATAATGTGACAGGAGTAACTAATGGCAACCAACACTTCAATGCTGCACGTCCGCGTGGACGCGGAGCTCAAAGCTCAGGCAAGTGAAATACTGGCGTCGATGGGCCTGACCATGTCCGATGCGGTGAGCATGTTGCTGCGCCGCGTGGTTGCCGAGCAAGCTTTCCGCTGGACCTGAAAGTGCCGAATGCAGCAACCCGCGCTGCAATGATCGAAGCCCGAGCACTCATGGCCGAGCGTTGCGCCCGCCTCGGTGAAAAACCAATCAAGTGACAATGCGCGCATTTCCAGCCCGGTCCTGTCTTATATAGTTGGAGTTGCCTAACGGCATTCCAACTATCTACGAGGACAGATCACCATGACGAGTTTGCAAGCCCCGAAACAGCGCGTCAGTTTGCACTACGCGGTTGCCACCGATAACGGCGCGGTATTGCCGATCAAGGGACAAGGGACGGTATCGATCAAGCCCGATGTTGTCGACGACACCCTGCGCTTTGTGTTTACCACCGAAGAAGGCAGCGCGCTGGAGGTGGCGATCAGCCGCACACGTTTCAGCATCGACTGCAGAACCGGCAGTGACCTCACCAACCTGGTGACATCGGAAGACGAAAAGCTGCTGCTTACCCTGCCCGAACTCAGGCAACCGTACTGGGTCAGCATCGACAGCAACAATATGCGCATCCGCTACGGCAAGGGCGAAATGCTGCGTCACCTGATGCTGCTCGAATTTCAATGGGATACCGAATCGACCTACGCGTTGAAGGACTTCAGCAAAGACCTGCGCCATGTCGACATCAAGGGTACCGTGAAGGATCACCTGCGGGTGATGCAGATCCCGGTCACGCTCGATCCACCACCGACCGTCATCCCGACGTCGGCCATCACCATGGAAGTCATCGCCGGAAACAGCGCCTCGGTGGTCAACGACCTTTCTCCGGTGTGCCAGCGCCTGTACGCCAACGTTGCCGGCCCCGGCATCACCCTCAATTCGCCGGACTTCCCGGAGTTCGCCCAGGCGATCCAGTATTCCATCGTCACCGAGGGCGCGCTCTGTTACGACAAGCTCCAGGAAAAGAACAAAGAGTTCGGCTACCTGCGCATCACGCTCGACACCAATATGGGCGACTCCCCCGGCCAGCCTTACGTGCTCGAGATCTGGCCGGCGGGTAATGGCTCGCCGATCCATGACCATGGCAAAGCCTGCGCCGTGATCAAGGTACTGCATGGGCAAATCCAGGTGTCGTGGTTCAGCTCGCTCAGCCCGAAACTCCTCACGCCCTGGGGCAGCATGATCGCCCATGCCGGCGATGTGACCTTCCTCACGCCCGACTACTACCAGATCCACCAACTGAAAAATCCGTCACCGAAAGCCGGCGGCGACTTCTGCGCGACCATCCAGTGCTACCGCTACCCGGACGACGACGAGGCGCATTACGAATACTTCGATTACATCGAGAACGGTCAAATCGAGCACTTCTCGCCGGACTCCGACTGGGAGTACCTGGACTTCAAAAAGAAGATCCGGGAAGAGTGGGGAAAAGCGATGGAGACGGCTGCAAAATAAGGGGCCAATGCAAAAAGCCCAACCGGTAAAGGCTGGGCTTTTCGATGCTACAAATTCTGGCTCCCCGACCTGGACTCGAACCAGGGACCTGCGGATTAACAGTCCGTCGCTCTACCAACTGAGCTATCAGGGAAAAGAGGCCGCATTATATACGGCCCTTTGTCAGCTGTCTACGCTGAACGGCGACTTTTAAAAATTGCCGCGGAACTGGGCGCCGAACTGGCGTGGCTCGTTCACGAAACCGGTGCGGTTGTTGAAGTCGATGCCGCCGATGATGCGCGCGGTGTTGGTGATGTTGCGGCCGAATGCTGCCACTTCATACTTGCCGCCATCCCAGTTGTAGCCCACGCGTACGCCGCCTTCGACCATCGACTTGCCGGTGAACTCTTTCGACTCGTACAGGAAGAAGTTGATCTTGCTGCGGTAAGCCCAGTCGGTCAGCACGAACAGGTTGCCGTTTTCCAGCGCCCAGTTGTAGCGGGCGGTGGCGTTGACGGTGTACTTCGGCGCCTGTGGCAGTGCGTTGCCGTCGATGCGGGCGAAGCCGTTGGCGTCGACCGGATCGGTTACGGTGCAGCGGAGTGGGTTGCAGGTGGCCACGCGCAGCGACGGATCCTTGATCTCGGTGAAGTTGTACGAACCGCCTGCAGTCACCTTGAAGGCCGGGGTGATGAAGGCTTCGAAGTCCGCTTCCACGCCGCGACCCTTGGTCTTGGCAGCGTTGATCAGCTGGTTGGCGTTGGACAGGCCGCCGACCACGGTCAGCTGCTGGTTCTTGACTTCGTAGTTGTAGACGCTGAAGTTGGCGCGGGCGCGACGGTTGAACAGGTCGGCCTTGATACCGGCTTCGTACGAGGTGATGGTTTCCGCATCGGCCACGGTGATCGGCACTGCTGCCGAAGCGGCTGCAATACTCGGCGCGCGGAAGCCGGTCGCCACGCGGGCGTAGGCATTCACGTCCGGGTTGATCTTGTAGGTCAGGCTGGCGTCCCAGTTGGCCTTGCTCTTGTCGGCATCGGCCGTGCTTGGGCCAACTTGCGCCACGTTGATGTTGGTGACGGTGCGGAAGTCCTTCTTGTCGTTGGTGTAGCGCACGCCGCCACGCAGGACCAGGTCGCTGCTCAGGTCGTAGGTGACCGAACCGAAGATGGCCTTGGCGGTGTTGTTCTGATGGCTTACCAGGCGCGAGGTGCGGATGCCGGCGGTGTCGAAGTTGTCGGTCAGGCCTTCGGCGCTTTCCTTGAACCAGTACACACCGGTCTGCCAGTTCAGCGGACCGGCGTTTTTCGATTCGACGCGGAATTCCTGGCTGTACTGCTTCAGGTAGCTCAGGCCACCTGCGGTCTCGACCTGGAATGGCACGCCCGGCTGGTTCGGGAAACCGCCGTCGATGTCGCCACGGCTCAGGTAGTCGTCCACGCCTTCGTAGCCGGTGATCGAGAACAGCTTGACCGCACCCAGGTCCCACGACAGGCGCGCGTTGGCGCCGTTGGTGCGCAGGTGCTGGCCGTTCTGCGCATTGGTGCCGATCTTGGTGAAGTCGTAGCCGTCGGCGAAGTCGTTGGTGCCTTGGCGGATCAGGTTGGCACGGAACAGGCGCGCGCTGCCGGTGGTCGAACGCGAGTGCACATTGAACAGCGCGTTGAAGGTGGTGCTGGGCTTGTACAGGAACTGCACGCGCTCGGCGTGTTCGTTGTAGCCTTCCAGCGAATCTTTGGCGCCGGTAAAGGTGTTGTCGACGAAGTCGTCACGGTGCTGGCGCAGGGTCGATACGCGCATCGCCCATTCGCTCGACAGCGGCACGTTGGCGGCGCCTTCGAGGTTGATGGTGTTGTGGGTGGCGGCCGACAGGCTGTAATAGCCTTCCACTTTGTCCAGGTTCGGCTTGGCCGATTCGAACTTGACCACGCCGGCCGGGGTGTTGCGGCCAAACAGCGTGCCTTGCGGGCCGCGCAGCACTTCCACGCCGGCCAGGTCGAACATCGGGAAACCTTTCAGGATGCCGTTTTCCTGCACGACGTCATCGTAGATCAGCGACACTGGCTGCGAGGCAAAAGCGTTGAAGTCGGTGTTGCCGTAGCCGCGGATGTAGAAGCGCGGGAAGGTACGGCCGTTCGACGATTCGATGTTCAGCGATGGCACTTTGCCAGCCAGTACGCGGATGTCCTGGCCGCCGGACAACAGCACGTCGAGGCGCTCGTCCTTGAGCATCGTGACCGATACCGGCACGTCCTTGATGTTTTCAGCGCGACGCTGGGCGGTCACCACGACGGTTTCCAGTTGTGGTTGGGTGGCGGTCTGGGCCAGGGCGGCGCCCATCGGCATAACGGCGCTCAGCGCCAGCAGGCGCTTGTGCATCTTGGACAGTTTGATCATTCGAATTCCCGATTTAATTGGCTAGCTAAAGAGTGCGAAAAGAGTGCAAAACAGTGTCTCCTGTCTTCTCTTTGGTGGTCTGGCTCCGGCTGATCATCTGTCGCGACCATGGCGGTTCAAGCGGGGCGATGCATCTTGAAGATGTCTAGAATGCACCCGCTTTGAGAAAGGCGGTATTTTCTTTCATTGATAGGTGGTATTGCAAGCCGAATATATAGCCTGGCCGCTGAAGTGTTAGATATTCGGTACACAACGGCTGTAAACAGAATATAAAAAGGCGCCCGGCTGGGAGCGGGGCGCCTTTTGGCTGAATCATCAATACTGTTTAGCGCGTTACGCCTGGTCGACTGAGCGCGACTTTTTTTCTGCAATCATCGTGGTAGGTGTGTAAAAAACACCACACCCTCTGCCTGTATTACATGCCCAGTGAGCGCAGCAGGTCGGAGTTGTCGTCCTCGTCATCGGCCGGCGTGTACTGCGACGGCTTGCCGCCCCTGGCGTGCTCGGCATCCATCAGGGCATCGGCATCGGTTTCTTCGTTGGCGTCGAAGTCATGCAAACGGATGAACTCGGTGCGGTCGATCGCCAGTTCCAGGTAGAAGATGTTGTTCTTTTCGGTGTAGAACGTGACGCGGCGAATTTCCGGGCGGTCCAGCGGCGTATCGACGTTGAGCATCACCTGCTTGTTGAGCACCAGCATTTTCGGTTGGTTCTGGGTGATGTTGGTTTGCAGTTCGCGGCGCACCTTGCCGGTGAAGTCGCCGACGATCTGGTTCATCAGCTCGCCCATGATGTTGGACACCTCGTCCGACGTATGGGCGGTCGCCAGTTCCGACTTCGGCATACCCATGGTTAGCATGTAGCGCTCGTAGATTTCCATCGCGGTGGCGGCGCTGAAATTGAGTACCACCAGGCCGGTAAAGCCACCGTCGAACAGCACGAAGCAACCGATGTCCGGCTTCAGCCCGATCTTGGTAATGCGCTGCACCATGCCCGAATAGTTCACGCGGCTCTGCGTGGCCACATTGATCACGCGCGAGACGGAATCGCACAAGCTCTTGAGCACATCTTCGGTGCCGTAGACAACCACTTCTTTTTCAAAACTCATGGTGAACCTCTGTGACCTTTTCAATTGTAAAAACCTGGGGGCGGGTGCGCGCTGCGCAACGACCACGTCCCGAGTAAGAAGAATAACCAGATGCAAGATTCACGTCCACCGATACCTGCAATTTCATGAAACATTTGTGCCGAATTGCAAATTCTGTGAGCCTTCCGCCTATCTCCCATAGCAGACCTTGTTCGTTTCAAATCGAATTTGATTTCCGGTAACATTCTTTGGCAATACCGCCTGATCAATCATATCGAATTGACATCACAACCAATCCCCGGGGAAAACCAATGAACAACTTACGATTACGGCTAAGGACGGCGTGCGCGCTGGCTGCGGCCGCCTTGCTGGCCGCCTGCGGCGCCGGTGACAGCACCGACCAGCAAGCGTCAGCCAAGGCATCGCGCCTGGCCGCCACCACCGTGGTGGCCGCCAGCGACGCCCTGGTACTGCCGCTCGAGGTGCTGGGCAACGGCTCGCCAGCCGCACCGGTGATCGCCGAGGCGCGGCTGGGACTGGCGGCCGACAAGCTCGGCGCCGCGACACAATTGTGGTTCCAATGCCACCGCTGCGGCTTCTATGGCGCGCCCGAGTTCGAGGCCACCACCGCCCTGCCCGTCAAGATCAAGGCCAGCATCCGCATCCTGGGCGGCGCCGGCGACGACAGCAACACTCCCTGGATCGATGTTACCGACGCCAACATGGTGCTGGCCGACGACGAGCGCCTGCATGGCGGCGTCAATGGCGGCTTCTACACCACCCGCATTACCCTGCCGCTCGACGCTGCTGCCAAGGCGCGGCTGGTGGCGCTGCCGGGCATGAACCGCATCCAGTTCCGCTTCAACGGTACCGACGGCGAATCGAACGGCTACCGCATCCTCAACCTGCAATTGCAGGACGCCAGCGCGGCGCAGGTGGACACCACCGCCGTCCAGCGTTTCGACCCGCTGAGCGAGCGCGGCACCGGCAACCTGGCGCAGGCCGATATCGATGCCGGCAAGGCGCTGTGGTATGCCCACGGCAGCAACGTCAAGTCGGCCATCGTCACCCGCAAGCTGCAGGCCGCGTGCGCCTCGTGCCACGCCGACAACGGCCGCGACCTGCAATACTTCAATTATTCGAACAATGCCATCGTCCAGCGCAGCCGCTTCCACGGCCTGTCCGACACGCAAGGCGCGCAGATCGCCGCCTTCCTGCGTTCGTCGCTCAAGGACGTGCCGTACGTGGGCAAGGCGCGGCCATGGAATCCGCCGTACCAGCCTGGCCCCGGCCTCGACTGCACTACCGCCGCCTGCGCCACCGAATGGTCGGCCGGCGCCGGCCTCGACGCGGTATTGACTACCCCGGCGGACGCCATGAAAGCGCTGTTCGGCAAACCGCTCAACGCGCCGCTGGCACTGACCCAGGCCGACATTGACCGCGTGATGAATCCGAACGCCACCATGAACGTGCGCGAGACCGCGATCCCGATGCAGTTCCCCGACTGGAACGCCTGGCTGCCCACTACCCACCCGCTCGACATCTGGCCGACCGCAGCGGACGGCAGCGGCTTTACCAACGGCATCCAGCACCCGAACGAAGGCTGGCAGAATCCGAACGGCCGTTACCACGACCTGATCAACTGGTTCGAGCAGCACAAGAACCCCAACGGCAACCGCGCCGACTACAGCCACCTGATCCCCGACCTGCGCGTGCAGATCAACGCCATGATGACCTTTACCGGCTGGGACGCCTATAAGTTCCTCGGCGGCGGACGCGGCAACCACGTCACCGACAATGGCCAGCAATACGGCGCCCAGCGCGGCGCGGCCTACCTGCAAACCCTGGCCAACAGCACCACCATGTCAGCGGCCAAGCCACGCGACTTCACCACCAACGCCTTCATCGAGCGCTCGGTGGCCAGCATGCTGCACTGGAACGCGGTCAAGCAATGGGAACTGGCGCAGGACTACCAGCTCGAAGGCAACCAGACCTGGTTCATCGGCGACAAGGACAAAACCACCGGCCAGTGGAAAGGCCGCGGCGAAGCGCACGGCTGGCCGTTCCAGTCGGTGAGCCTGTTCTTCCTGGCGCCGCACATGGTGTACCAGGAGGACAAGAACGCGTTGGGCAAGATCACGCGCGAGTGGTACACGGCATGGGAGGCGGACAATATCGTCGGCTCCTATTACCGCAGCAACCAGTGGTACCAGTTGCAGATGACGGTCAACCCGGGCGGCCAGAGCGGCTGGGTCAACTATCCGATGGACTGGCCATACCTGACCGCGTTCGACGAGTACATCGGCGACCTGGTCGGTTCGAACACGCCGGCCGCGCGCGCGCTGCAAAACAGCCACAACATCCGCCTGCTGCAAGGACGGATCAAGGGCGCGCAGTACGTCAACAATGACATCCCGATCTGGGACCCGAACGGCCCGACCGGCTACGACAACGCCGCCCGCTACGGCCGCGCCCAGATCGTCAAGCACCTGGCCACCGCCAACTTCCTCGACAAGGCTACCCGCGAAGGCGTGCAACCGGCGCGCTACCGCTTCCTCGACGAACTGCAATCGGGGCTGTACCTGAAAACCGTGAACGGCGCCATCGGCCAGTTCAACGCGCTGTACACCTGGCAACCGGTGAACGCCTGGCGCCGCTGCGACCCCGGCAATACCCAGCTCGGCGAACCGGAAAACGTCGCCGGCTTCCGCTACTGCCTCGACCAGGCCAAGTCGCCGCTGGGCCAGTACAGCAACGGCGATTACTACATGATCACCAACTCGATCGGCCAGGTAACCACCGAGCAGACCGAGCAGTACGGGCTGTGGAAGGCGACGCAGATGGGTGTGGAGCCTGGGCGGTTGAAGGTGTGGCGTGATTGGACCGAGGCCGTCTGGCCTTAAGGTACGGAACTTCAGGGTCAGTGCCGACATTTGGACACGAGCCCAGCCATTTAATGGTTGAGGCGGTGTCCGAATGTCGGCACTGACCCCGAGGTAGGAGGTAAACGAAAAAAGCCACGTTTTTCAACGTGGCTTTTCTGTATTCTGGCTCCCCGACCTGGACTCGAACCAGGGACCTGCGGATTAACAGTCCGTCGCTCTACCAACTGAGCTATCAGGGAATTGTGTCGCTTGGTACTACCCGATGCATGCTGCGAGCATTGCATTCATCGGTTCAGACAGCACCTAGGCGCTGCCTGAAGAATTCTGGCTCCCCGACCTGGACTCGAACCAGGGACCTGCGGATTAACAGTCCGTCGCTCTACCAACTGAGCTATCAGGGAAAAGAGGCAACATTTTATACTGTTTGTCGTGCACTAACAAGAAATAATTCTTTCAGTGCAATTCTTAACCGTACATCTTGTTGCCCTCTCGAATCACGTTGCCGCGATCCGAAGAAGCAAGATTTTAGAGCACTTTGGCGATGGCGTCAATAACGGTGTCGATGTTGCGCGAGTTCAGTGCTGCTACGCAAATACGGCCCGTGTCGACGGCGTAAATCGATTGCTCGCGCAGCTTGCCCACCTGCTCCTTGGTCAGGCCCGAGTACGAGAACATGCCCACCTGGTCGCGCACGAAGTCGAAGTCGTGCGCCGGCGCCTTGGCCTTGAGCTTGGCGACGAATGCCTCGCGCATTTCCTTGATGCGCACGCGCATGCCGGCCAGTTCGTCTTCCCACAGCTGGCGCAGTTCCGGCGTGGTCAAGACGGTGGCAACCACCTTGCCGCCGTGGACCGGCGGGTTCGAGTAGTTGGTGCGCACCACGCGCTTCAGCTGCGACATCAGGCGCGCCGCTTCTTCGCCGCTGGCCGCCACCACGCTCAGGGCGCCCACGCGTTCACCGTACAGCGAGAACGATTTCGAGAACGAGTTCGACACCAGCAGCGGGCCGCCGGCATCGGCAAAGCGGCGCACCACGGCGCCGTCTTCGGCGATGCCTGCGCCAAAGCCCTGGTAGGCCATGTCGAGGAACGGCACCAGGCCGCCGCCGGTGACGGCTGCGATCACTTCATCCCACTGGCTTGAGGTCAGATCGGCGCCGGTCGGGTTGTGGCAGCATGCGTGCAGCAGCACGATCGAGCCGGCTGGCATGGCCTTGATGTCGGCGATCATGCCGGCGAAGTTGATGCCGTGGGTCGCCGGATCGTAGTAGCTGTAGTTGTTGACGGTGAAACCGGCGCTTTCGAACAGTGCGCGGTGGTTTTCCCAGCTCGGGTCGCTGATGTAGACCTGGGCGTCGGGCGCGAAGCGCTTGAGGAAGTCGGCGCCGATTTTCAGGGCGCCGGTGCCGCCGATGGCTTGCACGGTAATTGCACGCTTCTCTTGAATTACTGCGCTGTCGGCGCCAAATACCAGCTCTTGCACCGCCTTGTCGTAGGCAGCCAGGCCTTCGATGGGCAGGTAGGTGCGCGGCGCCGGCGCGGCGATCAGGATTTCCTCCGCTTTCTGTACGCAAGCCAACAGCGGCACCTTGCCATTGTCGTCATAGTAGACACCGACGCCAAGGTTGATCTTGGCCGGGTTCTGGTCGGCGTTGAAAGCTTCGGTAATACCCAGGATCGGGTCGCGTGGTGCCATGTCGATGGCGCTGAACAAGCTAGGATTCGTCATGATAAGATTGGATTCGATTGAGAGCGGTTCGCAGTGGAAAATTTTGACAGCGCCCCTTGCGGCAGCCTGTCGAACTTGGGATCGTCAGCTGCAAAAATACCTGGATCGGTCCATATTTCGCCGCTTTCTCGGCCCATAGCCCGCTATGGGCCGAGAAAGCGACAAAAATCTGTCCTCGACCAGCTATTTTTTCGCTCTGACTCCCCAAGTCCCACAGGCTGCTGGTACCCGAAAATTAGGCCGCTGGCAGGCCGTCATTCTAACAAAGGTCTGATCAAGATGGCTGAATTACCCGTAGTAGACAACTCCGCAGCAACCGTGGTCACCTTCCCCGACTCGCCCTACAAGCTGCACCAACCGTTTCCACCGGCCGGCGACCAGCCCACCGCGATCGACCAGTTGTGCGAAGGGATCAACGACGGCCTGTTCTACCAGACCCTGCTCGGCGTGACCGGTTCCGGCAAGACCTACACCATGGCCAACGTGATCGCGCGCCAGGGCCGCCCCGCCATCGTCTTCGCACCGAACAAGACGCTGGCCGCGCAGCTGTACTCGGAGTTCAAGGAATTCTTCCCCGAGAACGCGGTCGAGTACTTCGTCTCGTACTACGATTACTACCAGCCCGAAGCCTACGTGCCGCAGCGCGACCTGTTCATCGAAAAGGACTCGTCGATCAACGAGCATATCGAGCAGATGCGCCTGTCGTGCACCAAGTCGCTGATGGAGCGGCGCGACGTGGTGATCGTGGCCACCGTCTCCGCCATTTACGGTATCGGTAACCCGAGCGAATACCACCAGATGATCCTGACGCTGCGCGCGAAGGACCGCGTCTCCCAGCGCGACATCATCGCGCGCCTGATCCAGATGCAGTACACGCGCAACGAAGTCGATTTCGGCCGCGGCACCTTCCGCGTGCGCGGCGACACGCTCGACATCTTCCCGGCCGAGAATGCCGACCTGGCCGTGCGCCTCGACCTGTTCGACGACCAGCTCGAATCGATACAGCTGTTCGACCCGCTCACGGGCCGCGTCAAGCAGAAGATCCCGCGTTTTACCGTCTATCCCGGCTCGCACTATGTCACGCCGCGTTCGACCGTGCTGCGCGCGGTCGAGTCGATCAAGCTCGAACTGCGCGACCGCCTGGAATTCTTCCGCAACGAGAGCAAGCTGATCGAAGAGCAGCGCCTGGAACAGCGCACCCGCTTCGACCTCGAGATGATGCAGGAAATCGGGTTCACCAAGGGTATCGAGAACTACTCGCGGCACCTGAGCGGCGCCATGCCGGGCGACCCGCCCCCTACGCTGGTCGACTACCTTCCCAAGGACGCGCTGATGTTCATGGACGAGTCGCACGTGCTGATCGGCCAGTTGAGCGCCATGTACAACGGCGACCGTTCGCGCAAGACCAACCTGGTGGACTACGGCTTCCGCCTGCCGTCCGCGCTCGACAACCGGCCGTTGAAGTTCGAGGAATTCGAGCAGAAGATGCGCCAGACCGTGTTCGTCTCGGCCACGCCGGCCGACTACGAAAAGACCCATGCAGACCAGGTGGTCGAGCAGGTGGTGCGGCCCACCGGCCTGGTGGACCCGCTGATCATCGTGCGTCCCGCCAGCTCGCAGGTGGACGACCTGATGTCGGAGATCACCGACCGCGTGGCCAAGAACGAGCGGGTGCTGGTGACCACGCTGACCAAGCGCATGTCCGAGCAGCTGACCGAATACCTGAGCGACCATGGCATCAAGGTGCGCTACCTGCACAGCGATATTGAAACGGTGGAGCGCGTCGAACTGCTGCGCGACCTGCGCCTCGGTACCTTCGACGTGCTGGTCGGGATCAACCTGCTGCGCGAGGGCCTGGACTTGCCCGAGGTGTCGCTGGTGGCGATTCTCGACGCCGACAAGGAAGGCTTCCTGCGCTCCGAGCGCTCGCTGATCCAGACCATCGGCCGGGCCGCGCGTAACCTCAACGGCGTGGCGCTGCTGTACGCCGATCGCATGACCGATTCGATGGAACGCGCGATCGGCGAGACCGAACGCCGGCGCGCCAAGCAGATCGCCTTCAATACCGCCAACGGCATCGTGCCGCGTGGTGTGCAGAAGAAGATCAAGGACATGATCGACGGCGTATTCAGCCCGGCCGAAGCGAAGGAAGAACTGGCGGTGGCGCAGGAATCGGCCAAGTACGAATCGATGAGCGAAAAGCAGATCGCCAAGGAGATCAAGCGCCTGGAAAAAGCCATGGTCGATCACGCCAAGAATCTCGAATTCGAAAAAGCCGCGCAAGTGCGCGACCAGCTCCATGGGCTCAAAAAGCAGCTGTTCGGCGCCCCGGGGGCAGACACGCTGCCGTCATAAGGTATTCAATGAATCCAATCTCATCTCCGATCATCAGCAGCGGCCCGCTGGGCATGCCCTGGGCCACCATGGACCCGTTTTTATTCTGCGTCCACCACGTCGATGGCTACCCGCACGGTAACGGCAAGTACGGCCCCGCCAAACCGCTTTCGGGCCGCAACATCGGCCAGGATTTCGCCAACGTCGATGGCTGGAATATGTACCACGGCCAGCAGGTGCCGGGCTTTCCCGGCCACCCGCATCGCGGTTTCGAAACCGTGACCATCGTGCGCCGCGGCCTGATCGACCATGCCGATTCGCTGGGCGCCGCCGCCCGCTTCGGCGCCGGCGACGTGCAGTGGCTCACGGCCGGTCGCGGCATCGTCCACTCCGAGATGTTCCCGCTTTTAAAGACCGATGCCGACAATCCGCTCGAGCTGTTCCAGATCTGGCTCAACCTGCCGGCGCGCAGCAAGATGGTCGAACCGCATTTCACCATGTTGTGGTCAGAGGATGTGCCGCGCCAGGTGGTGACCGATGCTGGCGGCGCCCGCACCGACGTGCTGTGCGTGGCTGGCAAGCTGGCTGACATGACGCCACTGGCGCCACCGCCCGATTCGTGGGCGTCTGCCGAAGACAGTGACCTGGCGATCTGGGTGATCACGATGGAACCGGGCGCCGAGTGGACGCTGCCGCCCACGCGCGGTGCGCAGACCAGGCGGGCGCTGTATTATTTCGACGGCGACGGCGCCACCATCGGCGGCCAGGCCATTGCTGCCCGCAGCGCCAACGACCTGCGTACCGATGCGCCGCTGGTCATCCAGAACGGCGCCAAACCCGCGCAGTTCCTGGTGCTGCAAGGCCGGCCGATCGGTGAACCGGTGGCGCAAGCCGGCCCGTTCGTGATGAACAGCGAACAGGAAATTCGCCAGGCCCATGCCGACTACCAGCGCACCGGCTTCGGCGGCTGGCCGTGGCCCGACATGGCGCCCGTTCACGGCGACGATCCCACCCGCTTTGCGCGCCACGTCGGTGGCCGGGTGGAGCGCCGGGAGAGCTGAGCTTTAGCTCAACTTACAGGCCCTGCACGAAGGTGGCGACCGCATCGAGCAACTGCGGCGCCACCGGCAGCGCATTGCTGCCATACGATTTCACCTGCAAAGCCTGGTCGTCACCGACAATTTTCAGCAGGTGGTTCATGCCCTCGACAATCACCACTTTCGCCGCTGGCTGCGCCCTGGCCAGCGCCTCCGCGTCAGCCACTTTGACCTGGATATCGGACGTGCCCTGCACGATCAGCACCGGCATGGTCAAGGCGGCGATGGCGGCGCGCGGTTCGTGGCGCAGTGCTGAAATCAGGTACGGCTGCACCGACGGCCGGTACAACATCATCAGCTCGGGCGGCACCGCGTCGGCCAGCTTGCCCTCCTTGAGCGACGCCACGATGCGCTGATGCTGGGTAAACTGTTCCGGCGTCAGGTGCGGCTTCAACTGCTCGTCGAGCACTTCGTCGAGGCCGCGACCGATGCCGGCGATCTCCACGCAGCCATCAGCCGCGCCGCGCCGGCAGGCGCCAGCGGCGATCAGCGCGCCTTCGCTATGCCCGGCCACCACCACCTTCGAAAAACGCGGATCGGCTTTCAACTGGCGAATCCACGCCACGGCGTCGTTGACGAAATCATCGAAGCGCAGGTCGGCCTCGCTCCACTGCGGTGAGACGCTGGCCGCGATCAGGCGCTTGTCGTACCGCACCGAGGCGATGCCGCGCGCAGCCAGTCCTTCGGCCACCATTTTCAGACTGTCGTTGGCGCCGGGCAGCGCGATGCTGTTGCCGTTGCGGTCGGTGGGGCCGGAGCCGGCGTGCAGCAGCACGACCGGCAGCTTGCCCTCCTCCGCCTTGGGCACGAGCTCGGTACCGCGCAGCGTGCCACCACCGACATCGAGCGTCACGTCGCGCACGACAAAGGGTACCGCAGGTGCAGCAGGGGCAGCGGGGGCAGCGGGTGCAGCGGGTGCAGCGGGTGCGATAGGCATGGCGGCATTGGCCGTCCAGCAGAACAACAGCGTGCACAAGGCCAGCGTCATACGCATCAACGATCTCCTTCGGTATGTAGTGGTTCAGTTCGATTCAAGAGTACCCGCTTTTTCCAGGCGCCTGTAGCACGCCAGCGAGTGCAGCACGGCCACCGGCGCCCACCAGAGCATCAACAGCAGTAACAGCCAGGCCGGCGCGCCCACCAGCACCCCGATCAGGCCCATCACGCCACTGGCCACCATCAGCCGCGCGGCCAGGCGATGGGTGGCGTACCACACGCGGTCGCTGCTCAATGTCCACGGTGTGCAGATGCCGAGGTAGAAATTCTTGCGCACCTTGCCCAGCGGGTTACCGACCAGGATCAGCACGATGCATATCCCGGCCGCTACCGCGCGGTCCATAGCCACCTGGCCGCCGGTGGCAGCGATCAGCACCAGCACGTGGATATATGCCAGCAACGCCACCACCACGCCGGTCGAATACAGGTACGTGGACTCGAACGCGGTCATGCCGTAGCGGCGCGGGGACAGCCATGGCAGCACCAGCCCGAGCAGCCCCACCAATGCCATCAGGCCGGGGCCCAGCAGCCAGAGCATGGCGCGCGGACCAACACCGTCAACTTCGCCGGCGGCATTCCAGTGCACCGGCACGCTCTCGGGCAGCGCGGGGTAAAAGTGCCAGGTGATGGCGCTGGAGATGGCGATCAGGACGAGGCAGACAACGATGAAACGGGCTTTCATTTTTTTCTCCCGGTGGGTTCGGTCAGGTCCATCATCCACGCGACGACGTCCTGCAACACGGTGGTATTGAGGCTGTACCAGATGGTCTGCCCTTCGCGCCGACGGGCGACCAGGTCGGCCTCCACCAGCACCGCAAAGTGGTGCGACATGGTCGGCTTGCTCGTGTCGAAATGTTCGGCCAGGTCGCCGGCCGTCATCTCCCCATCGCGCAGCAGCCGCAGGATCTCGCGCCGCGCCGGATCGGCAATCGCCTTGAAGGCACTGTTGTTGGCATTCATGTAGCGGCACTCGTATTAAGATAAACATCTAATTAGACATCCATCGAAATATAAAGCAAATTGCCGGGAGCGGTCAATTCATTTCGACGTGGGTTGGCAGCATCCGGGCAGGGAACGCCCGGATGCGAGGTACAACAGGATCAGAACGCGTAACGCGCGCTGAACTTCACCGTGCGCATCGGGCCGCCGATCGAGTTGGGCACGCCCAGGTTGGCGTTGTCGCCGCCGAGGCGGTTGACTGGATTGCCCGGTCCACCACCCCAGCCGTCGTAGCCGCCGTAGTTGATGCTGTTGAACAGGTTGAGCACATCGGCGCGCAGCGACAGCGCACCGAAGGCGAACTTGACCTCTTTCGCCAGGCCCACGTCCACCTGGCGGAAGTTGCTGCCTTTACCCTCGGCCGCTACGCAACTGGTGGAGCCGCGCGAACAGTCGGTGATGCGGTACGGCAGGCCCGAGCCGTAGGTCATTTTCCCGGACAGCATCAGGCCGAACGGCAGCAAGCCATCGGACACGCCCGCCACCACCAGGCGGTGTTTCTCGACGTCGGTCGACGGATTCCAGGCGGTAGCATAGCGGCCGTAGGTCCAGTTGAAGGTGTTGTTGGTCCACTCGTTGTTGGTGGTCTCGCCGCGGCTATAGGTGTAGGTGGCGCCCAGGCTCCAGGTGGAGGCCTTGGTATAGGGCTTGTCCAGTTTCAGGTAGATGTTCTCGGCCTTGGCCTGGGTGATGAAGTCGCCCAGCACCAGGGTGCTGTAGCCGGGCACGGAACCGAACAGCGGATCGATCGGGCTGCCGTTGCCCCAGGTGCCGTTGACGTCGCGGTTGCCACCGAACCAGTTGAACTGGTTGCGGCTGCGCGAGTTGGTGTAGCCCACTTCGCCATTCCAGCGACCGAGCGCCTGGCGCAGGCCAAAGCTGAACTGGTCGGTGTACGCCATCTTGTGGTTGTTCTTGATCAGCCAGATTTCGCCACCGGGCTGCGAATTCTTCTGCGCCTCGTCCAGTGCGTGGTTGGCGATGGCGCGATCATACGCCCTGCCCCAGCCGGCAAACAGCACCGAGGCGCGGTCGCCGTTGATGTCGTACGAGAGGCCCAGGCGCGGCGCCCACGCATCCTTGAACGGTTTGCGGCTGTTGCCGTTGCTGATGTAGTCGGCGATGTTAACGCCGCCTCTGGCCAGCGACTGCACATAGGTCTGGCCGGCCGGCGCGCCTTCGCGCGGATCCTGCCGGCCGAAGATGGCCACGCGGTCGGCCGGCGTGGCGTAACTGTTGTTGAGCATATTGCTCTCGTAGTCGTAGCGCAGGCCAAGGTTGAGCAGCAGCTTGTCGGTGGCCTGCCAGTCGTCCTGGAAGTAGATGCCGTACTGGTTGTTGGAAAACGCCACGCCGGCAGCCGGTATCGCCGGCTCGGCGCGGATCAGGCTCGGTATGCCGGTAACGGTATCGATGCGCTCCCAGCGCTGCTCGACCGCGCGCGCGGTACCGGACAGGTTGTAGTCGATGCGCTTGACCTTGACGCCGGCCTTGAAGGTATGGCTTTCCAGACCGGTGTAAGTCAGGTCGTCCTGCAACAGCAGGCCGCGCTGCTGGCGGAACTGGTTGTTGGGCGAGCCGCCGGTGATCAGCACATCGACCACGTTGTTGTCGCTGTTGCTGGGCGAAACCTGGTAGCGCACGTACGGGTTGGCCGCGTCCGAGCGCGGGTTCCAGCTGTATTTTTCGTAGCCGAAGCGCGCTTCGTTGAGGAATCCTTTATCGCTCCACTCGTGCTTGACGTCGAAGCGGTCTTCGTCGTTGGTCCGATCCAGAACGTTCTCTGCCACGCTGAGCTTGAGGTCCTCGGGGATCAGGTCCGACTCGCGGCGCACGCGGGCAGTGGCCTCAATGCGCTGGTTACGCGAAATCTGCGCATCAACCTTCACCAGCAGCAGGTCTTCCTTGAAGCTCGACACCTGCGAACCCTGGCGCGCCAGCAGCGACGGCACGATGCCGGCATCGGGCAGCAGGTCGGTGCGCTGGGCGATCACCTGGCGCGGGCTGTCGATCTTCTTGCCTTCGTACGCGATGAAGAAGTGCGCGACGTCTTCCTTGATCGGGCCGCCAAGGGTGACGCCGTACTGGTCCTGCGACGACGACGGCCGGCCCACGCCCTTGCGCTCCGACTCCTTCTGGAACGGGTCCTTGGCGGTGAGGTTGGTGCCGCTGTGGTCCCAGAACACATCGCCGCTCAGGGTGTTGCCACCCGACTTGGTCACCGCCGTAATCGCCGCGCTCGACACCTGGTCGAACTCTGCCTTGTAGTTCTGCGCGATCACCTTGTACTCGGCCACGGCCGATTGCGGGAACGGGTTGCCCCGGCTCGAGTCGAGCCCGGAGACGCCGCCGCGCAGGATGTTGTTCTTCTGGCTGACGCCATCGATGAAAACGTTAACGTTGTCCTGGCTCTGCGAGCCGCTCTGCATCTTGACGTTGCCGGCAGTATCGACATTGAAGCGCACCCCGGGCGCCAGGTCGGCAAACGAGAGGAAGTTGCGGGTGACCTGCGGCAGCTTTTCGATCTGCTGGCGCGACACCGACGTGCCTACCTCGGAACCGGTCACGTCGCGCCGCGACGCCGAGCCGGTGATCACCACCTGCTGCACACCGGCCTGCAATTGCAGGTTGACCTGGCTGGTCTGACCGACGCTGACGGTGACCGGTTCGGCCTGCTGCTCACCCACGCGGATGCGGTAGGTGCCGGGCGCCACGCCAGTCAACACATAGCTGCCGTCGGCGCGGGTAGTGGTTTCGTACTTATAACCGTTCAATTCGTTGGTGGCGGTGACGGCAGCGCCAGCCGAAGGGGCGGCGCCGCTGGCGACCTGGCCCTGGATGGTGGCCGTACTGAGCTGGGCATGCGCCAGCGGGGCAATCAGCAACGTGGCGGCAAACGATGCGGCCACGGCGTTGGAAATAACGGACAGGCGAAGGGCAGGCGTATGCCGGGCAGAGCTTTTCATGGGTACTCCTGGTTTTGTCGTTCGGAAGAATCACCAGGCATGGCGCCGCAAGGGGGCGCCGATAATGCTGACAGTGGTGAGGCTGCGCGTCCCCGCCGGCGGAGTTGGCGGCAGGCGACGCATCACTATGTAAATTGTTTACATTGTTGTTTCAGCCACTGTAGCGCCGTTGCTTGCGCACTGTACAGCGTTTTTTTCAATCGGGACGCGGTCCCGCGACCCTACAAGGTTTTGACGAACTCGCGTATTCCGCTCAGCAACATCTCGATCGACATCGCGGTCAGGATCAGCCCCATCAGCCGTTCGAACGCGGTCATCACCTGCGGACCCAGCACTTTTTGCAGCCGTTCGGCCGACAGGAACACGGCCAGCCACACCACGGCCACGGCCGCCAGCGCCGCCACGTGCACCAGCACCTCGCCGGTGCTCTCGCTCGAGAACAGCAGCACGGTGGCCAGCGCGGACGGGCCGGCCAGCGCGGGTATGGCCAGCGGTACGATGAACGGCTCGGCGCCGTCGGTGCGGCCCAGCACGCCATCAGGATGGGGGAAGATCATGCGGATCGAGATCAAGAGCAGGATCACGGCGCCACCGATGCGCAGTGCCACCTCGGACAAATGCAGCGCGGCCAGGAAATGGCGACCGAAGAACATGAAGATCAGCAGCAGGCCAAAGGCGATCGCGCACTCGCGTATCACGATGCGCGGGCGGCGTGCCGGCGGCACGGGGTTGAGCACGCTGGCAAATAGCGGCACGTTACCGAAAGGATCGGTCACCAGGACCAGCAGGATGAAGGTCTGAAAGAAATCTTGGGTCATGTTTTTGTTCTTGAATTAAAAAGGGAGCCGAAGCTCCCCTTGTGTCACCGATTACTGCGCGGTGTCGCCTTTTTTGATCCATGCCGCGAGTTGATGCGGACGCAGGCCGTCGTAGTCCTCGAACGGCTGGTGGATCCACGGATTGTGCGGCAGTTCTTCCATCTGGTAATCAGGACGGAAGGCCGAGCTGCCCTTGGTCCAGATCACGGCCGAACGCACTTCGGTCACGCCATCGAAGTTTTCCTTCAGGTGCTGCATGACCTTGATCAGGGTAACGCCCGAATCGGCCAGGTCGTCGACCAGCAGGATCTTGCCCGACAGCGGGCCCTTGGTCATCGTCATGTACTTGGCGATGTCGAGGTCGCCCTGGGTGGTGCCCTTGTCTTCGCGGTACGAGCTGGTCGACAGGATCGCCAGCGGCACGTCGAAAATACGCGAGAACACGTCGCCAGGACGCACGCCGCCGCGCGCCAGGCACAGCACCATGTCGAATTTCCAGCCAGACTCATGCACCTTGAGCGCCAGGCGCTCGATCAGGCGGTGGTATTCGTCCCAGGACACCCAGAGGTGTTTTTCATTGGTTTGCGGGTTGTTCATGACATTCCTCTTATTATGCGAACGATTAGGCGAACGGGTGACGCAGCACGATCGTTTCTTCACGATCCGGCCCGGTCGAGACCATGTCGACTGGCACGCCGACCAGCGCTTCAATGCGCTTGATGTAGGCGCGGGCGGTGGCCGGCAGCGCTTCCATGGTCTTGGCGCCGACGGTGCTTTCGGTCCAGCCTGGCATTTCTTCGTAGATCGGCACGCAGCGGGCCGCTTCTTCGGCGCCCGACGGGAAGATGTCCACGGTGACGCCGTCGATAGTGTAGCCGGTGCACAGTTTCAGGGTTTCGATACCGTCGAGCACGTCCAGCTTGGTCAGGCACATGCCGGTCACGCCGTTGATTTGCACCGAACGACGCAGCAGCGCGGCATCGAACCAGCCGCAGCGGCGAGCGCGGCCCGTCACGGTGCCGAACTCGTGGCCCACTTGCGCCAGGTGATGGCCAACGCCTGCATCGGTTGGCAGTTCCGAGGGGAACGGACCGGAACCGACGCGGGTGGTGTAGGCCTTGGTGATGCCCATGATGTAGTGCAACATGTTCGGACCCACGCCAGCACCGGCGGCGGCATTGCCTGCCACGCAGTTCGACGAGGTGACGAACGGATAGGTGCCGTGATCGACGTCCAGCAGCGAACCTTGCGCGCCTTCGAACAGCAGGTTGGCGCCAGCCTTGTGGGCGGCGTACAGCGCGCTCGAGACATCGGTGACCATCGGGCGCAGGCGTGGCACGTAGGCCAGCGCGTCGTCCAGGGTCTTCTGGTAGTCGACCTTCGGTGCTTTCAGATAGTGTTCCAGCACGAAATTATGGTAGTCGAGGTTCTCGGCCAGCTTTTCGGCAAAGCGCGTTTCGTTGAGCAGGTCGGCCACGCGGATGGCACGACGGGCGACCTTGTCTTCGTAGGCCGGGCCGATGCCCTTGCCGGTGGTGCCGATTTTCGCTTCGCCACGCTTGGCTTCACGGGCCAGGTCGAGTGCCGAGTGGTAAGGCAGGATGACCGGCGCTGCGTCCGACACTTTAAGGCGCGAGGCCACTTCGACACCGACTTTTTCCAGCTTGTCGATTTCGCGCAGCACGTCCGGCACCGACACCACCACACCGTTACCGATGTAGCAGGCCACGCCTGGGCGCATGATGCCCGAAGGTATCAGTTGCAGCGCGGTTTTGACGCCGCCGATAACCAGCGTGTGGCCGGCGTTGTGACCGCCCTGGAAGCGCACCACACCTTGTGCATGATCGGTCAGCCAATCGACGATCTTGCCTTTACCTTCGTCACCCCATTGGGTGCCGATGACGACCACATTCTTTGCGTTTTTGTTTGACATCACACTAACCTAAGTTTTTAAGAATCCATTGACTACTGTTATCGTCGAGCACCAGCGCGCGATCGCACTCGAACTCGTCCAGCTCGTTGCTGTGACCAGGCATGCTCTGGATCACGACTTCGCCGGACTTGCGCAGCTCGGCGATTTTTTCTTTCAATTCAGGCGCATTGCCCCACGGCGCGCGGATCGAATGCTTGCGTTCCGCAGTGGGTAACAGGCGCGCCAGCTCGCGCAGGTCGAGCGAGAAACCGGTGGCGGGACGGGCCCGGCCGAAGGCTTCGCCTACGTGATCGTAACGGCCGCCGCGCGCCACCGCGTTCGGCAAGCCTGGCACATACAGCGCGAACATCGCACCGCTTTCGTATTGGTAACCGCGCAGGTCGGCCAGGTCGATGGCGACCTCGGCGCGGCCAAGCACCGATGCAGCCAGCGCCGCCAGTTCGGCCAAGGCCTTGGCGATGCCCGGCAGGTCCGGCAGCACCTCGCGCGCTTTTTTCAGCACGTCGATGTCGCCGTACAGCTGGGTCAGCGCCAGCAGCGCGTCGCGCGTTTGCGGCGCGTAGTTGGCGGTGAGCGCTTTCAGGTCCGAGACGTCCTTGGCGCGCAGCGCCAGGTACAGCGCCGCTTCGTCCCTGGCAGCAGCAGCGTCGCCCTCGATGATCGCGCGCAGCACACCGACGTGGGTCAGGTCCAGCCGCACTTGCGGGAAACCGGCCAATGCCAGGGTGGACAGCGCCAGCTCCTGGATTTCGGCGTCCGCTTCCAGGCCGGCGTGGCCGTAGATTTCGGCGCCGATCTGCAGCGGCTCGCGGGTAGCGTGCAGGCCCGACGGATGCGTGTGCAGCACGTTGCCGGCGTAGCACAGGCGCGTGACCGAAGCACGGTTGAGCAGGTGGGCGTCGATGCGCGCCACTTGGGTGGTCATGTCGGGACGCAGGCCCAGCAGGCGGCCCGAGATCGGGTCCACCAGTTTGAAGGTGCGCAGGTCGATGTCGGTACCGGTGCCGGTGAGCAGCGACTCGAGGTACTCGAGCAGCGGTGGCATCACCAGTTCGTACCCGTACAGACGGAAGTTATCCAGCATCAAACGACGCAGTTCTTCAATCTTGCGGGCTTCCGACGGCAACACGTCGGCGATATTCTCGGGCAAAAGCCAATTCGGCATGGGAGACAATGATTAAATAATGAACAATGGGGCGCGGGCGCCGCGTGTCAACAAGTGACAGGCCGAACCTGATATTTTACGCGAAAATGCTTGGGGGGAGGTAAAAAATGCGCCCTGGGGGCCGAGTCGTCATTCCCGCGCAGGCGGGAATCCAATTTGCGGGCGGACCGGAAAAACTGGATCCCCGCCTGCGCGGGGATGACGGAACAGCGGGTGCGGGCAGGAACAAAGCGCCAGGACAGGCGCCCTCCCCTGTTACTTCTGACCGCTGCTACCGGAACTCTTGAAGTACTTGAAGAAGTCCGAACTCGGATCGACCACCATCACGTCGCCCTGGCTCTTGAAGGTCGTGCGGTACGCCTCGAGGCTGCGGTAGAACTTGTAGAACTCCGGGTTGCGACCGAACGCTTCGGCGTAGATCTGCGACGCTTTCGCATCGCCTTCACCACGAATGTTCTCGGCGTCGCGATAGGCTTCGGCAAGGATCACGGTGCGCTGGCGGTCGGCGTCGGCGCGGATGGTTTCGGACGCTGCCGAACCGGTCGAACGCAGCTCGTTGGCCACGCGCAGGCGCTCGGCTTTCATGCGCTCGTACACCGAGTTGTTGATCTGCTCGACGTATTCCACGCGTTTCAGGCGCACGTCGATGATCTCGACGCCGATCTGGGCCGACTCCTGCACCACCTTGTTGCGGATCGCTTCCATCACCTGGCCACGCTTGCCCGAGATCACTTCGCTCACCGTGTGCTTGGTGATTTCCTCGTTCAGCGCCGACTTGATGATGACCGACATGCGGTCGCGGGCACGGGTTTCGTCGCCGCCGAAGGTGACGTAGTACAGCTTGGCCTGGCCTTCGTTGCGGCCAATGCGCCACTTGACGAAGCTGTCGACCAAAATGTTCATCTTCTCGGCCGTGATGAAGCGCTCGGCGTCCGGCGACTCGATGGTCATGATGCGGTTATCGAGCAGCACCACGTTCTGGAACGGTGGCGGCAGCTTGAAGTGCAAACCTGGCTCGCGCACGACTTCCTTGATCTGGCCCAGCGCGAACACGATGGCATACTTGCGCTGGTCGACCACGAAGATCATCGACGACAGGATCAGCAGCAGGACAAAACCTGCCACGAGGGTACTGACTATGCGATTCATTAACGACTCTCCCGTTCACGTGAGGAATCCCGCGGGCGCGGCTCGCGCTGGCGGCTCACTTCCACCGATGGCATCACGTCGGCCGGCAGCGTTGCCGTGGTCGGCGCGGTCGCTGGCGAACCGGCGCTGTTGCTATTATTGCTGTTGCGGGCAGCATCGCCAGCAGCGGCCTGGGCGATCAGCTTGTCGAGCGGCAGGTACAGCAGGTTGTTGCCGTTCTTGGAGTCGACCATCACCTTGCTGGTGCTCGAGAAGATCTGCTGCATGGTGTCGAGGTACATGCGGTCGCGCGTCACAGCCGGCGCCTTCTGGTACTCAACCAGCACCTGCTTGAAGCGGTTGGCGTTACCGGTGGCGTTCTCGGTGACCATCGAACGGTACGCTTCGGCTTCCTGCATCAGGCGCGAAGCGGTACCGCGCGCTTTCGGAATGACGTCGTTGGCGTAAGCCTGGCCTTCGTTCTTCTGGCGTTCCAGATCCTGGCCAGCCTTGACCGCATCATCAAAGGCGCTCTGCACCTGCTCGGGCGGCTGCACTGCCTGCAGGGTCACCCCCGAGATCAGCACGCCGGAAGCGTAACGGTCGAGGATGGCTTGCATCAGCACCTGGGTTTCGTAGGCGACCTTGTCGCGGCCCTCGTACAGGACGAAGTCCATCTTGTTCTTGCCGACGATTTCGCGGATCGACGTCTCGGCGACCTGGCGCACGGTTTCTTCCTCGTCGCGGTTGTTCATCAGCCAGGCCACGGGGTCTTTCAGCTTGAACTGCACGGCCAGCTGCATGTCGATGATGTTTTCATCATCGGTCAGCATCAGGGATTCCTGGGTCTGCTTGTTCTTGATGTTGCCGCGATAGCCGATCTCGACCATGCGCATCTGCGACACGCGCACGGTTTCGTTCGACTGGAACGGGTACGGCCAGCGCCAGTTGAAACCGGATCCGGTCGAGTGCGTGTATTTGCCGAAGGTGTAGACGATGCCGGCCTGGCCCTCTTGCACGATGAACGAGCCCGAGGCCAGCCAGATCAGCGCGGCCACGCCGGCAATCGCGCCAGCGGTGGCGCGCATGCCGGCCGGATCGGGACGCGGCATGCCGCCCCCGCCGTTGTTGTTGCCGTTGTTATTGTTGTCCGGGCGTTTTTTCTGGCCGAAGAAATTGTTCAGGCGCTCATTAAAATCGCGCCACAACTGTTCCATGTCGGGAGGGCCTTCGCCAGGCTTTTTGCCTTCGTTCGCCTGCGGCTCGCCGTCTTTCTTGTCCGAGCCCCAGCGGGGGTCGTTCAGCGACAGCTTGATGCCGAGACGTTTGATCATTGATGGGACACGCATTAGTGGGATCCAACGTGAGTTGTAGGGGAACTGCGCGAGGTACTGCTGTCGTCGCCGGAATCAGACCTGTCCGGCTCCGGCTCCTGCGCTGCATCGTCTGTATCGAGCTCTGCTTCGTCCGCATCGATCGGGTACGCTTCGTTGAGCCTGGCGCCCGGGGCCGCCTTGGCCCATTCCACCACCGCTTCGCGCAGCAGGTCCACGCCGACACCGGTGCGGGCGCTGAGGAAAACGCGGGAAATCTTAGCATATTCGTCGCGCTCGACCGAAGGCTCCAGGCCAGCGGCATCGATCTTGTTCCACACTAAAATTTGCGGAATATGATCGGCGCCGATTTCCTTGAGCACCAGGTTGACCTGCTCGATCTGCTCCATGCGCACCGGCGACGAAGCGTCCACCACGTGCAGCAGCAAATCGGCGTGGATGGTCTCTTCGAGCGTGGCGCGGAATGCCGCCACCAGCTGGTGCGGCAATTCGCGCACGAAGCCGACCGTGTCCGAGAACACGACGTTGCCCACTTCCTGTCCCATGTAGACGCGACGCGAGGTCGTGTCCAGCGTGGCGAACAACTGGTCGGCAACATACACGCCGGCCTTGGTCACCGCGTTGAACAGGGTGGACTTGCCGGCATTGGTATAGCCGACCAGCGACACGGAAAAAGTCTGGCTGCGGCCACGCGAACGGCGCTGGGTTTCATGCTGCTTGCGCAGCTTGGCCAGGCGCGCGCGCAGGGCTTTTACACGCTCGCCGATCAGCCGGCGGTCTGTTTCGAGCTGGGTTTCGCCGGGACCGCGCAGGCCGATACCGCCCTTTTGCCGTTCCAGGTGAGTCCAGCCGCGGATCAGACGCGTGGCCAGGTGCTGCAACTGCGCCAGTTCCACCTGCAGCTTGCCCTCGTGCGAGGCAGCGCGCTGGGCGAAAATGTCGAGGATCAGGCTGGTACGGTCGAGCACACGGATATTCAGGCGCTTTTCCAGGTTGCGCTGCTGGGCCGGCGAAAGAGCGTGGTTGAAGATGACGATTTCGATACGCTCGTCGAGCACGGCCTGGCCGATTTCGTCAGCCTTGCCGCTGCCGACGAAATACGCGGAGTCCGGGGCGGAGCGCTTGGCGGTGATCGTCGTCACGGGTTCCGCACCTGCTGAACGGGCCAGCAGTTGCAGTTCCTCGACGCTGGCGGCGAAGTCGCCCTGGCCGAAATCAATACCGACTAGAGCTGCACGCATACGACGATCTGTAAGGTTGGGGTGACGCAGTAAGGGTAAGGCAAGCGCTTAGTCCGCGTCGTTATCGATGCTGAGGTTGACGGCGCGAGCCGGCACCACGGTGGAGATGGCATGCTTGTACACCATCTGGGTCACAGTATTGCGCAGCAGTACGACGTACTGATCGAACGATTCGATGTGGCCCTGCAACTTGATGCCGTTAACGAGGTAGATCGACACCGGCACGTGCTCTTTGCGCAGTGCGTTGAGGAATGGGTCTTGTAACAGTTGCCCTTTGTTGCTCATAACAGCTCCATTTTATGTTGTTGTGTTAGATTTGGAGGCGAAACGCTTGATTTCAAGTACGTGGCCCAGCGAAAGTCAAATGATATTCGCTGAAACACCGCTCGCCACGTAGGGAATGGTGCTTCCAAGCCACTGTAACCTGTTTTTGCTTTTTTTGCAGTGTCGCACCGCAAAAAAACAGCCTATTTAATTGAAAACTAAGGAGAAAGCCAGGTCACAATAACGTGACCCGGCGTTGTCACGCGATTACTTCTTTTCGGTACGCTTGTCGAACGGGTTTTTACCCGTGCGCAGCTCGATACGCAGCGGCGTGCCTATCAAGCTGAACGTATCGCGGAAATGCTTCTCGAGGTAGCGCTTGTACGGATCGCCCACCGCTTCCAGGGCGTTGCCGTGGATGACGATGACCGGCGGGTTCATGCCGCCCTGGTGCGCATAGCGCAGCTTCGGACGGATCGAACCCTTGCGCCGTGGCTCCTGCTTTTCCACCGCTTCGATCAGCGCGCGGGTCAGCTTGGGCGTGGACAGGTTGCACATTGCAGCCGCGTAAGCCGCATCGACCGACTTCATCAGTGGACCGATGCCCTGCGACTTCAGTGCAGAGATAAAGTGCATCTTGGCGAACGACAGGAAGTCGAGCTTGCGGTCGATGTCGATCTTGATCTCGTCGCGCTCGTCGGTGCGCAGGCCGTCCCACTTGTTGACGGCGATCACCAGCGCGCGGCCCGTTTCCAGCACGAAGCCGGCGATGTGGGCATCCTGCTCGGAGATATCCTGCTGGGCGTCGAGCATCAGCACGACCACGTTGGCTTCCGAGATCGACTGCAGGGTTTTGACGACCGAGAATTTCTCGATCGCTTCGAACACCTTGCCGCGGCGGCGAATACCGGCCGTGTCGATCAGCGTGTACTGCTTGCCTTCGCGCTCGAACGGAATCTCGATCGAGTCGCGGGTAGTGCCCGGCATGTCGAAGGCGATCACGCGCTCTTCGCCGACCAGGGTGTTGATCAGGGTCGATTTGCCCACGTTGGGACGACCGACCAGGGCGATCTTGACACCGCGCTGGGCAGGATCGAGTTCTTCCGGCTCGTCGGGACGCTGGGCAAAGGCCAGGTTCAGCGCCTCCTCCACCAGGTCGGCCACGCCGTCGCCGTGCGCGGACGAGATCGAATACGGCTCGCCCAGGCCCAGCTCGTAAAAGTCGGAGACCACGGCGGTATAGCGCATGCCTTCCGATTTATTCACGACCAGCATGACCGGACGGCCGCTTTTACGCAGGAAGTCGGTAATGGTTTTATCATGCGGCGTCAGGCCCTGGCGGCCGTCGACGAGGAACACGACGATGTCGGCCTCGGCTACGGCTTGCTTGGTCTGCTTGGCCATCTGATGCATGATGCCTTCCTTGGCGACCGGCTCGAAGCCGCCCGTGTCGATGACGAGGAAGGGACGTTCGCCGACACGGCCCTCGCCATAGTGACGATCGCGCGTCAACCCAGGCAAGTCCGCCACCAGCGCATCGCGCGAGCGGGTCAGACGATTAAACAAGGTCGATTTCCCTACATTGGGTCGACCCACAAGTGCGATTACCGGCTTCATTGAATTACTCGACCGCGAGAGCGGTCACAGTTCCTGCTTGAGTTTGAAAAATCAAATTCGAGCCGGCGATGACGGGAGCCGACTGGATCGGGCTGCCATCGGTCGCGACTCGACCTAGCAAAGCGCCATCTTCCCGCGACAGGAAGTGGATGTAACCCTGGTAGTCGCCAACGGCCACGGCGCGGCCATACGACACGGGGGTCGAGAGGCGGCGATAGGACAGCTTGTCGTTCTTCCAGGCGTTGCTGCCGCTTTCGCGGCTATAGGCGGCAACTTCGCCCTTGTCGTCGGAGACGAATACAAAACGCTGGTCCACTGCCACGCCCACGTCGGACGAAGCAGGCTTGCTCCAGGACGGCGCGCCGGTGGTGGCGTCGTAGCAGGCCACGCGGCCCTGGTACGACACGGCGCACACATCTTTTTCGAAAATCACGGGTGCGCCGGCAATGTCGGTCACGCGTTCGAGTTCGGTCGCGCCACGCGGCTCACCGACCGCCACTTCGAAGCGCGGCAAACCGCCAATCAGGGCCAGCACCACCAGCTTGCCGCCCGGCTGGGCGACATACACGTTCGGGCCGTTGATCACCATGCCCGGCGCATTGCGCAGGGTCAGCGCGGGCGTGGTACGGGTGACGTTCCAGCGCTTGGCGCCGGTCTTGGCTTCGTACGCGGTAATGACGTTATCGACACTGCGTACCACCACCACCCCGCCACCGACCACCGGCGAGGACAGCACTTCGCTCGAGGCTTGTGCTTTCCACAATTCTTTACCGTTGGCATCAAAGGCAAGGATAACACCTTTCTTGTCGCCAACCACCACGACCTCGCCATCGCTGCCCACGCCGGCCGTCAGGTCGGTGCCGGTCTTGATGCGCCAGATTTCCTTGCCGGTGGCAGCATTCACGCGCGCCAGCACGCCGTCGCCGTCGGCCAGGTATACGCTGTCGCCAGCGAGCACCGGGGTGAAGACGGCATTGCCGGCCTTGCCCAGCGAATACTTCCAGGCCACGGGCGGCTGCATGCTGCCCGGCGGTTCGACCAGCGGTGCTGGCTGGTTCTTGGTGTCTTTCGAGCCAAACAAGGAGCAACCAGCCAACAGTGCCAGCAGGCTTGCAGCAATAGCTTTTTCGGTGATGCGCATAAAATTTTCAACCTTGCTCGTTACGGGTTATCCGGAGTCGTGGAACGCGCTGACGCTTACGCCGCTGCCTTGGCTGGTTTGTCGGCCGGCACGCTGCCGCCGATCGCTTCCAGCTTCAGCTGGATCAGCTGGCGGCCCGGGTTTTTCTTGTCGGTGGCGTCCAGCGCGGCCTGGTAGGCGGTGCGCGCTTCGGCCAGCTTGTTCTGGGCCGCCAGGATGTCGCCCTTGCGGTCGGCCACCGAGCCGGCAAACGCTGGCGGCACGTTGCCGTCCAGCGCTTTCAGCGCCTGGTCATACGCTTTTTCATCGAGCAGCAAACCGGCCAGGCGCACCTTGGCGATCGCCTTGAACTCGTCGGCGCCGTGCTCGATCGCCCATTGCAGTTGGGCCTTGGCGGTCTTGGCGTCGTTGGCATCGAAGGCGCTCTTGGCGGCCACCAGTGCGCCCATCGGGGCGTAAGCGGTGCTGGCGAACTTGCTTTCCATGTCGGTGGCGGCGCGCTGGACCTTGGTGTTGTCCTTGGCTTCGACCGCGCGTTGCAGTTCCTCGTACAGGGCCGAGGCCTGGGTGGTCTGGTTGCGCTGGTAGTAGTTCCAGCCGGCCCAGCCCGAGTAAGCGGCCAGGGCGATGATGATGATCCAGGTCGTCAGGTTGCCGTAACGCTCCCACCATGCTTTGAGCGTAGCGAGTTGTTCTTGTTCTTCGAGATCGTATGCCATGTCAGTTCGTCTGCTAAAAAGTTGGGAAGGTTTGAATACAAACAGCTTAGTGATTGCAGTGCTCGTCGTGCACGTGGTGGTGATGGTCGCCGCTGCCGGTGATCTGGTCCACCACGTAGTCGACCACTTCGTCGAACGGTACGGTGGCCTGCTGCTCGCCTTCGGCGCCGCGCATGGCCTTGACCGACGCGGTGTGATTGGTCACTTCGTCTTCACCGATGATGACCGCGAACGACGCACCGCTGCCGTCGGCTTTTTTCATCTGGTTCTTGAAGCTGCCAGGACCATTGCTGGTGGAGCCATGCATGATCACGTCGAGGCCGGCGTCGCGCAGGCGCTCGCCAAGCACGAACGATTGCAGCTGGGCTGCCTCGCCCTGGTGCACCAGGTACACGTCGCACAGGTTAGGCTGCTCAGGCTCGCCCACTTCCTTCATCAGCTCGAGCAGGCGCTCGATGCCCATGGCGAAACCGACAGCTGGCGTGGGCTTGCCGCCGAACGAGGCGATCAGCGGATCGTAACGACCGCCCGCGCACACGGTGCCTTGCGAGCCCAGCGCATCGGTGACCCACTCGAACACGGTGCGGTTGTAGTAATCGAGGCCGCGCACCAGGCGCGGGTTGATCACGTACGGGATGTTGTTGTGGTCGAGGATCTTGCGCACGCCGTTAAAGTGCGCCAGCGATTCTTCACCCAGGTAGTCGAGCAGTTTCGGCGCGCCATTGACCATGTCCTGCATGGCAGGGTTCTTGGTGTCGAGGATGCGCAGCGGGTTGCTGTGCAGGCGGCGCTTGGCTTCGGCGTCGAGCAGCGCTTCGTGGCTTTCCAGGTACGCGATCAGGTCCACGCGGTGACGCGCGCGCTCGTCGGCGTCGCCGATCGAGTTCAGTTCGAGGCGGATGTTTTCCAGGCCCAGGTCGTCCCACAGGCGGCGGCACAGCATGATCATCTCGGCATCGATGTCCGGACCGGTAAAGCCTACTGCTTCGCAACCGAACTGGTAGAACTGGCGATAGCGACCGCGCTGCGGACGCTCGTGGCGGAACATCGGTCCCGTGTACCACACGCGCTTCGGACCTTCGTACACCAGGTTATGCTCGATCACCGCGCGCACCGCGCCGGCCGTGCCTTCGGGGCGCAGGGTCAGCTGGTCGCCGTTCATCGAATCGGTGAACGAATACATCTCTTTTTCGACGATGTCGGTGACCGCGCCGATGGCGCGCTTGAACAGCGCCGTGTCTTCCACGATCGGGGTGCGGATCTGCTGGAAGCCATAGCTTTGCACGACCGATTGCGCGGTGTTCTCGAACAGCTGCCACAGGTGCGAATCCTGCGGCAGGATGTCGTTCATGCCTTTGACGGCGGTGATTTTTTCAGCTTTTTTATTTTCGGACATATTCGTTTTCTTTACCGATACCACAACTCTTGAATCCGTCATTCCCGCGCACGCGGGAATCCATGCTGAGCATCCTGGCCGGCGGTCTATGGATTCCCGCCTGCGCGGGAATGACGACTCTACGGCCAGCGGCGCTGACGGCATTTAACTATACAACTACGCTGCCACAGCCTTGCCGTAGTTGGCCTTCACATAATTCAACACGATCTCGTGAAACTCTTCCACGATCCGCTCGCCGCGCAAGGTCGCAAACTTGGCGCCATCGACAAACACCGGCGCAGCCGGCGATTCGCCGGTGCCGGGCAGGCTGATGCCGATGTTGGCGTGTTTCGATTCGCCGGGGCCATTGACGATGCAGCCCATCACGGCCACGTTCATCGCTTCCACCCCCGGGTAGGTCTTTTTCCATTCCGGCATCTGGTCGCGCAGGAAGGTCTGGATGTTGTCGGCCAGTTCCTGGAAGGTCGTCGACGTAGTACGGCCGCAACCGGGGCATGCAATCACCATCGGCGTGAACTTGCGCAGGCCCATGGTTTGCAGGATCTCCTGCCCCACTACCACTTCCTTGGTGCGGTCGCCACCCGGCTCCGGTGTGAGCGAGATGCGGATGGTGTCGCCGATACCCTCTTGCAGCAGCACCGACAGCGCGGCGGTGGACGCCACGATGCCCTTGCTGCCCATGCCCGCTTCGGTCAAGCCCAGGTGCAGCGGATAGTCGCAGCGCTTGCCCAGTTCGCGGTACACGGCGATCAGGTCCTGCACGCCGGAGACCTTGCACGACAGGATGATCTTGTCGCGCGCCAGGCCCAGTTCTTCGGCGCGCACGGCGTTCTCGATGGCCGACGTGATCAGCGCTTCGTACATGACCTGCTGCGCGGTCCACGGCTCGGCGCGGCCGGCGTTTTCATCCATGATGCGCGCCAGCAGCGCCTGGTCCAGGCTGCCCCAGTTGACGCCGATGCGCACCGGCTTGTTGTAGCGCGCCGCCACTTCGATCATCTGTGCAAACTGGGTGTCGCGCTTGGCGCCCTTGCCCACGTTGCCCGGGTTGATGCGGTACTTCGACAGCGCCTTGGCGCACTCGGGATAATCGTTCAACAGCGTGTGGCCGTTGTAGTGAAAATCGCCGACCAGCGGCACATCGACGTCCATCTTGTCGAGCTGTTCGCGGATGTAGGGCACGGCTTCGGCCGACTCGGGGCGGTCCACGGTCAGGCGTACCAGCTCGGACCCGGCGCGGGCCAGGTCGCGGATCTGGATCGCGGTTTCGATGGCGTTGGCGGTGTCGGTATTGGTCATCGACTGCACCACCACGGGGGCGTCGCCGCCCACCCAGATCTGGCGCTGGCCGTGCGCCACCAGCACGCTGCGGCTGGCGCGGCGCGGTGACTGGCCCGAAGGAATAGCTGTTGGCGTAGAAGACATGGTCGTTTAACTCGGTACTTGATTTATTTAATGTTCACGCGGGCGATGGTGCCGCCGGCGATTTGCGGCAACGCCAGCGGCGCGCCGCCCAGCGACGCCTGAACACCGGCGGGCTTGCCGACGATCAGCAGCGACGGGCCCTTGATGTCGAAGGTTTCGGTGCTGCCGGCCTTGACCACGCGCGAAATCAGCGGCGCGGCGCCCGGACGACGAATCTCGACCCACGAATCCTCGGTCACTTTCAACACCAGCGCGGTGCCGGTCAGGCTGGCCGCAGCAACTGGCGTGGCTGCCGTTGCAGCGGCAGGTGCCGTGCTGGTGGCTGCCGTGGTAGCCGGCTGGCCATTGACGGTAGGAGCCGGCGTGTTGACCGGTGCGGTGGCTGGGGTTGCGACAGTGCCAGCAGCAGCGGGCGCGGGCGCCACGCCGGCGACCGTGCCGGCATTGGCTGCGCCGCCACCATCGACCGGTGGCACCGACACCAGCGGCACATTGGGCGACTGCAGCGCTGCGGTTTCCTGGCCTGGTTTGACCAGCGTGGTCTCGAGCGGCGCCACCGTCGTATCGGTCTTGGCCGGCTCGGTGGCCACGGCAGCGCTATCGGCGCCACGTTCGAACAACGCCAGCGTGTGGGCAATCAGGCCGCTCTGGTAGAGGAAAATCCCGCCGACCACGACCACCACCGCTACCCCGCCCATCACCCAGGCGCCGGTATGCGAGTGGCGCGACTTCATCAGCGGCATCCGCGTATCGGAGAAGGTGGCGGCGATTTCCTTGCGCGGGGGCGATACCTCGGGGCTGGTGGGCGAACGCACTTCGATCATCGCCACCAGCGGCGTGGCGTCGATGCGCACCACCTTGGCATAGGCGCGCACGAAACCGCGCGTGACCGCCATATTGGGCAGCGATGCATAATCGCCGGCTTCGAGCGCCACCACCTGGCGCGGCGCCAGCTTGAGCTGGTCGGCGATCTGTTCCACGGACAGGCCCAGCGCTTCGCGCTGTTCCTTCAATTGTGCTCCGGGCGTGGCCAGGCCGGTTTTGGCCTGGTCTTTTGGCGGTTCTACCCACTCAGAATTCATTGCTGTCTCACTCATCAAACGCCCCACGTTGATAAGCAGCATACTCGGTCGAGCCGGGGTAGCGGGTGCGCAACTGCGTGACCCAACCAGCTTGTTTTCCCGTATCGCCCACCTGATGCTGCACTTTAATCCCGAGCCACAGCACATCGGCCGTCAGGCTCTCCATCTTTGCCACGTCGCCCAGGCGGGTCACGAAGAAATGCGCGCGCTGAACATCGCGTTTTTCCACGTACAGCCGCGCCAGATTGGCGTTGGTGGCCGGCAGATCGGGCGTCAACTGCAACGCTTGCAGCAGATAACGCTCCGCGCTGGCGTAATCCTTGATTTTCAATGCACACGCGCCAGCATTGTTGGCGGCGCCGGCCGGCGAGCGGTAAGCGCGGTTGGCCAGCGCGGTATCGAACAGCGGCAACGCCTCGGCCACGCGGCCGCTCTCGCACAAAAAAGAGCCGTAATTGTTGGCCAGGTCCGGATTTTCCGGCGCCAGCTTGCGGGCGCGGCGGAAACTCTCGTCGGCGGCAGCGGGTTGACCCAGCGCTTGCTCGATCAGGCCGCGCAAGCCCAGCGCCTCGGCGTTGTCGGGCTCGGCAGCGAGCGCCAGCTTGATTTCGCCCAGCGCTACCGTGTACTGGCCCTGCTCGAAATAGCCGACCGCCAGTTGCGTGCGAATCGCCGCCTTGCGCTCGGCGCTGCCCGGCGTCCGCGCGCTGTCGGCGCCACTGGCAGATTGTGGACTATCCGGGGTCGTGACGCAACCGCCCAGTGCGACGGCCAGCAGCGGGAACATCCCGAGCATGGCCATGCGACACCGGTTTTGCTGCGCCCAACGCGCCATCAGGAATGGATCTCCACGATCTTGCCGAAATTGGCGCCGAACTTTTGCTGGTACTCGGCCATCTTGCCCATGCGTTCCTGGACGCGGGTGCGGTCCTGCACTTCGCCGGCGAGCTGGCCGCAGGCGGCGTCGATGTCGTCGCCACGGGTTTTACGGATGGTGGTGACCAGGCCGGCATCGACCAGGATCTGGGCGAAGGCCTTGATGCGGGGATTTTTCGAGCGCAGCAGGCCCGACTCCGGGAACGGATTGAATGGAATCAGGTTGAATTTGCAGTTGATGCCATCGACCGGGTGCTGCACCAGCGCGATCAGTTCGCGCGCGTGCTCGTCGCTGTCGTTGACGCCATCGAGCATGCAGTATTCGAAGGTAATGAAGTCGCGCGGCGCATATTGCAGGTAGCGCTTGCAGGCGGCGATCAATTCCTTGAGCGGGTATTTCTTGTTCAGCGGGATCAGGCTGTTGCGCAGCTCGTCGTTGGACGCGTGCAGCGAGACCGCCAGCGCAACCGGCACTTCCTGCGCCAGGCGGTCGATTGCCGGCACCACGCCCGAGGTGGACAGGGTCACGCGGCGGCGCGACAGGCCGTAGGCGTTATCGTCCAACATCAGCTTGAGTGCGGTGGCGGTCGGTTCGAAGTTGAGCAGCGGCTCGCCCATGCCCATCATGACCACGTTGGTGATCTGGCGCTCGCCCTTGGGGCCGGGCTCGATGCCCTTGGTGCGACGCAGTTCAAATTCAGCCATCCACAGCTGGCCGATGATTTCGCCGACCGACAGGTTGCGCGAAAAGCCCTGCTTGCCGGTCGAGCAGAAGCGGCAGTTAACGGCGCAACCGGCCTGGGTGGAGATGCACAGCGTGCCACGGTTTTCTTCCGGGATGAACACGGTTTCGACCGCGTTGCCGTTGCCGACGTCGATCAGCCATTTGCGGGTGCCGTCAGTGGACGTGTTGTCGCTGATGATGGCAGGCGCGGCCACGAAGGCGCGGGTTTTCAGTTTGTCGCGCAGCGACTTGGCCAGATCGGTCATGCTGTCGAAATCCGACGCACCGAACTGGTGGATCCAGCGTTGCAGTTGCTTGGCGCGGAACGGTTTCTCCCCCAACTCGGCGCAATAAGCGATAAGCTGCGCGGGATCGAAGTCCAGCAAGTTGGTCAGAGGTGCGTTCATAGTCTATTCAAAACAGTACAAAAAATTTCCGTTTCCACCAAGGTGGAAACGGGAACATTACAAAAAATTACTTGCCGAAGAAGTAGGCGATTTCTACTTGTGCGGCTTCAACAGCGTCCGAACCGTGAACGGCGTTGGCGTCGATCGAGTCGGCGAAATCAGCACGGATGGTGCCTTTGTCAGCCTTCTTAGGATCGGTAGCGCCCATCAGTTCGCGGTTTTTCAGGACGGCGTTTTCGCCTTCCAGGGCCTGGATCATGACTGGACCCGACACCATGAAATCGACCAGATCCTTGAAGAAGCCGCGCTCTTTGTGCGCAGCGTAGAAGCCTTCAGCTTCTTCACGCGACAGTTGCTTCATTTGCGCAGCAACGATCTTCAGGCCAGCGTTTTCGAAGCGGCTGTAGATTTGGCCGATTACGTTTTTTGCAACTGCGTCTGGTTTGATGATCGACAGGGTGCGTTCGATTGCCATTTGAAAAACTCCAATAAAAAGAAAGGTTTAAAACAAGAATTGATAGTTCAATCAACCTTCGATTTTAACATAGAACATTTGCGCATTCCTAAAACCGGCACCAGATTGGCCCGAACAATGGCGCTGCGCGGGCATTTTTGGGGCGGACTGGCACCATATCGGGCGCTTACCGCTTGTTTAAGCCCCCTTTAAGTGCTTTTGCCCCAGTTTTTTGGGTAATTATGCGCGGGCGTGCTATCCTTTTAACTAAGCGGATTTGCTCCGCACCAACTATTGGAGGCATCATGAACAACTTGCAACAAAACACCTACGACCTCAGTAGCGGTCGCCGGGCGGTGCAGCACAACGTGTTGCGGAACACGTACTGGTTGCTGGCGCTGTCGATGATCCCGACCGTCATGGGCGCTGCGCTCGGCATGGCGCTGCATCTGCCACTCGGTGGCGGTTTGATGATGATCGTGTTCCTGGCCGGCGCATTCGGTTTCATCTGGGCGATCGAGAAGAACAAGAACTCCGGCCTGGGCGTGGCCCTGCTGCTGGGCTTCACCTTCTTCATGGGCATCATGCTCACGCCGCTGCTCACCCGCATCATGGGCTTTTCCAACGGCGGCACGCTGATCATGATGGCGTTCGGTGGTACGGCTTCGGTGTTCGCGGTACTGGCCTCGATCGCTACCGTGACCAAGCGTGATTTCTCGGGCATGGGTACCTGGCTGTTCGCCGGCGTGATCGTGCTGATCCTGGCGTCGATTGCGAACATCTTCTTCGCCATTCCCGCCCTGAGCATCGTGATCTCGGTCGTGGCCATTGCCATCTTCTCGGCTTACATCCTGTATGACGTGCAGCAGATCGTCAACGGCGGCGAAACCAACTATGTCAGCGCCACCCTGCGCCTGTATTTGGACGTCTACAACATCTTCACCAACATGCTGGCCCTGCTGGGCTTTGCCGGCGGTAGCCGCGACTAAGCTGCAGCGCTCACGCCGGGTCTTCCTGACCGGCGCACCACAAAAGCCGCCAACCTGCAGGGGTTGGCGGCTTTTTTATCAATCAAAACACATCGGAGCGCCATGGGTCCCGCAGTCCCGATTATCTTCATGATCATCGTCGGCACACCGCTGTTCACCGGCCTGTTCTGTTTATTTCGCTTCAAGTATTCCACCCGCTCTGCCTTCGCCCTGGCGATTATCTTTGCTGGCGGCGCCGGCGCCGGCGTCGTGATCGCGGCCCTCCTCGCCATGCTGACGATCGGCTTCGAGCCGACGCTGAGGTCACAGCTTGCGGTCATTTTCTACCTGGGCTGGCTGGCGACAGGGGCACTTGCGGGCGGCGTTACGTCAGTGCGCTGGGTTCGCCAGCGCTGGCATTTAACCTAACCTCCACCTCGACACTTCACTATCGCGCATTGCCCCGCACCTGGAAGCGGCTGCTGGCCACCACCTTGTCGGCGCCGTCCACCAGCGCCAGCTCGTAGCTGCCAGGCTGGGGGGCCCACGGGTAGTCGGTGCTGGCGCCGGCCAGCGGCTTGCCGTTCAGGCGCCAGGTGAGGCCTTGCGCGGCCTGGGCGTGGAACACCACGCGTTCGCGGTCGGCCGGAATGTCGGGGTCGATGGCGATCACGCTGCCCGTTGCCGGATAGACGATGGCCGGCGGCTGACTACTGTCGCTGCCCTGCACCAGCGCCACGACCGGGGTTTCGGTGCCCGCCAAAAACCATTCGGCTCTGGCAGGTTCCAGCGCCGGCTGGTAGGCTACCTGGCGTTTGACCACACCCGGGGGTGCATCCGGTGCGCGGCTGGGCTGGCCGTGGTGCAAGTAATCCATCACGTCGCGCCACACTGGTGCGGCGCCGGTCACGCCCGAGACGTCCCACATCGACTGGCCGTCGAAATTACCGACCCATACCCCCACCGTGTAGCGGTCCGAGTAGCCGATGCACCAGTTGTCGCGCATGTCCTTGCTGGTGCCGGTTTTGACTGCGCTCCAGAACGTGGTGGCCAGTTCGTTTTTCAGGCCAAAGGTGGTGCTGCGTGCGCCCCGGTCGGCCAGGATGTCGCCGATGATGAAGCTGGCGCGCGCGTCCTGCACCCGCACCGGTTTTGCAAGCGCGCCCTTGTCCACCAGCCGCGCCGGCGCGTACAGGCCGCCGTTGGCCAGCGTGCGATAAGCGTTGGTCAGCTCCAGCAGCGACACTTCGGCAGAGCCGAGCGCCAACGAATAACCGTAGTAGTCGGCCGACTCGGTCAGGCTGCTCAAACCGACGTTGCGCAGGCGTGCGTAAAAGCGGTCGAGACCCGTCATCACCAAGGTGCGTACGGCCGGCACGTTGAGCGAGCTGGCCAGGCTGGTGCGCACGCTGACATATCCCTTGAAACCCTTGTCGTAGTTCTGCGGAGCGTAGATGCCAGCGCCAGTGGCGATGCCGAAACTGCTGTCGTCCATCAGCGAGGCGGCGGTGAGCAGGCGGCGTTCCAGCGCCAGCTCGTACAAGAACGGTTTCAAGGTGGAGCCGGCCTGGCGCAGCGACGCCACGCCATCGACCTCGGCGCCGCCAGCATTGCCCACGTAGGCCAGCACGTCGCCGCTGGCGTTGTCGAGCACCAGCACCGCGCCATCGTTGACGTTGCGCGCGGTGAGCGCCATCAACTGCTGGCGCAACGCGCCCTGGGCAAAACGCTGTAGGTCGGCATCCAGCGTGCTGCGCACCGACTGCCCGGCCGCCATCCCGGCCAGCAGCTGTTGCGCCACCTGGGGCGCCGGGGCGATGCCGCTGGCAAGCTGCGGACGTCCGAGGGCGATGGCGGTGCGCAGTTCGATGTCGGCGCAGGTGGCCGGCATGCGCAGTTCGTGCGCCAGCAAGCAGGCACGCTGCGACACCAATCGCGGCGCCGCCATTGGGGCGCGCAGCAGGCTGGCCAGGATCGCTGACTCGGTCAGGTTCAGGCCTGACGGCGCCTTGCCGAACAGGCTGCGCGAGGTCGCGCCCACGCCCTGCAACTCGCCCCGGAACGACACCAGGTTCATATACGCTTCGATGATCTGCGGCTTGGTCCAGCCGGCGTCGAGCTCGCGCGCGGCCTGGATCTGGTCCCACTTCTGGCCCCAGCTGCGGCCTTTCGAGTGAGGCTGCAAGGCCGGATCGAGCAACGCCGCCAGCTGCATGGTGATGGTGGACGCCCCTCGTGGGCGGGTGCGGAACAGGTTGTCCCAAGCCGCCTTGGCCGCCGCGCTCCAATCGACGCCGCCGTGTTCATAAAAGCGCTGATCCTCGGCCTGCAGGATCGCTGCCGGCAGCGCCGGCGAGATATCGGCCAGCGCCACCCAGTCCAGCCGGCGCGCCTGCATGTCGATGCGCAGCGACTGTACCGGTACACCGTGGCGGTCGAGCAGTACAGATTCCGAACTGCGATACGCGGCGCGTACCTGTTCCGGGGTGGGGACGGACGATGCCGCGCAGGCCGGCGCCACGCCGGACATCAGCACCAGCGTCAGCATCGCGGCAGACAGGCCCCTCACCTGACCACCACCTGCGCATTGGGCGCCGCACCGAACATCTCGGGGCTGTACAGCGCTTCCACTCGCGTGGGCGGCAGGTTGAACTGGCCCGGATTATTCAGCCGCACCGTGTACTCGACGCTCCACTTGCCCTTGGGGACGAACTGGTAAAACGCCCGGTAGCCGTCGAAGCTGCGCTCCTCGAACGCCAGCCACGCCCAGCCGGCCTTGCGGTTGCCCTGGTCCAGCAGCGCCGAATCGCGACCGAGGCCGGAACCGAGCACGGTGGCGCTGGCGGGAATCGGATCGTCCACCACCACCCAGGTCATGTCCGACTGCGCTTCGAGTTCCAGCCGCACCCGGTACACGTCGCCGCGCGACCATACGCCGCGCGTCTTCTGCTCGACCGGCGTGATGGTCTTGGCGATGGTGTAGCCGCTCGAGACCGGCGCCTTGAGCGGCAACGCCGCCAGCGTGCGCACGGTTACCCATGGCTTGCCGGCGCCCGCGTGCGCCAGTTCCAGCGTGCCGCTGCCCTTGGGCCAGGGCAGCGCGACGGTCGTCGTGGCGGCGTTGGCATTGGCCTCGACTCCAGCCGCGACCACCTGGGCCGGTGGCGCAAAATTCACCGACTTGCTGGTACCACCCAAACTGGCGGTGGCGCTGCCGGTCACCGGCTCGCGCTCGAACACGGAACTGAAGCGATCCATGGCCAGCACGCCCCAGGCGTTCGACACGGTGGTGTCCCAATGACCTGCGCGCTGGCGCCCGAGGGTGCCGCGCGCCAGCCGGCCCATGTCGGCGCGCCAGCCGGGATTGTCGGCCATCGCCAGCAGCAGGCGGTTGGCGTTGCTGTCGGCCGACGACATCAGCCACCACCAGTTGTCGGTGCGCTCGGTGGAAAAGCCCATGGTCGTGCCTTGCAGGTTCAGGCGCGCACGCAGGATCTGTTCGGCCTCCCCCAGCCGCTTGGCCTGCTGCGGCAACTTGGGCGAGCGCTTGAGCACCAGGTACCAGTCGATCACGGCCGACGTCGGCCACAGGTTCGGTGCGACCGTGAACGATTCGAGGTCGTCGTGGTTGATGGCGTTGCTGCGCGAGAGCGCTTCCAGCGCCGCCACCTTGCGCACCGCCAAATCGGCCGTGGGCAGCGGCGACTCGAGCGACAGCTTGCCCCGCACGAAGGACTGCAAGCCCGATTCCATGCGCGCCTTCAGTTCCGCCGGCAGTTCGTAACCCGCTTCCTGGCTGGCCGACAGCACGTAGGCCGTCAGGCTATCGCTGCCATGCAACATGGGGGCGAAATACTTGACCAGGCCATTGCTGTCCAGGTGCGCCGGCAAGGTGGCCACCGCCGTGCGCCACAGCGCCGGGTCGTGCAGCGCGATCGCGCGCGACGTCACCTGCTCGAAGCAGCGGTACGGATAGTCGCGCATGAAATCGCGCACGCCGGGCAGATCGCCACCGAGGCGCGCACTGAACTGCGCCTGCACCGCGCCACGGCCGGGCAGCGCATCGTCAGGCAGGCGCACCGCCATTGACTGCTTGCCATCTAGTTGCAGCAAGGTCGCCTGCGTGGTGCGCACCGGCACCGCCGGCGCCACTTTCTGGCTGACCTTGATGCTGTCGCGCGCGCCGCCGCCTGCATTCGCGCTGGCGCCAACTTCCCACGCCAGCGCTGTCACACCGGCCGGCACCTGGTAGTCCCAGCCGATCTCTTTGGCCTGGCCTGCGGCCAGCGTGACCTTTTGCGTCGGCAGCGACTGCGCGCCCGCCTTGGCCGTGAGCGCCACGTCGAGCGCGGCGCCGGTGGTGTTGCGCACCGTGTAGATGGCGCGCAGGCGGTCGCCTTCGCGCACCAGCGCCGGCAGGCCGGAGAGCAGCATCAGGTCCTGCGTGCTGCGCACCTCGGCCTGGCCGGTGCCGAACAGGCCCGCCTCGGCGCTGGCGATGGCGACGATGCGGAACGCGGTGAGCGAGTCGTTGAGCGGCACTTCGACCGACGCCATGCCGTCGGCATCGAGCACCACCTGCGCCTTCCAGAACAGCAGCGTCTCGAACAGCTCGCGCCCGCCGCCCTTGCCGCCACCACCGCCGGCCGCCACCGCCTTGCGGCCGAAGTGGCGCTTGCCCACCACCTGCATTTGCGCGGTGGCCGTCTGCACTTGCAAAGCGCGTTGCTGCATCATGGCCTCGAGCAGGTTCCAGCTGGTGTTGGGCATCAGCTCCAGCAGCCCCACGTCCACTGCCGCCAGCGCCACTTCGGCGCCAGCCGGGGGCGCCGAGCCGTCGGCGCGCGTGACATGCACCCTGACCTTGGCCCTGTCGCGCACCTTGTACACCTGCCGGTCGGTATCGACCTGCACTTTCAGTTCGTTGGCGGCCCAGCCCACCCGCACCGGCGCGATACCGAGCTTGTAGGCGGGCTTGCCCAGGTCCACCAGCGCGGTCGGCTGCACGCCGGCCACGCGGCCGCGCACCACCAGCGCCGACACGTACACATTGGGCGCGTAGCCGGCCTTGATCGGCACCGTGAACACCGGCGCGCTGCCCGACAACGGCCGCACATAACTGTCGATCACGCCCTCGCGCTCCACCGTCACCAGGGCGGTCGCCTCGCGGAACGGCATCCGTACCTGGAAGCTGGCGCTCTGTCCCGGCTCATAGCGTTTGTGATTGGGCAGCAGGTCGATGCGGTCGTTGTCGGTGGCCTCGAACCACCAGTCGTTGCCGTCGGCCACCCAGGTTTCGCGGTGGGCGGTGGCCACGCGCTGCTGCGCATCCTGCGTTTGCGCCCGCAGGATCAGGTTGCCCGCTGCGGGCGCCTTGACCTGGCATAGCATCAGCCCCTTGGCGTCGGTACGCCCCGCGCAGGCGCGGCCCAGTGCCTTGACTTCGCTGCTGCTCTCGTACGCGTAGAAGCCGCCCACCAGGCGGCGCCGGTGCGAGGTCGATTCGCGCTGGAAGAAGTCCACGGAGACCGGGCTGTCAGGCACCGGCTTGCCTTGCAGGTCGAGCACCACCACCTGGAATTTCAGGGCGTCACGGCTGAGCACCCAGTTGTCGGGCGCAATGCCCACCACCACGGCCGCCGGCCACAGGTTCACGCGGGTGGCGGCCGACAGGGTTTCGCCGTTGGCGTCCTGGTACGACAGCTCGGCCGCCAGTTCGCGCGGCACCGTCACTGCCGGCAGCTGGTCGATGGTCACGCGTGCGCCGCCGGCCTTGTCCAGCGTGAGATTGCGGGTGCGCACCGCACCGCCGACAGCACCGGTGCTCGCTTCGGCTTCACCGTCGTCGAATACGCCCTCGTCATCGTCGAACGCGCCGCCTTTGCGTTCCACGCCCACCTTCACATCACCATTACTGAAGGTGAAGTCGCCATAATCGTCGAAGCTCACCGCCTTGTCCTGCACCATGGTGCGCAGCTGCACCGGCGCGTCGCCGGCGCCGCCGCCGGACAGGTAGCTCAGCTGCACGTCGAGGTCGAGCCCGGATACTTGCACCGCCGGCGCCTTCGGCCCCTGCAGCAGCGCCTTCATGGTCGGCACGCGGAACTGCTCGACGCGGAAGCGGCCGGCCACGCGGCCGCCCACCAGCACCTGGTACCAGCCCTGGCGCGCGTCGAGCGGGATGCTCCAGTCGTTGGCGGCGCTGCCGTTGGCGCGCCACGCCAGCGGCAGCTCGTAGCGCTGGTCGCTGCCCTCGTGGATCACGAACATGCTGGCTGGCAGCGACTTGTTCGGCGCGAGCGCGAAACCGTGTATGACCTTGCGGCGCTGGAAGTGCTTCATGTGCACTGTCTCGCCGGCGCGAAGCAGGGTGCGGTCGAACACCGTGTTGGCGATGACGTTGTCGGCGCCGCTGTCTTCGGTGGGCAGATTGAAACGCCAGCTCTCGATGCCGCGATCCCATTTCGACAAGGTGAACGTCATGTCGGCGCCGTGGCGCGCGCTGACGAACAGGCCTTCGCGCCCCTGGCACACCGGTTCGGCCAGCTCCCGGGCGATATTGGCCACGCCGTCGTTGTTGGTGGCGCCCTGCCACAGCAGCTTGCCGGCGCAATCGCGCACGGCCACCTTGGCGCCAGGTACCGGCTGGCCTTTGTCCAGCGACGTCACCCACACCAGCGACGACTGCGCGCCGCGCTTGAAGTGGGCCACCAGGTTGGTCACCAGCGCAGCCGAACTGACGTACGCGGTCTGGCGCTTGCCCGACAAGGCCTGGCCGAGGCGCGGGCTGGCCAGTTCCACCACGTAGAAGCCCGGCTTTTTCAGTGGGATGCCCACCACCTCGAACTGCTGGCGCCCGCCCGGCTTGGGCATGGTAAAGCGCTGCACGCGGTCGGCGCTGCCGTCCTTGACTTCGAAGCCGGCCAGCAGTTGCTGGTACATCTGATCGCCGTACAGTTCGCGCGGCTCCCAGCCGCCGTTGCCACTCATGCGCCCGAGCCAGCGCACGATCTGCCGGTCCTGCTGCTCGTCGGTGGCGCCTTCGTTCACGCGCAGCGACGCACCTTCGATATCGACCGCAGCCAGCCTGGCGGCCAGCGCCGCCTCGACGTTGCGCACGGTGACCGGCAGCAGCTTGTCGCCCTGCGCCTCGATAATGCCGAAGCGCGCCGGGAATTTCACCAGCGGCGGCTGGGCGTCGGTGTTGACCGTCATCGGAAAGCGCGCGGCGTTGAGCAGCGCACGGCCGGCGTCGTCCTTCAGGCCGGCGGGCAGCGCCAGGCGCAAGCTGCTGCTCGCCGGCAGCGGGCCGGCAAAGCTGATGCTGTCCACGTAATCGGCATTGGCCTGGTATTTTTCCACTTCCGCCTTGAAGACCTTGCCGCCGGGGCCGGTGAGCGTGGCGGCCAGTGCATCGGTGCGCCTTACCTGCGCGGAGAACGATACGCGGGTGGGCAGGAACGGCAGGCAGCCAGCCTTGGGCGTGAGCCGCTCGCAGGTGAATCTGGCGGTGAAGTCGGGCCGGACGGTAAATGCCAGCACCTGGTCCTGGCGCGTGGCGATGCCGTTGGCGGCAGCCATGCCAGCGCCCCACACCAGCGACATTTTCGCCTTGGCCGGCAAGGGCCGCTGGCATTGCAGCACCACCAGCGGCAAGCGTTCCAGGCGTTTATCCTTCACCGCCAGGTCGGCATGCCACACCACGCCGCGCGCCTTGAAATACAGCGACAGGTAGCGCTTGGTGAAATCCTTGCGCAGCGCCAGTATCTGTTCGCGTTCGGCGCCGGCCAGGATGCGCACGCCGATCTTTTCGTTGATTCCCTCGGCGCGGCACCACGCGTGCTGCGCCACGGTGGCGTCGCTCGCGGGCGCATCGAGGCCGAGCACGAAAATTTGCCGCTCGTCGATCTGCGACCCTTCGTACGGCAGCATCTGCGCCACGGCCGGGCCACCGGTATCGAAACCGAAGCGGCGCTCACCGGTGACCGGCTGGCCGGCCAGGTCGCGCGTCTCGTCCTTGACCGTGAAGCTGCACGCCACACCGGCCGGCAGATCGCGCTCGAAGTCGTAGCTCCAGTTGCTGCCGTCGATCCAGCGGCCCTGGCCCGGTTCGGCGCAATCGACGGCAAACGGATCGCCCGGGCGCATGTCGCCGAGCGGCACCATCTGGCCGCTGAAACGCGCAGTTACCTGGCGCACGCCCTTGACGGTGCCGGTGGGTGAAAATGCGGTGACGGTGGTTTGGGCGTAGCCGAGAATGGGCAAGCCGCAGAACGCGGCAGCGCCGAGGAAGCGAAACAGGGAACGCATGCAAGCTCCGATGCTGAAGTAGTCAGCCCAGTGTTGCAAACGCCCCTTGTAAAGTCAATAAACTTTAGGAGGCCAGATTAAATACCGCCATCGACTCCACGTGCGAGGTATGCGGGAACATGTTGACCACGCCCGCCTTGTCGAGCACATAGCCGGCGCCGACCAGGATGCCGGCGTCGCGCGCCAGGGTGGACGGGCTGCACGACACATAGACCAGCCGTCGCGGCAGCAGGTCGGCGCGGGTCTGGCGCAGTTCCACCAGCGCTTCGCACAATGCAGCGGCGCCGTCGCGTGGCGGGTCGATCAGCATGCGGTCGAACTTGCCCAGTTCGACCAGGTGCTCGGCCGTGACCAGGAACAGGTTGCGGGTGTAGAACGTCGTCTTGCTTGATAAGCCGTTGGCCTTGGCGTTGTCGAGCGCGCGCTCGGACAAGGTGGTGCTGCCTTCGATGCCAACCACTTCGCGCGCCTGGGTGGCCAGCGGCAGGGTGAAGTTGCCGAGGCCGCAGAACAGGTCGGCCACGCGGTCTTGCGGCTGCACGTCCAGCAGGCGCAATGCCTTGGCGACGAGCACGCGGTTGATGTAGTGGTTGACCTGGGTGAAGTCCACCGGCTTGAACGGCATCTTGATGCCGAATTCCGGCAACAGGTAATGCAGGTCCGGCCCCAGCGGGTAGTACGGCGCGGCGGTCTCCGGGCCCTTGGTCTGCAGCCAGAACTGGATGCCGTGCTGGTCGGCGAACGCCTTGAGCTTGACTTCATCGTCGGCGCTCAATGGCGCCATGATGCGCAGCACCAGGGCGGTGACGCCCTCGCCGATCGCCACTTCAATCTGCGGGATCTGGTTGTACAGCGACAGCGAACCGATCAGCGCGCGCAGCGGCAGCAGCAGGTCGGAGACGTGGCGCGGCAAAATCTCGCAGCTCTGGATATCGGCCACAAAGGCCGAATGCTTTTCGTGGAAGCCGACCAGCACCGTGTCCTTCTTGACCACGTGGCGCACCGACAGGCGCGCGCGGTAGCGGTATTCCCAGGTGGGGCCGTACATCGGCCGCATCACGGTCAGCGGTTTGACTTTGCCGATGTGCCACAGGTTATCTTCGAGCACGCGCTGCTTGATCGCCACCTGCGCGGTCGGTTCCAGGTGCTGCATCGAGCAGCCGCCGCACATATTGAAGTGCGGGCATTTCGGCTGCACGCGCATCGACGATTCGCGGTGCAGCGTGGTCATGCGGGCCATTTCCCAGTTCTTCTTTTTCTTGAAGGTCGTGAAGCTCACGCTTTCACCGGGCAGCGCTCCCTCGACAAACACCACCTTGCCTTGCGAACCGTCTTCGTTTTCCAGGTGGCCGACGCCGTTGGCGTCCATGCTGAGCGATTTAATCTCGAGAATGGTATCTTGCATAAAATTCTAATAGGTAGAGGAACGCCGACCCGTCCGGGCACGCCGGGGGCGGTGATGGCACAGGGCCGATATGATAGCAGAAGGGGGAACTACAGCAGCGAATCGCGGACCACGCCGCGCGCCGCCATCGCCCGTTTGAGCTTGATCAGGGCTTCCTGCTGGATCTGGCGCACGCGCTCGCGGGTCACGCCCATTTCCTCGGCCAGGGTTTCCAGCGTGGCCGGATCGTCGTTGTCCAGACCGAAACGGCGCATGATGACGATGCGCTGTTTATCGGGCAGCTTGGTCAGCCAGTCGCGCATCAGCACCGTCATCTCGTGGTGTTCGGCGCGGGCGTCGGGACTGTCGTCGCTGTCGCCGGGCAGCAGGTCCATCAGCGACGATTGCGGGTCGTTGTCGAGCGGTGCGTCGAGCGAGGTGGCGTGTTCGGACAAGGCGAGGATGTCCTGCACCTCTTCAACCGGGCGGCCGACCAGCGCGGCGATGTCCTCGGCGGTGGCGTCCTTGCCGTCGTGCTGCTGCGCTTCGAGGTGGTATTTGCCGCGCAGGATCTGGTTCAGTTCGCGCACCATGTGCACCGGCAGGCGCACCGTACGGGCCTGGTTCATGATGGCGCGCTCGATGCTCTGGCGTATCCACCAGGTGGCGTAGGTGGAAAAACGGAAGCCGCGCGCCGGTTCGAACTTGTCGATGGCGCGCATCAGGCCGATGTTGCCTTCTTCGATCAGGTCGAGCAGCACCACGCCGCGATTGATGTAGTGCTTGGCGATCGACACCACCAGCCGCAGATTGTGCTCGATCATGGTCTGCCGGGCGGAAAAATCGCCAGCCTTGGCCAGGGTGGCATAGTGCACTTCCTGCGGCGCGGTGAGCAGCGGACGGGTGCCGATCTGGTTCAGGTAGTGCTGGGTGGTGTCGGTGGACAGTTCCGCCGCCAGCACTTTTTTCAGTTCGTCGACCGGCTCGAGCACGGTGCCGCCAACTGCACCCCCATCTTCCGCGACGTCTTCCTCATCGGCGTCATCGTCGCCCTGAAAATCTTCCGGGACGTCGTCATCGAGCGGATCGTGGGGCGTGTTTGTCATGGCTCGGCTCGGATCATTTCAACACTGGTCGGACGACGGTCAGCGGGGCGGCAGGAACTTCGACGGATCCACCGGCTTACCCTGCTGGCGGATCTCGAAGTGCAGCTTGACCGAGTCGGTATCGGAGTCGCCCATCTCGGCGATCAACTGTCCCTTGGTCACGCTTTGCCCTTCCTTGACCAGGATGGCGCGGTTGTGCGCGTAGGCGGACAACAGCGTATTACTGTGCTTCACAATCACGAGATTACCATAACCACGGATGCCGCTGCCGGCAAACATGACTTTTCCGGCCCCGGCCGCCACCACGTGCTGGCCGGCCTTGCCGGCGATGTCGACGCCCTTGTTTTTACCTTCGTCGAAGGTGGCGACCACGCGCCCTTCGGCCGGCCACATCCAGGAAAGTTTTTCATCCTCGGCGGTCAAGCCCGGCGCTGCGGCAGCCACCGGAGGACGTGCGGCTGGCGGCGTGGTGGTAGTTGTCGTGCTGGTGGCGGCCGGAGGGGTAGCCGGTGCAGGCCTGGTGGCCGCCGCTGCCGGGGCGTCGCCGTCAGGGCGTTGCAGTTCGGCCAGGGTGGCGTCGGTGTACGGACGCTTCTCGCCCTTCGGCCCGGTCTTGCGCGCGACCGCAGCCGGCGCGGTGGGCTTGTCGCTCGGCGGCATGACGATGGCGGCGGTTTCCACGCCGTTGCCGTTGGATGCACCGTTGCCGGCCCCGGATTCGGGTGGCAGCACGCGCAGCACCTGGTCCACCTTGATGTCGTTGGGATCGTTGAGGTTGTTCCAGGTGACCAGGTCGCGGTAGTTCTGGCCGTATTCGAGCGCGATGCGGATCAGGGTGTCGCCCCGCTTGACCGTGTACAGGCCGCGCTCGTCGCGCGACACTTGCGCGGTCTGGCTCGGCGTGGCTGGCTTGACGGCCGGCCGTGCGACGGGACGGTCGATGACGGGGGCTTGACTCGGGGCGGTGCTGCAAGCGCTCAGGAACGCCAGCGCCAGGCTCAATACGAGCAGATTGCTTTTATTAGTCATTCTCATCTTAAATTCAGTAGTGTTGCAGCGGCCGGATCGTCATACGGTGCCCGCACGCAGCGGCACAAAATGGCAATCCTCCAGCGTTTCGCTGGTCCATTCCGCTTTGCCGGTGCGTGTGATCAGCACCAGTTGCTGCGTCCTGTCGCCCACCGGCGCGACCAGTCGGCCGCCCACGGCAAGCTGGTCGAGCAAGGGCTGCGGCACCTGCAAACCGGCAGCAGCGAGGATGATGCCATCGAACGGCGCCGCTTGCGGGAGCCCAAGCATACCATCTCCGTAATGCAAGCGTAGATTCGGCACGCGCAGGGGGCGCAGGTTGTTCTTGGCCAGTTCGTGCAAAGGCTTGATGCGCTCGATCGAAAATACCTCGTGCGCCACGCATGCCAGCACTGCTGCCTGGTAGCCACAACCGGTGCCGATCTCCAACACGCGCTTGAGCTGGCCACCATTGCGCAGCACCTCGATCATGCGCGCGACGATGTACGGCTGCGAGATGGTTTGCTGGTGACCGATCGGCAGCGACGCGTCGATATACGCTTGCGACACCAGCCCCTGGTCCATGAACATGTGGCGCGGCACGGTGGCCAGCGCGTTCAGCACGACCTGGTCGCGCACGCCCTGCTTGGCCACGCGCTGCGCCATGGCGTGGCGGATCGCATCGGACACCAGCGGCCGGTCGCGGCTGACTACCGGTTGCGCCCGTTCCTGGGCATAGCCATGCGACTTCGAGGGCATGGCCACGGCGGCGGGACGATGCTGGCCCGGCACCGGCACGTGGCGGGCGGCATTCTGGGTAGCGGTCTGGGGGGTGGCCACGGGGGCAAACACCGGCGCCTTCCTGGCGCCCTTGTCAACCACGGACGATAGAGGCAAAGGAAAGCTGCGGGGTTTGTCGCTCATGCCAGGCCTTTTTCGAGTGCGGCGAGTTGCGTTTTGTGGGTCAGGTCGATTTGCAGCGGCGTGATCGACGTCTTGCCCTGGGAGACGGCATGAAAATCGGTGCCCTCGCCCGCGTCCTTGCACGCGCCCGGCGGGCCGATCCAGAAGATTTCGCGGCCGCGCGGATCCTGCGAGCGTATCACGGGTTCGGCCTGGTGGCGACGGCCGAGCCTGGTGGCAGCCACCTGGCCCAGTTGGCCGTAAGGCAAATTCGGAATATTGACGTTGAGCAGATACGGGCGCGGCAGGGTCTCGAAGTACCGCATCACGATATCGCGTGCATGCAAGGCAGCGTCGTCGATATGCTCCCAGCCCCACGAGCCTTGCGAGAACGCCATGGCCGGGATGCCGAACAGATAACCTTCGGTAGCGGCCGCCACGGTGCCGGAGTACAGCGTGTCATCGCCCATATTGGGGCCGTTGTTGATGCCGGAGACTACCAGGTCGGGACGGTAATCGAGGATGCCGGTCAGGGCGATGTGGACGCAGTCGGTCGGTGTGCCGTTGATGAAATAAAAACCGTTGTCGGCGCGCTGGACCGACAACGGCCGGTCCAGCGACAGGGAGTTGGACGCCCCGGAGCGGTTGCTGTCGGGCGCCACCACCACGATATGGGCCACCGGCGCCAAAGCCTTGGCCAGGGCGTTGATGCCCGGCGCCAGGTAGCCGTCGTCATTGCTGATCAGGATTCTCATGGCGTAGATTTTACCTGAAGCAACGCCATCGCTGCGCATCTTGCCCACCATGCGAGCAACAAATACTTGCTTAGCCCTACCCCGCCTTGTGCGCGACGTAGGCCATACCGCCCGGGGTCAGGCCCCGTACCGGGTCGGACCCCGCCAGCGTGTGCGGAGTCAGCGCGCGCAAGTGGAACGGCCGCGCCAATGCATCGCCATAATCGTCCATCGCTGCATCCTGGTGCAATTCCGGCGATGTTGCCGCGCCCGGCAGCGCCGCCGCCTGCTGCGCCACGCCATCGAGCAGCGCCTGCGTGCGGCGGGTATCCGGATGCTCGGCGCCCAGCCGGCCCGCTTGCGCCCGAAACACCGCGTCGAGCAGGCGGCGGGCGCCATCCAGGTCCCGCGCCACCACCAGCGTACGCGCCAGCGCGGTCTTGCTGCGCAGGGTGTCGGCATGTTCGGCGCCTAGCGTGCGCTTGCGCGCGGCCAGCACTTGTTCCTGGGCCTGGCGCGCATGGTCGATATCGCCGCGCTGGAACAGCAGTTCGGCGCGCGCGGCCTGGCAGGCCAGGGTGAGCAGGTGTTCGGGGCCAAACCGGCGCAGGTAGGCATCGAGCACGCTGTCCTGGATGTTGAGCGCTTCCGCGGTACGGTGCTGCTGGGCCAGCGTGGCGGCCAGGTTGGCGCGCGCGGCCAGGGTGTCGAGGTGTTCCGGCCCCAGCATGCGCTCACGCGCGGCGATCACGCCCTCCTCCAGGAATTGCGCTTCGTCGAGCTGGCCTTGCATGCGCAATACACCGGCCAGGTTGCTCTTGCTGGTTAGCGTGTCGAGGTGGTCGTCGCCCATGGAACGCTGGCGCAGCGCCAGGCTTTCTTCGAAGCAGGCGGCGGCCTGGCGCAGCCGCCCTTCCTGCCGGTACATCTCGCCCAGCAGGTTGAGGTCGCGCGCCAGCGGCTGCGACAGCGCCCGGGCACCGATGCCGGCCTCGCCGCCGCCCTGCTCGAGGGCGTGGCGGGTGTCGGCCACGGCGGACAGCAGGTGGATTTCGCGCGCCGATTGCCAGGGGAAATAGCCGGGACCCAGCCAGTCGAGAAACGCTTCGAAGGTGCGGGTGAGCGAAAAGCGGTCGCCGCCCTGGTCCATGCGCACTGCCAGTTGCTCGCCGTACGCGAAGGTGCGGGTCTGCTGCAACTGCACTTCGTCGAAATACGAATCGAGCGAGACGTGCGGCAAGCCGTAGCAGTCGCGCATCAGGCGCTCGAAGATGGGCTGGTAACCGATGATGTGCTGCTCGGGGGCGCCGCGCCGCCACTGCGCGCGCTGGGTGCTGTCGCCCATTTCGATGCGCGACGGCAGCGGGTACACCAATAAGGGGCGCTGCTCGTCCTCGTGGCTGCTGCGATAGGCGGCTGCGCGTGACACCAGCGCCTCGACTCCCTCCAGGCTCTGGCGGTTGGGCGTAAACACCACCACCAGCTTGCGCGGCAACAGCGTGGTGCAGATGCCGGCGCTGTCGGTGCGGCCCGTGCGCGAATCGACCAGCACGTAGCGGAAATGGCGCGCCATGAGATCTGCAAAGCAGCGGAACAGCGCCGGGCAACTGTCGAACAGGTCGTCCCAGTGCATGGCGGCCAGCCGTTCGCCGTAGGTGTCATCGAAGCGGCCGGAGCGCATCAGGTACAACTGGCTGCTCTGGTCCACCCGGCTGACGTATTGCTGCCAGCCGACCGCCGCCAGCACTTCGTTGGCCAGCGCTTCGCCTTCGGGCGCCGCGCTGTCGGTCGCGGCATCGGTGCCGGCGCTGCGGTGGCGCCGCCCCAGCTGCTCGCGGCAGGCTTCGAACAGCTCGAGCACGCCGGGCCGCTCTTCGTGCAGGTCGAAGTAATGGTGCAGGCCTGGCGCCTCCATGTCCCAGTCGATCATCAGTACCGGCGACGTCGAGTTGTGCTGGCGGGCCAGCAGCACCGCCAGGTTGGACAGGGCCATGGTGCGCCCGGTGCCGCCCTTGTACGAGTAGAAAGTGACAACTTCACCGCTCTCACTGAGCGGCGGCAAGGACAAGGAAACGTTTTCCATGGCAAACCCTTTTTTAAACCCTAACGAGGGAAATGTGGCGGCGGAATGGCGCGCCATTCCGGTGGGATGTCCGGCATGACAAAACGACCACAGTCATGCCCCGGCGGTGTGCAGCGTTTCAGATGATGGTAGTGCGCGGCGATGCGATCGACGATCCTGGCAATTTCCGGCAGGTAGTCGGGGTTGTTTTTGAGATCGCCGCTGGCCAGGGTATAAGTGGAAAAATCGACATACATGCCGGGACCGGAAATCTGCGGCGGCAGGTTGAAGGGGTGGCGCGTCATGATGACCGGGATGATCAGGTGACTGGGCAGGTCGTACCACTGGCGCCGCTCGGCCTCGATCAATTGCATCGCAGCAAACTCGCGCCGGGTGTAGGCATGGGCTTCGTACTTGGGCGTATAAATGAGGATCATGCACACGCTCTCGCACAGCGCGCGCGCAATCCTGCCATCGAGGTCGTCGCCGCCGCCCAGCTGTTCGCTGTCGACAAACAACTCCTCCTCGTTGTCGAAGTGCGGCTCCAGATAGCACTTCATGGCCTCGACCAGGTCGTCCTTGAACTTCTTCATGTGCGCGTGCTTGCCGTGGGCATAGCTGAAAAAACAACCGTGGCGGATCGTCATGACATCCTCCGTTCCTGCTCCACAAGGCAGCAGCATTTAACCAACTCTAAACATCCACTCGACAGTGACTTTGCGCTGGCACAAACGGAATCAAGCCTGAAAATGGCGGCTACACGCCAATATTTAGCTTATTTATCACGAGAAAATGGGGCAAGGAAAGGTATGAACGGAAAGAAAGGAAAGCGGGCGCACCGGACGGCGCACCCGGCAGGAAAAACCGGAAGTTACGATGCTTCGGCCGGGGGCTGGTTGAGCTTTTTGAAAAATTCCAGCACTTCCGTCGCTTCGCGTGTGCGCTTGAAGGACGGCAAGCTTTGCCAGATGCGGCGGCCATACGGCTTGGAGATCACGCGCGGGTCGCACAGCATCAGCACGCCCTTGTCGTTGACGTCGCGGATGAGGCGGCCGGCGCCCTGCTTGAGGTTGATGATCGCCTCGGGCAAAGTGTGGTGCATGAAGCCGTTCTTGCCCTGCTTTTCCATCACCTCGATGCGGGCGGCCAGCACCGGATCATCGGGCGGCGCGAACGGCAGCTTGTCGATGATCACCAGCGACAAGGCGTCGCCGCGCACATCGACGCCCTCCCAGAAACTCTGGCTGCCAACCAGCACGCCATTGCCGGCCTTGCGGAACTGGTCGAGCAATTCGGTACGGCCACGGTCGCCCTGGATGAACAGCGGGTACGGCAAGCCGCGCTTTTCGAACTCGTCGCGCAGGCGCTCGGCCGCGCGTTTCACGGCGCGCAAGGTGGTGCACAGCAGGAAAGTCTTGCCGCCGGCGGCCTCGATGATCGGCAAAGCCAGGTCCAGCACGGCGTCCGTATAACCCATGGAATTGGGATCCGGCAAGCCCTGCGGCACGTACAAGATGCCCTGCTCTTCGTAATTGAACGGGCTGGGCCATGTGCGCGATGGCTCGTCCGCCAGCCCCATCTGTTCCGAAAAGTGGCTGAAATCGTTTTTGACGGCCAAGGTGGCCGACGTGAAAATCCAGCTGCGCGGTACGCCTTCGCGCTGGCCGGAAAAGATCGGCGCGATCGACAGCGGGGTTTTATGCAGTTGCAGCGACGAGGCGTAGGCTTCCACCCAGTACACGGCTTCCTCGCCCTTGTTCACCTTGGCCTTGGGGTCGAACTTCCAGGCGGCCAGTTTTTCCGCCAGCTCCAGGCCGCGCTGGCGGCATTGCTCCAGCGTTTCGGCGCGCATGGCCTGGGTTTCCAGCACGGCCAGCATGCCGTCCAGTTCGTCCTTCAGGTGTTGCAGGGCCGGGAAGAACTCGCTCGATGGCGCGATTTGCGGCAGCGATAGTCGCACGATGTCTTGCGGGAAGGTCAGGCGCAAATCGCGCGCGGCCTTTTCCACGACCGTGACCGTCTTGCCCCAGTCGGCGCCGTCGCGGGCGTTGGACAGGCCTTCGGCAAGTACGTCACGACACAGCTCGAGGATGTGCGAGGTCGAGAAAGTGTCGCCGAAGAACAAGGTGGCGGTATCGGGCAGCTGGTGCGCTTCGTCGAAGATGATGGTGTTGGCCGATGGCAGCAGCTCGGCCACGCCGGAATCCTTCAGGGCCACGTCGGCAAAGAACAGGTGGTGGTTGACCACCACCACGTCGGCCTGCTGGGCTTCCTTGCGGGCTTTCATCACGAAGCAGTCCTGGTAGTACTGGCACTCCTGGCCCATGCAGTTTTCGCGGGTGGAAGTGACCAGGTTCCAGACCAGCGCGTTCTCGGGCACGCGCGCCAGTTCGGCCTTGTCGCCGGAACTGGTCATCTTGAGGAACCGCGAAATTTCGCGCAGGTGGCCGACGTCGTCGCGCGAGGTCATGCGGCCGTTTTGCAGCGTGCGTTCCAGGTGATAGTGGCACACGTAGTTCGAGCGGCCCTTGAGCAGCGCGATCGAGACCGGCGCCTTCAAGGCTGCACGGACGTTCGGAATGTCACGTAAAAACAGCTGGTCCTGCAGGTTCTTGGTACCGGTCGAAACGATGGTCTTGCCGCCCCACAGCAGCGCCGGCACCAGGTAGGCGAAGGTTTTACCGGTGCCGGTACCGGCCTCGGCGATCAGGGTGGTCTGGTTGGCAATGGCGTCGGCCACGGCCTTGGCCATCTCGGTTTGCGAGCGGCGCGGACGGAAGTCGCCCACGGCCGGTCCCAGCGGACCGCCGGCGCCGAACAGCTGTTCGACTTCGGCATCGTGGATGCCGGGTGCGTGTTCTGGCGTGGCGCCTATCACGGCCGGCACAGCTGGGGCAGCAGGAGCAGCAGGCACACCGGTGCCTGGCGTCTCAGCTGCTGGTTCGACGGGACGCTTGAGGATCGGACGGCTGGCCGGCGCGGGCGAACCAGCTGGCGTGGGCAGGGCTTCGGTCAATGTGTGCTTAGTTGAGGGTCGAGGTTCAGGCAGGAACGTCGGGTACGAGTTGCATTTTCAGCAAAGTAATATGATCTTTCAGCTGCAGCTTGCGCTTTTTGAGGCGGCGCAATTGCAGCTGGTCGTGGTGGCCGTCCAGCGTGAGCATGTCGATGACCGCGTCCAGGTCGCGGTGTTCGACGTCGAGTTCAATCAGACGACGCTGGATATCTTGTACATCAGTCATGTTTCTCAGTCACTGGAGGGTTCACGGGATACGGCACGGTGCATAGTTTAATCTACCGGGGCCGCGCCAACAACCTTATTGCTTTTTGGCCGCTGCCGCAGCGGCAGCAGCTGCGGCAGCATCGGCCTTCTTCTTCTCGTCGGCCGCACGGGCCTCGGCCTTGGCCCGGCGCTCTGCCACGCGCTTGGCCACCTGCTCCTGGCGCCGGACGGCATCGGCCTGGCGCTTCTCGTAGGCGGCCACGTTGGCGGCGCGCTTGTCCACTTCGGACGCGGACTTGGCAGCGTCGCGGCGCAGGCGCTGCGCGTGCTCGGCTTCGCGTTCGGCCACGCTCTTGCCGCCCCTGGGCGCGGCGGGCTGGGCCAGTTCCTCTTCGGTGCGGGCCGGCTTGGGCGGCGCAGCTTCGCGCCGCGAGAACTCCTCGGCATCCTTGCGGGCGCGCTCAGACAGCTCGGCGTCGCGCTTGGCAACCGAGTCGGCACGCTTGAAATGCTCGGCTTCCACTTCCTCGGCACGCAGCTGCGCCAGCGCCATGCGGCGTTTTTCCTTGGCCCTGTCCATGCAATTGTTGACAAAGAACTTGTCGTTGCAAACGGCCTCTTCGGCAGCGAAGGTATCGGCCACCACCGCGCGGTCGCGCGCGACCCGCTCGAGCGTGGCGTCGGCCTGGGCCACCGATTGCGTGGGCGTGACGACCGGGACCGGGTCCCGGGTCTCGGCCCGGACGGCCATTGCGGTCATCGCCATCACGACAGCCATCATGATTTTCAGATTCATGCTCATACTTTTCCTGTTACTACGCCAGCGAGCCGGCGGCAGCGCGCTGCTCGCGGTCCATGTATTCCTGCGATTGCATTTCCACGATGCGCGAGACGGTGCGGTGGAATTCGTTGGCCAGGGTGCCGGTCGTATATAACTCTTCCGGCTCGACCTCGGCCGACATCAGCAATTTTACGCCCTGGTCGTAGAACACGTCGATCAGCCAAGTGAAGCGGCGCGCCTCCGACGACATCGACGCCGACATTTGCGGGATTTCCGACAATATCACGGTGTGGAAGCGGCTGGCGATTTCCAGGTAATCGTTCTGCGAGCGGGGGCCGCCGCACAGCGTGTGAAAATCGAACCAGATCAGCGAACCGGTGCGGCGCAGCGCGCGGATCTCGCGCGCCTCGATGCGCACGACCGGGTCGTCATCGGCGCTTTCGGCCAGGCGCGTGTAAGCGTCGCGCAGGGCCTTGTCGGCGGCGGCGCCCAGCGGCGTGTAGTACGACTGCACCTGCTCGAGCGCACGGCTGCGGTAGTCGATGCCGGCGTCGATATTCATCACGTCGAGCTTTTCGTACAGCAGGTCGATGGTGGGCAAGATGCGGTCGCGGTGCAGGCCGTCCGGGTACAGCAGTTGCGGATCGTAGTTGGACGTCATGATGAACGACACGCCGTTGTCGAACAGCGCCTTCAACAGGTTGTACATGATCATGGCGTCGGCCACGTCCGAGATGTGGAACTCGTCGAAGCAGATCAGCCGGTATTTCTTGGCGATGCGCTTGGCCACCTCGTCGAGCGGATCGGCCACGCCGCGCAGTTCGTCGAGCTGGCGGTGCACGCCGCGCATGAATTCGTGGAAGTGCAGGCGCGTCTTGCGCACCACCGGCACCACCGAGTAAAAACTGTCCATCAGGAAGGACTTGCCGCGCCCCACCCCACCCCACATGTACACGCCCTTGGGCACTTGCGGCCGGTTGATCAGGCGCTTGAAGGTGCTCGAGCGCTGGGCCTTGTAATGGACCCAGTCGTCATAGCATTGCTGGAGGCGGTCGACCGCGCGGCGCTGGGCGGCATCGGCCTTGAAATCGCGCTCGAGCAGCGCCTTCTGGTAAAACTCTTCGACGTTCATGGGTTCGCTTGTGCGCAGTATGCAAAAAAAAGGCGGACCGCAGTCCGCCGCAGTCCGCTAGTGACTATTTATTAGAAGTTCAAGGTACGCTTGTCGATTGCCAGTGCCGCTTCTTTCGTGGCTTCCGACAGCGACGGGTGCGCGTGGCAGATGCGGGCGATATCTTCGGACGAGGCCTTGAACTCCATCGCCACCACGGCTTCCGAGATCAGCTCGGAGGCCATTGGGCCGATGATGTGCACGCCCAGAATTTCGTCGGTGGTCGCGTCGGCCAGGAACTTGACCATGCCCGACGTGTCGCCCAGCGCACGTGCGCGGCCGTTGGCCAGGAACGGGAAGGTGCCGGCTTTGTAAGCGACGCCATCGGCCTTCAGTTGCTGCTCGGTGCGGCCGACCCAGGCGATTTCCGGCGAGGTGTAGATCACCCACGGAATCGTGTTGAAGTTGGTGTGACCGTGCTGGCCGGCCATACGCTCGGCCACGGCAACGCCTTCTTCTTCGGCTTTGTGCGCCAGCATCGGGCCGCGCACCACGTCGCCCACTGCCCACACGCCTGGCAGGTTGGTTTTGCAGTCGTCGTCCACGGCGATGAAGCCGCGCTCGTCCAGCGCCAGGCCAACCTGGTCAGCGCCCAGGCCGTTGGTGTTCGGGGTACGGCCGATCGAAATGATCAGCTTGTCAAACTCGGCGGTGATGTCTTCGCCCTTGGCGTTTTCGTACGCCACCGACACGCTGTTGTCGCCCTTGGTGATGGCGCCGATCTTGCAGCCCAGGTTGATCTTCAGGCCTTGCTTGGTGAACAGCTTGTTGGCTTCCTTGGCGATCTGCTCGTCCACGGCGCCCAGGAAGACCGGCAGGCCTTCCAGCACGGTCACGTCCGAACCCAGGCGACGCCATACCGAACCCATTTCCAGGCCGATCACGCCGGCGCCGATCACGCCCAGCTTGGCTGGTACGCCTTCGATGGCCAGTGCACCGGTGTTCGACAGGATCAGTTTCTCGTCGAACTCTGCGCCTGGCAATTGACGGGCGTTGGAGCCGGTGGCGATGATGACTTGCTTGCCGGTGATGGTTTCATTGGCTGGGCCGGTGATGGCAAGCGGGTAGCCATCGGCACCGGCGGCGCCGGCGAACGCTGCGCGGCCGTGGAAGAAGGTCACCTTGTTTTTCTTGAACAGGTACAGGATGCCGTCGTTGTTCTGCTTGACCACGCCATCTTTGCGCTTGAGCATCTGGCCCAGGTTCAGCGACAGGCCGGCAACATCGATGCCATGTTCCTTGAACGCGTGACCGGCGTGCTCGAAGTGCTCGGACGATTGCAGCAGTGCCTTGGACGGGATGCAACCGACGTTGGTGCAGGTGCCGCCAGGCGCAGGACCGCCTTTTTCATTTTCCCAGGCATCGACGCAAGCGACCGAAAAACCCAGTTGTGCAGCGCGGATGGCAGCGATATAACCGCCAGGACCGGCGCCGATGACTACTACGTCAAATTGTTTACTCATTTTTATATGTCCAATCAGTTTCTTCTTCTGGAACGAAGATCCACAACAGAATGTAAATCGCCAGGCCAAAGCCAAAGGTCAGCACCAGCAGCACCAGCAGCACGCGCCAGATCCACGACTCGATGCCGGAGATGCGGCCCAAGCCGCCACAAACGCCACCGAGCCAGCGATCGCTGCGCGAGCGGCGCAGGCTGCCCACGTTGTCTTCGCGCGGGCGGTGCGCTTCCTGGCTGAGCAGGCGCATCTTGGCTTCGGCAAACTCGTCCTCGGTCAAGGCGCCAGCTTTATGCAGGTCGTGCAGGCGCTGGATTTCTTCCGCGATGCTCATTTATCACCTTTGGTGTTGAACCCCTCGAAGCCTGGGGTCGGACCCCGTCGGGGTCCGACCCCGCCCTGCCGGGGTGTTCTGGCGAACTAGCGAATTACAGGTCCAGCAGCAGGCGGGCTGGATCTTCCAGCGCGTCTTTCATGGCGACCAGGCCCAGCACGGCTTCGCGGCCGTCGATGATGCGGTGGTCGTAGGACATTGCCAGGTAGTTCATTGGACGGATCACGATCTGGCCGTTTTCAACCACAGCGCGTTCCTTGGTAGCGTGCACGCCCAGGATGGCCGATTGTGGCGGGTTGATGATCGGGGTCGACAGCATGGAGCCGAAGGTGCCGCCGTTCGAGATCGAGAAGGTACCGCCGGTCAGGTCGTCCAGGGTCAGCTTGCCTTCTTTGGCCTTGGCGCCGAATTCACCGATTTTCTTTTCGATTTCAGCGATCGACATCTGGTCGGCATTGCGCAGGATAGGCACCACCAGGCCGCGTGGCGAACCGACCGCGATACCGATGTCGAAGTAGCCGTGGTACACGATGTCGTTGCCGTCAACCGAGGCGTTGATGATCGGGTACTTTTTCAGGGCTGCAACGGCTGCCTTGACGAAGAACGACATGAAGCCCAGCTTGACGCCGTGCTCTTTCTCGAACTTGTCCTTGTACTTGTTGCGCAGTTCCATCACAGGCGCCATGTTCACTTCGTTGAACGTGGTCAGGATGGCGTTGGTCGATTGCGATTGCAGCAGGCGCTCGGCGATACGGGCGCGCAGGCGGCTCATCGGCACGCGCTCTTCAGGACGGTCACCGAGGCTGGCTGGCGACGACGACACTTGTGGCAGCGATGCCTTGGCAGCAGGAGCGGCCAGCGGCGCGACGGCCGGGGTAGCCGATGCGGCCAGGGCGTCGCCCTTGGTCACGCGGCCGTCTTTGCCCGAACCGGCGACGTCGCCAGAGTTCAGACCTTTTTCCGACAGGATTTTTGCAGCGGCTGGCATGGCGACATCGCCCTTGCTGCCACCGGTGGCAGCGGCTGGCGCGGCAGTTGGTGCTGGAGCAGCAGCAGGAGCGGCAGCCGAGGTGGACGAAGCTGCGGGCGCAGCAGCAGCGGCAACACCGTCGGTGTCGATCACGGCGATGATTTCGTCAGCGACCACGGTGGTGCCGTCGCCCTTGATGATCTTGATCAGCACGCCGGCGGCAGGTGCTGGCAGTTCCAGTACGACCTTGTCGGTTTCGATGTCGATCAGGTTTTCGTCGCGCGCAACGGCGTCGCCGACTTTTTTATGCCAGGTCAGCATGGTGGCTTCTGCAACCGATTCCGACAATTGGGGTACTTTAACTTCGATTTGTGCCATGAAAAACTCCGTATATTTGTTATTGCGGCGCCACCAGCATAGCTGGCGGCGCTCCGTCAAGAAAGGGTGATTATTTGGTCAGAATGAAGCCCTTGAGCTTCGAGAACGCCGTTTCCAGCAGGTCTTTTTGCTGGGCGTAGTGCTTGTCGTAGTAACCGACAGCTGGCGAAGCCGATGCCGGGCGACCGGCGTAGGCCAGGCGCTGGCCGGCGTCCATGCTCTCGAAGATGTTGTGCTGAATCTGGAACCATGGGCCCTGATTCTGCGGCTCGTCCTGCGCCCACACCACTTCGGCCAATTTCGGGAACTTTTTCAGTTCGGCAGCGAAAGCCTTGTGCGGGAACGGATACAGCTGTTCGACACGGATGATGGCGGTGTCGGTCTGGCCGCGCGTTTTGCGTGCGTTGATCAGGTCGTAGTACACCTTGCCCGAGCAGGCGATCACGCGTTTGACTTTGTCCGCTTCGATGGCCTGGTCGACTTCGCCGATCACGGTCTGGAAAGCGCCCTTGGCCAAATCGGTCAGCGGCGAACCGGCATCCTTGTTACGCAGCAGCGATTTCGGCGTGAGGATGACCAGCGGCTTGCGGAACTGGCGCACCATCTGGCGACGCAGCACGTGGAAGATCTGCGATGCCGTGGTCGGCTGCACAACTTGCATGTTGTTGTCGGCGCACAGCTGCAGGAAACGTTCCGGACGTGCGGACGAGTGCTCGGGACCCTGGCCTTCGTAGCCGTGTGGCAGCATCATCACCAGGCCCGAAGCGCGGCCCCACTTCACTTCGCCGGAGCTGATGAACTGGTCGATCACGACTTGGGCGCCGTTGACGAAGTCGCCGAACTGGGCTTCCCAGATCGTCAGGGTATTAGGTTCTGCGGTCGAGTAGCCGTATTCGAAGCCCAGCACTGCCTCTTCGGACAACACCGAGTCGATCACGGTAAACGGCGCCTGGCCTTCGGCGATATTTTGCAGTGGCACGTAGGTGCCCGAATCCCAGCGCTCGCGCTTCTGGTCGTGCAGTACGGCGTGACGGTGCACGAAGGTACCGCGGCCGGCATCCTGGCCGGTCAGGCGCACGGCGTAGCCGGACGCGACCAGCGACGCGTAGGCCAGGTGTTCGCCCATGCCCCAGTCGAGGTTCATTTCGCCACGGCCCATGGTGCCACGGTCGCCCAGTACTTTTTCAACCAGCGAGTGGACCTTGAAGTCTTCCGGCACGGTGGTGATGCGGGTGGCCAGGCGTTTGAGTTCGGTCATCGGCACGGCGGTGTCGGCCGAGTCGGTCCATTTCTTGTTCAGGAACGGCAGCCAGTCGACCGCGAACTTGTTCTTGAAGTTGGAGATGACCGGATCGACGGTGTGCTTGCCAGCGTCCATCGCATCGCGGAACGCCGCTTGCATCTGTTCGCCGCCATCGGCTGCGATGATGGTTTGCGCGACCAGTTTGTCCGCGTACAGCTTGCGGGTGCCTGGGTGCTGGCCGATTTTCTTGTACATCAGCGGCTGGGTCAGCGCTGGCGTGTCTTGTTCGTTGTGACCGAGTTTGCGGTAGCAGATGATGTCGACAACGATGTCTTTCTGGAACTGCAGGCGGTAGTCCATCGCGATTTGCGAGGCCAGCACCACGGCTTCAGGATCGTCGGCGTTCACGTGCAGCACCGGCGCTTCGATCATCTTGACCACGTCCGAGCAGTAAATGGTCGAACGGGCGTCGCGCGGATCGGAGGTGGTGAAACCGATCTGGTTGTTGATGACGATGTGCACGGTACCACCGGTGCCGTAGCCACGGGTTTGCGCCAGATTCAGCGTTTCCATGACCACGCCCTGGCCGGCGAATGCTGCATCGCCGTGCACCAGGATCGGCAGCACTTGCTTGCCCAGGTGGTCGCCGCGGCGATCCATACGGGCTTTGACCGAACCTTCCACCACCGGGTTGACGATTTCCAGGTGCGACGGGTTGAACGCCAGCGACAGGTGAACCGGGCCGCCTGCGGTGGAAATGTCGGACGAGAAGCCCTGATGGTACTTGACGTCGCCGGCTGGCAGGTCGTCGCCGTGCTTGCCTTCGAATTCTTCGAACAGGTCTTTCGGCGCCTTGCCCAGGGTGTTGACCAGGACGTTCAGGCGGCCACGGTGGGCCATGCCGATAACGATTTCCTGCACGCCTTTTTCGCCGGCGCGCTGGATGATTTCATCGATCGAGGCGATGAAGGTTTCGCCGCCTTCGAGCGAGAAGCGCTTCTGGCCGACGTACTTGGTGTGCAGATAGCGCTCCAGGCCTTCGGCAGCGGTGAGGCGCTCGAGGATGTGCTTTTTCTTTTCTGCGGTGAAATTCGGGGTGGAGCGGATCGATTCGAGGCGCTCTTGCAGCCAGCGCTTTTCAGCCGGATCGGAGATGTACATATACTCTGCGCCGATCGAACGGGTGTAGGTGTCGCGCAGGTAGTTCAGCAGGTCGCGCAGGGTCGCGGTCTCCGGGCCGAAATAGGTGTTGCTGATGTTGAACACGGTGTCCATGTCAGCATCGGTGAAGCCGTAGAAGCTCGGTTCGAGTTCGTTGATCGACGGACGTTCCTGGCGCTGCAGCGGGTCCAGGTTGGCCCAGCGCGAGCCGAGATAGCGGTAGGCGGCGATCAGCTGGGTTGCAGCAACACGCTTGCGACCCATTTCGGCGTCGGCGGAAGCAACCACGGTGCGGATCGGGCCCGATTTTGCGCGCTCGGCGAACGAGGCGATGACGGAAGCATGGGCGACGTCGGGCTTGTTGGTGCCATCGACTGCCGGGACGTGCTGCATGGCGTCGAAGTAGGCGCGCCAGTTGTCTGGTACGGAGCCTGGATTGTTGAGATACGCTTCGTACAGTTCTTCAACGTACGGTGCGTTCCCACCAAACAGGTAGGAATTGGACGAGGATTGTTGCATTTGTTGCTCACCTTTCTTCGCGTTTCGCGAGGAATTAGCGGGTTAGTCTAACCTTCCGCGACACGGCCTGACCGGTTAGCGGATTGCACATCAAGTTGTGGGGAAGGGCTTAAAATTTGTTCGATCACTAAAAACAGCCACTTAGCATAGCACCGGTATTGTAGCGTAACAACCGCCTGTGTTCGCGTTTGTGATTTATTTCTGCCTAAATTTACTTGGGTTAATTTTCACTTAAGTGGCGCCCAAGCCGAATAATTGCTACCCGGACAGCCGGCGAGTTTTATATTTAACGGGTTTTTCGGCTATTTACCGCGGACGTTGCTTACACTTAACCATGTAGGGTCATGGGCAAACCAATCGAGCAGAAAATCGAGCATGGCGCGCAAGGCCGGCGCCATGTGTTGCCTGGAAGTATAAATTCCGTGGATGCCCATGCTTTGCGGCACGTAATCGGGCATCAGCGCCACCAGGTGCCCATCAGCGATCAGCTTTGCCACGCTATAAGCGGGCTGCAGTACCACGCCAGCGCCCGCCACTGCCGCTTTTAACAACACCGTATCCTCGTTGGCCGACAGGTTGCCGCCCACCGGCACCGACAACGCCTCGCCTTGCGCATCGGTGTAATGCCACAGGCTCTTGCCGAAATAGGTGTACGTCAGGCAGTTGTGGCCGCCCAGGTCTTGCGGGCGCAGCGGCGTGCCGCGCGCAGCCAGGTAGGCCGGTGACGCGCAGGTGACCGACTCGCATTGCGCCAGCGTGCGGGCGATCAGGTTCGGTTCGAGTGCATTGGTGATGCGCAGCGCCAGGTCGATCCTCTGCTCGACCAGGTTGACGGCGCGGCTGTCCACCTGCACATCGACCGTCACGCGCGGATACTGGCGCAAGAACGCGGTAATCGCGGGCGCCAGCGTGGCCTGCGCCAGCGACTGCGAGCACGCCACTCGCAGCAGCCCTTGCGGCGACTCGACATCGTGGGCCGCCACCGGCACGGCGCCAGCCAGTTCGAGCATGGCGCGGCACCGCGCCAGCGTGACGTCGCCGGCATCGGTCAGGCTCAGGCGGCGCGTGCTCCGGTGCAGCAGGCGCGCGCCCGCCCACGCTTCCATTTCCGCCAGGTAGCGCGTGACCATGGCGCGCGACATGTCGAGCGCGTCGGCCGCGGCGATCATGCTGCCGCGCTCGGCAATACTGACAAACACCTGTGCGGCAGTGATGCGATCCATGATTCGTCCGAATTATGCAATTAACATGTGAAGATTACCCGATTTTTCTACCGTATCAATCAATTTAATATGGGACATCTTCAACCAACACAGAGCCCATCATGATCAAGCAAACCGTATTGTCTGCCGCCCTGGCTGCCGCCGTCATCGCCCCGGCCTTTGCCGCGCCGCTGAAACTGGAAGTATTCAACCCCGGCGAAGCGGCCATCTTCCCGGTTGCCTCGGTGCTGGTGACCGGCGACAAGGACGCGGTGCTGGTCGATGCCCAGTTCTCGCGCGGCGAAGCCCAAAAGCTGGTCGAGAAAATCCGCGCCAGCGGCAAAAAGCTCACCACCGTGTACATCAGCCACAGCGATCCCGATTACTACTTCGGCCTGGACGTGATCCACGCTGCATTCCCTGACGCCAAGATCGTCGCCACGCCGCAAACCGTAGCCGGCATCGAAAAGAAAAAAGACGCCAAGGTCGCCTACTGGGGCCCGATCCTGAAAGACAACGCACCGAAATCCGTGATCGTGCCGCAAGTATTGAAGGGCGATACCATCACGCTGGAAGGCAAGGCCCTGACAATCGAAGGTTTGAAAGGCCCGTCGCCTGAAGAAACCTATGTGTGGATCCCGTCGATCAAGGCCGTGGTAGGCGGCGTGGTGGTGTTCAACGACCTGCACGTGTGGACCGCCGACAGCCAGACGCCGCAAGCACGCAAGAACTGGCTCGCCACGCTGGCCGGCATCGACGCGCTGAAACCGTCCACCGTGGTGCCGGGCCACTTCAAGCCGGGTGCGCCGCTGACCCCGGCCGCCGTGAATTTTACGCACGACTACCTGGTGCGTTTCGAGGCCGAGACCGCCAAGGCAGCCAACAGCGCGGCGCTGATCGCGCGCATGAAGCAGCTGTACCCGACCGCCGGCCTCGATGCCGCACTCGACACCAGCGCCAAAGTCGCCAAGGGCGAAATGAAGTGGTAAATCTGTAAGGGCACTGTGACGAAATGCTAGACTGCCGGCTTTAGCATTCTCGTCACTTCCATGCACACACTTGAGCAGTTGCGCGCCGGCGCATTGCAGGGCATCACGCGCCTGCAATTGCGCGGCGGCCTCACCGACTTCCCGCGCGAGATCTTCGACCTGGCCGACACGCTGGAAATCCTCGACCTCACCGACAACGCCCTCTCGGCCCTGCCCGACGACTTGCCGCGCCTGCACAAGCTGCGCATCCTGTTCTGCTCCAACAACCGCTTTACCGAACTGCCCTCCATGCTGGGCCGGATGCCTGCCTTGACCATGGTGGGCTTCAAGGCCAACCAGATCGACTCGGTGCCCGCCTCGGCGTTGCCGCCAGCGCTGCGCTGGCTGGTACTGACTGACAACCGCATCGAGCAACTGCCCGACGAACTGGGCCGCCGTCCGGCCATGCAGAAACTGATGCTGGCGGGGAATCGGTTGAAGAGCCTGCCGGACACCATGGCCAACCTGCACCAGCTGGAATTGCTGCGCCTGTCGGCCAATGGGTTCGACACGCTGCCAGCCTGGCTGCCGACCTTGCCGCGCCTGGCCTGGCTCGCGTGCGCCGGCAATCCGTGGGGCGCCGACCGCGCGCAGGCGATGAGCACGGCGCCCGCACGCTTGATCGACTGGCGCCAGTTGACGTTGCAACAGCAACTGGGCGAAGGCGCCTCGGGCGTGATCCACCGCGCCGACTGGCAACATGACGGCGGCAGCACGCCGGTCGCGGTCAAGCTGTACAAGGGCGAGATGACCAGCGACGGCTCGCCGCTCAACGAAATGGCCGCGTGCGTGGCGGCCGGCCTGCATCCGAACCTGATCCCGGTGCTGGGCCGCATCACCGGCCACCCGGAGCACGCGCAGGGGCTGGTGATGGCGCTGCTCGACCCGACCCTGGTCAACCTGGCCGGCCCGCCGAGTTTTGCCAGCTGCTCGCGCGACATCTATGACGACGGCAAGCGCTTCGGCTGGCAGGCCATGCTGGCCATCGCCCACGGCGTGGCGTCCGCCGCCGCCCAGTTGCATCAACGCGGCATCCTGCACGGCGACCTGTATGGCCACAACATCCTGCACGACGACAATGGACGCTGCGTGCTGAGCGATTTTGGCGCGGCAGCTTTCTACGCTCCCGCCTCACCGGCCGCCATGCCGTTGCAGCAGATCGAGGTGCGTGCTTTCGGCCTGCTGCTCGATGAATTGCTCGAGCGTTGCGACGCGCCGCCAGCGTTGCGCGCGCAACTGGCGGCATTGCACGCTGCCTGCACCCAGGCCGAGGTGGGGGCGCGGCCCTTGTTTGCCGCTATCGCTGCTCGACTGCATGAGCTCGATCAGTCTAAACAGGACTAGACAAATCGATCTAGATATTTTATTCTAGATCGATGACTACCGTACCCAAACCCACCGCTGCCGAGCTGGAGATGCTGCGCCTGCTGTTCGCGCTGGGACCGGCCACGGCCAAGCAAGTCCACGCTGCCGCGCTCGACACCCGGCCCGACATGAACTACGCTACCGTGCTGCGCCTGTTGCAAGTGATGCACACCAAGGGGCTGCTCAAGCGCGACGAAAGCCAGCGCGCGCACGTGTACGCGCCACTGCAGGAGCAGGATGCGATCCAGACCAACCTGCTCAAAGAACTGATCCAGAAGGCCTTTTCCGGCTCGGGCAAGGCGCTGGTACTGGCCGCGCTGCGCGGCGGGCACGTGAGCAAGAAGGAGCGCGCGGAAATCCAGGCGCTGCTGGACCAGGAAAAACCGTAACAGGTATCGCGTCCACGCCATTGCCACTACAATGGTGCCCCACCCGACTCCGCGCCGCACCGATGAACCACAGCCTTACGACCTGGCCCGCCCTGCCCCACCCCGTCGTCGCCGTCATGCTGGGCGTCGCCATCTGCGCGGTGCCGGTGATCCTGCCGCATTTCGACCTCGCCAACTTGGCCGCCAACCTGTTCGCCTACTGCTTCGCTTGCGTGCTGGTGTACCCGTTCGCCGCGCTGCTGCGCCATCGCCTCACCAATGTCGTGCTGCTGTGGGCCGTTGCCGCCCTGCTGATGCTGGCGGCCTGCTTCTATCACACCAACATCATGGCCGAAACCGCCGACGCCCTGTGGCCGCAACGGCGCGACGCCACCGTCGCCAAGTTCCTGTTCAACCTGCCGCAAGTGACCCTGGGCGTGCTGGGCTGGTGGATACTGGTAATCCGCCCCGACCGCCGCGCACCTGTCTTGCACGACGAGGACGATGCCTTGTTCGAGTCGGAAGATACGCAACCCTGACTTGGGATGAAAAAAAAACGGGCCGCAGCCCGTTTTTTTGTATCCGGTTAAATCCGGATTAACGCTGGTCCAGCGGCTTGACGTCGCGGACGGTCGAGCCAACGAACAGCTGGCGTGGACGGCCAATTTTCTGTTCTGGATCGGCGATCATTTCGTTCCACTGGGCGATCCAGCCGATGGTGCGGGCCATGGCGAAGATACCGGTGAACAGCGACACTGGAATGCCCAGCGCCGATTGCACGATGCCCGAGTAGAAATCGACGTTCGGGTACAGTTTGCGCGAGACGAAGTACTCGTCGTTCAGTGCAATCTTTTCCAGTTCCATCGCCAGCTTGAACAGCGGGTCGTCTTGCAGGCCCAGCTCTTCCAGCACTTCGTAGCAGGTCTCGCGCATCAGCTTGGCGCGCGGGTCGAAGTTCTTGTACACGCGGTGACCGAAGCCCATCAGCTTGACGCTCGAGTTCTTGTCCTTGACCTGCTCGATGAAGGCCGGGATGTTATCGACCGAACCGATTTCTTTGAGCATGGTCAGCGCGGCTTCGTTGGCGCCGCCGTGGGCAGGGCCCCACAGGCAGGCGATACCGGCAGCGATACAGGCGAACGGGTTGGCGCCCGACGAACCGGCCAGGCGGACGGTGGAGGTCGAAGCGTTTTGCTCGTGGTCTGCGTGCAGGATCAGGATGCGGTCCAGCGCGCGCACCAGCACGTCGTTGACCTTGTACTCTTCGCACGGGTTACCGAACATCATGCGCATGAAGTTGGCGCTATACGACAGGTCGTTGCGCGGGTACATGAACGGCTGGCCCATCGAATACTTGTACGCCATGGCGACCAGGGTCGGCATCTTGGCGATCAGGCGGATGGCCGAAATTTCGCGCTGCTTGGCATCGTTGATGTCGAGCGAATCGTGGTAGAACGAAGCCAGCGCACCGACGGTACCAACCAGGACCGACATCGGGTGCGCATCGCGGCGGAAGCCACGGAAGAAGAATTGCATCTGCTCGTGCACCATCGTGTGCTTGGTGACGGTGTCAACGAACTCCTGCTTCTGAACGTTATTAGGCAGTTCACCGTTCAGCAGCAGGTAGCACGATTCCATGAAGTCGGCATTGACGGCCAGCTGTTCGATCGGATAGCCGCGGTACTGCAGTTCGCCCTTGTCGCCGTCGATGTACGTGATCGACGAATTGCACGACGCGGTGGACATGAAGCCTGGATCGTAGGTGAACTTGCCGGTGCCGGCGTACAGCTTGCGAATGTCGATGACGTCGGGACCAACGGTGCCCTTGTAGATCGGGAATTCGACGGACGGGCTGCCATCGGAGAACGACAGGGTGGCTTTGTTATCAGAGGTGTTCATGGACTCTTCCTTCTTTTAGGGAGATGGTGCGAAAAAAGTTCTGGTGCCTGGCGGCCTGCCGCTTATGGCGTCAGGCCTGGCGCAACCGCTGCAGCAGTGCATGCACGTGCGGCAGGTCGATTTCGCCGTCCGGCTCCTTGCGGGCCAGTACCAGATCCATCAGGTCATTGTCCGACAAGTCGAGGAGCCGCGTGAACGCGTCCACTTCGTCGTCGGTCAATTCGGTTTCATGCGCATCGAGAAAACGGGTGAGGATGATGTCGTTTTCCAGAAGACCCCGGCGCGAGCGCCAACGCAGGCGCGCTCTGTTGGCTGGGTCCGACTGATGTGCTGATTGTTTCGGTTCAGTCATGGGTCACTACTTTACACTGCGCGCGCCGTTCATGCTGGAGCGCTACTTCTAAACGAAACGGGCGACGTTGCCGCCGCCCGCCACTGCGCCGTTAGATCGCGCGGCGTACCATCAATTCCTTGATTTTACCGATCGCCTTGTTCGGGTTCAGGCCTTTCGGACACACGTCCACGCAATTCATGATCGAGTGGCAGCGGAACAGGCGGTACGGGTCTTCCAGGTTGTCCAGGCGCTCGCCGGTGGCTTCGTCGCGCGAGTCGGCGATGAAGCGGTAGGCTTGCAGCAGACCGGCCGGGCCGACGAACTTGTCCGGGTTCCACCAGAACGACGGGCACGAGGTCGAGCAGCACGCGCACAGGATGCACTCGTACAGGCCATCGAGTTCTTCGCGTTCGGTCGGCGTTTGCAGGCGTTCTTTTTCAGGGCGGATCGAGTCGTTGATCAGGTACGGCTTGACCGAATCGTACTGCTTGAAGAACTGGGTCATGTCGACGATCAGGTCGCGAATCACCGGCAGACCTGGCAGCGGACGCAGCACGATAGGCTCACTCAGCTCGTTCAGGTTGGTGGTGCAGGCCAGGCCGTTCTTGCCGTTGATGTTCATCGCGTCCGAACCGCACACTCCTTCGCGGCACGAGCGACGCAGGGCCAGCGAATCGTCCACGTCGGACTTGATGCGTTGCAGGGCGTCGAGCAGCATCTTGTCGGTGTCTTTCAACTCGACGGTGATGTCCTGCATGTACGGCTTCGCATCCTGGTCGGGATCGTAGCGGTAGATTTTCAGTTTGATAGTGCGTGCCATGTTCTAGCCTTAGAAAGTACGTGGTTTCGGTTTGAAGGTGTCGACCGTCAGTGGCTTGGTCACGACTGCCTTGTAGTCCAGGCGGTTGCCTTCCGAGAACCAGAGGGTGTGCTTCATCCAGTTGTCGTCGTCGCGGTGCGGGTAGTCGTCCTGGGCGTGGGCGCCGCGCGATTCCTTGCGGGCTGCTGCCGAGACGATGGTCGCCTTTGCGGTTTCGATCAGGTTGTCCAGCTCCAGCGCTTCAACGCGCGCGGTGTTGAACACTTTCGACTTGTCCTTGAACGAGACGTGCTTGCGGCGCTCGTCGAGGACCATGATTTCCTTGACGCCCTGGTTCAGCATCTCGTCGGTACGGAACACGCCGCAGTACTTCTGCATCGTGGCGCGGATGTCGTTGGCGACGCCCTGCACTTTTTCGGTGCCGGTGGACGTTTCCAGCTTGTTCAGGCGGTCCATGGCGAAGTCGGAAGCGTCGGCCGGCAGCGGCTTGTTCTCTTTCTGCTTGAGATTCGAGGCCACCACGTGGTTGCCGGCCGCGCGGCCGAACACCACCAGGTCGAGCAGCGAGTTGGTGCCCAGGCGGTTGGCGCCGTGCACCGAGACGCAGGCGCATTCGCCGATCGCGTACAAACCGTTGACAATCTTCTGGCTGCCGTCGGCGTTCGGGACCACCACTTGACCATGGATGTTGGTTGGAATACCGCCCATCTGGTAGTGAATGGTTGGTACGACCGGGATCGGTTCCTTGGTCGCATCGACGTTGGCGAACTTGTGGCCGATTTCCAGGATCGATGGCAGGCGCTTCTCGATGGTGTCCTTGCCGATGTGGCGCAGGTCCAGCATCACGTGGTCCTTGTTCGGACCGCAGCCACGGCCTTCCTTGATTTCCTGGTCCATCGAACGCGACACGAAGTCGCGTGGCGCCAGGTCTTTCAGGGTTGGCGCGTAACGTTCCATGAAACGCTCGCCTTCGGAGTTGATCAGGATACCGCCCTCGCCGCGCACACCCTCGGTAATCAGGACGCCCGCGCCGGCCACGCCGGTCGGGTGGAACTGCCAGAATTCCATGTCTTGCAGCGGCAGGCCGGCGCGTGCGGCCATGCCCATGCCGTCGCCGGTGTTGATGAACGCATTGGTCGACGCAGCAAAGATGCGACCGGCGCCGCCGGTGGCGAACATGGTGGTCTTCGCTTCGAGGATCATGACGTCGCCGGTTTCCATTTCCAGGGCAACCACGCCTACCACGTCGCCTTCGGCATCACGCACCAGGTCGAGCGCCATCCATTCGACGAAGAAGTGGGTACGTGCGCGGACGTTGCGCTGGTACAGCGTGTGCAGCAGGGCGTGACCGGTACGGTCGGCGGCGGCGCAAGCGCGCTGCACGGCTTTTTCGCCGAAGTTGGCGGTGTGGCCGCCGAACGGGCGCTGGTAAATCGTGCCGTCCGGGTTACGGTCGAACGGCATGCCGAAGTGTTCGAGCTCGTACACGACCTTCGGTGCTTCGCGGCACATGAATTCGATCGCATCCTGGTCGCCCAGGTAGTCGCCACCTTTGACGGTGTCGAACATGTGCCAGAACCAGCTGTCTTCGGCCATGTTGCCGAGCGACGCGCCGATGCCGCCTTGCGCTGCGACGGTGTGCGAACGGGTAGGGAAAACTTTCGACAGCACCGCCACGTTCAGACCGGCTTCAGCCAGCTGCAGGGATGCGCGCATGCCGGAACCGCCGGCGCCAACGATTACCGCGTCAAAGCGGCGGGTAGGGATTGCAGATTTGATTGCTGCCACGATTACACACTCCAGATTATCTGTACCGACCAGGCGGCACATGCGATCAGCCACAGGATGGTGGCTGCTTGCAGGGTCAGGCGAAGGCCGACCGGTTTAACGTAGTCCATCCACACGTCGCGCATGCCTACCCAGGCGTGGTAGAACAGTGCGAACAGGGTGACAGCGGAAATCAGCTTGAACCACTGCTGCGAGAACATGCCCGCCCAGCCTTCGTACGTGAAGTTCTGGCCGGTGAGGAAGGTGATCAGCAAGGCCGCGGTGTAAGCGACCATGACGACGGCGGTCACGCGTTGTGCCAGCCAGTCGCGCATGCCGTAGTGGGCGCCGACGACCAGGCGTTTCGGGCCGACGTTGTTGTTGACGTTATTTGCCATCTCAGAACACTCCAAACAGTTTCAGTGCCACCAGCACGGTCAGGGTCAGGCTCAGCGCCAGCACGGCAGCCGACGATTTACGGGCCGAATCCTTGTCCAGGCCGACGTGCAGGTCCATTACCAGGTGGCGTACGCCAGCGAACATGTGGTGCATGATGGCCCAGACCAGGGCGAGGATGAACAGCTTGACCAGCGGGTAGGTGATGAAACCCTGGTAGTGCGCGAAGGAGATCTCGGAGCGCAGGCTCTCTTGCAGCAGGTAGAGCACGAAGGGCAGCAAGGCGAAGATCAACACGCCGCTGATGCGGTGCAAAATCGACACGATGGCAGCCAGTGGCTGACGGTAATTCATGAGTTCGGTAACGTGGATATTACGGAACTCCGGCCGTTCTTTTTTGGGCGCGACCCGTACGGCTTCTGACATAACAAGACCTCCTAAACTTTGACAAAAATTGGGTGAAATCGGATGAAACATCGATTTTCGCCTATTTACCCTCATACAACCAATATCTATTGTTACATATAACCAAAATAGTGTTTTGCAACACACCCCAGCGGCCACTTTCCGTAGCTCAACGTATTATCAGCGCAACAATGCTACGAGCGTGTGACAGCCCCGTATTGTGCGCCTCTTGCAGCTTTTGTGCACTGCAAGAGTCTCCTGCTCCACTCCATGAGTTCGGTTCAAAGACGGTTCACCGCCCGGGTCCCGGCGCGCTCCCGCAACCGGCTCCCTGTTAACTTAATTCGTTGTGGTAATGATGCTGTTCGGTCAGATACAAACCGCGGCGCAACTCCACCGGCTTGTCGCCGTAGGTAAACGACACCCGTTCCGAGGCCAGCAGCGGCGTGCTGGCGGCGATCTTCAGCAGCGCAGCAGCGCCATCGTCGGCGCACACGGCGCGGATTTTTTCGGTGGCGCGGATCATGCGGGTGCCGAATTCGGACTCGAACAGGCCGTACATCGGCCCCTTGTACTCGACCAGCCGCTCGGCGGTGAGGCCCTTGAAGGTGGCGCCGGGCAGCCACAACTCTTCGACGATGGTGGGTACGCCGTCGAACGACTGCACGCGCTTGATGAACACCACGGCGTCGCCGGCTTTGAGGTCGAGCAGGCGCGCCACGTCGGCGGGCGCACGCAGGCGCTTGACCTCGATGAATTTACTTTCAGGGTAATGAGGAACGCCCTCGTCGGGCATCAGTCGCAGGAAGCGGAAATGGGCGCGCGCTTCGTGGTGGGTGGAGACGAACGTGCCCTTGCCCTGCTTGCGCATCACCAGGTTTTCAGCGGCCAGCTCGTCGATGGCCTTGCGCACTGTGCCTTGGCTGACCTTGAAGCGGTTGGCCAGTTCGACCTCGCTGGGGATCAGCTCACCCGGTTTCCACTCGCCGCTTTGCAGGCTTTGCGTGATCAGCGCCTTGATTTGCTGATACAGTGGGGAGAACGTCGGCGCGACGGCGGCAACTGCGGTCGGCGCATTCACCGCACCTCCGGAACCGGGTCCCGTCACTACCGTGGACGAACCGGCAGCGCCACCGGCACCTGAGGCTGGGCTGTTGCTGTTCGAGTTGGGCGGGACGGGATTCATAGACCGAGATTTCACCACAAATACCCCTTGGCGTCCAGCAAAACCCACCCGAACTTCTATGTCTTATATAAGACATAAGATACAATTGACAGATACCGGGCACAGGCCTACACTCCCCGGCCATGCGCTGCGTAGCGAGTGCACAAAATTGCAGTATGATGTTGGACTGTATTCGACTCTGTTCTATACCTACCTTGGAGATTCATCATGGCAAAAACCCCAATGCGTGTTGCTGTTACCGGTGCAGCCGGTCAAATCGGCTACGCCCTGCTGTTCCGCATCGCTAACGGCGACATGCTCGGCAAAGACCAGCCAGTCATTCTGCAACTGCTGGAAATCGCCGACGAAAAGGCCCAGAAAGCGCTCAAGGGCGTCATGATGGAAATCGACGACTGCGCGTTCCCGCTGCTGACCGAGATGACCGCCCACTCCGATCCAATGACCGCCTTCAAGGATGTCGACGTCGCCGTGCTGGTTGGCGCCCGTCCACGCGGTCCTGGCATGGAGCGTAAAGACCTGCTCGAAGCCAACGCCCAGATCTTCACCGTGCAAGGCAAGGCGCTCGACGCGGTCGCTTCGCGCAACGTCAAGGTCCTGGTCGTGGGCAATCCAGCCAACACCAACGCCTACATCGCCATGAAATCGGCGCCATCGCTGCCAGCGAAAAACTTCACCGCCATGCTGCGCCTGGACCACAACCGCGCGCTGTCGCAAGTGGCTGCCAAGACCGGCACCGCCGTCAAGGACATCGAAAAGCTGTGCGTATGGGGCAACCACTCGCCGACCATGTACGCCGACTACCGCTTCGCCACCACCGGCGGCAAGGCAGTCAAGGACCTGATCAACGACCAGGAATGGAACGCCAACACCTTCCTGCCAACCGTTGGCAAGCGCGGCGCGGCCATCATCGAAGCACGCGGCCTGTCGTCGGCTGCATCGGCTGCCAACGCCGCCATCGACCATATCCACGACTGGGTACTGGGCACCGCCGGCAAGTGGACCACCATGGGCGTGCCATCGGACGGTTCGTACGGCATCCCTGAAGGCACCGTGTTCGGCTTCCCGGTCACCACCGAAAACGGCGAATACAAAATCGTTCAAGGCCTGGAAATCGACGCGTTCTCGCAAGAGCGCATCAACCTGACCCTGAAAGAACTGACCGAAGAGCGCGAAGGCGTCAAGCACCTGCTGCCATAACAGTCACTTCTTCATGAATGCTCGTGGAACCGGTTAATCTACCGATCCGCAGCACCCGCCGCGCTGCCAGGAGCAGCGCGGTTTCCGTTTCCGCCCCTACTTCTCTCCCCACCACTTCCTGCATGCATCCATCCGAGGTTTTATTCCAGGGTAATCGCCAGCCGCTCTTGCTGCCAGCTTGCGACCACTACGCCGGCTCCGAAAAGCTGATGCGTAAATCGATCGTCCTGCAACAAGAACTTGGTCCCGTATTCGACATCACGCTCGACTGCGAAGACGGCGCCAGCGCCGGCAACGAGGAGGCGCACGCCCAGCTGGTCGCCGAACTGCTGGCCTCCCCGGACAATCATCACCGCCGCATCGGCGCCCGCGTCCACGATGTCCACAGCCCGTTCTTTGCGCGCGACATCGAGATCATCGCCGGCGGCGTGGGCGCGCAGGCGCTGGCCTACATCGTCCTGCCCAAGGTGAACAGCGTGGCCGAAGTCGTCGAGGCGATCGCCTTCATCAACGGCCATGCGACGCAAGCCGGCCGCAGCGACCTGCCGGTGCACGTGCTGATCGAAACCCACGGCGCCCTGCGCGACGCCTACGACATCGCCGCCCTGCCCCAGGTTCAATGCCTGTCGTTCGGCATCATGGACTTCGTCTCGAGCCACTACGGCGCCATTCCCGGCGCGGCCATGCGCACGCCGGGCCAGTTTACCCACCCGCTGGTGGTGCGCGCCAAGCTCGAAATGGCAGCGGCCTGCCACGCCCACGGCAAGGTGCCGTCGCATAATGTCACCACCGAGATCAAGGATCCGGCCGTGGCCGCCAACGATGCCCAGCGCGCTGCCGCCGAATTCGGCTACACGCGCATGTGGAGCATCCACCCGGACCAGATCAAGCCGATCGTCAAGACGTTTACGCCGCGCCTGTCCGAAGTGAACGAAGCGGCCGCCATCCTGCACGAAGCGGCAAATGTCCAGTGGGGGCCCATCTCCCAAAATGGGCGCTTGCACGACCGCGCCAGCTACCGATATTATTGGACCATCTTGCAGCGCGCCAGGCTCGCGGGGCTTACCCTGCCCGAGTCGGCTGCCGCATTGATGCAGCCACCCCCCGTCCACCCTCTGGAACCACACTGATGTCCATCTCCAAAATCCTGCTGGCCTGCGGACTTGCCATGGCCTCGCTGAGCCTGGCCACCGCGCCGGCAGCGGCCGCCGTCGAAACCAAGCCGGCCGCCAAGAAAACCGTCAAGAAAGCCACCGCAAAATCCAAGGCCAAGGCCAAGAAAGCCGTGGAAGCGCCGGTCGTACCGAAAGAACCGAACCCGGAAGAAGACGAACCGGTGATCACCGACTCGAGCGTTACCGAGTTCGACTGCGAACTGGGCAACAAGGTCGCCATCTACCAGAACGTGGGCGACGTCGACCACATCGCGCTGCGCTGGAAAAAGCGCCTGCACCGCCTGACGCGCGTAGGCACCACCACCGGCGCCCAGCGCTTCGAAAACCAGCTGTACGGCCTGATCTGGATCGGTATTCCGGCCAAGAGCATGCTGCTCGATTCGAAACTCAATCGCCAGCTGGCCAACGAGTGCCGCACACCGGAGCAACTGCAACCGGTCGCCATCACTGAGAAGCCGGTCGAGTCGACCACCACCGTGGTGCAGTAAGGCGTTTTGGCCGGCCGCGCACGCTTGCGCACGGTCGGCACTGTTTTAGTTCATCATTTGACGATACCCACTGAAGGAGATGTCATGTCCCGTAACACTTTGAACACGCTCAAGGAATTCAACATTTCGGGCAAAAAGGCGAAGTTCTACTCGCTGCCCGCACTGGAGAAGAGCCTGGGCACCAAAATCTCCCGCCTGCCGGTATCGATCCGCGTGGTGCTGGAGTCCGTGCTGCGTAACTGCGACGGCAAAAAAGTTACCGAAGAACACGTCAAGCAACTGGCCAACTGGGGCGCCACCGCCGAGCGCACCGACGAAATCCCGTTCGTCGTGGCCCGCGTGGTGCTGCAGGACTTCACCGGCGTGCCGCTGCTGGCCGACCTGGCCGCAATGCGCAACGTCGCCTACAAGATGGGCATCAATGCCAAGAAAATCGAGCCGCTGGTGCCGGTCGACCTGGTAGTCGACCACTCGGTCACCATCGACCACTTCCGCGAACCGGGCGCGCTGGACCTGAACATGAAGCTGGAATTCTCGCGCAATAACGAGCGCTACCAGTTCATGAAATGGGGCATGCAGGCGTTCGACACCTTCGGCGTGGTGCCACCGGGCTTCGGCATCGTCCACCAGGTCAACCTGGAATACCTGGCGCGCGGCGTCCACAAGGACAACGACGGCGTGTACTACCCTGACTCGCTGGTCGGCACCGACTCGCACACCACCATGATCAACGGTATCGGCGTGGTCGGCTGGGGCGTGGGCGGCATCGAGGCCGAAGCCGGCATGCTGGGCCAACCCGTGTACTTCCTGACCCCGGACGTGATCGGCGTGAACCTGACCGGCGTGCTGCGCGAAGGCTGCACCGCGACCGACCTGGTGCTGACCATCACCGAACTGCTGCGTAAAGAGAAAGTCGTCGGCAAGTTCGTCGAGTTCTTCGGCGAAGGCACCGAGACGCTGTCGGTCACCGACCGCGCCACCATCGCCAACATGGCGCCGGAATACGGCGCCACCATGGGTTTCTTCCCGGTCGACGACGCCACCATCGAATACTTCGAAGGCACCGGCCGCACCAAGGCCGAGATCGACGCCTTTGCCGCCTACTTCAAGGCGCAGGGCATGTACGGCGTCTCGAAAGCCGGCGACATCGACTACACCCGCGTGGTCGAGCTGAACCTGACCACCGTCACGCCTTCCCTGGCAGGTCCGAAGCGCCCGCAGGACCGTATCGAAATCGGCAACGTCAAGGCCAACTTCACCGAACTGTTCTCCAAGCCGACCACCGAGAACGGCTTCAACAAGAATCCGGACGACCTGCAAAAGACCTACACCACCAGCGACGGCGTCCACGTGAAAAACGGCGACGTGCTGATCGCTGCAATCACCTCGTGCACCAACACCTCGAACCCGAGTGTGCTGCTGGCCGCCGGCCTGTTGGCGAAAAAAGCGGTGGAAGCCGGCCTGACCGTGGCGCCGCACATCAAATCGTCGCTGGCGCCTGGCTCGCGCGTGGTCACCGAGTACCTGACCGCTGCCGGCCTGCTGCCATACCTGGAGCAACTGGGCTTTGGCGTGACCGCTTACGGTTGCACCACCTGTATCGGTAACGCCGGCGACCTGACCGCCGGTCTGAACGCTGCCATCACCCAGAACGACATCGTCGCCTCGGCCGTGCTGTCCGGTAACCGTAACTTCGAAGCACGGATCCACCCGAACATCCGCTCGAACTTCCTGGCTTCGCCACCGCTGGTGGTCGCCTACGCCATCGCCGGCAACATGACCGTCGATCTGATGACCCAGCCGGTTGGCAAGGGCAAGGACGGCCGCGACGTGTACCTGGGCGACATCTGGCCGACCTCGCAGGAGATCGCCAAGCTGATGAAGTTCGCGATGAACTCGAAAGTGTTCAAGACCAACTACGCCGACGTCAAGGGCAACCCTGGCAAGCTGTGGGAACACGTCTCGACCACCGAAGGCCAGGTGTACAACTGGCCTGAATCGACCTACATCGCCGAGCCGCCGTTCTTCGACGGCTTCACGATGGAGCCGGTCGTCACCGAAGCCGGTGTCACCGGTGCGCGCGCGCTGGGCGTGTTCGGCGACTCGATCACCACCGACCACATCTCGCCAGCGGGCTCGATCAAGGAAGACGGTCCTGCCGGTAAATGGCTGCTGGCCAATGGCGTGCTGAAAGCCGACTTCAACTCGTACGGCTCGCGCCGCGGCAACCACGAGATCATGATGCGCGGTACGTTTGCCAACGTGCGTATCAAGAACCGCATGATCCCGGCCAAGCCTGACGGCTCGGCAGTGGAAGGCGGCATCACGATCCACCAGCCATCGGGCGAACAGCTGTCGATCTACGACGCGGCCATGAAGTACGTTGCCGAAGGTACGCCAACCATGATCTTCGGCGGCGAAGAATACGGTACCGGCTCCTCGCGCGACTGGGCTGCCAAAGGTACCCAGCTGCTGGGCGTGAAAGCCGTGATCGTGCGCTCGTTCGAACGTATCCACCGCTCGAACCTGGTGGGCATGGGCGTGCTGCCGCTGCAATTCCTCGGCAACGACAGCGTCGAGACCCTGGGCATCACCGGCAAGGAAACCTACGACCTGAAAGGCCTCGAAGGCGAGATCAAGCCACAGCAAACCGCCACCCTGGTAATCCACCGCGCCGACGGTTCGAGCACCGAAGTGAAAGTGCTGCTGCGTATCGATACCCCGATCGAAGTCGACTACTACAAGCATGGCGGCATCCTGCCATTCGTATTACGCCAGTTGCTCGCTGCGTAACGGTCGTTTAAAAAAGATCGCAGCGTCGTTGCAGCGCCTTGCCGTGCAGGCGCACTGTCTGCGGCGCTGCGCCTCGCTGCGATCATTTTTAAACAACCTCGTGATTGGAAAGCGCCGGCTAGTCCGGCGCTTTTTTTATGCCTGCACCATCGGTAGCCTTGATTTACGGGTTTCATCTACAATATGGTGCATAAGGGTTATGATCTGCATGACCGATCCGTTTTTTATTGCTTTCCCTTACCTGAGAATTTTATAGCGCCATGCGTCGTCCATCTAAAGATTCATCCCAAAAATTGTCCGCCGAGAGCCAGCGCCTGGTCAGCCATGCGCAGGCAGTCGGGCAAGCTGCCAGCCGTCTCGAAGAGCGGGCCTGGGAGCGCAGCCTCGATGCGCAGCTGCAAAAGCTGCTCAAGACCGGCCACCAGGACACCATCGACGCCACCCTCAACGCCCTGTTCCGCGAAGACCTCAATGCCTACGACGTCCTGATGGACGGCGTGGAAGCGGCCAGCGAATCGAGCTCCATCATGCTCGAGACCGCCGACGGTGTGTCCAAGCCCTACGATGTGCTGCTGGTTGCCGCGCCGATCCTGGCCTGGACCCGTTTCGCCATCGCTTCGGGTCCGATCCCGGCCGATATCCTGACCACGCTGTCGGCCCACTTCTCGGCCCACTTGCTGGCCGACGGCACGCAGATGGCGATGTCGCCCACGCTGTTCTCGATCGACCAGCTGCCGCGCAGCCACGTGGAAACCTGGGGCAAGGTGCACAAGCTGGCGCAGGCCGCCCTCAAGGGCACCGTGCTCAAGGCCGACACCAAGGTGCCGGAAACCGCGCCATTCCTGGCCGATACGCGCTACCTGATGGTGGCCGTGGTGGCGCCGGCCGGCGCCCCGCTGTTCCGCTGGCAGATGCCGGCGCACCAGGCCAACTTCGCCACCGAGCGCGCCAACGTGCTGGAACAATGGCGCGCGCAGGCCACGCCGACGGTCAACCGCCTGCTGCCAGGCTGCGGCGTGGAACTGCTGCTGCCGGAAGCCTATTACATGGCCTGCCGCGAAGCGGACAAGCAAATCCGCCCGGTCTCGATCCGCGCCGCCGTGCACTACCTGACGCACACGCTGGCGATCGAACCGTCGGAGCTGCGCGCCGTCATCGCCGGCTTCGGTGAAGAAAATGGCGAAGGCCAGATCGACGAATACCGCGTGGCGTTCACCCGCCGCTCGTCGCCCGACGTGATCTACGGCGTGGTGTGGCCCTTGTACGGCCAGGAAGACGAGGAAGGCACGCCACCGGAAGGCCCGGCCGCGCTGCTGCCCACGGTGCAAAAACCGATCACGCCGATGGACGACATCGTCAACCACCTGAACGAAGCGGGCGTCACGCAGATCAAGCGCCATGGCGAGCGTTACGTGGTGGAGTTCTGCGACGACTGCGGCGCGCCGCTGTTTGCCGACCCGGTCGGCGAGCTGGCGCACGCCGAGATGCCGGAAGATACCCCTACCGGCACCGAGCACTTCCATTAAAAAAGGCCCGCAAGGGCCTTTTTTTACGTCGCTTGCTACGTCGCGTCAGGCCGATGCAGGCCCGGCGCCAGCACTGAGGCACGCCTGTTCGCAGCGGCGGCAAGCGTCGGCACATGCCTGGCAATGCGCTGCCGTATGACTGGCGCACTCGCTCGCGCACTGGGTGCAGATGGCGGCGCACTGTGCGCATATCGCCTCCAGGAATTCGCTGGCCCGCGCGGCGTAACTCGCAGTGAGGCGGCACATGAGCGCACAGTCGATGTCGAGCCTGATACAGCGCGCCATCATCGTGACATCGTCTTCTGCCAGACACGACGAAGCACACCGGTCGCACGCAGTGGCGCATGCATTACACGCGTCGATGATCTCCTGTAACTGTAGTTGATCCATAATCCCTCCGGTCAGAATTGTTCATTGAAATCGTGCGGTGGTCGCGTGAGGCCTGGCGATCCGCATATACAGCACGCGCTTCAAAATCTTCCCGTCCACGCCATTTGCCACCAGGTACCGGTTCGCCTCCGCACTGCCGGCGATCGCCTGCAACGCTATACCGTTATCGACGATCTGCTGCATGCGCTCATCGGTACGGAGACGGAATTTCCTTGCCCTGGCCATGACGTCCTCCAAGTGTTGGGAGTAGCACGATCTTATCCCCCCGAATACAGTCGTGCTTGTAGGCAGGCGCAAAGAGATCGAGTAAGAAAAGCCCTACGTCGCATGGACGAAAAAAAACCCCGCTCTTCATCGAAGGTCGGGGTTGCTCGTCCGTGGAACGGCGGTCTACGGCTGTTTCGTTACCAATTCGAGAACGGGTGCCTGATCAGGTTGGAGTTGTAGTACCGCGCGTCGTCGGTCACTTCGTCACTCACCCAGTCAGGCTGATCGAACGCCTCGTCTTCGGCGCCCAGTTCGATCTCGGCCACCACCAGTCCCGCGTTGGCGCCGAGGAATTCATCGACTTCCCACACGTGCGCGCCAACGGCGATCTTGCGCCGGTATTTTTCGATCAGCGGCTGCTCGCACAGGCCGTCGAGCAATTCGGCGGCGTCAGCCACGGGAATCGGATACTCCCACTCGCCGCGCGTGGCGCCCACGCTTTTGCCCTTGATGGTGATGACGGCGCGCTTGCCCTCGATACGCACGCGCACCGTGCGCTCCTTTTGCGAGGACAGGTAGCCCTGGCGGAAGAACACTGGCTCGCCCAGCGCCTTCCAGGCGCTGCCCTGCACCAGGAATTTGCGCTCGATCTCGACGCCCATGATCAGTAGTCGTCCAGCGACAGCAGGATCGGTTGCAGGATGGACGCGCCGAGTGCCGCCGAGCGGGCGCCGTTCCAGCCCACGCGCGGGTCGGGCAGATCGGCGTTGTCCTTGAACGGCATTTCGAGCGTCAAGGCCAGGCAGCCGAAGTGATGGCCCACGTACTTGGAAGCGAGCGTGAGCATGTCTTCCTTGTACTTGCTGGCCGCGTAGCCTACCTTGTCCTGGAAGTCCGGCGTGGCGTTCTTGTAGCGGTCGATGAAGGCCTGCTGCTTGGCGCGGCGCTCGTCGCTGAAGTTTTCCAGCATCTCGTTACCGGCCACGAAGTTGTAAGGCAGCGCTTCGTCGCCGTGGATGTCGAAGAACATGTCGATGCCGGTCTCGTGCATCTTCTGTTTGACGCACAATACTTCGGGGCTGCGCTCGAGCGTTGGCGTCATCCACTCGCGATTGAGGTTGGCGCCGGCCGCGTTGGTGCGCAGGTTGCCGCGCACCGAGCCGTCCGGGTTCATGTTCGGCACGATGTAGAACACGCAGCGCTGCAGCAGCTTGCGGGCGATCGGATTGGCGTCGTCGAGCAGCGAATCGATCAGGCCTTCGATAAACCATTCGGCCATCGATTCGCCCGGGTGCTGGCGTGCGATGAACCAGATTTTTTTCGGTGCATCGGGCTCGCCGATCACCACCAGGTTCATGTCCCGGCCATCGACCGTGCTGCCCAGGTCCTGGACCTTCGCCAGCGGGTGCTCGCCCACTTCGCCCAACAGGCGCAGGTGGCGCTCGAACGAATACGGCTCGAAGTAGGCGTAATAGATGCTGTCGGTATCGGGCGTGTGCTTGATGGTCATGACCGCGCCGTCAAAGCTGGTGGGCACGCGGAACCAGGTTTCGCCATCGTAGCTGGCCACTGCGTTGTAGTTCTCGTAGCCCTTGGCGTAGGTGGCTTCGCCGGCGTTGAGTAAACGCATGCGCACCGCCTGCCCCGCCGCGCCTTGCAGGCGGAAATGGAACCACTGGTGGATGTCGGCGTGCGAGTCCTTGCGCAGCTTGAGGTCGATGGCGTCGGCGGTTTCCGCGCGCACCACTTCGATGGCGCCCGAGTCGAAATTCTGGCTGATTTTGATGGTCATGGTCGATCCAATAGAGGTAAATACCGATGACGCTATTTTACCAGCGGCGGCAGGGTGTGCAGCGCCACGCCCTCGATCACATCCACCTTGGATTCCCACGGCCTCGACGCGATCATGCGCTGCGCCTCTTCATAGCCGGCCTGCCAGCGCGCGCTGATCCCGGTGGACGAAAAATCGATGTCCTTGGTATGGTCCTCGTCGCCGATGCGCGGCGCCACCAGCGACAGCACGTGCATGGTGGTGCCGCAGCCCCAACACGACAGGTCGCGTACCTCGGGCAGCGCCGCGATCTCGGGCGGCAGGTGCAGGCTCAGTTCGCGGATCACGTGACGCAGCCGGTGCAGCTTGCGCTGCTGCTCGATCTGGCTCGAGCGGCTGGCGTACTGGATCTCTTTCTGCTTGTCGAGCACATCGAGGATGCTTTGCGGTTCCGGGCCATCCGGGTTCCACACCTGCACCGAGAAGATCACCGAGCTGCGGCGCGGTTCGTCATCGAGCACCGCTTCGATCGGCGTGTTGGAATAGATGCCACCGTCCCAGTACGGTTCGCCGTCGATACGCACGGCCGGAAAAGCCGGGGGCAGCGCGGCGGACGCCATCACGTGGTCGGCAGTGAGCGTGTCGCGGCGGCTGTCGAAGTAGCGCATGGCGCCGTTGCGGGCATTGACCGCACCGATGGTGAAGCGCGGCTGCTGGTGATTGAGGTAGTCGTAATCGATCAGCTGTTCGAGCGTGGCGCGCAGCGGGCCGGTTTGATAGAACGACGCATGCTCCACGCCGACTTTCGCATCGGGATTCCACCAGGCGGTGGGATTCGGTTCGAAAAACGCAGGGATGCCCTGCCCGATCGTGACGGCGTTGGCGAACGTGCGCGGCAAGGACGTCACACCGAGTGCGTTGCGCTCCATCCGTTCCCAGAATTCGCGCAGGCGCTCGAGGCGCTGTGCCGGTGGATTGCCGGCGATGATGGCGCCGTTGATGGCGCCGATCGAGGTACCGATCACCCAGTCGGGTTCCAGCCCCGCCTCGTGCATGGCCTGGTACACGCCCAGCTGGTAAGCGCCCAAGGCGCCGCCGCCCTGCAGGACCAGGACAACCTGGCCAACAGGGGGCGACGAGGCGGAGTTTGAAGCAGGTGCGGGGGTGCGGTTCAAACGGTACTCCACGTTGGTGGCAACGTGGAGATTGTAGTGCACTTATTCCAGTTGCACACCGCGCGCTTTCAGCGCGGCGCGCACGCCGGCGCCATAGGCCGGATCGGCCTGGTCGAAGTGGCCCAGCTGGCGCTCGATGATCTCGGCGCTCACCTGCGACAGCGGACCGGAGATGTTGTCGAACAGGTTCTGCTTTTCTTGCGCCGGCATCAGGCGGAACAGGTTACCGGCCTGGGTGTAATCGTCCTCCTTGCCGCGGCCGTCGTAGCGGCCGGCCGCGCCGTGCAGCGCCAGCCCCGGTTCGCCGTGGCCCATGCCTTGCGGATTGCTGCCATTGCTGTCCACCGGCTGGTAGTTCGGCGCCGCGCCGCCGTTGGCAATCGCCATGGCGCCGTCGCGCTGCTGGTTGTGGAACGGGCAGCGTGGCGCGTTCACCGGCAGGTGCTGGTGGTTCACCCCAACGCGGTACAACTGGGCGTCGTGGTAGGCGAACAGGCGCGCCTGCAGCATCTTGTCGGGCGAGTAGCCCAGGCCCGGCACCACGTTCGATGGCGACAATGCAGCCTGCTCCACTTCCGCGTGGTAGTTGAGCGGGTTGCGATTGAGTTCGAACACGCCTACGGGAATCAGCGGGAAGTCCGCGTGCGGCCACACCTTGGTCAGATCGAACGGGTTCCAGCCGGTGCGCTCTTCCCATGCTGCCAATTCCGCTTCGGTGGCCACTTGCAGGTGCACGTCCCAGCGCGGGAAGTCGCCGCCAGCAATCGCGCCGAACAGGTCGCGCTGGGCATAATCGGGATCTTCACCGGCGATGCGCATGGCCTCGGCAGCGGGCAGGTTCTTGATGCCCTGCTGGGTCTTGAAGTGCCATTTGCAGTACACGCGCTCACCAGCGTCGTTGATCAGGCTGAACGTGTGGCTGCCGAAACCGTCCATGTGACGGTAGCCGTCAGGTGTGCCGCGATCGGAGAACAGCATCGTCACCTGGTGCAGGCTTTCCGGCGTCCTGCTCCAGAAGTCGAACATCATGGTCGGCGATTTCAGATTCGTTTGCGGGTCGCGCTTCTGGGTGTGGATGAAGTCGGGGAACTTGATGCCGTCCTTGATGAAGAACATCGGCGTGTTGTTGCCCACCAGGTCCCAGTTGCCGTCCTCGGTGTAAAAGCGCATGGCGAAGCCGCGCGGATCACGCTCGGTGTCGGCGCTGCCCTTTTCGCCCCCCACGGTGGAAAAACGCACGAAGGTATCGGTTTGCTTGCCGACGGCGGCGAACAGCTTGGCCTTGGTAAACCGGGTGATGTCGTGGGTGACGGTGAAGGTGCCGTAGGCGCCCGAACCCTTGGCGTGAACCACGCGCTCCGGGATGCGTTCGCGGTTGAAGTGCTGGAGTTTTTCGAGCAGGTGGAAGTCTTGCAGCAGCAGCGGACCGCGTGGGCCGGCGGACAGCGAATTCTGGTTGTCGGCGACAGGAATGCCGGAGGCGGTGGTAATTGGTGGCTGGCTCATGCTATGACTCCTTGTTATTTAATAGACTGAGGCTATTTTAACGGCGCACAGCGATAAGTAAAAACTATAAATATCTATGACTTTCATAGCCATTGCCAATTAGGATCCACAATAAAAAACCGGGGACGCGCCCCGGTTTTTTTTAAAACACTGCCGATCAGACTTCGGCGATGCGCTTGCGAATATGCGCCAGCGCGTCTTCCACCTGGTCGATCAGGATCAGGCACAAGTCCCCTTCCTGCAAGCGGCCCAGCGCCGTGTCGATGGCCAGGAACTCGCCGTAGATTTCCTGTACGTGCGACGTGCGCGGCGCGCCTTGCAGGCCGGAGCGCAGCAGCGCCACCACTTCGCCATCGACGCGGCCGCGCTGGCACGCGTCTTCGTACAGCAGCACGTCGTCGAACGCGCGGCCGAGGATCTCGGTCTGCTGGCGGATGTCTTCGTCGCGGCGGTCGCCGGCGCCCGAGATCACCACGCCACGGCGCTTGGCCGGCATGGTTTCCACGGCCTGCACCAGCGCCAGGATGGCGTCCGGGTTGTGGCCGTAGTCGGCGATCACGGTCGCGCCCTTGTAGTCGAACACGTTGAAGCGGCCGGGCGCATTGTCGGAATCGTTGGCAAAGGTTTTCAGGCCCAGGCGAATCGCGTCCCAGCTGATGCCCGCGCCCCACGCGGCAGCCACCGACGCCATCACGTTCTCGACCTGGAAGCCAATCGCGCCGTTGCGGGTGATCGGCACTTCCGCGAGCGGAATGCGCACCTGCTGCTTGCCCTCGGCCGCGACCAGGTGGCCGTCGGCCACGTACACGGTGCGGCTGCCCTGCGCCAGGTGGGTGGCGATGACGGGATGGCCGGCGTCGGCGCCGAAGTAAATGATCTTGCCACGGCAGTTGGCAGCCATGGCGGCGACGATCGGATCGACCGCGTTCAGTACGGCGTAGCCGTCGGCGGCGACGTTCTGTACGATCACGCGCTTCAATACCGCCAGGTCTTCCACGGTGTTGATGTAATTCATGCCCAGGTGGTCGCCGGCGCCAAGGTTGGTCACCACGGCCACCTGGCAGCGGTCGAACGCCAGGCCTTCGCGCAGGATGCCGCCACGGGCGCTTTCGAACACCGCTGCGTCCACGTCCGGGTGCAGCAGCACGTTGCGCGCGCTACGCGGACCGCTGCAGTCGCCGCTGTCGGTCTGGCGGCCTTCGATGTACACGCCGTCGGTATTGGTCATGCCGGTGCGCAGGCCGCTGGCGGTAAACAGGTGCGCAATCAGGCGCACGGTGGTGGTCTTGCCGTTGGTGCCGGTGACCGCCACCACGGGAATGCGGCCGTTCTCGCCCGGTGCGAACATGGTGTTGACGATGGCCTCACCCACGGCGCGGCCCTTGCCGTACGACGGTGCGATGTGCATGCGCAGGCCGGGCGCGGCGTTGACTTCCACCACGCCGCCGCGACGGTCGTCGAACGGTTGCAGCACGCCTTCGCACACCACGTCCACGCCGCAGATATCGAGGCCGATCATCTGCGCCGCTTCCACTGCGCGCGCCGCCACTTCCGGGTGCACGTCGTCGGTAACGTCGGTGGCGGTGCCGCCGGTGGACAGGTTGGCGTTGTTACGCAGGATTACGCGCTGGCCCTTGCTTGGCACCGAGTCCGCTTCCAGGTCCTGCAGCGCCAGGCGCGCCAGGGCGATGTCGTCGAAACGAATCCTGGTCAGCGACGTCGAGTGGCCGCTGCCACGGCGCGGGTCCGAATTGACCAGGTCCACCAGCTGGCGCACCGTGTGCACGCCGTCGCCGACCACTTGCGGCGGGTCGCGGCGGGCGGCGGCGATCAGCTTGTTGCCGATCACGAGCAGGCGGAAATCGTGGCCGGGCAGATAGCGCTCGACCATCACGTCGTCGCGGAATTCCTTGGCGGTGCGGAAGGCCTGTTCCAGGTGTTCTTTCGAATTGACGTTGACGGTTACGCCCTTGCCCTGGTTGCCGTCCTTCGGCTTGACCACGACCGGCATGCCGATGTCCTGCGCCGCCTTCCAGGCGTCCGCTTCGTCTGCCACGGTGCGGCCGTACGGGACCGGCACGCCGGCCGCATGCAGCAGCTTCTTGGTCAGTTCCTTGTCCTGGGCGATCGACTCGCCGATGGCGCTGGTGGTGTCCATTTCGGCGGCCTGGATGCGGCGCTGTTTCGAGCCCCAGCCGAACATCACCATGCTGCCCTCGGTCAGGCGGCGGATCGGGATGTCGCGCGCCAGCGCGGCGTTGACGATCGAGCCGGTGCTCGGGCCCAGGCGTACGTCTTCGTCGAGGTCGCGCAACTCGGTAAGTGCGGCGGCCAGGTCGAAGGCGGTGTCGTTCAAGGCGGCGTTGATCAGGTTTTCGGCCATGGTCACGGCCAGGCGGCCGACGGCTTCTTCCGAATATTCGACCACGGTCTGGTACACGCCCTCTTCCGGCGTGGCGCTGGTGCGGCTGAAGGTGACCGGGCAGCCGGCTTGCGCCTGCAGGCTCAGGGCGGCGGCCTCTAACACATTGGCCAGCGAGATCGTGTCACCGGTGGCGTGCAGGTCGCCCACCTCCGGGAAGCGCGCTTGCAGGCGCTGCTCGAAGCCGGGCAATTGCGCGATGGCGCGCTGGTCGGGCGGGCACGATACGACCACTTCCATGGCGGTGTGGTGGCTCCAGAGATTCGGGCCACGAAGGGCGCGGGTGCGGATGACTTCCATAAATCTGCTTGTTCTTTCGTATCAGTGATGGAGGCGCTTCGGCGTCGCATCGAAGGTGCGCAAACCGGCGGCAATCAGTTCTGGCGTCAGGCCCAGGGCCCAGCCGGCGGCAATCGCGGCCAGCACGGCTTCGGGCGGCACCAGCGGCGACAGCGGCAGGCTGACCATGTCAACATAACCCTGGCCCAGGACGATGCGCTGCTGGTCACCCTCTTTGCGCTGGAACACCACGCGCGCGCTGTCCTGGCGATGCTGGACGATGGCCGGCAGGTGTTCGTCCACGCCGTAGAAGATCACTTCGCCGTCGCACAGGTCCGCCATGTCCACCACTTGCGGATCGGCGGCATTGAGCACGGCCGCGCCGCTGGCCAGCACCACGTCCACCTGGGTGCGCAGCACGTTATACAGTTTGTCCTCGGTGTCGATGTGGAACTCGGCCACGTCTTCCAGGCCGGCGACATCGGTCACCACGCCCACCGTGCACTTGTCGTAGGCCAGGCCTTCGGTAAGGATCATGCGCGCGCTCGATTCGAACACCGCCGCTTCCACGTTTTTGTTGAGCAGCAGGCGTTCGCCGGTTTCCCAGTCGGACAGGCCGTCGCGCGACAGCAGGCGGCTGTTGACGTACAGGCCGTCGGCGCAGCTCACGCCCACCTTCTTGCCGCCCACTTGCAGCAGCCAGGCGATCAGGCGCGCAGCCATGGTGGTGCCATGCTTGCCGGTGATGCCCACGACCGGAATGCGGCCCGTGTCTTCTTCCTTGAACAACTGATCGACGATGGCCGCGCCAACGTTGCGCGGCTCGCCGTGTTCGGGCTTCAGGTGCATCAGCAAACCGGGGCTGGCGTTGACTTCGATGATGGCGCCGCCCTGCTCGTGCAGCGGACGGGTGATGTCGGACGCCACCAGGTCGATGCCCGCGATGTCCAGACCCACCACGCGCGCGGCCAGCGTCGCCATGGCCGCCACTTCCGGGTGTACCTTGTCGGTGACGTCGGTGGTGACGTTGCCATTGGCCTGGATCAGCACCTTCTGGCCGGCCAGCGGCACCGAGAACGCATCCATGCCCTGGCGTTTGAGTTCGAGGATGGTTTCGCCGGCTTCCTGCGGCTTGATCAGGCTCAGCGGAAAATCTTCTTCCTCGCCCCGGCGCGGATCGATATTGATGTGCAGGTCGACCAACTGCTGGATGTTGTGGGTGCCGTCGCCGGTAATCCACAGCGCTTCGCCGGCGGCGGCAGCGATCATGCGCTTGCCGACGACGAGCAGGCGGTGCTCGTTACCGACGATGAAGCGCTCGACGATCACGCTCGCGCTGTCGCCTTCGTCGGACGCCAGCGCGTAAGCAGCGGTGACGTCGGCTTCGGTCATCAGGTTCAGCGACACGCCACGGCCATGGTTGCCGTTGTACGGCTTGACCACCACCGGCAGGCCGATGTCCTGGGCGGCGGTCCAGGCGTCTGCCGCGCTGGTGACCAGTTCACCTTGGGGCACCGGCACGCCGCACGACGACAGCAGCGACTTGGTGAGGTCCTTGTCGCTGGCGATGCCTTCGGCAATCGCGCTGGTCTGCTCGGTTTCTGCGGTCCAGATGCGGCGCTGGGCGGCGCCGTGGCCCAGTTGCACCAGGTTGCCGTCGGTGAGGCGGATCGAGGGAATCGAACGGTCGGTGGCGGCATCGACGATGTTGCCGGTGCTCGGGCCCAGGCACAGCGTTTCGACCAGGTCGGTCAGCTCGGCCACGGTGGCGGCCAGGTCGTACGGTTGGTCCTCGATCATTGCCATCAACAGGTCGCGCCCGGCGGCCAGGGCGGCGCGGCCGACCTGTTCCTGGCGGGTGCGGAAGGCCATCTTGTAGTAGCCGGTGTCTTCGCCGATCTGGCGGGTTTTGCCGAAGCCGGTCTTCATCCCGGCCAGGTTTTGCAGTTCCAGCACCACGTGTTCGAGCACGTGGCCGGCGTACGTGCCGTCGCGCAGGCGCTCGAGGAAGCCGCCGATCTCGCCCACGCCGCAGCGGTGCTCGAGCAGGCCCGGCAGGATCGTGGTCAGGCGCTCGTACAGTCCCGGCAGCAGGTTGGACGGATATTGCTCCAGTTCACCAATATCGAGCCACGCCTCGATCACCGGGCGATAGGTCCAGATATTGGGGCCGCGCAGATGGGTCACGCGGAGGATTTCTATGCTTTTCTTCTTGATCATGTGTCGAATTTTGTTACGTCGTTATCGGCGGCAGGCTTGGCGCCCAGCCGGGCCGTATTGTAAACCCTGTATTCCTGTCACCTGCTGGCAGCACCCATGACCTGCTTACGTTCATCAAGCAGTACCGGCGTTTTTGTCCGTGCGTTATACTTGCCGCCTGAACAAAAAAGTCAGCATTTACTTAATTTCTGTCAATTTATTAGCGACAGAATACCGTAATTCCTCACTTTTACCAGCGTCATCGCCCGATTGAAATCGCGCATGTCGCAGCCATGTAGATCTATTGCGGCCTGCACGGCGCCTTTATCCCCGATCCGGAGTACGCCACACAATGACAAGCCAACAACTTTCCACCTTATCGAGCTCCGGCGGCGAGCTGCCCGACCGCTGGCGTTCCGATATACAGGCACAACTTTCCCAAGGGGAAAACGTTGTAAGTGCCCTGGAGGTTGACCTGGATCAGCAACTTCGTTTCGCCAAGGGTATCCTGATCATCACCAACACCCGTTTGCTGGCGCGCGCACCGGGCCAGGAGCAATGGCAGGCGTGGCCGTTCTCGTTCGACTTGTCGCTGGAACACCACGATCATGCGGGCGTGGGCCACCTGGAACTGGTGTCCGCGCGCGGCCGCCTGGCGGCCTGGCGCTTTACCCTGGGCCAGAACCTGCAGGCGATCCGCCTGGTCGAACAATTTGCCGCCCAACGCGACAGCCACGCCAGCGGCCAGCCGCTCATCGTCGACGACACCAACGTCTGCCCGAGCTGCAAGGCGCCGCTCGAACCGGACCAGGAAGAATGCCCGGTCTGCACCAAGGTGGTGTACACGCCGCCGTCCACCTGGACCCTGTTCCGCCTGTGGCGCTTTGCCCGGCCCTACAAGCTGCAACTGGGCCTGGGCTTCTTGCTGATGCTGCTGTCCACCGGCGCGCACATGATCCCGCCGTATCTCACCATTCCGCTGATGGACAAGGTGCTGATCCCGTACCAGAACGGCACGCCGGTCGATTCGAGCCTGGTGGCGCTGTACATGTCGGGCCTGGTGGGCGCGGCGGTGCTGGCGTGGATTTTCGGCTGGGCCAAGACCTATGTGCTGGCGCTGGTGTCCGAGCGCATCGGCGCCGACCTGCGCACCGAGACTTACGACCACCTGCTGCGGCTGTCGCTCGAATACTTCGGCGGCAAGCGCACGGGCGACCTGATGTCGCGCATCGGCAGCGAGAGCGACCGCATTTGCGTGTTCCTGTCGCTGCACCTGCTCGACTTTGCATCCGACTGCCTGATGATCATCATGACCGGCGTGATCCTGTTCTCGATCGATCCGTACCTGGCCATCTTCGCGCTGGCGCCCCTGCCCTTCATCGCCTGGCTGATCCACCTGGTGCGCGACCGCCTGCGCACCGGCTTTGAAAAGATCGACCGCGTGTGGGGCGAAGTGACCAACGTGCTGGCCGATACCATCCCCGGCATCCGCGTGGTGAAAGCCTTTGCGCAGGAGACGCGCGAAGCGGCGCGCTTCCGCACCGCCAACAAGCACAACCTGGCCGTCAACGACAAACTCAATAAAATCTGGTCGCTGTTCTCGCCAACCGTGTCGTTCCTGACCGAACTGGGCCTCTTGGTGATCTGGGTGTTCGGCATCTACCAGGTCTCGAAAGGCAATATCACGGTCGGTGTGCTGTCGGCCTTTATCGCTTACTCGAGCCGCTTCTACGGCCGCCTCGATTCGATGAGCCGCATCGTCTCGGTCACGCAAAAGTCGGCATCGGCGGCCAAGCGTATTTTCGACATTCTCGACCACGTGTCGTCGGTGCCCGATCCGGTCAACCCGGTCAAGCTGGCCAAGGTGGAAGGCAATATCACCTTGCGCGAAGTGGGCTTCCGCTACGGTAACCGCGCGGTCAACCGCGGCATCAACCTCGACATCAAGGCCGGCGAAATGGTTGGTCTGGTCGGCCACTCGGGCTCCGGCAAATCGACGCTGGTCAACCTGATCTGCCGCTTCTACGACGTGGCCGAAGGCGCCATCATGCTCGATGGCGTCGATATCCGTTCGCTGGCCGTGTCAGACTATCGCCGCCAGATCGGCCTGGTGCTGCAGGAGCCGTTCCTGTTCTTCGGCACCATTGCCGAGAACCTCGCCTATGGCAAGCCGGACGCCACCCGCGCCGAAATCATGGCTGCCGCCCGCGCCGCCCACGCCCACGAATTCATCTTGCGGCTGCCGCAGGGTTACGATTCGATGGTCGGTGAACGCGGCCAGGGTTTGTCAGGCGGCGAGCGCCAGCGCATCTCGATCGCGCGTGCGCTGCTGATCGATCCGAAGATCCTGATCCTCGACGAAGCGACTGCCTCGGTGGACTCGGAGACCGAAAAAGAAATCCAGCGCGCACTGGAAAACCTGGTCAAAGGCCGCACCACGATTGCCATCGCCCACCGCCTGTCCACCTTGGCGAAAGCCGACCGCCTGGTGGTGATGGACCGTGGCGTGGTGGTGGAAGAAGGCGGCCACGACGAACTGATGGCCAAGGAAGGCGCGTACTACCGCCTGGTACAGGCGCAAGCCCGCAACGTGGACACGGACCTCGACGACCGTGGCAGCAAGGATTAAGCAGATGAGCATCAACTTTGAACTGATACGCAACCCGTTCGGCAAGCTGGTACTGACCACGGCCGAGGGAGTGGTACACGAAGGCGTGGCGGCAGTGCGCGCGTTCCCGGTGCAGGCGCCCGAAGACGGCATCGCGCTGGTAAACCATGACGGCAAGGAGGTGGCCTGGATCGACCGCATCGAGGACTTGCCGGCAGCGGTGGGCGCGCTGGTACGCGAGGAATTGTCCGGGCGCGAATTCATGCCCGAGATCAGCCGCATCGTGGCCGTGACCAGCTTCGCCACGCCGTGCACCTGGACCGTCAATACCGACCGCGGCGACACCGAATTCGTGCTGCGCGGCGAGGAAGACATCCGCCGGCTGACGGCCGATACGCTCTTGATATCGGACATCCACGGCATCCACTTCCTGGTGCGCGATGTGCGGGAGTTGGACAAGCACAGCAAGAAGATTCTGGACCGTTTCCTGTAAAACGGTTCAGCGCTTTTTTGGCCGCTTTTTAGTATCAGGCCGAATCGCCGGCTTCTTTTTGGGCAATCAGGTCCGCCACCGGGTTGCCCGGATCGGCCGCCAGGGTCCAGTTGCCGCGTTCGATTTCGGACGGGCGTACGTCGTTCTGTGGGCCGAGGTTGACGCCGAAGCTGTAGCGCAAGTCGGGGTTGCGATTCGATAGCCGCTCGAGCGCCTCGAAGATGATGCGCATATCGATGTCGTTGGAGCTGTCAGTGAGGCTGCGCTCCAGCCGTCCCACCAGTTCGGCGTTGACGCTGCGGCCGGCCCTGCCGGCTTCTGCCTTCAACTTTTCGAACAGCGAGAACGGCATGCGGAATTGACTACGATAGATGTTTGTCATAGGGCGCTATCTTGGCATCAACGCAGCAAAGCCGCTAGTGCCTGAAATTCTGGAAATAGTGACAAAACGGTTTGAAATAGCAAAAAGATGACCTGGTAGCGACACAAATTCAGCACCAACCTGCACCTGCCCGATTTACCCCTACCTGTCGAACGCCGCTCGCGTAAAACCAGCGGTTTCATTTTTTGGTACTAACGGTTCCCCCGCTTTGTGGGTGATGGCAGCGCTTGGGCGTTCAGTTATGATGAGTCCGCAGAGCGCCCCTTATTCAACAAAGGAATAAATAATGAGCAATGACCAAAGCACGTCGAAGTGCCCTTTCAGCCAGGCCAACAACGCCGGCACCACCAACCGTGACTGGTGGCCCGACCAGCTGCGCCTCGACCTGCTGCATCAGCACTCCGCCAAGTCGGACCCGATGGGCGCCGACTTCGACTATCGCAAGGAATTCGAAAGCCTCGACCTGGCAGCCGTCAAACGCGACCTCGCTGCCCTGATGACCGATTCGCAGGACTGGTGGCCGGCCGACTTCGGCCATTATGGCGGACTGTTCATCCGCATGGCCTGGCACAGCGCCGGCACCTACCGCAAAGGCGACGGCCGCGGCGGTGCCCGCCGTGGCCAGCAGCGTTTCGCACCACTCAATAGCTGGCCCGACAACGTCAGCCTGGACAAGGCGCGCCGCCTGGTGTGGCCGATCAAGCAAAAGTACGGCCGCAAGATCTCGTGGGCCGACCTGATCATCCTGACCGGCACCGTGGCGCTGGAAAACATGGGCCTGAAGACCATCGGCTTCGGCGGTGGCCGCGTCGATACGTGGGAACCGGACCAGGACGTGTACTGGGGCCGCGAAACCACCTGGCTCGCCGGCGACGTGCGCTATGCCCACGGCAGCGACGGTGTTGAAAAAGCGGGCGGCGTGCTGGTCTCGGACGACGACGCCGACGGCGACGTCCACAGCCGCAACCTGGAAAATCCGCTGGCCGCAGTGCAGATGGGCCTGATCTACGTGAACCCGGAAGGCCCGGACGGCAATCCCGATCCGCTGCTGGCAGCCTACGATATTCGCGACACTTTCGGCCGCATGGGCATGGACGACGCGGAAACCGTGGCGCTGATCGCCGGCGGCCACACCCTCGGCAAGACCCACGGCGCCGGCCCGGCCGACAATGTCGGCCCCGAACCGGAAGCGGCCGGCATCGCCGCCCAGGGCCTCGGCTGGCATAACAAGTTTGGCAGCGGCAAGGGCGGCGACACCATTACCAGCGGCCTGGAAGTCACGTGGACCAAGACCCCGGCCAAGTGGAGCAACGACTTCTTCGAGCACCTGTTCGGCTTCGAATGGGAACTGGGCAAGAGCCCGGCCGGCGCCCACCAGTGGTTCGCCAAGAATGCCGAAGCGGTGATCCCGCACGCGCACGATCCGTCGAAGAAACTGCTGCCGACCATGCTGACCACCGACCTGGCGCTGCGCTTCGACCCGATCTACGAGCCGATTTCGCGCCACTTCCTGGCCAACCCGGAAGAGTTCGCCGCAGCGTTTGCGCGCGCCTGGTTCAAGCTCACCCACCGCGACATGGGACCGAAAAGCCGCTACCTCGGCGCCGATGTTCCTGCCGAAGACTTCATCTGGCAAGACCCGGTACCCGCAGTCGATCACCCGCTGATCGACGCTGCCGACAGCGCCGCGTTGAAGGCCGCGATCCTGGCCAAGGGCCTGACGGTCGCCGAACTGGTCTCGACGGCCTGGGCCTCGGCATCGACGTATCGCGGCTCCGACTTGCGCGGCGGCACCAACGGCGCGCGCGTGCGCCTGGCGCCGCAAAAGGACTGGGCCGCCAACCAGCCTGAGCAACTGGCCAAGGTACTTGCGGCGCTCGAGCAGGTGCAGGCCGACTTCAACGGCAAGGCTGCCGGCAGCAAGCGCGTGTCGCTGGCCGACCTGGTCGTGCTGGGCGGCGCGGCCGCCGTCGAACAGGCTGCCAAGCAGGCCGGTCACACCGTCACGGTACCGTTCACGCCTGGCCGCACCGACGCCACGCAAGAGCAGACCGACGCGGCCTCGTTCGAGGAGCTCGAGCCGGTCGCCGATGGCTTCCGCAACTACCAGAAGGTGCGCTACGCCGTGCCGGCCGAAGCCCTGCTGGTGGACCGCGCCCAGTTGCTGACCCTGACCGCGCCGGAGATGACCGTGCTCGTTGGCGGCCTGCGCGTACTGGGCGCCAACAGCCCGCAGTCCGACGCGGGCCAGTTCACCACCCGCCTGGGCACGCTGACCAACGACTTCTTCGTCAACCTGCTCGACATGGGCACGGTGTGGATGGCGACGTCGGCGGATGCGACCGCGTTCGAAGGCCGCCACCGCAAAACCGGCGCCATCACCTGGCGCGCCAGCCGCGTCGACCTGGTGTTCGGCTCGAACGCCCACCTGCGCGCGATCGCCGAGGTGTACGGCAGCGCCGACGGCGAGCAGAAGTTCGTGGGCGACTTCGTGGCGGCCTGGAGCAAGGTGATGGAATTGGGGCGTTGATCGCCTGTTAAAGTGCTGGCGGTTCTGAAACGGACCGCCAGCTTCATCACAGCGGAGGCTGGCGCGCCGCTCTAGAGACGCCTGCTACACCCATCTCCTGCCCCGCCCCATCCCCTCCTTCGCATTGCACTGCAACAACGATTTACCATGCTATTTCGTCACGTCAGTGCTACATTCAAAAGACCGAGCGCTTGCTTTATTAACCGCGACAAAGATCGCGCCAGTGGGCGACGCCGGTAACTGGTCCGCTGCAGCATCGACATTTCCCAAAAAAATATAATGGAGACAAAATGAAGACTCGCTTCTGGCAACTGCTATCTACCCTCGTCCTGGCCTGCTGCATCGGTTTGCCCGCCACCGCCGGTGCTGCCGGCTACACGCAAACCAGGTATCCCATCGTCCTCGTACACGGCCTGTTCGGTTTCGACAAGATCGGTCCCGTCGAGTATTTTTATGGTATTCCCGCCGCTTTGAGCAGCGGCGGCGCCAAGGTCTACACGGTGACCGTGTCGGGCGCCAACAGCACCGAAGTGCGTGGTGAACAATTGCTGTCACAGGTGCGGCAAATCCTCGCCGTCACCGGCGCGGCCAAGGTCAACCTGATCGGCCACAGCCACGGCGGCCCGACCGCGCGCTATGTCGCCTCGGTGCGGCCCGACCTGGTGGCATCGGTGACCAGCGTGGCCGGCGTCAACAAGGGTTCGGCCGTGGCGGACATCCTGGCCGGCACCATCCCCAATAGCGGCGCCGCACTGGGCGACGCCCTCGCCTCGCTGATCGGCATCATCTCCGGCAACAAGGGCTTGCCGCAAAACGCCGGCGCGGCGATCACCTCGCTCTCGACCGCCGGTTCGCTGGCCTTCAACCGCCGCCATTCGCAAGGCGTGCCGACCACCGCCTGCGGCGAAGGCGCCTACCAGGAACGCGGCGTGTACTACTTTTCCTGGAGCGGCGCCCAGCCCTACACCAATGCACTCGACGTGGGCGATCCCGCGCTGGCCATCATTAGCCTCGCCTTCGGCGGCGCCAGGAACGATGGCCTGGTCAGCAGCTGCTCGAGCCACCTGGGCAAGGTCATTCGCGACGACTACGCCATGAACCACCTCGATGAAATCAACCAGTTCGTCGGCATCGTCAACCTGTTCGAGACCTCGCCCGTGACCGTGTTCCGCCAGCAGGCCAACCGCTTGCAGGGCCTGGGCTTGTAAGGAGGCCGCCATGCGCACGAACTTGAAACTGATTGTGGCTGGCGCCCTCGGCGCCCTGGCGCTGTTCTGGTCGCTGGCGCCGAGCGCGCCGCCAGCACCGCCACCGCAGAAGCCGGACCCCGATCTGTTCGCGTTCGTGCGCTCGATGGATGGCACGCGCCCCGATGGCAACGTCACGGTCGCAGCCGGCGACGCCCTGGTCGTCGACGCGGAGCTGGGTCACCTGTTCGACTACTACCTGGCGGGCCTCGGTGAAAAGTCGCTGGCCGCCATCCGCAGCCAGATCGAGCTGGAGCTCGACCGCCGCCTGGCGCCCGCAGCCGCGCGCGAAGCGAAGCGCCTGCTGGGCGCCTATCTCGCCTACAAGCAGGCGCTGACAGGCGTCGAGCGAGGCTTGACGCCTTCCGCCGACCCGCTGCAAGCGGCGCAGGCAAGGCTGCAGGCGATGCGCGCACTGCGCGCCAGCTATTTCACCCCAAAGGAAAGCGCCGGCCTGTTCGGCGCGGACGACGCCCGTGACGACGACGCCGTGGCACGACTCGCGGTCATGGCTGATGGCAAGCTGGACGAAACACAGCGCCAGCAGAAGCTGGCGGCGCTCGACGCCGCCCTGTCACCGGCCCAGCGCCTGGAACGCGACGCTCCGCAGCAAGTGAGCGCGCTCGACAGCGCGGTGCGCGCGCTGCGTGCACAAGGTGGCGGCGATAATGAAGTCTACCGCCTTCGCGCCGCCACGTTCACGCCGGAAGCGGCGGCGCGGTTGGGTGAACTCGATCGCGAGGAAGCGCAGTGGCAGCAGCGCATCACGGCCTGGCGCGCGCAGAAGGCGGCGCTGGGGGCTGGCGGACAAGATCCGGCGCAGGTGCAGCGGGTGACCGATGGGCTGTTCTCGCAGGATGAGCAACGGCGATTGGGAGCGAACTAGCTGGAATATCGAACCACCATGACAGTGACGAACATTTGTTCCAGCCGATCCTGAAATACTATCCAGAGCTCGATCCCCACCAGTAGGGCTACCGGACAAGAAAAAAGGCCAATCCGTAGATTGGCCTTTTTCCTTGATTCTCTTGGTCGGGGCGAGAGGATTCGAACCTCCGACCCCGTGCACCCCATGCACGTACGCTACCAGGCTGCGCTACGCCCCGACTAGGCCGAGATTATAGCAGCCACTGTAAGCATTTGTCATGTTTGTGTTGTGCCGGGTAATATCTGCCATGACCACCACCGCCGACATCATCCGCGCCGCTTCCCTCATTGACCAGGCCGACCTGCTGCTGGTTGCCGCCGGCGCTGGCATGGGCGTCGATTCCGGCTTGCCCGATTTTCGTGGCAACGAGGGTTTCTGGAAGGCCTATCCTGCCCTGGCACGCGCGCAGCTGGCGTTTGCCAGCGTGGCGTCGCCGCGTACGTTCGAGGACGATGCGGCGCTGGCGAGGCGATCTGGCCGGCGGACGGGTTTGTGCCGCAGGTCGATCAGGCGGCTTGCCGCTTGATGAATACGGCGCCGGTGTGCCCGCATTGCCGCGGCCTGGTGTGGGGCTCGATTGCGGGGCGTTGGCGGGGTTGGTGGCGATTGATCGGATGCTTCGCGCGTGAGTACAGCGGATTTTAGTGTCTATGGATCCCCGCTTTCGCGGGGATGACGAATCGACCACTAACGATCAATATCGTTTATACGATTTTTACCGTGATGCCATCGATGCCGGCAACGGTACCCACCAGCACCTGGCCGCGCACCACCGCGCCCACGCCTTCCGGGGTGCCGCTGAAGATCAGGTCGCCGGGGGCCAGCGTAAACAGCGTGGACAGGTTGGCGATGGTTTCGTCGATCGACCAGATCAGGTCGTCGATGCTCGACGTCTGCTTGGTCACGCCATCGACCTTCAGTTCGATCGCGGCGTTGTTGATGTCGCCGGCTTGGGCGGCCGGGGTGATCACACCGATCGGCGCCGAGTAGTCGAAGGCTTTGCCGATTTCCCACGGGCGGCCGGCGTCGCGCATCTTGAATTGGAGGTCGCGGCGGGTCATGTCGAAGCCAACCGCGTAACCGAAGATGTGACTCGCTGCGTCAGCCACGGCGATGTTGCTGCCGCCTTTGCCGATCGCCACCACCAGTTCGCACTCGTAGTGCAGATTGGCGGTTACGGGCGGGTATGGCAGTTCGGCCACCTGGCCTGGCGCCACCGGGATTACGGCTTGGGCGTCGGCTGGTTTGTTGAAGAAGAATGGTGGTTCGCGGTCCGGGTCGGAACCCATCTCTCGCGCGTGGCCCGCGTAGTTGCGGCCCACGCAGTACACGCGGCGCACGGGGAACAGGGCGTCGGTGCCGGCAACCGGCAGGCCGACGATGTCATGGGCGGGGATTACATAGGCAGTCATGATGCTCCGATAGCGTGTTGGGGATACCGGACATGGTACAACAGACGCTGACGCCCTGCATCAGGTCATCAGCAAGGCCCGCATCGACACCTGGAACGCCTCCACCAGGCCGGCGCGGTTCATGTCCGGGCGATGCAGAGCACGCACGGTCAGGCCGTGGAAGTACGCGATCATGGTGTCGATCCGGCTGTCGAGCAGCACGTCGTCCACCGGCAGGTTGCGCCGTTCGCGGCCACGCTTGACCAGCTCGCGCAACTTGCCGCGCGCGGTGTCTTCGTGGGCGCGCAGTCGCTCGGCGATAACCGGGTTGCGTGAAGCCTCGGCATACATTTCGATCGAGACGTGCCATGGTTGCGGATCGAGCGCCTCATTCACGTGACGCTCGGCGTCCTCAATCAACGCCTGCAACGGATCCTCGAGCGAACCCAGATTGCTCAGCATATCGCTCACGTACTCGGAGTGCGCCTCCACGAAGGCCAGAATGATGGCGTTCTTGCCGTCGAAGTAGTTGTAGATATGGCCGGCGCTCATGCCGGCCTGCTTGGAGATCTCCGACATGCTGGCGCCGTGGAAGCCGCTGCGTGCAAAGCAGACGGCTGCCGCTTCCAGCACCTGGTTGCGCCGCCCCGCTGCCTTCTCGGGATCGACTCGCCGTTTTGCGGGAGAAGTGGTCATGATATTTCCTTGGGTAGGCGGCGGCCGCACATCGGTACATCAGCGCGGCCGCCGCATGGTCGCAGGATCAGCCGCGTGGTGGCGGCTGCACCGCTTGCGTTGCCTGCGGTGCAGGCGTTACCTGTGCCGCCTCCGGCTGCCAGCCGCCGCCCAGCACCTTGTACAAGGTAACGGCGTTGCTGGTCTGGTTCAGGCGCGTGGTGATCAGGCCTTGCTGCGCCTGGTACAACGCGCGCTGCGATACCAGCGAGTTGAGGTACGTGTCGGCGCCATTGCGGTAGCGCGCTTCGTTGATCCTGTAACTCTTCTCGGTCGCTTGTACCAGCGCCTGCTGGGAGTTCAGGCGCTCGTCGATGGTGCCTCGAACGGCCAGGGCATCGGCCACTTCGCGGAACGCCACCTGGATGGCCTTTTCGTACTGCGCCACCGAGATGTCGCGATCGGCCTTGGCGATATCGAGATTGGCGCGGTTGACGCCGCCGTCGAAGATCGGCAGGTTGATCTGCGGCGCGAAGCTCCACGTGCCCGAGCCGGCCTTGAACAGGCCGGACAGGTCGCGGCTGGCGCTGCCGCCCGACGCCGTCAGCGAAATGCTGGGGAAGAAGGCCGCGCGCGCCACGCCGATGTTGGCGTTGGCCGAGCGCAGCGCGCGTTCGGCTTGCTGCACATCGGGACGACGTTGCAGCAGGTCGGACGGCAGGCTGCCCGGCAGCGTGGTCAGTTCGGTCACCGATACCAGCTCGCCTTCCGGCAGCAGCGTGGTCGGCACGGTGCCGCCGACGAGCAGGTTCAGCGCGTTCTGGTCCTGCGCCACTTGCGCGGTGTAGGTGGCCACATCATTGCGCGCCGTTTCCACGCTGGTCTGGGCGTCGTACACGTCCACGCCCGACGTGGCGCCGGCGTCGAAGCGCTTGCGGCTCAGGTCATACGTGGTCTGCTGGCTGCGCAGGGTTTCCTGCGCCAGCTTCAAACGCTGCTGGTCGGCCGTGAGCGTCAACCAGGCATTGGCCACTTCGGCCACCAGGCTGATTTGCTGGGTGCGGCGCGCTTCCTCGGTGCCGAGGTAGGTTTGCAGGCCCGCTTCGGCGCCGTTGCGCACCTTGCCGAAGAAGTCCAGCTCATACGCGGCCAGCGACAGTCCGCCGCTGTACTGGCGGGTGATCGCGGCTTCGCCGGTACCGGTCATGGTGCGCGGCGTGCGGGTGGCGTTCTGGCCCACACCGGCTGCCACGGTCGGCAGCAGTGGTGCGCTGCTGATGTTGTACTGCGCGCGGGCACGCTCGATATTGAGCACGGAGACGCGCAGGTCGCGGTTGTTGGCCAGCGCCAGTTCGATCACCTGGCGCAGGCGCGCATCGGCAAAATACTCGCGCCACTGGATCTCGGACGCCGGACGGGCGTCGGCCGCAGCTGCCGGCAAGCCCTTGTAGGCTTCGCCGGTGGGCCAGGCCTGGCCCACCGGTGCTGCCGGACGCTCGTACACGGGCGCCAGGCTGCAACCGCCCAGCAGCGCCAGCGCCGCCAGGGTGAATAAGGATTTATGCATGCTTGTCATGATTAATGTGCCTCCACAACTGGTGTATCCGCAGGCTTGGCTTTAGGCTTGCTGAAGCGCGAGCGCACCAGGACGAAGAACAACGGTACGAAGAAGATGCCCAGGAAGGTCGCCGTCAGCATCCCGCCCAGCACGCCCACGCCAATCGCGTTCTGGCTGCCCGAACCGGCGCCGCTGCTGATTGCCAGAGGCAGTACGCCCAGGCCGAAAGCGATCGACGTCATCAGGATCGGACGCAGACGCGTATGCACCGCCTGCAAGGTCGCTTCCTTCAGTTCCACGCCCTGCTCCTGCAGGTCCTTGGCGAATTCCACGATCAGAATCGCGTTTTTCGCACCCAGCCCCACCACCGTCAGCAGACCCACCTGGAAGTAGACGTCGTTCGACAGCTTGAACAGGAACGTCGCCAGCACCGTACCGAGAATACCGAGCGGCACGATCAGCAGTACCGAGAACGGCACCGACCAGCTTTCATACAGCGCGGCCAGGCACAGGAACACGATCAGGATCGAGATCGCATACAGCTGCGTGGTTTGCGAACCGGAGTCGCGTTCTTCGGTCGACAGGCCGGTCCACTCGTAGCCGATACCCGGCGGCAGTTTGGCCGCCATGCTTTCGACTTCCGCCATCGCGGCGCCCGAGCTCTGGCCCGGCGCAGGCTGGCCGAGGATCTCGACCGACGGCAGGCCGTTGTAGCGTTCCAGGCGCGGCGACGCGTAAATCCACTCGCCGTGCGAGAAGGCCGAGAATGGCACCATCTCGCCAGCGTCATTGCGCACGAACCACTTGTTCAAGTCTTCCGGCACCATGCGTGCTTCGGCCTGGCCCTGGATGTACACCTTCTTCACGCGGCCACGGTCGATGAAGTCGTTGACGTACGCCGAACCCCACGCGGTACTCAGCACGCGGTTGACGTCGGCGATCGCCAGGCCCAGCGCAACGGCTTTTTGCTGGTCCACGGTGATCTTGTACTGCGGCGTATCTTCCTGGCCGTTCGGACGCACGCCGACAATGACCTTGCTCTGCGCGGCCATGCCCAGCATCTGGTTACGCGCCGCCATCAGCGCCGCGTGACCGACACCACCGGTGTCCTGCAACATCAGGTCGAAGCCGGACGCGTTACCCAGTTCCAGCACCGCTGGCGGGGCGAACGCGAATACCATCGCATCCTTGATCTGCGAGAACGCACCCATGGCGCGGCCGGCGATTGCGCTCACGGCGTGATCCTTGCCTTTGCGCTCGGACCAGTCCTTCATCCGCACAAAGGCGATACCGGTGTTCTGGCCGTTACCGGCGAAGCTGAAGCCGGCCACCGCGAAGACCGATGCGACCGAGTCCTTCTCCTGGGTCAGGAAGTGCTGCTCGACCTTCTCGATGGTCTTGAGCGTACGCTCTTGCGTAGCGCCGGTCGGCAGCTGGATCTGGGTAAACAGCACGCCCTGGTCTTCTTCCGGCAGGAACGACGTTGGCAGGCGCAGGAACACGAACGCCATCACGGCCACGATCAGCGCGTAGATGACCAGCGAAATGCCGCTCTTGTTGATGATGGAGCCAACCACGCCCTGGTACTTGCGATTGCCGCGATCGAAATTGCGGTTGAACCAGCCGAAGAAACCGGTGGTGGCCATGGTGTGGCCCTTCGGTACCTGCTTGAGCATCGTGGCGCACAGCGCCGGCGTGAAGATCATCGCGACGATCACCGAGAGCACCATCGCAGAGACGATCGTGATCGAGAACTGGCGGTAAATCACGCCGGTGGAGCCACCGAAGAACGCCATCGGCACGAACACGGCCGACAACACCATGGCGATACCGACCAGCGCACCGCTGATCTGGCCCATCGACTTGCGAGTAGCCTCGACCGGCGAAAGCCCTTCTTCAGTCATGATCCGCTCGACGTTTTCCACCACCACGATCGCATCATCGACCAGCAGACCAATGGCCAGCACCACCGCAAACATGGTCAGCGTATTGATCGAGTAGCCGAGCACCGACAGGATGCCGAAGGTACCGAGCAGCACGACCGGCACGGCCATCGTCGGAATCAGCGTGGCGCGGAAGTTTTGCAGGAACAGGTACATCACCAGGAACACCAGGATCACGGCTTCGACCAGGGTTTTCACCACTTCTTCGATCGAGATCTTGACGAACGGCGTGGTGTCGAACGCCACCATGGCTTTCAAGCCTTGCGGGAACTGCTTCTCCATCTGCGCGATCTTGGCCTTCACCGCCTCGGCGGTGTCGAGCGCGTTGGCGCCGGTGGCCAGCTTGATGGCGATACCGGTGGCGGCGTTGCCGTTGTAACGGGCCAGGATCGAATAGTTCTCGCGCCCCAGTTCCATTTTGGCGACATCGCGCAGGTACACGGTCGAACCGTTGGTGGTGGTTTTCAGCAGGATGGCGCCGAATTGTTCGGCCGTTTGCAGGCGGCTCTGGGCCGACACGGTAGCGTTCAGCTGCTGGCCGGCGACGGCTGGCGCGCCGCCCAGTTCACCGGCAGACACCTCGGTGTTTTGCGCGGTGATGGCGGTGGTCACGTCCGCTGGCGTGAGCTGGTAGCTTTGCAGCTTGGCAGGATCGAGCCAGATGCGCATCGCGTATTGCGAACCGAAGTTGGTGACGTCGCCCACGCCTTCCACGCGCGAGATCGGATCGAGCACGCTGGCGGTGACATAGTCGCCGATGTCGGCCTGGTTCATCGAACCGTCTTGCGACACGAAGCCGATCACCAGCAGGAAGTTCTTGGTGGCCTTGTTGACCACCAGCCCCTGTTGGGTCACAGCGGTAGGCAGCAGCGGCGTGGCCAGTTGCAGCTTGTTCTGCACCTGCACCTGCGCGATGTCAGGGTTGGTGCCGGATTCGAACGTCAGCGTGATGCTGATGCCGCCCGACGAGTCCGACGACGAGGCCATGTAGCGCAGGCCGTCGATACCCTTCATCTTCTGCTCGATGACCTGGGTGACGGCGTCTTCCACCGTCTTGGCGGAGGCGCCCGGGTACGAGCCGCTGATCGAGATCGACGGCGGCGCAATGGCGGGGTACTGGGCGATCGGCAGGCCCATGATGGACAGGATGCCGCCCAGCATGATCACGATCGCGATCACCCAGGCGAAAATCGGGCGATCAATAAAGAAACGGGACATGTGTGATCTCCTCGATTACTGCTTGGCAGCAGGAGCGGCCGGTGCAGCACCGGCGGCAGCAGGCGCGGCGGCAGGCGCCTTGGCGACCACGGCAGGCGCGCCCGGCTTGACCTTCTGCACGCCTTCGACGATCACCTGGTCGCCATCGGCCAGGCCGGATTTGACCAGCCACTTGCTGCCGTAGGTGCCGGCGGTGGTCAGCACGCGTTGTTCGACCTTGCCTTCCTTGTTCAGGACCAGCGCGGTGGCTTCACCCTTCTGATTGCGGGTAACGCCCTGCTGCGGCACGGTGATGGCTTTTTCGTCGACGCCCGATTCGATCACTGCGCGCACGAACATGCCAGGCAGGAGATTCTGTTTCGGGTTCGGGAAGATGGCGCGCAGCGTGACGTTGCCGGTACCCTGGTCCACGGACACGTCCGAGAACTGCAGCTTGCCCGCTTCGGCATACTTGGTGCCGTCGGCCAGCACCAGCGTGACCTTGGCCTGGCCCGATTGTTTGAGGCTGCCATCGGCCATTTCGCGTTTCAGGCGCAGCAGGTCCTCGCTCGACTGGGTGACGTCGACATAGATCGGATCGAGCTGCTGCACGGTGGTCAGGGCATTGGTCTGGTTGGCGGTAACCAGCGCGCCAGGCGTGACGGTCGAACGGCTGATACGGCCGCTGATCGGTGCGTACACGTTGGTATAGCGCAGGTTGATATTGGCTTCCTGCAGCGCGGCGTTGGCTGATTCCACGTCGGCCTGGGCCTGGGCGTCGGCGGCGAGCGCGTCTTCGTAGTCCTGGCGGCTCACGCCTTCGATGGCCAGCAGCTCCTTGTAGCGTGCCGCCTTGGGACCGCTGGTCAGCAGGTTGGCCTTGGCCTTGGCGAGCGCAGCCTTGGCCGAATTGACACTGGCTTGATAGATCGACGGATCGATCTGGTAAAGGGCGGTACCGGCTTTGACGTCGGAACCTTCGACAAACAGGCGTTTTTGAATCACACCGTTGACCTGCGGGCGCACTTCAGCCACCTGGTAGGCGCTGGTGCGACCCGGCAGTTCGGTCGTGATTTGAAGTGGCTCTTGCACCACCTTGTATACGCCCACTTCCGCCACCTGCGGTTTTTGAGGTGCTTCGGACGTGGATTTGGAGCAACCAGCCACGAGGGCGGTTGCAGTGATCAGGGCTGCGACCCCGGCCGTCCGCAGGGACGGTTTGCAGAAAAGAGCTTCCATGTGGTGAGGCTTTCTGAGGAGAGTTCTGGAGAGATTATAAAAACACAGACGCTAGAATGAACGATCATTCTAACCCTGTCAAGCTGAAATTTAATTCCGCGAAGCAATTCATGCACCATTGTCATCGAGCGACAGCACGGCAAGAACTCCCATCGGGCCAGGTCGGATTGCGGTAAGATGCCAAGGTTATACGCTGGCTGTGACTTGACTGTGACTGTGCCGGCGCCCACTCCCACCGGACCGTTCCATGGAACCACAAAACAGCGATACCACCGACTTTCTTTCCTGCGGCGTGCCCGGCCTCGACGAGGTGCTGGGCGGCGGCCTCACTGCCGACCGCCTGTACCTGGTCGAAGGCGAGCCCGGTACCGGCAAGACCACGCTGGCGCTGCAATTTCTGATCGAAGGTGCGCGCCGGGGCGAACACGTGCTGTACATCACGCTGGCCGAGACCGCCGTCGAACTGCGCAGCGTGGCGCAATCGCACGGCTGGGACATGGCCGGCATCCAGATCGAGGAAATCATCCCCGGCGAGAACGCGCTCGACCCCGACCAGCAGTACACCATCTTCCACCCGGCCGAAATCGAGATGGGCACCACCACCCAGCGCATCGTGGCCGCCATCGACAAATCGCGGCCGCGCCGCGTGGTGCTCGATTCGCTGTCCGAGTTGCAACTGCTGGCCGAAAACCCGCTGCGCTACCGGCGCCAGGTGCTCGCGCTCAAGCAGTACCTGACCAGCCGCTCCTGCACCACCGTGCTGCTCGACGACCGCACCGCGCTCTCGACGGACTTGCAGGTGCGCAGCGTGGCGCACGCGGTCATCACGCTCGAATTGGCCGACCAGGCCTACGGCGCCGAGCGGCGCCGTATCCGCGTGGTCAAGTATCGCGGCATCGCGTTCCACGGCGGCGCCCACGATTACAAGATCGTGCGCGGCGGCTTGCGCGTGTATCCGCGCCTGGTCGCAGCCTCCAGCCGCGTCATCAGCGCCCGCCGCCAGCTGTCCTCCGGCATGCCGGCGCTCGACCAGTTGATCGGCGGCGGCCTGGAAGAAGGCATGAGCACCCTGATCAGCGGACCGTCCGGCACCGGCAAGTCGTCGCTGGCGGCGCAGTTCGTGCACGCGGCGTCGCAGCGCGGCGAAAAGAGCGCCATGTTCCTGTTCGAGGAAGCGCGCAACAACCTGCTCAACCGCTGCGCCAACCTGGGCCTGGACCTGGCTGGCGCCGAGGACAGCGGCCTGCTCACCATCCAGCAGGTCGATCCGGCCGAACTGGCGCCGGGCCAACTGACCCACGCGGTGGTGCAGGCGGTGGAACGCGGCGTAAAAATACTGGTGATCGACAGTCTGAACGGGTATCTGAACGCCATGCCCGACGAGCGCTTCCTGGCCACCTACCTGCACGAGATGCTGACGTACCTGGGCCAGCGCGGCGTGGTCAGCATCATCGTCGGCGTGCAGCGCGGCATGATCGGCACCGCCAGCTCGGCGGTGGACGCCAGCTACATCGCCGACAACATCATCATGTTGCGCTACTTCGAAGCCGAGGGCGCAGTGCGGCAGGCCATTTCCGTCTTCAAGAAGCGCGGCAGCGCGCACGAACGCACCATCCGCCGCTTCGAGGTGGGCACCGGCGGCATCAAGGTGGGGCCGGTGCTGCGTGGCTTCCACGGCATCCTCACCGGCGTGCCCACGTACGACAGCGCCGAGGTGGCCCAGTCGTTTTCCCAGCCCGCTGGCGATATCCAGATCTGAGGCCGATGGAAACCCGCATCCTGATCTATGCGCCCACCGGCCAGGATGGTCCGCTGGCGGCGCGCGTGCTGACGCTGGCCAAGCTCGACAGCCACGTCTGCGCCACCCTGGCCGAGCTGGAACAGCAGCTCGGCCAGGGCGTGGGCGCCGTGCTCACGGTGGAGGAAGCGTTGACGCCGGCCGGCTACAAGCTGCTGCACGACGTGGTGGCGCGCCAGCCCGACTGGTCGGACCTGCCGATACTGCTGCTCACCCACCACGGCGCCGATTCGGCCACCGTGCGCCGCGCCGTTGCCGGCCTGGGCAACCTGACCCTGCTCGAGCGGCCAGTGCGCACGCTCACGCTGATCACCGCGCTGCAGGCCACGCTGCGCGCGCGCCAAAAACAGTACCAGGTGCGCGAGGCGGCCCGGCGCAAGGATGAATTCCTGGCCAGCCTGGGGCACGAACTGCGCAACCCGCTGGCGCCGATCCGCACCTCGGTCTCGCTGCTTACGCATCTGTACCCGGACGCAGCGCCGGTGGCGCGCATCCGCGACATGGTCGAGCGCCAGGTCAAGCTGCTCACGCGGCTGGTGGACGACCTGCTCGACGTCGCCCGCATCACGCGCGGCAAGATCAAGCTGCAAAACCAGCTGGTGGCGCTGCAGGCGGTGATGAACCACGTCAACGAACTATGCGCGCAGGCCGCCAGCGCCAAGCGTATCCACGTGGCGTGGCAGCTGCCGGTCAGCGAAATTCTGCTCAACGCCGACTACGCACGCATCGTGCAAATCTTCGCCAACATCCTCTCCAACGCCATCAAGTTCACGCCGCAGGGCGGCCACGTGGTGGTGCGCGCGCATGTCGCCGACAAGGTGCTGGTGGTGTCGCTGCGCGACAGCGGCATCGGCCTCGAGCCGGAAGCGCTGGCGCGCATCTTCACCATGTTCGAGCAGAGCACCACGGTGGCCGGCCAGTTCACCAGCGGCCTCGGTATCGGCTTGAGCCTGGCGCGCCAGTTCGCCGAGATGCATGGCGGCTCGGTGGCAGCGTCGAGCGACGGCGCCGGCAAGGGCAGCGAGTTCGTGATCCGGCTGCCGATCGTGCACGTGAGCGCCGGCCACGACCAGGAAAGCGCCCCGCTGCCCGCCCACGCCGCGCTCGACGGCAAGCGCATGCAGGTGCTGGTGGTAGACGACAACCAGGACGCCGCCGATTCGCTGGCGGCGCTGCTGGAAGTCGACGGCTTCGACGTGCGCGCCGTGTACAGCGGCGCGGCAGCGGTGGCTGCGGCCGCCGAGCGCATCCCGGACATGATCATCATGGACCTGGGCATGCCGGGCATGGATGGTTACGAGGCGGCGCGCGCCATCCGCCAGCAGCCGGGCGCCAGCAAGATCCTGCTCATCGCCCTCACCGGCTGGGGCCAGAGCGACGCCCGCCGCCGCACCACCGAGGTGGGCTTCGACCATCACCTGGTCAAACCGGTGGAGCTGGCGCAGATCATCCGCCTGGCAGGCGCGCGGCATAACCGCGAGCAAGTGCAGGCGGCGCGGTAATCTCGAATTGCTGGCGGGCAGGCCCCTACTTCCAATCCCCACGCAATTTAGCGACATCCTCGCGCAACCCGTCTGGCGTCACATCCTGCGGCGCCACCGGCTGGCCGACGGCCAGCGCCAGCTTCGAGCGCAGGCCGGCGTGGAAGGCGCGGTTGAAGATGTTTTCCTTGTTGCGGCTCAGCAGGTGGCCCCACAGGCCGCGCAGCGCCATCGGGATCACCGGTACCTGCGAGCGCTCGATGATCTTGGCGATGCCGCCCTTGAACGGGTTGATTTCGCCGTCCCGGGTCAGTTGCCCCTCCGGGAAGATGCAGACGATGTCGCCCTCGTGCAGCGCCTGGGCGATATCGATATAGGCCTTCTCCATCAGCCACGGATCTTCCTTGGCCGGCGCAATCGGAATCGCGCGCGCGGTGCGGAAGATCCAGCCCAGGAAAGGGGTCTTGAAAATCCGGTGGTCCATCACGAAGCGGATCGGGCGCGGGGCGATGGCGCCGATCACGATCGCATCGACATAGCTGACGTGGTTACACACCAGCACCGCCGCGCCCTCGGACGGAATGCGCTCGGCGTTGACCGTGTGCACCCGGTGCACGGTATGGATCAGCAGCCAGGCCAGGAAGCGCATCAAAAATTCCGGCACCAGCGAGAAGATGTAGACCGCCACCAGCGCGTTGAGCAAAGCCGTCACCAGGAACAACTGCGGGATCGTCAAGCCCTGGCCCAGCAGCACGATGGCCATGCCGGCCGCCGCCACCATGAACAGGGCGTTGAGGATGTTCATGCCGGCGATGGTGCGCGAGATGTGGGCCGGGTCGGCGCGCAGCTGGATCAGCGCAAACAGCGGCACGATGAAGAAGCCGCCGAACATGCCGATCATCAAAAAGTCGAACAGGATGCGCCAGATACCATGATGTCCCAGCAAGGTCATCACGTCGGCCGAGGTGCCAGCCAGGGCTGCGCCACTGATGGCAAAGGCATTGCTGGCAAAGTACAGGTCGGCGCCGAAGATGGTCAGGCCGATCGAGCCGAACGGCACCAGGCCGATTTCGACCTTGCCGCCAGAGAGGCGCTCGCACAGCAGCGAGCCCGAACCCACGCCCAGCGAAAACACCGTGAGCAGCATCACGAACGCGCCGTGGTCGCCGTGCAGGTAATCCTTCGAATACACGGGTAACTGCGCCAGCAGCACGGCGCCGTAGAACCAGAACCACGAGTTGCCCAGCATTGACTGGAACACGACCCGGTTCTTGCTCGAGAAGCGCAGGTTGCGCACCGATTCGGCGACAAAATTCCAGTCCACTTTCAGCTCCGGCGACGGCGCCGGCGATGGCGGAATCCGGTAGCTGACCAGCAGGCCGATGACCGCCACGAAGATGGTGGCGCCCGCCTCGAAGTACAGGCCGTGCGGTTGCATCACCACCAATATTGCGCCCAGGATCTCGCCGGCCAGGATGCCGACAAAGGTGCCCATCTCGGTCACGCCATTGCCGCCGATCAGTTCTTCCTTTTTCATGTGCTGCGGCAGGTAGGCATATTTGACCGGGCCGAACAGGGTGGAGTGGATACCCATGCCCACTACTGCTGCGACCAGCAGCCACAGGTGATGGGTCATCCAGCCGATGCCCGCGACGACCATGATGGCCACTTCCAGCCATTTGACACAGCGCGTCAGGCCGGCCTTGTCGAACTTGTCGGCCAGCTGGCCGGCGGTGGCGGAGAACAGCACGTACGGCAGGATGAACAGGCCGGGGATCAGGTTGGTGACCAGCGACGGCTCGAGATTGGTCCAGCTCAGCGCATCGAACGTGATGACGACGATCAGCGCGGTCTTGAACAGGTTGTCGTTGAAAGCGCCGAGAAACTGGGTCCAGAAGAAGGGAGCGAAGCGGCGTTGCTTCAGCAGGGAAAACTGGTTGGGCTGGCTCATGTTGCTCGGGTCCGTTCTTGTAGTTTCCAGAGTGAGCGGATTATAACCGCACGCCGGTGCGACTCGACATGCGATTAGGCAACTTGATGATGGTACTGGCAGATGGCGCTTGCGGCAGCGCTGGCCAGGCCCGAGGCCAGCGCCGGGGCTGGCTAGGCCCGCTGCGGCTTGCCGCGTTGCAGCCAGAGATCGATGGAAGGAACTACCAGCAATACGGCTGCCATGGAAATCAACACGATCACCAAGCCGGCCCAGAAGCCGGCAGCCTCGGCCACTGCTGCCAGCGCACCGGTGAGCAGCGGCACCGACAGCCAGCGCAGGAAATATGCGCGCGCGCGCGCAGCGGGCCACAGGCGCTGGCGCGACGAGGCCAGGTAGAGGCACAGCGCCGCCAAGGCAGCGATCAGTCCGCAATTGAGCATCGATGTGAGTTCCATGCTTGCCATGATGTTGCCCCAGTCACTTTGAAATTGATGAGAATAATTCTCATTCATTTTATAGTAAATGAGAATTGTTTGCATTTCAAGCGGAGATTGGCTTGCTGGGTCTGCCAGCTAACGCTGGCGGACGACCGGCGTAAAAAAAGGCCGGATCTGCAACAGACCCGGCCTATGCTTGCACGTTCGTTGAGCGATCAGCGCTTCTTGTCGCCTGCGACTTCATCGGCACGCAGCTTCGGCGCCAGTTTGTCGAGCACGCCGTTGACGTACTTGTGGCCATCGATACCGCCGAACGACTTGGTCAGTTCAACGGCTTCGTTGATGACCACGCGGTAAGGGATCTCGAGGTTGTTCTTCAGCTCGTAGGCACCGATCAACAGCACCGCGTGCTCGATCGGCGACAACTCGTTGATGCCGCGATCGACCAGCGGCGCAAACGTTTCGCGCAGGGCCACGGAGTCCTGGATCGCACCGTACAGCAGCTTGGTGAAATGCTCGGCGTCGGCCTTGTCGAAGCCGTGGGCGGCGCGGATGTTGTTGACGACCGTGGTGGCGGGCTCGTTGTTCAGCAGCCACTGGTACAGGCCCTGCAGCGCGAACTCGCGCGCGCGGTGGCGCGGGGTGCGGTTCTTGCTGGGGTTTGCGTGTAGGCTTTTATCTGTCATGGGGTTACCTGTTGTTAAAGACGCGACTTATTCGTCGTCGCCCTGGTCCTGATTGAGTTCTTCGAGGGCGATGGTCAGATTGGCCATTTCCACTGCCACACGGGCGGCGTCGGTGCCTTTTTCGACCATGCGCACTTCTGCCTGCTCATCGGTTTCGGTGGTGAGAATCGCGTTGGCGATCGGGATGCCGTAGTCGAGGCCGATGCGGGTGATGCCGGCGCCCGACTCGTTCGAGACCAGCTCGAAGTGGTACGTTTCGCCTCGGATCACGGCGCCGAGGGCGATCAGCGCGTCGAACTGCTGCGACTCGGCCATTTTTTGCAGCACCAGCGGCACTTCCAGCGCGCCCGGCACGGTCACGTGCAGTACGTCTTCGTCTTCCACGCCCAGGCGTTTCAGTTCTGCCAGGCAGGACGACAGCAGGCCGTGGCCGATGTCTTCGTTAAAACGGGCTTGAACGATGCCGACACGCAGGCCGTCGCCGTTCAGGTTGGTATCGTAGCTTCCTACGGTCATGATGAGCCTCTTTAATCAGGTTAGTTGGGTTTGGCCAGGTAGCCGGTCACTTCCAGGTCGAAGCCCGTCATCGACGGCATCTTGCGTGGGCTGGCCAGCAGTTGCATTTTGCACACGCCGACTTCGCGCAGGATCTGTGCGCCGATGCCGTAGCTGCGCAGGTCCATGCTGGCCGCGCGGCCTTTCGGCTTGGCTTCCGGCTTGTCGAGCGCGGCAAACTGCGAGAAGAACTGCTCGGCAGTTTCTTCGCAGTTGAGCAGCACGATCACGCCGCTGTCGGCAGCTTTCACCGCTGCCAGCGACGACGACAAATTCCACGAGTGGGTAGTCGCTTCCGATTCCAGCACGTCGAGTATGGAGACCGGCTGGTGCACGCGCACCAGGGTGTCCTTGTCTTTTTCGATCTGGCCATGCACCAGTGCCAGGTGAGCCGAGCCGCTCGGCTTGTCGCGGTATGCGATCATGCGGAACTGGCCTTGCGCGGTGTTGAGCACGCGCTCGCCCACCTGCTCCACCAGCGACTCGTTGCGGCTGCGGTACTGGATCAGGTCGGCAATGGTGCCGATCTTCAGCTTGTGTTCCTTGGCAAATTCCATCAGGTCCGGCAGGCGCGCCATGGTGCCGTCGTCCTTCATGATCTCGCAGATCACCGAGGCGGGCGTCAAGCCGGCCATCGCGGTCAGGTCGCAACCGGCTTCGGTGTGACCAGCACGCATCAGCACGCCGCCCTTTTGAGCCTTGAGCGGGAAGATGTGGCCCGGCTGGACGATATCGACGGCTTTGGCATCTTTCGATACTGCCACCTCGATGGTCTTGGCGCGGTCGGCAGCCGAGATGCCGGTGGTGACGCCTTCGGCCGCTTCGATCGATACCGTGAAGTTGGTGCCAAAGGCGGTGCCGTTACGCGACGACATCATCGACAGCTCGAGCAGGTCACAACGTTCTTCGGTGAGCGTGAGGCATACCAGGCCGCGCGCGTGCTTGACCATGAAATTGATGGCTTCCGGCGTAACGAAGTCCGCCGCGAGCACCAGGTCGCCTTCGTTTTCCCGGTCTTCTTCATCGACCAGGATCACCATGCGGCCAGCGCGCAATTCGGCGACGATTTCTTCGGTGCTGGAAATTGACATATTTAATCCTTGGGAGCTAATGCGAGAATAACCCGGTATTTTAATGGATTTACGGCACTCCCACCGCAAAAGCCCGCTTTTATCCTTGGGCCGCCAGCTTGATGCTTTTCTTTTTGAAAACATTCCGTGACATCAACAGCCTGTTTCTTGCGGTTGAAGGGTAATCTTGCTCTACAGCAGCAAGTCCCGGCGTAAGATGGGCTCACCCACCCGGAGACCGCGATGCCCTTGCGCCTGACCACCTGCCTTGCCCTGTACCTGATTTTCTCAGCAGCGCAGGCGCACGCCCAGGGCGCGGCAGCGATCAAGCAGGGCCAGCGCCTGTGGCAACAACGCTGCACCGATTGCCATGCGCTCGACACCGACGAGACCGGCCCACGCCATCGCGGCGTGTTCGGCCGCCGCGCCGGCGCCATCAAGGACTACGATTATTCGCGCGCGCTCAAGCGCTCGCAAGTGACGTGGGACGCCAGGTCGCTCGACCGGTGGCTCACCGATCCCGAGCGTTTCATTCCGGGCCAGAACATGGATTTCAAGGTGAGCAGCGCAGCCGAGCGGGCGGCGCTGATTGCTTACTTGCAGAGCTTGTCCAGTCCCGGCGTCGGCACAGGCCTTACCCCGGCGCGAACGCAGCATGCAGCGCCAGATATGCCGCCCCGATGACGTTGGCGTCCACCCCGACCTCGCCCGCCAGCACTGGCGGGCGGTTGGCGCCGGACCAGTCGTAGCGCGTCAGCGCTATTTCCACGCGAGAAAGCAGCAGCGCCAGCAAGCCGCGCCCGATCTTGCCATCGACAATCACCGCGTCCAGGTCGACCACGCAGGCGGCGCTGCAGATCGCGTACGCCAGCGCATCGGCCGCCTGCCCGGCCCAAACGTGCGTGAGGTCGCGCCAAGGGGCATCGAGTGCGCGCGCGTCGCGCGCGGCTGCCGCTTCCAGGCCAGCCTCGGCATAACGCTGTTCGAGCATCGCCAGCGAAGCCACGCTAAGCAATTGCGCCGGCGGCGCGCCGGGTCCACGCTGCTCGGCGTGCTCAACGTGTGCGCCGTGCTCGTGTGACCGGCCCGATGCGCTTGGTTCAGGTGGTACGCCCATCGCTGGCGGCAGCGGCATGGAACCAAGCGCGCCGGCGTTGCCGTTGGCGCCACGGTGCGGTCGGCCGCCCAGCACGAGACTGCCACCGGCAAGTGCATCGAGATACACGTACAGGTAATCGTTCACGCCCCGCCCGCGCCCGGCCAGCAACTCCGCCACGCAAGCGGCCGCAGTATCCTTGGCAAAGGTAACCGGCAGCGTAGTCATTGCCTGCAAGCGGGTGCGAAGTTCGATCTCGGCCCACTGCCGCGCCTGCTCTGGCGCTTGGCCCAGCAATCGGTGCCAGGTGCCCAGCGCCAGCGGCGCGGCCACCCCGATGCCGCACAGACGCGCTGCGCCATCCGCGCCAAGCCGGGCGACAATGGCGCCGATTTGTTCGCCGATGGCGGCGAACACGGCGTCCACTACCGGATGCGGATAGGCCACCTCCACGCGGAAACGCGGCTGGCCGGTCAAGTCGAGCAGCATTATTTCCAGGCTGCGGCGGCCGATATGGACGCCGATTGCATAGGCCCCATCGGGGTTGAGCGCGATCGGCTGCGATGGCTGCCCCACCCTGCCACGCACCGCGCCTAGCTTGCGCACCAGCTGCTCGTCCAGCAGGCGGTTGATGATGACCGACGCGCTCTGCGTGCTCAATTCGGTCGCACGCGCCAGGTCGGCCTTGGCCATACTGCCCCGGCGGCGAACATGGTGCAGCATGAGGCGCTCGTTGGGACTTAACGCGCGTAAAAACGATGACATGGGATAGCGAACCAGGTGGTGGGGAAATTTGTAGTATAGTTTCCTTTTATTTAATAAATCAAGTTGACTTATCAATCAACAAGGACAACCCCATGCGCTTCGATGCCACCCTGCTCGGCCTGATCGCCGCTTTCTGCACCACAGTCGCCTTTATCCCCCAGGTATTGCTGATCTGGCGTCGCAAGTCTGCTGCCGGGGTTTCCACCGGCATGTACTGCGTGTTCTGCTTCGGCGTACTGCTGTGGCTGATCTACGGCGTGATCATCGAGGCCTGGCCCATCGCCATCAACAACGGCATCACACTAGTGTTGGCGTGCTCCGTGCTGGTGATGAAATGGGCTTACCGGAACAATCCCTGAACATGCAGTTTGTTCCCCGCTCCAGCATGTGGACAAGCACATCTGGAAAGTGATCGGCGCCCACGACTTCAACCATGTCGATACGCACGGCGGCAACCGCTTTGAGCGCTGGCACTACGGCGCCGACCCGGCCGTCGTCAAGGAAGCGCTCACGCTGATCTGGCCACAACTGCGCGAACAGGCCAGTCAAGCAGGCCTGGGCAGCGTCTGGCATGTCTGCTTACAGCTTGCCGGCAGCGCCTACCGACACCATGCGCTCCACGTAGCGCGCAATCAGGTCAATCTCCAGGTTGACCTGCACGCCCACCACCAGGTGCTTGAGGGTGGTCATGGCGATGGTGTGCGGGATCAGGTTGATCGAGAACTGGCACACCAGGTCGGCGCCGGCGCCGATATCAGTGACGCGGTTGACGGTCAGCGAGACGCCGTTGACCACGATCGAGCCCTTGAAAGCCAGGAACTTGGCTAGGTCATGCGGCGCCTCGATCACCAGTTCCCACGACTCGCCCACCGGTTCGAACTTGCGCACCACGCCCAGGCCATCGACGTGACCAGATACCAGGTGGCCGCCCAGGCGCTCGCTCAGGGTCAGCGCCTTTTCCAGGTTGACTTCGGTCAGCGTGTCGAGGCCAACGGTGCAATTGAGGCTTTCGCGCGAGACATCGACGCGGAAGCTGGACTCGTCCTTTTCCACCACGGTCATGCAGGCGCCGTTGATGGCGATCGAGTCGCCCAGCGCAACGTCGGCCAGCGGCAGGCCGCCAGCGTGGATGTCCAGGCGCACGCCTGCAAACGAGCCGCCTTCGAGCGGGGTGACCGAGGCGATTTTGCCGACTGCGGCAACGATTCCAGTAAACATAGTGGTTCTCAGGTAGGAGTGGAGGAGTGAATAAAGCGGGCCAGCAGCCGTACATCGGCGCCGATCTGCTTTACTTCGTGGAATTTCAATGACTTTTTTTGCGACAGGTGCGTGAGCGCCGGCAGCGCGAACATGCCTTGCGCATCGCCCAGCAACAGCGGCGCCAGGTACACCAGCAACTCGTCGACGTAACCTTCGCGGATCAGCGAGCCATTGAGCTTGCTGCCGGCTTCGACATGCAATTCATTGATCTGGCGCCGGCCCAGTTCGCGCATCAGCTCGGGCAAATCGACCTTGCCCGAGGCATTGGGCAGCAGGATCACTTCATTGCCCAGCGCGCGCAAGGCGGCGCCTTTTTCCGCATCGCGCACGGCGGCAACGATCCAGGTACCGCCTCCCTGCAATATCTTGGCGGACGGGTCGATTTCAAGGCGGCTGTCGATGACGATGCGGATCGGCTGGCGCGGCGTGTCGATGCCGCGCACGTTCAGTTGCGGGTCGTCGGCCTTGACGGTGCCGATGCCGGTGAGGATGGCACACGCGCGCGCGCGCCACGCATGGCCGTCGGCGCGGGCGCGTTCGCCGGTAATCCACTGGCTGGCGCCGTTGTGCAGCGCGGTCATGCCGTCCAGGCTGGCGGCGGTTTTCATGCGCACCCACGGCAGGCCGCGCGTCATGCGCGAGAAAAAGCCGATATTCAATTCATAAGCCTGCTCGGCCAGCAAGCCGCTGCTCACGGCGATGCCCGCTGCGGCCAGCCTGGCCATGCCCTGCCCGGCCACCAGGGGATTGGGGTCTTCCATGGCGGCCACCACGCGGCCGACGCCGGCGCGCACCAGTGCATCGGCACAGGGCGGCGTGCGGCCGTGGTGGCTGCACGGCTCGAGCGTGACATACGCCGTGGCGCCGCGCACGTCATGGCCGCGCGCTTGCGCGTCTTTCAATGCCTGGATTTCCGCGTGGTCGCCGCCCACCTGCTGGGTGACACCGGCGCCGATCACGGCGCCATCGCGCACGATCACGCAGCCGATGTGCGGATTGGGCGACGTGGTGTACAGGCCGCGCTCGGCCCAGGCCAGGGCCAGGGTCATGCCCTCGGTATCGTTATGGATTCTCACTCTGTCCTTAATCTGACGTGCCCGTGCAGGCAGTCTCTACGGCCGGATCGCACACGCGCAGCCGACCCAGCATATTGATCTTGATATTGCGGGCGTTATCGCCCAGCGCCAGCGACAGCGTGCCCCAGCGGGCGGCCAGGCTGTTACTCGCGCTGCAACTGCGTCCTGCGCCATTATAAGCAACGAAGCTCGGCGGCGCTTTGGAAGAGAAGGAAACGCTTACTCGTAACCCGGCGGGCAGCGGGCCGCGCTGGAAGACGGTGGTCTCTTCGAGGTCGGGCCGGCGATTGCCATTGGCATCGACAAACACGATCCAGCCGCCGCGCCAGTCGACGCCGCCAGGGTCGAGCGGCGCCAGCATGACGATTCTTCCGCGCGCGATGGCCTGCGAGCGCGTGAGGTCGATGGCGGCCACCAGGTCGGTGACGGCGGCGCGCAGCCGCTGGCGCTGTAACATCTGCTGGTAGGCAGGCGCGGCGGTACCGAGCAGGATGCCGGCCAGGGCCAGCACGACCAGCAGTTCGACCAGTGTGACGCCGGTAGCTGCAGACCTGGGCGGCTTGGCGCCGGATTGGCGCGGCGTCCCCTTGGTATGCCTGATTCGCTCGGTGCGCAGCGTGTGAGCGGCAGGGGTCGTGTCCATGGTTTTCCTGGTCGTTTTCCTGGTAGTTTCCCTGGCAACTAACGCCAGCAATTTTCCTGCGGGCCTGCAGCTTGGCGCAGTCCGCTGCTGGTCAAGACCAGCTGGCCGCAGTCAGCGTCGCGGAAGCGCGCATCCACGCGCCGCGTACCGGGCGTGGCGACCAGTTGCACACAAATATCGAGTGTGTAGCCGTCGCACGCCTTGCCCTCGATCTCGTAGCCGCTGGCCGGCGCCGTGGCGCCGCTCCACCACTGGAACTGGCGTTGCTCGGCATCGTCGCCCTTGGCCTCGGCGCCAAAAGCGAGATAGCTGCCGTGCTGGGTGAAATACCGCTCCTGCTGCAACATCAGGCGCTGCATGGTCGCTTGCGCCTCGTAGCGGCGGGTGCGCACCAGGTGGTCGTTCCACGCCGGCGCGGCAACCGCCGCCAGTACCATGGCAATCATGCACACGACCAGCAGTTCGATCACGGAAAATCCGCGCGGCGCGTTCATTGCGATTCCAGTTGCGGCGGTTTCGCCTGCTGCGCCCGCTGCGCGTGGTGCAACTGGTACAACTGGTGCAACTGGCGCCAGTTGGCCACCTCGCGCCAGCTGAGGCGACCGGCGCGCTTGCTGGTGTGAACCGTGCCCAGGGCCGGTTCGCCCTGCGGTCCCGGTATGCCAATGGCGAAGTCCTGCGCCAGGTTGATACGGCCGGTCGGCTCTGCCGGGGCGGTGGGGGTGATCGATGCTATCGGCAGCAACAGCGGCCGGGGCACGTAGCGCGTCGTGCGTTCGGCCACGATGGGACGCGGCGCTTCCGGCGTTGGCGGCAGCCTGGCGGTAACGCTCTGGCCTGCTGCCAGGCCGGTCAGAGCGTTGAGCACATACGTGCGGCCGTGGGCAGGCGCGCAGGCTGCGCCGGGACTGGGCGGCGTGACCGGATTGCCCGGTGCCGTCGGCGTGGATGGTTGGCCCGGCTGGCCCGGCTGAGCGGGTTGCAAGACCCCTGGGGCCGGCAGCATGGTATTGAAGGCCAGCACACCGTTCACCAGGACACCGCTGTCGAGGCTGCGCTCGCCCGTGGTGGACGAGGCCAGCAAGTCCACGTACCAGCCCATGCTGTCGGGCGTCATCGCTTCGCCTTCGATATCCAGGCGGACGGCGCGCGGGTCGCCGGTCAACGTGCGCCGCGTCAGCTGGCGCCGGCCGGCGACGGCTTCGAGCGGCGTGCGCAGGCTGTCGCGAATGGCGTAATAGCTTTGCGGCGCGAACCGGGTGGCATCGCGGTCGGCTTGCTCGATCAGTTGGCCGGTGCCGAACAGCAGCAGGTAGCCCCCACCGTTGGCGTAAGCCACCTGCGGCTGCTGCGCAATGGGCTGGCGCCGGCCGCTGGCATCGCGTGCAATAAACAATGGCGACTGCTGTGGGCTGTTGGCGCGCGGCCCAGATTGGTCAAATTGGCCGGACAGCGCACCATCGCCCAGGTCGAAGCGCCACAGATGGCCTTGCAGGTCACCGGCATAGGCGTAGCGGATGGCGCCTTCGCGGTCGGCGACCAGCACCGGCGCGTGCAGGGCGTTGGCCAAGGCGGCGTCCGCGATCGACGTGCGCAAGCGGTAGTAATTGTCGTTGATCCGCCAGGGCGCGTGGCGCGGCTTGTCGAGCGCCAGCAGGAACAAGGCGCCGTCGCCGGACGGACTGGCGTGGCCATCGGCAGCGTAGTTGTTCACGCCGCTGGCCACGACCGCAAAGTAGCGATAGACCGGCGCGCCGCCGTGCACGCCCACGCGCAGCTTGGCCAGTTGCGGCGTGCTGGTGACGTTGCCGATGTGGGGATCGTGGCGGTCGGTAAATTCCCACAGCACGCCGCCCTGTTCGGCAAAGCGCGCGGGGTCGGTCACGTCGAGCGCAAACACGCCTTGCGCACCGCCGCCCATGCCAGAGATCAGCACCGTCCGCTGGCTGCCATTAATGGTCACGTCGCCCGCCTGGGCTGGACCGTCGACATAGGCACGGTGGACATAATCCTTGTCGGCAAGCCAGTGCAAAACACCGAACAGCGCCGCCGGCACGTACGCGAACAGCTCGGCGCCATCGGCAGCGTTGAAGGCGTGCAGCATGCCGTCGTTGGCGCCCAGGTAGAGCATCTCCGGCCGCGCCGGTGCTTGGGATTGTGCAGACTGGCCCACGTACACCGGCGTGCTGTGGACGGAATTGCCCAATACGCTGCCACGCGTACGGAACCGCGTGCCTTCCTCGCTGCGCTCTCCGCGCAACCACGCCAGGCGCTGCGGGCCGCTGCCATCGCCATCTGGATCAAGCTGGGAACGCTGCTCGGGCGACAATGCGTCCCAGGCGAACGGCACCATGGCCAGCGTGCCATCGGCCTGGACGATGGCGGTGTGGAGCGCGCGCTGGTCCGGTAGCGGCGATGGTGCGCGGCTGGCGCTGCCGGTGAGCAGCCCACCAGCTTCCCAGGCAGCCTGCTTCGCCTGCGTCAAGCCGTTAGCTCCGGGCGCCATGGCGTAGCGGGTGAAGCTGCCGGACCAGTCGGCAGAATGCATCGCCGCCTGGTACAAGGTGCCGGCCTGGTCGGGCTTCGCTGGAGTGCGCACCAGCGCGGGACCGTCGAGTTGCCCGGTGCCATCAAACCGACACGACGATGCCAGCGGACCGGCGGCGATCGTCAACAGCGGCGGCGCAGACTGCGCGGCGTTGCTCACGCCCCAGCTCATGCACGCAATCACGCACGCCATCAGGCACCAGCGCAGGCCAGCCATCCGCGTCCACATATCTCCTCCTCATTTCGGTATGAATACACTCTGCAACACCACTTCCACGCCCGGCCTGGGGCCGAAGCCGATCGCCGTCACGCGGTAGCAATTCTGCGGATCGGCGGCGTCGGTGCCGGGTTGGTGGCATTCGAGCCGTTCGATCACGTAGCGCGGCTTTTTGAATGGCAAAAAGCCCATGCCGGTGATCATCGCAGCGCCCGTGGCCGCGCCGTATTCGGCCGTGCAGGCGCCGCCGTCATCACCGCCCAGGTCGGCGCGTTGCCAGGCCGGATCGACGCCGCAGCTGCCCTGCGCCACCATGGCGCTGCCGTTGTCGATCGCCCGCTCTGCATCTGCCAAGGCATCCTCCGCCGCCTGGAAGGCGATCTCGCGGTCGCGCTCACCGCGCACAGCGTGCTCGCCCTGCAAACCCAGGCGTGCCGCCGACGCGCCCAGCAGCATGACCAGCAACATCATGACCAGGCACACCACCACCGTTACTCCGCTTTGCGCGCGCATGACCGTGGCCATGGCATCACCCGCTCTTGTTGCGCAGCGCGACCGTCAGCCCCACCAGGCGCCGGGCCCGCCATCGGTCCGCCTCCGGGATCTGCGATTCCATGATGCGCGTGCCCTGGTCCTGGCTGTGACCATCGGCATACGCCGGCCCGAACAGGTCGAATTGCATGGCGCGCGTGTCGCTGCGGGTATTGCCGTCGCCATGCAGCAGCAGGGCCAGCTTGACGGTGCACACGCGCTTCCAGTGGCTGCGCCGCTGCAGGTCGTGCTGTTGTGCTGCGGGCGTGGCGCCCACGGGCACTAGCGTGGCGTCCAGCGCGCGGATGGCAGTGGCGTTCAGGTAGCGGTTCGGTACGCCATCGGCCGACTGGTCGGTGTCCAGGCCGTACAGCACCTGGAACGACTCGACCCCGCGCACGATGGCGTCCGCACCCCAGTTGCCGTTGCCGAGGTATTTGCAGCGCAACTCGCCGTAACCGCCCTCGCCGGGCGCCACGTAGAAAATGCTCCAGCCGAGCGCGTCGTCATCAACGGGCGCGGCCACGCCGAAACCGCCGCAGTTGACGCTCGACCCGTCACCGCTGGCCCCCTGGCCGTGGCCGGCAAAACGCACGGCCAGCACATCGCTGCCATTGGCGACAGCGGGCAGCGGCGTGGCGATGCCGACGCTAGCCTTGGCGAGGCTGTGCGCGTCCCAGCCGCCGATGGCGGCCGGTGCATCGGCGGCGAGGGAGACAGGTGCAGCGGTGCTGTTCCAGTTGACGTAGGCGCCCTGGCGAATGGCCTGCGCCATGATGTCCAGCGCGTAGCGGCCGCCATCGTCGAGCCAGGCGCTTTCTGCGTGGTGGCGATAATTGCTGGCCGATGCCAGCAGCAGGCTGCCGGCCAACAACGTCAACATCAAGCCCAGGCCGGCAGCAACCAGCAACTCGACCAGGCTCCAGCCCTGCTGGCGGATGCGGCTCATGCACGTGCTGCCATACCGGCCCTGCCGGCGCGCGGGCTTCGTGACCGTGCTTCGATACCGGCCCTGCTGGCGCACGGGCTTCATCACAGTGCTCCGACCGGCAGTGCTCCGACCGGCAGCGCCACGCCGGGTACAGGCTGGCCGGCGCTATCGACTTGCGGCGTGCCGTCGGCGTGCTTGCCGCGCCAGCCCACCTTGATCACCAGCGGTGCAGAACTCCCGCCGCTGCAAGGCCACAGCAAGGTGCCGCCACTCCACAGGCCGGCATCGCGGCAGATCACCACCCGGCCGCTGGGCAGGTTAGCTCGCAGCGCGATCTTGATTTCGTAGAGATCGAACCGCGCCAGCTGGGTTGCATCGCAGGTGTCGGCATAGCACAGCACGGCCGGCGGCGCTGGCGGTGGATGGTCGAGCACGTCGTAGTCGAGGGAGAGATAGGGATTGGCGCCATCGGGCAGTTGCAGCTGCGACGGGTTGGCACGCAGTCGCTCGGCCGCGCCGGTCGCCAGCATGGACGCCTGCGCCAGCAAGCTGCTCTGGTGCCGCGCGCGCATGGCCGCCAGCTGCATCGACACGCCACCGACGATGCCCACCGCCAGCACGAAGACGGCAATCAGCACCTCGAGCAAGGTAAAGCCACCAACCGACCACAATTTCATGCGCGCGTGCATCGCACACCTCCACTAACGGGACAGTATTCGACGTTAGCAGTGGTTTATAGCTGAGATCTGCGATGGATCAAGCGTGCGCTGGTGGCGGGCCGGTTGACAACAGCTGGCGAACACGACAATTCCATGCGAGTCGCTTGCATTCGATTAACTTTTAAGCAATCATGCGCCATCACTTCACGGGAGCCATGCATGAGCTTTCTCCTTATCGTCGCCATCACTTGCCTGGCGTGTGGTGCCGGCACGGTCTGGCAACGCCAGCGACGCACCCGGCGCGAGGCCCACATCCGTACTTTTTTACTGCCCGATGGCTTGTTCGAGGCGCTGCGCGTGCACCATCCGCAGCTGACACCGAAAGATTGCCACCTGGTGGCGCAGGGCTTGCGCCAGTTCTTCCTGGTGCATCTCAAAGGGCGCGGGCAATTTGTTTCGATGCCGTCGCAGGTCGTGGACGACTTGTGGCACGAATTCATCCTGTACACCCGCGCTTACGAGAAGTTTTGCCACAAGGCTTTTGGCGGCCTGCTGCATCATACCCCGGCCATCGCGCTCGACCAGCGTCATCGGGGCAACGACGGCATCCGGCGCAGCTGGCGTCTCGCGTGCGCCGAGGAAAATATCGATCCACGCAATCCGTCACGGCTGCCGCTGCTGTTTGCGCTCGACAGCAAACTGGCGATCCCGAACGGCTTCGTGTACGTGCCCGACTGCGACAGCGTCGCGCGCAAGGGCGGGCAAGGCGGTGCTGGCGGAGGCGATACCTATTGCGGCGCCCACCTGGGCGGCAGCGATTCTGGCGGCACCAGCGGGGCCGGCAACGGCAGCGACCGCATCGGGGACAGCAGCGGTGACAGCGACAGCGGTGGGGGTTGCGGCGGCGGCGGTTGCGGCGGCGGCGGCGACTGAGAGACTCCGGGTCCGCTCAGTCCTTGCGCGGCTTGCTTTCCCCGCCCACTTCGGCAATCGCATTCTGGAACTCGGCCAGGTCTTCGAAATTTTTATAGACGGACGCAAAGCGGATGTAGGCCACGGTATCGAGGCGCTGCAATTCCTGCATGACCAGTTCGCCGATGTAGCCGGTGTCGACTTCGCGCAGGCCGCTGGTGAGCAGTTTTTCTTTGATGGACGAGACCGCCGCATCGACGGCAGGCGCCGCCACGGGGCGCTTGCGCAAGGCCAGCGACAGGCTGCCGCGCAACTTGTCCGACGAGTATTCGGTACGGCTGCCGTTCTTCTTGACCACGGCCGGCATCACCAGCTCGATGCGCTCGTACGTGGTAAATCGTTTATCACATTTCGTGCAGCGACGGCGACGGCGAATGGCGTCCCCCTCCTCCGATACACGCGTATCGAGAACCTGGGTATCGTCATGCTGGCAAAACGGACATTTCATATGAGCCACTGAATGGTGTAACGGCGCGCCGGGGGTATCCGCCGGCGCGCCAGGGAATTACTTGGCGTAGACCGGGTACTTGTCGGCCAACACTTTAACAGCAGCTTTGACGCGCTCGATGGTGGCGGCGTCGTGCGGATTGTCCAGCACGTCGGCGATCAGGTTGCCCACTTCTTCCGCTTCGGCTTCCTTGAAACCACGGGTGGTCATCGCTGGCGAACCGAGGCGAATGCCGGACGTCACGAACGGCTTTTGCGGGTCGTTCGGGATGCCGTTCTTGTTGGTGGTGATGTGGGCGGTGCCCAGGATCGCTTCGGCTTCCTTGCCGGTCAGGTTCTTCGGACGCAGGTCCACCAGCATCACGTGCGACTCGGTACCGCCGGAAACGATACGCAGGCCGCGCTTGATCAGGGTCTTGGCCAGCACGTCGGCGTTGATCACCACTTGTTGCTGATAGGCCTTGAATTCAGGCGTCAGCGCTTCCTTGAAGGCGACGGCCTTGCCGGCAATCACGTGCATCAGCGGACCACCCTGGATGCCCGGGAAGATGGCCGAGTTGATGATTTTCTCGTGCTCGGCCTTCATCAGGATGATGCCGCCGCGCGGACCGCGCAGCGATTTGTGCGTGGTCGAGGTGACGAAGTCGGCATGCGGCACCGGGTTCGGGTACAGGCCGGCGGCGATCAGGCCGGCGTAGTGGGCCATGTCGACCATGAAGTAAGCGCCCACTGCCTTGGCAACGGCTGCAAAACGCTCGAAGTCGATCTTTTTCGAGAACGCCGAGGCGCCGGCGATGATCAGCTTTGGCTTGTGTTCCTTGGCCAGCGCTTCCATCGCCTCGTAGTCGATGTCCTCTTCGGCGGTCAGGCCGTACGACACCACGTTGAACCATTTGCCGGACATATTGAGTGGCATGCCGTGGGTCAGGTGGCCGCCTTCGGCCAGCGACATGCCCATGATGGTGTCGCCCGGTTTGAGGACGGCAAAGAACACGCCCTGGTTCGCCTGCGAACCGGAGTTGGGCTGCACGTTGGCCGCTTCCGCGCCGAACAGCTGCTTGACGCGGTCGATCGCCAGTTGCTCGACGACGTCCACGTATTCGCAGCCACCGTAGTAGCGCTTGCCTGGATAGCCTTCGGCATATTTATTGGTCAGCTGCGAGCCTTGCGCTTCCATGACGGCTGGCGAGGTGTAGTTCTCGGAAGCGATCAGTTCGATGTGGTCGTGCTGGCGGGTGTTTTCGTTCTGGATGGCGCTGAACAGTTCCGGGTCAACGTTGGCGAGGGTGTGATCTTTTGCGAACATGAAAAACTCCAATAATGAGTAACGTTATTGCTGGCAGGCTGGATCGAATGAGGGAAGCCAAAGCGGACAGGCAGCCTCTTTCGTGCATTCCATCGATGGGCTGCCCAGGCGAACGGCTGTTGAAATCTCACGTTTCCCGATGGATGCCCATCTTTCGCCGCTAAAACAGCGCACCATTTTGGGGCTGATCGCAGCTTTTCGCCAGTTACGTGAGACGTAATGGAACCGGGATTGTAATTTATGCGCCAGATTTGAGCAAATTTGTGGGCGCGTCGTCCTCGCGAACGCGGGGACCCATGCTGAGTTGGCGGTACCACCGGCCTATGGATCCCCGCGTTCGCGAGGATGACGGATCGTCCGCTCGATGGCTGCGGCAGCTTTTCGCTGTACACCAAGCCACTTTGATCATTTCAGCTACAATTTTGCCACCCTCCCACTCACCCAAGGAATCACCATGATCGTCTTCATCACTGGCGCCTCTGCCGGCTTCGGCGCTGCCATGGCGCGCATCTTCGTGCAAAACGGCCACCAAGTGCTGATTGCCGGCCGCCGCGCCGACCGCCTGCAGGCACTGGCTGCCGAATTGGGCGACGCCGCCCTGCCGGTCGTGCTCGACGTAACCGACCGAACTTCGATCACCTCCGTGCTCGCTGGTCTGCCCGAAGCCTGGCGCCAGATCGACGTGCTGATCAATAACGCCGGACTGGCCCTGGGCACGACCCCTGCCCACGAGTCGTCGCTGGAAGACTGGGACACCATGATCGCCACCAACGTCAGCGGCCTGGTCGCCATGACCCGCGCCATCCTGCCCGACATGGTCAAGCGCGGCAGCGGCACCGTCATCAATATCGGCTCGGTGGCGGGCGACACGCCTTATCCGGGCGGCAATGTGTATGGCGCAACCAAGGCGTTCGTCGAGCAGTTCACGCTGAACCTGCGCGCCGACCTGGTGGGTACCGGCGTGCGCGCCACCAACCTGGCTCCGGGCCTGTGCGGCGGCACCGAGTTTTCCAACGTGCGCATGAAGGGCAACGACGAGGCCGCAGCCAAGGTGTACGAAGGCACCACGCCGCTCACTGCCGACGATATCGCCAATACCGCGTACTGGATTGCCACCCTGCCCGCGCATATCAATATCAACCGCATCGAGATGATGCCCACGTGCCAAGGGTATGGTCCGCTCAACATCAAGCGCACCTTGTAGGTGCACCTTGGCAGCGCCAAACTTAATTGGCGCTGAATTTAGCGGGGGAAGGACGGAATTACCCGCACTTCCTTCTACCAGTGCAATAAATTCGCGTAGAATATTGCACAATCTTATATACGGTCAATACAACATGCCAGCACGGTTCGACTGGAATGTCCGGGTCTACTACGAGGACACCGACGCCGGCGGGATTGTCTATTACGCCAATTACCTGAAATTCTTCGAGCGTGCCCGCACCGAATGGTTGCGTCATCTCAATGTGAACCAGCGCGCATTGCAGCAGGAACATGATGTGTTGTTCGTCGTCAAAAGCGTCACCTCGGAGTATCATGCGCCTGCAAAGCTTGACGACGTAATAAAATTAACCCTTGTTATACAAAAATTAGGCCGTGCATCGGTTGCTTTCCAGCAGCAAGCATGGTGCGGCGAGCAATTGCTGAACTCGGCCCAGGTGACCATCGCCTGTGTCGATACGGCCATGCGCTTGCGCGCCATACCGCCTGCCGTGGCCGAAAAAATGCGTCACTACGTAATCTCCGACTGATCAGACTGATAAACAATGAACGTCACCCAAGACCTCTCTTTCATCTCCCTCATCACCAATGCCCACCTGATCGTGCAGTTGATCATGGCGTTGTTGCTCATTATCTCGTTGGTCAGCTGGACGTATATCTTCAGCAAATTGTTCGCGGTGCGTTCCGCCCGACGTCAGACCGTGGACTTCGAAAAAACCTTCTGGGCCGGCGGCAACCTGCACGCACTGCACCAGAACGCCGGCAAGGACCGCGCCGGCAGCGGCCCGCTGGCCCGCATCTTCGAAGCCGGCATGGGCGAATTCATCAAGAGCAAGGCCGCCTACGCCGCCAGCCGTGAAACCATGGACCACGGCGCCATCCTGGACGGTGCCCGCCGCGCCATGCGCGCCGCCTTCCAGCGCGAAATGGATGTCCTGGAATCGCACCTGGCCTTTTTGGCGTCGGTCGGTTCGGTGTCGCCGTACATCGGCCTGCTCGGTACTGTGTGGGGCATCATGAACGCATTCCGTGGCCTGGCCAATGTGCAGCAGGCCACCTTGGCGGCGGTGGCACCCGGCATTGCCGAAGCGCTGATCGCTACCGCCATCGGCCTGTTCGCGGCGATTCCTGCGGTGGTCGCGTACAACCGCTTCTCGCACGACATCGATCGCCTGGCGATCCGCTTCGAAAGCTTTGTCGAAGAGTTCTCCAACATCCTGCAACGCCAGTCGCGCTAAGCGCGGGTCATTTCATAAGGCAGAGCGATCATGGGTTCTTCTTTTAACAGCAGCATGCGCGGCGGCCGTGGCCGCAAGCTCAAGTCCGAAATCAACGTGGTGCCGTACATCGACGTGATGTTGTGCCTGTTGATCATCTTCATGGTCATGCCATCGGCCAACGATGCCTCGGTGGTGGATTTGCCGCACGCGGAAAAATCGACCAAGCCGCCGAGCGACTACGTGCAGATCGTCATCAAGCCCAACGGCGCGCTGTCGATCGGCGTCAAGGGCAAGGATGCGGACGCACCGGAAACGGCGCCGAGCCGCGACGCGCTGGTCAAAAAGCTGCGCACCTTGCACGAGGAGCATCCCGACTACCCGGTACTGATTTCGGGCGACAAGGAAAGCAAATACGACGACGTGATCCAGCTGATCTCGGAAGCGAAGAAAATGGGCATTACCCGCGTGGGTTTGGCCACTCAATAAGAACGTTGAATAGATGAATCCCCCTAGCGCAGGCGGCCCGTACAAGGTGCCGCGACAACACAACGGCTGGCGCGCAACGATACTTGCCGTATCGGTGCACGCGGTGCTGTTGCTGTTCCTGTGGGTGGGCGTGAGCTGGCAGAACACCGAACCGACCGAAGTCCAGGCAGAAATCTGGGACATGACGGTGCAGGATGCCGCCCCCGCCGCCCCGCCGGAGCCCCAACCAGAACCCGATCCCGAGCCGGCGCCCGAGCCGGAACCGGTGCCGCCGCCCGTGGTCAAAACACCACCGCCACCGCCGGTGGAAGTGCCGCCTGCGCCCAAGGCGCCGGACATTGCACTCGAGCGCCTGAAAGAAAAGAAGAAAAAGCTCGAGGAAGAGAGAAAGATCGCCGAAGCCAAAGAGCTCAAGGAAGCCCAGCTGAAGAAAGAAGCGGACGAGAAGCAGGCCAAGCTCGACGCCAAGAAGAAGCTTGAGCAGAAAAAACTCGCCGAGCAAAAAGCCCGGGAAGAGGAAGAAAAAGAGCAGGAAGAGAAACAAGAGAAAGAAAAGAAACTCGCCGCCGAGCAGGCCAAGAAAAAGGCTGCCGCCGAAAAGGTAGCCAAGGATAAGGCCGACAAGGCAGCGAAAGACAAGGCGTTTGCAGCGGAAATGAGCCGGATTACCGGATCGGCCGCCAAGGGTTCCACCGGCACGGCTGCGCAATCGACCGGCGGCAAGGTCGATGGCGGCTACGCGGCAGCCATCCGCACCAAGGTCAAGAACAACCTGGTCTATGGCGGCACCGACGACAGCCTGACGGCAACCTACAAGATCACCCAGCTGCCGACCGGTGAAATTATCGGCGTGCGCAAGGTCAAGGGCAGCACCTCGCCTGCTTACGACAGTGCAATTGAGAACGCAATTGCCAAATCGTCACCGCTACCCAAGAAAAAAGATGGTACGGTAGAGCGCGAAATCGAACTCGTCTTCAACATGAAGGAAATGCATTAATGAAAACCAATTTTAAACACGTCATCCTCTACGCTGGCCTCACCATCGCCGCCACCATGGGCAGCGCCCAGGCCCAGATGCGCATTGAAATTACCGGCGCCGGCAGCAACCAGATTCCGGTCGCCGTCGCCGGCTTCGCCAACGAAGGCGTGGCCCCGCACATGGTGTCGGCCATCATCAAGGCCGACCTCGAGCGCAGCGGCGCCTTCAAGATCATCGACGCCGGCGTGATCAGCGACGTCAACAACGTCGACTACAGCGGCTGGAAAGCCAAGGGCGCCGATGCGCTGGTGGTGGGCACCGTCAACGCCATGGCCGACGGCCGCTACGACGTGCGCTATAAACTATACGACACCGTCAAGCAGTCGCAGATCTCCAACCTGGACAAGGCTGTGACCGCCCAGTTCACGCGCCTGTCGGCCCACCTGATTGCCGACGACGTGTTCTTCAAGCTGACCGGTGTGCGCGGCGCGTTTTCCACCCGCATTTCCTACGTCAAGGAGCAAGGCCGCAGCTACACGCTGATGATTGCCGATGCCGACGGCGAAGGCGAACAGCTGGCGCTGCGCTCCAACGAACCGATCATTTCGCCGTCGTGGTCGCCGGACGGCACCAAGGTCGCCTACGTATCGTTCGAGCAGAAAAAGCCGGTCGTCTACATCCAGAACCTGGTCACCCGCGCCCGCACCGTGGTCGCCAACGAAAAAGGCAACAACTCGGCGCCTTCGTGGGCGCCGGACGGCAACAAGCTGGCCGTGGCGCTGTCCAAGGATGGCAACTACGAGATCTACACCGTCAACGCCGACGGCAGCAACCTGCGCCGCGTGACCAGCAACGGCGGCATCGATACCGAGCCACAATGGTCGGCCGACGGCCAGAGCATCTACTTCACCAGCGACCGCAGCGGCGGCCCGCAAATTTACCGCATGAGCGCCAGCGGCGGCGACGCCAAGCGCGTGACCTTCTCCGGCACCTACAACACCAGCCCGCGCGTATCGTCCGACGGCAAGACCCTGGCCTATATCTCGCGCCGCGACGGCAACTTCCAGCTGTATGTTCTGGACTTGGGCAGTGGCCAGGAAACCCGCCTGTCCGATACCACCAGCGACGAATCGCCGAGCTTTGCCCCGAACGGCAAGTACATCATGTACGCCACCACGGCAGGCAGCCGCAAATCGCTGGCCGTGGTCTCGGTCGATGGCCGTGTGAAGCAACGCTTGACCACTCAGGCGGGCAACATCAAGGAGCCCACCTGGGGTCCGTTCATGCAGTAAAACAATCAAAATCTAACGTTACTAGGAGAAACTCATGCGTCAAATCAGCAGCTTAGCCCTCGTCCTGACCACGGCAGCGATCCTGTCGGCCTGCTCGTCGACCCCGATCAAGGAAAACACCCCACCACCAGTGGTGGAGCGTCCAGCCACCGGCCAGGCGCCGGCACAGTCGGATACCCGCACCGTGGCCCCGGTTGAAACCAAGTCGCTCGATCCGCTGGACGATCCAAAAGGCGTGCTGGCCAACCGCAGCGTCTACTTCGACTATGACAGCTACAGCGTGCGCGCCGATGGCCGTCCAGTGGTGGAAAACCACTCGGCTTACCTGTCGAAAAACAAGTCGCGCCAGATCCTGATCCAGGGTAACACCGATGACCGCGGCGGCTCCGAGTACAACCTGGCCCTGGGCCTCAAGCGCGCCGAAGCCGTGCGTAAAGCCATGACCACGTTGGGCGTATCGGACTCGCAGATCGAAGCGGTCTCGCTGGGCAAGGAAAAGCCAAAAGCTGCCGGTACCGACGAAGCTGCACGCGCTGAAAACCGCCGCGCCGACATCGTTTACAAGTAATTTCGCTTTTGCCTGGTCACAGGCATAATACGGGGCGGTACCCGGACTTGGTTGCCAAGTCCAGGCACCGCCCCGTTTCCATTTAGATTTGTTGAAAGCGCCCGACATGATGAAACTCTCCAAATCCGGCGTCTCCGCCGCCGTGCTCGTTGCGATGACCTGGCTGCCGCTGCAAGCCCATGCCGGCCTGTTCGACGACGACGAAGCCCGCAAGGCGCTGCTGGACCTGCGCGCCAAGCTCGAAGCCCTGCGCGTTGACACCAACGCCCGCCTCGAAACCAAGTCCGACAAGACCAGCACGCTGGACATGATCAATCAAAACGACAGCACGCTGCAGGAGATCGCCAAGCTGCGCGGCCAGATCGAAGTACTGTCCAACGAAGTCTCGATGGCACAGAAGCGCCAGCGCGACCTGTACACCGACCTCGACACGCGCATGCGCAAGCTCGAGCCGCGCGAGGTGAACGTGGACGGCAAAACCGCCCAGGTCGATCCGAACGAAGAGCGCAGCTACGACGCCGCCATGGCCCAGTTCAAGGCCGGCGACTACAAGGCCGCCGGCGACGCCCTGGCCGCCTTCGTGCGCCAGTACCCTGCCTCCGTGTACACGCCCAACGCGCAATACTGGCTCGGCAACTCGTTCTACGCCCAGCGCGACTGCAAGAGCGCCATCGCGGCCCAGCAAGTGGTGCTGAAGAACTACGGCGACAGCCCGAAGGCCCCGGACGCCATGCTCAACATTGCCAGCTGCCAGACCGAGCTGAAAGACAAAGCGGCCAAGAAGACCTTGCAGGACCTGATCAAGCAGTTCCCGGACTCGCAAGCGGCCGCGACGGCCAAGCAGCGCCTGGGCGGAAAATAAACGCGTGCGGTGAGGCGGCCGGACAAATAAATTGTCCGGCAGGCATTTGACAGGATGTGCTGAAACATCCTATAATCTCGCTTCTTCGGGGGTCGTTAGCTCAGCTGGTAGAGCAGCGGACTTTTAATCCGTTGGTCGCAGGTTCGAATCCCGCACGGCCTACCACCGAAGAACCCTTGGGTCGTTAGCTCAGCTGGTAGAGCAGCGGACTTTTAATCCGTTGGTCGCAGGTTCGAATCCCGCACGGCCTACCAAGATTCAAAGCGAAAACGCCAACCTTCACGGGTTGGCGTTTTTGTTTTCTGGTCCATTTCTGGTCCTGTCAGTCACGATGTACCTGCGGATGCCCCACTCAGCCTTCAGCAAGGCTACACGAGTTAGTCGTTACCATATTCGGGCTCGTACTCCATCTCACGCTCACTCGTTTCCGAGTACAGCGTATCCAATCCCGCCGCCTCAATCTCGTCCCCACCGTCCAAGAAGAGATCACAAACCGGACAATGAAACTGCTCAGCAGAGTAAGTGGTCTCAACAGACTCCCAAGCCCCATCCTCGTCACCATAGGTATCAACGACCTCCTCATTAATCTGCACACCGGCCATGAACGCCAGCCCTGTGCAAGCAGGACATTCACATCCCCATTCGTTGTCAGAAACCAAGGTAAAAAGATTGCGATAATGATAGGCGTGGCGAGATGCAGCTTGGTCCAGTGCGCTTTTCTGATCTGCCTTCTTCCGGCCAAGAAAATCTTCCTTCGAACGCTCAACGCGGACAGCCACCGCTTGCCTTCGGGCCTCAATAGAGTGCCTTAGAAGTGCTTTCGGCGACTCTGATTGGGACGCACCTAGCCAATCATCCAGCCCCGCCCCCAAGGGCTCCAAAATGATCTGGGCAGCATGCCAGTACTGCGCCTCCCACGCATCCAGTCGCATAGCCTTAAATGGCGTTTCACCCGAATGGAGTTCGGCATTTCTTCTGAGCGCTATCTCACTGCAAAATTTCTTAGTCCGCTCGTCAAACCGAGGAACAACCGTTCTGAGCCGTTCGAACAACGTATGCGCGGCAATTGTCTTCACATCCGTTGATAAATTGTGCCCCGCAGCGGCGAACAAAGATGGAGCGTGCGTGGGGTCCGCAATAAGGCTCGGGTGAATTTTGGCCAAGGCGGCTTTCCCGAGCAATTCCAATGCCAACGAAGACCAAAGCTGATATTCATCTAAATCATTTCCCTCTTTGCGTAGTAGGGCTTTTCGAATATATTCCTTTGATTTCGAAAAAATTGCCTCAGGATGTAATGCCGCAGGAACCTTCATATTACTCATAAAGTAACTGTTCTTATTAAAATTCTTTGTTTATCGATTTGGTTCGCCCCGTCACGGGCATGCAAAATACGCCAATTATTGAAGACAAGAATCTTTCCGCGTTTCCAAGAAATCCCTTCGGACAGGCCATGAAGTGAATTAAAGGAGAGCAGCTCCATCACCCTTCGTGCTTCATCATTCTGCGGTTCCATACACCCCGGATCAAAACGAATGAAATCACGACTGGTCTCCAGGACGGTAGCGTAAAAAGATTTCCTTCCGTTCCGCACCCAGAATACGGCACGCCTCGCAAGCCTGAGTACTTCGGATGACATTTTGATTCGCGTACGGTCAACAAGAAGTGTTCGCGTATCATTTTCGCCAGGATCTAGGCATCCAAGTACAACGTACTTAGGCGGAACCGGCCAATGCGCACCATCCACATGAAAAGGAAAAGCCTGCAATCCGTATTTACTGCTTAAAGAATACGGGATGGCCTCATCCGCCTCAACGGGACTCAATTTATCTGTCACACACCCGCGTCTTGTCTTCATTGGAAGCCCCAGACGCGTAGCTACCGCGAGAACAATCTTAGCGAGGTCAATCTCGTCACGTATTGAGACCTCAGCGGCGTTCCAACCACATGTACGAAGTACATCTTCAAAATCCGCACCAAAAAGCGCAGCAAGGTCGGCATCTTCACTAAGTTCGCGTCGATAACCTACATCCTTGATTTCGCCACCATCATTCATAGCATGAGCATCCTAGGATCTTTTCCGCAAAATGCCACCATCTTGGTCGAAATGCACGAGCAGTTCATGCACCCGTAATAACTCATCCGCTATGGGTTGAACATGGAAGCGCTCGTCCAGTATCTGAAATATTCCTTCTTTTAAATAGTAAGCTCGGAAGATGTGATGACTCACCCCACTGTCGTCGGGCTCTCCAAGAATTAAACTTGGAAAGATACACCCGAATATTTCACCAGCAAGATAAATATCCAGTCTCTCATCAAAATGCTCGATAGCGTTCCGCAAGCCACGGTTCTCCAGAGGACTACCCTCATCTATCTCAAATATATCACGCAAGAAAGCACCTCTATTTTTATGGATGCCTTTGTATTGTTCGCCCTTTCCTTTAACTCCATCGATGGACGGATAGAAGTATCGAGATATTGCGCCGCAGTGATTTATCATATTATGAAGGACGTCTAGCAGCACATCTTTCTTGTCTTGAAGTCCAAACGCCCCATCACTAATCCCACGGATTATCCTTGATGCTTGAGAGCATGACTGCAATGCACTATTTGTATTAAACAGCATCGACTGAATATAAAAGGCCTGCTGCGGCGTCGACAAACTATACTCTTCACCAGCTGGACTACCCATGCGAATCCAATCAAAAATCAGGTATATATTATTCTTCTGATAGAGACTTATCCAGCCACTACTTCTTTTTCCCGGCCCGCCAATGCTGAGCATATTGCACAGCAAATGTATAAACGAATTCTTGTTCCCGCGCAGGCAAGTCCTTCACCACCTCCGCGAGCAGGGCTGCAAAATTATCTTTTTGACCTACATCGCCCAGCAACATTGGCAGCGTCACCTGCAGATATTTCGCAACATCATCAAGACGATCAAGTGAAGGCAGCTGCGCACCTGTCTCAATGCGCGAAACCGTTACATTTTCAATTCCTAGCGCTTCGGCCAACTGGCCCTGCGTAATGCCGAGCTGGGTACGCGCCACCTTGATGTTTCGGCCAATGCGCTTACCGAGCTCTTCGCCCTTCTCGGTCTTCAACTGTCGCGGCATGGGCTCTTTCCTTAAAAGCCCCCATAGTCCTATGACAAGAGTCGTTATAAAATGATGTAATATGGCAAGTTTATTGACATAAAACGATAATTTACAAGCAAAACCAGTTAACCCAAGGAGCGTAGAGAATACATGGCCAAAATTGCCTTTTTACCAATCACCGCCCCGGACAAATCTGCGTCGGGCAACCCAACACCCGCACGTTTCATCATCACAAACAAGACCGACTCACCGCTAAAGGTGTATTGGATCGACTTCGACGGAAAAGAAGTTCCCTATGGAGAGATCGCCCCTGGAAAGACGCTCGCGCAATACCAGACCTATAGCACGCACGTGTGGGAGGTGAAGGATGCCACCGGCACGATCGGGTTCAAGTTCATGCCAACCGCCTACGGCGACATACAGGTAGGCATAGCAGGCCCAACCTTCGTCTCCTTCGACGAAACCATCACGCATACTGCGCTCGGCGAATGGTCCAGCTCCACCGGCTACGGAGTGATCGATGTAGCAAAGTCTCTCGGCATCCCTGACACAGCGCCAGACCTGTCGCTGAAGGGCAAGAACAATAACCTCGCCCTAGACCTCATCAACGCGCCTTCGGCCTGGCAGGCGGGCTACACCGGCAAAGGTGTCAAAGTCGCAGTGATCGACTCCGGTATCGCGGCAAACACCGAGATCACCGGTAAGATCATCGACGGCTACGACTTCAAGGACGGCGACACGGACCCGTCACCAGCCAACGGCGCGTATAAGGATCACTCGCTGGGGGTAGCTTCGATCATTGCAGGCAACCATGGCGGCAACGGCAATGGGCCTGACACTTCAGGCGTCGCGCCCGGCGCGCAGCTCTTGAATGTACGGACAGCAGGTCCCGATGGTGGAAATCTGCTGGACATTGCTAAAGGCATTCGCTGGTCAGTAGATCATGGTGCAGACGTCATCTGCCTTCCTCAGCAAAGCCCCGATACAGGCACCGCTGATGAACTCTATTCGGCCATCAAGTACGCCTATCGCGAACGAGGCCATCTCACGCTTCGTACACCGGGAAGAGGCAAGCAGCGGTGTATGGAAAACTCCCGCACAAAGCAGCGTCGCACGACGTAAGCAAACAGAAGCTAAAGAACTAAAGCCGTTCCTCGACAAGCGATTCAAACTGTATCGGCCAAAACGACGTCCAACTTAGCGGGTCCTGTTCCAGCAGCGGCCTTCCTAGCCTGAGTGTCAATTGCACGCCCTCTATCCCCCAGAGGATGTACACCGTCGCATGGTGCAAATCCTTGCCGGTTGAACCGGTCATCAGCGCAAGATATCCCCAAGGGTTGGCGAGACCGGAATTGTGACAATTGAAGAGAATTGGCGATGAGAAACTACGGCAAAATGTAGGGTAATTCCTACAAAAAAATATGCCAGTTTCACAACATCCTTAGCGATTGCCCTCTTGACTTAGCCGGGGGGCGGTTGCATAGAGGCCGTCATCGTTTTCAATCTCCCATAATATGACCAAAAGCAACGTACGCTTTCATGTCAACTCGCGATTGGCACAACTTCTGAGCCAGGAATATTCCTCGACTGAAAAGGCAATCAAGGAACTCGTGGACAACGCCTGGGATGCAGACTCGGATCATGTGAAAATCCTGCTGCCAGCTCCAATGAGCGATGATCCCATCGTGATTTGTGACGACGGTTCTGGTATGACAGAGGATGAAGTTGGCAGCCACTATCTCTCTATTGCATCAGACCGCAGGGAGCGAAGTGGCGAGCGTACAGCAAAGAAAAAGAGGCTAGTCAAAGGACGCAAAGGTATAGGCAAGTTCGCTGGGCTGATGGCTGCCTCAGTCATGACTCTTGAGACGCATGCCCGAGGTATTCGGACGAGTTTCACGCTCCGTGTTCAGGATCTCTCATCGGTACAGGATATCGAACAGCTTCCTATCCATTTGACCACCGAGCCTTGCTCACCAGAATCTCGAGGCACCCGCATAACACTTAGCTCGCTACACCAGCAGCTAACATTCCCCGACCCAATTAAGTTCAGGCAGATTTTGCTGCTGGAATACGGGCGCGAGACCGACTTTGCCATTGACGTAAATGACAAAGTGCTGGGAGTCGATGACGTCCAAGGCCATTTTAAAGATGAAAAACTAGACGTTCCCGAAGTCGGAGAAGTGCGTGTACGCTTTGCCATTTCAGAGAAAAATGCAGTTTCACGTCAGCCAGGTATTGTCATTCGTGTGGATGGTAAGGCGGTTGGCAAGCCTTCATTCTTCGGTCTCGATGACCAGGAAGACTTTCCTCAGAAATTGCTCAAGCGCCTGTACGGCGAGATTGACGCCGATGGTCTGTCAAAGCACGTCACCGCAGGCTGGAATAGCCTCATCGAAAATAGTGAGTTGCTCGAGCACGTCACAAATGCCGTGCGACCGCTTATCCTCGCAGCGTTCAAAGAGAAGCACGGCCGCGAGATTCAACTAGCACATGCGCGCTTGAGGCGTGACATCAAAGAACGGCTCGCGGCTCTCCCAGAGAATCGCCGTGAGTATGCCGAAAAAGCGATTCAAAAAATTCTCGAACGTTTCTATCAAGAATCCGAAGAAAAGATCGCACCATTCATTTATGTCCTACTGGAAGCCATAGAGCGCTCCGACTACGGCCTGGTCGTTCAACACCTAGCAGATGCAAGCCGAAAGGACATTGCAACATTGGCAGACGCACTTGCTGAGTTCGGCCTTACAGACATGGCATATCTTGTCGAGCAGGCCAAGGCACGTCAAGAATTCCTCGATCAGCTCGAGTTATTGGCACAAGACCCAAAGACGCTTGAAACTCAAATGCACAAAGCAATAGAGAAGAACCTGTGGATCTTCGGTGCACAATTCTCGTTATATAGCTCAAACAAGACCCTTCAGCGCCAAATTGAAGAAGGATTCGGCCAGAAGTTCGACGGCGAGCGGGCTAATAACCGGCCTGATCTTCTACTCAATGAGAATCTAAACGGAGAATGTTTGCTCATTGAGTTTAAGCGGCCTGCGCATTTCCTTAACAGGGAAGATTACAAACAGGCCACGGACTATCGACACGATTTATCGAAATACACTAGCAAACCCATTCAGGTACTTTTAATTGGTGGAAAAAATTCGGCAGATTTCCCCAACACCAACCCCGAGCCAAATGTTCACGCAATGACTTTCTCTGACATTATTGCGACGGCGAGAAGGCAGCTAAACTGGCAGTTGGCGCACTCGCTTCCTTGAGAAGTATGCAGATGAGCAGCTGCACTCGACATCATTAGTCTGGACGCAAAGTCTTTTTCTTTGCATTAACAATTACCAATAAATAAAAAATGAAGATATTTTTTAGCAAGGCAAAACCATTAAACACAGCAGGAGATGGGTGCTACCTAATTCAGGATCATATTGGAAGTACCTATAATAGTCCATGGGATGATTACGGCCATATAATAACCTTCAAATGCTTTCTCATTAAGGATGAGAAGCAAGAAAATTTAGGCCATGTAAAAATTCTCGCAAGGGACGAAAGCAACACATCCAAAGCATTTGCAAATGGGAGTAGCGACTCAATTATTGAAATTACAGAAATCTTACATCCCGAGAAATTTATATCGCTATCTAGCGACCTAGATTACTATAGAAAAATAGGAAAGATTTTCTCTGACATCTATGAAATAGAAAAATTCCTTCAATTAATTTGTGATGCAAGCTTTCATTATCAACAGCAAGATAATTTTCGATCTTGGTCAGGCTTTTCAAGCGGAATCTTAAGATCTGGAAATGCATCAGAGGCTGCAATTAAAAAGGGGCATCAAATTGCGATCGGCAACTACGAAATCGAAGAAAACTTTCAGGTAACAATTAAAAACTTACCTACCAGCTTCGACCCTATAACTCTTAGCTTTGACAATATCGAGAACAACATTAATTCTCGCAGAATAAATGTCTTAGTGGGTGAAAATGGCGTTGGGAAATCTCATGCACTATTAGCATTGGTCCGCAGTATCACCGGAATTGACAGCACGGGAGATTCATTGCCGTTTTTCCACAAAATAATATGCATTGCCTATTCGCCATTTGAAAATTTTTACACTAAAAATGGAATTGCCACTGCGTTGCATGAAACACATGTAGGACCTATTAAAAAAGATTCAAAAATCAAGAAAGAAAGACGTAGGTTAAACGTAAATTCTTATGCATATATAGGCTTTAAAAAAGAGGACGGCGATTTCTCCCTGACTTGGCCTGCAGTTCATAGCGTAATTTCCTTGCTAAAATTACTCTCCTACGATGCCGATAATAGATGGTGGCGAGGAAAATCTAAATTTGATCAGCTCTTTGAAGCTCTTAATCGGCATATTGAATTCGATGCCATCGGCATAAAGATAAGAAATGGAGATTTTGCATACATAAATAAAGAAAATCAAGAAAAAATAAAAATTGAATTCGATCATTTAGAAGCAAATCAGGGAGTCAATTTCTTCCTGAATGGTGTAAAGGTAAATTTGAGTTCAGGTCAGAACATTTACGCCTATATGTTGCCGTCCCTTATGGCCGAGATAGAAGACGAAAGTTTAGTGCTTATTGACGAACCAGAATTATATTTACACCCTACGCTTGAAATCGCGCTGTTGGACATGCTAAAGACGGTTCTGAGTGTGACCAAATCTTACGCAGTAATAGCCACTCATTCTCCTGTAATGGTAAGGGAGATTGACAAAGACGCGGTAAGCATACTACGCAAACGAGAGGGCAGAACAGCGGTCCATCGCCCACCATTCCAGACCTTAGGCGAATCGACCGACAGAATTTCTGGTGAAGTATTTGATGATTACTATACAAACAAGCCTTTCCAGAAAAGCATTACCGATTTGATTCGTGATCAAAATATCTCTATTGGCGATATTGAAAAAATATCGGCACGAGTCGGAGATGAAGCACTTGCATATGCCATAACAATTTTGAGTGATACCGAAGATCAAAAAATAGAAATCGTTGAGCTATGAAATATTTGCATCATATGCGCGTTAGCCCAATTGATGAGTGGCTAAAAATCGCACTGAAAAGTAGAAAAGAAAATATAACGGCCCTGGATGCACAGGCGGTCAGGATTCGTGATTCTTATGCATCTTATTCAAAAATAATAGATGATGTCGCCACAAAAATTTCCGGCAGCACTTTTCTTGCAGAAAAAGCGCTTTTAATAGACTACTATTCAGCCGCCCCAGCAGAGTTGTCACGCCTTTTAGTAATGCGTCGATCGGACACTACGCTCCATGAGTGCCCATACTGCGGATATCCATATACTCCCGATACACTTGACCACTTCATACCTAAAGAGGAATGGCCGGAATACGCATTTCTAGCTGATAATCTGGTTCCCCAGTGCAGAGGATGTGCTCCAACAAAAGGAAGCCATTATTTTTGTGAAATTAAAAATTCAGCCAAGTTCATTCACCCATTTTATTCCGACTTGATTTCAAAGCTAGCTTTTCATATTGAGGTGAAGTTTATAAAACCAGTTCCAAGTTTTTTTGTCCATTTCAAAAGCATCGGAAGCCTTTCCGCATTAGAAAAACAAAGACTTGAATTGCATGTCGAGCATTTAAAAATAAGAAAAAGAATAGTCAGCTATTGCCACAGAAGTTTTAATCATTGGCTGGATCTAGTTAGGAAAATGGGCCTTGACGTCACGATTGCGTTTTCACAGCGTTTAAACGAGAAAGGGGGGCTGGGTGTACCAAGCGAGAATTGGGACCACGCCTTTTTCCTTGCGATCCTTAACAACAAAGAAACAATGGAATATTTCTCAGCGGAACGGAAACAAAAAGTAAATAACTCAGCTTCATCCCTAACTGATTTGGGGTTTTGACGGCTGAGAAATGTACATCGATTAAAAGCAATGCCTCATGAAGCCAGGCTCAATAGGACATGCATATGAAAATACAGCGCATTAAAATCAGGAATTTCAAGGGATTTCACGATATATTCTCGCTTCCGCTTAATACTGGAATTAATTTGATTGTGGGCGACAATGAGGCTGGAAAATCCACAATATTGGAGGCAATTCACCTGGCTCTAACGGGGCTCTACCAAGGGCGCTCGGCCCAAACGGATATCTCACCATACCTTTTCAATGAGCAATCCGTTAGAAACTTCTTAGAAGCGCTACGCCAAGAAAAGAAGGCTGAGCTTCCATCCCTAGAAATTGAACTCTTTCTTGAGGAAACTAAAGAAACCGCAGCTTTTTGCGGAGATGGGAACTCAGAGAAGGCTGACCACTGCGGCCTTTCAATAAAAGTTGAATTCAATGAAGAGCACAGAGATAGTTATGCAGAACTGCTAAAGGCTAACGAAATTAAGACACTTCCGATTGAGTACTATCACTTTATTTGGAAGAGTTTTGCGCGGAAAACAATCACTTCCAGAAATATTCCAACGAAATGCGCGCTAATTGATTCTTCGACAACACGCAACTACAATGGATCTGATGTTTATATAGGACGGGTGATAAGAGACCTCCTGTCAAACGAAGAACTAGTTTCACTTTCGCAATCACATCGCCAGATGAAAGAGGGATTTATGGATAGTCCCTCGATTGAAATTTTGAATAAGAAAATAAAAGAGCAAAATATTTCCGATAAACCGATAAAAATAGCCATTGATCTTTCAAATCGTGTTTCTTGGGAAAGCAGTTTAACAACTTACCTCAGCAATGTTCCGTTTCATCAAATCGGAAAGGGAGAACAATGTTTAGTAAAGACTCGACTGGCCTTGTCTCACAATAAGGCCGCCGAGGCCAACTTAATACTGATTGAAGAACCAGAAAACCATCTATCCCACAGCACGCTTAACAGCTTACTCAGTACTATCAAACAGCATACAAATGGAAAACAAATCATCATTACTACACATAGTAGTTTTGTAGCCAATAAATTAGGGTTAAATGATCTTATTTTCTTAGATAATAAAAATATCGTCAAATTAAGTAAGCTCGATGAAAGTACTCAGGAATTCTTTGAAAAAATTGCGGGCTACGATACCTTGCGGCTAATCCTTTGCAAAAAAGCTATTTTAGTCGAAGGTGATTCGGACGAGCTAATTGTCCAGCGTGCTTACATGGACAATAATCAGGGGAAACTCCCCATCGCTGATGGAATAGAAGTCATTTCGGTAGGCATATCATTCCTCAGATTTTTGGAAATCGCAGACAATTTAAAAAAAGAGGTTTGCGTGCTAACTGATAGTGATGGTGATGTAGATGCGTTAAAGAAAAAATATTTAAAATACGATTCGCATGAAAAAAAGTACATAAAAATTTGCTACGACCCCATAGTAGATGCGGGAGCGTTGAAAATGAAAGAGGCTCCGTTTAATTACAATACGCTGGAACCAAAGTTGGTGAAAGCAAATGGGAAAAACGTAATTGAGAAAATTCTAGGCAAGCAATTCAATAGCGTTGATGAACTTCATTTACATATGAAGTCTAACAAAACAGATTGTGCCCTTAAAATATTCAAATCCAACGAAAATATAATTTTTCCAGACTATATACTAAACGCGATTGCAAAATGAACAGCCTCATCGTTGCAGCCGCTGGATCCGGCAAGACACAAAAGATTATAGAATCCGCCTTAGAGTTGGCAACTCAAGGAAAGCGCGTTCTGATAACCACCTTCACAGAAACTTGCGAATCCGAGATTCGCAAACGCATGGTGTTGAATCGCGGTTACATTCCCCCATCCATAACTATTCAAACTTGGTTTTCTTTTCTTATAGAACACGGAGCAAGACCATATCTAGGGACAACATTGCAAAAGGACCTAGCTGGACTTCTTTTGTTTAATGGAAAATCAGGTTTAAGGTTTATCTCCAAGGGGCGCCCGGTTTATTGGGGAGAAAATAATCCCAGTTACTTCTACACAGACTCAAGCGGCAACGTCTATTCGGATAAGTTGGCAAAGCTGGTGATAGCATGCAATCAAATGTCCAACGGCAACGTAATTCGACGTCTTGGCCTATGTTTTGATTGCATTCTCATCGACGAAATCCAAGATCTAGCAGGTGCAGACCTGGATATCTTGGAAATTCTCTTTCATAGCCCAATAGACGTTCTACTAGTCGGAGACCCGAGGCAAGGGACCTATTCCACTCATACTTCCCAAAAAAACAAGAAATATGCAAAGAGTGGAATTATCGATTTCTTTTTAAACACTAAGGCAAATTTAACTATAGATGATAAGTCTTTAAACATCAGTCACCGTTGTAACCAAGCCATATGCGATGTCGCGAATAAGCTGTTCCCAACGATGGAAAGTGCATTAGGGGGTAATAAAGAAATTACGGGGCATGATGGAGTATTTTTAATACCCGAAGAAAAAATAGAGAAATACTTGGAATTATTCAACCCCATGCAATTGCGCGACAGCGTGAAATCGGCCACGCATCCTGAATATGCAGCATTTAACTTCGGGAAATCTAAAGGTCTGACATTCGACAGAACTCTAATATATCCATCCAAACCAATATTAAATTGGCTCATTGATAACAATTTTGAACTAAAACCAACTGCAAGATCAAAGTTGTATGTAGCATTCACCCGCGCAAGATATAGTGTCGGACTGGTGGTAACGAAGAAAGACAAGTGGCCGGTATCCATCAAAGAGTACGATTTCAATTAGCAGGATATTTAACATATCGGTTTCATTTCCACTCCTTGTATCCCCTGATGGAAGATTTACACCATGGCCTGAGCCCAGGGTCGCAACGTCTCTATCGGGCTCCGGTACATCTCCGGTCAAGCGCGCTGAGTTCGTGTATCTGGTCCGCCTCTGGTCCAGCTATGGTGCACAAAAATTCGTCTTCGCGCCGCCAGCACCGAGTAGAAGCGTGCCTAGATGCTAGAGAAATCATGTATACTTCCGGCCTAAGTAGCGACCGACCAACGCCCTTTTAATCCGTTGGTCGCAGGTTCGAATCCCGCACGGCCTACCAAGATTCATCAAGAACGCCCACAAGCTTCGGTTTGTGGGCGTTTTTGTTTGCGCGTGTATTTTTAGCCCGATAAAAAAACCCCGCACACCGGATGACCGATGTGCGGGGTTTTTTTATCCGATCAGCGATAGATCATGTAGAACTTCAGGCCGTTCACATTATCCATCGCGCCACCGGTCTGCACCACGGCGACGTGATTGCCAGCGGCGCTGTGGAAGACCTGGCGTCCGTAGCTGACCTGGCCGTCGATAAGCGGGAAGTTCAGGTCGGAGGCAAACTGCATCTGCTGGCCGGTGTAGCGCCGGTAGGTGGCGGGATAGGTCCAGGCGTAGCCGGCCGGATAGTAGTAGTCATACTTGCCCTCGATGACCAGCGTCTCCTGCGTACTCGACTGGCTCAGCGCAACAATCGAATTGGCCCAGGAACTGGTGCCGGTCAGCGCCAGCCGGCCCGCGTACTGCAGCGTATCGGTACGGAAGTAGGTGCCCATCCCGGTAATGACCAGGTCTTCGTTCGCCGACAGGAACAGGGTCGAACTCATCGGGTAATCACCATGGTATGGCGAGTCGCCGTAGCCGTTCACGGCCTTGCTGGTTGCATCGGTGGTGAAATAGGAAATATCCACCGGCGAGACGCCCTCGGATGCCGCATAGCCCTTGTTATTGAGCTGCGAATACACACCGTGCATGGTGCCATAGAAACGGCCGTAGCCAGACGAACCGGATTCCGGAATGGAGACGCCAGTGCGCGCATTGAGCACCGTGACCGATGGCGTATTCCACTGGCCGCCGGATTGTCCGATCAGATAGACCACGCCGGCATCGGTGAGCATGACTTCGGTTTGCGAGCCGCCGGTCGGCGATGTGCGCAGCGTGGCGGCCGTCTGCAGATCGACCAGCGTGACCTGCGCTTCGTGCAACACGGCGGCCAGTTTGCCGTCGGGGCTAATGCTCAGCGCCTTGTAGATGCCCGGCAGTACAACCGATTTGATCTGACCGGTGAACGGATCGCCGATGCGCAAGGCATCCGGACCACTCGACACCATAATCACCTTGTCGAGCGTTTTGCTGTATTTCGCAGCCAGTGGCGTAAACGGCAACTGGGCAAAGCCAGACAGTTGCGCCAGCACTTTGACATCGACACGCGCGGTCACCGGACGTTTGCCATCGCTGACTTTCAGCAGCAGCGTGTAGTTGCCTGGCGCGTCAGGTGCGAAGTTGAGCGTGGCGGCGGTGGCATTGGCCAGCGTCATGGTCGAACCGCTCGGCCTGCTGTCGATCGACCAAGCGTAGGTAAGCGGGTCGCCGTCCTCATCGTAGCTCAGGCTACCGGAAATGCTGGCGCCACCACCGGCCAGCACGGTAACGGCAGGCTTGTCGATGATTGCGACAGGTACACGGTTGGCCACCGTCACGGTCAGGTCCTGCTCCGAGGTCAGACCCTCACGGTCCGTCACGCGCAGGCGCACGACATAGTTACCAACGAAATCAGGCGTAAATTTGAGGCTCGATGCCGTCGATGCCGGCAACGATACATTGCTGCCGCCCGGCTTGGACTGCAAGATCCAGGCGTAGATGAGCGCCGCGCCTTCCGGGTCGGTACTGGCAGCGCCGGTCAGCGATACTTCAGCGCCGAGCGATGGCGCGCCCGCTTCGGCTACCAACGTCAATACCGCCTTCGGCGCAACGTTCGCTGCCGGTGAACTGTCGCCGCCGCCGCCACAACCGGCAAGTATCAGCAAAGCGCACAGCGCAAGTGAAGGCGCACAAGGTCGCGTACGCGCAAAGATCTGTTTCATATTCGGAGCTTAAGGAATTGAGAGGCGGAAATTATATTGCCTATTTTACAAATTGTAAATGTGCAATTTTGTTGTATTTCGCCAACCTTGCTTGACGTCTTGTGCTTGTGGAAACATCACCGCACCCACCAGAACGGCACATCGGTCGACTTCATGGTGCCGGTGACTACCTGCGCAGGTCGGTGACGTTCATGAAGGCAACGCCGTGGATCAGGCACGACGAGCACTACCACGTGGATTTTTCGCTTCCGTGCCAGCCGTTGGAAAACTATAAAGCCGGAATGAAGTAAATAGGGCGTTGCCTTATGGTAAAGTTGTACGCAAATAAGGTGCCCCATGCAAACTTTATCCGACGACTGACATACCTACGCAATGCCGAAGCGTTCTGCTGTCTGGCGATGCCGGCCATATTCTGGATTCAGTGCGACCACTCGGTCGAGCCGGTTAATTGGCTGATGCGCTGGTCGGCAATGGGGATGGTATCTTTCGTGCTGCTGCAAGGTGTGCTGTACTGGCATTTGAAGGCACGCGCCTTGATCGGGCGCCAGCCCTTGCCCGCGTATTTCCAGCCACTGTATCGGCGCTTCAAATATGCCAACGTCTTGCTGACTGTCGGAGTGGCGGTATTAATCGCGCTGGGAAGTGCGGAAGCGACCGTGGAGGACTTGTGGTTTTCGTGTGTTCTGCTCTCTATTGCCATACTGGAGCAGATCAACTACTACCATTATCAGCTGATGTACGACACCCGGGCCGCCATCGACTATGTGCGACGTAATGGTCGCCTGCGCAAGGCGGCGCTTGGCCTGGACCTGGAGCGCCAGAAAGCGCCAGCGGTATCGGCCTGACGCTTGCGGGCGACAGTTGCGGCTTAGCGCTTGGGGGCTTTCTTGACACCCAATTGCGACGCTTCGTAAATCGCCTTGGCGTCCTGGTGCGCCTGTTCGACCGTGCGCAGTTTCTCGTCCTCGTCGTGCCTGACGAAAAACTCCTTGTCCTGCGCCGACACCACCAGTTTCACGGCAGCCGCTTCCGGCACGCCAAATTTTTCGAAGATCAGCGTGGTGACCTCATCCAGGTATTCTTCGTAGGTCATGCGACCGTCCTCTCTTGTTGATGCGATTGATTCATGGAACCTCAGGGTTGCACATGGTAATCGCATCGGGACGGATCGCCAACCCCGATCTGACGACGAGCACAAAACAGGAGCGCCACCACCTTGGTGACGCTTCCGCCCGCCACACTTAAAACGCCGCCCGCAAGCCCACGCTCACGCGCCGCCCCACGTCCTCCAGCGTCAGGAACTGGCTTTCGTTGACCGCGTACTCGTGGGTGCGCGAGTTGGCGATGTTGATCGCGTCGGCGTAGATCGCCAGGTTGGGCGTGAGGTTGTAGCGCAGGCTGGCGTCGGTCTGGCCATAGGCCGAGCGGTTGCGGGCCTGGGTGCTGCCGCCGCCGCAATCGACCGAGAAGTGGTTGCGCCAGTTGTAGCTCACGCGCGCCTGGAAGTCGCCGCGCTCGTAGAACACCGAGCCGTTATACGACTGCGGCGACAAGCCCGGATAGCCGCACGACGGCGTGGCGACGTTGTCGGTCTCGCGCTGGGCGCTGGCGTCCACGTAGGTGTAGTTGGCCGATACGCCAAATCCCTGCAGCCAGCCGACCGACGTGTCGAACGCGTACTGGCCGGCGATCTCCACGCCCTTGATCTTGCCCTTCTGGCCGTTGCGCACGCGCGAGTCGTGGACGATCTCGTTGAACTGCGGGATGCGCATGTCGACGATGGTGGTCTCGAGGAAGTCCGACACCTTTTTCATGAACACGGCCGCGCTCACGTAGTTGGTCTTGGACAGGTACCACTCGTACGAGACATCGAAGTTCTTCGACTGCATCGGCTTGAGGTACGGGTTGCCGCCACCGGTCTGCACGTCGCCGAAACGGCCGCCGTACCAGTTGTCCACGCCCAGCTGGTTCAGCGTGGGACGGGTTTCGGTCTTGGAGGCGCCCAGGCGCAGCAGCATGTCGGAACGCAGGTCGAACTTGATGTTCGCCGAGGGCAGCACGCTGTTATAGCTGTTGTCCACCGTGGTGACCTGGTTGGGGCCCCATACCTGGATGAAGGTGGTGTCGTTCGGGCTTTTCACGGCCGACAGCAGTTCGCGGCTGATACCGGTGGACGACGATTTCACGCGCACCAGGCGCACGCCCGCGTTGGCCGACCAGCCGCTGCCCTCCCACTTCGAGTCGAGGTACATGCTGGTCACTTTTTCCTTCACCGCCCACATCGACGGCTTGGTGTAGTCGATCGCCATCGGGCCGTTGGGGAAGCGCGTCAGGTCGGAGTAGTAGGCCGGATCGTTCGACTGCGGCAGCAGCGACGGCTGGTTCAGGTAGTTCATGTACGCATACGGGTCGAAGCTCAGGTACTGGCTCGGGATGTTGCCGCCGGTATTCATGAAGTCGTCCATCTGTTTTACCGTAAACAGCGATGACGGCAATTTCACGTGATACCCACTGAACGCGTTCCAGGCATCGTTGCCCCACTTGGTGCGATCGACCTTGCGCTGCGAGTGGGCCACGCCGGTGTCGATGCCCTTGAAGTAGCCGATCTCGTGTTCCCAGGCGGCGCTCAGGCGGCCCTCGTGCAGCTTGTCGGTATTGCGGATGTCGCCGTTGGAGACGGCGTGGGCGCTGACGTTGTTCGGATCGGCGATGTTGTCGCCAAAGGTGATGGTGGGCGTGCTGCCGTAGGTGAGCGTGTCGCCGTTCTTCGGGATCATGCCGGCCACCACCCACATGTCGTTGGAATCGGACGTGGTGCGCGAGGTGGAGATATCGGCTTCGATGCGCCACTCGTCGCCCACTTTCCACTTCGAGTTCAGGCCGAAGGCCTTGGTGATCGAGAGCCGGTCGCCGCCCTTGGCGATCATGTCGTTGGAATTTGCCTCGCCCAGCAGCGTGCCGGGACCGGCCAAGGCCGGGTTGTTGGCGTAGAAGGTGGAACCGGGGCGCAGGAAGCTGGTCACCTGGTCGTTCTGGTCATACTTCACGGCCAGCTGGGCCGGGTTGTTCCAGTCGCTGAAGGCGATGATCTTGTTGTTCTGGTCGAGGCGCGAGTACAGGCCGTCGGCAGTCATCTTCCAGGTCGGCGACGGGTTGTACTGCACGGTCAGATTGCCGACCACGCGCTTGCGGCTTTCGTCTTCCTGCTGGAAGCCGTAGCTTTGCGGCATATACAGCTTGCGGGTGGTGACATCGGCCATGGTCAGGCCGCGCGAGTTGAGGTCGCCATTGATCATCGAGACGTCGCGGTAATTCCAGGCATCGTTGATGGCCTTGTTCTGCTTGGACGCGCGGTCGGTGTACGACAGCGAGCCGGTCACGCCAAAGGTGCGATCGGCGTTAGCGAACGAATACATGCCGCTGGCGTTGGGCGTGTATTTCTTCGAATTGGAATCCCACGCGCTCGAAACATTGACCACCGAGCTGTGGCCAATCTTGCCCGACAGCGGCCGCGCGGTCTGGATATCGACCGTGGAACCGATGCCGCCCTCGGGCAGGAACGGCTGCGAGGTCTTGTACACCAGCGCCTTCGAGATCAGGTCGGACGACAGCAGGTCGAACGAGAACTCGCGCCCGCCGGTATCGCTGGTCATGGTGCGGCCGTTGACCAGCACGTTGTTGAATTCGGGCCCCAGGCCGCGCACGGAAATGTAGCGCCCTTCGCCGCCGTTGCGCTGGATTTGCACGCCGGTCACGCGTTGCAGCGATTCGGCGATATTGGTGTCGGGGAACTTGCCGGCGTCTTCGGCCGACACCGCGTCCACCACGCCATCTTGCATGCGCTTGGTGTTGAGCGACGACGACAGCGATGCCCGGATGCCGCTCACCACCACCTGGGCGGAGGCATCGACGGCGGGTTGATCGGGCGTCTGGGCTTGAGCGCCGGCCGCCAACAGGATGTCGGCGATCAGCGCGGCCAGGAGGGTCTTGCGCAGGCTCGAGTGTTGCATTGCCATTTAGTCTCCATCTTTGTATTTTTAGAAATGACATGGATGACTGCCTGTTGATATTTTTGTGACAGGCAGTTCCGGCGCAGTGGCTTGTGTAATTATTGTGACTGCACGACGGAAATACTACGCCTGTGACCGGAATGGCAAGCTATCATTTATTTGTGTTCTGATATTCCAAAATCATATAAGTAACACCATGAAAAACGCCGGCGCGAGGCCGGCGTTTTGCTGAAAATCTACAATCGATGTCCTTATCGCAGCGTCACCACGCCCGTGCGGCTGCTGTCCGGCTTGAACCAGTCGCGTGTGTCGATCTTGTCGCTGACCAGCTGTACGGCACGGCCCAGCGGCAGTTCCACCCAGCGATGGAAGGCTGCGCCGGCCAGCAGGCTGCCACTCCACGCAACCAGCATGCCCAGCATTTGCAATTCCGGTTCGGGCTCGACGAAGCGGGTGAATGCCGCATTGACCAGCAGGCACACCGGGAAGTGAATCAGGAAAACCGCGTAAGAAATTTTGCCGAGCTGGTTGATGGCCGCCCAGCCATGGCCGTTTGAGGCAGTCTTGATGCGGCCGCAAACGAACAGCACGCTTGCGACCACCAGCGCCAGCGCAATCCGGCTGCGAAATTCCAGCACCAGCGCGCCCAGCGCCGGCAACAGCGCCGCCAGCATGATCAGGGTGGCGGCGCCAGGCTTACGCTCGGGATCGCTGCCCCACCACGCCATCAGGCCCAGGCCATAACTGCCGAAGAAATAGGGCGCCCAGGAATCCCACGCGGGATCGAGATTGAAATGCAGCAGCGACACGATGATGCCGACGGCGACCAGCAGCGGCATCAGCCAGCGCACCGCGTGCTTGCCGACCAGCACGCCAGCGCCCCACAGCAGCAACACCAGCGCCGCATACAGCTGGAAGTCGATGGCGACATACCAGGCGCCGGCAGACAGCGACGGATAGTCAAGCACGCCATGCAGCAGCGCCGCGTGGGCGGCCAGTTGCGCCAGCGTGGCAGGTTCCGAGATCGAGTAATGCACCATCCAGCGGCTGGCCAGGGCCGAGGCGACAGCGGCCACCAGGGTGGCGGCGATGAACGGCGGCGCCAGCTTGGCGTAGCGGTGCCAGATCGCGCCGAGCGGGTGGGCGTGCGACGGCAGACCGGCAGGCGACAAGGACTTGGCCGCCAGGAACCCGCCAATCACCAGGAACACTTGCACCGCGATGCGGGCGCTGTCGCCCAGGAAGCCGATCAGGTCGGGAAATACCGGGCGCACGTAGTCGGCCATCGGCCCGTAGAACGCCAGGTGGTGCAGCACGATCAGTTGCGCGGCTGCGACCTTGAGCAGGTTGATATAGCCGAACTGCAATGGCGCATATTGTTTTTTTAATACAGCAGAAGTCATGTGATTCCTTGTCCTACTTGTCGTTGATACGCTGACAAGCTTGCCAACAAGGTCGCTATCATAGCGGAGGTCGGGGAATCGGGGGCGCACGGACGATCCGGCCACGCCAGCATCGGGTCGCAAAATCTTTGCCGCAGGGTTGAATTTTTCGCCCGCCGCCTGTAAAATTCGCGCCCTTGGGTCGTTAGCTCAGCTGGTAGAGCAGCGGACTTTTAATCCGTTGGTCGCAGGTTCGAATCCCGCACGGCCTACCAAGACATCGTCAAAACGCCAGCCGGCTGTCCGGTTGGCGTTTTTTTTCGTCCATGCCCCTGGCATAACAGATATCACCAGAAGACACATCTCTTCCATCCAAGAAATTCAATTTAAGAATGTCATTTATCGGAAATTGAAATTATCTTTATATCTGCGACTTCGGTAAGATTCATTCATCGACACATTGAATGCAGTTCACAGGAGCCCATCATGACCACCGCTACCGCCAACATCAACACCATCGCCGCTGCCCCTAAAGCCCCACGCCGTTCGTGGAAAGCCATCGTTCGCCGCATCTTCGAACTGTGGGCCGAGCCGTACAGCCACGGTCCTTACCAGCCGCTGTAAGCCGCACCAGCAAGATCAGCATTACCGGTAATAAAAATGTAGCAAATATCGTTCGCGTGAGTGCACAATCGGTGTACTCACGGAAGAAGGCGAACGATGACCAAGCAGTTCACCATTGCCACCCTGGCAGATTACCCCGCAGCGGTGCCTGTTCTGGCACGCTGGTGCTACGACGAATGGGGACGCGCCGACGGCTTCACGCTCCAACATGAACTCGACCGCTTCGAGCGTGCACTGTGTGCCACGCGCGCCAACGCCTTGCCGCTGGTGCTGATCGCGCTCGACGGCGATGCGGTTGTCGCCTGTGTCCAGCTCAAGGCCGAGCAAGTCTTTGACTTCCCTGAAAATACCTGCTGGTTGGGCCCGCTTTATGTGGCTGCGGCCGACCGTGGCAACCATCTTGCCGAACACCTGATCGACGCCCTCGTGCACCGCGCACGGCAATACGGCGTCACGCAACTCCATCTACAGACTGAAGTGCTTACAGGTGGCCTGTATGCCAGGCTGGGCTGGAAGCCGATGTTTCGCGCCATAAATCATGGCGTGGACGTGCTGGTGATGCGGCGCGATCTTGTCGATGCATTCATGCTGAGTTGAGTTTCTTCAACTCTTCGTTTACGGACGCCAAGCAAGCTCCCGACACCATCCATGTCGGGAGACAGTCATGACGACGAACAAAGATGAAATCGCGTTTGAAAATGCCATCAAATCCCTCGAGGCGACCGCAGCAAGCATGGGTGCGCATCTGGAGACGGATTCCACGGCCAGGCGCAGCTATGCAAATCAGATCAATGCCGTTTCCAATAGTCTCAGAGCGGATGTCCATGCGGGAAAATTGACCTGGCTGCAAGCTGCAGATCAAGCGTGTCGAACCCGCAATCTGCTCATGGAGATCATCCGCGCAGCAATTGCTACCTCTTCCGGAAAATCAAACGTCGACGTTGGTCCTGCCGCACCCGCGTGTGTCACAGTGGGCGCATTCGTCGGTGGCGCAGTGGCTGCCTTTGGCGCAGGTAATATCTGGTAGGAAACTGACGTGAAATTACTTACCGACGCCGAGTGCGCCATCCGTCCACGCCGACCTTACACCGGCCAAGCGATGGCAACCTCAGAAATAATCATCGATGGCAGAGCGACGGCGTTGGTGGTGACGGGAGCAATACTGGAAGCAGCGGTCGGGTGGGAAGACAAGCGACTGCTGTTTTTAACCGACGACATCCTGCATGAAGATACGCTGCGCATGGTTCTGCTTGATGCTCAGCATCGGATAATCGATTCTGCCGCGCTTGGGACAGCCTACTCGACCGGCGTTTTCAGCGATCTCCAGTTGTTGCCTCCGAATGAATTAACGTTCCGGTTCATCGGCGGCATTACCTGGAAACTCGTGCTATTGCAGCCACCGGAGTTCGCCTTGCCTTGCCTGTCCGAGCCACGCGGCGTGTCGCGGCCATGGCAATTTTGCCGCTCGTTCAGACTCGAAGGCAAGCCACTCCCCGACATGCCGGATGAGCGTGCGGCAGGCTAACGCCGCCTGAACTTTTTCGGCTGCCGCCTGCGCGCCGCCGAATTTTGATCTTGCAAAATCGCATCCACCCGCTCCGATGCTTCACGTGACAGCCGCAGCGCCAGCGCCGTGTCGGGGAAGTATTCGGGTTGGCGGTAGGCCAGCCAGGCGTAAGCCGAGTACAGGCGGCAGGCGTCTTCCGCTTCCTGCAAGTTCATGTAGTGCAGCGGGTTGTTTTCCGGCTTGAGGTGGGTGATTTTCTTGTGCGCCAGCGCCGTTGCCCAGCTTTCCCAGGCATGTTGCAGGCTGTGCACCTTGGCCGAGATCGGCACCAGCGACAGCGCGAACTTTTCCGCCACCGACAGTTGCAGCATGTCGAGCCAGGCCGCGCGCTCGAACTGGTCCTCGGTGATGCGCGGGTAGAAAAACCCATCGGGCACGTCGATGTTGTGGACAAAACGCTTGAGCAGCTTGGCCAGGCCGTGCTCGTTGGTCACGGCCGAGATGCGGTGCAAATGTTCGAGCGTGGGCGCGACCGCAAAGCCGGTGGTCTTCAGTGGCACCGGCTTTTCGCGCAGCAGCGAGCGCATCACGTTATGGGTCTCGGCGTCGAAGCCGGCCACCAGGCCTTCTTCATGGACGCCGAAGCGCCCTGCCCGGCCGGCGATCTGGCGCGCCAGCGCAGCTGGAATCTCTTCCTCTTCGACACCGTTGTACTTGACGCTGGTGGTCATGACGATGCGCGCGATCGGCATGTTCAGGCCCATGGCAATCGCGTCGGTGCCCACCACCACGTCGGCGGCGCCGTCGCGAAAGCGCTGGGCCTGGGCGCGCCGCACTTCCGGCGACAGGTTGCCGTACACGGTAGCGACCGACAGGCCCGCTTCGGTGACGTTGTCGCGCCACATCAGCACTTCGCGGCGCGAGAAGCAGATGATGGCGTCGCCGCGCCGTAGCCCGGTGAGCTTGCGCACCGGGCTCTCTTCCATCGACAGCGGCCCCTTGCGCTTGAGTACATGCACTTCCAGCTCGCAGTCCAGCCGCGCGGCGAGCACTTCGATGGCGCGCCGTGCTTCCGGCGCGCCCACCAGGTACACGGTGTGGGCCGGCGCACCGCAGACGGCGGCGGTCCAGGCGGCGCCGCGGTCGCGGTCGGCCAGCATCTGGATTTCATCGATCACGGCCACGTCCACCGGGGTGCGGGTGTCGAGCATTTCGACCGTGCTGGCGACGTGGGTGGCGCCCGGTTCCAGCCGCCGTTCTTCGCCCGTGACCAGGCTGACGGCCAGCGGCCGGCCGTGCTGCTGCATCGCTTGCAGGCGTTCGTAGTTTTCCAGCGCCAGCAGGCGCAGCGGCGCCAGGTACACGCCGCTGGGCGCCTTGGCCAGCGCTTCGATGGCCTGGTGGGTCTTGCCGGAATTGGTCGGGCCCAGCAGCGCGATGAACTTGCGCTTGAGACGCCGCGCCACCTCGAACGACGCCGGATACTCGGCCAGGTTGATGCTCTGGCGCGTGCGCTCGGCGTGCTGCTCTTCCATGTCGCGCTCGACCGCGTGCTCGAGGCGCTGGCGGATACGGTCGAACACCATGCCGGCCGGCTCCGATATCTGCATATCGGCCAGGCCTTGCAGGAACGGCTGCGGATCGAGGTCGCAATCGTCGCTGGCGTCGGCAATTTCCTGTACGAACGCCTGCACGTGGCCGTGCAGTTCCTCGACCACCGCCGGGCTGGCGCGTTCGCGCAGGACGGCCGCGCGGGCGTCGGCGTCGAGCTTGCGCCACTTCGACGGCTTGGCCAGCACGCCTTGCGCCGGCACCAGGTCGTACGGGTAGCTGCGGCCGCCGTAATGCACCACGCCGGTCAGGCGCAGGAACACCCGGCCTTCGAGGCGCATCAGCGAGAAGCCGAGGTCGGCCAGGCCAAGCTCGCGCATCAATTGGTCGTCGTGTTCCTGGTCTGCTAATTCGCTCATGGTCGCTTCCGGTTTCTGGAAACATGATTATATCGCGCCGCCACTGCCGCGTTTTTTGTCTTTCCCGGCCGTTTCTGGCACCATGGCCCGGTTTACCGTTGCTGTGCCGAATATGCCCCAAACAATTATCAATCCCGTCCAGCACGAATTGCTGATCAAGAAAAGCCGCTTTATTGCCTGCGTACAGCCGATGACCGATCGCGCCGCTGCGCAAAAGATCGTCGCGCAGTTATGGGCGCAGCATCCGCAAGCGGCCCACGTGTGCTGGGCATTATTGGCCGGTGGCCAATCGGCGGCAGTCGATGATGGGGAACCGAGTGGTACCGCCGGCCGGCCCATGCTCGATGTATTAAGACACCAGGATCTCGAAGGCGTATTGGCAACAGTGGTGCGCTATTTTGGCGGCGTGAAACTCGGCGCCGGCGGCCTGGTGCGCGCTTATACCGACAGCGTGGCCCAGGCCTTATTAAAAGCCGAGAAAATCGCCATTATCAAGCAACGCTTTTTAATCTGCACCGCGCCGTATGCGCTGGAAGGCATGATACGGCGCGAACTGGAGTCCAGCGCCGCCGTGCTGGAGAATGTCGCCCATGGCAACGATGTCCGTTTCGAATTCAGCCTGGCCGATACCGGTGCTCAAGCGCTGATAGCGCGCCTGAACGAGTCAGGCCACGGTCGCATTAGCTGGATGGCTCCCGACGACGAATAAACCAGGCAGACCGGCAGTGCAGCCAGCCGCTCCAGGCACGCTGAAAAGCAGCCCGTTCACGCCAATTTCTGGCGCGTCTGTCCTGCCCAAGTCGCGCGATGCCACAACGCTTCAAGTGGTCCCTGCGCATGGGAACGCAGCCACCACACGCTGAACTGGCGCTGGGCCAGCGCCAGCACGATGCCGACCGCCAGCGCCAAGGTGGCGCCCGTGTGCTGGTACAGTCCGAGCCCATAGCCGTAATACAGCGCGGTGCCGACCACCGATTGCACGACATAACTGGTCAAGCTCATGCGGCCCAGGGGCGAGAAAAATGCCAGCGCGGGACGGGCATAAAATACCAGGCTAAAACAGGCGACCAATATCGCCATGAAGGCCAGGTTTGACCACGAGGTAATAATGATCAGCAACGGCCGTTCCAAAGCCGGACCGACATTCCAGTTAACGGACGACGACTTGATCAAATACAAGGGAATAAACGCCACCACCGCCAGAAACAGCACGCGCCACCAGCGCCGTTTATTTTCTTCCGACAACGCAAACCAGCCTGCCCTGCCGGCCAGCATTCCCAGCATGAACAGCGCGGGAATCTGGAACAGCCGGCCATTCTCCCAGCTCCATAAAATCACACCGGTCTTGCCGTTGGTGAGATTACCGATCCACACGTCGGCAATCGATCCGTGTTTCATATAGTCATTGGCGCGACCAAAATAAGCCCACGATGCCGGATCGGCCAGTTTTTCATTCGGTGCGGATAAGGCCATATACCACTCCAGCCACGCATATGGCTGCAGCAGCAATATCACAGCAATGACCAGAACCCATGCACTGCGCAGTCGTGCGACGGGAATCAGCGCCAAACCGAGCACCGCGTACAGGCTCAGGATATCGCCGTGATACACCATGGAATTGAACAGGCCAAAGCACAGCAACAGCACCATGCGCCACGCATAGCGCGGCCGGAAATCTTCGCCGCGTTGGGCGCGATGCTGGAACTGGATATAGAAAGTGACGCCGAACAGCAGCGCAAAGATCGCGTAAGATTTGCCGCCGAACAGGAAGAACATGCTGTCCCACACCACTTTATCGACCGCTGCCAGCCAGGCTGGCGCGCCCTGCGGCGTGAAATAGAGATCGAAATGCTCGATATTATGCAGCAGCATGATCGAGACGATGGCGAAGCCGCGCAGGGCGTCGAGCAGGTCCAGGCGGGAAGAAGGCGCGTTCATGGTCGGCGTATCCTTGGCAAAAATGCCAAGCTTATATGAAAACGATTTCTTGCGATATCTAAACTAACTCACGCGCAACCGCAGTGGCGCGCCACGGTGCCGATCAGTTCATCGAAGTCGATCGGTTTGGCGATGAAATCGTCGATGCCGGCTGCGCGGCATACCTCGCGCTCGGCGTCGAGCACGTGGGCGGTCAGCGCCAGGATCGGCAGGCTGGTGTAGCCCTGGGCGCGCAGGCGGCGCGTGGCCTCGTAGCCGTCCATCACCGGCATTTGCATGTCCATCAATATCGCATTGAATCCGCCGGGGCCGCAACCGGCGACGCAGGCCAGGCCTTCGGCGCCGTCATTGGCCACGGTGACCACCGCGCCCTCGGACTGCAGCAATTCACAGGCGATTTGCTGGTTGAGAAAATTGTCCTCTACCAGCAGCAACTGCAGGCCCGCCAGTCTTTTCCCCGTCCCGGCTTCCATATCGAGCGCTCCAGATCGCGTGTTGAGGTTGCTCAAATCATAGCATGGTCTCATCTTAAGATGACACCAAGAAATGTTGCCGTCACGCCAGCCGGAATACCTGCACCACGCCCGCCAGTTGATCAGCCTGTTCCTGCAGCGCGCCGGCGGCAGCGGCAGCCTGCTCCACCAGCGCGGCGTTTTGCTGGGTGGCGCTGTCGATGCTGACAATGGCCTGGTTGACCTGGTCGATGCCCAGTTCCTGCTCGCGGCTGGAGTTGGCGATGTCGCGCACGATGGCGTTGACGCGGCCGATGCTGGCCACCACTTCATCCATGGTGCCGCCGGCCTGGCCCACCAGCGCGCTGCCCGCTTCCACCTGGCCGGCGGAGGCGTCGATCAGCAGCTTGATTTCCTTGGCAGCCGCGTCCGACCGCTGCGCCAGTCCGCGCACTTCGGACGCCACCACCGCGAAGCCCCGGCCCTGTTCGCCGGCGCGCGCAGCTTCCACGGCAGCGTTCAGGGCCAGGATATTGGTCTGGAAGGCGATGCCCTCGATCACGCCGATGATGTCGACGATGCGCTGCGACGACGCGTTAATTTTCGCCATGGTGGTCACCACTTCGGTCATCACGGCGCCGCCGCGCACGGCCACTTCGGTGGCCGATGCCGCCAGGGTATTGGCTTCGTTGGCGTGGCGGGTGTTGTGATGGACCATCGTGGTCATCTCTTCCATCGACGACGCCGTTTCTTCGAGCGAACTCGCTTGCGATTCGGTGCGCGCCGACAGGTCTATATTGCCGGCCGCGATCTCGCCCGAGGCCAGCGCGATGGCGTCGGTGCCGCCGCGCACCTGGCTCACGATGCGGTGCAGGCTGGTGTTCATGTCGCGCAGCGCGCGCTTGAGCACGCCGGTTTCGGAGACGTCGTCGTCGCCCACCTCGATCCGCTCGGACAAGTCGCCCTGGGCCACGCGGGCGGCAAAGCCCACCGCCTGGTTCAGCGGCGTCAGGATCGAGCGCGCCAGGGCGCGGCCCATCACCAGCGACACCAGCGCCGCCAGCGCGGCGAAGCCGATGATCTGGTAGCGCGAACGGGTGACGGCCGCGTCGCCCACCGCCTTGGTGGCCTCGGAGTTCTTCTCGATGACGTCGCTCAGCCCCGACATGCTTTTCTCGAGCACGCGGAAGCTTTCCATGAATGCGCCGAACTGCGCCTGGGCGGCGTCCTTGTCGGACAGCGCCAGCGTCACCATCTGCTGGGCGCTGGTCAGATAGCGGTCAACGTCGGGGCGCACTTGCCGCATGGCTTGCTGGATTTCGGCGTCGGTGGTGGCCGCGCCCATGTCGTCGATGAGTTTGCGAAACAGCGCGATATGCTCGGCGGTGTCCTCGCGCACGCCCTTGATTTCGGCAGCGTCGTTGCGGTCCGCCGCCAGCCGCGCGGCCAGCACGTCGGCGCGCAGCGCGTCGTGCATCATGTCCGCTTGTAATTGATCCTTCATGGCCGAACCGTTGACGGTGATGGCATCCATGGCCCCGCTCATCACGGCCACGGCCTGGTAGCCGACCAGGCCGACCAGCCCCACGAACACCAGCGTCACCAGGTTAGAGAGCAGCAACCGCCGCTTGATGGTCCAGCTCATGCAGAACTCCTAGAATTTGAGCGACAAGCCGACCGTCCAGCTCCAGTCGGGGGCGTTTTTATTGAGGGCCCGCGCGACAGCGGTATCGACCTGCACCGATTTGCTCAGCAGCCATGCGGCGCCCACGTCAACCGTATTGATCGAACCGCCGTCGCGCGCATGGGCGACTTGCTGCGCGGAATATTCAACGAATGTGCGCAGGCGGTCGTTCCACTCCTTGCCCAGTACCACGGCAAAGATGCCGCTGGTAAAACGCTGGCCGTCGTCGTTGCGCTGGCGCACCACGCCCGGCATCACGCCCAGGCTCATGTCGGCGGGCAGCTCCCACTCGGCCACCACGCGCAGGGAGCCGCCCTTGCCGGGCGCGCGGAACGGCGCCGAGCCGGTATCGAGCTCCCAGTGCGCCAGCACGCCCACGGATGGCCGCGCACCCTCCTCGTCCAGCGCATGCCATTTCACGCCGACAGCGGTGTCGGCGTAGCCGCTCTCGCGCAGGCGCTGGCCGCTGGCCTGGTTGTCGGCGGTGGCGCGCATGCGACCATCGGTTTCCACGCGCAACTCCCAGTCCTCGGCAATGCCAAGGCGCAGCAAGGTGGGGGTGGAGACGGTGCGTAATTTAAAACCGTTGGATTTGTCGCGCTCGACGGCAACGCTGGTTTCGATCTGGAAGCGCCCCTTGCCCACCACGTCGCTCGACTCGACGAAGTCGGGACGGTCAGTGACGATGGCGTCGTCGTCCTCGCCGGCGATGGCCGATCCGGGCAGCATGGGCAGCATCAGCGCAGTGAGCACGCTCAGCAGGCCGGGCACAGTCGCGAAGTTTTTGATAGTCATTTCTTGCCTCGCATTGTTGATTTTGTGTCCCCACGGTATCACATTGTTTTGAATCAACGGTTGGTAAATTTCCACAAGCAGCCTGGTGTCCGGATCCGGACGGTGGTGCCCGGCGGCGGGCATACGGGCGCCTGCACTGCAATGTTGGCCGCCATCTAACACTTTGATTCGACAGGTATTTTTATGATGACAGCCGCTGGCACGGTGGTTGCACCAGTTCCCGCCATACTTACTTGCCGGAACACTTATGGACCAACCGATCAATCCTCGCTTCACCGCCCGCCGCCGCACCACCATCGCGCTGGTCGTTACGGCCGTCCTGGCCAGCGTGTGCCTGGCGGCGTGGGGCCTGAACCGCGCGGTGGGCGCCAGCGTTGCGGCCGACAGCGTCACCATCGCCACCGTGCGCGCGGGCGGCATCGACAACACCATCAACGCGTCCGGCATCGTCATCCCGGTGCACGAGGAGCAGGTGGCCAGCCCGATCCAGAGCCGGGTGGGCAAGGTCCATGCGCGGCTCGGCCAGGAGGTCAAAGCCGGCGACCTGCTGCTCGAGCTCGACAATCGCAGCGTGGTACTGGCAATCGACAACATCCGCGAACAACTGGCGTTGCAGGAAAACCGCATCGTCGCGCTGACCCAGGAGCTCGACCAGAAACGCAAGCAACTGGCCAGCGCCATCGAACTGCTGCAACTGGACTTGCAAGCCACGCGCGTGAAGCTGGGCCGCTACCAGACCTTGCGCAAGGCGGGCGGCGTGTCGGCCGAGGATTTGCTGACGGCCGAACTGAATGTGCAGCGCAACGAGATTTCCCTGCGCCAGCAGCAGGAACTGATCGAGGACAGCCGTCGCGCCACGTCCACCAATATCGACGGCGCCCGGCTGCAAAAGAACATCCTCAACAAGCAGTTGCAGGAGCAGCAGCAGTTGCTGGCGCAGACCGCCGTGCGGGCGCCGTTCACTGGCATGCTCAGTGCGCTGCTGGCCGATGAAGGCGCCAGCGTGGCGGTCGGCCAGATGCTGGCGCGCGTGTCCGAACCGAACAACTACAAGGTCGAGGCGTCGCTGTCGGACTTCCATGCGCGCGCGCTCGATCCGGGCCAGGCCGTGCTGGTGGAGCAAGGCAACGTCAAACTGCGAGGCGTGGTGCAGACCATCCTGCCCGAGATCCAGAACGGCACCGTCAAGCTGCTGGTCGTGCTCGACGAACCGCACCACGCCATGCTGCGCAACAAGCTGCGAGTGGAGGTCAACATCATTACCGCGCAAAAGAACCACACCCTGCTGGTGGACGCCGGGCCCGCCTTCAACGGCCGTGGTCCGCAAGACGTGTTCGTGGTGCGCGATGGCGTGGCGCGCAAGACCGTGCTCGACATCGGCGCCGGCGACGGCAAGGCGGTGGAAATTTTAACAGGCGCCCGCGCGGGCGACCGCCTGATCACATCGGATACCAGCCGCTACAAGGATCGCGACAGCGTTCGCATCGACAACTAAGAGGACCAATATGATACGCCTGCACCAAGTGAGCAAAACCTACCGCACCGACAAGGTGGAAACGCTGGCCCTGAAAGACATCGACCTGCATATCGCCAAGGCAGAGTTCGTCAGCATCATGGGCCCCAGCGGCTGCGGCAAAAGCACCCTGCTCAACCTGATCGGCCTGCTCGACGTACCGGGCGGCGGCACCATCGCGGTCGGCGGCCGGCCGGTGGCGTCGTACCAGGACAAGCACGTGGCGCAGCTGCGCAACAGCACGTTCGGCTTCATCTTCCAGAGCTTTCACCTGATTAATGACTTGCGCGTGATCGACAACGTCGAACTGCCGCTGCTGTACCGCGACCTGCCCGCCAAGCGGCGCACCCGCATGGCGCGCGAGGCGCTGGAAAAAGTGGGCCTGGGCGCGCGCATGGACCATTACCCGAACCAGCTGTCGGGCGGCCAGCAGCAGCGGGTGGCAATCGCCCGCGCCATCGTCGGCCAGCCGCAGGTCTTGCTGGCCGACGAGCCAACCGGCAACCTCGACAGCCAGATGGGCCGCGAAGTGATGGACATCCTGCTGCAACTGCACCGCGAGGGCACCACCGTGGTGATGGTCACCCACAACGAACACGACGCCCGCCTGGCTTCGCGCATCGTGCGCGTGTTCGACGGCCAGCTGGTCGCGTAAGGGGGCGCCATGTTCAGGAATTACCTGCTGACGGCGTGGAAAGTGTTCATGCGCCGCAAACTGTTTACCGCGATTAACCTGCTGTGCATCGTGCTCACGCTGGTGGTGCTGATGGTGGTCACGGCGCTGCTGCAAAACACCTTCTTTCCCACCGGGGTAGAAGGCAAGAGCGGGCGCTTCGTGCAAATGATCTTGATGGAGTCGAGCCATTCCACCAAGGACAACCGCCGCAATGGCCTGTTCGGCTACAAGGTGATCGAGCAGTACCTCAAACCGCTGCAAGGCCAGGGCGGCGTGGAGGCGGTGTCGGCCACGCTCTTTCCACAGTCGGTCTCGGTGTACCAGGAAGGCCGCGTGAGCGAGGTGATGATGCGCCGCGTCGATGCCGAGTACTGGAAGATCCTCGATTTCAACTTGCTGGCAGGCCGCCTGCCCACCCAAGACGATGACGCCCACGGCCGCATGGTGGCCGTGCTCAACGCGTCCACCGCGCGCCGGCTGTTTCCCGGACTGCCCTACCTGGACCAGAAGGTCAGCGTCGGCGGCCAGCTGTTTACCGTGATCGGCGTGGTCGAAGATGCGCTGCACCTGAATGCCTACGCCGATATCTGGACCCCGATCACCACCCTGCCCTCCACCGAATACAAGGGCGAAACATACGGCATGTTTACCGTGATGGTGCTGGGCCGCACGGCCGCCGACCTGCCCGCCATCAAGCAGCAACTGATCAGCGTGGCCCGCACCGTGCCGCCGGTCGATCCGAACAAGATGGATCGCAACCGTTTCTGGGGCGATACCAAGCTCGAGGTGTTTGCCCGCACGCTCACGTCCAGCCGTGCCGAGGATGCCGGCGTGGGCAAGCTGCTCACCGCCATCGTGGTGCTGATGCTGCTGTTCATGGCCCTGCCCGCGCTCAACCTGGTCAACCTCAACATGGGCCGCATCCTGGAGCGCAGCAGCGAGATCGGCGTGCGCAAGGCCTTTGGCGCCACCAGCGCCCAGCTGGTGGCGCAGCTGGTGCTGGAAAACGTGCTGCTGTGCCTGGCGGGCGGCGTGATCGGCCTGGCGGCGGCCGCCGGCGTGCTGTGGTGGCTGGAAAACTCCGGTCTGATACCGTACCTGCGGGTACAACTCAACCTGGCGGTGTTCGGTTACGGCTTGCTGCTCACGCTGGTGTTCGGCGTGCTGTCGGGCGTGATCCCGGCCTGGAAAATGTCGCGCCTGGCGCCCGTACAAGCCCTGAAAGGAACCGCATGATGCTGCGCCACCTGTTGAAACTGATCTGGCGGCGCAAGTCGCGCAACCTGCTGCTGAGCCTGGAAATTTTGCTCGCCTTCGTGCTGGTGTTCGCGGTGGCGGCGTTTGCCGCGCGCTACGTCCAGCTGCAACAGCTGCCCACCGGCTTTTCATACCGCAACCAGTGGATGGTGCAGATCCGCACTGAAAAACCGCTGGTCAACGACGCTGCCGTCTACGACCAGGTACAGCGCAACCTGCTGGCCCTGCCCGAGGTGGAGCAGGTGGCGTTTGCCGCCCTGCCCGTGTACCAAATGTCGCGCCGCTCCGGCACATACGAACGCGCCGACGGTACCGGACCGATCCGACTCGACGTCCAGGATGCGAGCGACCAGTACGGCCCGACCATGGACATGCGCGTTGCCAGCGGGCGCTGGTTTTCCAGCGCCGACGACGGCGCCGACACCACGCCGGTCGTGATCAACCAGCTGGCGGCCGAGCGCCTGTTTCCCGGTGCGGTCAAAGCAGCCGTGGGCAAACTGTTTTCCGACCCCAGCGATGAGAACAATCCCACCCGCTACCGCGTGGTGGGCGTGGTTGACGCATTCCGCTCGCAGGGCGAATTGATGGACCCGGTGCCGTTCATGCTGCCGCGTTTTCGCCCCGGCGTGGGCAAGGAGGCGATGACGATCATCATGCTCAAGCTGCGGCCCGGCACGCCGCGCGCGTTCGAGAGCGCGCTCAGCACCCGCATCAAGCAATTGCAGCCGCAATGGTCGCTGGTGATCACGCCGCTGACCGAAGCGCGCGCATCCATGCTGAGCCTGCAATTGGTGCCGCTCAAGATCGGCGCCGTGATTGCCGCCTTCCTGCTGGTGATGGTGGCGTTCGGGCTGTTCGGGGTGCTGTGGCAAAACACCATGCAGCGCACGCCGGAAATCGGCCTGCGCCGCGCGCTGGGCGCCGCGTCAGGCAGCATCTACCGCCAGATCATCGCCGAACAATTCCTGCTCAGCTCGGGCGCCATGCTGGTGGGCCTGCTGTTGCTGGTGCAGTTGCCGCTCACCGGCGTGATGAGCGAAACGCTGAACTGGCCGGTGTTCTGGGTGGCAGTGGCGCTATCGGCCGCTGTGATCTATCTGCTATCCTTGCTGTCTTCGCTGTACCCGGGCTGGCGCGCCGCGCGACTGAGCCCGGTGCAGGCGCTGCACCACGAATAAGGCTGTCGCATCCATGGAATCACCCCGCAAGCACTGCATCCTGATAGTCGATGACGACAGCGCGGTCCAGGTCTCGCTGGCGCTGCTGCTCAAGCAGGCCGGCTACGCCACCGTGTGCAGCGACGACCCGGCCGAGGCCCTGGCGGCACTGGCGCGCCAGCCCATCGACCTGGTGCTGCAGGACATGAATTTTTCGCTGCACACCAGCGGCGACGAAGGCTTGCAGCTGCTGGCCGCCATCAAGCAAAGCTACCCCGCGCTGCCGGTGCTGCTGATGACGGCATGGGGGTCGATCGGCCTGGCGGTGCGCGGCATGCAGGCCGGCGCCGCCAACTTTTTCACCAAGCCGTGGGACAACACGCAGCTGGCCGAGCTGGTGCGGGCGACGCTCGATACGCTGACGCCGCCAGCCCCGCTGGCGACGTCAGCAGCACCGTCGCCTGCGACGTCGCACGCCCTAGAGCGCCGCGCACTCGACGCCCGCTTCGATTTTACCGGCATCGTCGGCGAGCACCCGCGCCTGCTCCAGGTACTGGCCACCATCGGCCAGGTGGCCGCCACCCGGGCGCCGGTGCTGATCCTGGGCGAGAGCGGCAGCGGCAAGGAGCTGGTGGCCGACGCCATCCACCGCAACAGCCCGCGCGCGCAGCAGGCCATCGTCAAGATCAACATGGGCGCGATTACGCCCACGCTGTTCGAGAGCGAAATGTTCGGCCACGTGCGCGGCGCGTTTACCGATGCGCGCACCGACCGCAAGGGCCACGTGGCCAGCGCCCACCAGGGCACGCTGTTCCTCGACGAGATCGGCGAACTCAATCGCTCCGACCAGGTAAAACTGCTGCGCGTGCTGCAAGACCAGACATACCAGGCGGTGGGCGCCAGCCGCACCGAGCGCGCCGACATCCGCGTGGTGTCGGCCACCAACCGCGAGCTGGCCGAGCTGGTGGCGGCCGGCGACTTTCGCGAAGACCTGTTCTATCGCCTCAACCTGATCACCATCCGCCTGCCGGCGCTACGCGAGCGGCGCAGCGACATTGCGCTGCTGGCGCGCCACATCCTCACCGACGTCGCCCGCAGTTACGGCCTGGGGCCGGCCACGCTGGCGCCGCAGGCGCTGGAATGGCTGACGGCCCAGCCGTGGCCCGGCAATATCCGCCAGCTCAAGCAGACGCTGGAACGCACCCTGCTCCTGGTTGGCAAGACCGAACTGAAACAGGCCGACTTCATCGCCGCCGGCCAGCATGAACACGGCGGCACCGCGTCGGCCAACCGCCGCCTGGGCGTGGACGGCATGACGCTCGAGCAGGTGGAGCGCCACATGATCGCCCACGCACTCGACCAGCACCAGGGCAATATCTCGCGCGTGGCCAAGGCGCTGGGGCTCAGTCGAACCGCACTGTACCGGCGCCTGGAGCGGCATGGCCTGGGCACGGCAGAGTTCGAAAATCAGCCATGAGGTGCGCATGACGTTGCGCCACAAGCTGTACGCGTACCTGGTAGCGATGCACGTGCTGGTCATCGTGGCCGTGGTGGTGCTGCTGCGTGAGACGCCGCAGACCATGCTGCTGCTGGAGGGCGCGCTGCTGGTGAGCCTGTTCGCGGGCTTGCGCCTGATCCGGCGCGCGCTCGAGCCGCTCGGCTACACCCGTCACTTCCACGACCTGCTGCAAGACCAGCACTACGCGGCGCGGCTGCAAGGCAGCAGCGACGGCGAGCTGGGCGAACTGGTGGCGCTGTTCAACAGCATGCTCGAGCGGCTGTACCGCGAGCGCCTGCAACTGGGCGAGCAACAGGGTTTCCTCGACCGGCTGCTGGAGGCCACCCCGAGCGCGGTAATCGTGTTCGATTTCGACGGCAACATCAGCCTGCTCAACGCCAGCGCCCAGGCGCTGCTGGGCAACGGCGGCGCGCTGATGGACCAGCTCGACGCGGTGCCGCTAGGCGAGAGCCGCATGATCAGCGCCCTCGATGGCCGCCGCTACCGCTGCCAGCGCGGGCAATTCCACGATCGCGGCTTCCCACGCCATTTTTTGCTGGTCGAGGAACTGACCGAGGAACTGGAAAGCTCGGAAAAATCCACCTACGACAAGCTGATCCGCGTACTGGCGCACGAGGTCAACAACACGGTGGCGGCCACCGGCTCGGTGCTCGATTCGCTGCTGTATTATCGCGGCCAGCTGGCCGAGCGCGACGGCGAAGACTTCGGCACCGCGATTGCTGCCGTCAAGCAGCGTAACGTGCGCCTGGGCGAATTCATCGAACGGTTTACCCGCGTGGTGAAAATGCCGGCGCCCGAGCTGCGCCCGTGCGCGCTGCGCGACATCATGGACGACATCCTCTACCTGTACCGCGAACCGTGCCGCAGCCGCGGCATCCAGATCGGCTGGGGCCGCTGCGACGACGCGCCATTGCTGCCGCTGGACCGGCAACTGATGGAGCAGGCGCTGCTCAACGTGGTCAAGAATGCGATGGAAGCGGTGGATCAGGCCGGCGGCGCCCGGCCATCGATCGCGCAGTGCATCGAATTCGTGCTGGTGTGCGACGACGGCGCGGTGCGGCTGTCGGTATTCGATACCGGCAACCTGCTCGGCGGCGTGCCGGCCGAGCAGTTGTTTACGCCGTTCTTCACCACCAAGAAAGGTGGCCAGGGCATCGGCCTGCTATTCGTGCGCGAAGTGATGGGCCGCCATGGTTTTCAGTACCGGCTGGCAGCCACCGGCGACGGCCGCACCCAGTTCGAGATGATGGTGCAGGCGGTTTAACGACGACCGGGAGAACGAATCAAGAGCCAGGCAAGGTAATCCGTCATTCCCGCGCAGGCGGGAATCCAATGTCAATGCGCGGCCAGGCGCGCCACCGCCTTGCGCGGCGCAGCCAATCTCGCCGCCACCGGCGCCGCCGCCAGGCCATCGACGCGGAACACGCTGACGATCCGCTCCAGGTTGGCCGCCTGCTCCTGCAACGCTTCCGCCGCTGCGGCAGCTTCTTCCACCAGGGCTGCATTTTGCTGGGTCACGGTATCCATCTCGGTGATGGCCTTGTTGATCTGCTCGATGCCGGCGCTCTGTTCGTTGCCGGCGCTGGAAATTTCCACCATGATGTCGTTGACGCGCTGCACGCTGGCCACCACGTCTTCCATGGTCTGGCCCGCCTGTGCCACCAGTTGGCTGCCCACTTCCACTTTCTCGACCGAATTGCCGATCAGCTCCTTGATCTCGCGCGCGGCGGAGGCCGAGCGCTGCGCCAGGTTGCGCACCTCGGTGGCCACCACCGCAAAGCCCCTGCCCTGCTCGCCGGCGCGCGCCGCTTCAACGGCCGCATTGAGCGCCAGGATATTGGTCTGGAACGCGATGCCGTCGATGACGGCAATGATATCGACGATCTTGCGCGAGGACTCGTTGATGGCGCCCATCGTATCGACCACCTGCGCCACCACCGAGCCGCCCTGGCGCGCCACCGTGGTGGCGGTGTCGGCCAGCGCATTGGCCTGGCGGGCGTTGTCGGTATTCTGGCGCACTGCGCTGGTGAGCTCTTCCATCGACGAGGCGGTTTCCTCGAGCGCGCTGGCCTGCTGTTCGGTGCGCGACGACAGGTCCTGGTTGCCTGCGGCGATCTGGGTCGATGCGGTGGCGATGGTCTGGGTGCCGGTGCGCACTTCGGTGACGATGGCCGACAGCGCATCGCGCATCATCTTCATCGCGTGCAGCATGCTGTGGTTGTCGTCGTGGCGGGTATCGACCACCACCGTCAGATCGCCGGCAGCGATGCGGCCGGCGATATCGGCCGCATAACCGGGCTCGCCGCCGAGCTGGCGCAGCAGGTTGCGGGCGATCATCACTGCGGCCACCACGCCGATGGCGATCGCCAGCGCGCTCAGCGCCAGCATCATGGTGCGCGCCCGCGCGTGCGCGATGCCTGCAGCTTGCGCATCGGCCTGGTTGGTGGCGCGTTGCAGGGCGGCGTATTCATCCATGGCGTCCTGCCACTTCTGGGTTACCGGACCGGCCTGCTTCATCAACAATTCGGTGGCGGCCACGTCCTGGTGACTGCGGGCCAGCTCGAACACCTTGTTGTTCAGCTCGCGCGCCTGGTTTTGCAGGCCGGCGATGCGTTCACGGATGGCCATCCCGGCGACCGTGGCCGGCATCGCCGCCAATTTGTCGCGCGCCTCGTTGTAGGCGTTACGGGCGGCGGTGACCTTGTTCATTTCATTGACGATGGCGGCATCGTTCTCGAGCAGCACGACCGTGCGCGATACGCGCGCCACGATGTGCACCGACTCCGACATCTGCCCCACCAGGTCGCTCTTGACGGCGTTTTCATTGACCACACGGTCGAGCTTGGCATGGATCGTGCTCATGTTGAACACGCCCAGTGCCGAAATCGCCAACAACAACACCAGCACCAGGCCGAAACCCAAGCTCAGCTTGGTTCCAACCTTCATATGTTTGATTGCCATGCTCACTCTCCGAAATACCGATGAAAGATGATTCTAACTGGCAAGCGATTACTTCAATGCAATAAAATAAAAGGAGTTTTATGTGTCGTGGCGATTTGACCACGAAACCTTTATAAAGGAATATGCTGAGCATATAAGCAATTATTCGTTCCTTGAAACCTTTCCGTATCCCGCAGCAGGATCAACCCCTATAAAATAGCTGGACCCGCTGCGTTTTGGCGGGCTTTATTTAATTGCAGTGAAAGAAGAACAATATGGCGATCAACGTGATACTGAACCTGGTGGCGGCTGCCGTCCTGCTGGGCGTGCTTTACATTCTGCAGCGCCGCAACGCGTCCTTTTCGGTGCGCGTGTTCACCGGCATGGGGCTGGGCGTGGCGCTGGGCGCGGTGCTGCAGGCCATCTACGGTGTGACCGCACCCGAGCTGGCCACCACCAACGAGTACCTCGACATCGTCGGCTCCGGCTACATCAAGCTGCTGCAGATGATCATCATGCCGCTCATTATGGTGTCGATCGTCTCGGCCATTCTCAAGCTCAAGGGCATCGATTCGCTGGGCAAGATCAGCGCGCTGACCATCGGCACGCTGATGCTGACCACGCTGGTGGCGGCCGTGATCGGCATCCTGATGGCCAAGGCGTTCAGCCTCACTGCCGTGGGCCTGACCGCCTCGGCCGCCGACGTCGCGCGCGGCGTGTACCTGGAAGGCAAGGTCGGCACGGCGCAGGCGATTTCGCTGCCCAATATGCTGCTGTCGTTCCTTCCGGCCAACCCGTTCCTGGACCTGACCGGCGCGCGCAAGACCTCCACCATCGCGGTAGTGATCTTTGCGGTCTTCATCGGCGTGGCGGCGACCGGCATCCACGACAAGAAGCCCGAGCTGTTCAGCTCGTTCGACCATTTCGTCAAGGTTGCCCACGCGATCGTGATGCGCATCGTCACGCTGGTGCTGCGCCTGACGCCGTACGGCGTGTTCGCGCTGATGGCGGGCATGGTATCCACCTCGAGCCCGACCGACATCCTGCACCTGATCGACTTCGTGCTGGCCTCGTACAGCGCCTTGCTGCTAATGTTCATGGTGCATTTGCTGATCGTCACCGGCGCCGGCCTGAACCCGCTGCGCTTCGTGAAGAAAATCCTGCCGGTGCTGACCTTTGCGTTTACTTCGCGCAGCAGCGCCGGTTCGATTCCGATGAGCGTGGCCACCCAGACCCAGCGCCTGGGCACGTCCGAGGGCATCGCCAACTTTGCCGCCTCGATCGGCGCCACCATCGGCCAGAACGGCTGCGCCGGCATCTACCCGGCCATGCTGGCGATCATGATCGCGCCAACCGTCGGCATCGATCCGTTCACGTTTAACTTCATCGCACCGCTGCTGGCCATTATCACCATCGGTTCGGTGGGCGTGGCCGGCGTCGGTGGCGGCGCCACCTTTGCGGCGCTGATCGTGCTGTCGTCGATGAACTTGCCAGTGGCGCTGGCGGGCCTGCTGATCTCGATCGAGCCGCTGATCGACATGGGCCGCACCGCGCTCAACGTCAGCGGCTCGATCACGGCCGGCACGCTGACCAGCCGGGTAATGGGCGAGACCGATATGGCCGTCTTCAACAGCGATGCCGACCTGTCGATCGACAGCGACAGCAGTGACAAGGACAACAGCAAGCGCGCCTGATCGAAAAAACAGGGAACGCGCCCGCGCGGCGCTGGTCTAAATTTTCCTCTTGCTTTTTTTGAAAGGAAAAAATCATGACTTCCCTGCATACCTTTGGCAAAATTGCGCTCAGCGTGGCACTGGGCGCAGCCTTCCTCGCCGGCTGCGATCGCCGCCCGGCCGACCAGCCAGCCAGCCCCTCGGCTTCGCCCGAATCGGCCACTCCCACCCCCGCCTCCCCCGGCAGCACCACGCCTGGCGCCACCGGCTCGGGCAGTGGCGGCACCGGCACCGGTGGCACCGGCACAGGCAGCTCCGGCACCACGCCGGGCAGCGGCAGCAGCTCGGGCACCAGCGGCGCCGATACCAGCGGCTCGGGCAATGCCGGTTCGGGCTCGGGTACTTCCGGCACGCCCCCCACCAGCGGCCAATAACGCCAAAAGGGCCCCGCAGGGCCCTCTGGTGCTACACCGTCGGGAACGGCTTAGAACTTGTAGTTGTACGACAGGCCCAGCAAGGAGATGTGGGTCTGCGCTACGCCACGGGTGGTTTCGCCGTTGCCGGTGCAAGTACGCGACAAGGTGTTGCACAGGTTGGTGTAGTTCAGCGGCGCATCCTTGAAGTCGAGGTAGCTGTACGCCATGTCGATCGACGAGCGGTCGTTCAGCTTCCACTTGGCACCGAACGAGTACTGGAGGCGGTCGCTGTCCGGCAGTGCCGGGTGGCGCAGCTCGGCGCTGACCACCGGCGATTCGTCGTGGGCGATACCGGCGCGCAGGGTCAGGCTGTCGCTATAAGCGTAGCTGGTACCGAGCGACAGGCGCATGGTGTTCTTCCATTGCTGGCGGATCACTTCGGCGCCTTCCGGCGTGCCCGGGAATTCGATCAGCAGGTCGCCCATGCGGTTGTGGCGCGACCAGGTGATATCAGCCATGCCGGCCCATTTCGAATCGAACTGGTGGAAGATATTGCCGGAAATGGTTTCCGGCGTGCGCAGCTTGACCAGCGCGGCCGAGTTGACGCGGTGCGACGCGGACTTGAGCGCGGCGTTGACGACCGGGTCGGTGGTCGAGTTCGAGAATTCCCATACCGTGCTGCCCTTGAGCTTGTGCGCAATCGACGAGCGGTAGGACAGGCCGAAACGGGTGCTTTCATCGACCGTGAACATGTAGCCGAGGTTGAAGCCATAGCCCCAGTCCTTGACGCTGTTCGAACCATGGCCGTCGCCGGCGGTGGCCAGCAAGGCCGGGTTGCCACCCGCGGCAACGATGCCTGCCAGCAGTGCCTGGCGCTGCGCCGCGTTGGCAGGCGATTGCAGCTGGGCGATGGTGCCGCGCACGTCGACGCCCTGGCCCAGTTCAGCCTTCATGAACTCGGCCGAGACGCCGAAGCCGAATGCGTGGCGCTCGTTGACCTTGAACGACAGCGACGGGTTCAGGGTGACCGACTTGAGCATCACGTCGGTCAGCGCGTAACGGCCGGCCCAGGTATCGCCGTAGTCGAGCTTGGAGCCGTACGGCACGAACAGGCCGATACCGGCAGTCCACTGGTCATTGATTTTCGTGCTGGCGTAGATCGACGGCGCAGTTTTCACCGACGGCACGTAATCGGACGGGTTGCCGCCGCCGGTCGGGCTGCCCACGAAGCGGGTCGAGCCGGTGTCGTTGTAGGTCGAATGCGGCACCACGAAGGTGGCGCCGGCGCTGATTTGCGTGCCTTCCAGGCGCGACAGGCCGGCCGGATTGTAGAAGATGGTCGACGGGTCGTTGGCTTCGGCGCCGCTGGCGTCGGCCGTGCCTTGCGCCGACACGCTCTGCGAACCGAAGCGATAGCCAGAAGCGTGGGCGTTGAACGAAAGCGCGCCGATGGCGGCGGCAATGACCAGGGGAAGAATCTTACGTTGCATGGTGTCGTCTCTTTTTGTAGGGTTGTCATGTTCCGGCGCCGTGTCAACCGGGCTGGGCGACAAGATGCTGGAAGGCCAGCAGCTTACCTGATGGAAGTCCGCGCACGAAAGTCAAGTTACTAGAGGAAAGCCCCTAATTTTCCGCTTGAAACCGAGCGCTTGCTCTGCACTGAGAATAAACAAAAGGGACCAGCGGTCCCTTTTGAAACAAGCACTTATCCGGTTCCGGCCTGGATTTACGCCACTTTCTTGTCGAGATCGACGTGGTCGGTGGGCGGTCCCTTGCGGGTGCCATCGATCAAGAAGCGCACCGCCAGCATCACGATGCGGTAGACGAAGCGCACCAGGATCAGGAACAGCACGATCTCGATGGCAGTAATGATCACCGCCAGTGGCAGGCCGAAGTTGCCGGCCCGCGCGCCCCAGTACGCCATGCGGCGCTGGAACTTGCTGGCCAGGTTTTCACGCTTGATCTCGATGCTGTCGTAGAACGTCGGCACCATCAGCAAGGTCAGCACGGTCGAAGTGATGGTGCCGCCGATGATGGCCACCGCCATCGGACGGTAGAACTCGCCGCCCTCGCCCAGCGCCAGCGCCACCGGCAACATGCCCGCAATCAGCGCGAACGTGGTCATCAGGATCGGCCGCAGGCGCATGCGGCCCGCGTACATCAGCGCTTCTTCACGGCTGTGGCCTTCTTCCTCGCGGGTGCGGGCCGCTTCCAGCAGCAGGATGGCGTTCTTGGCCACCAGGCCCATCAGCATGATCACGCCGATCAGGCTCATCAGGTTGAGGGTGCCGCCGGTAATCAGGAGGCCCAGCACCACGCCGATCAAGGACAGCGGCAGCGACAACATCACGCCGATCGGCGCCATGAAGGAACCGAACTGCATCACCAGGATCAAATACATCAGGCCCACGCCGGACAGCAGCGCAATGCCCATGGCGCCGAACACTTCCTGCATGTCCTTGCCGGCGCCGCCCAGCGACAGGCCGTAGCCGGGCGGGAAGTCGATCGACTCGGCCAGCGCCTTGGCGGCATTGGTCACTTCGCCGTCCGAGCGGCCCTGGGCGTTGGCAGTGACGGTGATCACGCGCTTGCCGTCCTTGTGCTTGATGGTTGACGGGCCCTTGCCCATGGTGACGGCAGCGATCTGGTCGAGCGGCACCATCTGGTTGGTTCCCACCACGGAAATCGGCAGGCGCTCGATGTTTTCCGCGCTGGCGCGGTCTTCCGGCGCCAGGCGTACCGCCACGTCGCGCGATTCACCGGTCGGATCCACCCAGTCGCCCACTTCGATGCCGGCAAAGGCTACCCGCAGCGCTTGCGCGGCGTCGCCGGCGGCGATGCCCATCGAGTTGGCCAGGCCACGGTTGAGCACGATTTGCAGCTCGTCTTTCGGATCCTGCTCGGACAGCGTGACGTCCACTGCGCCCGGCACCTTGCGCAGGCGCTCCATGTAGTCGGTGGTGATTTCCATCAGCTTGCGCGAATCGGCGCCGGTGAACTGGATCTGCACCGGCTTGCCGCCGCCGTTGGCCAGGTCGTCCTGCACCGTGTATTCGGCGCCGACCAGGCCGGCCAGCTTGGCGCGCAGCTCCTTGGCCACCTCGGCCGAGGAACGGTTGCGCTCATGCTTCTTGCCCAGGTCCACGTAAATCTTGCCGCCAGCCACATTCACGTAAGCATTGGTCTGCTTGACTTCCTTGATGGTGAAGGCGATGTCGGCAGCGTTCTGCAGTTTCAGGCGTGCATACTCGAGGCTGGACGACGACGGCGTGCGCACATCGACCGCAATGGTGCCGAAGTCGGAGGCCGGCAGGAAGCTCGAACCACCCTTGAAGTGCTGCAGGGCCAGGGCGCCGACAAACGAGGCCACGGCGATCAGGCCCATGGCGGTACGGTGGCGCAGCGCCCAGGCGATCACGCGTCCATAACGGTCGGCCTGGTGGTCGAACCAGATATTGAAGCGTTCCAGCACGCGGCTGATGCCGGTGCGCGGCTTGGTATGGTGGTCCGGCGGGTCGCCCCAGAAGGCCGACAGCATCGGGTCGAGCGTAAACGAGATCAGCAGCGACACGGCCACCGAGCAGGTCACCGTCAGCGCGAACGGCCGGAACCACTCGCCGGTAATGCCGGGCATGAAGGCAACCGGGATGAACACGGCCATGATCGAGAACGTGGTGGCAGCGACCGCCATGCCGATTTCCGCCGTGCCCTTGAGCGCAGCCGTGCGACGGTCCGCGCCCATCTGCATGTGGCGCACGATGTTTTCCCGCACCACGATGGCGTCATCGATCAGCACGCCGATCGCCAGCGACAGGCCCAGCAAGGTCATGAAGTTGAGCGTGAAACCGCACAGCCACACGCCGATAAAGGCGGCCAGCACCGAGGTGGGCAGCGACAGCGCCGTGATCAGGGTGGAGCGCCACGAGTTGAGAAACGCGTACACCACGAAAATGGTCAGCCCGGCGCCGAACACCAGCGCCTCGATCACGTTGTTCAGGCTCGATTCGGCGTCCTCGCCGCCGTCCTGGGTAATTTCCAGTGCGGTGCCCTTGGGCAGTTCCTTGTTGATCTCGGCGGTGAGCTTGCGCACCGCGTGCGCCACCGAGACGGTGGACGCATCACGCGAACGCGAAATCGAGATGCCGACGTTGGGTTTGCCCGACCGCACGCTGAGCGAACTCATTTCGGCAAAGCCGTCTTCGATGGTGGCCACCTGCGACAGGCGCACCAGGTCGTCGCCATTGCGCTTGATCACCACCTGCTGGAAGTCTTCGGGACGCTCGATGCGCCCCACCAGGCGGATGCTCTTTTCGTCGAGCTCGCCACGCACCTTGCCGACCGGCGCATTGGTGTTCTGGTTGCGCAGCGCGTTGACCACGTCGCCCACCGATACATTGTATTCGCGCAGCTTTTCAGCCTTGAGCAGCACGGAAAGCTCGCGCTTGAGCGAACCGTCGATATTCACCGACGACACGCCGTCGATGCCGCGGAAGCGGTCGGCCAGCTTGTCTTCGGCCAGGCGCGAAATGGCCGAATGGGTTTGCGCGGTGGACGACAGCGCCAGCTGCATCACCGGCTGGGCCGACGTGTCGATCCGTTGCAGGATCGGTTCGCGCATCTCGATCGGCAGCTTGTAGCGTACCGAGGCGATGGCGTTGCGGATCTCGTCGGACGCCTCGATCAGGTTCTTGCTGAAGCCAAACTTGACCTGGATGCGCGCCGTGCCTTCCGACGCGGTGGAATTGGTTTCGGTCACGCCGGTAATCGACTGGAACGATTTTTCCAGGCGGTTGATGATCTCGCGCTCGACCGTCTCGGGCGAGGCGCCCGGGTACGGAATGCTGACGATGATGAACGGGATTTCCACGTCCGGGTTCTGGTTGACCCGCAATTTGCTCAGGGCCATCAGGCCCAGGCACATCATGGCCACGATCAGCACGATCGTGGCGACCGGCTTCTTGACACTGAAATTCGATAAGAACATGGCTGTTTATTCCTTCTTGTCTGCCACGGTGGCGGCTGGCGCCGAAGCGACGGCCTGGGCCGGTTTGACCACTCTCGGGGCAATGAACGCCACCTTCAGGCCATCCTTGAAGTTCGAGCCGGGCACGCGCATGATGGTGTCGCCGGCAGCCAGGCCCGACAGCACCTGCCAGTTGCCGGTGCGCTCGTCGCGGGTGCCGATGCCCAGCATCGCCTTGCTCATCACGCCGTTTTTTACGCGCCACACATAATTGATGTCGCCAGCCTGCACCAGCGACGACTGCGGCACCGTCAGCGCGGCACTGGTTTGCGATTCCACCCGCCCTTCCGCGTACAGGCCGGCCACGCGCGGCTGCGATGGCCCGGCAAACGACACCAGTACTTCCACTTGGCGGGTGACCGCATTGGCGGCCGGATCGACGCGCTTGACGGTGCCGGCAAAATTCTGGCCCGGGTAGCCGTTGACGCGGAACAGCACCGGCTGGCCCACCTTGACCACGCCGATCTTGTCGGCCGACACCGTGCCTTCGAAGCGCATGCTGGCCGGATCGATCACCTTGACCAGTTCCTTGCCCACTTGGGCGGTGTCGCCGCTGGAGACCTTGCGTTCGCTGACGATGCCGTCGAACGGCGCGCGCACCACGGTGCGGCCCAGTTGCTGGCGCGCGGTCACCAGGCGCGACTTGGCGGCAGCCAGCTCGCTCTGGGCGGTGTTGCGGCGCAGCTCCATGTCTTCGAGCGCCTGTGACGACACCATGCCCGACGAGCGCAAGGTGGTCTGGCGCTCGAGCATGCGCTGGGTCTGGTCCAGCGATTGCTGCGACGCGCGCGCAGCCTCCTCGGCCGAATTGACGTTGTCGCGGATCGAGGTTTCATCGAGGCGCAGGATCACGTCACCTTTTTTGACCGGTTCGCCATTTTCCTTCAGCACTTGCAGCACGATGGCGCTCACTTCGGCGCGCAGGTCGGCGCGGCGCTCGGGCTGGATCGAACCGGTGATGACCGGGCCGGACGCCAGGCCGGTCGATTGCACCACCAGCGTGTCTTCGCTTGCAACCTGCAAGGTGATATTGGCGGCCTTGGCGGCCGCTTCCTTTTTCTCGGCCTCCTCGTCTGATTTGTTACACCCCGCCAAGGCTGTAGCGACGGCGATAGCGAGCAGGGTTTTGCGCAACATAGTGAATCTCCGGATGATGGACAGGTAGTAATTAAATTTAATTAGAATTTTAGCCAGACTACAGCGCGCAGAGTATCCACGAGTGACCGAAAGTGGTCAATGCGCCTGCGACAAACGGCAGAATCTGTGGCTGAATTGCGAAATGGGGGGATGAACGGGAATTCGGGGGATAGCCGGAGGAAACCGGCTATCGGTGGCGCAACTGCGAATCAGCGGCCGAAGAAGTGGTTGATGACGTGGGCGATGGCGATACCGGTGCACAGGCCGCCGGCAATTTCCACCAAGGTGTGGCCCATGCGCTCGCGCAGCCACTGGTGGCCGTCATCCTTGCCGGCGAGCCGGTTGATGGCCGCCGCCTGCTTGCCCACGTGCTGGCGCAGGCTGTTGGCGTCGATGATGACGATGAAACACAGCGTGACCGCCACGCCGAAAGCCGGGTGGCCGATGCCCTCGCGCAGCGCGATCAGGGTGGCCATGCTGGAGACCACCGCGCTATGGTTGCTGGGGAAACCGCCGTTACCGACCAGGTTGAACGCCCATTTTCGCGCCTTGGCGCTGTTGATCAGGAACTTGATCGGGCCCACGGTGATCCATGTAATAAGTGGTGTGACGAGATATGCGATGTCCATCCGATAATCCTTGAGTTTTTTGTGGCGCAAATTTTGTGGCGCAATTATCGCAGAACCGCGCACGGCGGCCCAGCGATGATGCCTAACCATCTACAACTGGGCTAAAATTGCTTCATCCCTAAACTTCCAAGAAGAACAATATGCGGCACTTTGGTGTTTCCTTTGCAGTCACCTTCATCCTCATGGGCCTGGCCGGCTGGTGGGGTTTCAATCACGGCGGCAGCGCCGGCATGCTCTCGGCGCTGTGGATTTGCGCCGTGCTGGGCGTGATGGAAGTCTCGCTGTCGTTCGATAACGCGGTGGTCAACGCGTCCGTCCTGCGCCACTGGAACGAGTTCTGGCGCAAGCTGTTCCTCACGGTCGGCATCCTGGTGGCCGTGTTCGGCATGCGGCTGGTGTTTCCGCTGCTGATCGTCTCGGTCGCCACCGGCCTGGGCCTGTTCGATGTCTGGACCATGGCCACCACCACGCCCGACGAATACTCGCGCCACCTGACCGAGGCCCACGCGCAAGTTGCCGCTTTCGGCGGCGCCTTCCTGCTGCTGGTGTTCCTCCACTTCCTGTTCGACGAGGACAAGGAACACCACTGGCTGGGCTGGATCGAGGAAAAACTCGGTTCGATCGGCACCGGCGGCCTGGCCGTGCTGCTCACCCTGGCTGCCGTGTTCGGCTGCATGACGATGGTGCCGGAGAAAGATAAATTAAGCGTGCTGACCGCCGGCGTGGTCGGCGTGGTGGTGTACCTGGCGGTGTCGTGGCTGTCCGACCTGCTCGAGCAGGATTCACCGGTGGAGGTCGAGGATGGCGACACCACCGAGTCCGGTGTGGGCAGCAAGAGTGGCACAGGTGGCGTGGTTGCCACCGTCGCGCGCGGCAGTATCGGCGGCTTCTTGTACCTGGAAGTACTGGACGCCTCGTTCAGTTTCGACGGCGTGATCGGCGCCTTTGCCATCACCAAGGACGTGGTCATCATCATGCTGGGCCTGGCCATCGGCGCCATGTTCGTGCGTTCGCTGACCGTGTTTTTGGTGCACAAGGGCACGCTGGACGAATACGTGTACCTGGAGCACGGCGCCCACTACGCGATCGGCATCCTGGCGCTGATCATGCTCACCAGCGTGAAATACCATATTCCCGAGTGGTTTACCGGTTTGTCGGGCGTGGCGTTCATCCTGATCTCGCTGTGGTCCTCAATCCGTTATAAACGGCGGCACGCTGCGTGATAAGATTCCCGATCTTGCATAACTTGACTGCCCATCCATGAAATCTAAACGCGTGTTGCTGTACTTTATCGGCCTGGTGGTTGTCGCCATGCTGGCTTTTGCCGCCTATACCTGGACCATGCTCAACGTGTCCTACTCGGACGGCGAACGGGCCGGCTACCTGCAAAAGTTCTCGCGCGTGGGGTGGTTCTGCAAGACTTGGGAAGGTGAAATTCTGCTGACGTCGATGCCGGGTGCGATCCCCGAGAAGTTCTTCTTCAGCACGCGTGAAGAGGCGGTGGCCAAGGAGCTGTCGGCGGCGATCGGCAAGCGCGTGGTGCTCGGTTACGCGCAGCATCGCGGTGTGCCGACCCAGTGTTTTGGCGAGAGTGAGTATTTTGTGACCAAGGTGACGGTGCAGCAGTAAGCGGTTGCTCTGCTCGACCGGTCCATGCATCCCCGCCTGCGCGGGGATGACGGCATCACGTTTGCCGGCTCACGGACATCCTTGCGTTCACTGACCTGAAATCCGTCCTCCCCGCGAACGCGGGGATCCATAGAACGCCAGCTGAGCGGCAACGTTTACCGCGACCGCCACACCGGCTGCACCATCCGCGCCTCTTTGCGGGCCCGCGCTGCATCCAGCGTTTCCACTACCCCACCCTCGGTCACGGTCAGTTTGGCCAGCACCTTCTGCGCGGCGCCATAGCGCCGCGTTTCCAGTTCCACCATCTGCTGTTTGGCTGCCGTCATGGCGGCCGTGGTGTCGGCGACCTTGCGCTGCAACTCGGCGTGGGCCCTGGCCGCTTGCAGCAAGGCCTGCTGCGCCGCGAGCTTTTCCGCCACGGCTGCCAGCGCGGCCAGTTCCTGCTGCTCGCGCTCGCGCACGGCAGCGAGTTGATTCTCCTCGGCGTCAGCACGCTGGCGAGCGGCTTCAGCCACGGCCTGCTCCGCTTCCAGGCGGCCGGCAATCGCTTGCGCGGCCTTCGCTTCCGCTGCCGTGGTGAGACGTTGCTGCGTAAGTTTCTGGTTGATCAGCGCCAGCGATGCGCGCTCCGCCGCCACGAAGTCCTGCTCCGCTGCCAGCAAGGCCTGGGCGGCGGCCGCTTTTTCCTGTTCCACCCGGGCGCGCTCGGCGTGCGCCACGCCCAGTTCCACGGCCAGGCGCGCCTGCGCTTCCAGCGCGCGGGCAGCTACTGCTTTCTGGTCGGCTTCCAGCGCCACTTGCGCGGCCATCTGGCGTGCGGCTTGCGCTTCGGCCTCCGCAGCTGCCGCCAGCCGCTGTTCGGCGGCCTGCTGTTCCTGCAATGCGGCGGCCTGCTGCTGTTCGGCGGTCGTGCGCTCGCGCGCGGCTTTCTGCGCGCCCTGCTCGGCTTCCAGCCTGGCGCGCAAGGCGGTCAGCGCCTGCTGCTCGTCGGCGGCGCGTTGTTGTTCGGCTTGCAACGCGGCCAGGGCCTGGGCGGCGCGTTGCGTGGCCAGCTCGTTGGCTTGTGCTTGCGCCGCGACGTGCAGCGCCAGCGTGGCCGCTTCCTGTTCTTCGGCCTGGTTCTGGCCGGCGGCCAGCTCGGTGGCGGTGCGCGCCAGTTGCGTGCGCTCGTCGGCCAGGGCGGCGGCGCGCTGGTGTTCCTGTGCCTGTACGCGCGCCGCGTCGGCGGCGGCGATATCGCTGGCCTGGCGCAGCTTGGCCTGGTCCAGCGCCAGCGCTTCGGCTTCCACCTTGGCGTGGGTGTCGAGTTCCGCTTCCTGCTCGGCCTGCACCCGGGCCAGCGCCACCGCGCGCAGCTGGTTGTCGGCTTCGATGCGCGCTTCGGTGGCGGCCATGATGCGGGCGTCCGCTTCGCGCCGGGCCTGGGCGCTGGCGGCGGCCACCATTTCCAGCCGTTCGCGGTTGAGCGCCACGTCGCGGATTTCCTTTTCGGTTTGCAGGCGCAGGTGCAGCGACTGGGCGGCGCTGCGGTCCGACTCGGCCTTGGCCAGGGCGATCTGCTCGCGCTCCTGCTCCAGGTGGGCCAGCGCGCGTGCTTCTTCCAGCGCCCGCACTTCGGCGGCGGCGCGGTTGAAGGCCGATTCGAGCGCGATCTTGTCGGCGCGCTCGCGCTGCACGGTCAGGTCGAGAGCTTCGGCTTCGGCTTCGGCCAGCATCTGCGCGGTCTGGCGCGCCGAATGGGCATGGCGCTCGCGCTCGCGCGCCATGGTGGCCACGCGGGCGTCGGCGCTGGCAATGCCCACCACCTGGTCCTTGGCGGCCTGCACCGCAGCCACGCGTTCGACCGCCTGCAGGCGGGCCTGTTCGGTTTCCACTTCCAGTTCGTCGGCGGCGCGCGCGGCCTGGGCGGCGAGCGCCGATTCGACCGCGATCTGCTCGGAGGCGCGCAGGCGGCTTTCGTTTTCGGCACGGGCGCGCTGTTCGGCAGCCTGGCGGATCAGGTTGTCCGCTTCCACGCGGGCGCGCAGTTCGGCGGTTTCCTGCTTGACCGCGTCGAGCCGGGCCACGCTGGCCTGGGCGGCGGCGCGCAGCGATTCGAGGCGGTCGCGGTTGGCGGCAATCGCGTCTTCGGAGGCCTGGGCGTTTTGCTGGGCGGCGGCAGCGGCGGCGGCGTCCATGGCGGCGCGGTCTTCGGCCAGGGCGCGGGCGCGCGACTCGGCGTGGGCGCGGTTTTCGGCGGCGCAGGCGGCTTTCGCTTCGGCTTCCACGCGGGCGATGGCTTCCTGGATCGCCTTCATTTCCATGGCTGCGCGCGGCGCGTTGACGGTGGGCGCCGGCTCGTCGTGCAAGGTGACCTTCGGCAGCGTGTCGGACAGGGACGTGAAGGTGGCGCTGTCAATCTCGACGGTATCGATGGGGGCCAATTGTGCTTGCATGAGGGTTCTCGCTGACGATATGTCCCGATCCACACCGGGACTTCTGAACAGTCATTATCGAACAGCGAGGCAGCCGGCCGAATGGCAAGCAGAGCGGGAAAAGCCCGCTATTTCGGTCGTTAGACGGGCAGCGGCGGCTCGTCCATGAGGGCGACCTGCTCGCGCAGCTCGAGGATGCGGTCCTGCCAGTACTGCTGGGTGTTAAACCACGGGAACGCCACCGGGAAGGCGGGATCGTCCCAGCGCCGGGCCAGCCAGGCCGAGTAATGGATCAGGCGCAGCGTGCGCAGCGCTTCGACCAGGTGCAGCTGGCGCGGGTTGAATTCGCAGAAGTCTTCGTAGCCGGCCAGGATGTCGCTCATCTGGCGCACCTGGTCGGCGCGGGTACCGGACAACATCATCCACAGGTCCTGGATGGCCGGGCCCATGCGGCTGTCGTCGAAATCGACGAAGTGCGGGCCGGCATCGGTCCACAAGACGTTGCCGCCGTGGCAATCGCCGTGCAGGCGCAGCTGCGGCAAGTCGCCGGCGCGGTCATAGCTGCGGCGCACGCCATCCAGGGCCTGCTGCGAGATGCTGGCGTAGGCTTCGGCCAGGTCGGCCGGAATGAAGCGGTTGGTTTGCAGGAACTCGCACGGCTCGACCCCGAAGGTGGCGATGTCGAGCGCCGGGCGGTGCTGGTACGGCTGGATGGCGCCGACGGCGTGGATGCGGGCGATGAAGCGGCCGGTCCATTCCAGCACGTCCGGGGCATCGAGCTCGGGTGCGCGGCCGCCGTGGCGAGTGAACACGGCAAAGCGGAAGCCGTTGAAGTGGTGCAGCGTGGCGCCCTGCACGGCCAACGCCGGCACCACGGGAATTTCGCGCGCGGCCAGTTCGTCGGTAAAGCCGTGTTCCTCGAGGATGGCGGCGTCGCTCCAGCGGCCCGGGCGGTAGAACTTGGCCACCAGCGGCTTGCCGTCTTCGATGCCGACCTGGTACACGCGGTTTTCGTAGCTGTTGAGCGCCAGCAGGCGGCCGTCGCCGCGCAGGCCGATGCTGTCCAGCGCATCGAGCACGCACTCGGGGTTGAGGGCGGCGTACGGGTGCGGCGCGGCCGCACCTTTGGCAACGCCGCCGTCGTGGGCGTCGGCCATGGCGGCGGCCAGTGCGGCGGCGCGGGCGTCGGCGGCCGCGTCGGCAGCTTCGTCCTCGTCGTCGTAGTGTGTATTGGGGGTTTCTTGGCTCATGGCGTCATTGTACGTGGCGCGGCGTGTATACTGGCGCCTTCCAAGCAAAAGCACCAGAAAGATAGAAAATGCAACTCGACCAGCCCCTGAGCGACAAAGAATTCGACGAACTCGACAGTTTCCTGCTCTCCGACCGCAGCCCCGAAGACGCGATGACGATGGACATCCTGCACGGCTACCTGACCGCGATCGCCATCGGCCCGGAAACCGTGATGCCGGCCGAGTGGCTGAAAAAAGTCTGGGGCAAGGAAGACACCGACGTACCGACCTTCAAGCACGCCAAGGAAGAGGAACGCATTCTCGAACTGATCATGCGCTTCATGAACGAAGTGCTGGTGACGTTCGAAGTGGCGCCGAAAGAGTTCGAAGCGCTGTTCGTCGAGCACGAGCACGAAGGCCAGACGCTGATCGACGCCGAAGCCTGGTGCTGGGGCTTCTGGGAAGGCATGGACCTGCGTCCCGGTTCGTGGGACGCCATCTTCACCGAACTGCCCGAACTGATGAAACCGATCTACCTGCTGGGCGCGGACGAAATCGAGGAAGACGAACTGGCGCTGGTGGAAGACCCGGTCAAGGCGCACAAGCTGGCGCTGGAACTGGAAGCGAACCTGCCGGCCATCCACAAATTCTGGGTACCGCGCCGCAAGGCCGCCGTCGAAACCGTCAAGCGTGATGAGCCGAAAGTGGGCCGCAACGACGAATGCCCTTGCGGCAGCGGCAAGAAGTACAAGAAATGCCACGGTAACGACGGCGCGGCGGAATAACTATTCCGTTCGGGTAGGGTCACGGCCCTGCCCGTTCCAGTAAAATCGGGCTTCTTCTTCAGGATGCCCATGTTCTCCCTGCCTTTCAAACTCCCCACGACGGCCACTGCGCCGTTCTGTCCGTCCGAAGTTGCCGGGACCGTCGCGGTCACGGCGGGCGATCCCTATTGGAAAAAAGTCCTGCGCTTTGCCGGTCCTGGCCTGCTGGTCTCGGTCGGCTACATGGACCCGGGCAACTGGGCCACGGCGATCCAGGGCGGCTCGCAGTTCGGCTACCAGTTGCTGTACGTGGTGGTGCTATCGAGCCTGGCCGCCATCGTGCTGCAATGCCTGAGCATGCGCCTCGGTATCGTCACCGGCAAGGATCTGGCCGTGCATTGCCGCGAACAATACAAGCCGCCGGTGGCCAAAACCCTGTGGGGCTTTGCCGAGATTTCCATCATCGCCTGCGACCTGGCCGAGGTGCTGGGCTGCGCGCTGGCGTTCAAGCTGCTGCTCGGCGTGTCGCTGCCGGTGGGCGTGGCGCTGACCGCGCTCGACACCCTGATCATCCTCGGTTTGAAGGGCAAGGGGTTCCGCCAGATCGAGGCCATCGTGCTGGGCCTGATTTTGACGGTGGCCGTGTGCCTGGTGGCCGAACTCATTTTCGTCAAACCCGACTGGCAGGCGGTGGCAGCCGGCCTGATCCCGTCGATGCAAACCCTGGCGCAGCGCGAGCCGCTGTACCTGGCCATCGGCATCCTGGGCGCCACGGTCATGCCGCACAACCTGTACCTGCATTCGTCGGTGGTGCAAACGCGGGTGGTCTCCGCCGCCCCGGCTGCCAAACGCGAGGCGATCGGCCTGGCCCGTATCGACACCATCGTCTCGCTACTGCTGGCGTTATTGATCAACGGCGCGATCCTGGTGGTGGCCGCTGCCGCGTTCTACGAACCCGGCAACACGCGCGTGCTCGACATCGACGACGCCTACCAGTTGCTGGCGCCCGTGGCCGGCACCGCGCTGGCAGCGATATTGTTCGGCCTGGCGCTGCTCGCTTCCGGCCAGAGCTCCACCTTCACCGGGACGATTGCCGGCCAGGTAATCATGGAAGGTTTTCTGAAACTGAAGATCCCGTGCTGGCAGCGGCGCCTGATCACGCGCGGCCTGGCGCTGATCCCGGCCATGATCGGCGTGCTGACGCTGGGCGAACACTCGGTGGGGAAATTGCTGGTGCTGAGCCAGGTGGTATTGAGCCTGCAACTGCCGTTCGCCATGTATCCGCTGATCAGCCTGACCTCGCAACGCCGCATCATGGGCGACTTCGTCAACGCCTGGTGGACCACCGCGCTGGCGTGGCTGCTGTTCGTGGTGATTTCGGCGGCGAACGTTTGGCTGGTGTGGCAGGCGGTGGCTGGGTGATCTGACCAGACTTCAGGGCGTGGTGACTGCTGCTGGCGCTGGTACTGGCACTGCGGCTTCCGCCGCCAACACATACCCCGCCACATCATCGAGCGTCGGCGCCAGCCAGCGCAGTGGCGCGGCGACCGAGCCGATCAGGGTGGTGTGACTGACGCGGTCGTAATACAGTTCCGTGACCGGTACCTGCTGCGCGCGCAGCGCCTGGGCCAGGCGGCCGGTGTTGCGTTGCGGGTTGACCAGCTTGTCGCTTTTGGCGGCGATCAGCAGGGCTGGCGGCGACTGCTTCGACACGTGGCGCACCGGTTGCGAATCGGGTGGCGTGTCAGGGAAGTGAAACACCGGCTTGGTGGTGGGGTTTTCGATCGGCAGGAAGTCGTATGGACCTGCCAGGCCGATCCAGCCGCGCAGGTCGGCTGGCGTCATGCCGTGCGCAGCCAGCCAGCGCGGGTCGAGCGCCACCATGGCGGCGTTGTAGGCGCCGGCGCTGTGGCCCATCACGAACAGCCGCTGCGGGTCGCCGCCGTATTGCGCCGCGTGGCGCCTGGCCCAGGCCACCGCCTGCGCCGCATCTTTCAAAAAATCGGGATAGCGCACTTCCGGGTACAGCCGGTAATCGGCCACCACGGTAACGATGCCGTGCGCGGCCAGCGAGCGGCCGATGAAGGCGTAGTCGGCGCGCTCGCCAGCGACCCAGTTGCCGCCATAAAAGAACACCACCACCGGCGCCGTGCCGTGCGCGATCAGCGGCCGGTACACATCGAGTTTCTGGCGCGGGTTGTCGCCATAGGACAGGCCCTCGGTGCGTTCGGACTGGCCGCCCGGGGTCAGCGCGTTGAGCGTCCCCAGCGGCGAACAGGCGGCCAGGCCCAGCGCCAGCAGCACGGGCACCAGGGTAATGACGACAGTGCGGGAGATGCGCGGCATGGATAGTCGGGATTGGTTGGAATACCCTAACTCTACAGCGCGGCAGCCTACGGCACAGTGCGCTGATGCACGGAATTACCGGCTGGCCGGGCGAACCATGGTGGCGGTGTAGTCGCGCAGCAGGTAGCCATCGGGAATGGCGCGGCACAGTTCGGAGGAATAGGCTTCGACCAGCTGGAAACCGGCGGCGGTCCATCCCCACCTGGCCTTGACGTTACAGTCACCGAGGCCGCGGCGCTTGCCTATGCTGGTCAGTTCGTTGTTGTAGAAAGCGGCTTCCAGCACCAACGGCTGCTCGCGGCCGAGGGCATCGCGCAGCCTGGCCGGTTGCGGTGCATAAGGTGGTTTGTCGTTGGCGATCCACAGTGCAAAGCCGGACTGGTAGATGCCGCGTGTGCACTGGAGTATCAACAGCACCTGGCTGGCGGACAGGCGGTGGATCTCGTTGTCGCGCTCGCCGCCATCGAAGTCGATCGGGTCCTCGCAGCCGTCATTCTTGAGCGTCGCCAGGATCAGCGGCAGCAGGCGCCGGTCATCCTGGCGCGGCGCTGCGACCGGCAGCAACCGCACCACCGGCACCACCGGCACCGGCGCACGGACGGTATCGACTGGCCTGGTGCCGGGCCTGACCAGCGCGGTGGGCGTACCGAGCCGCCCCTGCACGTCGTCGATCCGCAGCAGTGCCGCCTTGATGCCGGCCAGCGAGAGGATCCATTCGCGCTTGCCGTCGGCAATGCGTGCGGCATCGGCGTCGAGCAGCAGCGGCAGCAAACGCGCCACCTGCTCGGGCGGCAGCTCCGTCCCGGCCGGCAAGCCGCGCAGGATGGCTGTTCCGACCTGCACCGTCAGCGGACCAGCGACGACCTCGTCGTTCGCATACGGCATCAACCGCAATTTGACGGGCGCTGCGGCGCCGGCTTCGCGCAGCAGCGACACCACTACCGGCGCCGGTGCATCTTCGGCCTCGTATCCGGCCGCCTCGCAGCGGCGGGTGTTATCGCACGCCACTTCCCAGTCCTTGAAGACCTGGTGACTGGCATGGGCGGCGCCGCAGACGAGTGCGAACAGCAATGCCGGCCACAGGGTCTTGATCACTGACTTATTTACCGGCACTGATGACGGTGGCCGTGTAGTCCTGCAGCGGGAAGCCGCCGGGAAGCCCTCGGCACAGCTGCCCGGACGATGCCGAGATCAGCTGGAAGCCGGTGGCCGTCCAGCCCCACTCGGCCGAACTGCCGCAGTCGCCGATGCCGCGCCCCTTGGCATAGCTCGACAACCGGCCGCCTTCGAAACCGGGGTTGAGCAGGTAGCTGCCGGTCGTACTCGCGGGATCGGGGAGCTTGACCTTCTTCGGTGCATATGGCGCCTTGTCGCTGGCAGTCCACAGCTCGAAACTGGACTGGTAGGCGCCGCGACCGCACTCGAGCACCAGCAGCACCTGCTTGGCCGACAGCCGATAGAGCTCGTTCTGGCGATCGCTCTCGGCGATATCGACCGGGTCTGCGCAACCGCCCTGCTTGAGCGTCTTGACGATCAGCGGCAGCAGTTGCGCGTCTTCCTTGCGGGTGGCAAAGGCCGGCAGCAGTTTTACCTGGGGCGCGGGCAACGGCGGCAGCGCCGCGCTGGCCGGCTTGGCGCCGGGCATGGCCAGCGCGGTGGGCGTGCCCACCCGGCCCTGCACGTCGTCGAGCTTGAGCAGCGCAGCCTTGATGCCGGCCAGCGACAAGGTCCACGAGCGCTTGCCAGCGCTGATCTTGGCCGACTCGGCGTTGAGCAGCAGCGGCAGCAGCTTGTCCACCTGTTCCGGCGTCAAGTCCTCGTCGGCGCGCAGGCCGCGCACGGTGGTCTGGCCGACCTGCACGGTCAAGACGCCCAGCTTGTCCACATCCTGGGCATAGGGACTGAACCTGGCCTTGACGGGCGCCGTGGCGCCAGCATCGCGCGACAGCGCCAGCACTACCGGCTCCTGCGCTTCCTCTTTCTGGTAACCGGCCACTTCGCAGCGACGCGTGTTATCGCACGCCACTTCCCAGTCCTTGAACGTGAAATGGCCGGCATGAGCAATACCGCCGATGAGTGCCAGCGCCAGCGCCGACAGGTGCGCAGTTTTCATCATCACAGCTTGATGAAGTGCTCGCGGTAGTACTTGAGCTCTTCGATCGATTCGACGATGTCGGCCAGCGCGGTATGCATCTGGTGCTTCTTGAAGCCGGAGACCATGGCCGGCGCCCAGCGCTTGCCCAGTTCTTTCAACGTGGAGACGTCGATGTTGCGATAATGAAAATACGCCTCGAGCTTGGGCATGTAGCGCACCATGAAGCGGCGGTCCTGGCCGATGGTGTTGCCGCACATCGGCGCTTTGCCTTTCGGTACCCACTGCTTCATGAAGGCGATGATCTGCTCTTCGGCTTGCGCTTCGGTCACGGTGGACGCCTTGACCTTGTCGATCAGGCCCGAGCGGCCATGGGTGCCCTTGTTCCAGGCGTCCATGCCGTTGAGCACTTCGTCGCTCTGGTGGATCACCAGTACCGGGCCTTCGGCCAGCACGTTCAGGTGCATGTCGGTGACGATCACGGCCACTTCGATGATGCGGTCGGTGTCCGGCTCCAGGCCGGTCATTTCCATGTCGACCCAGACCAGGTTCATCTCGTTCTGGCGCGGGGTGATCACCGCCGGGGCGGAACCTTCTGGCAAATCATTAGCTTGTGACATAATTCTCTCTTGGCTTGAAGTGAGCCGATAGTAATCCGAATCCGCCATTTTCTCACAGGCATAGAATGTATACCCTCGCGTTTTCGATTTTGTTTGTGTCTTTCATCGTTTTAACGCTGATCGTGCGCTTCTGGCTGGCCTCGCGCCAGATCCGCCACGTGCTGGCGCACCGCAACGCCGTGCCGCCCGAATTTGCCGAACGCATCCCGCTTGCCGCCCACCAGAAGGCTGCCGACTACACGGTGGCGCGCACCAAGTTCGGCCTGCTGGCGCTGCTGGTCAACACCGTGGTGCTGATCGGTTTCACCCTGTTTGGCGGCCTGCAATGGCTGTCCGTGCAAATTTACCAGTTCACCGGCCCCGGCATGGTCTATCAACTGGCCCTGCTGGCCGCGTTTGCGCTGATCTCGGGCGTGATCGACGTGCCGTTCGACTACTATAAACAGTTCAAGCTCGAACAGCGCTTCGGCTTTAACAAGATGACGCGCGGCCTGTTCTTCGCCGACCTGCTCAAGGGCGCGGCGCTGGGCACGGCCATCGGCCTGCCGCTGGTGTGGGTGGTGCTCACCTTGATGGATAAATCGGGCGCGCTGTGGTGGTTTTACGCCTGGCTGGTGTGGAGCGGCTTCCAGTTGCTGATGATGGTGCTGTTCCCCACCGTGATCGCGCCGCTGTTCAACAAGTTTACGCCGCTGGCCGACCAGTCGCTCAAGGACCGCATCGAAGGCCTGATGACGCGCGTGGGCTTTGCCTCCAAGGGCCTGTTCGTGATGGACGGCTCCAGGCGCAGCGCCCACGGCAACGCCTATTTTTCCGGCTTCGGCGCCCACAAGCGCATCGTGTTTTTCGACACCCTGCTTTCGCGCCTGCAACCGCACGAGATCGAGGCGGTGCTGGCGCACGAACTCGGCCACTTCAAGCTCAAGCACATCGTCAAGCGCATCGTGATGATCTTTACCATTTCGCTCGGCTTCCTGGCGCTGCTCGGCTACCTGAAAAACCAGGTGTGGTTCTACACCGGCCTCGGCGTCGATCCGCTGGCCCTGCCAGGCCAGACCAACGACGCCATGATGCTGCTGCTGTTCATGCTGGTGCTGCCGGTGTTCACATTCCTGTTTGGACCACTGACCTCGATCAGCTCGCGCAAGCACGAATTCGAGGCAGACGCCTTTGCCGCCCAGCACACCGATGCGCGCGACCTGGTGTCGGCACTGGTCAAAATGTACGAAGACAACGCTTCCACCCTCACTCCCGATCCGCTGCACTCGGCCTTCTACGATACGCACCCGCCGGCGAGCGTGCGGATTCGACAACTGCATCAACATCCGACCATGGCTGCGGCCTCATGAACAACCCAAAACTCCAACAAAAACTGACGGCGACCATCATCGCCGCCCACGGCCGCCACTACCTGGCCGAAGCCGATGGCCGCAAGCTGCAATGCGTTACGCGCGGCAAGAAGACCAACGTCGCCGTCGGCGACATCGTGCAGATCACCACCACGTCCAACGACCAGGGCGTGATCGACAAGATCGAAGAACGCAGCACCCTGCTCTACCGCTCCGACCAGTACAAGTCCAAGCTGCTGGCCGCCAACCTGACGCAGTTGTTCATCGTGGTGGCCACCGAGCCCGGTTTTGCCGACGACCTGGTTTCGCGCTCGCTGGTGGCGGCCGAAGCGGCCGGCATCAAGGCCCACCTGATCCTCAATAAAACCGACGTGGCGGCGGCGCTGCCGCGCACGCGTGAACGGGTGGCCGCCTATGGATCGCTCGGCTACCCGGTGCACGAAGTATCGGCCACGGCCCGCCCCGAAGAAGCGGTGCAGATCCTGCAGCCGCTGATGGCCGGCCAGTCGTCGATCCTGATCGGCCAGTCCGGCATGGGCAAGTCCTCGCTGATCAACCTGCTGGTGCCCGACGCCGACATCGCCGTGCGCGAAATTTCGGCCGCGCTCGACACCGGCAAGCACACCACCACCTTCACCCGGCTGTACCAGCTGCCCGAACTCGGTGCCGGCACGGCCATCATCGATTCGCCCGGTTTCCAGGAATTCGGCCTCTACCATTTGACAGAGGGCATGCTCGAACGCGCCTTCGTCGAATTCGCGCCTTACCTCGGCCACTGCAAGTTTTACAACTGCCGCCACCTGATCGAACCGCAATGCGCGGTGCTGGAGGCTGTGGCGGAAGGCAAGATCGCGCGCATGCGCCACACGCTGTACGGCCAGTTGCTGCACGAGTCGTCGCAGACCCTGTATTGATTCCATAGTAATAGCGACATGCGCGCGGGCCGCATTTGCGGTCTATAATTCTCGGTAGCAATACCAACGCAGGCAGCCCACCCTCGCTGCGCGGCAGGTAAAGTTCTAAGGGATCGCGATGGACTTGTTTGTACTCGACGACGAAGTAGCCCAGTGGGAAACCGTGCTGCTGCGCCTTTCCGGCGCCGAGCGGCTGGCGGTGCTGGTGCCGCTGGCCTGGCACTTGCGCCAGCGCGACAGCGCGCGCGCCGTGGCCCTGGCCCGCGAGGGGCTGGTGCTGCTGTTCGCCGCCGGCCTGGCGCCGCCCGACCTGTCGGCCACTGCCGCGCGGCTGGAGCTGGTGGCGGCCGAAGCGGCCTGGCTGGCCGGTGAACTCGCTGCCGCCGAGCGCATGGCCATCGAGATCGGCGCCCAGATGCTGGCCTGCGGCGACTGGCGCGGCGTGGCCGACACCCGCTGGCTGCGCGCCTGGATCGCCATCGATAGCGGCGACCACCAGCGCGGCAATGCACACCTCGAACACATGATCGCCATTGCGCGCCGGCCCGGCGTGGGCGCGGAGGAGACTGACGACCTGCGCGCCACCTGCGCCGAGGCAGCCATCGCGCGCTGGGCGGTGATGGAAAACCGCTGCACGGCCGAAGCCCGCTGGTCGGACCGCTTCGCAACGCTGGATCCGGCCCAGCTGCATCCGGCGCTGGCGGTATGGGTGCTGGACTTTTTTGGCACTGCCGCCACCCAGGGCAGCAACTATGGCACGGCAGCCGGCCATTTCGCCCGCGTGTACGAGGCGGCGCGCGTGAGCGGCCAGTTGCGCGCGGCGATTACCGCCGCCATCAACATCGGCATCGATTTCACCAACCTCAACGACCACCGCGCCGCGCTCGAATGGATGCAGCGCGCGCTGGAGATGGCACGCCCGACCAACTGGCCGCGCAGCATCGGCGTGTGCCTCACGCATACCGCCGACACCATGCGCCGCCTGGGCCAGCTCGAGGCCAGCGCCGCCCTGCTGGACGAAGCCTTCGATGTGCTGACGCCACTGCGCGAGGCCCGCAGCTACGCCACCGCGCTGCAGTTCCAGGGCGACCTGCAACTCGACACCGGCGCCTACGCCGCCGCGCTCGAGTCCTTCCGCCAGTTGCAGGACAGCGCCGCGCGCCTGCGTCACGCCGACCTGATGTGCGCGGCCCGGCGCGGCCAGGCGCACGCGCTGTGCTTCCTCGACCGGCCGCAGGAAGCATTGGCGGTGGCGGAAGACGCCATCGCGCTGGCCGAGGCGCAGTCCAACCTGAACAACCATGTGCGCACGCTGCGCGTGCTGTCGGTGATCCACACCCGCCACGCGCTGCCGCCGCCGCCCGGCATGACCGAGCAGAACGCCACCCTGCACTACCTGCACCAGGCGCTGGCGCTGGCCGCGCATATCGAAGGCTATACGCTGCCGGGCGACCTGCTGGAGACGCTGGCGCACGAATACGCGCAAACCGGCCAGTACCAGCGCGCCTACGAATCGGCCCAGGCGGCAGCGGCTGCGCGCCGCACCACCCACAGCCGCGAAGCGACCAACCGCGCCATCGCCATGCAGGTGCACCAGCAGACCGAACGCGCGCGTGCCGACGGCCAGCACCACCGCGAACTGGCCGCGTCCGAGGCGCGCCGCGCCCGCGTGCTGCAACAGACCACCGCCACGCTCGAGCGGCTGTCCGCCATCGGCCAGGAGATCACCACCCACCTCGACGCCAACGCCGTGTTCAAGGCCATCAACCGTCACGTGCAGGCGCTGCTGACGGCCAACAGCTTCGCCATCTATCTGTGCGATCCCGGTTGCGACACCCTCAACCGCGCCTTCGGCGTGGAGAACGGCAAGTCCCTGCCCGACAACGCCATCGCCGTGGACAACCCGCGCGCCAACGCCGCGCGCTGCCTGCGCGAGCGGCGCGAGATCTACGTGGAGGACGTGGGCCCCGACGACATCTTTCTAGCCCCCGGCACCCTGCTCATGGCGTGTGCGCTGTACGTGCCGCTGGTGGTCGGGGAGCGCACGCTGGGCGTGATGACGGTGCAGGCCTCCAACGCGCGCGCCTACCGCGAGCGTGAGCGCCTGATCTTCCGCACCCTGTGCGCCTACGGCGCCATCGCGCTCGACAACGCCCAGGCCTACGCCCAGTTGAAGGATGCGCAAACCCAGCTGGTGTCGCAGGAAAAGCTGGCGGCGCTGGGCTCCCTGATGGCCGGCGTGGCGCACGAACTCAATACCCCGATCGGCAACAGCCTGCTGATCGCCAGCACGCTGCACCAGAAAACCCTGGACCTGGCGCAGCAAGTCAGCGGGCCGGGCTTGCGCCGCTCCGAGCTGGCGGCGTATCTCGATGACGCTGCGCGCGCCCACGAGCTGGTGATGCGTGGGTTGAACAGCGCGGCGGACCTGGTCAACAGCTTCAAGCAGGTGGCGGTGGACCGCACCACCGAGCAGCGCCGCGCCTTCGACCTGCAGCAGGTGGCCGGCGAAGTGATCGCCACCATGATGAACCGCATCCGCGCCTCGAGCCACCGCATCGAGACAGACGTGCCGCCGCATATCGCCATGGACAGTTACCCTGGCCCGCTGGGCCAGGTAATCGCCAACTTCATCAACAACGCGTTGCTGCACGCATTCGACAGGGACGCGGCGGGCCGCATGTGGCTGCACGCTTCCACTGCCATTGACGCACCGGGTCGGGTGCAGCTGGTGTTCGGCGACAACGGCGGCGGCATCGCGCCGGCCAATATGTCGCGCATCTTCGATCCGTTCTTTACCACCAAGCTGGGGCAAGGCGGCAGCGGGCTGGGACTGTCGATCAGTTACAACATCGTCACGTCGCTGCTGGGCGGGCAGATCACGGTACGCAGTTCGGCGGCCGGCACCGTGTTCACGCTGGACCTGCCGCTGGTGGCGCCCGCCGCACGTGGGCCGGCAGCAGCGCAGATCTATCACTGAAAGGGGCTGGATTACCAGCACAATCTTTCGTGGATCGGCCGTAAACGGGCCATATTGTTTGAATTGCCTTTATAATTGACCGGTTCAGCCGGCCGGGTATCGAGTCCCAGGCCAGCTCACCTGCCAGTTGCCACTATGCCTATCCAAAAACAGATCAAGCATTACCTGCAGTTTTCCGACTTCACGCTGGAAGAATACGAGTACGTGATCGAACGCGCGCACCTCATCAAGCGCAAGTTCAAGAACTACGAGATTTACCATCCGCTGATCGACCGCACCCTGGTGATGGTCTTCGAGAAAAACTCCACCCGTACCCGCCTGTCGTTCGAAGCCGGCATGCACCAGCTGGGCGGCGCCGCCATCTACCTCAACACGCGCGACAGCCAACTGGGACGCGGCGAGCCGGTGGAAGACGCGGGCCAGGTCATGAGCCGCATGTGCGACATCATCATGGTGCGCACCTTCGGCCAGGACATCATCGAGCGCTTCGCTGCCAATTCGCGCGTGCCGGTGATTAACGGCCTGACCAACGAGCACCACCCGTGCCAGGTGTTTGCCGACATCTTCACGTTCTACGAGCACCGCGGCCCGATCACCGGCAAGACGGTGGCGTGGATCGGCGACGCCAACAACATGCTGTACTCGTGGCTGCAGGCGGCCGAGGTATTCGGCTTCCACGTCAACGTGTCCACGCCCAAGGGCTACGACATGGACATGTCGCTCGTTTCCACCGACCGCTACACGTTCTTCGCCAACCCGTCCGACGCCTGCGCCGGCGCGCACCTGGTCAACACCGACGTGTGGACCAGCATGGGCTACGAAGAAGAAAACGCCGCGCGCCTGAAAGCATTCGACGGCTGGATCGTCGATGGCGCCAAGATGGCCCGCGCCGCACCCGACGCACTGTTCATGCACTGCCTGCCCGCCCACCGTGGCGAGGAAGTGGCGGCGGAAGTCATCGACGGACCGCAATCGGTGGTCTGGGACGAAGCCGAGAACCGCCTGCACATCCAGAAGGCGCTGATCGAGTACCTGCTGCTCGGTCGCCTCGACACTCCCGCATAAACAATCAATCAATTCACACACCTGGAATCAAGCATGAGCGATATTAAAAAAGTAGTCCTCGCCTACTCGGGCGGCCTCGATACCTCCGTCATCCTCAAATGGCTGCAGGATAACTACCAATGCGAAATCGTCACCTTCACGGCCGACCTGGGCCAGGGCGAAGAACTGGAGCCGGCACGCGCCAAGGCGATCAAGTTCGGCATCAAGCCAGAGAACATCTACATCGACGACGTGCGCGAAGAATTCGTGCGCGACTTCGTGTTCCCGATGTTCCGCGCCAATACCGTGTACGAAGGCGAATACCTGCTGGGTACCTCGATCGCCCGTCCTTTGATCGCCAAGCGCCTGATCGAAATCGCCAACGAGACCGGCGCCGACGCCATCTCGCACGGCGCCACCGGCAAGGGCAACGACCAGGTGCGCTTCGAACTGGGCGCCTATGCTTTGAAACCCGGCGTGAAAGTGATCGCCCCATGGCGCGAGTGGGACCTGCTGTCGCGTGAAAAACTACTGAAGTACGCGGAAGACGCCGGCATCGCCATCGACATGAAACACAAGAACGGCGGCGCGCCGTACTCGATGGACGCCAACCTGCTGCACATCTCGTTCGAAGGCCGTCACCTGGAAAACCCGAGCGCTGAAGCCGAGGAATCGATGTGGCGCTGGAGCGTGAGCCCTGAAGCGGCGCCCGATCAGGCGGAATACCTGGACCTGGAATACGAAAAAGGCGACATCGTGGCACTGAACGGCGTGCGCATGTCGCCGGCCACCGTGCTGACCGAACTCAATCGCCTCGGCGGCAAGCACGGCATCGGCCGCCTCGACCTGGTGGAAAACCGCTACGTCGGCATGAAATCGCGCGGCTGCTACGAAACCCCGGGCGGCACCATCATGCTCAAGGGCCACCGCGCCATCGAGTCGATCACGCTGGACCGCGAAGTGGCCCACCTGAAGGACGACCTGATGCCACGCTACGCCTCGCTGATCTACAACGGCTACTGGTGGGCGCCGGAGCGCGTGGCGCTGCAAACGCTGATCGACCACACGCAAGCGACCGTCAACGGCTGGGTACGCGTGAAACTGTACAAGGGCAATGTGATCGTCGTGTCGCGCGACTCGAAGACCGACTCGCTGTTCGATATGAACATCGCCACCTTCGACGAAGACGGCGGCGCCTACAACCAGGCCGACGCCGGCGGCTTCATCAAGCTGAACGCCCTGCGCCTGCGCATCGCCGCCAACGCACGCCTCAAGCGCGGCCAATAAACAACGGACCGCCCCATGAAAAGCCGCTCGCTGAGCGGCTTTTTTTTTGTTCCTGCACCATTACCATGGGACAATGCGACACCATCTATCGGCGCCTCGGAGAAACCATGTTTAAAGACTTGAGCATCAAACGCAAACTATACCTGGGCTTCGGCGCCATCCTGGCCATCATCCTGGCGCTCTTGATCATCGCCTACAACCGTTTCAATAGTCTCTCCGAAGCCAACCAGTGGGACCGCCACACGATGGACGTGATCCAGGCCATCGACGGCTTGCGCAACGACCTGCTGCAAGTGCAGGTGGAAGCGCGCGGCTATTACCTCACCGGCAACACCACGCGCCTCGAGCGCACCCGCAAGGAACAGCGCGACATTCCGGAATCGATCCAGACCCTGCAAAAGCTCACCCGCGACAATCCTGAACAGGCCACCCGTTTCAGCAAGCTGGAAGCCATGATCAATGCCTGGAGCAAGGACGTGATCGAATCGCAGCTGGTCATGCGCGAACAAATGGGCGACAAGCCCGGCGCCGCCGACGCCATGGGACGCACGCCGCAACTGGCCGGCACCAGCAATTCCGCGATCGGCGAGATCTATAAATTCATGAACGACGCCACCACCGAGGAGCACCGGCTGCTTGGCGTGCGCTCGGCAGCTTCGGCCAGCCTGCAGGAAAGCATGCGGCTGGTGATCACGGTGGGCGGCATGGCCTGCGTGCTGCTGGGCGCCCTGGTGGCCTGGCTGCTGGTCGCCTCGCTCACCAATCCGCTGTCGAACCTCACATCCGCCGTCGGCCGCATCGCCCGCGGCGACCAGGGTGCGCGCGCCGAGGTGCTGGCCAACGATGAACTGGGCAAGGTCACCGAGGAATTCAACCGCATGGCGCAGTCGATCGAGGACAGCCAGGCCAAGGAAAAAGCCGTGGGCGACGAGCTGCGCGCCAAGGTCGATGCGCTGCTGGGCGTGGTGTCGAAAGCCGCTTCGGGCGATCTGACCGGCACCATCGAAGTGACCGGCACCGACGCCATCGGCCAGCTGGCGCAAGGCCTCGACCGCATGTTCGAAAACCTGCGTGCGCTGCTCAACAACGTGCAAAAGGCCGGCATCCAGGTCACCACGTCGGCCACCGAAATCGCCGCCTCGGCCAAGCAGCAGGAAGCGACCGGCATCGAACAGGCGCAAACCAGCGTGGAAATTCTCAGCACCACCAAGGAAATCTCGGCCAATGCCTCGCAACTGCTCAAAACCATGGAAGAAGCCACGGCCGTGGCGGACTACACCACCACCGCCACCGCCGACGCCCAGGGCAACCTGCGCCGCATGGACAGCACCATGCAGCACATGGTCAGCGCCACCGATTCGATCAACGCCAAGCTGGCCGCGCTGTCGGAAAAGGCCTCGAACATCAACAGCGTGCTGATCACCATTACCAAGGTGGCCGACCAGACCAATATCCTCTCGCTCAACGCCGCCATCGAGGCGGAAAAGGCCGGCGAAGCGGGTCGCGGCTTCTCGGTCGTAGCCACCGAGATTCGGCGCCTGGCCGACCAGACCTCGGTCTCCACCTGGGACATCGAGCAGATGCTCAAGGAAATGCAGTCGGCGGTATCGGCCAGCGTGATGGGCATGGACAAATTCTCGGAAGAGATCCGCCGCAGCGTGGGCGAAGTGCGCCAGGTCACCGACCAGCTTTCCGGCGTGATGGACCAGGTGCAGAAACTGGCGCCGCAATTCGACGCCGTGCTGCAAGGGATGCAGTCGCAGGCGGTGGGCGCGGAGCAGATCAGCGCCACCATGATGCAGCTGAACGACGCCACCCAGCAAACGGTGGAGTCGCTCAAGGCCACCAGCGAAGCGGTCCACCAGCTGCAATACGCGGCCGGCGACCTGCAGACCAGCGTGGCCAACTTCGCCGTCGCAGTCTGAGCGCGATGAAACTGCTTGTCTTCCACATCGGCGCCGACCGCTACGGCTTGCGCCTGCGCGACGTGGTGCGCGTGGTGCCGCTGCTCGATCTCAAGCATCTGCCGCTGGCGCCCGCACCGGTGGTGGGGCTGATGGACTACCACGGCGCCTCGGTGCCGGTGGTGGACCTGTGCCTGGCCAGCGGCCTGCCGCCCGGCGCCGACCATTTCGACACGCGCATCATCGTGGCCGACTACCGCGCACCGGAAGGCACCGTGCACTTGCTGGGATTGCGCGCCGAGCGCGTGCAGGGCGTGCAGGAAGTGCGTGACGACCAGTTGACCGAGAGCGGCGTCAAGGCAGCGCCGTTCCTGGGCCAGGTGGCCGGCGACGGGCGCGGCATGTTGCAACTGGTGGAGCTCGAGCAGCTGCTCACGCCGGCGCTGCGCATTGCGCTCTTTCCCAACGCTGGGGACCTGCAATGACCACGCCGGCCCAGATCATGCTGCGCGCGGCGACCGGGTTGAACCTGTCGAAGCAGGTCGTCGACCGCGCCATCCGCGCGCGCGTGGTCTCCAGCGGCGCGCTCGACACCGACGATTACCTGGGCCGCATGACGCCGGAAGAACTGACGGCGCTGGTGGAACTGGTGGTGGTGCCGGAATCGTGGTTCTACCGCGACCAGCAGGCCTTTCACGCCACCGCCGACTACCTGAAACAGCAGACGCTGGTCGAACCGAACCGCCTGTTCCACGTGCTGTCGCTGCCGTGCGCCGGCGGGGAGGAGCCGTACACGATGGCGATGGTGCTGCTCGACGCCGGCATTCCGGCCGACCGTTTCATGGTCGATGCCTTCGACATCAGCCCGGTGTGCGTGGCGCGCGCCAAGACCGGCGTGTACGGGCGCAACGCCTTTCGCAGCCAGGACCTGGCGTTCCGCCAGCGTCACTTCAGTGAACTTGGCAAGGACGCCTGGCGCATCAGCGACGCGGTGCGCAAGCAGGTACGCTTCCACCAGGGGAACGTGCTGGAAATGACCATGGCCAGGCGCGCCGGCTTTTATGACGTGATCTTTTGCCGCAACCTGCTGATCTACTTCGACAAGCCTACCACCAGTGCCGCCATCCGCAATCTCGACACCATGCTCAAGCGCGATGGCCTGCTGTTCGTCGGCTATGCCGAAGTGCCGTCGCTGTGCGCCAACGGCTTCGCACCGCTGCCGTACGCGCAGGCGTTTGGGTTGATCAAGGATGCGGAGGCGGCCGCGCGCAAGAAGGCGCGCGTGGTGCCGGCTCCCGCTGTGCCTGCGCCTGCTGTGCGGATTGCGCGTCCGGCCATGCCGGTGGCGGCAGCGCCTGCCACTGCCACGACCTTGAAGCGCCCCACTGCCGCTGTCGTCAAGGCGCCAGCTGCCAGGGCGGCCCCAGGCCGCGACCTGCTGGCCGGCGCCCGCCGCCTGGCCGACCTGGGCCAGTTGAAGGAAGCCGAGCGCGATTGCCGCGACCACCTGGCGCAGCACCCGGAGTCGGCCGAGGCGTATTTCATCCTCGGCCTGATCAACGAGCTGACGAACAAGCATGTGCAGGCGCAGGACTACTGGAAGCGCTGCATCTACCTGCAGCCCGACCACTACGAAGCGCTGTGCCACCTGGCGCTGCTGGCCGACACCAGTGGCGACGCGGCCACCGCTAGCGCGCTCAAGGCGCGCGCCGCCCGCATCTACAAACGCCAGCAGGCATCTTAAGAACAAGGGCGCCCCGACATGACGACCACCTTAGTCCCCGCCGATGCGATTGAAATCGACGATTGCTGGAACCGCATCGGCGTGGCCGGCGACCAGACCTGCGAGAAGCTGGCGCAGCACATTCACTGCCGTAACTGCGAGGTGTACGCCAGCGCCGCCCAGCGCAATCTGCAGCGCGCGGTGGGCGCCGGCTACAAGGCTGAATGGGCGGCGCACTTCCGCCAGCCCGCCATCGACACCCAGGCGCTGGACGCCTCGTGCCTGGTGTTTCGCATCGGCCGCGAATGGCTGTCGCTGCCGACCAAGTTGTTCGTGGCCGTGGCGCCGGAAGCGAAGCCGCACCGGCTGCCGCACCGCACCGACCGCGGCCTGACCGGCATCGTCAACGTCGGTGGCACCCTGTACCCGTGCATGTCGCTCGCCGCCCTGCTGGGCATCGACGACAGCGAGGGCGAAGCAGCTAACCACCGCCACACCTTTGCGCGGCTGCTGCTGATCCGCTGGGAAGACCAGGCGTACGCGCTGCCGGTGGCCGACCTGCACGGCATCGAGCGCTATGCGACGGCCGCCGTGCAGGCGCCAGCCGCCACCATCAACAAGGGGCTGTCGCGCTTTTTATCGGGCGTGATCTCGATCGCCGACATGCACGTGGGCGTGCTGGACGCGGCGCTGATCGGCTACCAACTTGCGAGGACGCTGCGATGAGCCAGGATAACGGCGGCATGGGCGGAGACCTGAGCCAATTTTCGATGCTGGACCTGTTCCGCATGGAGGCAGACAGCCAGACCCAAGTCCTCACCGACGGCCTGCTGGCCATGGAGCGGCTGAAGAACGACGCCGGTGCGGTGGAAGCCATGATGCGCGCGGCGCACTCGATCAAGGGGGCGGCGTCCATCGTCGGGCTCGACGTGGTGGTGCAGGTAGCGCACAGCATGGAAGACGCCTTCATCGCCGCGCAGCATGGCAAGCTGGCGCTCACGCCCAACCGGGTGGACGTGCTGCTGGCCGGGGTGGACCTGATCCTGCAACTGTCACGCCTGCAGGACAGCGGCGTCAATGCCTGGCTGGCCGCCAACGAAACCCTGATCAGGCAGACGCTCGACTCGATCGCCACCATCGCGTTTTTGCCGGAACCGGTCAATTTGCAGGCGGAGATGGGGTGGATGCAGCAGGCTGCGCCTGCAACTGCGCCAGTGCCAGTGCCGCCGCCGGCGTTCCCGGTCGGCGAGCTGCCAATCGAGCCGGCGCCGGCGCCGGCCGAGGAAACGCCGGTCGATCGGCGCGCGGCGCCGGGCGCCGCCGCCAAGGCGCAGAACTTCGACAAGCTGCTGTCGCTGGCCAGCGAGTCGCGCATCAACGCCCACCAGATGCATCCGTTCATCCAGAGCCTGCAACGCTTCAAGCGCAACCAGGCCAGCCTGGCGACGGTAATCGAGCAGCTGCACGAGGCCATCTCCAACAGCAGCGACCCGAAGCTCAAGGAATTATCCCTGCTGGCGCTGCAAAAGACCCAGCCGCTCAAGCAGTTCGTGCTCGAGCACATTGCCGACACCGAGGCGTACGAGCGGCGCGTGCTGGCAGTCTCGCAGGGCATGGTGGACGAGGTGCTGACCATGCGCATGCGACCATTCCGCGACGGCGTGCAGCCATTCCCGCGCATGGTGCGCGACCTGGCCCGCAGCCTCGGCAAGGACGTGCAGTTGCAGATCATCGGCGAAGACACGCTGGTGGACCGCGACATCCTGGCCCGTATCGAAAGCCCGCTCAACCACATGCTGCGCAACGCCATTGACCACGGCATGGACAGCGCGGTGGAACGCATTGCCGCCGGCAAACCCGGCGCCGGCACCATCGTGCTCGAGGCGAAACACCGCGCCGGCATGCTCAGTATCGAGATCAGCGACGACGGCAAGGGTGTGGACCTGGAAAAAATCCGCGCCCGCGTCATCGACCGCAAGATGGCCAGCGCGCCGATGGCAGCGGCCATGTCGGGCGCGGAACTGATGGAGTTTCTGTTCCTGCCGGCCTTCAGCCTGAAGGAAAACACCACCGAGATCTCGGGGCGCGGCGTGGGGCTCGATATCGTCCACGAAACCATCCGCTCGCAAAACGGTACCGTGCGCATCGAGTCGGAACTGGGCGTGGGCTTCCGCACATTCATCACCCTGCCGCTCACGCAGTCGATCGTGCGGGCGCTGGTGGTCGATGTGAAGGGCGAGGCTTACGCGGTGCCGATCGTGCAGGTCGAGCGCGTGATCAAGGTGCCGCAATCGACCATCCATACGCTGGAAAATAAACAGTTCTTCGACTTCGGCGGCGAGCACCTGGGGCTGGTGTCGGCGGCGCAGGTGCTGGAACTTGGCGACACCGATGCGTCGTCGGAGGAACTGTCGGTGGTGGTGATCGGCAGCGGTGCGCGCCGCTATGCGCTGGTGGTCGATGCGATCAGCGGCGAGCAAAGCCTGGCGGTGCAGGCCATCGATCCGATCTTCGGCAAGATGCGTGACATCTCGGCTGCCGCCCTGCTCGACAACGGCGACCCGGTACTGATCCTCGACGTGCCCGACCTGCTGCTGTCGATCGACAAACTGCTGCACGACGGCGGCCTGCACCAGCTTACCCGCGCCGACCACACCGAGCGCCGCAAGACCAAGCGCGTGCTGGTGGTGGACGATTCGCTCACGGTGCGCGAAATGGAACGCAAGCTGCTGCAAAGCCGGGGCTTTTTGGTCGATATCGCAATCGACGGCATCGACGGCTGGAACGTGGTGCGCAGCGGCGAATACGACCTGGTAATCACCGACGTGGACATGCCGCGCATGGACGGAATCGAGCTGGTCGCACTGATCAAGAAGGATATCCACCTCCACAAGCTGCCAGTCATGATAGTCTCTTATAAAGATCGGCCGGAGGACCGCGCACGCGGACTGTCGGCCGGCGCAGACTATTATCTGACCAAGGGCAGCTTCCACGACGAGACGCTGCTCGATGCTGTCAGCGACCTGATTGGAGACGCCCACAGATGAAAATCGCCATCGCCAACGATGTCGCCATGGCAGCCGAAGCGCTGCGGCGCGTGGTGGCCAGCACCGCCGAACACCAGGTGCTCTGGATCGCCCGCACTGGCGCGGAGGCGGTGCGCATGTGCGCGGAAAACCGGCCCGACCTGATCCTCATGGACCTCAACATGCCGGAGCTCGACGGCGTGGAAGCCACCCGCAAGATCATGGAACAGAGCCCGTGCGCGATCCTGATCGTGACCGGCCGGCCGCAGGACAACGTCAACCAGGTATTCCGGGCGCTGGGCGCGGGTGCGCTCGACGTCACCGCCACGCCGGTGCTGCAAGGCCAGCCCGGTGGCGACTCCGAACTGCTGGCCAAGATCCGTACCATGGACAAGCTGATACGCCACAGCGGCGGCAACCAGGCCATGGCGCCGCGCACGTCGCTCGCCGGCAGCAACCCGGCGGCCGTCGCGGACAATGCCGATGCAGCGGTGCCGGTCACCTCGCTGCTGGCCATTGGCGCCTCTACCGGCGGCCCGGTGGCGGTCTCCAAGATGCTGGCCGGCTGGGTGGCGCCACGCGGCTGCGCGGTGGTGGTGGTGCAGCACATCGACGAGCACTTCGCCAACAACTTCGCGCGCTGGCTCGGCGAGCAGCTCGACATGCCGGTGCGTACCGCCGAAGAAGGCGACGAGCTGGCAGCTGGCGTGGTCCTCATTGCCAAGAGCAACGACCACCTGACGCTGGATCAAAATCTGCGCTTGCGTTACGATGCCAACCCCAAGGACTATGCATACCGGCCGTCGGTCGATGTGTTCTTCCACTGCGTGGCGCAGCGCTGGAAAGGCGCGGCGGTGGGCGTGCTGTTGACGGGCATGGGCCGCGACGGCGCCGAGGGCTTGCTGGCGATGCGCCGCGCCGGCTATCTGACCATCGCCCAGGACCAGGCCAGCAGCGCCGTCTACGGCATGCCGCGCGCCGCCGCCGAACTCGATGCGGCGCAAATGATTTTACCGCTGACGCGGATCGGACCGGTCCTGCGCAGCACATTGGGCAGCCGCACGTAGCGGGCTGCGAGAAAGAGAGTATCGATGTCCGAAGCACCCGCAATCGCCGCAGCCCCATTCGACCCTGAACAGGCGCTCACCGCCTTCAAGGTCCGGGTGCTGCTGGTTGACGACCAGTTGATCATCGTCGAAGCCGTGCGGCGCATGTTGAGCGACCAATCCGATATCGAATTCCATTACGTCACCGACGCCACGTTGGCGGCGCAAACTGCGGTGCAGCTGCAACCGACGGTGATCCTGCAGGACCTGGTGATGCCGGCCATCGACGGTTTCGGCCTGATCCAGCTGTATCGCGGTGACGAGTCGCTGCGCCATGTGCCGGTGATCGTGTTGTCAGCCAAGGAAGACCCCAAGCTCAAGGCGCACAGCTTTGCCACCGGCGCCAACGACTACATGGTCAAGCTGCCCGACAAGCTCGAGCTGCTGGCGCGCGTGCGCTACCACTCGGGCGCGCATATCAGCCGCCTGCAGCGCGACCAGGCGTTCCGCTTCCTGCGCGAGAGCCAGAAAAGCCTGGCCGACGCCAATATCGAACTGCAAAAACTGGCCGCGCTCGACGCCCTGACCGGTATCGCCAACCGCCGCCGCTTCGACGACACCATGCGCATCGAATGGCAGCGCGGGCAGCGCGATAAAAAGCCGCTCACGATCCTGATGTGCGACGTCGATTTTTTCAAGGTGTATAACGACAGCTTCGGCCACCTGGCGGGGGACCTCGCCCTCAAGAAAGTGGCCGCCGTATTGACCGAACACCTGAAGCGCCCGGCCGATCTGGCCGCGCGCTATGGCGGCGAGGAATTCGTCATTATCCTGCCGGAGACACCATTGGCTGGGGCACTGATCGTGGCCGAGTCATGCCGCCGACACCTGGAGCAGTTAGCCATCGAAAACCCGCAAGCGACCACCGACCTGTCCTGCGTGACGATGTCGATCGGTGTGGCCAGCGTGGTGCCGTCGCCGCAGTCGACCATCGATGAACTGATCCAGCACGCCGACCAGGCGCTGTACGCCGCCAAGACGGCGGGCCGCAACCGCGTCCAAAGCGCGGCCCAGCTGCCTGGTCCCCTCCCCGTATCACATTAAGGAAACCAGCAGCATGAGTACTCAATTCGATCAAGTCAGCGTCGTCAAGAAGTCCAATGTCTACTTCGACGGCAAATGCGTCTCGCACAACATCATCTTTGCCGATGGCAGCAAGAAAAGCGTGGGCGTGATTTTCCCGTCCACCCTAAAGTTCAACACCGGCGCGCCGGAAATCATGGAAGTGGTCAGTGGCGTGTGCAAGGTGCGCCTGGCTGGTGAACAAGAGTGGAAGACTTATTCGGCCGGCGACCAGTTCAGCATCGTCGGTGATTCGTCGTTCGATATCGAGACGGTCGAAACCCTGGACTACGTTTGCAGCTTCGGCTAAAGCATATTCAGTATGGATCCCCGCGTGCGCGAGGATGACGGAATTTCAGTGTGCGGCCTTGGCACGTCATCCTCGCGAAAGCGGGAATCCATGGAACCTGTGATCTGCCATCATACAAACACCGGCTCCGCCTCCAGCGCCACGCCATACTTTGCCATCACATCGGCCTGAATCGCCTGGGCCAGCGCCACCACCTCCGCCCCCGTGGCGCCACCGTTATTGACCAGCACCAGCGCCTGTTTCGGGTACACGCCAGCCGCGCCCAGGTTACGCCCCTTCCAGCCGCATTGATCGATCAGCCAGCCCGCAGCGAGCTTCTCGCTGCCGTCGGGCTGCGCATGGTGTACCAGCGCCGGAAAACGCTCGAGCAGCGCTGCGCAGTGCGCTCTCGATACCACCGGGTTCTTGAAGAAGCTGCCGGCATTGCCGATCACCGCCGGATCGGGCAGCTTGCGGCGGCGGATCGCGATCACGGTGTCGGCCACCTGCTGTGCGGTCGGCACGGCGTATCCTTGTTCGGCCACGGCCTGCGCCAGTTCCGCGTAGCGCAGGTTCGGCTGCCATGAGCGCGGCAGCGCGAACGTCACGTCCAGGATCACCAGGTCGCGGCCCGCTTCGCGCTTGAACACGCTGTCGCGGTAAGCAAAACCGCACGCCGCCGCATTCATGGTGCGCGTGATGCCGTCGCGCGGATCGAACACGGTCACGCTGTGCAAGACGTCCTTGATTTCCAGCCCGTACGCACCGATATTCTGGATAGGCGATGCGCCCACGGTGCCCGGTATCAGCGACAGGTTTTCCAGTCCGCCCAATCCCTGGGCCAGGGTCCATTGCACGAAGGCGTGCCAGTTCTCACCGGCCGCAGCGCGAACGAAATGATGGGTTTCATTGCCGCCGACCACCTGTTTTCCCTCGAGTGCGAGGTGCAATACCAGGCCTGAGAAATCGCCGGTCAGCAGCACATTGCTGCCGCCCCCCAAAACCAGTCGCGGCAAAGCGCGCCAATGGGCATCTGCATAAACGCCGATCAACTGCTCGGTATTTGTCACGCGCAAATACGCGTGCGCATGGGCCGCTATGCCGAAAGTATTGAGGGACTGCAGGGGGAATTGATATTGAACGGATGAGAGTGGCTGCATGGACTAAAAAACCGATAAATTTAGTCGATTATAGAGGGAAACGCACAAAAAACCACTTGGCATATGGCGGCTTGCGTGCTGTTGTCCGTTAAAATGTCAGACTTTGATGCAGGGGTTGTTGCACACGCCTGCATGCCACACGAAAAGGAAATAGCCATGCCGTCGTTTGATGTAGTTTCTGAAGCCGATATGATCGAAGTGAAAAACGCGGTCGACCAGTCCAACAAGGAAATCACCACCCGGTTCGATTTCAAGGGCAGCGACGCGCGGGTCGAGCAAAAGGACAACGAACTGACCGCCTTTGCCGATTCCGAGTTCCAGTTGAGCCAGGTACGTGACGTGCTGACCAACAAATTGGCCAAGCGCAAGGTTGACGTCCGCTTCCTGGAAGACGGCGATATCAAGAAAATCGGCGGCGACAAGGTCAAGCAGGTCATCAAGGTCAAGAACGGTATCGAGACCGACGATGCCAAGAAGATCGTACGCGTGATCAAGGACAGCAAGATGAAGGTGCAAGCGAGCATCCAGGGCGAATCGGTGCGCGTCACCGGCGCCAAGCGCGACGACCTGCAAGCGGCGATGGCCATGCTGCGCAAGGATGTGCCGGACATGCCGCTGGAGTTCAACAACTTCCGCGACTGATCCCGCCGCGCGGTTGACACCGCGCCGTCACAAGGCTGTAGCACGGCTGGAGTAGAATGAAGCCTCCGCGCCCGCTGCTACCGCGCAATCAAACTCTCTGCATACCGCCGGCAGCATCCACCGCCGGCAACAACTTCGGTAGTCTAAGGATAGCAATGAAACGTGTTGATGATTTCCGCCTGCGATTTGGCAATAACGAATACGTGCCCATCATGGTCGGCGGAATGGGTGTCGATATTTCGACGTCGGAACTGGCGCTGGAAACCGCGCGCCTGGGCGGCATCGGCCATATCTCGGACGCCATGGTGGAAGACGTATCGGACCGTCGTTTCGATACCAGCTTCGTCAAGGATAAAACCAAGCTCTACAAGTTCAACATCAATAATTCGGACAAATCGGTGGTGCAATTCGACCTCGAGCGCCTGGCCGAGGCCCAACGCTTGCACATTGGCAAGACCATGGAAGCCAAGCAGGGCCCCGGCTTGATCTTCGTGAACTGCATGGAAAAGCTGACCATGAATGGTCCGCGCGAAACCCTGCGCACCCGCCTGAACGCAGCCCTCGACGCCGGCATCGATGGCATCACGCTGTCGGCCGGCCTGCACTTCGGCTCCTTCGCGCTGATGGCCGACCACCCGCGCTTCCGTGAAGCCAAGCTGGGCATCATTGTGTCGTCGGTACGCGCGCTGCAGATCTTCCTGCGCAAGAACGCCAAGCTCGACCGACTGCCCGACTTCATCATCGTCGAAGGCCCGTTGGCCGGCGGCCACCTGGGCTTTGGCATGGACTGGGCCGACTACGACCTGATGACCATCACTAAGGAACTGCTGGCTTACCTGAAGACCGAGAACCTCGACATTCCGCTGATCGCCGCTGGCGGCATCTTCACCGGCAGCGACGCCGTCAGCTTCCTGGAGGCCGGCGCAGCAGGCGTGCAGGTGGCTACGCGCTTCACCATCACCAACGAATGCGGCCTGCCGGCCAAGGTCAAGCAGGAATACATCCGCGCCACCGAGGACGACATCATCGTCAACGGCGTCTCGCCTACCGGCTACCCGATGCGCATGCTCAAGAGCACGCCAGCGATCGGCGCCGGCATCCGTCCTGGCTGCGAATCGTATGGCTACCTGCTCGACGCGACCGGCAACTGCGCCTATATCAACTCGTACAACCGCGAAGTAGCGGCTCACCCCGAGCTGAAAGTGGTGTCGGTAATGGACAAGACCTGCCTGTGCACGCACATGCGCAACTTCAACTGCTGGACCTGCGGCCACTACACGTACCGCCTGAAGGACACCACGCACAAGAAGGCCGACGGCGAGTACCAGCTGTTAACCGCCGAGCACGTATTTAAGGACTACCAGTTCAGCGTGGACAACCAGATCGCACTGCCGGAAAAGGAAGGCTGAATTAACTAGCCAGACCAAAGCGCTTCTTCGGAAGCGCTTTTTTTGTGCCCATCTTTTATGTCGGGCTTTTTTTAAAACTTGGCAAACGCAAAAAAGCCCCAACCAGATCACTGGTTGGGGCTTTCTCTATATAACTAGCCTGACGATAACCTACTTTCACACTGGTTGCAGCACTATCATCGGCGCAAAGTCGTTTCACGGTCCTGTTCGGGATGGGAAGGGGTGGGACCGACTTGCTATGGTCATCAGGCATTGAACTGTACGGGCCGCGTTGTTGATCAACGTTGCCCAGAATCTGGGAGAAGCAAGTAGCAGTATTAAATACTGGGGTAATGAAGTTGTTGTATCAACGAACGTTCCAACGCACTTCTTATTCTCTATAACCTGCTAAGGTTATAGGGACAAGCCGTACGGGCAATTAGTACTGGTTAGCTTAATGCATTACTGCACTTCCACACCCAGCCTATCAACGTC
>NZ_JAVDVB010000004.1:0-823415 GCF_031456625.1 Duganella sp. 3397
TGGGGGGTGGGTATTTTGCGCCCCGGTCCCGGGGTTGCGGGGGGGGTTCCGGGGGCAGCGTGCTGGTGCGGGGTCTGGGGGGGGCTTTCTTTTTTCCCCCGCGGGGCTTACCGTGGGGGGGGCCCCGGTCGGGGGCCCGACCCCGGTTTTGGGGGGTAAATCAAGGACGATGGGGGCAGGCGACTTTGGTGCAATTACCATAGATGGCGAGAGCATGCTCGGCAATGCTGAAGCCGCGTTCCTTGGCAATCGCGTTCTGGCGCTCTTCGATGGCTTCGTCGTAAAACTCTTCGACGCGGCCGCAATCGAGGCACACCAGGTGGTCGTGGTGCGAGCCGGCGTTGAGCTCGAAGATCGCCTTGCCGGTTTCGAAATGATTGCGGTTAAGCAAGCCAGCCTGTTCGAACTGGGTCAGCACGCGGTAGACGGTGGCCAGGCCCACGTCCATATTGTCGGCCAGCAGGATCTTGTAGACATCCTCGGCGGTCAGGTGGCGCACGTCGCTGGTCTGGAAGATGTCCAGGATTTTGAGGCGAGGCAGCGTGGCTTTCAGGCCGCTGGCCTTCAGATCGGTTGGATTATTTCCCATAGTGGACACTCTATTCTGGTTGGCGATTAGCTAGCCCGTAGTTTAACGCACTCCGCGCCGCGCCGCATACAATCCGCCGCCATCTTGCGGCGCCGGCGGTTTTTTGGCATTTGCAAACTTTTACACTCGCGCCTTGCAAAACAAGGACATATCAGGGATTGTGCTTTATGATATGGCGTTTTTTGGCATTCCGCTTGACCAGATTGAGGACATTTATGCGCGTCACCCAGGCTTTATCGCAGTCGTTGTTGCACGGTTCTACTTCCAAGGTGGTCGCATGTGTGGTGCTGGCCGCAGCGCTGGGTGGCTGCGCCTCCAAAACCACGCTGGGCGAGAGATCGAACCAGGTCAAGGACACCGAGCCGACGCTGGACGCCAGCAAGGGCGCACAGACCACCACCATCACCAAGCTGCAACGCTTCATGTGGTTCTTCTCGCCGTATCGTCCCGACATCCAGCAAGGTAACTTCGTCTCCGAAGAAATGCTCAACCAGCTCAAGGTGGGCATGACGCGCGACCAGGTCCGCTTCATCTTCGGCACTGCGCTGCTGGCCGACCCGTTCCACGCCAACCGCTGGGACTACGCGTTCCGCATGGCCAAGGGCAGCGGCGAAATCACCACCAGCCGCGTAATCGTGTTCTTCGACAAGGACGGCAAGGTCGAGCGTTGGGAAGGCGGCAACCTGCCGACCGAAAAAGAATACATTGCCCGCATTGCCGGTCCGGCCCCCAAAATAAAGAAAGATCCGGACGCGCCCGAGAACAAGCCGGCCCCGGCCACCGCGCCGCTGCCAGCGGGCAGCGACAAGGCCAATGCCGCGCCGGTGGGCGTGGGCGTGACAAAATAAGCGTAACCAGCAAGGAAACCGCATGACCGAGATGAATATCGCCATTGCCGGCGCCGGTGGCCGCATGGGCCGCATCCTGATCGAAGCCGTCCAGCAGGCCGACGACGCCCGCCTGGCTGGCGCCGTCAACCACGCCGGCGCGCCCGGCATCGGCGAAGATGCCGCCGCCTTCCTCGGCCAGCCGGCCGGCGTGATCGTGGAATCGGACCTGGCGCGCGGCCTGGCCGGTGCCCGGTACCTGATCGACTTCACCCGCCCCGAAGGCACGCTCGAACACCTGGCCTATTGCGCCGAGCACGGCATCAAGCTGGTGATCGGCACCACCGGTTTCGACGAGGCCGGCAAGGCGGCGATTGCCGCAGCGGCCAAGAAAACCGCGATCGTGTTCTCGCCCAACTTCAGCGTGGGCGTCAACGTCACCATGAAGCTGCTCGAACAGGCAGCCAAGGCGCTGTCCACCGGTTACGACATCGAGGTGGTCGAAGCCCATCACCGCTTCAAGGTGGACGCCCCGTCGGGCACTGCGCTGAAAATGGGCGAAGTCATTGCCGACGCGCTCGGCCGCGACCTGAAGGAATGCGGCGTGTTCGCGCGCGAAGGCGTGACCGGCGAGCGCGACCCGTCGTCGATCGGCTTTGCCACCATCCGTGGCGGCGACATCGTCGGCGACCATACGGTGCTGTTTGCCGGCATCGGCGAACGCATCGAAATCAGCCATAAATCGAGCAGCCGTGTCACCTACGCCCACGGCGCGCTGCGCGCCTGCCGCTTCCTGGCCGACAAGCCGACCGGCCTGTTCGACATGTATGACGTGCTGTCCCTGAACGGCTAAGCTCGCGTGAACGGCCAAGTGTCCAACTTCTCGGTATCGCACTTCTGGGCGCAGGCCGATGCGGTCAGCCACGCGGTCGCGCTGGCGCTGCTGGCGATGTCGCTGGTGAGCTGGTTCTTCATCCTGGCCAAGCTGTATGGCGCGGTGCGCATCCGCCGCAGTGCGCCGGCCGTGCAGGCATTCTGGAATGCGCCCACCATGGCCGACGGCGTGGCCACGCTAAGCCTGGCCGATCCGGAAAAAATCTTTGTGCCGCTGGCGCTGCAGGGCGCGGCGCAACTGGTCGTGCCCGACCATCCCACCTTGGGTGGCGAGATGGACCGCTCGGCGCAGATCACGCGCGTGCTGCGCGCGGCTATCCAGCATTCCACCAACCGCCTCGAAGGCGGCCTGACCGTGCTGGCCTCGATCGGCGCCACCGCGCCGTTTGTCGGGCTGCTGGGCACGGTGTGGGGGATTTACCATGCGCTGGCCAATATCTCCACCAGCGGCGCCATGCAGCTCGACAAGGTTGCCGGCCCGGTGGGCGAGGCGCTGGTGATGACCGCCGTGGGCCTGACCGTGGCCATTCCCGCCGTGCTGGCGTATAACGGCTTCAACCGCGTCAACCGGCTGACCCTGGCCGAGCTCGACGCTTTCGCCCATGACCTGCACGCGTACCTGGTCAAAAAATGAGCTTCGGCGCCTTCAACCACCATCGCCAGCCCGGCCCCATGGCCGATATCAATGTCACGCCGATGGTGGACGTGATGCTGGTGCTGTTGGTGATTTTCATCCTCGGCGCGCCGGTGTGGACCAGTTCGGTTCAGCTGGAGCTGCCCAAGGCGCAGGCGCCATCTGCCCCGCCGGCGCCGGCCACCACGGTCACGGTGGCCATCGACGCCAAGGGCCAGGTGTACTGGAATAACGAGCCAGTGGCGCCCAAGGCGCTCGAGCAGCGCCTGGCGGAGGCGGCCAAACTGGACGTGCAGCCCGAGCTGCAACTGCGCGCCGACAAGGACACCCGCTACGAAGTGGTGGCGCAGGTGATGGCCGCTGCGCAAACGCATGGCTTAACCAAACTGGGTTTCGTGACCGATCCCGGAAAAACAGAGAATAAATCATGGCAACCGCACAACTGAACGGCGCAGCAATCCTTGATGCCGCAAGCTTCCATGCGGCCTGCAAGGCGGCACTGGGTTTTCCCGACAGCTACGGCAACACCATGGATGCCTGGATCGACTGCCTGAGCTACCTGCGCGACGACGACAACATGAGCAAGTTCAAGCTCAAGCCGAGCGAAGTGCTGGAAATCGTCATCACCGACTCGGCCGCTGTGAAGGTGGCCGCGCCGGAGTTGCTGGAAGAGGTCAGCTACTGCGTGGCCGGCATCAACGACCGCTATGACGACTACGGCGAGAAGCCGGCGCTGAAGCTCACGCTTAAGTAAACCCGCACGGCCAGGCTGGGGTCGGACCCGGTCGGGTCCGACCCCAAGAGTTGACGCCTGCATGTCGCGTCCTGGCCGTGCGGGTTATAAACTCAGCCGACGATCGGAATATCGCCCTTGGCGCCGGTTTCGCCGGGCGCCAGGGTCAGCACCTCGAAGCCGGTCTCGGTGACCGTCACCATGTGTTCCCACTGCGCCGACAGCGACTGGTCGCGCGTTTCCACGGTCCAGCCGTCGTCGAGTTCCTTTGTCGCGGCGCGGCCGGCGTTGATCATCGGCTCGATGGTAAACAACATGCCGGGTTTCAGGACCAGCCCCTGGCCGGGACGGCCGTAGTGGGTCACCTGCGGGTCTTCGTGGTAGGTCATGCCGATGCCGTGGCCGCAGTAATCGAGCACCACGCTGTAACCGGCTTTTTCCGCCACGGTCTGGATCGCAAAACCGACGTCGCCGAGCGTTGCGCGCGGCTTGACGGCGCGTATGCCGGCCCACATGGCCGCATACGTGGTTTCCACCAGCTTGCGCGCGGCCTTCGACGGTTCGCCCACGTAATACATGCGGCTGGTGTCGCCGTGCCAGCCGTCCTTGATGACGGCGACGTCGATGTTGATGATGTCGCCATCCTTCAAAATTTCGGTGTCTGACGGAATGCCGTGGCACACCACCTGGTTGACCGAGCTGCACACGGTGGCCGGGAAGCCACCGTAGCCGACGTTGGCAGGCGTGACTTTCTGCACATTGACGATGTAGTCGTTGCACAGCTGGTCGAGGTAGGCCGTGGTCACGCCGGCTTTGATGTGCGGGCCGATCATGGTCAGCACGTCGGCCGCCAGTTGGGCGGCCACCCGCGCCAGGACGATTTGCTCGGGCGACTTGATCAGATTGGCGTTACGGCGGGACATGACTACCTCATTCTTATGGCAAAGGGGCGTAGTTTGCCACAAACCACGGGTATCGGTCTCAGCGAACCGCCGCCGGGTCGAAGTGCGGGTTGAGGATCAGGCACAGCAAATTGCCGAACGGGTCGGCCAGTTCCACGGTCTGGATACCTTCCCCGACATCCTCGATGGCGCCGTGCACGGTGGCGCCGAGGCCCACCAGGCGGTCGGTTTCGGCCTCGATATCATCGACGCCCCAGTACACCATGCTGCCCGCCTTGGCCGCCTTGAACTTATCGGCGGGAATCATTCCCAGCTCGAAGCCGCCGATGGCGAAACCCACGTAAAACGGCTCATCGAAATACGGCGCCGTCTCGAATGCCCTGGCATACCAGTCGCGCGCCGCCGCCAGGTCGTCCACCGGGTACACCACCGTCCGCAGTCCCTTGATCATGTTCGTCTCCCGTCGATGTTAAAACACCATCTTGGCATGAAAAAAGGGCTGGTGATTGTAAAAACGGAAGGTTTTTTTAGTGGCTGTTCAGCGTTGCCAGCGTTTGCTCGTAGAGGTTTTCCTTTTCAGCGTTGCGCAGGAACAGCACGCGCTTGACCAGTACCTCGGCCGGGGTAGGGCTGGCGGTCAACAGGCTGAGCACTTCGTCGGCGTAGTCGTCGAGCGGCTGGTAGCCTTCGCGCGTGGACTGGCCCGGCGTCAGGTCGGTCTGCACGGCTGGCGGCGCCAGTTCGATCACTTCCACCGAGCCCTTCAACACTTCGCGCAAGCTCACCGTGTACGAGTGCAGCGCCGCCTTGGTGGCGTTGTAGGTGGGCGTGGTCAGCAGCGGCACAAAGGCCAGGCCCGATGTGGTGTTGATGATCGCCGCGTCCTGCTGCTGGCGCAGGTGGTCGATCAGCGCGTTGATCAGGCGGATCGGACCGAGCAGGTTGGTGGTAATCGTCGCCTCGGCATCGGCCAGGTCGCGTCGCGCGGTCACGTCTTCGAAGCGCATCACGCCGGCGTTGTTGACCAGCACATTGAGTGCGGGATGGTCGGCCACGACCTGGCGCGCAAACGCCTCGATCGAGTCGGTGCTGTCGGCGTCGAACTGCACCGGCACGATGTTGGCGCGGCCGGCGGCCGACTGCTGCAGGACCTCGAGCCTGCGGCCGGCGATGATGATGGTGTTGCCGAGGTCGTGCAGGCGATGGGCCAGCGCCTCGCCGATGCCGCTGCCGCCGCCGGTGATCAAGATGGTGTTGCCAGTCGATTTCATGGTCAGTCCTCCTGTAAAAGTGGGACCAGTGTACAAAGGACGGGCACGATGATAAAGTAGGCACCCAAAAGATTTATACACACCTGAAAGAGAGTGTCAAAGTCATATGTTGCGAGCCGAACCTGACCCCGTGATTGAACAACGCCGCCGCGAACCGGCGCCCGAGCAGGTCGATCCCGCCATCGAGGCGCTGGTACAGGACATCATCGGCCAGGTGGCCGACCGCTGGACCATGCTGATCCTCGAAGCCCTGCATGCTGGCGGCACGCTGCGCTACACGCAGCTGCGCAAGGCGGTGACCGGCATCAGCCAGAAAATGCTGACGCAAACCGTGCGCCATATGGAACGCGACGGCCTGGTGCATCGCACGGTCCACCCGGTGATACCGCCTCACGTTGATTACACGCTCACGCCGCTGGGCGAGAGCCTGGGCGCGGCCTTTTGCGGCGTGTGGATCTGGGCCGAGACCCATTACGGCGAGATCATGCGGGCGCGGGCGGCGTTCGCGCAGCGCTGAGACTGCGGCGTCATCCGTGGATTATGGGCAGAGTGGGCAATCCGGGCGTTTCAAACGGTATAATGTCCGGTTCATAGTCAACTCTGGCCGCACACCATCATGCAAGATAAATATAGTCACGCCGACGTAGAAACCGCAGCGCAATCCCATTGGAAAGCCATCGACGCCTACAAGGCGGTCGAGCACGACCCGCGTTTCCCCAAGGGTAAGTATTACGCCTGTTCGATGCTGCCTTACCCTTCGGGCAAGCTGCACATGGGCCACGTGCGCAACTATACGATCAACGACGTGATGTACCGCTACCTGCGCATGAACGGCTACAACGTGCTCATGCCGATGGGCTGGGATGCGTTCGGCATGCCGGCGGAAAACGCGGCGATGGCCAATAACGTGCCGCCGGCGCAGTGGACCTACTCGAACATTGCCCACATGCGCGCGCAGATGGAGCTGATGGGCCTGGCCATCGACTGGTCGCGCGAGATGACGGCGTGCAAGCCCGAGTACTACAAGTGGAACCAGTGGATGTTCCTCAAGATGCTCGAAAAAGGCATCATCTACAAGAAGACCGGTACCGTGAACTGGGATCCGATCGACCAGACCGTGCTGGCCAACGAGCAGGTCATCGACGGCCGTGGCTGGCGCTCGGGCGCGGCGATTGAAAAACGCGAAATCCCGATGTACTACGCGCGCATTACCGACTACGCCGATGAACTGCTCGGCTATGTCGACGACAAGCTGCCGGGCTGGCCCGAGCGCGTGCGCATCATGCAGGCCAACTGGATCGGCAAATCGACCGGCGTGCGCTTCGCCTTCCCGCACCAGATCAAAGACGCCGATGGCGCCCTGATCGGCGAGGGCAAGCTGTACGTGTTTACCACCCGCCCCGACACCGTGATGGGCGTGACCTTCTGCGCCGTCGCTGCCGAGCACCCGCTGGCCGTGCACGCCGCGCACACCAACCCGGAACTGGCCGCCTTCAACGCCGAGTGCAAGCTGGGATCCGTGATCGAAGCCGACATGGCCACGATGGAAAAGAAGGGCATGCCCACCGGCCTGTTCGTCACCCATCCGCTGACCGGCGAGCAGGTCGAGGTATGGGTCGGTAACTACGTCCTGATGACCTACGGCGACGGCGCCGTGATGGGCGTACCGGCGCACGACGAGCGCGACTTTGCGTTTGCCAAAAAATACAACCTCGCCATCAAGCAGGTGATTCGCGCCGAAGGCCAGGAATTCTCGGACGCCGCCTGGCAGGAGTGGTACGGCGACAAGAGCATTTCGATCGTCACCAACTCGGGCAAGTACGATGGACTGAATTACGCCGACGCCGTCGAAGCCGTTGCCGCCGACATGGAGGCCCGTGGCCTGGGCGAGAAGAAGATCACGTTCCGCCTGCGCGACTGGGGCATTTCGCGCCAGCGCTACTGGGGCACGCCGATCCCGATGATCAATTGCCCGGACTGCGGTTCGGTGCCGGTGCCGGAAAAAGACCTGCCGGTGGTGCTGCCGGAAGACTGCGTACCGGACGGCAGCGGCAACCCGCTCAACAAGTACGAAGCGTTCCTGAAATGCGACTGCCCGCAGTGCGGCAAACCGGCGCGGCGCGAGACCGACACCATGGATACTTTTGTGGATTCGTCGTGGTACTACATGCGCTATACCTCGCCAGGCGCCAACAGCATGGTTGATGAACGCAACGACTACTGGATGCCGATGGACCAGTACATCGGCGGCATCGAGCACGCCGTGCTGCACCTGCTGTACGCGCGCTTCTGGACCAAGGTCATGCGCGACTTCGGCCTGGTCAAATTCGACGAGCCGTTCACCAACCTGCTCACCCAGGGCATGGTCCTGAACGAAACCTACTTCCGCGAAGACGCCGCTGGCAAGAAGACCTGGTTCAACCCGGCCGACGTCGACCTGACGGTGGACGACAAGGGCCGCCCGCAAGCGGCGATCCTGCGCGACGACCAGCAGCCGGTCCACATCGGCGGCACCGAAAAAATGTCGAAGTCGAAAAACAACGGCATCGACCCGCAAGCGCAGATCGAACAATACGGCGCCGACACCGCGCGCCTGTTTACCATGTTCGCCTCGCCGCCGGAGCAAACGCTGGAATGGTCGGGCAGCGGCGTGGAAGGCGCCAACCGCTTCCTGCGCCGGGTGTGGGCGTTCGGCTATGCGCAGCAGGCCGCCATCAAGGCTGCCGGTTCACCATTGACCGCAAAAGCTGCCACCGACGCCGGCAAAACCCTGCGCCGCGAGCTGCACAAGCTGCTGCAGCAGGCCGACTACGACATCAAGCGCATCCAGTACAACACCGTGGTGTCGGCCTGCATGAAGATGCTCAACACGATCGAAGCGGCCAAGGACGTGGAAGCCGGCGTGATGGCCGAAGGCTACGCGATCTTCCTGCGCCTGCTCAACCCGGTCGCGCCGCACATCACCCACGTGCTGTGGGCGGAACTGGGCTACGAAGGCGACATCCTCAATGCGCCATGGCCGCAGGTCGATCCGGCCGCACTGGAACAGTCCGAGATCGAGATGATGATCCAGGTGAACGGCAAGCTGCGCGGCAGCGTGGTCGTGGCCAAGGGCGCCGACAAGGCCAGCATCGAGGCGCTGGCGCTGGCCAACGAGGCGGTGCAGAAGTTCATCGAAGGGACGCCGAAAAAGATCATCGTCGTGCCGGGCAAACTGATCAATATCGTAGTGTAAAGAGAGAACCCCATGACGACGACCCTGTTCCGACGTGGCCGCGCGGCCGGCAAGGCGCTGCTGCTGGCAGCTGTAGTGGCAACCTCGTTGTCCGCCTGCGGCTTCCACCTGCGCGGCGACGGCGGCCATTACACGCTGCCGTTCCCGACCATGTACATCGGATTGCCGGAGTCGTCGCCACTGGCGATTGACTTGAAGCGCAACATCCGCGTCAACGGCAACACCACCGTGGTGAACAACCCGAAAGATGCCGACGGCGTGGTCGAAGTGCTGTCCAACCCGGAAACTACCAAGACCAAGACCATTCTGTCGTTGAACAGCAATGGCCGCGTGCGCCAGTACCTGCTGCAATACACGATCGTGTTCCGCGTGCTCGACCGCCAGGGCGCCGAGCTGCTGGGCCCCACCACGATTGCGCTGAGCCGTCCGATCGACTTCAACGAAACCCAGTTGCTGGCCAAGGAGCAGGAAGAAGCGTTGCTGTATCGCGACATGCAAACCGACCTGGTGCAGCAGATGATGCGGCGCATGGCAGCCGTGAAAACCACGCGCATGTCGGTGCCCGCACCGGGCCCGGCGCCGCAGGATCCGTCGGCCGCGCCTGCCGTGCCGATCCTGTAAGGCGGCACCATGCAATTGCGCCTGGACGCGCTCGACGGCCACCTGAACAAGTCGCTGTCGCAGCTGTACGTCATCACCAGCGACGAGCACCTGCTGGCGCTGGAAGCGGCCGACAAGATCCGCCGCACCGCGCGCGCGCAGGGTTACTCCGAGCGCGACGTGTTGACCGTGGAGCGCAGCTTCAAGTGGGGCGAACTGCTGGCGGCCAACCAGGCGCTGTCGCTATTCGGCGATAAAAAGCTGATCGAGCTGCGCATCCCCACCGGCAAACCGGGCAAGGATGGCGGCGCTGCGCTGCAAGCGTATGTAAAAGATCTGAGCCCCGATAATCTGACGCTGATTACCCTGCCCAAGCTCGACTGGCAAACCCAGAAGGCGGCGTGGGTGGGGGCGTTGCAACAGGCGGCGGTGTACATCGACATCGCGCAAATCGAACGGGCGCAGTTGCCCAACTGGATAGGCCAGCGCCTTGCCGCACAAGGGCAGAGCGCGGACCGGCAAAGCATCGACTTCATCGCCGATCGCGTGGAAGGCAACCTGCTGGCGGCCCACCAGGAAATCCAGAAGCTCGCCCTGCTGCACGAACCGGGCAAGCTCACCTACGAGCAGGTGCACGACGCCGTGCTCAACGTGGCGCGCTACGACGTGTTCAAACTGAGCGAAGCGATGCTGATGGGCGACCCCGCCCGCCTAATGCGCATGCTCGAAGGCCTGAAGGGCGAGGGCGAGGCGCTGCCGCTGGTGCTGTGGGCGGTGTCGGAAGAAATCCGCACGCTGCTCAAGCTCAAGTCGGGCATGGCGCAAGGCCGGCCGCTCGGTGCGCTGCTCAAGGAATACCGTATCTGGGGTCCGAAGGAGCGCATGATGGACCCGGCGCTGCGGCGCATTTCACTGGCCACACTGGAAGCGGCCATGAAGGACGCCGCGCAGGTGGACAAGATGATCAAGGGCCTGCGCGCGAAGAATCACAGTGGCGATGCGTGGGATGCCATGCTGCAGCTGGGGCTCAAAGTCGCGCGCGGCTAAAAAGAATCGAAACGGGACAAACATGGACACGAAGCTCGACATCAAGCATTACATGGAACAACTGGGCCAGCAGGCGCGCAAGGCTTCGCGCGCCATGGCCCGTGCCGACAGCGCCACCCGCAACCGTGCGCTCACGCTGATTGCCGACGGCATCGAGCGCGAGGCCGATGCCCTGCGCGCGGCCAACCGGCTCGACATGGATGCCGCCGCCGCCAACGGCCTGGCCCCGGCCATGCTCGACCGCCTGGCGCTGTCCGACAAGGCGATTGCCACCATGGTCGAGGGCCTGCGCCAGATCGTCGCGCTGCCCGACCCGATTGGTGAAATCTCCGGCCTGAAATTCCGCCCGAGCGGCATCCAGGTGGGGCAGATGCGCGTGCCGCTCGGCGTGATCGGCATCATCTACGAGTCGCGCCCCAACGTCACGGTTGACGCGGCCGGCCTGTGCATCAAGAGCGGCAACGCCACCATCCTGCGCGGCGGCTCCGAAGCGATCCACTGCAACCGCGCGCTGGCGCAGCTGGTCAAGGAAGGCTTGCTGGGCGCCGGCCTGCCGGAAAACGCCGTGCAGGTGGTGGACACCACCGACCGCGCCGCCGTAGGCGCCCTGATCACCATGCCGCAATACGTGGACGTGATCGTGCCGCGCGGCGGCAAGGGGCTGATTGCGCGCCTGATGGAAGAAGCCACGGTGCCGATGATCAAGCACCTCGACGGCATCTGCCACGTCTACATCGACGACAAGGCCGACCTGCAAAAGGCGGTCGATATCGGCTTCAATGCCAAGTGCCACCGCTACGGCACCTGCAACACCATGGAAACCCTGCTGGTCGCGCGCACCATCGCGGCCAGGGTGCTGCCGGAACTGGCCAAGCTGTACGCCACCAAAGAAGTGGAGCTGCGCGCCGACGCCGACGCCGCTGCCATCCTGGCCGGCTACCCGCACCTGGCCGCAGCCACCGAGGAAGACTGGTCCACCGAATACCTGGCCGCGATCCTGGCCGTGAAAATCGTCGACGGCATCGACGAGGCGATGGACCACATCAGCCAGTACTCGTCCAAGCACACCGAATCGATCATCACCGAAGACTACAGCGCCGGCATGCGTTTCCTGCGCGAAGTCGATTCGGCCTCCGTCATGATCAACGCGTCCACCCGCTTTGCGGACGGCTTCGAGTATGGCCTCGGTGCGGAGATCGGCATCTCCAACGACAAGCTGCATGCGCGCGGCCCGGTGGGGCTCGAGGGCCTGACTTCACTCAAGTACGTCGTGTTCGGCCACGGCGAAATCCGTCAATAACCTGCTCGTCACCCTAAAGGATCGCCATGCTCTGGATTAAATCGCTGCACATCTTCTTCGTCATCGCCTGGATGGCGGGCGTGTTTTACTTGCCGCGCATTTTCGTCAACCTGGCCATGGAGACCAATACCGCCGTTACCGAACGCCTGTTGCTCATGGCGCGCAAGCTGTACCGCTTTTCGATGTGGATCGCGGTGCCGGCGATCGTGTTCGGCGCGATCCTGTTGTACATGCTGTACGGCGCGCACATGCCGGGCTTCATGCACGCCAAGCTGCTGTTCGTGGTGCTGATCGTCGGCTACCACCATGCGTGCGGCCGCATCCTGAAAAAATTCGAGAAGGGCGTCAACACCCGCAGCCACAAGTGGTTCCGCGTGTTTAACGAAGTGCCGGTGTTCCTGCTGCTGGCCATCATCATCCTCGTGGTGGTCAAACCCTTCTGACCACGCACAACCATACTTACTAACGGATAAAAGGTACCCCTATGGCTTCATATTTTTGCCCATGCCCGCGCGGCATGGAAGCGGCGCTGGCCGAAGAACTGGGCGAAATCGCCCAGCAAAGCACCACCATGAAGGTGCACAACCAGGTGCCCGGCGGCGTCCACTGCTCCGGGGAGCTGATCGACTCGTACCGCATCAACCTGCACTCGCGCATCGCCTCGCGCGTGTTGATGCGCATGGCCGTTACCGGCTACAAGACCGAGAACGACATCTACGACCTGGTACTGGCGCAATCGTGGGAAGACTGGTTCACCTACGACCACACCATCCGCGTCGATGTTACTGCCGTCAAGTCGCCGTTGAAAAGCCTGGAATTTACCACCTTGAAAATCAAGGATGCGATCTGCGACCGCTTCCGCGACATGTACAGCAAGCGCCCGTCGGTCGATACGCGCGAGCCGGACATGCGCATCGTCGGTTTCCTCGACGCCCACCAGTTCATCATCTACCTCGACACCTCGGGCGAGGCGCTGTTCAAGCGCGGCTGGCGCGAAGAAACCGGTGACGCGCCGCTGCGCGAAAACCTCGCGGCCGGTTTGTTGCGCGTAGCCGGCTGGAAGCCGGGCATGCCATTGTTCGACCCGATGTGCGGCTCCGGCACCATCCTGTGCGAAGCGGCGCAGATGGTGCAGGGCGTGCCGCCGGGCGCGCGTCGCCGGTTCGCCTTCGAAGCCTTCAACGACTTCGACCCGGCGCCGTGGAACGACATGAAAAACGCCATCAAGCCGAACCCGCTGCCGACCGAACCGACGATTTTCGGCTCCGACATTTCGGGCGACATGGTGGCCATGACACGCCACAACCTGCGCGCGGCCGGCATCATGTTCGACGTGCCGCTCAAGCAGATCGAGGCGCAGGAAGTGAAAGCGCCGACCGAGCAGCCGGGCATCATGCTCACCAACCCGCCGTACGGCGAGCGGATCGGCGTGCGCGGCGACAGTTCGCTGGGCGAGGACGAACTGGCCAAGAGTTTTTACTCGGACTTCAGCGGCACCCTCAAGCAGCGCTTCGCCGGCTGGACCGTGTACCTGTTCACGGCCGACCTGGGCCTGCCCAAGATGCTGCGCCTGAAAGAATCGCGCAAGACGCCGTTCTTCAACGGCGCGCTGGAATGCCGTTTGTTCCGCTTCGACATGGTGGCTGGTTTCAACCGCCGCGAAGCTGCCAAGCCCAAAGAAATCTGATGTCTGCACTGCTGCGCCGCCGTTGAACCCCGCAGGGCCGGGCGGGGTCGGACCCCGGATGGGGTCCGACCCCAGTCTTCGATCTGCGGGTAGGGGTGCACGCCTGATTCACCTGGAAAGCGTTATATGTACCCGACCCCGCCCGACAACGTCCTCCCCGATCCCGTCAAGGAAGTCCCGCCGCCACCGCCATCGACGCCCAAGGTGCTCAGCGCCACCGCGCTGGCGGTGATCCTCGCCCTGCTGTCGATGCTCGGGCCGTTCTCGATCGATGCCTACCTGCCGGCGTTCCCCAACATCCAGGCCACCCTGGGCGCCACGCCACTGGAAGTGCAGCAAAGCCTCACCTTCTACATGCTGGCCTTTGCCGGGATGGTGCTGTGGCACGGCGCGCTGTCCGATGCGTTCGGGCGCCGCAATGTCATCCTGGTCTCGCTGGTGATGTTCGCGATCGGTACCCTGGGCTGCGCGTCGGTTCATTCGGTGCCCTACCTGTGGGCGTTCCGCGTAATGCAGGGCATTTCGGCCGGCGCCGGCGTGGTGGTGGGGCGCGCCATCATCCGCGACCTGTATTCCGATGCGGCTGCTGCGCGGCTGCTGTCGCTGGTGACGATGATTTTTTCGATCGCGCCGGCGATTGCGCCGATTTTGGGCGGCTGGATCGTCACGCTGTTCGACTGGCGCGCGATCTTCCTGTCGCTGCTGGTCTACAGCGTGCTGCTGTTTATCTACTGCTACCGCAACCTGCCCGAGACCTTGCCGGTCCATAAGCGCCAGCCGTTCAACCCGCGCCACCTGGCGCGCAACTACGCCGAGATCATGCGCTCCAAGCTGTTCCACCTGAAGTCGGGCGTGGTGGCGCTCAACTTCGGCGGCCTGTTCCTGTTCATCGCGGCAGCGCCCGAGTTCCTGCCCAATTCGCTGGGCCTGGGCGCGAGCCAGTTCGGCTGGCTGTTCATTCCCTCGGTGAGCGGAATTTTCCTGGGCGCCCTGGTGGCCAACCGCTTCGCCGGCAAGATCTCGTTCTCGCGCCAGATCGGCATCGGCTTTTGCTTCCTGATCGCCGCCGCCGTGTGCAACACGCTATACCACGTGTTCCTGCCGCCGGCGCTGCCGTGGACCGTGCTGCCGATGCTGTTCTATACCTTCGGCATGTCGATCGTGGCGCCGGGCGCCACGCTGCTGGCGCTCGACCTGTTCCCGCACATTCGCGGCACGGTGGCGTCGTGCCAGTCGTTTGCCACCACCATGGTGGGCGCCATTGTCGCTGGCGTGATGGCGCCGGCGCTGTCGCACTCGGTGTTGTCTTTAGCACTCGGACAACTGGTACTTACCGGCTCCGCGCTGGTTTTATGGTTGACTGCACGCCGTTACCGGCGCATTCTCTTACCCCACGCGGAACAATAAAAGTTTTCATTGGTAAATGATAACGGCACCGGCACGATAGGGTTGCAAGTGCCAAGTTGCTATCACACTTTATGCTAATATAAGTTCTTTCTCGGCATTATTCGTTTCCGGTTTGACTTGATTATTGGTAGATGACGATGCTGCAACCCGACCTTGATATCCGCCACCGGCTGCTGATCGCACGCTTGCCGGCGATGCCGCAGATACTGATCAAACTGATCGAGCATTTGCAGGCCGACGACGCCGGCATGCCCGAGCTGGCCGCGCTGATCGCCCAGGATCCTGCCATGGCCAGCAAGATTTTGTCGGTCGCCAGCAGTTCGGCCTTTCACCGCAACAGTCATGGCAATGTCGCCCGCACGGTGGGGCTCGAGCAGTCGCTGGTGGCGCTCGGCACCGACATGATCAAGACGCTGGTGATCAGCGAATCGGTGTTCCAGACCTTTAACAGTTTTCCCCATTCTGCCAGCGCCGACCTGCGCGCTTTCTGGAAAAGCGCGCTCACCGCGGCCGTCATCGCCCGCGACCTGGCCCGCCAGATGGACTATCCGCATGTCGAGGAAGCCTACCTGGCCGGCCTGCTGCACAACGTTGGCCGCCTGGCGCTGCTGGCCACCGCGCCGCGCGAATACGCCGTCAACTTCATGGCGCGCGACGACGAAGACCTGTGCGCGGTCGAGCAGCGCACCCTGCAAATCACCCACGCCGAGGCGGGCGCCTGGCTGATCGAACGCTGGCAGCTCGACTCCTTCCTGGCCGACAGCGTGCTCTATCACCACGAGCCGGTGGCGCGCCTGGCTGCGGCCCATCCCCTGATCCGCATGGTGCGCCTGGCGCACCTGCTGTGCTGCCACGGCGACGCACCGGAGGCCATCGAAGATGCGGCCAGCTTGTGCGGCATCGACGATGCCGCGCTCGAACCCATCCTCGCCAACGCCGCCCGCCAGGTGGAGGCATCGGCCGACTACCTCGGTATCGACCTGGCCGGCGCCGACGACATCGTCGCGCCGTCGGCGTACGTGCCGCCGCCACCGGTCGATCCGGTGCAGCAGCGGCTGTCGGAAGAAGTGCGCAACATGATGCTGGTCTCCGAGATGGCGCAGACGTTCGCGCGCCAGGATGGCGAGACCGGCCTGCTCGACGCCATGACACGTTCGGCGCGCATCCTGTTCGATTTCGAAAACGTAGTGGTGATGCTGGCCAATCCCACCGGCCAGGCGCTACTGGGCACCGCCACCGGCAACCATCCCGGGCGCCTGGCCGAGTTCATGCTGGCGCTGGACCCGCAGCAGGGCGGCCAGGTGGCGCAGTCGGCGCGCACCCGCAAGCCCGTGTATGCCAGCCGCGCCGGCACGAATGCGGGCCTTGGCGCGCCGCTGTCGGTGGCCGAAGAACAGCTGTTCCGCATCCTCGGCAGCGAAGCGCTGGTATGCCTGCCGCTGGTGGCCAGCCAGCGCTGCCTGGGGGTGCTGATCGGCGGTGTGCCGGGCTGGCAACTGGCCAGCTGCCAGCAGCGTGAGCGCTTCCTGCAATCGTTCGCCACCCAGGCCGGCAGCGCGCTGGAGTCGGCGCTGTCCGAGCGCGGTCACGCGCGGCGCCAGCAGGCGCAAATGGCCGAGCAATACCGCGAAGCGTCGCGCCGCGTGGTTCACGAGGTAAACAACCCACTGTCGATCATCAAGAATTACCTGTCTGTCCTCGACAGCAAGCTGGCGCGGCGCGAACCGGTGGTCGGCGAGCTGTCGATCCTGAACGAGGAGATCGACCGCGTGGGCCAGCTGATCAACGGCCTGGCCGACCTGCAGCCGGGCGATGCGTCGGGCGCGGACACGACCACCGAGGTGGCCGGCGTGGTGGACGACGTGCTGCGGCTGTTCCGCGCCACCGGTTTCGTACCGGCCTCGGTGCAGATGGTGGTGCGCACGCAGGACGGCCCGGGCGCCATCGAAGGCGACGCCGACCTGCTCAAGCAGATACTGGTCAACCTGGTCAAGAACGCGGTGGAAGCCATGCCGGACGGCGGCCGCATCGAGATCGCCAACCGCGGCCTGGTCAACCGCGAGCGCAAGCTGTACCTGGAACTGGTGGTGGCCGACACCGGCCCCGGTTTGTCGGCCGAACTGCTGGCCAACCTGTTCGTCCCCGTCAAGAGTAACAAGGAAGGCCCCCACCACGGCCTGGGACTGTCGATCGTCCACAGCCTGGTGAGCAAGATGGGGGGGCTGATCGCCTGCCGTTCCGGCAAGGGCGGCACCACGTTCGAAATCCTGCTGCCCGCAGTTCATTCCGTTGCAAGTTCCATCGCCGGCCAAACCCCCCGGTTGATGGATTCCGTTTAAGGCCATGATGAACCTGAATTTTCAGGACGACCCAACCCCCGTCGTCCCCCTCCACGATTCGAGACCGCGCCTGCTGCTGGTCGATGACGAACCGCGCCTGCTGTCGTCGCTGTACGAGCTACTGCGCAGTCACGCCGGCGGCGACTACCTGCTGTTTACCGCCGCCACCGGCGCCGAGGCGCTGGTCCACCTGGCGCGGCAACCGTTCGACCTGGTGCTGCTCGACCTGCGCCTGCCCGACATGAGCGGCCACGACATCATGGACTTCATGAACGCGCGCGCCATCGGCGGCGACGTGGTGGTGATGAGCGGTGAAGTCGGCATCGACGCCGCCATTGGCGCCCTCAAACGCGGCGCCTACGACTACCTGCGCAAGCCGTACGGCCGCGAAGAGCTGCTCAAGACGGTGGAGAACGTGCTGCAAAAGCGCCGCATGGCGCTCGACAACGAGCGCATCGCCGCGCAGCTGGAAACGTCGGAAAAGATGTACCGCTACCTGGTGGACAGCTCGCCCGACATCATCTACACGCTGGCCCCCGATGGCCGCGTCACGTTTGTCAACGACCGCGTGCAGCAGCTGCTCGGTTTCGAACGCGACGAGGTGGTGGGGCGCCATTACTCGGTGCTGGTACACGACGACGACCAGGACCGCGCGCGCTTTGCCTTTGGCGAGCGCCAGGGCCTGGTCCGCAGTCGCGTGAGCGACACGGGCGGGCGCACCGCCGAGCTGCGGCTCAAGTGCAAGAACGGCATCGACCGCACCTTCAGCATTACGCTCACCTCGATGGCGCCCAACGCCATCGGTCCGCAGGACACGTATGGCACCTACGGCGTGGCGCGCGACATCACCGACCGCAAGCGCGCCGAAGAGATGATCTCGTACCAGGCCTACCACGACATCCTCACCGACCTGCCCAACCGCATGCTGTTCAAGGACCGCCTGGGCCTGGCCGTGATCCAGGCCAGGCGCAAGGCTGCCGAGCTGGCGGTGATGTTCATCGACCTCGATCGCTTCAAGCTGGTCAACGACACGCTGGGCCATGTCAAGGGTGACGAGCTGCTGCAGCAGGTGGCGCGGCGCCTGCAGGACTGCCTGCGGCGCGGCGATACGCTGGCGCGCCAGGGCGGCGACGAATTCACCATCGTGCTGCCGGAATTGCAGGACCGCCAGGAGGCCCGGGCCGTGGCCGAGAAACTGATCGACAGCCTGGAAGCGCCGTTCGACCTCGATGGCCACCAGGTGCACATCTCGGCCTCGATCGGCATCGCCGTTTATCCGCACGATGGCGAGAGCATCGACGAGCTGCTGCGCCACGCCGACATTGCCATGTACCAGGTGAAAGCGCTGGGCAAGAACGGCCACACCTTCTACCACCAGTCGATGCAGGAAGTGTCGCACCAGAAGATCGCGCTCGAACGCAGCCTGCGCCAGGCGCTGGAACTGAACCAGCTGGAAATGTACTATCAGCCGCAGATCGACGTCTCCACCGGGCGCATCGTCGGCGCCGAGGGCCTGATGCGCTGGAACCATCCGCAGCGCGGCGTGCTGTCGGCCGGCGAGTTTTTGCCGTTCGCCGAGGACAACGGCCTGATGCTGCCGATCTCGGACTGGATGCTCGGCGCCCTGTGCCGCGACCTGGTGCGCTGGAACGCGGCCGGCGGCGAGCAGGTCAAGCTGTCGCTGAACCTGTCGCCGCAGTACCTCGACCGCGGCGACTTTTTCGAGAAGATGCGCGGCGCGCTCACCCGCTACGGCATCGCGCCGGAACAGATCGAGGTGGAGATCACCGAGAACATCTGCATCCGCAACCCGCAGGACGCCATCGAGCAGTTGAACAAGCTGTGCGAACTGGGCGTGTCGGTGGCGATCGACGATTTCGGCACCGGCTACTCGTCGCTGTCGTACCTGCACCGCTTCCCGATCCACACCATCAAGATCGACCAGTCGTTCGTCAAGGAGATCCACGACGAAAACGGCCACTACCCGGTGATCCTGGCGATCATCTCGATCGCGCGCGGCCTGGGGCTGCACCTGGTGGCCGAAGGCGTGGAAACCGCTGTGCAGGCGCGCTACCTGCAAGCGAACGGCTGCACCACCATGCAGGGCTACCTGTACCACCGGCCGGTGCCGCTGCCGCGCTTTATCGAGATACTGCAAGGCCAGGTGCGCTTGATGCCGGACTATGATGTGCCGCCCATGCTGCACGCGCAGCCGGTGCTGGTCGCTGTACAGGCATGAACCAGGCCACGCACACGGCGGAATTCCTGCGCACCAGGGGCCAGGCCGAACGCGGCGTGGCTGCCGCCCAGCACAGCCTGGGCTTCATGTACTTCAACGGCCAGGGCGTGGCGGCCAGCTACGAACTGGCCGTGGTGTGGTACCGCCAGGCCGCGTTGCAGGGCATGCCGCAGGCGCAGTACAACCTGGGCGTGATGTTCCAGAAAGGGCAGGGCGTGGCGCAGGACTTCCAGGAAGCCGCTGCCTGGTACCAGCTGGCAGCAAGCCAGGGCTATGCCGCCGCCCAGTACAACCTTGGCTGGCTGTACGCCAGGGGCCAGGGCGTGGCGGCCGACACGCGCCAGGCCATGCACTGGTTCAGCAAGGCCGCCAGCCAGGGCGACGCCGGCGCCCAGCACAACCTGGGCATGATGTATGACACCGGCAAGGGCGTGCCGCAAGACCCGGTGCAGGCGCTGCACTGGTACCGCAAGGCCGCCGAGCAGGGTTATGCACGCGCCCAGTACCAGCTGGGCCTGCGCTACGAGAACAGCCAGGGTCTCACGCCGGAGATGGCGGACGTGGGGCAGGCCATGTCGTGGTACCGCAAGGCGGCCGAGCAGGGTTACGCGCCGGCGCAGTTCAACCTGGCGCTGCGCTTCGACAAGGGCGACGGCGTGGCGCAGGATAGCCAGAAGGCCATCCTCTGGTATCGCCGCGCGGCCGAGCAGGACCACGCCAGCTCGCAGTTCAACCTGGGCCTGATCTACGATAACGGCCAGGGCGTGCCGCGCGACGAACACAAGGCGCTCGACTGGTACCGCAAGGCCGCCGCCAAGGGCCACGCCGGCGCCCAGAACAACCTCGGGCTGCGCTACCACCACGGCCAGGGCGTGGCGCAGGACTACCTGGAAGCACACGCCTGGTATGCCAAATCGGCCGCGCAGAATTTTCCCGGTGCGCAGTACCACCTGGCCCAGTTGCACGACGCCGGCCTCGGCGTGCCGGCCGATGCCGAGGCGGCGACCGACTGGTATCGCAAGGCCGCCGAGCAGGGCCACCTGCGCGCCCAGTTCGACCTCGGTCTGCGCTATGAAACGGCACGCGGTGCGCCGCACGACCTGCGCCAGGCGCAAGCCTGGTACCGCCGCGCCGCCGAGCAGGACTACGCGGCAGCCCAGTTCCACCTTGGGCTGCTGTACGACCGCGATGTCAGCCCGCAATCTGGCCCCCAACCCGGCCCCCAGCCCGATCCACAACAGGCCGGTCACTGGTACGCCCGCGCGGCGCGCCACGGCCACACGCTGGCGCAGTTCGCGCTGGGCCTGCGCTACGACAACGGCCAGGGCGTGGCGCAGGATTATGCCCAGGCGCTGCACTGGTACGCGCTGGCCGCCGCCCAGGGCCATGCGCGCGCGCAGTTCAACCTGGGGCTGATGTACCTGACCGGGCAAGGCGCCCGCGCCGACGCCACCCAGGCCTGGACCTGGCTGGCGCTGGCCGAGCGCAGCGGCCACGCCAGCGCCGCCCGCTACCTGGCGACCGCTGCTGCCCGTCTCGATGCCGAGCAACTGGCGCACGCGCGTGCCAGGCTAGACAACGTGCCCGGTCTGGCCGCCTGAACCGCAAACGCTACGACTGGTAGCGGCCGACGATACTTTGTGTCCCGCCGCTACAGGTTTCCACATTGAAAAATACAATCGGCAACTCCATTCCCTCCTGGAAGAACGATATGTTGCGCTCGGATATGTTGCGATTGTCATTGTGGCCCCGCCTGGTCGTGGTCGCCTCCCTGTCCCTGTCCCTGTCCCTGGCGGTTGCGCCGGCCCGGTCGCAGACCGGGGCCCCGCCACCGCCGTCTGCAGCGCCAGCGGCCAACGTTGTCCCCGCAGTGGTTGCCGATCCTGGCGCCGAGCAGGCGCCGGCGTCCGACATCATCCTGGTCACCGGCCAGCGCCCCGGCCCGGGCCTGTGGAAAGTGAGCCAGGGCGACCACGTGCTGTGGGTGTTCGGCATCTATGGCCCGCTGCCGAAGAACATGGAATGGCGCTCGCAACAGGTGGAAACCATCCTGGCGCAGTCGCAGGAATACCTGAAACCGCCCGGCATGCACGCCGAAGTGGGCTTTTTCAAGCAGGTGGCGATGCTGCCGTTTGCCATCGGCGTCAAGAAAAATCCCGACGGCGCCACGTTGAAAGACCTGGTGCCCGCACCGGTTTATGCACGCTGGCTGGTGCTCAAGTCGAAATACCTGGGCGAGGACGACGGCATCGAGCGCGAACGGCCGATCTTTGCCGCCGCCACGCTGTACGACCAGGCGCTCAGGCAGGCCGACCTGTACGACGGCGAGCTGAGCAAGTCCCTTGGCAAGCTGATCAAGCAAAGCGGCATCAAGCAGACCGACACCCAGGTCAAGGTCGCGATCGACGACCCGGTCACCATGCTGCGCGAGTTCAAGAAAACCCCGCTGGAAGACGCCGCCTGCTTCGCCAACACGCTGGCGCGGCTCGAGGACGACATCGACGCCATGCGCGTGCGCGCCAACGCCTGGGCCAAGGGCGACCTGGCGGTCATTGAAAAGCTCAGCTACGCCGACCGCCGCGGCGCCTGCAATACCGCGGTCTTCAACAGCGCGGTGATGCAGAGCCGTCCCGGCATGCGCTCGATCGAAGCGCGCATCCAGGAGAGCTGGCTGGCGGCGGCCGAAAAAGCGCTGGCGGCCAATGCTTCGACTTTCGCCACGCTGTCGCTCAACGACCTGCTCGATCCGAAAGGCGCGATGGCAGCGTTGCAGGCCAAGGGCTATGTGGTGGAGAAGCCGCAGTGATTATTGGATAGATTGTAGCGCTCATCAAGAACGTATAATTTCTCATAAGAAAATTTATTATTTCAAAGTAATTCTCACTCCAAGGATGTCCATGAATACTCGTCTCGCCGGCGCGCTGGTTTCTGCGCTGATCGTCTCCGCCCTGGCCGGTTGTGCCACCGAATCGTCGCGCGCCGTGGCAGTCGCGATTCCCGCCAGCGCCGTCACTCCGCCACCGTACGTCGGTCCGCGCACCCTGATCGCTGTCGGCAAATTCGACAACCGTTCGAGCTTCATGCGCGGCGTGTTCTCCGACGGTGTCGACCGCCTGGGCGGCCAGTCGAAAACCATCCTGATCGCGCAACTGCAAACCACCAACCGCTTCAATGTGCTCGACCGCGACAACCTGAAGGAACTGCAGCAGGAAGCCGGCTTCAAGCAGCAGGGCCAGAAGATCAAGGGCGCCGATTTCGTCATCACCGGCGACGTCACCGAATTCGGCCGCAAGGAAGTGGGCGACCATCAGCTGTTCGGCATCGTGGGCCGTGGCAAGACCCAGGTAGCGTACGCCAAGGTCACGCTCAACGTGGTCAACATCACGACTTCGGAGGTGGTGTATTCGGCGTCCGGTGCGGGCGAGTACAGCCTGTCGAACCGCGAAGTACTGGGCTTTGGCGGCACCGCCAGCTACGACTCCACGCTCAACGGCAAGGTGCTGGACCTGGCCATGCGCGAAGCGGTGGACCGCCTGGTGGCCGGCGTGGATGCCGGTGCGTTGAAATTGCAAGCACAGTGAGGCCGATGATGACGATGTCCGTATTGAAAAAATGCGCCGGCGTGCTGGCGCTGGCTGGCGCCGTGCTGCTAACCGGCTGCGCCACGCCACCGAAAACCCTGTACCAGTGGGGCGGCTACCAGCCGCAGGTGTATCAATACCTGAAAGGCGAGAGCCCCGACCAGCAAATCGCCGCCATGGAAAAAGACCTGATGCTGTTCAGCGCCAAGGGCGGCAGCGCGCCGCCGGGCTTCCATGCCCACCTGGGCATGTTGTACTCGGTCACCGGCAAGACCGACCAGATGGTCGCGCAGTTTGAAGATGAAAAGAAGTTGTTCCCCGAATCGGCCGCCTACATGGATTTCCTGCTGGCCAAAGTAAAGAAAGGTGACCAGTCATGATGCGTCGTTTGTTAAAAGTGGGCGCCTGTGTTGGCGCGGCGGTATTGATGTTCGGTTGCGCCACCAAGCAGGCGGCGTACGACTACACCGCCTTCAAGGCCGCCAAGCCGCGCTCGATCGTGGTGCTGCCGCCGCTGAACAATTCGCCGGAAGTCAACGCCGGCAACAGCGTGTATGCGCAGGTGACGTATCCGCTGGCCGAGAGCGGCTACTACGTGCTGCCGGTGGCGGTGGTGGCCGAGACCTTCAAGCAGAACGGCATGACCACGGCGGCCGACATCCACGGCCTCGACCCGAAAAAACTCAACGAGATCTTCGGCGCCGATGCCGGCCTGTACGTCACCATCTCCCAGTACGGCGCGACCTACACGGTACTCAACAGCGTGGCAGTCGTGACGGTGGAAGCCAAGCTGGTGGACCTGAAGACGGGCGCGCTGCTGTGGAACGGCAAGGCCAGCGCCTCCAACAACGAGGGCGGCAACAATGGTGGTGGCGGCCTGATCGGCGCGCTGGTGGCTGCTGCCGTCAAGCAGATCATCAACAGCACCACCGATGCGTCGCATCCGGTAGCTGGCGTGGCCAATGCCCGCCTGCTGACGGCAGGCGGTGCGCAGGGCATCCTGTACGGTCCGCGTTCGGACCGTTACATGACCCAGTAACTACTTCTTGATGCGCACGCCGGCCAGTTGCGCCACGCCCGACAGCGTGGTCTGGGCGGCGTTCAGTCCCAGCATGAAGTCCTTGTCCGAGAAGTTTTTATACAGGTCGGTCGGCTGGTGCCAGTGCGGATCCCAGCCGGCGCCGATCTGCTGGCCGCGCTCGTTCTCGCGCAGCGAAATCGACGGCACCAGGTCCATGAACGGCGTCGAATCGGTATTGGTCATGTGGAAGCCCACTGCTGCCGGGTAGTGCGAGGCGTACTTGTCGTTGGCGCTGCGGAAGTGCCAGGCCAGCTTGGCCGAGCCTTCGGACTGCTTCGACTGCGACTGGTACTCGATGTTGACGTCCGCTTCCAGGCGCTGCTCGGGCGGCGCCACGAACACCGGCTCGCCGTGCTCATCGACCACCGGCTTGCCGTAGCCGTCGATCTTCTGGAACGGCATGCCATGGTCGAACAACATCATGTCGTGCTGGATCATGCCCAGCCACTTCGGCTCCGGGTACTTGCCCGAGCCTTTGGGCGACTCGATCCCCTGCAAGCCCTTGCGCTGCTCCACGTACGCGGCGGCGCCATTGAGGCCGGTCTCTTCGTTGTTCCACAGGATGAAGCGGATCGAGCGGTCGGTTTCCACGCCAGGCGCGCTGAAGATGCGCGCCAGTTCCATCACCAGCGCCGTGCCCGAGCCGTCATCGTTGGCGGCCTCGCCAAAGCCGATGCCGTCCATGTGTGCGCTGACGATATACATTTCCTCGGGATGCTTGCTGCCCACCTTGGTGCAGTAGACGTTCTCGCGCTGCGAGGTGCCCAGCGGCGTCGGCTCGGCATTGATGGCGCGCAGCTTTTCATCGGGCTGCAACAGCGGATCGTTGTTGACGCCGGTCTTGATGCGGTTACCGAACAGCGTGCTGCCGCCCTGGCCCGGCGGACCGCCGGCGCCGCCACTGGCGATGCCCGCCGCGCGCCTGGGACGCGGCGCGTCCTTGGCCAGTTCCGTGTACTGGTATTGCATCCGTTCGGTGTTGCTGCAGCCGTAGGATTTCAGTTGCGCCTCGATCCAGGCGAGCGCATCGCGGTTGCGCTGCGTGCCCTGGCGGCGGTCGCCGAACAGGGTCAGGCTCTTGATGGTGGCTTTGTATTTTTCCAGTTCCAGCTGGCCGACCAGGGTGGCGATCGGGTCAACCGGCGCAGCAGTTTGCACCGGAGCCTGGGAAGTGGGAGCCTGGGCCAGTGCCAGCGGTGCGGCAAACGCCAGCGCAACACTGAGCGAAACAACTGATTTCATGGAAAGTCCTCTGGTCGATGGTGGGAGCTTTGCCATTTTGCATCAGTGTGGCCTGCTTGAACAGTTCAAGCGCAGTTCAAGCGTGCGCAGCCTTTTTAGAACTTTGGCAGCTTGTCGAGCGTGATGACATTCGGATGCTGGTAGACCTTGCGCTTGTGGGCGCTGGTGTTGTACTGCTCACCGGTCCAGAAGTTGTTGGCGTTGGTGACGCCGGCCGGCCCGCCGCCGTCGTTCCACACCATGAACCACAACCACCATGCGCCGTCCTGCGCCATCGCATCGGGATCGGGGATGTAGCTGGTCTCGGTCAGCGCCACCGTCTTCGGTTCGCCCGTCATGGCGGCGGTCTTGCGATAGGTGTCGATCTGCGAGCGGTAGCTGCGGTTGTCGGTGGTGTCGTACACATCGTAGCCGACGATATCGACCACGTCGTCGCCTGGATACCAGCGCGCATCCTGGCCGTTCCACACCCAGATCAGGTTGTGCAGGCCGTGCACGCGCACCAGCCGGTCATACATATGCCGCCACAGCGCGATATTGGCGGCAGCAGCCGACTGGCCGTCGGTGCGCGCGCGGCCCCACCAGAACCACCCCGCGCCGTTGCTGCCGGCCGCCTCGTGCAACGGGCGCCACAGCACGGTCACGCCGGCATCCTGCAGGCGCCTCAGTTGCGTGGCCACCAGGTCGATACCGTCATTGAGCTGGGCGAACGCCGGGCTGGTTTGATCGAGCGCGCCATTGGCCATCGGGATGGTGAAGTCGGTGCGCCTGGCCGGATCGTCGCCGCCGGCATAGAAATTGGCCTGGTTCACCTGCGCCGTCTTGAGCAGCGCCGGATCGCGCCAGTGCCAGTGGAACGTCACCAGGCCGCCCCTGCCGGCAAAGGCGATCGCTTCCTCGACCTGGCGCTGGCCGGACAGGTTGGCGCCGGTGCGGCCGTAGTCCATGAAGTCGTAGCCCATCAGGGCAGGGTATTTGCCGGTATCGGCATGCACGCGCTCGGCCATGTCGATGCTGTCGTCCCAGCTCAGGTCGGTCTGGCCGGCGATGACCGCCTTGCCCCAGGTATCGCGCAGGTAGGTATAAATGGCGCGGGTTTTGGCGTTGGCGGCCGGATCCACGGGCGCTGCGCGCAGGGGGCCGGCGGTGGCGCAGGTGGTCACTAAGGCCGAAAGGGCGAGCAGGCAGGCGGCTAGCCTGGAGGTGGTGGGCATGTGGAATCCGCTTGAGGTGAACTGGGCACAATGTAGCGGGTGGGGGCAGGGTTGTTCAAGTAGTCGGTGTGCCGGGGGCGATGTTTAGCGGTGATGCTGGTGTTGTTTACCGCCAGCGCGTAAAATGCCAGCCACGCGGGTGTAGTTCAATGGTAGAACGGCAGCTTCCCAAGCTTCATACGAGGGTTCGATTCCCTTCACCCGCTCCAGGTGTCTCACTCGCCAGCTTCTTTCTGGTGGCGCACCGCCAATATCGTCACCGCAGATGTCGCAACGCGATACCGCACCACGTAGCCGCTATCGCCAAAATCGATTTGCCATTCACGGAATGGCTCATCCATATCCTCTATTGGCCGACCGATTTGCGGCTGCTTTTCCAATACCTGCACCCCTTGCCTGATCGCTTGAGCAGCACGCTTCGCAGCACCTGGATTTTTATCTGCCAGGAAGCGATAAAGGCGTTGGACATCGTGCAGCGCCGGAGGTGACCAGATCAGCGGTGGCATTCTGGGGGCGGAACATCATGGCCTTCAGCCAGCTGTGCCAGCCACGCATCGGCTTCTTCGGCGGTGGCATGCAAACCTGTGGCCTGGAATTGTTCCCATGCTTTGAGCGTATCCTGCCGGAAGGCTTCACGTTTCTCTTCGCGCTCCAGGTACTGCGCAACCGCTTCTCGCATCATCCAGTGCGGGGTTCTGCGACGAGACTGCGCAAGGAGGTCCAAACGGGCGCGGGTATCCGGGTCGAGCTTTACCGATACGGGGCGGGCAATGTTGTCCGTCATGTCAGGACTCCTGTACGTTATTGATAGGTATTACCTTAGCATACTCTTTGTCTGGAGCTTTTCAAACCCGCCCGTGGTAAACGACACAACGCCCCCGCAGTCCATAGAACCACGAGGGCGCAGCTTGTATCCCTAAAACGTCGTCAGCACAAAATCAATGCACGAACAACGCAATCAGGATCACGATTGGCAGCGGGATGCCCAGTAACAGCAACAGGATCGAGCGCATGGTGGTCTCCTTCGATTAAATGGTGGTGCGTACGAACACGCGGGCATGGTCGCGGTGGCGGCCGCCGACGGTGGCCAGCAGGCTGGCGACGAAGGCGCCCAGCAGCAGGGCGACGAACATCCACAGGGCCGAGTGGGCGGCGGCTTTGCGCGCTTCGTCGGCGGCGGCTTTGGCTTTGGCCTTGACGTCGGCGGCCGCTTGCTTGGCCTGGGCGTAAATCAGGTCCACGCGCTGCTCGGCTTCGGCCTGGGTCAGGCCGGTGCGCTTGGCGATGATTTGCGCCATGTAGTTGCGGTCGTCGGCGTTGATCTTGCCGTTGGCCAGGTCGGCCAGCAGGATGCGGTTGATCTCGGCGCGCTCGGCCTCGGTCGCTGGCGAGCCGCCCGGCGAGCGCAGCACCATGTCGGAGAAGTAGTTGGTGCCGTCGTCCTTGGCGCCAGCTGCTGCAACACCAGCGGTGACCGCCGGTGCGGCGGCGCCGGCGGTGTCGATGGCGCCGCCGATCACGGCGCGCACGCCGCCGGCCAGCACGGCAACAGTGACCAGCGTGGCCACGGCCCAGGCCAGCAGGCCGTGGGCAGTGTCGCGGAAGTGCACTTCATCGCTTTGCACGCCGGCCCATTTGACGCGCAGGCGGCCGGCCATGTAGCCGCCGATGCCCGCTGCGGCCAGCTGGGTAAAGGCGATCCATCCGATGGCGGCGGCGCCCAGTGCGCCACCGTTGTTGTACTCGTACGGCGAGACCGACGACAGGCCCAGGCCCATGCCGAGGATCAGCAGGATGAACGAAAGGGTGGACGCGGCTGCGGCGCCGGCCAGGATGGCCCCCCACGATACGCCCGAAGATAAATTGTCACTCGATTCGCGGCTGACGACTGTCGCTCCCGGTCCTGCTGGTTGTGCATGCATGATTGCTCCTTGTTGAATGTGATTCAGGCAGGGGTGATCATGCGCCAAGGACGAGCAGGTGTATGTTCGCGCACCAACCTTCAGCCACAATCGCGCTGGCGGCACGGATTGTTCACATCCGCGCGCCACTGCTTCACCAGCTGGCGCCGGTGGCCCGGGTAGCACTCGTCGAGAAACGCCAGTGTGGCGATGCGGTCCACGCGCAGCACGCGGAACGCGCCGCTGGTCTCGCACCACGCCGCCACCGACCAGCGCGAATCGACAAATCCCAGCATCACCGGCCAGATGACCAGTGCCGCGCGCGGCTCGGCATCGTCGAGCAAACTGACGCGCACCTTGCGCTGTTCGCGCACCGCCCGCCGCAGACGGCCCAGGACCACGCCGGCGTGGTCCTGGTGGCGGCTGATGTAGAGCGCGTTGTCGTCGAGGGTGCGGCGCAGGTCCGGCGTGAGCACGGCGTCGATTTTCGCCAGCGCGTTTTGCACCGCGCGCGCCAGGCCTTCGTCGGTGTGGCGACTGACCCACTGGGCGCCGGCCACCAGTGCCTGCAATTCTTCTTCGGTGAAGGTGAGCGGCGGCAGCGTGTAGCCGGGTTTCAAAAGATAGCCCACGCCTGCTTCGCCGGCGATGTCGGCGCCCATGGTTTGCAGGGTGGCGATGTCGCGCCGCAGCGTGCGCAGCGACACGCCCGTCTCGCGCGCCAGCACCGCGCCGGCCACCGTGCCGCGATGGCGGCGCATCACCTGCATCAGGTCCTGCAAGCGGTGACTGCGCGTCATGGCCGGTCCATCCTGATCACGGCCTTGCCACCGAGCCGTTGCCCCTGTTCCAGCGCGGTGATGATGGCGATCGCGTCGCCCAGCGGTGCCACCTTGCCGATCGACAGCCGCAGCGCGCCGTCGCCGGCCTGGCGCGCCAGTTGATCGAGCAGGTCTGCGCGCGGCGCGCACATCACCAGTTTGAGGCGCCGGTCGAACACGGCGCGCAAAAATTTGCCCGGCGTGGGATGCAGGTCCAGCAGCACGCCGCCCGGTTTGAGCAGGCCGAAGCCGGTCGCCATGGTCAGGTTGGCAGCGGTGTCGAAGACGGCGTCGTAGCGGGTGGCGAGGCGCGACAAATCGGTGCTGCTGTAATCGTACGCGTGCTCCACGCCGAGTGCGCGCGCGCGTTCCATGTCGGCCTCGCTACACGTGCCCGATACGCGCACACCGGCGCCGCGCGCCAGTTGCACCGCCGCTTCGCCCACCGCGCCCATGCAGCCGTTGATGAACAGGTGCTGGCCAGCTGCCAGGGCGGCCTTGTCGAACAGCGCGTTCCAGGCTGTGACGCCGGGCGTACCGAGGCAGGCGGCCTGGTCGAAATCGAGATTGGCCGGCTTGCGCGCCAGTGCGCTGTCGTTGGCGATGACGGCCGTGCCGAGCGCGCCGCACTGCTTGAAGCGCGACTGGCCGAAGACCTCGTCGCCCACCTTGAAGCGGGTAACACCGGGCCCCACCGCCATCACCGTGCCGGCCAGGTCCATGCCCATGGCGCGCGGGAAGCGCTTGCCGGTGACGATTTTCATCTCGCCCTGGCGCATTTTCCAGTCGATGGGGTTGATGGCGGCAGCCGTGACGCGCACCGCCACCTGGCCCTTGGCGGGCGCTTCCAGCGTAAACGGCGCCACGCGCATCTCTTGCGGGCCGCCGTATTGCTGGTACTCGAGTCGTTTCATCATGGTCATGCTCACTGTTGGGCTGGTAAGGCTTCAATGTAGCGCACGCTGGTGCCAGTTCCTGTCACCAGCGTGCTGCGCTGACCTCACGCGCGGTTCATGCGCGCAAACAGCGCCTCGCCCATCTTGCGCGAACCGGCCGATAGTCCGACCAGCACCTCGTCCTGGCCGGTGGCCAGTTGCGCCAGCGCGTCGGCGACGAAGTCGTCGGCCGACATCATCGGCGCGCTGGCTGTGCCGCTGCTGCGGGCACCGCCGCCCAGTCCGGTATCGACGATGGGCGGCGCCATTTCCACCACCCGCACGCTGGTATGGCGCAACTGGTGGCGCAGGCTCAGCGTGTACGAGTGCAGCGCAGCCTTGGTGGCGCAATACACGGGCACGTCGGCCATCGGTGCAAACGCCAGACCCGAACTGACATTGATGATCACTGACGGGTGGCGTTGCAGCGCGGGCAGCAGGGCGCCGGTCAGCAGCACCGGCGCTGTGAAGTTGGTGGCCACTTCCAGCTCCAGGCCATCAAGCGCATCGGGCTCGGCCAGCTGGCGCCGGTATTGGACGCCGGCGTTGTTGACCAGCACATTGAGGTCGGGATGGGCGGCGTGCAGCCACCCGACCAGCGCGCGCCGGCTGGCACTGTCGTTGAGGTCGCACACGCGCGTAACCAGTTCCGGTACCTGCGCCTGGGCCGAGTCGAGCGCTGTCTGGTTGCGGCCGCAGATGATCACGCGGTTGCCGCGCAGTGCCAGGGCCCGCGCCAGTGCAAAGCCGATGCCGGCGGCGCCGCCGGTGATGAGGATGGTGTTATTGGTGAGATTCATGTCGCTGTCTTTCTCGAGTTTAAGAAAGGCGTGCCTACGAAAGGACGGATGCCGCAGGCACACCTGGACGACCGGCAAAAGCCGGGTCAGGTGTCGCGGATACCCTGTAGGGAAAAGCTGCCACCCCGGGGCGGGGCGGTGACCGGGCTACCATCTGGTCTGCGCTCTTTCGACAGACACTTTATAGCAGGTTTCTTGCCGCGTTGCACGCCCTGCGCCAGGTTGCCGTATACTTCACGGTTCACCTCGCTCAAATCCCGGAATCCCCATGCACGTCGGTCCCCAGCAACGCCGCTCCACCCGCCTCGCTTTTCTTGCCGCCGGTCTTGCCATGGCGGCCTGGGCGCCGCTGGTGCCGTTTGCCAAGGCACGGCTGGAGCTCGGCGAAGCGGACCTCGGTCTGTTGCTGCTGTGCCTGGGTGCTGGTTCGCTGATGGCGATGCCGGCCATCGGCCTGATGACCGCGCGCTTCGGTTGCCGCATCGTGATGCTGGTGGCGGGACTGTGCGTGTGCCTGATCCTGCCTGCGCTGGCGATCGCGCCCACGCCGCTGGCGCTGGGCGCCGCGCTGTTCGGCTTTGGCGCTTCGCTCGGCGCGCTCGACGTGGCCATGAATGTACAGGCCGTGATCGTCGAGCGCGAGAGCGGCGGACGATTGATGTCGGGCTTCCATGGCCTGTTCAGCGTCGGTGGTTTTGTTGGCGCCGGGCTGATGGCGGCCATGTTGTGGCTGGGCTTGACGCCGGTGCTGGCCATCGTGATCGTGGCGGTGCTGGTGGCGTTGGCGCTGCTGTTCGGCGCGCCGCATTTCCTGCGCGAGCCCGAGGCGGCCGACCGCGAGGCGCCGATGTTCGTGGTGCCGCACGGCGCCGTGATCTTCATCGGTGTGCTGTGTTTCCTGTGCTTCCTGGCCGAAGGCGCCGTGCTCGACTGGAGCGCGCTGTTGCTCACGGCCGAGCATGGCATGGACGCGGCCCGCGCCGGCCTCGGCTATGCCGCGTTTGCGGCGGCGATGACCATCGGCCGCCTGACCGGCGATCGCGTGGTGGCCAGGCTGGGCGGCAAGCGGGTGATGCTGCTCGGTGGCCTGTGCAGCGCGCTCGGCTTCTTCCTGGCCGTCATGGCCAGCTCGGCGCCGCTGGCGCTGCTGGGCTTTTTGCTGGTGGGACTGGGCGCCTCGAACGTGGTGCCGATCCTGTTCACCGCCGCCGGCAACCAGGACGCCATGCCGGCCGGACTGGCCATCGGCGCCATCACCACGATCGGCTATGCCGGCATCCTGGCCGGGCCGGCCGTGATCGGCTTCGTCGCCCACGCATCGAGTCTGACCGTGGCCTTTGCAGGCCTCGGTGGCGCGATGCTGGCGATTGCCGCCAGCGCCCGCCTGGGCGCGAACGCAAAAAGCTGATCGACAAACAACATGGGCTGCAAACTTACGTTGACAGCCTTAACCGATACTCGGTAGTATGAAAACGATTTCAAGGCCTTTGCGGGTCATGTGGTCCAGTGTTGTCTGTGGTCTTCAGCCCCCATGGTTTGCCGTGGGGGCATTTTTTTATTTCAGCGTGACCGGCACCACGATCTTGTCGTCACCGATCTCAATTGCCGCATCGGTAAAATCGGGCGGACCGAACTTGCCGCGCGCAGCGCGGCTGAACCCATAGTTTTCCTTCGGCACACCGATGAAGTTGCGGTCGAGCTTGTCATTCTGGTTTTCATCCTGGTAGACCAGCACTGCCCACGTACCTTTTGGCACGTTGTCGATGGTGACCGTGGTCTGGCCTGCTTGCGCCGGGGCCGAGCCCGAGTAGGCGCAATCCTTGAGGAAGTGTTCCTTGTCGCAGACGGCGGCATTGATCTTGCCCTTGCCGCCGGCCACGCCGCTGACCTTGACTTCCACGCTGGCGGCCGATGCCGAGCCGGCAAACAGGGCGCAGGCCAGCCACAGCATGGCGCGCGGGAAAAGGGGCTTGTGGTAGGCTGTGCTCATAGTGTTTCCTTTGTGTGAACAGTGGGTTGGAGCGGCGATGTTATCGAATGCGTTATCGAATGCGTTATTAAATACGGGCATAGTATTGCTGACCGTGGTGTTCATGGAACTGTTTTCCATCGTCGCGCACAAGTACATCATGCACGGTTTCGGCTGGGGCTGGCACCAGTCGCACCACGAACCGCGCACCGGCTGGTTCGAGAAAAACGACTTGTTTGCGGTGGTGTTTGCCGGCGTGGCGATCGCCCTGATCTGGTTCGGCACCGAAGGCTATGCGCCGCTGCAATGGATCGGCGCCGGCATGACTGCCTACGGCGCCTTGTACTTCATCGCTCACGACGGCCTGGTGCATCGCCGCTGGCCGTTTTCCTACACGCCGCGCAGCGGCTACCTCAAGCGCTTGTACCAGGCTCACCGCATGCACCACGCGGTGCCGGGCAAGCACGGCGCGGTGTCGTTCGGCTTCCTGTACGCGCCGCCCGTGGCCGACCTCAAGCGCCAGCTGCAGGCCCTGCACGGCGGCTCGCTCGAAGGCCGTCTTCAGCGCGACGCCGTTCCGGCGGAGGGCGCTGCCACAGGCCAGCAGGACGCTGGTCCATCTTCCGCCAGCGCGAAGTAAGCGCGCTCACGCCACCCTTGGCCAGCAGCCACAGCTTGGCTGCCTTCGATGTGCCCACCCGCTCGTCCCACGCGTGCGCGCCACGCGCCTTGACCTCGACGCCGATCTGCCGATAGACATTGCGCGCAGTGGCGATTGCCCATGCCGACCGCAAGGGCAGGGCGACGATGCCCTGGTTGGCTGAGTCGTAATACGGTTCCGCGTAATCGACCAGCCGCGCCGCCACGGTGGCCAGCGCTGCGCGGTGCTGCGGCAGCGCCAGTTCGGAGGGCGGGATGCCCGCCTCGCGCAGCCAGGCCGCAGGCAGGTAGCAGCGGCCGATCTGGGCGTCGGCCACGATGTCGCGCGCGATATTGGTCAGCTGGAAGGCCAGGCCCAGGTCGCAGGCGCGGTCGAGCACAGCGGCGTCCTTGGCGCCCATGATGGTGGACATCATCAGGCCCACCACGCCGGCCACGTGGTAGCAGTAGCGCAGCGTGTCATCGATGGTTTCGTAGCGCGCGTCGTGCACGTCCATGGCAAAGCCGGCCAGGTGGTCGTAGGCGTACTGCTGCGCAATTGCATGACCGAGCGCCACCTCCTGGAGCGCGGCAAACGCCGGCTCCTTCATTGGCTCGCCGGCGTAGGCGCGGCGCGTCTGATCTTCCAGTATGGCCAGTTCGGCGTAGGCATCGTGAGCAGGCGCCACGGCCGCCGGCGCAAAACCGAGCTCCTGGCCATCGACCACGTCGTCGCAATGGCGGCACCACGCGTACAGCATCAGCACGCTGCGCCGCACGTCGGCCGGGAACAGCGTGGCGGCGGCGGCAAAACTTTTCGAGCCCACCTTGATGGTCTCGGTGGCGTGCTCCATCAAGGCTTCGCTCATCGCGCTCCTTCCATCATTTCCGCGATCATCAGGCCGGCGGTGGCCTTGGCCGATCCGACCACGCCCGGCACGCCCGCACCGGGATGGGTGCCGGCGCCGACCAGGTAGAGATTGGCCAGGTCGGCGTCGCGGTTGTGCGGGCGGAACCAGGCGCTTTGGGTGAGGATCGGTTCGAGCGAGAAGGCCGAACCAACGTGGGCATTGAGCTGGTCGCGGAAATCGAATGGCGTGAAGAAGCGGCTGGTGACCAGCTGGCTGCGCAGGCCCGGCATGTAGCGCTCTTCCAGGTAGGCCAGGATGCGGTCGCGGTAGCGCGGACCTTCCACGTCCCAGTCGATGTCGGCGTTGCCCAGGTGCGGCACCGGCGCCAGTACGTAGTGGCTGCCGCAGCCCGGCGGCGCCAGCGACGGATCGGTCACGCACGGCGCATGCAGGTACAGCGAGAAATCTTCGGCCAGCGTTTTGCCATTGAAGATTTCCTTGATCAGCGGCTGGTAGCGCGGACCGAAGCACACGGTGTGGTGCTGCAGCTGGCTGTGGTGGTGGTTCAGGCCGAAGTACAGCACGAACAGCGAATTGGAATGGCGCTTGCCGGCCAGCGACTTGGCTTGCGCCGGGCCGCGCGGGTGCTGGCCCAGCAGCTTGCCGTACGTGTGCACCACGTCGGCGTTGGACGCCACTGCTTGCGCGGCAAAGGTGCGGCCGTCTTCCAGGCGCACACCGGTGACGCGGTTGGCGGACGTGTCGATCGCTGCCACCCTGGCATTGAGTTCGATCTTGCCGCCGATGTCTTCGAACAGCTTGACCATGCCGTTGATCAGGGCGCCGGTGCCTCCGCGCGGAAACCACACGCCCCACTTGCGCTCGAGCGCGTGGATCAGCGTGTAGATCGACGAGGTGGCAAACGGATTGCCGCCGACCAGCAGCGAGTGGAACGAGAACGCCATGCGCAGCTGCTCGTCCTTGATGAAGCGCGAGACCATGCCGTACACGCTTTTCCACGCTTCGAGCTTGGCCAGTTTCGGGCCGGCCGCCACCATGTCGCGGAACGACAGGAACGGCACCGCGCCCAGTTTCAAATAGCCCTCGTCGAACACGGCTTTCGAGTAGGCCAGAAAGCGCTGGTAGCCGGCCACGTCGTCCGGGTTGCGCGCGTGGATCTGGCGGTCCAGCGCTTCCTGGTCGTTGGCGTAGTCGAAGTGGCTGCCGTCTTCCCAGCACAGGCGATAGAACGGCGCCACCGGCAGCATCTCCACGTAGTCGGACAGGCGCTTGCCGGCGACCGTAAACAGTTCTTCCAGTGCCGACGGATCGGTAATCACGGTAGGGCCGGCGTCGAAGGTAAAACCCTGGTCCTGGTACACGTAGGCGCGGCCACCCGGTTTGTCGCGCTGTTCGAGCAGCGTGGTCTGGATGCCGGCCGCCTGCAGGCGGATGGCGAGCGCGAGGCCGCCGAAGCCGGCGCCGATCACCACGGCCTGTTTTGCTTGGTTCATGCGGATGTCCTGATCTGTTGAGGTTGAGTTTTGAGTGCGGCTGCCACGGCCTGGCCCACCGGCACTGGCGGCTTGCCGGAGACCACGCGCAGCTGGTCGCCCAGGGTCAGGCGGCCGGCATAGAAGCGGGCGATCAACGGGGCGGACAGCGTATAAAAGCGCTGCATCACGCGCCAGCGGTGGTCGGCTTCTCCGGCCAGGAACAGCATGCGGTTAAGCAGGCGGAAAAAGCGCTGGCGGCGCCATTCGCCGGTGGCGTGCTGGCGGATGGCGGCAAACAGCGCCGGCGCGCGCAGGTCTGGTTGTTGCGCGATGCGTTCGGCCAGCCGTACCGCGTGAGGCAGCGAGTAGCCGGTAGTCGGGTGGAACAGGCCGGCGCGCAGCCCTGCGCTGGGCTGGCCGCGCAGGTCGTCCCAGTAGCCGTCGTGGTCGGACGCCAGCGTGATCGGCAGCGCGCCGCGTTCCTCGCGCAGCACTTGCGCGATGGACCAGCCGCGCGCGGCCGCGTAGGCGGCGATGTTGGCGCGCAGGCGCTCGGGATCGCGCCCGGGTGCATCGACGTAATGGGTGTCTTCGATCAGCAGCCGGTCCGGCCCGAACGGCAGCACGTACACGAAACGGTAGCCGCCCTGCTGGGCCACGCTGGCGTCCATCAGGATCGGCGCGGTCAAGCCGTGCGGTGCGGCCAGCTGCACTTCCTGGCCGAGAAAGGTCTGGAAGCCCAGCGCCAGGCGGCTGCTGGCAGCCGCGCCGCGTCCGTCGATGACGGCGCCAGCGTGCAGCACGGTGCCATCGACGAGGGTGACCGTGGTGGGCGTGAGCGAGGCAATCGTGGTGTTGGTGCGCAAGGTGTCACCCAGCACCGGCGTGAGCACGCGGGCGAAATCGTCGGACGCGATGCTGGCGTAGCCGCCTGCCAGCGTGCGCTTGAGTTCCGGGAAGATCACGTCGTAGCGCGGCCAGCGCGCCGAGACCAGCGGCGCGATCCAGGCGCGCTGGGCGTCATCGAGATCGCTGTCGTGGAACGACCAGGTGTGGTTGCCGCCGATCTGCGCGTCCTGTTCCAGCAGCAGGATGCGCAGCTCGGGGCGCGCCGTGCGCAGGCGCCAGGCGATCAGGCCATTGGCCAGGCCGCCGCCGACCAGGACCAGGTCGTAGGGCTTTGCGCCGGTGCCGGCGCCGTTGCCGGTGCTGTGGCGCATGCGCCGGCTGGCGTCGTCATGGCTGGTGCTCACGCTGCTGCTCCTGCCGGTGTTCGCGCCAAGGCCTGTTCCACGATATCGGCCGCGCGCGCAGTGCCGCCGGCCTGCGCCAGTTCGGCCGACAGCGGCGCCAGGCTGCGCTGGTACGACGGATCGTTCAGCAGCGCGCGCAGGTGCGCAGCCAGCGCGCTGGCGCCAGTGATGCGTGCCGACGCCTTCCGGCCGATGCCCGCATGGCTCACGCGCGCGGCCACGCCGGGCTGGTCGAAGGCGATCGGCAGCGCCAGCATCGGCGTGCCGGTGGCAATCGCATCCATCACGGTATTGAGGCCGGCATGGGTGACCACGGCGTTGGCGCGTGCCAGCGCTGCCTGCTGCGGCGCGAACGCGCACACGGTGGTGGCGCCTGGCGTGCCGGCGTGTTCGATGGCTTTGGCCTGGTGTTCGGACAGGCCGCCACAGTGGGCTGCCAGCAATTGCACGTCCAGCGCGCGGCAGGCCCGGGCGATGCGCTGGAAGGCGCCGAAGCGCTGGCCCTGCAAGGTACCCAGCGAGGCGAACACCAGCGGCCGGTCCGGATCGAACGCGGGCAGCGGCGTGATGGTGGCCCGGGTGCCTGCACCGTCACTGGAGCGCAGTGGCCCCACGTGATGAAAACTGGCAGGCAGGTGCTGGCGCGGAAAGTCGAAGCCGGCGATGGTCTGGCTGATCTGCGCCAGCGGCGACAGGCACTCGTGCATGGCGCCGCGCGCGGACAAGCCCAGCCGACGCGCCTGGCGTTCGATGGCGCGCCGGTGGGGGGTCATGATCCAGTCGTATACACCGGTGCTGCCGGCCACCATTTGCAGGCCGCGTTCGCTGGCGTCGTAACCGAAGGGCATTACCGGCAGCGGCACGGCTGCCTCGCGGTTGACGGGCAGCGCGCACGCCACCGAGATAAAGGGCAGTTGCAGCGCCTCGGCCACCAGGCCGGCGGCCGCTTCCATCTGGTCGCCGAGCAGGGCGTCGATGCGCAATGCCTCGATGGCGTTTGGTAATTCCTCGCACAGCATGTCGGTGGCGGCGGCCATGTCGAGGATGACCTTGCGCAGGCCTAGCGGGCTGCCAGGATTGGCGGCGCGGCGCAGCGCCGCCTCCAGCGAGCCGGACGGAAAACGGTCGGCGCCGAGCGCGTGGAAGGCGATACCGGGAACGATAACGCCCCCGATGCAACCGCCGCCATGGCCTATGCCAGTGCCGGGGCTGCGGTCCATGCCGCCGTTAGCGGCGTGGGCGCTGCGGGGGCCGAGGTAGGCAGCCGCATCGGGCCGATGCAGGAAGGTCACGCGGTGGCCACGCCGTACCAGTTCGCCAGCCAGCGCGGCCAGCGCGCTGAAATGGCTGGGAAACGCCGGCGCCACCACGCCGAAATGGCGCGGCGCGCGTAACTCGGCGGTCACGACGCGCGCGCAGCGGCCAGCGGGCTGGCGTTGCGGAACAGCGTGCCCACCAGGCTGCGCGTGCCCTGCTTGCCGCCGATGGCGTCGCTCAGGTAGGTATCGGCTTCGCGCAGGTGGTCGGCCAGGCGGCCGGCCGTGCGTTCGCGTCCCAGCGTGGCGTTGAAGGTGGCTTTGCCGGCGTCCTGGCCGGCGTCCTTGCCGGTGATGGCGGCGTCGGCGTCGTCGAGCAGGTCGTCCTTGATCTGGAACGCCTGGCCGGCCGACAGCGCAAACGCGCGCAGTGCTTGCAGCACGCGTTCGTCGGCCTCGGCGATGAGGGCGGCCATTTCCACGGACAGGCCCAGCAGCACGCCGGTTTTCAGTTCGTTGGTGCGGGCGATGTCGTCGAGCGAGCGCTGCGGGTTACCGTGCAGGTCGAGGAACTGGCCGCGCACCAGCCCTTGCGCGCCCACGGTATCGGCCAGTGCGCCGACCAGGCGGGTGCGTACGTGGGCCGGAATGCCGGGCGCCTGCGACAGCAACTGGAAGGCGCGGCTGAGCAGGGCGACCGAGGCCAGGATGGCGACGTGCTCGCCAAACTGGCGATGCACGGTGGGCAGGCCACGGCGCAGCTTGGCGTCATCCATGCATGGCAGGTCGTCGAGGATCAGCGAGGCGGCGTGTACCAGTTCCACCGCGCAGGCGGCGTCGAGCAAGGCTGGCGAAGTGCAGCCGAGGTCGCGCGCGACCACCATCAGCAGCAACGGGCGCATGCGCTTGCCGGTGCCGAGCGCGGCGGCGCGCATGGCGCCGGTGAGAGGATCGGCCCGGCCATGGTCGGGCAGGGCCTGGCTGAGCCGATCTTCGATCTGGCGGCGGATGTCTTCCATGTCCGCCGCCGACGAATCATGGCCCGCTTCGATACCGACGCTGCTGGACCGTGAATTCTGGGTAGGCATGGCGCACTTCCTTATGCTGTTGTTTTGTGCCCTCATCATACTCAAGCTTTATCAATCTGGTGGCTTCGTTCCAATCGTGCGATGCCGAAAAATAGCGGGTCAATCCCGAGACAGCGCAAGCACCTGCCGCCTGGCAGCCATGCTAAGATCGATGGGTTTCTTACTAGAAAGATGAGCCCATGCACGTCACCGTGTTGAGCAAATGCTTGCTGGCATCGACCCTGGCAGCCGGTGTCGTTCTCCCGGCGCTGGCCGTGGAGCGGCTGGCCGTTGGCGCGAGCTTTCGCTACCTGTTCGAGCAGGATGCCGAAGGTCGTGTGAGTGGCTTGGGCGTCGATGTGCTCAACGCGCTCGCGGCCCGCGCCGGCGACACCATCCGCTACCAGATGTATCCATGGCCGCGGGCGCAGGCCATGGTCGAACGGGGCCAGGCCGATATCCTGATCGGTCCTTACCGGTCCGCCGAACGGCTCAGGCGGTTCGACTTCCTCGACCAGCCTTTTTATCGCGACCGCCTGGTGTTTTATGCCAGGCGCCAGGGTGGCATGACGTGGCACGGCGAGTACGCCAGCCTGGCCGGCAAGCGGGTGGCCGCGGTGCGTGGCTGGTATTACGGCAACGCCTTCGATGCGGCGCGCCCGAGGTTCGAGCTGAGCGAAGTGGCGCAGGTGGAGAATGGCTTGCAGATGCTGGCGGTAGGCCGGGTGGACCTGTTCGCGGGCAACAGGCCGCATACCGAAAATCTGGTCCGTGCGCTGGGCCTGGCTGACAAGCTGACTGCCTTGTGTCCCGACATTGGCACCATCGACAGCTACCTGGCGTTCCCGCGCGCGGCCGCTTTTGCCGGTGCGCGGCGGCAATACAACGCCCTGCTCGAGCAGATGGTGCGCTCGGGCGAGTTGCAGCGGCTGGGGGCAAAAAACGGTGCGGCGGTGCCAGGCGCCGAACGTTTGGCCACGCCAGATGCGGGATGCAAGTAAGTCCGCACGGTAGTGTCAGGCGTGCAAGACCTTGCCGCTTGCGCTAAGCTGGAGCCTTCTGAACAGGAGAGCGCCATGACACCCGAGCTCGACAGACGGCAACGACAGCCGCAAACGTCGCAAACATCGGAAACCGCAGGCTGGCATTCCTTCGACTTCATCGTGCGCCAGGCCCTGCAGGTGCAGCGCGACATCGGCACCCCGGGCGCGGTGGAACTGCTGCAAAACATCGGGCTCAACCCGCAGGTGATCGCCCGCGTGCTGGGCCCCGAGCGCCAGGTCCGCGCTGAAGACTTGCAGGCAGTTCAGTCCTTGTGATGGAACGGCGCAAACCACGTCACCAAAAATGACGGAATGGTCGCCGCCATCACCAGCCAGAAGTAGTGCACGTAGCCGAGCGCCTGTTGCAGGTGGCCGCTGACCACGCCGGTCACCATCATGCACAAGCCCATCAGGCCGGTGCCGAATGCATAGTGGGTGGTGCTGTACTTGCCCGGCGCCAATTGCTGCATCAGGTAGATCATGAAGCCCACCGAGCCGAAGCCGTAAAAGAATTTCTCGATCGCCACGCCGGCGCTGATCACCCACAGGCTCTCCGGCTGGTACATGCTCATCAACAGGAACGTCACGTTCGGAATGTTCACCGCGCAGCACAGGATGAACAGGGTGGCTGGCAAACCCCGGCGCGAGACAAAAATACCGCCCAGCAGCGAGCCCACCAGCACGGCGATCAGACCGTACGTGCCGTAAACCAGTCCCAGCATTTCATTCGACAGGCCGAGGCCGCCCTTGGCGACCGGATCGACCATGAAGAACGGGCCGATCTTTTCCAGCAGGCCGATGCTGAGGCGGAACAGGAAGGCAAAGCCCACCATCAGCCAGACGTCGCGCTTCTGGAAGAAGGTGACGAACGAATCCCATAAAATGAAACCGGCTTCGCCGACCGACTTCGGGGCGTTTTCGGCCTTGGCGCCGTCCGGCATCACGCGTGCGTGCCAGATCGCCGAGACGATGATGATGGCGGCAACGATGAAGAAGATCACGCGCCACGATTCGATCCACTGCGGTCCGAACTCGCCGGCCGGGTGGCCGAAATAACGGGTGTGCAGCCAGCCGCTCAGGTACACCATGCCGCCCGAGGCGACGATGGGGCCGACGTTCCAGCTCAGGCTCTGGATGCCGCAGAACAGCGACTGCGCGCGCGAGTCGAGCGAGGTGACGTACACGCCGTCGGAGGCGATGTCTTGCGTCGCACCCACCAGCGACAGCAGGCCGAACAGGAACACCATCACCACCATGTAGTTAGGCAGTGACATGGCCAGTGCCACGCCGGCAAAGCCCACGCCCACGATCACCTGGGTGCACAGCACGAAGAATTTCTTGGTCCGGTACATTTCCACGAACGGCGCGAACAGCGGCTTGATGGTGTAGGCCAGGATCAGGTAGCTCGCGTATTCGGCAGCCTTGCCGTTGTCCATGCCCAGGTTCTTGAACATGATCGACGTCACGCTGGTGAGCATCATGTACGTGAGCGCCATGGCGAAATAGCTGCTTGGCACCCACAGCATCGGCGTGCCGGGGCGGAACATGGCAGCCAGCAGCGACGGGTGCTCGGCGCCGGGCGGCAGGCGCTGCGGCTTGGGCGCAGCGTGCGGCTGCACGGGCTGCACTGGCTGCGTGGATTCTTGGTGCATGGTGTCGTCCTCGTTGTTCTCTATGGAGTATAGCTGCGCGGGCGGGCTCTGCGGCCGGCTCTGCGGGTCCTCCGGCGCGAACGCCGAAGGACTACTACTGTACTGCGGTTGCGTTGCTCGGTTGCTCGGTGCTCAGCCGATTACGCGGCTTGTTCCAGCTTGGCGTCGGCGCGCTGCTGCACCAGGTAGTCGCGGTACCAAATTGCGCTGTGCTTCAGGGTGCGCTTCTGGGTTTCGTAATCGACGTGGACGATGCCGAAGCGCTTGGCGTAGCCCGAATTCCATTCGAAGTTGTCGAGCAGGCTCCACAGGAAATAGCCCTGCACGTCCACGCCTTGCAGGCGGGCGTCGTTGATGGCTTTCAGGTGGCGCAGCACGAAATCGATACGCGCTTCGTCCGGCACTTCGCCATCGACGATGGTGTCGGCGTTGGCCATGCCGTTTTCGGTGATGTAGATCGGTGGCAGGTCGTAGTCGGCGTGCAGCTTGAGCAGCAGTTCGGTCAGGCCGTCCGGGTAGATTTCCCAGCCCATGTCGGTGGTGCCCAGCTTGTTTTCGGGCTGGCGCGGCGGCACTTCGGCGCTGCAGAACGAGCGGAAATAGTAGTTCAGGCCCATGAAGTCGAGCTTGCCCTGGATGATGGCCAGGTCGCCATCCTGCACGTCCGGGGCGTTGTCGCCGTGGACCTTGAGCGCCAGCGCCGGGTAGTGGCCCTTGAAGATCGGGTCCATGAACCATTCCACCGAGCGCGAATATTCGAATTCGGCCATGACGATGTCGGCCGCGCTGTCGGTGGCGGCGTGCGCCGGCCACTGGTTCAGCACGATACCAAGCTGGGCCGAGCTGGCGACGTCGCGCATGGCGCGCATGGCCAGGCCGTGCGACAGCAGCAGGTGGTGCGACACCTGCACCGACTGCTTGATGTCGGCCACGCCGGGCGCGAACTGGGCGTTGCCGTAGCCAAGGTTGGCGGTGCACCAAGGCTCGTTATGAGTTGCAATCGTTTTCACGCGGTTGCCGAAGCGGCGGGCGACCTCGGCCGCGTAGTCGGCAAAATGGTAAGCGGTATCGCGGTTGAGCCAGCCGCCTTCGTCCTGCAGGCCCTGCGGCAGGTCCCAGTGGAACAGCGTGACGTGGGCGGCGATGCCACGGCTCTCGAGCTCGGTCAGGAGCTTGTCGTAGAAAGCGAAGCCGGCCTCGTTCCACGCGCCCTTGCCCTGCGGCTGCACGCGGGCCCAGGCGATCGAGAAGCGGTAGGCGTCCACGCCCAGGCTGGCCATGATGGCCACGTCTTCGGGATAGCGGTTGTAATGGTCGCAGGCGACATCGCCGTTGGTGCCGTCGATGATCTTGCCGGGCGTGTGGCTGAAGGTGTCCCAGATCGACGCACCCTTGCCATCGGCGGTGGCGCCGCCCTCGATCTGGAAGGCGCTGGTGGCGATGCCCCAGGTAAACGATGGCGGGAATTGGGTGAACTCGTGGCGAATGGCGGTCATGGGTCGGCTGTGGGTCGGCTTGCAGGTGGAAGAGGGCTTGAAAACGATTTCAAGCGGATGCGGAGATTAAACCCGAACTCCCATCCAGTGTCAATCATTTGATAACACGGTGGCATTGTTCAGCGGCGCCGGCACGCAACAAGCCGGGTGGAATGGCCGCGCCGGCCGGTAGAGGACCTGACCGCACTGATATAATGCCGCCTCATTCTTTCACCGCACCGCCACCATGTCTTCCGATACTCCCAAAGAACCCCCAGCGCGGGGCATGCTCTACGACCCGACCGAACACCGCATCCGCAGCTTCGTCACGCGCGCCGGGCGCCTGTCCACGGCCCAGGCGCGCGCGCTGGAAGAGCAGCAGCAGTTCCTGATCGGCTACGAAAAAGCGCCGCTCGACTACGCGCAGGCGTTCGGTCGCCAGGCGCCCACGGTGCTGGAAATCGGGTTCGGCATGGGCGGCACCACGGCCCACATCGCCGCCGCCATGCCGGAGAAGGATTTTATCGGCGTGGAAGTGCACACGCCGGGCGTGGGCAGCCTGCTCAAGCTGATCGGCGAGCAAAAGCTCACCAACCTCAAGGCGATCCAGCACGATGCGGTCGAGGTGCTCAACCACATGATTCCCGATGCCTCGCTGCATGGCGTGCACATCTTCTTCCCCGACCCGTGGCACAAGGCGCGTCACAACAAGCGCCGCCTGATCCAGGCGCCATTCGTCAAGCTGCTGGTGCAAAAGCTCGCCCCCGGCGGCTACCTGCATTGCGCCACCGACTGGGAAGACTACGCGGTACAGATGTTGGAAGTGCTGAGCGCGGAAGAGGGCCTGCAGAACACCGCCGACGGCTACGCGCCGCAGCCGGCCTATCGTCCGCTGACCAAGTTCGAGAACCGTGGCATCAAGCTGGGCCACGGTGTGTGGGACCTGGTGTTTTCGAAGAAGTAATCGGGGTTCGGCCTACCGCTTCTCGAGCGGCTCCAGGTCGAGCACCACGTGGTACGACAGGCGCGCGGTTTGCCATAAGCCGCCGCCGCGTACTTGCGCATCGCAGCTGGTCAGCTGGCCGGCAAAGCCGTCGCGCTTGAGGCGGGCGCGGAACACCACCGCCGCCTTGGCTTCCAGGTATCCCACCATTTGTCCTTGCAGGAACACGGCCACGGCCGCGTCTTCATACGCGTTGCGGTCGTCGCAGAACAGCATGGCCGTGTGCTGCGCGCGCGCGGCAGCGTCGCCATGCTCGCCAGCGAGTGCCTTCAGCACCGGCTGGTAGCGCGACTCGTTGACCACCTCCACCAGGAGGCGCCCGCCGTCGGACCAGTAATGGGCGACCGGGGTGTCGGGCAGCACCGGCGTGTACGGCGCGGCCGGCAGCGGCGGCAGCGCCACTTTTTGCGCCGGGTTGGATTTGACGATGCGGTAGACCACCAGCGCGGTGACGGCAATGATCAGGATGGAGATGAGGAGTTGCATGAGGTAACCGGGCAGCAGTATCAGGCCGCCATCTTAACCGATCACGCACGTGCCTACTGCATCGCCGCCGACTGGTACACCACCTTGCCACCGACCACCGTTTGCAGCACCTTGATGTGGGCGATGTCCTCGGCCGGTATCGTGAAGAAATTGCGGTCGAGCACGATCAGGTCGGCCAGCTTGCCGGTCTCGAGCGAGCCGGTCAGCTTTTCCTGGCGCAGCGTGTACGCAGCGTTGAGCGTGATCGCCCGCAGGGCCGCTGCGCGCGGCATGCCGGCCACGTCACCCAGCCGGCCTGCGTATTCGGCGCCGGCGTCGGGCGCGGCGGTGCGGGTCACGCCCACTTTCAAGGCAAACCATGCATCGAGCGGATCGACCGGCCAGTCGCTGCCGTAGGCGATGCGCGCGCCGGCGTCGAGCAGCACCGACTGCGGCTGCACCAGCGGGTAGCGCTGCGGGCCCATGTAGGGCTTGAGCGCGCCGAGCGTGTCGGGCGCCGGCTTGGCCCACTGGAACGACAGCACCGGCGTCACATCGAGTTTGGCGAAGCGGGCATAGTCGGCTGGCGCCACGATCTCGTCGTGGGCCAGCGCCGGGCGTGCCTTCTTGCCGGCCGGCGTGCCGCGCAGCCAGGCAATTGCATCGAGCGTCTCGCGCACGGCGCGGTCGCCGTCGACGTGGATGTGCGCGTCGATGCCGGCGCGCGCCAGCACGTCGAGCGTGGAGCGCAGCGCCGGTTGCGAGAAATAGGTGGGCGGGCCGTTGCTGGGGCCCGGCTGCCAGTCCGGTTGCTGCTCGGTGCCCTTGTTGACCAGGTAAGGCTCGAGCATGGAGCCGGTAAAGGCCGGCGCCGAGATCACGCCGTCCATGAACAGCTTGGCGTGGCGCACCTGCATCGATGGCGCCACTTTGGTCGGGCCCTGGTCGAACTGCTTTTTCTGGCGCAGCAGTTCGGCCACGGCGCGCTGCGGCGTGGCGCCCTTGTCGAGATCGATCAGCACCGCGAAGTGGGCGCGGGCGGTGAGCTTGCCCTGGCGTTGCAGGTCGGTGAACGCCGTCATGGTTTCGGGGTCGGTGTAGGCGTCGAGGAAAGACGTGATGCCCTGCTTGCGCATCGCTTCCAGCGCCTTGGTCGAGGCCGCCAGGTTCTCTGCCACCGTGAGCGGCGGCAGCAAATTCATCGCCATGTCCTGCGCGGCGTCTTCCAGCAGGCCGGTAGCCTGGCCGTTGCCGTCACGGGCGATCTTGCCGCCGGCCGGGTCGGGCGTTGTCGCCGTGATGTCGGCCACCGCGATGCCTTTGCTGTTGAGTTGCAACGAGTGGCCGAACGACGAGCGCACCAGGATCGGACGATCGGTCTTGAGCGCGTCCAGGGTAGCGGCAGTGGTTGTCACGCCGTCGGGCGACATGCCTTGCTGGAACCAGTTGACGACCACCAGCCAGCGCCTGGGATCGGCCTTGCCCAGGCGAACATCGCTGTCGATGCAGGCCTGGATGCGCTGCTGGAATTGCGGCACCGTCAGCGGCAGGTAGTCGAGGCTGCAGTTGAGCAGGCGGCTGCCGCCCGACTGCGGGTGCATGTGGCCGTCGATCAGGCCCGGCATCAGCATCTTGCCGGCCAGGTCGATGACCTTGGTTTTCTTGCCCTGCAGCCTGGTCGCGCCGGCATCGTCGCCGACGTACACGATGCGCCCGCCGCGCACGGCCAGCGCCTGCTGCACGCTGTCTTTCGCGTCCACCGTGACGATGGTGCCATTGCGGTAGACGGTGTCGGCCGGCGCAGCAGCATGGGCGGTGGCAAACGTCAGTGCCAGCAGGGCGAATAAACCGGGTCGGGTCATGCAGTCTCCAGAATCTCAGGCGCTAGAAGGCTGCCTTGAGACGGGCCCGCAGGGTGGGCGGCAGGAACGCCAGCACATTCCCCGCCAGCACCAGCGCCAGCCCGCACAGCGCGGCCGGTGTCCATTGGTAGCCTTCGTAAATGGTTGAAATCGTCAACGCGACGATGGGGAATAATACCGTGGAATAGGCGGCGCGGTCGGGGCCAATGCGACCGACCAGCAGCAGGTAGGCGGTAAAGCCGATCACCGAGCCGGGGATGGCCAGGTACAGCAGCGCCCACAGGTAGCGCGGCGACGGGTCGAGCGCGAACGGCATGCCCAGCGCCAGTGCGGCCACGCCCAGCGTGGTGGCGCCGATCAGCATGGCCCAGGTGTTGGTGAGCCACGGTGTCAGGCCCAGCGACTGCATGCGCGAGGACAGCAGGTTGCCGCAGGCGAAGCACCAGGTGCCACCCAGCGACAATGCCAGGCCCAGCAGCACGCCGCTGTCGTTCCAGTGGCCGCTCATTTGCGGCGCGAACAGCAGCACGATGCCGGCCAGGCCGAACAGCGCGCCGACCATCACCTGGCCCCGGATCGGCCGACCGAGGAACAGGCGGCCAGCGAGCGCGATCCACAGCGGCGCGGTGGAAAACACCACGGCCTCCTGGCCGCTGGTGATGTAGAGGGCGGCATAATAAAAGCACAGGAAGTTCAGGCAGAACAGCGCAATGCCCTGTGCGAACAAATAGCGCCAGGCCTGGCGCGGCGGCCACCAGCGCTGGCGCGTGACCAGTAACGCCGCCAGCAGCAGCGCGGCAGCGATCCAGAAGCGGTAGGCGATCGAGACCGGCGCGGGCACGACGCCCAGTTGAAAGGTGATGGCGATCCAGGTGGTACCCCAGATCAGGACGGTCAGCAGGTAGAGGAGTATGTTCATGGCGCCAGCATGAGGGCTGGGCAGTGGCGGCGCTTGTCTGAAATTGCGCTTATCGCCACGACTGCGATTGTTGGCGTGATGGCGCGTGCTAGACTTTATCCATGGATTTACCCAACCGCCGACCACTCGATTTGCCCGCCACCTTGCTGCCTGCGCCCGGTTTGCCGGAAGGCCGGCTGTCGCATTCGGTGTTCAAGACCATGTCCGAGACCGATGCCGTGCTCGAGCGTTTTACCTGGCTCGGCGACGAGCTGGCGCTGGCGATCTGGCGGCGCGACACGCCGTGCGCCGAAACCTCGTACTGCCAGCCCGGCCACCACACGCTGTCGTACTACATGGGCGGCGGCTACCGCACCGAGCGCGACGAGTTGCCTGGCCTGTTCGGCGCCCCGCAGCGCCTGTGCACTTTGCCGGACTGGCACGAGTCGCGCTGGACCGTACGCGGCGCGGTGCGCTTCTTTCACGTGTATTTCCTGCCCGAGCATTTCACCCGCCGCGCCGTGGTGGAACTGGACCGCGAACCGCGCGAGCTGACCCTGGCCGACCGCACCTATTTCGAGCACGAACGCATCGGCCAGTTGTGCGCCGCATTGGCCGGCACGGACTGGGACGGCCCCGACGCCCGGCTGCGCGCCAACGAAATGACCCACGAAACCCTGTCGCACCTGCTGCACGCACAGTCGCTGCCGCGCCACCAGGGCCGCGTGCGCGGTGGCCTGGCGCCGGCCGTGCGGCGGCTGCTGGCCGACTATATCGAAGCGCACCTGGCGCAGCCGATGACCTTGCAAATGCTGGCGCAGCTGGCCTGCCTGTCGGAATATCACCTGCTGCGCATGTTCAAGGTATCGTTCGGCATGACGCCGTCGGCGTGGATCGCCGCACGCCGCATCGAATATGCACGGCGGCTGTTGCAGCACACGGGCCAGCCGCTGCAGCAGATTGCCGACGCCTGTGGGTACGCCGACCTGAGCCACTTCAGCCACCGCTTCCGCGACGCCGTGGGCGCCGCACCGGGGCGCTATCGCAGCGTGCTTGCCCGCTGAGGGCTTACTCGAACTCGCGGATCAGCTCGACGATCTGGTCGCCATACGACGCCAGCTTTTTCTCGCCCACGCCGGAAATGCCGCGCAGGTCGTCCAGTGCGGTGGGGCGGGCCTTGGCGATTTCGCGCAGGGTCGCGTCGTTGAAGATGATGTAGGCAGCGACGTTGTGCTCGCGCGCCGTGCCCATGCGCCAGCTGCGCAGGCGGTCGAAAATTTTCTCCTGCTGCGGCGACAGGTCGCTTTCCACGTAGCCTTTCGAGGCGCGCGGGGTCTTTTGCTTGACCGGCTTCTGGTACTGGCGCAGCTGCACCTTCTGGCCGCCCTTGAGCACCGGGCGGGCGGCGTCGGTCAGTTTCAGCGAGCTGTATTGTTCGTGATCGACCGTGAGCAGGCCCAGCGCGATCATCTGGCGCAGGATGGCGCGCCACTCGTGCTCGCTACGGTCGGCGCCGATGCCGAACACCGACAGGCTGTCGTGGTGCCAGGTCTTGATGCGGTCGGTTTCCACGCCGCGCAGCACTTCGATCACGTGGCCGGCGGCAAAGCGCTGGTCGACCCGGTACACGGCCGACAGCAGCTTTTGCACCGGCACCGTGCCGTCGAACGACACCGGCGGGATCAGGCACGTATCGCAATTGCCGCACGGGCCCGATTGCTCGCCGAAATAATCGAGCAGGCGCACGCGGCGGCAGCTCAGGGTTTCGCACAGGCCCAGCATGGCGTCGAGCTTGTTGCCGAGCACGCGTTTGAAGGTTTCGTCGGCTTCGGATTCGTCGATCATCCGGCGTTGCAGCACCACGTCCTGCAAACCGTAGGCCATCCAGGCGCTGGCCGGACCGCCGTCGCGGCCGGCGCGGCCGGTCTCCTGGTAATAGCCCTCGATACTTTTCGGCAGGTCGAGGTGGCAGACGAAACGCACGTCCGGCTTGTCGATGCCCATGCCGAAGGCGATGGTGGCGCACATGACGATGTTTTCTTCGCGCAGGAAGCGGGCCTGGTTGGCGGCGCGCTTGGCGTGGTCCATGCCGGCGTGGTACGCCAGCGCGCGGATGCCGTTCTCGTTGAGGAACTCGGCGGTTTCTTCGACCTTCTTGCGCGACAGGCAGTAGACGATGCCGCAGTCGCCGGTGTGCTCGGTGGTGATGAAATCGAGCAACTGCTTGCGGCCGTTGGCTTTTTCGACGATCTGGTAGCGGATGTTGGGACGGTCGAACGACGAGACGAACTGCGCCGCGTCACCCAGTTGCAGGCGGTGCACGATCTCGGCGCGGGTTTGCGGGTCGGCCGTGGCGGTGAGGGCAATCCGCGGCACGTCGGGAAACTGCTCGTGCAGCACCGACAGGCGAATATATTCAGGACGGAAATCATGGCCCCATTGCGACACGCAGTGCGCCTCGTCGATGGCGAACAGCGCGATCTTCGAATCCTGGAACAGGTTCAGGCAGCGCTCGGTCATCAGGCGCTCGGGCGCCACGTACACCAGGTCGATCTGGCCGGTGCGCACCAGCCGCTCGATGCGGTTGGCTTCTTCGTAGGTCTGGGTGGAATTGAGGAAGGCGGCGCGCACGCCCACTTCTTCGAGCGCATCGACCTGGTCCTGCATCAGCGCAATCAGGGGGGAGACGACGACGCCGACGCCGTCGCGCAGCAGGGCAGGGATTTGATAGCACAGCGACTTGCCGCCGCCGGTGGGCATCAGGACCAGGGCGTCGCCGCCGTTGCTGACATGATCGACGATCTCGGCCTGGTGACCGCGAAAGGCCGGGTAGCCGAACACGGTTTCCAGCAAATGGAGAGCGCGCTCCTGGTTTTCCTGATTCATTTACTGCTCATTTCTACAACGAAAGTGTGATGGTATTAGTCGGCCCAAACAATGATGCCATAGTACCCGGTTATGAGGACGATCAGGCCGAACACAATCCGGTACCAGGCAAAAACCACGAACGTATGGGTCATGATGTAGCGCAGCAGCCAGCGGATGCACAGGAAGGCCGAGATGAACGCGGCCACGGTGCCTATCGTGAAGAACGACAGGTCGTCCATCGACAGCAGCGCGCGGTCCTTGTACAGCGAATACACGGTCGCGCCGATCAGCGTCGGAATGGCCAGGAAGAACGAGAACTCGGTCGCCACCTTGCGCGAAAAGCCGAAGATCATGCTGCCCATGATGGTGGCGCCCGAACGGCTGGTGCCGGGAATCAGGGCAAAGGCCTGGGCCACGCCGATTTTCAATGCATCGAGCGGGGTGATCTGGTCGAGCGAGGTGATGCGTTCAACGGCCGGGTTGTCCTTGGCGCGCTTTTCCACCCACAGGATGATGAAGCCGCCGACAATGAAGGCGGTCGCCACCGGAATCGGTGCAAACAGGTGGGCCTTGATGGCCGACGAGAACAGCAAGCCCAGGATGGCGGCCGGCAGGAATGCGATCAGCACATTGAGGGCGAAGCGCTGCTGCACTCGATCGCTGAAGATGCCCGCCAATACCAGGCCGATACGGGCACGAAACTCCCAGATCACCGCCATCATGGCGCCGGCCTGGATCACGATTTCAAACACTTTCATCTTGTCTTCCATGCCTGCAAAGCCCAGCAGGTGTTCGGTCAGGATCAGGTGACCGGTAGAAGAGATCGGCAGGAATTCCGTAAGACCTTCAACCACGCCCATGATGATGGCTTTAATGACGAGAACAATATCCATGAAGTTAATTATAAAAAGGGTTGAAAGTGGAGGGAAATGGCTGCCAATACGAACGCACCGGGGGCGAAGCTTACCATGTTCGGGGGGCACTATTTGCAATCTGACCAAGCTGTAATGTGCAATGGTGCGCTGCGGAAATATGATGCGGGCGGCAGATTGCCACGCCCGGCTGCGTTCAACGGCTGCGTTGCAGCAAAATCGCCCGCTGCGGCCTGCTCAGCGCAATCGCAGCAAGCGCTTCAGTTCACCGCTTTTCTCGATGGCGTCGATGGCGGCGTTGACGTCGGCCACCCGCAACGTGCCCTTGCGGGCGAGCGCGCAGCCGGTCCTTTCTTCGCTGATCACCAGCTGGCTGAAGCCGGCATCGAGCTCGCCGCTGGCAAACTGGCGCTCGACCGTGACGCCGGTGGCCAGGAAATAATCGAAGCGGCCACCCTGCCACTTGCGCAAGGTGAGCTCGAGCGACGGCGCATCGTCGCGCACGAAGCCGTCGCCGAGGCGGCCCTGGACTTGTGGATACTGAAAGCCCAGCACGGTGCCGACGGTCTTGCCACGAATATCTTCCAGCGTGGCCGGCGGCGGCACCCGGCGCGAGGCGATCAGCACTTCGGAGGTGGGAATGAAGGGGAGGGTCCAGTCGACCTTGCCCTTGAACCAGGCTGGCGAATAGCCGCACACGATATCGCCCTCGGCCGCTTCGAGCGCACCCATCATGCGCTTGCGCGGCAGCGGCATGAAGCGCACCGGCCGCTTGAGTTGGCGCGCCAGCGCTGCCCCCAGCGCCTCCTGGAAGCCCGAACGGCGCGACACGACAGTCTCGCCCGGCGCGTCTTCGACCTTGTGGATGTAGCGGATGGTGACGGGCGCTCTGTCCAAAGGCGCGGCCAGGGTTGCCGCCAGCGCAGCCGCAGCCCAAGGAATGGCCAGCAGCGTTATGGCTATCACGCGTTTTATTTCATTCATGCGGCGCTCTGGTCGGTATTGTGCAACTACCCTAGCCGATTCTTGCTACCGCGTCAATTTCATTGGTGGAAACAATTTTGCGCTTGGTCTCTTCATCTTGAACATGTGGCTTTGCGAGGTCACTCATTGTCCCGTGTCTTAGTCATTAGCGGACTTCTCTATTCCTGTGGTCTTTTTCAGGTATTGGGCGAAAGTGAGTCGGCCGGCAACGTAGTCGCGCGATGCCGCTTCTACGGCTTCGGAAAGATCAAAGCCTTCCAGGAAAACGGAAGCGCGTGCGAAATTCACTGCGCGCTCACGCCTCTCCATTTCCTCAACCGAAATTTCCGCGTTTGGCACTGTACGCGTGCGCTCTAGCGACTGTTGGACGAACTCACGCATTAATTGTTGCAGCACATCGTCGACTGCTTGAGGTCCAGCCGCTTCCATAAATTCGGCGCGCAATTCCGGGCTGACCGAAACAGTCATCTGCACTTGTTTGGACATGATTAACACCTTTCATGGTTTATAAACCGCGGCCTGCAGTCTTGCATTCCGTCCAGGCGTTCGGAGTCTACCTGGGCCTTGTATTCAGGAACTAGCAGTCGTACAGCATAGTTTAAAACAAATTATCATTGCTGAAACTGAATCGCAGCGAGGCTAGTGGATCGTACACTTGCCATCGACCACAACGCGCGAAAACTAGAAAAATTGCCATAAATCTTATGTTGACGGATAAGCTGAGTTATCATGACTGTTGGATAGATATAGATATCGAAGATGCAACAATGATGGAGTTTTTGGCGATGGCATAGCAATGTGCCCCCAACTGTTTCTCCATATACAATGGCTGCGGTTGTCAATGTTGAATCGGATTTAACCCATGCGCTATTGGCGTGGTAGGTGGGCGGCTGGCCCGGCAACCCAAAACGTCCGAAGAAGCCATTGCCACTGCAAAGCAGCTTGAGGCTGAAGGATGGAATTTCTCCCTCGGCATGACCAAGTTGATTACGTTCGCGATGGGGCAAATGATCGACAGGGGCAAAAACTCGGAACGTTGATTTGCGATGACCTGCGAATCATCAGGCGGGATTTTATATCATGATGAATTTGATGAGGAACCACTATGATCACCACTGATGTACTACGCTTTTCCGAGCACGATTTCGCGATTTTCTGCTACTCCGCTTCAAACGTGGAGATAATATATGCTGGTCACGCCCACAATCGGTGGAGCGATGGTGAAATCGCTCCTGCACGCACAGCCGCTGACGATCAGCGCTATACAAATGGCAAATTCGGCACATACCGCACTTTCGCAAGTATAGTACACGCTGAATGGAATGCGCTTGATGGAGCTCGATTGTCCACCGACGTAGATCTCGACGAGGTATTTCCCGATCATGTGGTGCTGCATGAAGCCGATCCGGCGAGTATATATCAGCCCAAGCCAATTATCGGACCCTACCCGATTATCATCGTGGAAATCAACGACCACATTTTGAGTATTTACATGGATGTCACAATTCAGACCTTGGCTGCTGAGTCGTCTGCCGCACCTTACGAACGAACGCGTTACCGCACACTGGCCCACACGCGTACTTTGTAATAAGGAAGAGGGCACTTATGCCAAGTCCGGCGCTACCAGGTCTTATGAGGGTAACGTGCTCCATATCGACAAGGAAAAAAAGCACGTGGTCCAGTTGCATCCCGGCGACAAGAATAAACCCGGCTGGACAACCACGGCAAATAAGGGGGGTAGTTCATCCCTGACTAGCCGGGCATTGTCGCCCATTCCAGCTCGTCGAGCCATTGAATAGCTTGCCCACGGTTGGTTCGGCACATTTCCTCGGAAGGTCGTAGCCCTGCACAGAATGCGGGTCGTTCTGGCTTGCCGAAAATAAGACACCGGCTATCAATCCCAAGCTGAACGCATTTCACGCCTGCAGGTTTCCCCTCTGGCATTCCAGGAATGGGGCTAGTAATTGAAGGAGCGATGCAACAGGCGCCGCAGTTCGGGCGGCAGGCCAATGTCGTGCTTGCGGTGGAGGAAGTCGTCATGGGGCGGTATTTTACCGCGCTTCTGCAGCCAGGTCGCCGCAAGCCACCCACGCCGCCACCCGCTGCGCCACCCAGTCGCCATCGTCGAGCGGCAGGTCGTGGCCGGCGTTGGGGTGGATGCGGTGTTCGGCGTGCCACGCCTGCGCCAGTTGTTGCGAGCAGCGCGGATCGACCAGCTGGTCACCGCTCGACGACAGCACCAGCAGCGGCACGGCCGGTCGCAATGCCGGGGCGTGGAAGCGGGCGGCCGCCAGCAACTGGCGCAGCGCGTTGCGGCGACTGACCGGAAATTCGTGCTGGTAGCCGAGCCAGCGCCGCAGCAGGCCCTCGCGCTCGGCATTGTCGCCGTGGCGGCTGGTCAGGCGCAGGATCAGCCTTTCCTGGGCCTCCACGCCGCCTTCGAGCAACATGCGCACGATGGCTGGATAGTTGCGCCAGCGCAGGCGCTGGTGGAAGCGGCTGAACGGCCGCATGCTGGTGTTGATCAGCACCGCGCGTTCGATTTCCTTTGGATAGCGGCTGGCCCACTCCACCGCCACCATGCCGCCCAGCGACAAGGCCAGCAGCGAGTAGGGCGCCCGTGCACCGCGCGTGCGCAGCTCGGCGCGGCACGCCTCCACCATCTCTGCTACGGAAACAGGGCTGATGGCCGCATGGTGGATGCCGTTGCCGGGTAAATCCGGGGTGATGATGGTCGCGCCCGGCAGCGCCCGGGACAACTGGCCGGGGAAGCGGCCCCAGTGCCGCTGTTCGCGCATCAGGCCGCGCAGCAGGATCCAGGTGCTCATGGCGTCAGCTTCCGTACCAGTGCGTGAGCGAGCGCCGCCGCTGCTGCTTGCGCGCCATGCCTTCCGGCACCCAGCGGCCGTGGCTGTTGACGGCGCGCATCAAAAAATCGAACCAGATCAGGTGCCGGCGCAGCACCCGCTGCAGCCGGTGCGCGGCGGTGGGGTTGAACATGGCCACGCGGTCGAACAGCTGGCGCGGGTTCTTTTTTACCCACAGCCACGAGCCCATCTCGAGGGTAAGCGGCAAAAACGTGCGCTCGGTGTAGCTGGTGCCGTTCAGGTACAGGTAGTCCCACAGGTCGCCGTGGGTGCGGTACTGGCGGCTTTGCGGCTCGAACACGTAGTTGTGGTTGGGGTAGCTTTCGCTGAACAGCTCTTCCAGCGCGCCGATGTCGGCCAGGTGGGCGATCGGCGCGGCGGTGTGGGCGTGCGGGAACCAGATGCGGTCGCGCAGGCCGAAGCCGGAATGGCAGTCGAGCGCCATGCTGAACTGGCGGCTGATCAGCTCGCGCTCGACCACGGCGCACACGGCCAGGCTTTCCGGCTCCATCGGCGCGCCGGCCGGACCGCGATACCAGGGCAGGTGGTGGCTGTAGCGCTGGCCGCCGAGCATGAACGGCACCCGGTCCACGGCCGACAGCGGCGCGTTGCGCATCAGATCGACACCTTGCGGGTTGCAGCGCGTGGCCTGCCACATGCCGCCGGGATTGACCAGCGGCATGAAGACCAGCCGCATCGATTCGAGCTGCTGGTGCAGCGTGCGGTCCCAGCGCAGCCGCGCCAGGATGCTTTCCATGAACGACAGGATGACCTGGGTGCCGATGCGCTCGAGGCCGTGGATGCCGCCGAAAAAGCCGAGCGCCGGCACGTCCAGGCTGGGATTGCCCAGCGCGATCGAATACACGGGAAAGTCGCGCCCGTCCATCGAGACGGTGTAATGGGTGTCCACCTGCATATGCCTGGCGCCGGCGTCGATCAGGCGTTTCAGGGTGATCAGTTCTGGCAGGTTCTTCTCGGGCATGTGCAGGGACACTGGAAGCGGGGACCACCAAGTGTAGCTGAAGTAGCTGAAATGACCGTGCCCGCATGCGCGGATACTTTTACCCGCCAACATGCTATTCTTCGGCGTCACTTGTTATAAAGAAATGATTATATGAATAACACTTTCAAAGCGACTGCCGCCGCTGTGCTGCTGGTCCTGGCGCAGGCCGCCACCGCGGCGCAACCGGCCCTGTCGAACGGCAAGCCGTCGGAAAACATCGCGCTGGGCGTGGTGTCGGTCGTCGTGGCCCCCGTTGCCTCCGTTGCTGCATCCGGTCAGGGCCGCGACCTTGGCGCGGCCAGCGGGCTGGCGCTGGTCGGCAGCACCTACGTGGTGTCGGGCGTGGCAGAGCTGAGCGCCAAGGTGGTCGAGTTGATCCTGACGTCGGCCGCCACCGGCGCCAAGCTGTCGGTCAAGCTGACCGGCAAGACCTTGCAGGGTATCGGCGTCTCGGTGGGCAATACGGTGGAATTCACGGCCCATGCCAGCGGCACCATGCTGGTCGCCTCGGGCAAAGTGCTGGCTTTCATCCCCAACGCTGCCGGTGAAGCGCTGCTGTCACAGAAGCGCCTGCCCGAGCAATGACCGCAGCAATGATCGCAGGAACTACCTTGCGGACCGTGCTGCTGGCAGCTGCCATCGCCGGCGCCGCCGTGGCGCCCGCGCACGCCGGCCGCACCTGCGAAGAGACCATGATGACGGCGGTATCGCTGGGCCACGCCCTCGACGCCGGCCAGCGCCTGAGAGAGACGCTCGACGCCACCGGCAGCGACGTGGCGCTGATCGCGCGCCAGGGCCAGGATCTGTCGAAGTACCAGCTTAAATACTCGCATGCGGGACTGGCCTGGCGCGCGGCGCCGGACCAGCCGTGGCGCGTGTACGAGTTGCTCAACGATTGCGGCACGGCCGATTCGGCGCTGTGGGTCGATGGACTGGGCAATTTCTTCCTCGACGATCCATTCAGCTACGATGCGCTGGTAATGGTGCCGCCGCCGGCGATCGCGCAGCGGCTGACACTGGCGCTGGCCGATACCGCCGGCCTGCACCGCCTGCACGGGCGGCGCTACAACATGGTGGCCTACCCGTTTTCGAACAAGTACCAGAATTCCAACCAGTGGGTGCTCGAGGTGCTGGCGTACGCCAGCGCCAGCGAGGGTCGGGTGCGCACCCGCGACGAAGCGCAGGAATGGCTCAAGACGGCCGGCTATCAGCCCACCGAAATGCGGGTGGGAACGTTGACGCGGCTGGGCGGGCGCATGTTCAAGGCCAATGTCGCGTTCGACGATCATCCGGGCACGCTGCGCTATGCCGGACGCATCAACGTGGTGACGGTCGATTCGATGCAGGCTTTTCTCGGGCAGCGGCAGGGGTGGACCATGCAGGAAGTGAAAAAGTAACTTGACGAAATCGTTTACCTTCCATAGCCTTCCTGCTGGAGACTTCACACACAACCATAAAAAGGGTAAACGATGACACACGTTTCAAGCCGCCTCGCAATGCTGCTGACCGCCGTCCTGGCCACGGGGGCTGCCCATGCCGCCACGGCGCTCGATATTCAGCCGGGCGGATCGTTCCGCAACACGGATAACAAAAACCTCAACGATACGAGCGAAGGCACGTACCCGGTTCCGTACAAAAAGCCCACCGCCGCCGACATCACCGGCGCACTCGACCGTGTACGCGGCTACGTGGACAGCATCACCCCCACCCGCATCGTCGACAAGGCTACCGGTAAGCCGGTCACCGACCTGAAAAAACCGATTGCCGGCGCCGTGTTCGAGCCGTCGTCCAACGATTTTGGTTTGATGGTCTACGAGATGGGCGTGATTCATTCCGGCCTGATCAAGGCGGCCGAAGTGACTGGCGACAAGCGCTATACCGACATGACGCGCCGCCACTTCCAGTTCTTCAAGGACAGCAAGCCTTATTTCCGCGCCCAGGAAGACCAGTTCAAGCTGGGCCGCGCCAACAGCTTCACCCGTTTCCTGCAGCCGATGTCGCTCGACGACAGCGGCTCGATGTGCGCAGCGCTGGTGCGCGCGCGCTTTGCCAAGATCGGTCCCGACCTCAAGGACATGATCGACACCTGCAGCGGCTACGTGCAAAAGCAGCAGTACCGGCTGGCCGACGGCACCTTCGCGCGCAAGCGTCCGCAAGCGTCGTCGCTGTGGGCCGATGACATGTACATGGGCATTCCCGCGCTGGCCGAGATGGGCCACCTGACCGGCGACAAAGCCTGGTTCGACGATGCCGCCTCCAACGTTCTGACCATGGCCGAGCACCTGTACAACCAGCAGAACGGACTGTTTACCCACGGCTGGAACGCTAACAACCCGGACGCGCCGCGCTTTTACTGGGCGCGCGCCAACGGCTGGGCCGTGCTGGCCATGAGCGACCTGCTCGACGTGCTGCCGAAAGACCATCCGTCGTACAACAAGGTGCTCGCGCAACTGCGCGCCAGCCTGCACGGCATCGCCGAAACCCAGTCCGGTACCGGCCTGTGGCACCAGATGCTCGACCGTAACGACTCCTACCTGGAAACCTCGGCTACTGCCATCTTCGTCTACGTGTTCGCCCATGCGATCAACGAAGGCTGGATCAGCCCGACCACCTATGGCTCCATCGCCCAGGCCGGATGGGTGGGCTTGAGCACGCGTATCAACGCCAAGGGCCAGGTGGAAGGAACTTGCGTGGGTACGACGTTTGCCAGCGACCACATCTATTACTACAACCGTCCGACCAGCGTCGACGCCATGCACGGCTACGGTCCGGTATTGCTGGCTGGCGCTGAAATGCTGCGCATGTTGAAGAATCCTGAAATCGACATCCAGCACAAGCTGCGCACGTACCACTACGTGCCACGCGAACACGGCAAGGCCATCAGCGATCACTGATCGCCTTGACGTCAAAAAACCGCCGCCCGGTGTTGAACCCGGCGGCGGTTTTTTTTAGCCGCGATTTTTAGCCGCGGTACAGCGGGTGGGACGCCACGTGCACCGTGACCTTGTGGTTGATCATTCCGCCCGGCGCGATCTTGGACAGGTCGAAGCGGGCTTCATCGCGCAGGGTCTGGAAGTGCCAGGTGAAGCTCTGGCCGTTGGCGCGGAACTCCACCGTCTCGCCGTTGTTCACGTTGACCGCCCGGGTTTTTTCCGTGATTACCACGTGGCGCTCGGCGGCGGTGGCGGGCGCCATCACGCCGTACGGTGCGGCCTTGGTACCGGCGGCGTGGGCGCCGCCAGCCAGCAGTGCTGCGGCCAGACCCGTTGCCAGGGTGGTTGCGAGAGCGGCTTTGCGGAAGGTCTTGAACATGATGAAATCCTTTTAGTGGTAGAGCAGGGGTTCCTGCGGTCGTTGCCGGCACGCGTTTGATTTACTGCCGACAGAACACAGTATGGGTGCTGCGTCCATGCCCAAAATCTGCCGCTCGGGGTGCGCGGTATATGCCGGTCGGCATATTTTCTGAAGAGTTACTCTATTGGCAGAGCAGCACGCGCTTCGCTATAGTGGCTGCCACGCCCATCCTTATCGAAGGAATTACCGATGCATCCCGAAAAAATGACCGGCCTGGAGTTGCTGCAGGCAGCAATCGACGGCAAGTTTCCCCGTCCTCCCATGTCCGACACCATGCCGATGGAAATTACCGAGGCCAAAGCCGGCTACATCCTCGGCACCGCGCGCGCCGACGAGCGCCACATCAACGTGATGGGCGGCGTCCACGGCGGCTTTGCCGCCACCATCCTCGACTCGGCCACCGGCTGCGCGGTGCACTCGATGCTGGAAGCGGGCGTGGGCTATGGCACCACCGACCTCAGCGTCAAAATGTTCCGGCCGGTGCCCAAGGGTGAAACCCTGGTGGTCGAAGGCAAGATCATCAACCTGTCGCGCAGCCTCGGCGTCTCCGAAGGCACGCTCAGGACGGCCGACGGCAAGTTGCTGGCCCATGCCACCGCCACCTGTTTCATTCTGCGACGCGACTGACCATGCCGACCCTGAACATTTTCCGCGCCGCCGGACTGGCTGCGCTGCTGTGCACCGGCAGCGCCTGGGCTGCGGTGGTGGTGGGCGCCGATAACGCCAACCTGCAATACACGGGCCGCATCGACTTCGCCGACCAGGCCGCGCCGGTCATTTCCTGGCCCGGCACCAGCATCGAAGGCAACTTCACCGGCAGCACCCTGGCGGTCACGCTGGACGATCAGTACGGCAAGAACTGGTTCAACGTCTTCATCGACGGCAAGCTGGACCAGCCGGTGATCATCAGCGCCGCCAAGGGCGGCAAGACGTATGCGGTGGCGACCGGCCTGCCGGCCGTCCCGCACCGCTTTTTGATCACCAAGCGTACCGAGGGCGAGGAGGGCGCGACCGTATTCCGGGGCCTGGAACTGGCCGACGGCGGCAAGCTGCTGGCGCCGCCGCCGCGCAAGGCGCGCAAGATCGCCTTCTTCGGCGACTCGATCACCAGCGGCATGGGCAACGAATCGCCCGACGACGGTCCGGACGACAAGCTCAAGGACAAGAATAATTTCATGGCGTACGACGCCATCACCGCGCGCGCCCTCGACGCCGAAATGCACGTGGTATCGCAAAGCGGCATCGGCGTGATGATCAGCTGGTTCCCGTTCACCATGCCGCAGTTCTACGACCAGTTGAGCGCGGTGGGCAACAACGACAGCCGCTGGGACTTCAGCCAGTGGACGCCGGACGTGGTGGTGATCAACCTGTTCCAGAACGACAAGTGGCTGATCGACCGCGAAAAGCGTTTGAAACCGGCGCCGACCGACGAGCTGCGCATCGCCGCCTACAAGGACCTGGTGAAAAAGATTCGTGCCGAGTATCCACGCGCATACATTGTCTGCGCGCTGGGCAGCATGGACGCGGTGAGCCCGGGCAGCAAGTGGCCCGGTTACGTGAGCAGCGCGGTAGCGCAACTGCGCGCCGAGCACGACGAGCGCATCGACACGCTGTTTTTCGACTACACGGGCTACGACAAACACCCGCGCGTAAAACACCACCAGGCCAACGCCGCCAAGCTGACGGCGTTTATTCGGCAAAAGATGGGGTGGTAAGGTTGCCAGTCTCCGCGCCCCGTCATTCCCGCCTGCGCGGGAATGACGGGGTTAATGCCGAGGGTTAAAACTCTTCCCAGTCGCCGTCACTGCTGGCGGCCGGTTTGTTGCGGGCCGGTTTGTCTGCCAGTTTCAACGATGGCGACTTGGCCGCTGGCCTGGCTGCCGGTTTGGCGATGGCTGGACGGGCCGCCGCAGTTGCTGCTTTGGCCGGTGCCGTTGTTGCACGTGGCGCCGCGGCTGCGCGAGCGGGGCTCCCCGCCACCGGAGTGCCGGCCACCGGAGTGCCGGCCACCTGGAACACGCTCACCATCTCGGCCAGCTTCACGGCCTGTTCCTGCATGGCCTGCGAGGCTGCTGCGGCTTCTTCCACCAGGGCGGCATTTTGCTGGGTCACGGTGTCCATCTCGGCCACGGCGGTGTTGATCTGCTCGATGCCCAGTTCCTGCTCGCGGCCGGCCGAGGTGATCTCGCCCATGATTTGCGTCACGCGGCGCACGCTGCTGACGATTTCCGTCATCGTGGTGCCCGCTTCGTTCACCAGCGCGCTGCCGGTGCCCACTTTTTCCACCGAGTCGGTGATCAGCTGCTTGATGTCCTTGGCCGCGCTGGCCGAGCGGTGCGCCAGGTTGCGCACCTCGGTGGCCACCACCGCGAAGCCACGGCCCTGTTCGCCGGCACGGGCCGCTTCCACTGCGGCGTTCAGCGCCAGGATATTGGTCTGGAAGGCAATGCCGTCGATCACGCCGATGATGTCAGCGATCTTGTCCGACGATTCGGTGATCGACGCCATGGTATCGACCACGCGCGAGACCAGCTCGCCGCCCTTGACGGCGATGTCCGAGGCCGAGCCGACCAGCTGGTTGGCCTGGCGCGCATTGTCCGAGTTTTGCTTGACGGTCGAAGTCAGTTCTTCCAGCGACGAGGCGGTCTCTTCCAGGCTGGCGGCTTGCTGCTCGGTGCGGCGCGACAGGTCCATATTGCCGGCGGCAATTTCGTTGCTGGCGGTGGCGATGGCGTCGCTACCGTCGCGCACGCTGCGCACGGTGTCCGCCAGGCGGTCCTGCATCTGGTGCAGGCCGGTCATCAGCGCGCCCATTTCATCCTGGCGGCCAAGGTCGATGGTGTTGGCCAGGTTGCCGTCGGAAATGGCGTTGAAGTGCTTCAGCGCCTCGCCCAGCGGGTTCATGACGGCGCGCAGCAGCATGATCGACGACACCAGCGCCACGACCAGGCCCAGCACGATAGCCACGATGGCGAACGTCATGTTGCGGTTATAGGCGGCCTGGCTGTCGTTGTATTGCCTGGCGGTCGATTCGAGCTGGTACACCGACAGCTTTTCGGCGCTGTCGGTGTACAGGCGGAACAGGCGGGTGACTTCGGTCAGCATCAGGCGATCGATTTCCGGCTGGTTCTTCTCGCGCAGCGCCTTGAACGCTTGCTGTATGCCGTCCTTGATCAAGGCCGTGCGTGCTGCACCGGTCTGGTCGGCCAGCGCTTTTTCACCCTCGCCGAAAGGCAGCGCAGTGTAGCGTGCCCAGGCCTTGTCGCTGGCTTCCAAGAAGCCTTGCGACCGCGTCAGCGTTTCTTCTGCATTGGCCGCGTCCGGTTTGAGCGCCACGCGGTCGATCGACAGGCGTGCGCGGTCGATCTGGATCTGGGCGTCGGCGATGGCCTTCATCGACGTCATGGAATTCTCGTAGACGTCCTTGAGCACGCCATTGGTGGTGTGCAGCGCCGAAATGCCGCGCACGCCGATAAAAATCATCAAGGCGCCAAGCAGCAACATGGTCCCGATCAGGCGGGTACGGATAGTGAGGTTTGCAAACATGGTGTAGTCCATTCGAGATTGTCGCAAGGCCAAAATACGGTCAACGGAAGCAGGATTGCAGTGTCAACAGCGGCAACGGACCAGGAAAAAGTGGTCGGTTGCTGAAATCGGCCTCTACGCTGTGCGCCGGGATGGCGGTGGGCAGCTATGCGGCAGGGAAATGGGCCACATCGAGGGTTCGGTCACGGCGGCAGGGATCAGGCCATGGACTTGCATGCGCGCAGTCTCGCTAGACCGGCGGTGTGACAGCGAACGGCATCAGTCTAGCTGATTAATTTCTGCCAGGCAAATGAAATGAAGTTAATCAACGGCGTTTTTGCGACACTTTTCAGCGCGTTCTGTGACATTGTTGTCGATGTTTTAAGGCCCGCCTTGCCTAGTGGACCAACGGGCCAGCGGGCCACTGGACCGCTCAGCGCGGCCGTGCCGGATTGCCCACCACGGTCACGCCCGGCGCCACGTCGCGCGTGACCACGCTGCCGGCGCCGATCAGCGCGTCATCGCCGATCGTTACGCCCGGCATGATCAGGGCGCCAGCGCCGATCCAGACATTTTTGCCGATCTTGATCGGGCGGCCAAATTCCAGTCCCTGGGCGCGCAGCGCCGGTTCGCGCGGATGGTCGGCGGTAAGGATCTGCACGCCGGGCCCGATCTGGGTACCGTCGCCGATCTCCACTTGCACCACGTCGAGGATCACGCAATTGAAATTCATGAATACGCCATTGCCGAGCGTGATGTTGTAGCCGTAGTCGAGGTGGAACGGTGGGCGTACCACGCAATTTTCGCCGACCGCGCCCAGCCCCTCTTGCAGCAGGTCCGCATGTTGTTGCGGCGACAGGCCGATGCTGCGGTTGTAGCGCTCCATCCAGTGGCGCGCGGCGGCCTGGTCGGCCTGCAGTTCGTCATCGGCAGCGCTGTAGAACTCGCCGGCGAGCATTTTCTGTTTTTCGGTTTTGGTCACGGGATTAAAAGTTGGTTGATGGGGTTGCAGTTTCTCAGAAAATCGCCTGCCGCGACGCCTCAGTTGATGGATGTGTAATGTTGCTTAAGAACGACGGCGCGATAGAAATAAAAAATTCACCATGGAAACGCTGCTATTATAATTGCAACTTCCAGACTGACTTTTCTCCATGAAAATCCCAAAATATCTTTCGGCAGCCGCTCTGGCTGCAGCGTTTTTGTTGCCAACTTCCGTGAAAGCGGTCGATATCGTTCAAGATTTGTCCGGCATCTTTCTCAAGACACTCGGATCAGCATCGGAAGGCGTTGGATTTTTTAACACTGTTGAGTTCCCCGCCGCTAGCAGACCATACGCATGCGCTTACGAACTTTACTACGTCAAGCTCGATACTCCGGGTGGCCGCGCCATCTACGCGACTTTGCTGAACACGAAAAACTTGGGTAAAAAACTGGTGCGTTTCGACGTGAACAGTGTGGCCGAAAGTGGTGGGGTATTTTGTTACATCAGCGCGGTCATCACCCAGGACTGAGCCGACTCCGGCATGCAATGTCCATCAAAGGCAACCGGTTTAATTATCAGCTGAGGTTTAGTCTTGTTGCTCTCAAATAAAGTCCGCCATCTGCCCTATGCCGCCGCAGCCGTTGTCCTGTGTGCAGCCGCGTGGCTGGGCTTCATGGAACTGCCGACGCAACAGGCTGCTAACAATGCCGCTGCGGCCAAATTGCGTTCGCTGGAAACCTCCCTGCGAACTCAAGCTGCCGCGACCGCAGCATTGCCGCAGAACCTGCCAAGCCAACTGGCCAGCTTCGACACCTTGTCGCAAGTGACCGCCGACCTCCATGCACTGGCCGCGCAAAACGGCCTGCTGCTTTCCGATGCTACGTTCAAACCGGCCGCGAATGCCCAGTCCGATACCAAGACCGGGCGCATCGAAGTGACCGCCCGACTGAAGGGTGCGTATGTGCCGTTGAAGAAAACCTTGGGCGCCATGCTTGCCGCGCATCCGGGTTTGGCGCTCGAGTCGCTGTCGATGCGGCGTGCGCGGGCTTCGGATTTGGTGGCAGATGTGGATTTGAGGTTTAGCTACTTCTACCGGGATTGATTCGGTCTTACTCGTTTTGCTTGATGGATTATATCCCTTCAGTTTCCAGCCCCACCCCGGGGCCCACCACCACAATGTTGTAAATAAGAGAAGTTTCAAAGGAAACTAGATTTTTCTTTGAGAATTGTTTTTCTTTTGGGTAATATGTGGCTATATTCCCTTTTCAAATTCTTAATATTGCTGGTGTTTTCCTGGCGAGTAATACGCTCCAAGACATGGCTGATCCGGCCTGCTTGACAGGACTACACTGCTCCCGGAGATAAGCTCTAATGAAATTGCGTGCTTTTGGCGATAAGTGTGCGGCATCGCTGGTTACCGTTTTTGCGGCTGCCATACTTCTTCCTCTGGTACCGGGCTGTGCAATAGCTCAGGGACTCGGCATCTCTGGAAGCGGCACCCCTACGTACGACGTACCAATCGGTGTGCCCCCGGGGGTAGCTGGCATGACCCCAAACCTGGCGCTGCACTATAGTGGCAGCGGAATTAACGGACCGGTAGGTTATGGCTGGAGCGTGCAGGGGATTTCGCTCATTTCTCGTTGTCCGGGGGATAAGCGCATCGATGGCAAAGCACAGGCTGTTGCTTATAATGGCAACGATAAGCTATGTCTGGACGGTCAACGCCTGGTGCAGACCGATGCCTCTGGCAATCCACTTGCGAGTCAGCAGGGCGATAGCTTGGGGGGCTCAGGTGCAGTACGTGAGTATCGTACCGACAAAGACATTTATTCGCGCATTCGTGCCTATGGCGCCAATGGCAACGCCGCCAACGGCCCCGCTTATTTCAAGGTGTGGACCAAGAGCGGGCAGGTTTATGAATACGGTAATGGTGGAAACGCGGCAATTACCGTCACCGGCAAAAGCATCGTGTCGGCCTGGGCCGTCAACCGCATCAGCGACACGGTCGGTAACTACATCGACTTCCGTTACCTGCAACGCGATGTGGCATGGGGGACGGGACCCACGGCTGGGACGGCATCAGCAGGACATGAGTGGCAGATCAAGGAAGTTCTGTACACCGGCACTGCAACGCAACAGGCTGTCAACCGGGTGGTCTTCAATTACAGCGATCGACCCGCCGCGGCAGCAGGAAGTGCACAAGATCGTGTAGAAACCTACCATCAAGGCGGTAAAAACGTCAGTATCTGGTTGCTCGACTCGATTTCGACCTTTATCAACTGGCCGGCCGATCAGGCAACCAGGCCCGCTACCGCCATCAATGTCAAGACCACATCGCTCACCTATGATCGCGGCCCCTTGACCAATCGCAGCCGGGTTCAGAAAATTACGGAGTGCGTAGGCGATGCTGGAAATAAATGCCTTCCTCCGACTACCTTCACCTATTCGCCTGGTGATGCTCTCAATTATTCCGCAAACGAAGCGTTCAAGGCAGGGCCCTTGGCCACCACGGTTTTGCATAGCTTGGCCGGTGACTATGGCGTGCTTCAGGCCGACTTCAATGGCGACGGCAAGCTCGATATATTACGCTGGTCGGACCGTCCAGCAGAAAATCAGCTCTATCTCAGCGGCGCGACTGCCGGTCAGTATTCGCTGGCGAACAATTTCAATATCCGTGACCAAAATCTCTTCAAGAGTGATGGCTGTTACACCACTATATTGACAGACATTAACGGGGATGGTCTGCCCGATCTATTGCGCTATAGCGCATCGACCAACTTGAGCGGTAGTACTTGTGGCTCTTATGGGCCTATCTACACCTATCTCAATAATGGTGATGGCAGCTTCTCGCGACGAGATTTTCCTACCAATATTTCTATGGCCCGGAAAGCCAGTAAGCCTCGTCCGGTCTGCATTAAGATTGGTGTATGTGATGATGAGGGGACAAGTCATCCTGGGTGGTCGGAAGGTTCGAACTTTTACTTCATCGATGTGGATGGTGACGGACGACTTGACATCATCACAACGATATTACCTTTTTATTCCACTGTGGCGGACGAAGTGGACCCTTGTGAAGCCATGGAGTGCACAAAAATCTATCGTAGCCAGGGAGATGGAACCTTTTCTCAAATTGCAACAAATCTGGCCAACGTCTCGGTCTACGTGCAACCGTTGGCTTCCGATGGAGTTGGCGCATCCCAACGCTTGATGGATGTCAATCGGGATGGATTAGCAGATCTAAGGTGGTTGCCAACCAAGTATTTTAATAAGTTTCCGTTCTTCCTTTCGAGAGGTGATGGAAATTTTGATGGCGTTGCGGCGCCTGCGTTGAGTGATAACTGCGAATTAAAATTGGATGCCAATGGCGACGGTTTGCAGGACTGTTTAATGCCAGGGGGCAACGCAGTAAACAATAAACTGTTTATAACTAATGGCGGTTCCGGTTCATTTTTCACCGCTAATTTTAACCTTACCGTTCCCGGAAACGAAATGACTGCCGCCTCATTGGCGGGGATTCAGATTGCCGATCTCGATGGGGATGGCCGCGATGATATCCTGCGCTGGCGTGACAATCCTGCTTTGAATACAGTCTATCTGAGTAATGGCGACGGTCAATTCCGGACTGCGAGTTTCAATTTGACTAGCGCAAACAATCAGTTAGGAAAAAGCGATGGTACAGCCACTTTTATTCTTGGCGATTTCATCGGCGTTGGTGATGCGCAAATTTTGAGATTGAAAGCCAGTCCAACTGCTGGTGACGGGACCGCAAATCAACTTTACGTCAAATCGAAGGGAGCGCCGCCAGACCAGTTGGTTTCTGTTCGGAGCGGTAGTGGCATCACGACCACCCTGACCTGGGTGCAGCTGACCGATTCGATCAGTGGCAGCTTGGGACAACGGTACAAGAGCGATCGAGGCACGCCAAACGCTGCTGTATATCCGACGATCGATATCCTGCCTCCCGCCTATGTTGTGGCCACCTCCTCCGCAGATTCGGGTTTCAGCGGTGCGCTTCAGGTGAGCGAATACGCCTATGCCGGCATGAAATGGTCATCTGATGGTCGTGGCTGGCTTGGTTTCCGCACCAACCTTAGCCAAACCACCGCGCCCAACGGTGAACTGCTGACCGTCTCCACCTACAACATCCAGAACGGGCCCAACCCTGGCCCTGCAAGTGTCACCGAAACCCGGCTTGGCGCCTTGAACCAGCCAGGTGCGCCATTGCTTAGCCGCAGCACGTTTATCTATTGCGACAAGACTGCCGCCGCCGACGCCCAAGCTGCTGCCACGAGCAGTACGCCGTGTGCCACGACCTCCAAGGTTCAGCGTCCCTACCTGTATCAGAGCACCGAGGAGGGGTGGGATCTGCAAGGCACGGGTCTGCCAAAGATAACGACTACCAACGTCTTTAACAACGATGGCGATGCGACCGATATTGTGGTGGTCACGTCCAGCACCAGCGGCCCGGCGCAGAGCAGTACCAAGCGCACGACCAATGAATACCACGCGGCGGCCATTGACGGCGACAGCTGGATCCTGGGACGTCTGAAGAAAGCCACGGTATTCAATGATGTGAGCAACAGTTCTCTGAGTTTGCCTACCAGCGCGGGCGCTGCACCGCTGGCCACAGCGAATGTGGGCACGGGCAGCGAGCCTGCCGTCACGCCGCTGGTGCCGTCGATTAATCCTGCCGTCCTGAACCAGATCATCATGCTGCTTCTGGGAGACGACTGATGCGCGTGTCATCCAGACTGAATAATCAAAATAACCTTGCCGTACTGATGAACTTCTTGCCTAGCATGGCAAACTCAAGGACCGCGATGCGTCAACTTTTCCGCCTGCTGATCACGCTAATGGTTGTCGGTGCTCCTTTGGCGCACGCACAGGTACCGGGTAATCCCCTGGCGTACAGCCGTTCGAGTTCATTCGAGTATTACCCTACGACTGGGTTGCTCAAAAGTGAAGTGGTCGAGCCTGGTACCAGTGCATGCGTCAACACCACCTATACCTATGACGCTTACGGTAACAAGACAGGTGCGACAGTATCCAATTGCGGTTCGGGCGGCAACGCAGCGTTTGCCACACGCAGTAGCACAACGGCTTACGCAGCCTATACCGTTGCCGTCGCTGGCCGCGATGTCAGCGTGCCGGCGGGGACGTTTCAAACCAATGCAGCCAATGCGCTGCAGCAGACGGAAACCAAGCAGTTCGATCCGCGGTTCGGCGTTACGACATCGTTGACCGGTCCCAATGCCTTGACCACCAAGGCAGAGCTTGACGAGTTCGGGCGCACGGTGCGAGAGCGGCACGCTGACAATACGGGCAGCGTGACCGCCTATTGCTATCTTCCGGAGCGTGGCATCGCCGACGTCAGCTCGAACAGCCCGCATTGCCCATCAACGGCGCGCGAAGAGTGGACGGCCGAAGCCATCAGTTTTGTGCACAGCGAGCCGCGCGACCAGAACGATGTCAAAAACGGGCCGTTCTCGCGCGTCTACATGGACCGCGCGGGCCGCAAGGTGCGTACGGTCACTGAAGCTTTCGATGGCGCCACGCAGCCAGGCGGCGCGGGCCGGTTGATCGTTCAGGATACCGACTACAACGCCCAGGGCGCCACGGTATTGGTTACAGAACCATACTTCCTCGATAGCAAATCTTCGATCAGCGGTGGACGCGACGATTACGGCATGACCTTTAATCTTCTGGACGCACTGGGCCGTGTGGTACGTACCTACACCAGCGATCCGAAGGGTCTGCATGGTGTCGTGCAGTTCGGCACCCGTCGCGTGATGAACGCGTCAAAAGAAGTGATCTCATACTCCGGCATGAAGGTGACCTCCACCAACGACCTGGGCCAGACGCGCATCGAAGAAAAGAATGTCGATGGCAGGGTCGTGCTTGTGACCGACGCGCTCGGTGCGCAGATCGCCCACCAGTACGATGCTTTCGGCAACCTGATCCAGACGCGCGATGCCTTGCAAAATGTCATCACCATTGCCTACGACGTGCGTGGCCGCAAGACATCCCAGAACGATCCGGACACGGGATTGTGGCAATACGACTACAACGCTCTCGGTGAACTGGTATGGCAGCAAAGTCCCAACCAGCGCGCGCTGAATCAATCGACGACCTTGGGCTACGATGTGCTCGGTCGCCTGACCACGCGCAATGAACCTGAATTTATTAGTTACTGGTCCTACGACAAACACTTCGATGGCAGTGCCTGTGTAAAAGGGATCGGCAAGTTATGCGGCACCAGCACGACCAACGGCATCAGTCGCAAATACGCGTACGACGCGTTGGGACGCCCGGTCAGCACGCGCACCGATATCACCGGCGGTCCGAGCTTTGCCAGCGGCGCTCGCTACGACGCAGGCGGCCGGGTGGTGAGCCAGATCTATCCTACCGGCGTGCAGGTCAATTATCAGTACACGGCCAAGGGCTTCTTGTCGGCGATGACGCTGGCGCAAGCGGCCACGATCACGCCGCTGCCGGGCGCCAATGGCGCAGCAGCCGCTGCGGGCAAGACGCTGGCGGCTGGCAGTCTGTTATGGCAGGGGCAGGCTTACAACGCTTGGGGTAAATCCGAACAGCATGCCTATGGCAACAACGTCACCTCGCGTACCGAGTTCGAAAGCGTAAATGGGCGTATCCGCACCATGACCGCTGCCGCTGCCGGTGCTGGCGCGGGCGCGACGATCATGGATTATCGGTACGAGTGGAATAGCCTCAGTTACTTGGCCAAGCGCACCGATGCGAATGGCAACGGCAGCGTCGCGGTCACTGACGATTATTTATATGATCCAATTGGCCGGCTAACCGACTACACGGTGTCGTCCCCGGCCATTGCTCAGAATGGTCGGACAGTATCGATCCAGTACAACGCGCTGGGCAGCGTGCTCTACAAGAGCGATGTAGGCAACTACAGCTATCCGGCACAAGGTGCTGGCGCGGTGCGTCCGCACGCGCTGCAAGCGGTCAGTGGCGCAGTTCCAGCGAGCTACACGTACGACGCCAACGGTAACCTGACCGGCGCCACGGCTGGCGCCTACCGCAAGATCAGTTACACCAGCTTTAACTTGCCGGATGCGCAGAACGGCCTCGAGGGCCCCAACGGCTATCCGCGCTATAGCTGGCAATACGACGAAAATCATCAGCGGGTAAAAGAAACTCATGCAGGCAGTACCGGTAGCCGCGTCACGTGGATGATGCACCCGGATAATGTCGGCGGTCTCGGGTTTGAGAGCGAACAGCTGGGCAGTGGTGTGAGCAACCGTCACTATCTGTCGGTACAAGGAATGAGCCTCGGTGTTCTGATCACCACCGGCAATGTACCGTCGCTGGCAGCGGGCCAGATGGAACCGGGTGTGCCTGGCGGAATCACAGCGGTCAAGCTGGAGTATTGGCACAAGGATCTGCAGGGCAGCCTGATCACTACCACCGACCATAATGGCACGGTGACGGCGCGATATTCCTACGATCCGTTCGGCAAGCGCCGCATGGCAGGCGGTGCCTATGATGCCAGCGGCAATCTCGTCATCGACTGGAACAATACCAGCAGTGGTACCGACCGCGGTTACACGGGTCATGAGCATCTTGATGATGTGGGCGTGATCCACATGAACGGCCGGATCTTCGATCCGCGATTAGGCATGTTCATGCAGGCTGATCCCTATATTCAGGATCCGCTAGGGCTGCAGAACTACAACCGTTACACCTACTGCTATAACAGTCCGCTGACGTGTACGGATCCAAGCGGCTACCTTTTCAACGGTCTGATTAAAATCAAGGCCATTGATAACCTCTGGAATAAGCACATCAAGCAGTATGTTCCGATGATCGCGTCGATTGCCGTCGCGGTCTACATGCCGGGGATGCTCGCTTCGATGCAGTTTGGACCTTTTTCTCAAGCAGTAATCAGCGGTTTTGCCAGTGGAGCTGTGGGTTCCGGTAACCTCAAAGGTGGCTTGCAGGGGGCTTTTACTGCGGGCATGTTCTACGGCGCAGGTACGCTGATAAAAGACGCCGGACTTGGTTATAAAGCCGGAATTTCCATTCACGCTGTGGTAGGATGTGTTACCAGCGCCGCAGGTGGTGGTAAATGTGGACAGGGAGCGCTGAGCGCTGCATTTTCAAATGCATTAACGCCTACTGTCGCGGAATGGACTAAGGGTAACACTTTAGCCGGTGCTGCAACTAGCGCGGTAATAGGAGGGACAGCCTCAGTTCTCGGTGGAGGAAAATTTTCCAACGGAGCAACAACTGCCGCTTTCGGGTACCTCTTTAATCATTCGTTGCACCCTAGCGATCCGTTGACCGAAGAGATGTATCCGGGCCAGGGCGGCTGCGGTTGCAATCGAACTGCGGAGCAGCTCGGCGAAGCTCTTTCTCGTGCAATTGATAAGCTCGGCGCTATTTTGTCGGAATCAGCTACTCTAAAGGTTGGTATTCAGTACTCGCTTAGGGCGACCGTGGATGGCCTCTACCCAGACGTGAGGGATGGGACAGTCGAATTAAAGGCTGGTGATGTATGGAAATACGGCGAAACAACCCAGCTCGGGGCCGATCTTGCTGATATAAAGCAATATAGATATTCGGGTGCACTATTGCGAAGATCGAATTTAAAATTTGTGGTGGAGCATGTTGGAACACAAACGAGTGCCAAGTTCTTTGAGGCGGTAAAGCTCAATGGCTACGTCATGTTCAATTGGCAGCTTCCACCCGGAAATAAGACAACGAGATAGAAAATGGAATTTGGAATATATGTGCATAGCCAGGGGCCTGGTGGGCTGCTGGAGGAGTGCGCCAAGACGCTTGATGCCTCTTTAAATGGAATTTTGAACCAGTCGGGGTTTGAGGAGATCGATGCAATATACGTTTCATTCCAGTCGGTGAGTAGGATTCAGACTGGATTTAGAGTATGCAAGCTGCGCGTTCGGAGAAATTACGATATGAAATTAATAACTGGTGGGAGGGTTCATTATAATTGCATGATTGAGTGCGATATTGATCTTGCTGATTGCGATGTTATAGAGGCGGACTCCGAGGATAAGATGATTTCATATTTGAAGGGCGTGCTGATTAAGGTGGCGCCCAGGTTATTTGGTGAGTTTCCTTCTGGAGAAGCTGAGTATTTTCTGTCGGCCGTTGGACAGGTTAATGTTTAGCAAGTCATCACGCAACGCGCGTCGATGATGGAAGGACGGGGTCATGGACGCTGGGGGCAGTCCTTCTGTTTTATGTCTGAGCAATAGCAGTAAGGCTTCGCAACTATCTACACCCACGGCATTTGCTTCGAAATCGCTTAGGGCGTTTTAGGCGCACTTCTCTCCCATTGGCCCAGGCGCTGGACGCTGCAAACTCTGATCCCGCCCGCCAGGCGAGATCGAAGCCGATCACAGAAAATTGCGCAGCCTGCGCCACCGGCGTCCACCGCCTTCCGTAGATAATCATCGCCGCTGACCCTGTCTGAAAACGGCGGGCAACCCCGCCACCAATGAAGAACAGCCACACACCTCGCAACTGGCGTGCTGCCTTAAAAACCGCGCGGTGGGCCGACTTTTGGGGCGAATACCAAAAACGGTCGCAAAGCCGCGCCAGGGCTGGGTTTTCTCTGTCATGCGTGGGATTTTTGCCTGATCGGCCAGGTCGGCGACTATGTCGGCCTTGGCATAATGGTTCGTTCAAGTCTGGTAAAACAGCGGAGATAAGCCGAATCCGCTTGACGATAAAGGCGAGTCGCACGTCTTTGAAGGTGTTACGACCAGTGGCGGCCATCGTGGCGGAACCGGTGAACCTGGGGGAATCCAGGTTCCATCCAATTGGACTGATGACAAGATCAAGGGTGAGCTATTCGATGTGACTACCGATCCCAATTCGACGAGGACGCCGGGCCGTATGGGAGAGCAATCGTTCAAGATGTTGCGCTCATGGGCCGTCGTCCAGCATTCTATAATTCTCTAGCTCGACCTACGCCTCGGTTACTGTCATAAAAAGTACGAATAATGGTAAAGCCCTTATCAACTATCCCCCAATCCCAAAAAAACCTCTACCTGGCCGCCCTGATCACCGTGGCCCTCTGCATTTGGACCGCCTGGCGCGACCAAGGCAGCCTGGTCGAACCCACCACGCACACAATGGCCCATCGGCCCCAGCCGGTAACAGCCCCCAGCACAGTAAGCAACCCACCAAGCCCCCCCAAACCGGACGGCTTGCTCGACCGCGACCCCCTCCCCGAAGCCACCGCCGACCTGTTCCGCCTGGTCAGCTTCCAGCCCCCCGCACCCAAGGCCGAACCACTCCCCCCACCGCCACCACCACCAAAACCAACCGCCCCAGCCTTCCCATACACCTACTTCGGCCGCATGGTAGACATCAATGGCAACACAATCACTTATCTCTCCCGCGATGACGCATTAATTCCTATACATCCACAACAGTTACTGGATAATAGCTATCGGATCGAGGCCGTGACTGAAACGCAGATTGTGGTGACGTATGTGCCGCTGGAAGAAAAGATCGTGATCGCCGTGCAGTCGGGTAAATAGCCTGCGGCGCTAGTCAAACAGGGAGTAGGGCATTGCGTTACAAGGGGTTTTATTTGCGCTGGGCCGGTGCGCTGTGCGGCGCCGCCTTGCTGGCGGGGTGCGGTACGCAATACATCCGCGACGAGGCGCAGCGCCAGATTGCGGCCGGCAAATTCGAACAGGCCTTGCAGGCCTACGACACCGCGCTGCAAGGCGATCCGGAAAGCGTGGTGCTGCGCACCGGCCAGATCAGTGCGCGCGACACCATCATGACCCGGCTGCTTACCGATGCCGCCACTGCGCGTGCGCGTGGCAACGATGCGCGTGCCCGCGAGATCTTGCAGCGCGCGCTGGCGATCCAGGCCGGCGATGACCGCGCCAAGGCGATGCTGCTGGAAATCGAACGCGATGCGCGCCAGAAGGCGGCCGTTGCCAGCGCCCGCGAGCTGATCGACAAAGGGCTGCGCGAACGCGCCGCGCTGGTGATCGAGGCGGCCCTCAAGGATACCCCCAAAAATACCGAACTACTGGGCCTGCAACGGCAGTTGGAGCTGGCCAGCAAGCAGTCCGAACTGGCTGTGATGCGCTTGTCCGAAAGCCGGCCGATCTCGCTCGACTTTCGCGACGCCAACCTGCGCATGGTGCTCGAAGCGTTGACCCGCAACAGCGGCGTCAATTTCGTGCTCGACAAGGATGTGCGGCAAGACCTGCGTACCACCATCTTCCTGCGCCAGACCCGGCTCGACGATGCGCTCGAGCTGCTCACGTCCACCAGCCAGCTCACCTTCAAGGTGCTCGATCCGTCCACCGTGCTGATTTACCCGAAGACAGCCGACAAGGCGCGCGAATACCAGGACCTGGTGATACGGGCGTTCTACCTGTCGAGCGCGGACGTCAAGCAGACCGCCTTGCTGCTCAAATCGATGCTCAAGATCCGCGAGCCGTTCATCGACGAAAAACTCAACCTGATCATGGTGCGCGAAACGCCGGAGACGGTGCGCCTGGCCGAGCGCCTGATCGCGCTGCATGACATGGCCGAGCCGGAAGTGATGATGGAAGTGGAAGTGCTGGAGATTAAGCGCTCCAGCCTGACCGAACTGGGTATCCGCTACCCGGACGGCTTCAATCTCACGCCGCTGGCGCCGGCCGGTTCCGACGGGTTTACCCTGGGTAATGTACGCAGCCTGAACCGCGATTCGATCGGCATCAACCTGCCCGACGTGCGCATCAACCTGCACCGCGACGTCGGCGACGTCAATATCCTGGCCAACCCGAAAATCCGTGCCCGCAACCGCGAAAAGGCCAAGGTCATGATCGGCGATAAACTGCCGGTGGTGACCACGACCGGCAGCTCCAACAACAACAGCTTTATTTCGGAGTCGGTGCAGTACGTGGACGTGGGCCTCAAGCTCGAGGTCGAGCCGAACATCACGCTCGACGACGAGGTGGCGATCAAGGTCGGCCTGGAAGTGAGCTCCCTGGTGCGGGAAGTGAAGACTTCCGCCGGCTCGCTGGTGTACCAGATCGGCACCCGCACCGCCAGCACCGTGCTGCGCCTGCGCGATGGCGAAACCCAGATCCTGGCTGGCCTGATCAACAATGAAGAACGCATGAGCGCCAGCCGCGTGCCTGGCCTGGGCGATGTGCCGCTGCTGGGAAGGTTGTTCTCGTCGCAGCGCGACGACGGCCAGCGCACCGAGATCGTGCTGTCGATTACGCCGCGCATCGTGCGCAACGTGCGCCGTCCCGATCTGAACCAGGCCGAGTTCTGGTCCGGTACCGAGAACGATGTCCGCAGCCGGCCCTTGACCCTGCCGCCGGCGGAAAAGCCTGCCGCCGCCCCCGGTGGTGCGACGGCGCCTGCCGTCCCCGGCATGCCGCCGGCCGCCGCGCCGATGATGGCGCCCGGCCCCGAGGTGATGGCGATACCGGCCCCGCCGGTGCAGCAGGTGGTGGTGTCGATGGTGGGACCGAAGGAAGTGAAGGCTGGCGACACCTTCACCGTGCACGTCAACGTCAAGTCCGACACCGCGTTGCGCGGCATGCCGGTCAAGTTGCAGTATTCGCCGCAGTCGCTGCAGGCGATCGATGCGGAAGAGGGCGCGTTCTTCACCCAGGACGGCGCCAGCGCCAGCGGCAGCAAGGCGCTGGACCAGGCCACCGGCGTGGCCACGATGGCGGTGCTGCGCAATGGCGCTGCCGGCGTCAAGGGAGAGGGAACCATGGCCAGCTTCAAGTTCAAGGCCCTCAAGGCCGGTCCCGGCGAGATCCGGGTGCTGTCGGCCAAGCCGGTGTCGGTCACGCCGGTCGAGGCGCCCACGTCGCCAACGCCGCTCTACATCATGGTGAAGTAAATGCCTATCTCGCGTGGGCTGCGCACGCGGCGCGGCGGCTACACCACCATCGAACTGCTGGTGGTGATGGCCGTGCTGGCAATCCTGGCCACCGCCGCCATGCCGGTGGTGGAGCTAACCGCCACCCGCAACAAGGAGCGTGAGCTGAAGCAGGCGCTGTGGGAAATCCGCCGCGCGCTCGACGGCTACAAGCAGGCCTACGATACCGGCCGCATCGCCAAGGGCGGGCCGCCCAGCGGTTATCCGCCGTCGCTGGCGGTGCTGGTGCAGGGCGTGCCGGACGCGCGCGCCGGCGGCCAGCTGATCTACCTGCTGCGACGGATTCCGAAAGATCCGTTCGCGCCGGCCGACGTCAAGCCGGAAGTATCGTGGGGCTTGCGCAGCTATATGTCGCCGCCGGATGAACCGAAAGCGGGCGAGGACGTGTTCGACGTTTACTCGACGTCGGCGCTGATCGGCATGAACGGCGTGCCGTACCGGTCATGGTAAAACGTCCTTCCGCCGCCCGGCGCGGCTTTACCTTGATCGAACTGCTGGTGGTGATGGCGCTGATCGGCATGCTGCTGTCGCTGGCGGTGCCGCGCTACTTCGGCAACGTGGACAAGGCCAAGGAGTCGGTGCTGCGGCAAAACCTGGCGCTCACGCGCGACGCCATCGACAAATTTTTCGGCGACCAGGGCCGCTACCCGGATTCGCTCGACGAGATCGTGGCGCGGCGCTACCTGCGCAAGCTGCCGGTCGATCCGGTGACCGACCGCAGTGACACCTGGATCATCGTCGCGCCCGAGAAAAAAGAGCTGGGCAAGGTGTTCGACGTCCAGAGCGGCGCGCCTGGCCGCGCGCGCGACGGGAGCGAGTATGCGTCGTGGTAGCCATCCTGGCGGAGAACGAGAACGCGGCTTTACCTACGTGGCCATGCTGTTCGCGCTGGCCATGTTCGGCGTGGGCCTGGCGGCGGTGGGCGAGGCGTGGAGTCATGCCACCCAGCGCGAGCGCGAAGAGGAATTGCTGGAGATCGGCAGGGCCTACGTGCACGCCATCGGCGAATACCACGCGCAGGCGCCCGGCACCGTCAAAGCTTACCCGCCAACCTTGCAGGAACTGGTGGAGGACCGGCGCTTCATCGGCGTGCGCCGCCACCTGCGCAAGGTCTATGCAGACCCGGTTGGCAAAGGCGAATGGGGCCTGCTCAAGGCGCCCGATGGCGGCATCGTCGGGGTGTACAGCATGAGCGAGAAACCGACCTTGCGCCGCCAGCCCCAGGCCATGCCGGAAGGGCCGCCGCTGGTGGGCGAGCGTTACGTGGACTGGAAGTTCGTGTATGTGGCGCCCTAATGTGATGACATGATGAACTGGACCTGACAGCGATGCAATTCAAGGTACGTACTTTTCACGCCGCCTCCGGCGCGGTCACTGAAAAAACCGTCGAAGGCGAGGACGCCACCGCCGTCAAGCTGGCCTTCGAGCAGCAGGGGCTGGCGGTGCTGTCGGTGGCCGCCCTGGGCGGGCATGTGCGCCTGCGCGGTCCCGGCGGCCTGCGCGGCTTCAACCTGGTGCTGTTCTGCGACGAGCTGCGCACCCTGCTCACGTCCGGCATGTCGCTGGTGGAAGCGATCGACACCCTGTGCACGCGCGACAACGACGACGCCAAACGCACCGTGCTGCTGGAGATCCGCCAGCTGCTGCTGGAAGGCAAACCGCTGTCCACCGCGCTGGAAATGAATCGCCTGGGCTTTCCGCCGCTGCTGATCGCGTCGATCCGCGCCAGCGAGCGCACCAGCCGGCTCGATCAGGCACTCGACGAATACGTGGCCTACGAGCGGGTGGGGCAGGACCTCGGGCGCAAGGTGGTCAGCGCCGCCATCTATCCGAGCCTGGTGGTGGGTTTCGGCATGCTGGTGTGCCTGTTCATGATTTCGTACGTGGTGCCGCGCTTTGCCAAGGTGTACGACGACTTTACGCCGCAGCTCAGTTTTTCGACCATGGTGCTGATGAAGGCGGGCCAGCTGTCGAACCAGTACATCGGCCTGATCCTGGCCGGCCTGGCGGCGCTGGTCGCGCTGGCGGTGGTGGGGCACCGCAACGGCAAACTCAAGATATTCCTGCTGCGGGTACTGGGCCGCTTCCGCTTCGTCCAGTATTATTTGCGCCTGTACCAGCTGGCGCGTATTTTCCAGACCATGTCGATGCTGCTCAAAGGCGGCTACACCCTGTCCGATGCGATTCCGCTGGCGCAGAACCTGGCGTTCGAAAAAAAGCTGCAAGACCAGATCCTGCGCGCCCGCTCGGTGATCCAGGAGGGCAAGCGGCTATCGACCGCGTTTGCCGAAAACGGCCTCACCGACAGCGTGACGGAACGCCTGCTGCAGGTGGGCGAACGCTCGGGCAACCTGGCGCAGATCATGGACATCATCGCCCAGACCTATCGCCAGGAGTTCACGGTCTTCATCGACCGCGCCACGCGCGTGGCCGAACCTATCCTGCTAATGGCGGTGGGCATAATGATCGGCGCCATTATCATTTTGATGTACATGCCGGTGTTCGACCTGGCGGGAGGAATTTGACATGACCGGCGATGCCGTTTTACCGCCAGTGCTGCCGCTGCGCGCGCTGTTGTCGCAGGCGCGCAACCGTGCGCGCGACAGCGGCCAATCGCTGGCCGCCGAACTGGCCGCGCTGGCCGGCTGCGACCTGGCCGGCCTGGCCGCCGCCGCGCCGGCCCAGCTGGACGTGGCCTATTACCCGTTGCCGGCCATGCTGGCGAGCGCCCCCGAGTTTGCGCTGGTGAGCTTTACCGATTGTGTGCGGCGGGCGATTTATCCGCTGCGCCTGGCTAGCGGCGACTGCTTTGTGGTGGCCGATCCGTGGGACGACCATGCGCTGCAATGGCTGGCCAACCGGGTGGGTGGTTATCCGGCCCTGGTATGGGGCGACAAGGCCGAAATCCTGGCCGCGCTGGAACAGGCGCAGCACCGCATCAAGGCTTCGAGCGGCTTGTCCGGCGGCGCCAGCGAACCGCGTGGCGATACCGGCGGCGCCTCCGGCAACAAGATCTCGATCGAGACCATCGAGCGCAGCAGCAGTCCCATCGTGCGCTTTGTCGATGCCGCCATCTACGACGCCTGGAAGGCCGGCGCCAGCGACATCCACTTCGAGTGCGACCGCAACGGCGTCAAGGTCAAGCTGCGCCTGGACGGGGTGCTGGTGCCGGCCTCGGAACTGGCAGACCGGGTGCGGGCGGAAGAAGTCATCTCGCGCATCAAAGTGCTAGCGCAGCTCGATATTGCCGAGCGCCGGGTGCCGCAGGACGGGCGCTTCCGCATCGAGCTGGGCTCACGCGAGCTCGATTTCCGGGTCTCGATCATGCCCAGCATTTTCGGCGAGGACGCGGTGGTGCGCTTGCTCGACAAGAGCCAATTGCGCGGCGATGCCCACGCCATTTCCCTGCCCAGCCTGGGCCTCGATGTCGATGCGATCGAACGCATCCGCCGGCTGGCCAAAAAGCCGCACGGCATGTTGCTCGTCACCGGCCCCACCGGCAGCGGCAAGACCACCACGCTGTATGCGGCGCTCACCGAGATCCAGACCGGTCAGGAAAAAATCATCACCATCGAAGACCCGGTGGAGTACGAACTGCCGGGGGTGCTGCAAATCCCGGTCAATGAAAAAAAGGGGCTGACCTTCTCGCAGGGCTTGCGCTCGATCCTGCGCCACGATCCCGACAAGATCCTGGTGGGCGAAATCCGCGACGCGGAAACCGCCGAGATCGCGGTGCAGGCGGCGTTGACCGGCCACCTGGTCTTCACCACCGTGCACGCCAACAGCGTGTTCGACGTGATCAGCCGCTTCGCCCACATGGACATCGACCTCTACAGCCTGATGTCGGCGCTCAACGGCGTGGTGGCGCAGCGCCTGATCCGCGCCAACTGCCCCGTATGCAGCGAGCCCGAAGCGCCGGCGCCCGAGCTGCTGGGACGGCTGGCCGCCGCCGGCGTGGCGCTCGAGCAGCTGGCGCTCAGGCGCGGCCGTGGCTGCGAGCACTGCCGCCACACCGGCTACAAGGGCCGCCATGCGCTGGCCGAAGTGTTGCCGTTCGACGACAGCCTGCGCACCATGATTCTCAACCGCGCCGACGTCGTCGAGATCAAGCGCTACGCGCTGGCGCTGGGCGTGCGTCCGCTCAATGTGCGCGCGCTCGACCTGGTGGCCGCTGGCGCCACCACCATCGAAGAAATCGACCGGGTGGTGGCGCATGATTGATGCCTACCATCTTTATCTCAACAGCAGCGAAGCCATCGTGCGGCGCCAGACCGGCTGGGGGCCGTGGCGCCGCCTGGAGGACGTGGCGCGCTGGGAGTGGAATGCCGACCTGGCGTCCAGCTTCGACCTCGAACCGCTGGTGCTGCGCCGGCATCGCCACGCCACGCTGACGGTCTACATGGGCTCGGCGCTGGGAAAATTCATGGTGCTCGACCTGCCGGCCGGGCTGCGCAGCGACGACGAAGCACGCGCGGCGGCCCAGGCGCAGATGCAGCACCAGCTGGGCTTGCAGCCCGGGCAGTGGACCTTCAGCGTGGACCGGTTGCCCGGTGCCAACCAGGCCATCGCCTGTGCCCTGCGCGCCGATGTGTTCGCCAGGATCGGCCATGTGGCGCGCACGCGCGGCATGCGACTGCTGTCGTTGCGGCCGTTTGCCGCCAGCAGCTGGAATGCGCTGCAAACGCCACACAAGGCGCCCGCAGCCGCCACTGAGGAGGCGCAGGCGTTGATGCTGGTGGAAAAAGATGCTTTCGCAATCGTGATCGAAAAGGCGGGCGCCATCGTATCGGTCAATGCCTTGTCGCATCGCCGCGAGAGCACCTTGATCGACCGCGAAATACGCCGCATGGCCTACGCCGTGGGTGAGGACACGCAGCGCCATATCCGCCTGGCATTGGTCCCTGAGCTGCTGCCGCTGGCACAGCTGCACACCGACAAGGTGCTGCAACCCGACGCATACCTGCGCCAGCCGATCTACAGCGATTTCCGCGACCTGCTGTTCCTGCCCCTGCCGCAGGTGGCGGCATGAAGTTGCAGCTTGAATTTATCGCCCGGCGGCGCATTCCGTGGCTTGGTATCGCCTGCCTGCTGCTGTCGCTGGGTGTGCTGGGGGTATTGCTGGACCAGTGGTTTTCATTGAAACAGCTCGCCGACGAGCAAGCCGCGCGCACGGCCAGGCTGGAGCAGACCTTGCAGGAGCGGCGCCGCGCGGCCGAGCAATTGCAGGCCAGGAGCGACCCTGAAACCGAGCGCCGCGTAAAAGAGCAGGAAAAGATTCTGGCCACCTTGCGCTATCCCTGGGGCCGGGTTCTGGCCACCATCGAAGAAGCCGATGGCAACGATGTGGCGGTGCTGTCGCTCTCGCACGAGCAGGCCGGGGGCGTTACCCAGTTATCGGTCGAAGCGCTCGATACTGCGGTGCTGGTGCGCTTTGTCGACGCGCTCAACGAAGGTGCAGCGGAAGGGGGCGAACCGAGGGTCGCCCGGTGGTACCTGGCCAGCTACCAGTGGCAGTCGCAGAACAATCCAGCGACGGTCAAGGGCGTGGTGCTGAGCAAATAGAAAACTTTGTTTGCCGTGCCATGACGGTGGTGATTACAACAATCCGAAACTGACGATAAGGCAGGCTCCTGCGGCAGCCTGATAGTCGTAATAGACAAACATCGTAACCCCTGTCGTTTTCGCGGCAATCACGGTTGCATAAAAACGATTCTTGTCTCCCAACGAAGCGTCGGGTGCAAACCCCAGCACGCCGCCACCGCAGGGGGAAGCCGTTCCCCATACCGCGATCGCATCGGCCCTGTAGTTTTCCAGTTTCCACGGCGTCTGGGCGGCAGAGTAGTTCATTTGACGGATTTCAGCCTGAGCCGCGCCGCTCAGGAGCACGGTGGCCATAACGGAAAGCCGGAGAGATTTCAAGAAAAATTTCATGTAAGCGGAAGATGGGTTCATTGTTTACTTGTGCGCAGTTCTAACGGATAAGGGATTGCCTCTGGGGCTATGCTAAGGTCTACAGCAAGGATAGAAAGCGTTCTTCTTTCGGCCGGGAGTTACGTGATGTGTATCCACCCAATATTACAGTATTGTCCCGCGACCTTGGTGCTGTAAATGGTCACGGTTTTATCCATGGATTGGGCCATCATTAGAGTCGCTAGCATTGCTTTGTAGTTGTAATCCGTGGTGTTGAGATAGACCCAGTCCACGGTGCCTGCCCCACAAGCCGCCACCCCTGGAGCGAGGGTTACACGAATGTCGAAATTTGCCCCGGCGTTTGCACCACCGGCAGATTCCATTCGAACTATTTTTCCATTGGCAGAACCATCGTAGGCGTACGCGTAAGCATTCACGAGTGTCAAAGTCAGGGCAAGAAGAATTTTTCTCATGGTCGTCGGATGTGTAGATCAAAAAATTAAATTGATATTTATTAAAATATAGCAATATTTTATTTTTAATGCAATTTGTTTGTGACTGTTCAGCACCTCTCTGACCTGACCGCCCTCAGACGTGGGAGCATGAGGGTGTCGTATTGACATTATGGGAGCGGCTGAAGGCGATCCCGCCACCGTCTGCCGATGGTTTGCGCAAGATCGTTTCGCTACGTTAGCATTCCGGCAACAAGCCTGGGCCCAGTTGGGTCACAAAGGCATCCTCAAGCGCGCCTCCGAGCAAACTGAGACATCAACCTGTCATTGCCGCGCCAGCTAGGCGCCAGCAGCGTCCGCTCAATGCCGACGATGTCACCACCTTCCGTACCGTCTGCGAAGCCGGTGCGAGACGGTGATTTGCGATTTATCTTCACTTCGACGCGGCAGGCGAGCAGGTACTGTGTCAGATAGAGAGTTGCATTATTTCAACAAAGGAAAAATTGTTGATTTGGGATGATTTTTTAGGAAGAAAAGCATCTACAATGATGCAGCATCGAAATTTAGATGAACAAAATGAAACAAAAGAAAGGTCAACTTGGTTTCCTTAGGATGGCAAGTTAAAAACCGGTGAAATATGTATAAAAAAATTATCTTAGCGATTTTTGCCTCGTTGTCGCTCTCTTCGAACGTCTATGCGAAAGACATTAGTGAGGCCTTGCGAATTTCTGACTTTCACTACTACAACGGGCACGTAGGGCTCCTGGTGAAACAACCGGTGATGAAAAACGGCGATGCATGTGAGCGTAGCGATTGGTATATGTTGGAAAAAACTCATCCTTATTACAAGGAAATTGTGGCGCTCGTCATGACGGCGCATTTTACCGGTCAGCCTCTGGTATTCGGGATAGAGGGGTGCGTGCAAGGTATGCCGGCCATACAGCACGTGATCAGCTCGAAATAGCCGTGGACGGCTGTCGTCCGCGTGCGCTGGCTATGGAGTTTTGGTTGGACAGATGTTTTATTTATTCCAAAGTTGTCAGAAAACGAAGTTGTCAGCTAGCGCCTGTTATCAATAATCGGTATATTGCAAAAGGGAAACATTGTCCTTAATCGCCCCAACCTTTACCGACTGAATAAACTCTAAATGAACACTAAATCAGTTTTTTTCGCAACAATCCTCGGATGTCTGTTGACACCTAAAGCGCTTGCTGTAGTTGACTGTGCCGAAAAGGTAGGCAACATCATTAGCCACACCAACGGCGTTATCTTTTTTACTACGGAAAAAACTTGCCCAAGCTGGTGCCAGGTTGGTGGCAATGCAGCGACCGTTAAAAATTCCTATGCCATGCTGCTGGCCGCGCAGGCTTCCGGGAAAAAAATGGTGTTCAATTGGCAGGATATTTCTACCTGCGATGAGAAAAACAAGACTTATGCCATTCCCGGCTATATGGTGATTGGACCTGAGTAGTCCTGTGTGGCTTGACGCTGAGTATTCTTGCGCTTAGTATTAATGACTTATGAGTAAGTAAGTCGAAAGCGCGTCAATTCCTATGCAAGCCCTCCACGACAACAAGCCCCGCTGGGAGCGGCGCAAGGATGCGCGTCCGCAGGAGTTGCTGGCGGCCGCCCTCGACCAGTTCGTCGAACGCGGTTACGCCGCCACCCGCCTGGAAGACGTGGCCAAGCGCGCCGGCGTGTCCAAGGGCACGCTCTACCTGTATTTCACCAACAAGGAAGAGCTGTTCAAGGCCGTGGTGCGCGGCACCATCGTCGAGGTGATCGGCGAGGCCGAGCAGGATGCGGCCGATTTCGCAGGCCATAGCGCCGACCTGATGCGCGAGTTGCTGCTACGCTGGTGGAACCAGTGCTGCGCCACCCCGCTGGCCGGGATCACCAAGCTGATGTTCGCCGAAGGCAATAACTTCCCGGAACTGGCGCATTTTTACAACGAAGAAGTGGTCGCGCGCGGCACTGGCGTGATCCGCAGCGTGCTGGTACGCGGTATTGCGCGCGGCGAGTTCCGCGCGGTCGATCCCGATGTCATGACGCCGGTGCTGGTGGCCCCGGTGATGATGCTCTTGATGTGGACCCAGTCGTACATGCCCGCCTGCGAGATGCCGCCCGTCGATCCGCACGCCTATCTGGACCTGTTTATCACGACCAGCCTGGCCGGCCTGGCCGTGCCCGCGCCGTGAACCAGTGCGAGGTGGCGTGGCCACTTGCCGATTCCGCCACTTCATCCCCCTTAAATTGCAGACTGTCGCAATTTACCGCGATCCGACCGTCACATCGTTAATATGTCCCCCGATGCCAGTTCAACGATAAAATGACGGATTATTTAATCCCGACCGAGTCTTCAGATGAATATTGAACAAGTCCGCTTCAACATGATCGAACAGCAAATCCGCCCTTGGGACGTCCTCGACACCGAAGTGCTGGAGCTGCTGCACGTAGTCAAGCGCGAGAATTTCGTGCCTGTCGCCCACAAGGCGCTGGCCTTTGCCGATACCGAAATTCCACTGCCAGGCGGCGAGAACATGTTGTTCCCGAAGATCGAAGCGCGCCTGCTGCAAGACGTCATGGTCAAGAAACATGAGTCGGTGCTGGAAATCGGTACCGGTTCGGGCTACATGGCCGCACTGCTGGCGCACCGCGCCCGCCACGTGACCACCGTGGAAATCTCGCCGGAACTCAAGGCTCTGGCCGAACAGAACCTGGCCGCCAACGGCGTCGCCAATGTCACGGTCGAGCTGGGCGATGGCGCGCAGGGCTGGACCAACGGCGCCCCGTTCGATGTGATCGTGGTGTCGGGCTCGCTGCCGGAACTGCCGGAAGCGCTGCTCAAGCAGCTCAACGTCGGCGGCCGACTGGCGGTCATCATCGGCCAGGCGCCGGCGATGAAGGCGCAACTGGTCACCCGTACCGGCGAAGCCGGCTACGACACGCGCACGCTGTTCGAGACCTCGGTCAAGCCGCTGCACCTGGCTTCCAAGCCGTCGGCGTTCAAGTTCTGAGCGGGGCCGGCATGCAGATGATCACCGCGCCGGAACTGGCGGCCTGGCTGGCCGACGATACGCGCACCAAGCCGGTGCTGCTCGATGTGCGCGAACCGTGGGAGTTTGCCGAGTGCAGCATCGATGGCTCGGTGCTGATCCCGATGAATACCATCCCGGCACGCATCGACGACCTCGATGAAGATGCCGAGATTGTCTGCATCTGCCACCACGGCGCGCGCAGCATGAACGTGGCGGCGTTCCTGGAACGCAACGGTTTCGGCAAGATGGTCAACCTGACCGGCGGCATTCATGCCTGGGCCCTGCAGGTCGATGGCACAATGAAAAAGTACTAAAAGCGGTAAAGAAATGAAACGCAAGCGCCGGCCGATACCGGCGCTGCGGGAGCGGTGTTTGATACGATCAACTTAAAAAGACTCCAACGGAGAAAGCAATGCAGAAACCCCTTATCGCCGTGCTGCTGTCCAGCGCTTTGATGACCTTGGCTTTACCAGGCGCACAAGCCGCCGATCTTATCCAAGTCTATCAGCAAGCACTGGCGAACGACGCCACGTACGCCAGCGCCCGCTCGTCACTGGATGCGGGGCGCGAGCGCACCACCCAGGGACGCGCCGGCTTGCTGCCGTTCGTCTCGGCGCAGGGGAGCAATACCCGTAACGATGGCGATTTCCGCCCGTTCAACGAAGGGCAACTGGCCACCATCAACGGCGTACCCGGCTTCGTCACCCGCCAGAACCAGGACAACCACGTCAACAGCTACTCGGTCACGCTGAGCCAGCCGCTGTTCAACTGGGCCGCCTGGCAAACCTTCCAGCAAAGCAAGCTGACCCAGGCCATCTCCGAAGCCACCTTCGCCCAGGCACGCCAGGACCTGATCACCCGCGTGGCGCAAGCGTATTTCGACGTGCTCACGGCGCAGGACAACCTGACCGCTACCCAGGCCCAGAAAACTGCGACCACCGAACAACTGGCCTCGGCCAAGCGAAATTTCGAAGTGGGCACCCAGACCATCACCGACACCCACGAGGCGCAAGCCGCGTACGACCTGGTGGTGGCGCAGGAGTTTGCCGCGATTACCGATCTCGATAACAAGCGCACCGCGCTGCAGGTGATCACCGGCAAGCCCACCGGCGAACTGGCGCCGCTGCGCACCGGCGTGACCATCACCGCGCCGGAACCGGCCGCCATCGATCCGTGGGTCACCTCGGCCGAAGGCCAGAACTTCTCGGTGATCGCCTCGCAACTGCAGGTGGAAATCTCCCGGCGCGAAATTGCGCGCAACCGCGCCGGCCACATGCCGACCCTGAACCTGGCCGCGTCCACCAGCCACCAGAGCACCACGGCGTACGGCACGCAAAAGAACAACGCCATCGGCGTCACCTGGACCGTCCCGATCTTCAGCGGCTTTGCCGTGACCAGCCAGGTGCGCGAAGCGATCGCACTCGAAGACAAGGCCCGCAACGACCTCGAAGCGACCAAGCGCCTGGCGGCCCAGAATGCCCGCGTGGCCTTCCTCGGCATGAACAGCGGCCTGGCGCAAGTGAAAGCGCTGGAAGCGGCGGAAGTGTCGAGCAAGTCCTCGCTCGATTCCAACAAGCTCGGTTACCAGGTAGGCGTGCGTATCAATATCGACGTGCTGAACGCCCAGCGCCAGTTGTACGCCACCCAGAAAGACCTGGCCAAGGCACGCTACGACACGGTCATGAACGGCTTGCGCCTGCGCTCTGCCGCCGGCACCCTGCGCGAGGAAGACCTGGCGCCGGTCAATGCGCTGCTGCAACATTAAACGTCTGCACCAACTCCTGCGGATGCAGTCGAAATAATTATTTTATTTTGACTGCATCCAAACCGGCTGGTCATGGGTAGTGCTTGGGTAAGCCCAAAACCACCACTACAGGAGCCAAGACCATGCCCACCCTGCCATACTCGAAATTGTTGCTCGCCTCCGCTGTCTCCCTCTCGCTGGTCGCCTGCGGCGGCAGCGATGACGATATCGGCACCGTCACGCCACCGACCACGACGCCACCGGTGGCTGCGGTGGCCGGCGACGTGTTCGTGCTGACCGCGAGCAACAAGCTGCTGTCGTTCGACCGCGCCACCCCGGGCACCATCCGCACCACGGCCACTGTAACCGGCCTGCAAGCGGGCGAAAACCTGCTGGGCATCGATTATCGCCCCGCCGACGGCATGCTCTACGGCGTGGGCAGTACCGGCCGCATCTACACCCTGAATGGCACCACCGGCGCCGCCACGCTCAAATCGACCCTGACCGCAGACGCCACCGACACCACCTTGCCGTTTACGGCGCTGGCCGGTACCGAGTTCGGCGTCGACTTCAACCCCGTAGCCGATCGCCTGCGCCTCGTCAGCAACACCGGTCAGAGCCTGCGCATCAATGTCGATACCGGCGCCACCACCACCGACGGCGCCATCAATGGCGGCGCTGCCACTACCGCTGTCAATGCGGCTGCCTACACCAACAGCTTTGCCGGCACCGCCACCACCACCCTGTTCGTGATCGACGCCGCCAACGGCGTGCTGTACACCCAGAATCCACCGAACAATGGCACCCTGGCGGTGCCGCTGGCGCTGGGCCTGACCGCCAGCGCCGTGGCCGGCTTCGATATCGACGCCCGCACCAACACCGGCTACGCGGTGATGACCGTGGGCGGCGTACGCGGCTTCTACACGCTCAACCTGGCCGCACCGGTGGCGCCGGCCACGCAAGCGACCCTGGTGGCAGCGATCAATGTCAGCGAAGAATTGCGCGGTGTCGCCCTCAAGGCTGCGGCCGCACCGGTCGCGTACGGCCTGACCGACGACGCCCGCCTGGTCACGTTCAAAACCGCCACGCCGAACACGCTCGACGCCAACGTCGCCATTGCCGGCCTGGCAGCGGGCGAGCGCCTGCTGGGTATCGACGTGCGGCCGAAAGACGGCCTGTTGTACGGCATGTCCTCGACCGGCCGCATCGTCACCATCGACCCCGCCACCGGCGCGGCGACTGCCAAGGCCACCCTGGCAGCGGACCCGGCAGACACCACCGCGCCGTACACGGCCATTGCCGGCACCGCCTTTGCGGTGGACTTCAACCCGGTCGCCGACCGCCTGCGCGTGATCGGCAACACCGGCCAGAGCCTGCGCATCAACGTCGATACCGGCGCCACCACCACCGACGGCGCCGTCAACCGTGCAGGCGTGGCGCCAGTGGTCACGGCAGCGGCCTACACCAACAGCTACGCCGGCACCACCGCCACCCAGTTGTTTGACATCGACACGGCCAGCGCCAGCCTGGCGCTGCAAAACCCGCCCAACGACGGCACGCTGGTCAACGTCGGCTTGCTGAATGTTGCGGTGGCGGGCGATGCCGGCTTCGATATCGCCGGCGGCGCCAACGGCCTGGCCCTGGCCGCGCTGCGCACCACGGCCGCCGGCCCGAGCGCGCTGTACCGGATCGACCTGGCGACCGGCGCGGCGGTGCTGGCCAATGGCGCCACCACGCCGGCCACCTCGGCGATTGGCGCCGGTGCGGTGGGACTGACCGATCTGGCGCTGGCCATCAAGTAATGCGCTGGACGTAAAAATGGCGGGCCGTGTGGCCCGCCATTTTTTCATCTCGCGTGATGGGGCCGGACCTCAAGTGCTTGGGGTCGGACCCCGTGCGGGGTCCGACCCCTGTTTAGCCGTGCGGGTTGGCGATTACAGCCCGGCGCCGGCGCCGTCAAACCGGCGTTCGATCAGTTCGATCTTGTAGCCGTCGGGATCGGTGACAAACGCGATTACCGTGTTGCCGCCCTTGACCGGGCCCGGCTCGCGGGTGACCGCGCCGCCGTTGGCGCGCACTGCCGCTGCGGCGGCGTAGATGTCGTCGGCCGAGATGGCGATATGGCCGTAGGCGGTGCCCAGGTCATAGCTGGTGGTGCCGTAGTTGTACGTCAGTTCCAGTTCCGCATGGTCCGGGTTGGCGCCGTAACCGAGGAACGCCAGCGTGTATTTGTATTCCGGGTTGTCGCTGGTGCGCAGCAATTGCATGCCCAGCACCTTGGTGTAAAAATCGATCGAACGCTGAAGATCGCCGACTCGCAACATCGTATGCAGGATTCGCATGGTGGTCTTTCGTGATGAACAAGCGGCGATTTTATGCGATTTGGTCGAGCTCTGCTGAGTGCTTGAAGCGGTTGACAAGCCTTGCAGAGCAAGGCGCAGGGACGAAGACAGTACGAATGTACGGCGAGGCCCTGCAACGCCGCTATGCAGGGTTTGTCAACCGCTTACGCCTGGAGCTTGGCGTCGAGGGTGATTTCGGCGTTCAGCAGCTTGGAAACCGGGCAGCTCACCTTGGCCTTGTTGGCCGCTTCCTCGAACTTGGCCTGGTCGGCGCCGGGGATGGTGGCCAGCAGGGTCAGGTGCACCTTGGTGATGGCGAAGCCGCCATCGACCTTGTCGAGCGTAACGGCTGCCGTGGTTTCGAGCTTTTGCGCGGTCATGCCGGCTTCGCCCAGCACGCCCGAAAGCGCCATCGTGTAGCAGCCCGCGTGCGCGGCGCCGATCAGTTCTTCCGGGTTGGTGCCGGGGCCGTCTTCGAAACGGGCCTTGAAGCCGTACGGCGCTTCCTTCAGTACCCCGGTCTGGGTGGAAATGCTGCCGATGCCGTCTTTCAGGCCACCGCTCCAGACTGCCGAACCGCTGTGTTGACTGCTCATGTGTTTCTCCTTGGGTTGAATGGTTATTTGCTGGCGGTTGTCGCGGCAGGGGCCACGCGCCAGATGATATTGCCCACGTCGTCGGCCACCAGCACCGCGCCTGGTTTATCCACCGCCACGCCCACGGGGCGGCCCTGGGCTTTACCCTTGGCGTCGAGGAAACCGGTAAGGAAGTCCTGCGGCGGGCCTGACGGCTTGCCGTTGGCGAACGGCACATACACGACCTTGTAGCCGCTGTAAGGCTTGCGGTTCCACGAGCCGTGCTGGCCGATGAAGGCGCCGCCCTGGTAAGCCTGCGGCAGCAATTTGCCTTCGTAGAACACCAGGCCCAGCGAGGCCGTATGGCCGCCCAGCGCGTAGTCGGGGGCGATGGCCTTGGCCACCAGGTCCGGCTTGGCCGGCTCGATGCGGGTATCGACGTTCTGGCCGAAGTAGCTGTACGGCCAGCCGTAGAAGCCGCCATCGCGCACCGACGTCATGTAATCGGGCACCAGGTCATTGCCCAGTTCGTCACGTTCGTTGACGACCGTCCACAGCGCCTTGCTTTGCGGCTCGAAGCCCATGCCGTTCGGGTTGCGCAGGCCGGTGGCAAACAGGCGGCCCTTGCCGCTGGCGATGTCGAACTGCCAGATGGCGGCGCGGCCTTCTTCCTCTTCCATGCCGTTTTCGCCGACATTGCTGTTGGAGCCGACGGTAACGTACAGCGACTTGCCGTCCGGGCTGGCGATGACGTTCTTGGTCCAGTGGTGGTTGCGGGTACCGGCCGGCAGGTCCATGACCTTGGTGCCGGCGGCAGCGATGCTGGTGTCGCCTTCCTTGTACGGGAAGCGCACCAGCGCGTCGCTGTTGGCGATGTACAGGTTGTTGCCGACCAGCGCCATGCCGAACGGCGAATTGAGGCCTTGCAGGAACACGGTGCGGGTTTGCGCCACGCCCTTGGCATCGACTCCGCGCAGCAAAGTGATGCGGTTGGCGGACGGCGTGACTGCGCCGGCTTTTTTCATCTGGTGCTGCATGATCTTGCCCTTGATGCCCTTGCTGTCGTCAGGCTTGGGCGGGGCGTTGGTTTCGGCCACCAGCACGTCGCCGTTGGGCAGCGTGTAGATCCAGCGCGGATGGTCGAGTCCGCGCGCGTAGGCGGTGACGGTGAAGCCGGCGGCGGGGCGCGGGGTTTCCTGCGCGGTCCAGCGGTCGACCGGCGCCACGTTGACGGTGGGGATCAAGGACTTGTCGGGCTTGGGCAGCACCGGGTTGGGGCCGAAGCCGACCGGGTAGGCGCCAGGGGCAGTCGGCGCCGCTGTCTGGGCCAGTGCGGCAGCCGGCGCCGCAGCGGCGGTCAGGATCAGGAGGGCGTTACGCAGGTGTGCGTTCAGGGTGGTGTTCATTGCTCGATTAGTCCTGTTTGGTGTCTGGCAGCGGCTTGGCGGTGGCTTCGCGCGGGGTGGGATTTTTGACGTGTTCGACGCCGGGCTTGTTGTGCCGGTCGGTATCGACCATGCCGCTCTCGACGTCGGCGGCGGCTTGTTCCATGATCGTGCGTTGCTTGTGCTGGTGACCGTCCGGTGACTCGTCGCGCTCGTGCGGCATGCGCGGTTTGCCGTCGTCCTTGACCTTGGCGTCGGTATTGATGTTGGCCTGTTTGAGCATGGTGTTCTCCCTGATTCGTTGTTTCAACGATATTAGCGAGTTGTCATGGCCGCAGTCGCCACCTTGAATCCTGACAACTTATTGGCGCGCGGGCGTTGCATGCTTGCACTCCGGGCAAGCGCACACTATACTGCGCGAAATACTGTTCATATGTACAGCAAACCGGTGCGGGCCGTGGGTTGGCCGGTGATGGCAGAAGCCGACGTAATCGGTTACTCTGCTGCGTGTCGCCGCCGCCAACTTTTGCCGAGATTTTTATGACTACCAAGCACGCCGTCTTTCACACCATCGCACTCGCCGTGCGCAAGAACACCGACGGCATCGCCGACTCGGTGGACAGCGTGGTCGATTTTCTGCGCGCCGGCGGCTACACCGTGGTGTTCGAGGAGCAAACCGCGCTCGACCTGGCGCCGCATTTTGCCGACATCCGCTCGATGACGGCCGCCGAGATCGGCGCCGAGGCCGATCTGGCCATCGTCATGGGCGGCGACGGCACCATGCTCGGCATTGCCCGCCAGCTGGCGCCGTTCAATGTGCCGCTGATCGGCATCAACCAGGGCCGGCTCGGCTTCATCACCGACATCCCGCTCGAAGGCATGTTCGACGCGCTTGGCCGTATCCTCGGCGGCAGCTTCAAGGCCGAACGCCGCACCCTGCTCGAAGGCAGCGTGCTGCGCGAAGGGCGCAGCATCCACCTGGGCCTGGCCGTCAACGACGTGGTGGTGGCGCGCGGCGCCGGCGCCGGCATGGTCGAGCTGCGCGTGGACGTGGACAACCAGTTCATGTACAACCAGCGCTCCGACGGCCTGATCATCTCCACCGCGACTGGCTCCACCGCGTATGCGCTGTCGGCCGGCGGCCCGCTGCTGCACCCGGCGCTGGGCGGCATCGTGATGGTGCCGATCGCGCCGCACGCGCTGTCCAACCGTCCCATCGTGCTGCCCGAGTCGAGCGAGATCATGGTGGAAATAGTGCGGGGACGCGATATCAGCGTCAACTTCGACATGCAAACCTTTGCCAGCCTGATGCCGCAAGACCAGATCGTGATCCGCCGCTCGCCGCACACGATCAACTTCCTGCATCCGGAAAACTGGAGCTACTACAACACCCTGCGCGAAAAACTCCATTGGAACGAGTATCCGTCGGGCGAAGGCAAACTCAGTTAACCTCTCGGTTCAACCACACTTTCAGGCATCCATGCTCCGCACCCTGTCCATCCGTGATTTCGTTATCGTCGATTCGATCGAACTGGAATTCTCCGCAGGCTTTACGGTTTTCACCGGCGAAACCGGGGCCGGCAAATCGATCCTGATCGATGCACTGACCCTGGCCCTGGGCGGCCGCGGCGACGCCAGCGTGGTGCGCGAAGGCGCGGCCAAGGCCGACATCACTGCCGATTTCTCACCGAGCGCGCAGGCTGCCGAATGGTTGCAGGCGCACGAATTTGCAGTGGAAGAGGGCGGCGCGCTGCTGCGCCGGGTGATCGACAACGCCGGCCGCAGCAAAGCCTATATCAACGGCGTGGCAGCCACTGCCGCCCAGTTGCGTGAACTGGGCGACCTGCTGGTGGACATCCACGGCCAGCACGCCCACCAGTCGCTGATGAAGGCCGACGCCCAGCGCGCGCTGCTCGATGGCCAGGCTGGCGCCGACACCCGCGCCGTGGCTGCCGCCTATAAAGCCTGGCGCGCGGTGGCCAGGCAGCTGGAAGAATTCGAAACCAACGCCGCCAACGTTTTATATGAGCGCGAGCGGCTGGAGTGGCAGGTGAACGAGCTGGAAAAGCTGGCCGTGAAACCGGGCGAGTGGGCCGAAGTGAGCAACGAGCAAAGCCGCCTGTCGCACGCGGCCAGTTTGCTCGAAGGCGCGCAGGAAGCGTTGACGATGCTGTCCGAAGCGGAAGAGCATCCGATCATCTCGCAGCTGTCGTCACTGAATCAAAAACTGAGCAAGCTGGCGGCGGTCGATACCGGCTTGCAGGCGGTGGTCGATTTGATCGAGCCGGCGCGCATCCAGTTGCAGGAAGCGGTGTACGCGATCAACGATTATCTCGACCGCGTCGATCTCGATCCCGAGCGGCTGCGCGCGGTGGAGTCGCGCATGGAAGCGATCCACTCGGCTGCGCGCAAGTTCCGCGTGACCGAGGAAGAACTGCCGGAAGAGCACGCCAAACAGGCCGAACGCCTGGCGCAACTGGCCGACGCCAGCGACATCGAAGGCCTGCGCAAGCAGGAGCAAAAGCTCAAGGACGCCTACCTCGACATGGCGAAAAAACTGAGCACCGTGCGCGCCCGCGCCGGCCGCCAGTTGGCCGACGCTGTCACCAAGGCGATGCAGGAACTGAGCATGACGGGCGGGCGTTTCGATATCGCGCTCAACCCGTGCGAGCCCAGCGTGCACGGCGTGGAGCAGGTGGAATTCCTGGTCGCCGGCCACGCCGGCGTGGCCGCGCGGCCGCTGGCCAAGGTAGCGTCCGGCGGTGAGCTGGCGCGTATTTCGCTGGCCATTTCCGTGATCACCTCGAAAGCCGCCACCACGCCCACGCTGATTTTCGATGAGGTCGACAGCGGCATCGGCGGCGCCGTGGCCGAGGTGGTGGGGCGCCTGCTGCGCCGGCTGGGCCAGGAGCGCCAGGTGCTTTGCGTGACTCACTTGCCGCAGGTGGCCAGCCAGGGCGGCCAGCACTTCCAGGTGGCCAAGCGCACGCTTCCCAACGGCAAGACCGCCTCGCGCATCGACGTGCTCGATGCCGGCGCGCGGGTGGAAGAGGTGGCGCGCATGTTGGGCGGCCTCGAGATTACCGCCACCACGCGCCAGCATGCGCGGGAGTTGCTGGCGTCGTGAACCGTTGTGGTGTCAGGTGGTTGCGCGGTTTCTTATCTATAATGGCGGGTTAATCCAAATTCATAGCCGCCTGCCACATGACATTCAAAAAAGAACCACCGTACAAACACGGCACCGTTGGCCGCACCGCCGTGGTGCTGGTCAACCTCGGCACGCCCGATGCGCCCACCACCTCGGCGGTGCGGCGCTATTTGCGGGAATTCCTGTCCGACCGCCGCGTGGTGGAAGTGCCGCGCGCGGTGTGGTGGTTCATCCTCAACCTGATCATCCTGCCGTTCCGCTCGAGCCAGTCGGCCAAGAAATACGCCACCATCTGGACCGCCGAAGGTTCTCCTTTGAAAGTCAATACCGATGCCCAGGCGGGCAAGCTGATCGGCGCGCTGGAAGACCGTGGCCACCAGGACCTGACCGTGGCCATGGCCATGCGCTACGGTTCGCCGTCGCTGCCGGACGTGCTCGGCAAGCTGAAGGCTGACGGCCACGACCGCATCCTGGTGTTGCCTGCCTACCCGCAGTACTCGGGCACCACCACCGGCTCGATCTACGACGCCGTGTTCAAGCACTACGGCTCGGTGCGCAATATTCCCGAACTGCGTTTCGTGCGCAACTACCACGATGACGAAGGCTATATCCACGCGCTGCGCGACTCGGTGCTGGCGCACTGGGATCAACATGGCCGGCCAGAAAAGTTGGTGCTCAGCTTCCACGGCGTGCCGAAACGCACGCTGATGCTGGGCGATCCGTACCACTGCGAATGCTTAAAGACCGCGCGGCTGCTGGCCACCGCACTGCGTCTGAAGCCGGAACAATATATCGTGACCTTCCAGTCGCGCTTCGGCAAGGCAGAGTGGCTGCAACCGTACACGGCGCCCACGGTGGCGCAGCTGGCGCGCGATGGCACCCGCCGCATCGATGTGCTGTGCCCCGGCTTTACCAGCGATTGCCTGGAGACGCTGGAAGAAATCTCGATGGAAGTGCGCCACGACTTCGAGCAGAACGGCGGACGCGAGTTCCATTACATCCCGTGCCTGAACGACTCGCGCAAGTGGATCTCGGCGCTGGCCGAAATTGCCGAGCACCACATGATCGGCTGGCCAACCCAGGCCGGTCCGTCCGAGCACGAGGCGCGCCGCAAGGATGCCGAAGTGGGCCGCGCCGCAGCCCTGGCGCGCGGTGCCGCCGACTAAACCCAAAAGGCCGGGGTCGGACCCCGGTTCGGGGTCCGACCCCAAGCAGTGTGGGGTACTTGCTACCTTTCGATAATCAGCACTTGCCGGTGGTGAGTGCCAGCCTGTTAAAATACCCAGCTTGCTACATCGTCACTGCTGGCGCCAACCTTGCGCTACCCCCTTGAAATACGGCGATAGCGCTCCATTTATGGCCAGTGCAGTGATAAACGCCTTATCAAACAAATACGATCGTAGGAGTCTTTAGATGCAAGATCAGGAAAATCAAGCCGTACCTAATCCAGAAACTGCCGCCGCTGCCGAGCCTGCAGCGCCATCGACTCCGGACCAGCAATCTTCGCTCGAAGAGCAACTGGCCAGTACCGAAGCGCGCCTGGCGGAAACCCACGACGCGTTCATGCGCGCCAAGGCCGACTGCGAAAACATGCGCCGTCGCGCCCAGGAAGACGTGGCCAAGGCCCATAAATTTGCGGTGGAAAGCTTCGCCGAAGCCATGGTGCCGGTCAAGGACAGCCTGGAAATGGCGCTGAAGGTCGAAGCGCCAACGCTCGAATCGCTGAAAGAGGGTGTCGAAATGACCCTCAAGCAACTGAACGCGGCATTCGAGAAAAACCGCCTGCTGGAAATTCTGCCGGCGCAGGGCGACAAGCTCGATCCGAACAAGCACCAGGCCGTTGCCGTGGTGCCTGCGGACCAGGAAGCCAATACCGTTGTTGCTGTCTTGCAAAAAGGTTATATGATCGCCGACCGCCTGTTGCGTCCGGCCATCGTGACTGCTGCGCAAGCAAAGTAAGCACTTGAAAAGACAAAGTAATTCCACATATTAGTACCATCTAGAACATAGCAAAGAGGAAGAAAATCATGGGTAGAATTATCGGTATCGATCTGGGAACCACGAATTCCTGCGTTTCCGTCATGGAAAACGGTCAGCCAAAGGTAATCGAAAACGCCGAAGGCGCACGTACGACGCCGTCGATCATTGCTTATCAAGAAGATGGTGAAATTCTCGTCGGCTCCCCGGCCAAGCGCCAGGCGGTGACCAACCCGAAGAACACCCTGTTCGCGGTCAAGCGCCTGATCGGTCGCAAGTTCGACGAAAAAGAAGTACAGAAAGACATCGGCCTGATGCCTTACACGATCACCAAAGCCGACAACGGCGATGCGTGGATCGGCGTGCGCGACAAGAAACTGGCGCCACAGCAGATTTCTGCTGAAGTGCTGCGCAAGATGAAGAAAACCGCTGAAGACTACCTGGGCGAAGAAGTGACCGAAGCGGTCATTACCGTACCAGCGTACTTCAACGACTCGCAGCGCCAGGCTACCAAGGACGCCGGCCGTATCGCTGGCCTGGACGTCAAGCGCATCATCAACGAGCCAACCGCTGCCGCACTGGCATTCGGCCTGGACAAGAACGAAAAGGGCGACCGCAAGATCGCCGTGTATGACCTGGGCGGCGGCACGTTCGACGTCTCGATCATCGAAATCGCCGACGTTGACGGTGAGAAGCAGTTCGAAGTGCTGGCCACCAACGGCGACACCTTCCTGGGCGGCGAAGACTTCGACCAGCGCATCATCGATTACATCATCGACGAGTTCAAGAAGATCAACGGCCTGGACCTGAAAAAAGATCCGATCGCCCTGCAGCGCATCAAGGCTTCGGCCGAGCGCGCCAAGATCGAACTGTCGTCGTCGCAGCAGACCGAAATCAACGAGCCGTACATCGCCATGGCGAACGGCGCGCCGGTCCACCTGACACTGAAAATGACCCGCGCCAAGCTGGAATCGCTGGTGGAAGAGCTGATCATCGCCACCATCGAGCCATGCCGCATCGCCATCAAGGATGCCGGCGTCAAAGTCTCGGACATCGACGACATCATCCTGGTCGGCGGTATGACCCGTATGCCGAAGGTGCAGGAAAAAGTGAAAGAGTTCTTCGGCAAGGATCCACGCAAGGACGTGAACCCGGACGAAGCCGTGGCTGTGGGCGCTGCGATTCAAGGTTCGGTCCTGTCGGGCGAACGCAAGGACTTGCTGCTGCTGGACGTGACGCCGCTGTCGCTGGGTATCGAAACCCTGGGTGGCGTGATGACCAAGATGATTCACAAGAACACCACGATTCCGACCAAGTTCTCGCAAGTGTTCTCGACCGCCGACGACAACCAGCCTGCCGTGACCATCAAGGTCTACCAGGGTGAGCGCGAAATCGCGGCCGGTAACAAGGGCCTGGGCGAATTCAACCTGGAAGGCATCCCGCCAGCATCGCGCGGTACGCCACAGATCGAAGTGACCTTCGACATCGACGCCAACGGTATTCTGCACGTGGGCGCCAAGGACAAGGCCACCGGCAAAGAGAACAAGATCACGATCAAGGCCAACTCCGGTCTGACCGAAGCGGAAATCCAGAAAATGGTGAAAGACGCCGAGCTCAACGCCGAAGAAGACAAGAAAGTGAAAGAACTGGCCGAATCGCGCAACCAGGCTGATGCCCTGGTGCACTCGACCCGCAAATCGCTGACCGAATACGGCGACAAGCTGGAAGCGTCGGAGAAGGAAGCGATCGAAGCGTCGATCACCGACCTCGAAGGTTCGATCAAGTCGGGCGACAAGGCCGACATCGACGCCAAAGTGGCCGCCCTGACCACCGCTTCGCAGAAGCTGGGCGAGAAGATGTACGCCGACATGCAGGCGCAGCAGGCAGCTGGCGGCGAGGGTGCTGCTGGTGCCGGTGCGGGCGCGCAAGGTGCCCCAGGCGCCGAGCAAGCCAAGCCACAGGACGACGTGGTCGATGCCGACTTCAAAGAAGTCAAAGACAACAAGTAATTGTTGCAGCAACCGTAGCAAGTAGCAGTAGCACCGTCATCCCCGCGAAAGCGGGGATGACGGTGCAGCAGGCGCGGGTTCATCCCGCACCGCCAGCATTCCGCCGAGCCGAGCGGGCGTCCCCAACGCTGCCGGCTCGGCTTTTTAGCATCATCACTACCGAATATTTAATACAGCAAGGTCCCGACCAATATGGCAAAGCGTGATTTCTACGAGACACTCGGTGTCGCAAAAAACGCGTCGGAAGACGAAATCAAGAAGGCCTACCGCAAGCTGGCCATGAAATACCATCCCGACCGCAACCCCGATGACGACGAGGCGGAAGGCAAGTTCAAGGAAGTCAAGGAAGCCTACGAGATGCTGACCAACCCGGACAAGCGCGAGGCGTATGACCGTTACGGTCACGCCGGCGTCGATCCGAACAATGGCGGTGGCGGCTTCGGTGGTGGCGCCGGCGGTTTCGGCGACGCCTTTGGCGACATCTTCGGCGACATCTTCGGTGGCGGCGCAGGGCGCGGCCGCAGCGCCGGCCCGCAGGTGTACCGTGGCGCCGACTTGCGCTACAACCTCGAGATCACGCTGGAACAAGCGGCGCATGGCTTCGATACGACCATCCGCGTACCGTCCTGGGACAAGTGCGACACCTGCCACGGCAGCGGTGCCAAGCCCGGCACATCGCCGGTCACCTGCACTACCTGCGCCGGCCACGGCCAGGTACGCATGCAGCAGGGTTTCTTCAGCATCCAGCAGACCTGCCCCAAGTGCCACGGCACCGGCAAGATCATCCCGGAACCATGCCCGGCATGCTCGGGCCAGGGCCGCATCAAGCGCAACAAGACCCTGGAAGTGAAAATTCCGGTCGGTATCGACAACGGCATGCGCATCCGCTCGTCGGGCAACGGCGAACCGGGCACCAATGGCGGACCATCGGGCGACCTGTACGTGGAAATCCACATCAAGCCGCACGCGGTGTTCCAGCGCGAAGGCGACGACCTGCATTGCGAAATGCCGATCTCGTTTACCAAGGCAGCCTTGGGTGGCGAAATCGAAGTGCCGACCTTGTCTGGTAAAGTGTCGTTTACGATTCCCGAAGGCACCCAGTCGGGCAAGACCTTCCGCCTGAAAGGCAAGGGCATCAAAGGCGTGCGCTCCGGTTTCGCGGGCGACCTGTTCTGCCACGTGGCGGTCGAAACCCCGGTCAAGCTGACCGAGAAGCAAAAAGACCTGCTGCGCGAGTTCGAAAAGTCGACCACCGAAGGCGGCAACAAGCACAGCCCGCAGACCAAGACCTGGCGCGACAAGGTGAAAGATTTCTTCGAGTAACTGTCACGTCATGCAGCACCGGTAAGATCTGACCGCCGCGCCGCCCATTGTGGGTGGACCGGCGGTCTCTTTATGTACGAGAGGACATCATGAACGACCTGGAACAGAGCACTTCCCCCCTGCGTGGCCTGCTGGAAAACAACCGGCGCTGGGCCGCCTCGGAAGTTGAGCGCGATCCCGATTTCTTCAACCGCCTGGCCAACCAGGCTGCGCCAGAGTACCTGTGGATCGGTTGCTCGGACAGCCGGGTGCCGGCAAATGAGCTGCTGGGCCTGGCGCCGGGCGACGTGTTCGTTCACCGCAATATTGCCAACGTGGTGGTGCACTCGGACCTGAACTGCCTGTCGGTGCTGCAATTCGCCATCGACATCCTCAAGGTCAAGCACGTGATCGTGGTGGGCCACTTCGGCTGCAAGGGCGTGCACGCAGCCATGACCGGCACCCGCGTGGGCCTGGTCGACAACTGGCTGCGCCACGTCCACGACGTGCACCAGAAGCACGAGCGCTACATGGGCACCGTGCTCAACGAACAGCGCCGCTCGGAGCGCCTGGTGGAACTGAACGTGATCGAACAGGTTTCCAACGTCTGCCGCACGACCATCGTGCAGGACGCCTGGGACCGCGGCCAGGAACTGACCGTGCACGGCTGGGTGTACGGCATCCAGGACGGCCAGTTGCAGGAACTGGGCATGAGCGTGTCGTCGCTGGCAGAGCTGGCGCCGCGCGTGGAGCAGTCGCTGGCGCGGTACGAGGCGGTTGCTGCGTAAACTAGCGGTGACGGCAATATCGAAGAGGGAAGCGCTTGCGCTTCCCTTTTTGCTTTATCAGGGGGCGGCTGGATATTGTTGTCGGGAGTGTAGCACTGCAATAATTTCAATCACGTGCGGTTGGATGCGATACACCACGACATAGTTAGGATGCGCCACAATTTCACGCGTGCCTGCCACCCGGCCGGGTCGGTACAGGTAAGGATGTTGCGGGAGCTGGGAGGCGGCGCGCTCGATATCATCAAGCAGATCGGCAGCGGCGGTTTCATTGCGCTCGGCGATGAACTCGATGATGGTGGAAAGGTTGTTGCTGGCGTCGGCAAGCCATTGGACGGGAAGCATTAATCCTCCAGAAACTACGGTACAGCCAAGCTGTATTTAGTCTGGCTTCAGGATGAGCTCTTCGTCCCTGAATCGTTCTTCTTCGACGCCAAGATGGCTCGCATCTGCGCCATTACTTCGTCATGCGGAATACTCGGGCGTGGGTCGTCCAGCGATTCCTGAACTTTGGCGCGGAACCATAGATCGTAGGCCGCCGCTTCTTCAGCGGTAGCAAATTCTGATTCTATGGGTGAGAGGATGGCATTCATAAAGTTAAGGTTACACCATATTGGAATACAAAGGGCGCCACGCAGCTTTTCCAACATCTTTAGTCGATAATGCGCTGAGACCCGCAACGTCACGGCTCGGGTGAGGATATGGTCGCATTAAATCGACAGCAGCCCTGATAAACTGGCAAAAATTTGGTGTTGTGCCTTAGAATCTGCGCATGATCATCAACTCCACTGGTTTGGTTCTTGCTTGCCCCAAGACGCAAGACCCACCCGCCGCCACTTTCCATGACCACGCGTAACCTGCGCATTGTTGTCGTCAACGCCCTCATGCATCCCGGCAGCGAGGATGACGAGGCCGTGCACGCCCAGGTCGAACGGGCGCGGATACTGCGGATTGGGCTGCTCGAGGCGGGCTACGATATCGTCGCCTCGCTGCCGCCGGACATGTTCTTGCCGGATCGTATCGCCCAGTTGCAGCCGGACATGATCATCGTCGATGCCGAGTCCGATGCGCGCGACGTGCTCGAGCACATCGTCATCGCTACCCGCGACGAGCGCCGGCCCATCGTGATGTTTACCGAAAGCGACGACACCGCCAGCATGGAGGCCGCTGTCGCTGCCGGCGTATCGGCGTACATCGTGGCCGGGCTGCAGAGCGACCGCATCAAGCCGGTACTGAACGTGGCGCTGGCGCGTTTCAAGCGCGAGCAGAAGCTGCTCGACGAATTGTCCGATACCAAGAGCAAGCTGGCCGAGCGCAAGGTCATCGAGCGCGCCAAGGGCCTGCTGATGGAGCGCCAGCGCTTTACCGAAGAGCAGGCGTACCAGAAGCTGCGCAGCATGGCCATGAGCAAGAACCTCAAGCTCTCCGAAGTCGCACAGCGTATTCTGGATGTGGAAGATCTGCTCGGATAATCTTTATTTTGTTTTTCGCGTCCAAAATGAGGCGCGTGCTCACCAACGGTGCGCGGATGCGGTGCGTTGCCGCTAATTCCTCATCCTCTCTCCTGTGACAGCCGGCTGGCACAGACATTGCGTACAGTAAAGCTCAAGCGCAACGCTGCGCTGCTGAACCTCGCCAACGGCGGTGAGGGTCACAAGACAACGACGTCTACCATCACGCGAATGCGTTCGCGGGGGTAGGCGTTTTTCGTTGGTCCAACGGTTTTGCTGACTACTAAGGGAACGCCATGAAAGAAACACCAAAAAACGCCGACAACGCCTTGCCACCGACCGCAGCCGACGTTAATGTCACGCGCAGGAAAATCATTCATGGCGCAAGTCTGGTCGCAGGAGGAAGCATGTTGGGTCTGGCAACAAATGGCGTATGGGCGGCGGGTTCCGACAAGCCGGAGAAAGAGGAAGTCAAGATCGGCTTCATTCCACTGACCGACTGCGCGTCGGTGGTGATGGCGTCGGTGCTGGGCTTCGACAAGAAGTACGGCGTGAAATTCGTGCTGAGCAAGGAAGCCTCGTGGGCTGGCGTGCGCGACAAGCTGTCCAATGGCGACCTCGATGCCGCCCACGTGCTGTACGGCCTGCTGTACGGCGTGCAGATGGGCATCGGCGGCCAGAAGAAGGACATGGCGGTGCTGATGGGCCTGAACAACAATGGCCAGGCCATCACGCTGTCGAAAAAGCTGGCCGACAAGGGCGCCGTCGATGGCGCCAGCCTGGCCAAGCTGATGCGCACCGACAAGCGCGAATACACGTTCGCCCAGACCTTCCCGACCGGCACCCACGCCATGTGGCTGTACTACTGGATGGCGGCCAACGGCATCAACCCGATGAAGGACGCCAAAGTGATCACGGTGCCGCCGCCGCAAATGGTGGCCAATATGCGCGTCGGTAACATGGACGGCTTCTGCGTGGGCGAGCCATGGAACCACCGCGCCATCATGGACGGCATCGGCATCACCGCCACCACCACCCAGGACATCTGGAAGGACCACCCGGAAAAGGTGCTGGGCTCCACGCTGGAATTCGCCAAGAAATACCCGAACACCTGCCGCGCCATGATGGCTGCCATCCTGGACGCGAGCAAGTGGATCGACGCCTCGCTGGCCAACAAGAACAAGATGGCCGAAGTGATCGCCGACAAGTCGTACGTCAACACCAGCAAGGACGCGATCGATCAGCGCATCCTGGGCCGCTACCAGAACGGCCTGGGCAAGACCTGGGACGACGCCAACCACATGAAGTTCTACAACGACGGCCTGGTGAACTTCCCGTACCTGTCGGACGGCATGTGGTTCATGACCCAGCACCGCCGCTGGGGCCTGCTCAAGGACGATCCGGACTACCTGGCCGTGGCCACCAAGGTCAACCAGATCGACCTTTACAAGGATGCGGCCGCGATGACCAAGACGCCGGTGCCGAAAAGTCCGCTGCGCACCTCGAAGCTGATGGACGGCGCGGTATGGGATGGCAAGGATCCGAAGGCATTTGCCGCCTCGTTCAAGATCAAAGCCTAGTTGCAGTAAGTCCGATTCATCGTCCTCCAAGGGAAAGCCATGAACGCCATGCTCCAACCCGGCAGCGCCCAGCCGCCAGACACAGAAGTTATCGCTACAGAAAAACCGGCGCGCCGCCCGCGCCGCCCGCTGGCTGCCAACTCCAGCTCGCGCGTGCGCCAGCAGCTCTCTGCCACTGCCATGAAAATTGTCGCGCCGCTGGTGGGCGCGGCCTTGATGGTGCTGATCTGGCAGCTCATCACCATCAAGAACGCCACCTTCCCGACGCCGCTGGTGACGTTCCACGAAGCGGTAAAGATGTTTTCCGATCCGTTTTATCGCAACAGTCCGAATGACCAGGGCATAGGCTGGAACCTGCTGGCGTCGTTGCAGCGGGTGGCAGTGGGCTTCGGCCTGGCCGCGCTGGTGGGCATCCCGCTGGGTTTTGTCATCGGCCGCGTGAAGTTTGTCAGCGCCATGTTCAGCCCCATCATCAGTTTGCTCAAACCGGTGTCGCCGCTGGCCTGGCTGCCGATCGGTCTGCTGGTGTTCCAGTCGGCCAACCCGGCGGCGATCTGGTCGATCTTCATCTGCTCGATCTGGCCGATGATCATCAACACGGCCGTGGGCGTGCAGCGCGTGCCGCAGGATTACATGAACGTGGCGCGCGTACTCAACCTGTCCGAGTGGAAGATCCTGACCAAGATCCTGCTGCCATCGGCGCTGCCGTACGTGCTGACCGGCGTACGCCTGTCGATCGGTACCGCGTGGCTGGTGATCGTCGCGGCCGAAATGCTGACCGGCGGCGTTGGCATCGGCTTCTGGGTGTGGGACGAGTGGAACAACCTCAATGTCCCGCACATCATCATCGCCATCGTCGCCATCGGCTTTGTCGGCCTGCTGCTGGAACAAGCGCTGATGGCGCTGGCCCGTGCTTTCACCTACGAACAAGTTTCGAACTAAGGAGCATGTCATGGACGAATCCAGGTTTATTGATATCGAAGGCGTGGAGATGGTTTTCCACACCAAAAAAGGCGTATTCCACGCGCTGCGCGAGATCGACCTCACCGTCGCCAAGGGCGAGTTCATTACCCTGATCGGCCACTCGGGCTGCGGCAAGTCGACCCTGCTCAACCTGATCGCCGGGCTGACCCGCCCGACCGATGGCGTGCTGCTGTGCGCCAACCGCGAGATCGCCGGGCCGTCGCCCGAGCGCTCGGTGGTGTTCCAGAACCACTCGCTGCTGCCGTGGCTGACCTGTTACGAAAACATCCACCTGGGCGTGGAACGCGTGTTCGGCAAAACCGACTCGAAGGCGCAGCTGCGCGAGCGCACCATGGCGGCGCTGGCGCTGGTCGGCTTGACCGCCGCCGAAACCAAGCGTCCCAACGAAATCTCCGGCGGCATGAAGCAGCGCGTGGGCATCGCCCGGGCGCTGGCGATGGAGCCGAAAGTGCTGTTGATGGACGAGCCGTTCGGCGCGCTGGACGCATTGACGCGCGCCCACCTGCAGGACGAGCTGCTCAAGATCGTTGCCGCCACCAGGTCCACCGTGGTGATGGTGACCCACGACGTCGATGAGGCGGTACTGCTGTCGGACCGCATCGTCATGCTGACCAACGGCCCGGCCGCCACCATCGGCGAGATCGTCGACGTGCAGCTCGAGCGTCCGCGTGACCGCGTGGCGCTGGCGCAGGACGCGCGCTACATGGCGTACCGTACCGCCGTGCTGGAGTTCCTGTACCGCAAACAGGCGCACCCGGCCAAGGATGCGGCTTGATGGACATGGACACGCGACATCTGGAAAACGAGGCCAAGGCGCTGTCGGGCGAAGTGTTCGGCGCCATGATCAACCTGTCGGGCCGGCGCCGCTTCACGTCGCAGCGCATCGTGCTGTACGCGGTGCTGGCCGCTCAGGGCCAGGACGATGCGGTAGCGATTGCGCGCGAGGCGCTGGGCCTGTTCCGGGGCGCCCACAAGGCGCTGCTGACGGACGCCGACGGCTTGCCCGGCGTGTTTTGCGCCGAACTGCGCGAGGCATATTTTGGCAAGCTGGCCGGCGACCGCGAGATCGCCGCCTTTGCCGAGCAGGCCGACCGCACCCTGGCCGCCATCTCCCACGGCAGTGGCGCGTCAGCCAGCCTGCTGGCCGAACTGGTGCGCCTGACCACGCCCACGCTGGCCATCCTCAACCAGATTACCGCCGTGTACGAGGAACAGGCCAAATTGCACGCGCGGCTGATGAAAAAGCAGCTGCGCGGCGTGATCACCGATATCGAGAAGATCAACAAGCAGGCGCGCATGGTGGCCTTCAATGCGCGCGTGGTGGCGGCGCGCGCGGGGCAGGCCGGGCGCGAGTTTGCAGTGGTGGCGGGCGTGCTGTCCGGGATCACCGATGAAATCGACCAGATGGTCACTACCGCGCTGGCTGCGGCAGCGTAAAGCAACGAGAGGAACCAACCATGACTACCCAGGGCAGTGTAACGCTGGTGGGCGCCGGACCGGGCGACCCCGAACTGTTGACCATCAAGGCCGTGCGCGCCATCGAACGCGCCGACGTGCTGCTGATCGACGACCTGGTCAACCCGCAAGTGCTGGACTATGCGCCGTCGAGTGCCCGGGTGGTCCAGGTGGGCAAACGCGGCGGCTGCGCATCGACGCCGCAGGAGTTCATCGAGCGCCTGATGGTGGCCGAGGCGCGCGCCGGTAATCACGTGGTGCGCCTCAAAGGGGGCGATCCGTACATGTTCGGCCGCGGCGGCGAAGAGCGCGCCACCTTGCGCGCGCAGGGCATCGCGGTGGACGTCATCCCCGGTATCAGCAGTGGCCTGGCGGCGCCGACCAGCATCGGCGTACCGGTCACCCATCGCTCGTGGAGCCAGGGCGCGACCTTCGTGACGGGCCACGGCAAGGATGCGGCGTCGGAACCGAACTGGCAGGCGCTGGCGCAAAGCCGGCTGACGCTGGTGATCTACATGGGCGTGGCGCGGGTGGACACCATCCAGGCCGGGCTGCTGGCCGGTGGCGCATCGCCTCACACGCCGGTGGCCGTCGTGCAGGCCGCCACGCGCGACAACCAGCGCAAGCTGCTCACCACCCTGGGCGAACTGCCCGCCGCGCTGCGCGCGAGCGGCCTGGGCAGCCCGAGCATCATCGTGGTCGGTGACGTGGTGCGGTGTGCCGATGACTGGCAGGATTTGGCCGCGGCTGCACCGCTGCAGGCGAACGCCTGATAACCCCGCACGGCCATGCCGGGTCGGACCCCCTACGGGGTCCGACCCCATCGACGCGCAGGCCGCGTGTCGTGGCCGGACCTGCGGGGTTTAGTGCCTGCACCGCAATAACGCACCCATAACGTGCACCATGCACCGCCAGCTTGCACCAACCACGTCGCTCATCACCCTCGCCACCGCATTCCCCCTCTGTCGCACCACCCACCCCTATCTGGCACGCCTCTTGCAATAGCTAAGCTCAAGAGGTCAACGGCGATCTCCCTGCAGCACACGAATACATAGCCGGTCCAAAGACGGACTGGCAGGACAACGGCGTCCGCCCAACCCGGTTTTTATGGCCCGGTTGCGCGGGCGCCTTTTTGTTTTCTGAACGGGATAAAACAATGGCCACCAAAGCTAACAGCATCAAGCTCCTCTCGATCTCGACGCCGCAAATGCGGGCGTTCCACCTGACCTGGATGGCGTTCTTCGTCTGCTTCTTCGCGTGGTTTGCCTGCGCGCCGCTCATGCCTGTCATCAAGGGAGAATTCAATCTCTCCGGCGCGCAGATCGCCAACATCAATATCGCCGCCGTCGCCATCACGATCCTGGTGCGCCTGATCGTCGGCCCGCTGTGTGACCACTTCGGTCCGCGCAAGACCTATACCGGCCTGCTGCTGCTCGGCTCCATCCCGGTGATCGGCGTCGCCTTTGCCCAGAGCTACGAGAGCTTCCTGTTCTTCCGCCTGGGGATCGGCGCGGCCGGTGCCAGCTTCGTCATCACCCAGTACCATACCTCCGTCATGTTCGGCCCGAAAGTGGTCGGCACCGCCAATGCGGCAGCTGCCGGCTGGGGCAATGCGGGCGGCGGCGTGGCGCAAGCCGTGATGCCGCTGCTGATGACCGCGATGATCATGCTGGGTGTGTCCGAGACCTTCGGCTGGCGCGCCGCCTTGATCGTGCCGGGCGTGCTGATGATCGTGATGGCCTTCGTCTATTACCGCTACACGCAGGACTGCCCGCAGGGCAACTTCAGCGAGCTGCGCGCCGCCGGCATTGCAATCGAAGGCGGCAAGAAGGGCGGCTGGGAGAGCTTCAAACTGGCTGCTGCCAACTACCGCGTGTGGCTGCTGTTCGTCACCTACGGCGCCTGCTTCGGTATCGAGATCTTCATCCACAACATCGCCGCCATCTACTACGTCGATCATTTCAACCTGACGCTGGGCCAGGCCGGCATGGCCGCCGGCAGCTTCGGTTTGCTGGCGCTGTTTGCCCGCGCCCTGGGCGGCTGGGCCTCGGACAAGTTTGCCGCACGCGGCAATCTCAATCACCGCGTCACGCTGCTGTTCGTGCTGATGCTCGGTGAAGGCGCCGGCCTGCTGATGTTTGCTCACGCCAGCACTGCCGTCCTGGCCATCGGCGCCATGCTGATCTTCGGCCTGTTCACCCACATGGCCTGCGGTGCGACCTACGCCGTGGTGCCGTTCGTCGACAAGCGCGCCCTGGGTGGCGTGGCCGGCATCATCGGCGCCGGCGGCAACGTCGGTGCGGTGGCCGCGGGCTTCCTGATGAAGGGCATGGGCGACGTCCAGCAGACGCTCTCCATCCTCGGCTTCGTGGTTGCAGGCACCGCCCTGTGCGCACTGGCGGCGCGCTTCTCCAGCAGCACCATCGAAGAAAATGTCATCGCCTCCAAGCTGGCAGCGTAGTAATCACGTCAAGGACTACACCATGAAAATCATCGTCATCGGCCACGGCATGGTCGGCCATAAATTCCTCGAGTCGCTCGCTGCCGGCGGCGCGCCTGGCTTGCAGGTGACTGTACTGTGCGAAGAAGTGCGTCCTGCCTACGACCGCGTGCACCTGTCCGAATTCTTCTCCGGTAAAACCGCCGAAGACCTGTCGCTGGTCAAACCGGGCTTTTTTGAACGCGACGACATGGTCTTGCGCCTGAACACCCGCGCCACCGCCATCGACCGCGCCGCCAAAACCGTTACCATCGGCGACGGCAGCGTGCTCCCGTACGACAAGCTGGTGATGGCCACCGGCTCGTTCCCGTTCGTGCCGCCGCTGCCGGGCAAGGACCGCAAGGACTGCTTCGTCTATCGCACCATCGAAGACCTGGAAGCGATGCTCGAATGCGGCGCGCGCTCGAAAACCGGCGTGGTGATCGGCGGCGGCTTGCTGGGCCTCGAATGCGCCAAGGCGCTGCGCGATTTAAAACTTGAAACCCACGTGGTGGAATTCTCGCCGCGCCTGATGGCGGTGCAGGTCGATGAAGGCGGCGCGCGCGTGCTGCGCCGGAAAATCGAAGAGCTGGGCGTGACCGTCCACACCGGCAAGAACACCACGGCGATTGTCGATGGTGTCGATGGCACCCATAGAATGGAATTCGCCGACGGCGGCCACCTGGACGCCGACATGATCGTGTTCTCGGCCGGCATCCGCCCGCGCGACATGCTGGCGCGCGAATGCGGCCTGACGGTGGGCCCGCGCGGCGGCATCGAGATCAACAACAACTGCGTCACGTCCGACCCGGACGTGTATGCCATCGGCGAATGCGCGCTGTGGGGCGGCCTGATTTTCGGCCTGGTGGCGCCCGGTTACGAGATGGCCCGCGTGGCGGCCAGGCACATGCTGGGCGAGGCGGGCGAGTTCGCCGGCGCCGACATGAGCACCAAGCTCAAACTGATGGGCGTGGACGTGGCCAGCATCGGCGACCCGCACGGCAATGTCGCCGGCAGCCGCTCGTACCAGTTCACCGACGAGCGCAAGCAGATTTACAAGAAGATCGTCGTCTCCGACTGCGGCAAGTACCTGCTGGGCGGCGTGATGGTGGGCGATGCAGCCGAATACGGCACGCTGCTGCAAATGATGCTCAACAAGATAGAGCTGCCCGAGTCGCCGGAATTCCTGATCCTGCCGCAGTCCGATGGCGCGGCCAGGCCGGGTCTCGGTGTTGACGCGCTGCCGGAAGGCGCGCAGATCTGCTCGTGCAACGACGTCTCCAAAGGCGCGATCTGCGCAGCAGTGGCGGGCGGCGCCACCACCATCGGCGACGTCAAAAGCTGCACCAACGCCGGCACCTCGTGCGGCGGCTGCGTGCCGCTGGTGACGCAAGTGATGAAGGCCGAAATGAAAAAGCTCGGCATGGCGGTCAACAACCACGTGTGCGAACACTTCGCCTACTCGCGCCAGGAGCTGTTCCACCTGATCAAAGTGGGCCAGATCAAATCGTTCGGCGACCTGCTGGCAAAGCACGGCAAGGGCCTCGGTTGCGACGTGTGCAAGCCGCTGGCGGCCAGCATCCTGGCGTCGGTGTGGAACGACTTCGTGCTGAAAAAGGAGCACGCCAGCCTGCAGGACACCAACGACTACTTCCTCGGCAATATCCAGAAGGACGGCACGTATTCGGTCGTGCCGCGCATGCCGGGCGGCGAAGTGACGGCCGATGGCCTGATCGCCGTGGGCATGGTCGCCAAGAAGTACGGCCTGTACACCAAGATCACGGGCGGCGCCCGCGTCGATCTGTTCGGTGCGCGCGTGGACCAGTTGCCGCTGATCTGGGAGGAATTGATCGCGGCCGGCTTCGAATCGGGTCACGCGTACGGCAAGTCGCTGCGCACCGTCAAATCGTGCGTGGGGTCCACCTGGTGCCGCTACGGCGTCGATGATTCGATCGGTCTGGCCATCGAACTGGAAAACCGCTACAAGGGCTTGCGCACGCCGCACAAGATCAAGTTCGGCGTCTCTGGCTGCACCCGCGAGTGCGCCGAAGCGCAGGGCAAGGACGTGGGCATCATCGCCACCGAGAAGGGCTGGAACCTGTACGTGGCCGGCAACGGCGGCATGAAGCCGCGCCACGCCGAGCTGCTGGCCACCGACCTCGATAAAGCCACGCTGGTGCAGTACATAGACCGCTTCCTGATGTTCTACACCCGCACCGGCGACCGCCTGCAGCGCACCAGCACCTGGCGCGAAAATCTCGAAGGCGGCCTCGATTACCTCAAGCAGGTCGTGGTGCACGACAAGCTGGGCATCGCCGCCGACCTGGAAGCGGACATGCAGCACGTGGTCAATACCTATGCGTGCGAGTGGAAGGAAGCCGTGGAAAACCCGGAGACGCGCAAGCGCTTCCGCCACTTCGTCAACAGCGACAAGGGCGACGAGAACGTGTTGTTCATGGAAGAACGCGGCCAGATCCGCCCGGCCACCGTGGAAGAGCGCAAGCGCGTGATTCCGATCGCCGTTACCGCCTGAGGAGAATGCCATGCATCGCGATATTCAAACCGACCACTGGATCGCCGTTTGCCAGCTGGACGACATCGTCCCCAACACCGGCGTGTGCGCCTTGCTGAACGGCGCGCAGGTGGCCGTGTTCCACGTCGATGACGGTGGCTCGCGCGTGTTCGCCATCGAAAACTACGACCCCAACTCGGAAGCCTCGGTACTCTCGCGCGGCCTGGTGGGCAGCATCGGCGAACGGATCGTGGTGGCCTCGCCCATCTACAAGCAGCACTTCGATTTGCAGACCGGCGAATGCATCGAGTCGCCGGCGCACTCGGTGGGCACGTACCCGGCGCGCATCGCCGGTGGCAAAGTGTGGGTAGGGCTGTGAGTATGTCTGCAGACGCGCCTGCCAACGCCGCCAGGCCGTCGCTGGTCGTCATCGGCAACGGCATGGCCGGCATGCGCACGGTCGAGGAGCTGCACAAGCTCGCGCCGGACCTGTACGACATCACCGTGTTCGGCGCCGAGCCGCACGGTAACTACAACCGCATCCTGCTCTCGCCGGTGCTCGCCGGCGAAAAAAGCATGGAGGACATCATGCTCAACACGCGCGAATGGTATGTCCAGCATGGCATCACCTTGCACGCGGGCGACCCGGTCGAGCATATCGACCGCAAGCAGCGCATCGTGCGTGCGCGTTCCGGCCTGCAGGTGCGCTACGACCGCATCTTGATCGCCACCGGCTCCAAGCCGTTCATCATCCCGGTGCCGGGCCACCAGTTGCGCGGCGTGCTGGCCTTCCGCGATATCCAGGACGTGGAAAGCATGCTGGCCATGGCCCGTAATCACCGCCACGCGGTGGTGATCGGCGGCGGCTTGCTGGGACTGGAAGCGGCCAACGGCCTGCAACGCCAGGGCATGGCGGTGACGGTGGTGCACGTGGGCGACGCGCTGATGAACCAGCAGCTCGACAAGCCGGCCGCGCTGCTGCTGCAAAAGGCGCTGGAAGCGAAAGGGTTGACCTTCCTGATGAACGCCAACACCGCAGAAATTACCGGCACCGACCGCGTCACGGGCGTGCGCTTCCAGGATGGCACCGGGATCCCGGCCGACCTGGTGGTGATGACTGCTGGCGTGCGGCCGAATATCGAGCTTGCCAAGGCGGCCGGCCTGCACTGCGACCGCGCCATCGTGGTGGACGACACCTTGCAAACCTACGATCCGCGCATCTACGCCGTGGGCGAATGCGTGCAGCACCGCAGCGCCACGTTCGGGCTGGTGGCGCCGATCTGGGACCAGGCGCGCGTGTGCGGCGCCCACCTGGCCGGCGCTGGCGTGCGCCGCTACGTGCAGCAAACCTCGCCCACGCGCCTGAAGGTGACCGGCGTGGACCTGTACTCGGTCGGCGACTTCATAGGCGGCGCGGGCAGCGAAGACCTGGTGCTGCGCGATGCGCGCCGGGGCGTGTACAAGCGGCTGGTATTGAAGGACAATCGTGTAACCGGCGCCGTGCTGTACGGTGATGTGAAAGACGGTCCGTGGTACTTCGGCCTGATCCAGAACCGCACCGACATCAGCGCCATGCGCCAGAACCTGTTGTTCGGCGAGGCGCTCAGCGCCAGGGCCGCGTAGCAAAACTATCGAGATAGCGAGCCAACCTTGAACCTGTCCCAAGACCATCTTGCCATCCGCCCGGTTGCCCCGGTGGGCACCGTCCGTACCACTTGCGCGTACTGCGGCGTGGGCTGCGGCGTGAGCGCCACGCCGCAGGCCGATGGCACGGTCGCCATCGCCGGCGACAAGCACCACCCCGCCAACCTGGGCCGCCTGTGCGTCAAGGGTTCCGCCCTGGGCGAGACCGTGGGTCTCGACGGTCGCCTGCTGTATCCGCACGTGCGCGAGGGCGATGGCCTGCGCCGCGTATCGTGGGACGAGGCGCTCGGCAAGATGGCCGCCAAGTGGCGCGCCGTCATCGACGAGCATGGACCGGACGCGGTGGCGCTGTACGTCTCGGGCCAGCTGCTGACCGAGGACTACTACGTCGCCAACAAGCTGATGAAGGGGTACGTGGGCAGCGCCAATATCGACACCAACTCGCGCCTGTGCATGTCGTCGGCGGTGGCCGGCTACAAGCGCGCCTTTGGCGAAGACCTGGTGCCGCTGTGCTACGACGACCTGGAGCTGGCCGACATGGTGGTGCTGGTGGGTTCCAACACCGCGTGGTGCCACCCGATCCTGTTCCAGCGCATTTTAAAAGCCAGGGAAGCCCGCCCGGACCTGAAGCTGGTCGTGATCGACCCGCGCCGCACCGCCACCTGCGAGCTGGCCGACCTGCACCTGCCGATCAAATCCGGCACCGACGTCTGGCTGTTCAACGGCTTGTTGAGCTACCTGTCGCGCATCGGCGCGGTGGCCCCCGATTTCATCACCGACCACACCAACGGATTCGATGCCGCGCTGGCTGCCGCCAACATCGACTGCGCCGATCCGCTGGCCGTGGCCAAGGTGTGCCGCATCGATCCCGCTTTGCTCATCGAATTCTACGAAGCGTTTGCCGCCACGGCCAAGACCATCACCGCGTATTCGATGGGCGTCAACCAGTCGTCCGCCGGCACCGACAAGGTCAACGCCATCATCAACTGCCATTTGGTTGGCGGGCGGATCGGCCAGCCCGGTATGGGGCCATTCTCGATCACCGGCCAGCCCAACGCCATGGGCGGGCGCGAAGTGGGCGGCCTGGCCAATATGCTGGCCGCCCACATGGACCTCGAGCGCGCCGATCACCGCGACGTGGTCCAAACGTTCTGGGACTCGCCGGCCATGGCCGACAGGGGCGGCCTGAAAGCGGTGGACCTGTTCCAGGCTATCGAAGAGGGCAAGGTCAAGGCGGTATGGGTGATGGCCACCAACCCGCTGGTCAGCTTGCCCGACGCCGACCAGGCCCGCCGCGCACTGGAAAAATGCGAGCTGGTGGTGGCGTCCGACATCATGCAGAACACCGACACCAATGCTTACGCCCACGTGCTGCTGCCGGCGCTGGGCTGGGGCGAAAAAGACGGCACGGTCACCAACTCGGAGCGCCGCATCTCGCGCCAGCGCGCATTTTTGCCCGCACCGGGCGAGGCGCTGGGCGACTGGCAGATCATCTCGCTGTTCGCGCAGCGCATGGGCTACGCCGGCTTCGACTTTGCCGATGCTGGCGCCGTCTTCGACGAGCACGCGCGCCTGAGCGGCTTTCGCAACGAAGCCGACGATATTCCGCGTGCGTTCGACATGTCGGGCCTGGCCGGCCTGTCGTCAGCCGAATACGCCGAGCTCGAACCGGTACAGTGGCCGGCACGGCGCGATGCCGCCGGCGTGATCCAGAGCGAAGCGCGGCTGTTTGCCGACCACCGCTTTGCCCACGGCGACGGCAAGGCGCGCTTCATCGCCACCGCCACCCGGGCGCCGGCCAACGCCGTGTGCGAAGACTATCCACTCACGCTCAACACCGGCCGCGTGCGCGACCAGTGGCATACGATGACGCGCACCGGCAAGTCGCACACGCTGGCCGACCACATCTCCGAGTCGTTCGTCGACATCCACCCGCAGGACGCGCTGCTGCACGGCGTGCGCGAGGGCGAACTGGCGCGCATCAGCTCTGCCTGGGGCGCCATGGTGGCGCGGGTGCAGCACGGCGGCGGCATCGCGCGCGGCAGCGTGTTCATCCCGATTCACTGGAACGGCCAGACCTCGTCGGACGCGCGCGTGGGCGCCTTGGTCAACCCGGTGGTCGATCCGGTATCGGGCGAGCCGGAGTTCAAGCACACGCCGGTGCGCATCGACCAGTTCCGCGTCAACTGGCATAGTTTTATCTTGAGCCGCACCGAAGTGAATCTCGACAGCGTGGCGCACTGGACCCGCATCCAGGGCAAGGCATTCGCCCGCTACGAGCTCGCGGGCCGCAACACTATCGGCGACTTCAGCGCCTGGGCGCGCGCGCTGCTGGGGGTGGACGACCTCGACGCCGACTGGCTGGAATACGAAGACAAGACCGCTGGCGTGTACCGCGCCGTGCACGTGGTGGACGATCGTATCGAGCAGTGCATCTTCCTCTCGCCGCGCCAGGACATGCCGTCGCGCGCGTGGCTGGCCAGCCTGTTCGCCAGGGATCAACTGAGCGAGATCGACCGCGTGGGCCTGCTGGTGGGCATGCCGGTGGAGAAGGGCGCCGATACCGGCCCGACCGTGTGCTCGTGCTTTGGCGTCGGTCGCAACACCATCTGCAACGCCATCGTCGAGCAGGACCTGCAGACGGTGGCGCAGGTGACGGCGTGCCTGAAGGCCGGTGGCAATTGCGGCTCGTGCGTCCCCGAGATCAAGAAGATCCTCGTGCATACGCGGGCGGAGCTGGCCGCTGGTTGATCAGGCGAGGGTTTAACTATTTACCAAATATGGTAAATTAGACCACCGATCGCTTGATCACCACCATGAGAGCGAACATGTCTATTCGTGAAAACTTCTCCGACGCCGATATGGACGCGTGGCTCAACGAGAACCGCGTCACTGAAATCGAATGCCTGGTACCTGATCTGACAGGTGTGGCACGTGGCAAAATCCTGCCGCGTGCGAAATTTACGCAAGACCGCGGCATGCGCATCCCCGAAGCGGTGCTGGGCATGACCGTCACCGGCAACTACCCCACCGCCAACGCCGCCTACGACCGCGCCATCTCGTCCACCGACCGCGACATGATCCTGCGCGCGGACCCCGGCAGCATCACCACCGTGCCGTGGGCGCAGGATCCCACCGCGCAGGTGATCCACGACTGCTACTTTTCCGATGGCACGCTGGTCGATTACGCACCGCGCTCGGTGCTGCGCCGCGTACTCAAGCTATACGCGGACCGTGGCTGGCAGGCCGTGGTGGGACCGGAACTCGAGTTCTACCTCACCGAGAAAAACATCGATCCCGACCTGCCGCTGCGCGCGCCGGTAGGCCGCAGCGGTCGCGCCGAAACCAGCCGCCAGGTGTACAGCATCGACGCCGTCAACGAGTTCGACCCGCTGTTCGAGGATATCTACGACTACTGCGCGCTGATGAACCTCGACGTCGATACGCTGATCCACGAAACGGGCGCCGGCCAGATGGGCATCAATTTCCAGCACGGCGACGCGCTGGCCCTGGCCGACAACCTGTTCTACTTCAAGCGCACCTTGCGCGAGGCCGCGCTCAAGCACTCGATGTACGCCACCTTCATGGCAAAGCCCATGGCGGGCGAGCCGGGATCGGCCATGCACGTGCACCAGAGCGTGAACGACCTGGCCACGGGCCGCAATATCTTTACCGATGCCGACGGCGCGTCGTCGCAGCACTTCCGCCACTACATCGGCGGCCTGCAGCGCTACACGCCGGCGGCGATGGCGATCCTGGCGCCGTACGTCAATTCGTACCGGCGCATGGTGCGCCACACGGCCGCACCGATCAACGTCCAGTGGGGCATCGACAACCGCACCGTGGGCTTCCGCATTCCCATCTCGGGCACCGGTCACCGGCGCGTGGAAAACCGCATCATCGGCGCCGACGCCAACCCCTACCTGGCCATGGCCGTCACGCTGGCGTGCGGCTACCTGGGCATGGTCGATCAGATCGATCCGTCGCCGATGATCACCGGCAGCGCCTACGACCACGACCACGAACTGCCGCAGGGCCTGCCGCAGGCGCTCGAAGGCCTGCGCCGCGAAGACCGCTTGCGCGACATACTGGGCGAGCGCTTCATCGACGTCTATACGGCGATCAAGGAACTCGAGCACCAGGAGTTCATGACCGTGATCAGCCCGTGGGAGCGGGAACACTTGTTGCTACATGTTTGAAGCGCTGCATTTATAATCATGGGTTCGAAAAATCGGATGCGGACGACATGTCGCTGCCCGATGAGTCGTCATTCCCGCGAAAGCAGGAATCCATACTGAGTATCCGATTACGCGGTCTATGGATCCCCGCATGCGCGAGGATGACGGCTTGTCCGACAGTGGTTACATTTCTGTTCTCTAATTGGCACCATTAATTTTTACACAATATGACCCCAGAGCGAGCTGCTGAACCTTTTCTCCTGATCCGCAACCTGGTCAAGGACTTCGATGGCGTACGCGCCGTCAATGATGTCTCCGTGGCGATCAACAAGGGCGAGATCTTCGCGCTGCTCGGCAGCTCGGGCTGTGGCAAATCGACGCTGCTGCGCATGCTGGCCGGCTTCGAGACCCCCACCGCCGGCGAGATCATCCTGGCCGGCCAGGACATCGTCGGCGTGCCGCCGTACCAGCGGCCCATCAACATGATGTTCCAGTCGTACGCGCTGTTCCCGCACCTGTCGGTATGGGACAACATCGCCTTCGGCCTGCGCCGCGATGGTTTGCCCAAGGACGAAATCGCCGCCCGCGTCGAGAAAATGCTGGCGCTGGTGCAGCTGTCCGAATACGGCAAACGCAAGCCGCACCAGCTGTCCGGCGGCCAGCAGCAACGCGTGGCGCTGGCGCGCAGCCTGGCCAAGCGCCCGCAGCTGCTGCTGCTCGACGAGCCGCTCGGCGCGCTCGACAAAAAACTGCGCGAGCGCACCCAGATGGAGCTCGTGTCCATCATCGAGGAAGTGGGCGTAACCTGCGTGATGGTCACCCACGACCAGGATGAAGCGATGAGCATGGCCACCCGCATCGCCGTCATGAGCGCGGGCCGCATCCTGCAGGTGGGCGCACCCGAAGAAATCTACGAGACGCCGAACTGCCGCTTCGTTGCCGACTTCATCGGCAGCGTCAACCTGTTCAACGGCAGCGTCACCGTCGACGAACCGGACCACGTGATCATCGATACGCCGGAAGGGCGCCACTACATCACCCACGGCATCACCGGCACCATGGGCATGCCGGTGGCGGTGGCCGTGCGGCCCGAGAAGATCGCTGTGCAGGCGGAGGCACCCACCCTCGAGCAGCGCGCCAACGCCAGCGAGCATGGCTACAACTGCGTGCAGGGCACGATTACCGCGTTGGCCTATTTCGGCAACGAGACGCTGTACCACGTGCAGCTCGACACCGGCATGAGCATCAAGGTGTCGCGCACCAACGCCGCCCGCCACGACGCCGCCGCGCTCAAGCGCGACCAGCGCGTGTATGCGTGGTGGGATGGCGCCGATGTCGTGGTGCTCACCAGCTAGGGCGCGGCCATGAACTTTTTCAAGAATTTTTTCACGGGGCGCCGGTTCGTCATTGCCGTGCCGTCGCTGTGGCTCACGTTCGCCTTTTTGGTGCCGTTCCTGATCGTGCTGCGCATCAGCTTTGCGGAAGCCGATGTGGGCGACCCGTTCGGCACGCTGGTGACGGTAGCCGACGGCGTGATGACGCTCAAGGTCAAGATCTCGAACTACCTGTTCATCCTGCAGGACGACCTGTACGTGCTGACGTATCTCAGTTCGCTCAAGTTCGCCGCGATCACCACCGCGCTGTGCCTGTTCATCGGCTACCCGTTCGCCTACTTCATGGCGCGCGCCAAACCAACCATCCGGCCGGTGCTGCTGATGCTGGTGATGATGCCGTTCTGGACCTCGTTCCTGCTGCGGATCTACGCGTGGAAGGGCATCCTGGCCAATAACGGCATCCTCAACAACTTCCTGATCAGCATTGGGGCGATTGCCGAGCCGCTGCACCTGATGAACACCCAGTTCTCGCTGATCATCGGCATGACGTACGCGTATTTGCCATTCATGATCCTGCCGCTGTACGCCAACCTGGTGAAAATGGACGTGCGCTTCCTGGAGGCTGCGGCCGACCTGGGCGCCACGCCGTTCCAGGCCTTCTGGCGCGTGACGGTGCCGCTGTCGAAGTCCGGCATCATCGCCGGCTCGATGCTGGTATTCATTCCGTCGGTGGGCGAGTACGTGATCCCCGAGCTGCTGGGCGGCCCCGAGACCCTCATGATCGGCCGCCAGCTGTGGGACGAATTCTTCACCAATAACGACTGGCCATTGGCGTCTGCCGTGACGGTGGTGGTGATCATGCTGATCCTGGTGCCGATGGCGATCTTCAACAAGTACAAGGCAGAGCAGGAGGACAGCCGATGAAAACCAATACGAGTTTCATGCAGCGCTGGTTCGGGCGCGGCTGGTTGTCGCTGGGGTACTTGTTCCTGTACCTGCCCATCGTGGTGCTGGTGGTGTTTTCGTTTAACAGCTCGCGCCAGGACATGGTGTGGAGCGGCTTTTCGCTGCAGTGGTACGCGGCGCTGATGCAGGACACGGAAATCATCAACGGCCTGGGACTGTCGCTGCGCATTGCGGTGCTTACGGCCTTCGCCTCGGTGGTGCTGGGCACCTTTGCCGCCTTCGTGCTCGATCGCTACCGCCGTTTTACCGGGCGCACAGTGTTCGCCGGCATGGTCAGTGCGCCGCTGGTGATGCCCGAAGTGATCATCGGCCTGTCGCTGCTGCTCATGCTGGTCTCGGTGCAAAAGGCGTTCGGCTTTCCGGAACGCGGCCTGACCACGATCTGGATCGGCCACACGCTGCTGGGCATGGCCTACGCGGCGGTGGTGGTGCAATCGCGCCTGCAGGAGATGAGCAAGTCGCTCGAAGAAGCGGCGATGGACCTCGGCTGCCGGCCGTACCAGGTGTTCTTCCTGGTCACGCTGCCCAACATCAAGCAGGCGCTCGGCTCCGCGTGGCTGCTGACGTTCACGCTGTCGCTCGACGACGTGGTGCTGTCGGCCTTCCTGTCCGGCCCCGGCTCATCGACCATGCCGATCGTGATCTTCTCGCGCGCGCGGCTGGGGCTCGATCCGCGCGTGAATGCGGTGGCGGCGCTGACCATCCTGGTCGTGTCCATCGGTGTGATCGCATCGAGCTTGTACATCGCCCGCGCCGAGCGGCTGCGTCATAAGCAGATTTCCAACGCCGGTAAAGATTAAGGTTCTAAGGAATCCGGCGATACTCCCACCAGGCGCAGGCGGCGAAGGCCGCCGCGCCGCACCACATCACTGCCGGCAGCGCATTGATCCCTACCGAGTGCATCAGCACCCCGGTGACCAGCGGCCCGCCGCTGCTGGTCACGCCCCAGCTGGCGTTGAGGATGGCACTGGCCGCCACCAGCCTGGCGCCGGTAAAGCGCTGGCCGCACGCCACGATCGACAGCATGTAGATCGCCCCCGCCGCGGCACCGAGCATCAATAACACCGTCCACCACAACCACGGCGTGCCCGCCGCAAACGGCAGCACCGGCAGCAGCACGCACACGGCGATGCCGCAGCCGGTATGCACGCGGCGCCGCCCGTAGCGGTCGGCCAGCCAGCCGAACGGGAATTGCAGCACCGTGTCGCCCACCAGCACCACCGTGGCCGAGAGCAGCGCCAGCTCGGTGGCGATACCCTGGCGCATCGCGTACAGCGGCAGCAGGCTCAAAGCCAGGGTGTCGAACAGCGCGAAAAACGCCGCGCCCATGGCGATCATCGGCATCTGCGGCAGCACCATGCGCCACGGCGCCTGCGCTTCGTCTTCGTCGTCGGATTGCGCGTCGCCGCGTATCAGCGCCATGCCGGGCAGCGCCAGCAAGAACAGCGCGCCGGCGGCGGCAAAGGCCCAGGTCATTTTATCTTCCACTGCCGCCACCAGCGCTGGCCCGACCAGCTGGAACAGCGTAAAAGCGGTGGTGTACATGGCCACCACGCGCCCGCGCGCATGGCCCGGCGCCAGGTGGTTGACCCACGCCTCGCCCACGGTAAACAGCACGCCCATGCAAGCGCCGAAGACAAAGCGCAGCAGCGCCCAGGCGAATAAATCGGACGTGGTTTCCATCAGCGCGGTGGACAGCCCACCGACGATAATCGCCGCGATCATGCACGTGCGCGCACCATGGCACGCCACCCAGCGCGAAACGAACGGCGTCACGGCCAGGATGCCCAGCGCGCTGACGGCGGTGATTATGCCGATGATGTCGGTGCCGATGCCGCGCTGGTCGAGGCGCAGGGCGGTGAGCGGGATGGTCGCGCCGAGCCCCAGGCCGACCACGCCGATGCTGGCAACGAGCGCGATGAAGTCGCGCCACGGCAGGTTTTTCATGGAGTTGAAGCGGTCATGCGGAGCAGACTTTAAGCTGGGTCAAGTAGCAGTAATGGCAATCATACCAAATTAGGCTTATGATCAAACCTGCTTCATATTTCATAGACCAATATGCGCAGCCCCATCGTTCTCGTCCCCGCCTGCGTCAATCCGGTTGGCCTGCACGCCGCCCACACCGCGCAGTTCAAGTACGTCGCTGCCGTCGCCGACGGCGCCCGCTGCGCACCTTTGATCATGCCGGCGCTGGGCGAGTCCACCGACTTCGAGGCGCTGCTCGGCCTGGCCGACGGCATCCTGCTCACCGGTTCACCATCGAATGTGCACGCGGGCCTGTACGGCCAGGCGGTGCTCGATCCGGCGCTGCCGCTCGACGCCGCGCGCGACGCCACCACCTTGCCGCTGATCCGCGCCGCCATCGAGCGTGGCATCCCGCTGCTGGCGATTTGCCGGGGCTTCCAGGAAGTGAACGTGGCGCTGGGCGGCACGCTGCACCAGTCGGTGCACAGCGTGGCCGGCATGAGCGACCACCGCGAACACAAGGGTCACACGATGGAAGAGCAGTACGCGCCGGTTCACCATGTGCAGGTGGAGCCAGGCGGCGTGCTGGCGCGCGCCTTGGGCGGCGTGGACCGCATCATGGTCAATTCGCTGCATGGCCAGGGCCTCGATCAGCTGGCGCCAAGGCTGGCAGTAGAGGCCCGCGCCGCTGACGGACTGGTCGAAGCCTACCGCGTGCGGGACGCCACCGGATTTACGCTCGCGGTACAGTGGCACCCTGAATGGAAACTGATGGACAACCCGGATTCCCTGAAGCTGCTGCAGGCGTTCGGTGACGCCTGCCGGCACTATAAAAAAACCAGAATCAAATAAAACTCCGGAGAGATCTGATGGCTATACGCGAAAACTTCACCTACACCGACATGGACGTGTGGCTCAACGAAAAGCACGTCACCGAGATCGAATGCCTGGTGCCCGACCTGACCGGCGTGGCGCGCGGGAAGATCCTCCCGCGCGGAAAATTCACCCAGGAGCGCGGCATGCGCATCCCGGAAGCGGTACTGGGCATGACCGTCACCGGCAATTACCCGGTCGATGATGCGGCCTACGACCGCGCCATTTCCAGCACCGACCGCGACATGATCCTCAAGGCCGATCCCACCACCATCACCATGGTGCCGTGGGCCAGCGACCCTACCGCGCAGGTCATCCACGACTGTTATTTTGCCGATGGCCGCCTGGTGGACTTCGCGCCCCGCTCGGTGCTGCGCCGGGTGCTCAAGCTCTACGCGGACCGTGGTTGGAAGCCGGTGGTCGCACCTGAACTTGAGTTTTACCTCACCGCCAAGAACACCGATCCCGACCTGCCACTGCGCCCGCCGATCGGCCGCAGCGGCCGCGCCGAAACCAGCCGCCAGGTGTACAGCATCGACGCCGTCAACGAGTTCGACCCGCTGTTCGAGGACATCTACGACTACTGCGAAACGATGAACCTCGACGTCGATACCCTGATCCACGAAATCGGCGCAGGCCAGATGGAAATCAACTTCCTGCACGGCGATCCGCTGGGCCTGGCCGACAAGGTGTTCTTCTTCAAGCGCACCTTGCGCGAGGCGGCGCTCAAGCACGATATGTACGCCACCTTCATGGCCAAGCCGATGGCCGGCGAACCCGGATCGGCGATGCACGTGCACCAGAGCGTGGTCGATATCAAAACCGGCAAGAACATCTTCAGCGCCGACGACGGCTCGGCCGCGCCGATCTTCAAGCACTACATCGGCGGCCTGCAGCGCTATATGCCGTCGGCGATGGCGATCGTTGCGCCGTACGTCAATTCGTACCGCCGCATCGTGCGCCACACGGCCGCGCCGATCAACATCCAGTGGGGCATGGACAACCGCACCGTCGGTTTCCGCGTACCCGAATCGGGCGTGAACGACCGCCGCGTGGAAAACCGCATCATCGGTGCCGACGCCAACCCGTACCTGGCGCTGGCCGTCACGCTGGCCTGCGGCTACCTGGGCATGATCGACCAGATCGAGCCCACGGCCATGACCACCGACAGCGCCTACGATCTCGACGTCGAACTGCCGCAGGGACTGCCCGAGGCGCTGCAGCTGCTGCGCCGCGAAGACCGGCTGCGCACCGTGCTCGGCGAGCGCTTCATCGACGTCTACGCCGCCATCAAGGATCTCGAACACCAGGAATTCATGACCGTCATCAGCCCATGGGAGCGCGAGCACCTGCTGCTGCACGTCTGACCCAGTAACAGCAATCCGGAGACCAGAACATGACCATCCAGCTCAAAGAACTGTACGACACCGCCGCCATCCAGAAGCTCGACACGGCGCACTATATGCACCCGTTTACCGACCACCAGGCGCTCGGCGAAAAGGGTGCGCGCGTGATGGTGCGCGGCGAGGGCATTTACCTGTGGGACTCGGAAGGCAACAAGATCCTCGACGGCATGTCGGGGCTGTGGTGCGTGAATGTGGGGTACGGCCGCAAGAGCATCTCGGACGCCGTGTACCGCCAGATGGAGACGCTGCCGTTCTATAACAGCTTCTTCAACACCACCAATGTGCCGGCGGTACTGCTGGCGAACAAACTGTCGGCGATTTCGCCGCCGCAGTTCAACCACGTGTACTTCACCGGCTCCGGTTCCGAGGCCAACGACACCAACCTGCGCATGGTGCGCCGCTACTGGGATGTGCTGGGCTTCAAGGAACGCCACACCATCATCAGCCGCCATAACTCGTACCATGGCAGCACGGTGGCTGGTGCGTCGCTCGGCGGCATGACCGACATGCACGCGCAGGGTGGCTTGCCGATTCCGGGTATCGTTCACATCGGCCAACCGAACTACCTCGAGTCCGGGCGCGGCATGATCGAAGACGAATTCGGCATCGAGGCGGCATCGTGGCTCGAGCATAAAATCCTCGAGGTGGGCGCTGACAAAGTCGCTGCCTTCATCGGCGAGCCGGTGCAGGGCGCGGGCGGGGTGATCATCCCGCCGGCCACGTACTGGCCCGAGATCCAGCGCATCTGCGACAAGTACGGCATCCTGCTGATCGCCGATGAAGTCATCTGCGGCTTCGGGCGCCTGGGGCGCTGGTTCGCGTCCGAGATGTTTGGCATCCGCCCCGACCTGATCACGTTCGCCAAGGGCGTCACGTCCGGCTACATTCCGCTCGGCGGCGTGCTGGTGGGCGACCGCGTTGCCGATGTGCTGATCAAGCAGGGCGGCGAGTTCAATCACGGTTTCACGTATTCGGGCCACCCGGTTGCGTGCGCGGCCGCGCTGGAAAACATCCGCATCCTGGAAGAGGAAAAGCTGATTGAACGCGTGGCCGACGATACCGGACCGTACCTCAAGCAGCGCTTTGCCGAACTGGCCGATCATCCGCTGGTCGGCTACGCCGACAGCTGCGGTTTTGTCGCGGGGCTGAACCTCGTGCGCACCAAGGCCGACAGCCCCCATGACAACGTGGCGTTCGATAGCGCGCTCGGGGTGGGCATGGTGTGCCGCGGCCATATGTTCGGCAACGGCATGATCATGCGCGCCGTGGGCGACAGGATGATCATCGCACCGCCCCTGGTGATGACGCGCGAGCAGATCGACGAGATGATCACCCTGATCCGGCGTTGCCTGGACCTGACGCACGCAGACATCAAACAGCGCGGCTGGCTGCAAGGAGAATGACATGACTGCATCTTCATGGCATGACCGCGCCGCCGCTGTCACACCGGATGGCCGCGCCTTGATCGGCGGCCAGCGCGTGTGGGCGCTGGGCGGCCAGCAGTTCGACAACCGCTCGCCTATCGACGGCCGCTCGCTGGGCATGGTGGCGCGCTGCGATGGTCAGGATGTCGATGCGGCCGTGGCCAGTGCCCGCGCCGCGTTCGAGGCGCGTGCGTGGGCCGGCAAGGCGCCGGCGCAGCGCAAGCGTATTCTCATCAAGTTCGCCGAGTTGATCGAGCAGAACCGGGCGGAACTGGCGCTGCTGGAGACGCTCGACATGGGCAAGCCGATCAAGTACAGCCAGACCGTGGACGTCGGTGGCGCGGCCAACTGCATCCGCTGGTACGGCGAGGCGATCGACAAGATCTACGACGAAATCGCGCCGACGGCCGACAGCAGCCTGGCCCTGATCACGCGCGAGCCGGTGGGCGTGGTCGGCGCCATCGTGCCGTGGAATTACCCGATGCTGATGGCCGCGTGGAAGATCGCCCCGGCGCTTGCCGCCGGCAACAGCGTGATCCTGAAGCCGTCGGAGAAGTCGCCATTGACGGCGCTGCGCCTGGGTGACCTGGCGCTGCAGGCGGGCATCCCTGCGGGCGTGTTCAATGTGGTGCCTGGCTACGGCAACGAGGCCGGTTCCGCACTGGCGCTGCACATGGATGTCGACTGCATAGCCTTCACCGGTTCCACCCGCGTGGGCAAGCAGATCATGCAGATGGCGGGGCAATCGAACCTCAAGCGCGCCTGGATGGAATTGGGCGGCAAGTCGGCCAATATCGTCTGCGCCGATTGCCCCGATCTCGATGCGGCGGTGGCAGCGGCCATCGGCTCGATCTACTTCAACCAGGGCCAGAGCTGCAACGCGCCGTCGCGGCTGTTCGTGGAAGAATCGATCAAGGAGCGTTTTATCGAAAAGGCGCTGGCCATGATGCCGTCGTTCGCGCCGGGCGACCCGCTTGACGAAAACACCGTGATGGGAGCGATCGTCGATGCCACGCAGCTCAATACCGTGATCGGCTATATCGAAGCCGGCAAGGCAGGTGGCGCGCGCCTGCTGTCCGGCGGCGCGCGGGTGCGCGACGATACCGGCGGTTTTTTTGTGGAGCCCACCCTGTTCGACCAGGTCGATAGCGGCATGACGATTGCCCGCGAAGAGATTTTCGGACCGGTGCTGTCGGTGCTCAGTTTTACCGACTTGAACGACGCGATCAAACAGGCCAACGGCACCGTCTATGGCCTGCACGCGGCGGTGTGGACATCGGATTTGACCAAGGCGGTGCAGACGTCGCGCGCACTGCGGGCCGGCACCGTGCACGTGAACCAGTACGACAACGACGACATCACCGTGCCGTTCGGCGGCTACAAGCAGTCGGGCAATGGCCGCGACAAGTCGCTGCACGCGTTCGACAAGTACACCGAGCTCAAAACCACCTGGATCCAGATCGGCTAAACACGAGGGGAATACTGATGACGCAGGCGATGAAGGATTTTCTGCGCGAGCGTAACATCCACGAAGTCGAATGCGTGATCGCCGACATGACCGGCATCGCGCGCGGGAAAATCCTGCCCAAGGACCTGTTCCTGGGCGAAGGCGAAATGCGCTTGCCCAAGAGCGTGCTGCTCAACACCGTCAACGGCGAGCAGCCCAACAACCGGCCCTACGTGGGCGTGACCGACCCGGACATGATCTGCGTGCCCGACCCTGCCACCTTGCGGCAAGTGCCGTGGGCGGCGGAGAACGTCGCGCTGGTCATCCACGACTGCCAGAATTTCGACGGCACGCCGGTGGGCTTGTCGCCGCGCGCGGTGCTGCGCCAGGTGCTCAAGCTGTACTGTGATCGTGGCTGGCAGCCGGTGGTCGCGCCCGAGCTGGAGTTCTACCTGGTGGCGCGCAGCAGCAATCCGCACGAGCCGCTCACGCCGCCGCTGGGCCGCAGCGGCAAGGTGGAATCGGGCCGTCAGTCGTATTCGATCGACGCCGTCAACGACTTCGATCCGTTCTTTTTAGAACTGTCCACCTTCTGCAAGCAGCACCAGCTGGGCGTCGAAACGCTGATCCACGAGGCGGGCGCAGGCCAGATGGAAATCAATTTTACCCACGGCGAGGCGCTGGAGCTGGCCGACCGCGTGTTCCTGTTCAAGCGCGCCGTGCGCGAGACGGCGCTACGGCACGGCATCTTCGCCACCTTCATGGCCAAGCCGATGGAAGCGGAGCCGGGCAGCGCCATGCACATCCACCAGAGCGTGCTCGATACGGTCACCGGCGCCAATATCTTCAGCCGCGCCGACGGCAGCGCCAGCGACCTGTTTTTCAGCTATATCGCCGGCCTCGAACAATTTGCGCCGGCGGCCACCCTGCTGTTTGCGCCGCACGTCAATTCGTACCGGCGCCTGTCGCGCTTCATGTCCGCGCCCACCAATGTGCACTGGGGTTACGACAACCGCACCTGCGGGCTGCGCATCCCGAACTCCACGCCGGCCAACCGCCGCGTGGAAAACCGCGTGCCTGGCGTGGACGTCAACCCGTACCTGGCCATGGCCGCTACCCTGGCCTGCGGCTACCTCGGCATGACACAGGGATTGCACGCCTCGCCGCCGATGGCCGGCAGCGCCGAGCAGGTGCACGACCATTTGCCGCGCAACCTGGAAGACGCCATCAACCGCTTGCGCGAATGCGCGCCGCTGCGCGAGATCCTCGGCGACTTGTTCGTGGAAGCGTTCTGCGAAGTGAAGGAACTCGAATTTTCCACCTACAGCCGGGTGATCAGCTCGTGGGAGCGTGAGCACCTGATGCTGCTGGTGTAGGAGGGCGCATGGGTACTCGCGACGGCTTGAACTGGCCCCGCGTGCAGGCGCTGGCGGCACGCGAACGCGCCGACTACGTCGCCCGCCATCCGGCCTCGCAAGCGCTGGCCGCGCAGGCGGCGCAGCACTTGCTGTTCGGCGTGCCGATGCACTGGATGAACGACTGGTCCACGCCGTTCGCGCTCACCGTCAATGAAGCTTCCGGCGCACACTTTACCGATGCCGATGGCCTTCAATACGCCGACTTCTGCCTCGGTGACACCGGCGCCATGTTCGGCCACGCGCCGGCGCCAGTGGCCGCCGCCATCGCCCGCCAGGCCACGCGTGGCTACACGGCGATGCTGCCGTCGAATGACGCCGCGCCGGTAGCCACCGAACTGGCGCGCCGCTTCGGGCTGCCGTACTGGCAGTTCGCGTTATCCGCGTCCGACGCCAACCGCTTCATGCTGCGCTGGCTGCGCGCGGCCACCGGCCGCAGCAAGATCCTGGTGTTCAACGGCTGTTACCACGGCACGGTGGACGATGTGTTCGTCGATCTGGTCGATGGCGTGCCCACCCAGCGCGCCAGCCTGCTCGGCCAGGTGCATGATCTGACCGCGCACACGGTGGTGGTGGAATTCAACGACCTCGATGCCCTGGACGCCGCGTTAGGCGCGGGCGACATCGCCTGCGTGCTGGCCGAACCGGTGATGACCAACGTGGGCATTGTGCTGCCGCAGCCCGGCTACTGGCGGGCAGCGCAGGAGATCATCGCGCGTCATGGCACGCTGCTGGTGATCGACGAAACCCACACCATCAGCAGTGGTCCCGGTGGCTACGCGCAAGCGCACGGCATGCGGCCCGACGCGGTGGTGATCGGCAAACCGCTGGCCGGCGGCCTGCCTTGTGCCGCGTATGGAATGACGGAAGAATTGGCGCGCCGTGTGGAGCACGCCAAGCGCAGCGCCCCGGCCGGCCACTCGGGCATCGGCACCACGCTGTCCGCCAATATGTTCGCCATGGCGGCCATGCGCGCCAACCTGGAACAGGTGATGACGCAAGACGCGTACACGCAGATGTTCGCGCTGGCGCAGCAACTGGCCGATGGCCTGCGCGCCAGCATCGCCAGGCACGGCCTGCCGTGGTGTGTAACGCAAGTGGGGGCCCGCACCGAATTCCAGTTCGGCCTAGTGCCACCGCAGAACGGCAGCGCAGCGAAAATGCTGATGGACGAGGAACTCGAACAGGCGATCCACCTCTACCTGCTCAATCGCGGTGTGCTGATCACACCGTTCCACAATATGCTGCTGGTGTGTCCTGCCACCAGCGAAGCGGATTTGCAGCGACTGCTGCAAGCGTTCGACGACTGCCTGGCGGCGCTGGTATAAAATCACCGCCCCCGCTCCGTCATCTTCGCGAAAGCGGGGATCCATAGGGCAGATGAGTCGCGCTACTATCCATTGGAGACGCACTGCTCACATGTTCCATGGATCCCCGCGTGCGCGAGGATGACGGTTTATCGGTCCGGGCTTAGAAGCAGTGTTCCAGTGCCGGGAAGCTGCCGTCCTTGACCGCGCTCACGTACGCAGTGATCGCGCCATCAATGCTGGTCTGGCCGTCCATGAAGTTTTTCACGAAGCGCGCCTTGCGGCCCGGGAAGACGCCCAGCAGGTCGTGCATCACCAGCACCTGGCCCGAGCAGTCGGGGCCTGCGCCGATGCCGATCGTGGGAATTGCCAGCAGGTCGGTCACTTCCTTGCCCAGCGCGGCGGGGATCGCTTCGAGCACCACCACCGAGGCGCCTGCCGCTTGCAGGGCCATGGCGTCGCGCTTCAAGAGTTCGGCGCTGTCGGCGGTTTTGCCTTGTACCTTGTAGCCGCCCAGCTGGTGTACCGATTGCGGGGTCAGGCCCAGGTGGGCGCAGACCGGCACGCCGCGCTCGGTCATGAAGCGCACGGTGTCGGCCAGCCAGGCGCCGCCTTCGATCTTGATCATGTGGGCGCCGGCCTGCATCAGCTGCACGGCGTTGTGGTACGCGGTCTCGGTGGTGCCGTAGGCGCCGAACGGCAGGTCGGCCACGATCATCGCCGACTTGCTGCCGCGCGCCACGGCCGCCGTGTGGTAGGCCAGTTCGGCTACCGTCACCGGCAGGGTCGAGGCGTGGCCGTTGCAGACCATGCCCAGCGAGTCGCCGATGAGCAGCATCTCCACGCCGCAGCGGTCCATCAGTGAGGCGAAGCTGGCGTCGTAGCAGGTGAGCATGGCGATTTTCTCGCCGCGTGCGCGCAGCTCGGCCAGGGTGTGGATGGTCACTGCCTTGGTGGCGGCCGACTTGGCCGGCGCCGGCGCGGGTACGTTGGCGGCGGGCTGTTGGCTCGCGGCCAGTTCGTTTCCTTGCAAATAACCAGACATGGTAATCCTTTAAAAATGGGGGCAGACGGCGCTAGTGTAGCGGTTGTAGCGGTTTAGAGCGGGGCGATGCCCTGGTCGGCGACTGCTGCAAGATAATCCTGTGCAGCGCCGAAACCGGGAACATGGATGGCCGGCGCCAGTTCCAGCAGCGGCACCAGCACAAACGCGCGCTCGGTGATGCGCGGATGCGGCACGACCAGGTCCGGCGTGTCGATCACGGCGTCGCCATACAGCAGCAGGTCCAGGTCCAGGGTACGCGGGGCATTGCGGTAGGGGCGCTCGCGCCCGTGGGCCTGCTCGATGCCGTGCAGCGCCGCCAGCAGGGCAGGGGCGCCCAGCGTAGTGGCGATGCGGGCCACGGCGTTGATGTAGTCGTCGCCGGACGAATCGATGGGCGCCGTGCGGTACAGGCTCGAGGTGGCCATCAGCGTGCAGCCGGGCAGTTTTTGCAGGCGCTCGAAGGCGTCGGCCACGTTGGCGCGGGCGTCGCCGAGGTTGGCGCCGATGCCGATGTAGGCGATGGTGAAGGCGAAGCCGCCTTCATCGGGCTTGGCGGTGATGCTCATGACAAAACTTAGTCGTGATCGGAGCCCGCGCCGCCGCCGGCGCTACCAGTGCCACCAGCACCCGAGGCGCCGGGTGCACCGCTCTCGGCGGCTGCTGCCGGGCCACGCGCGCGGCTGCGACGTGGCGCGCGCTTGCGCTTCGGCGGTTCGCTGGCGGCTGGAGCATCGGCATAATCGTCCTCGCCGGAGCCGTCAGCGGCACTGGAAGCACCAGCACCGAAGCCACCAGCGCCGGCACCACCGGCACGAGACGCGCCACCACCAGCACGCGAACCAGCACCAGCACCAGCAGCACCACCAGCCGAACCAGCCGAACCAGCCGAACCAGCCGAACGAGGCGGCCGTGGCGCCCGGCTGGCGCTGGCGATCAACGCCTCGCGGCCAGCTTCGTCGGACTCGTAAAACGCGGTCCACCATTCGCCGAGCTCGGCATCGATCTCGCCCGACGCGCAGCGCAGCAGCAGGAAGTCGTAGCCGGCGCGGAAGCGCAGGTGCTCGAGCAGCTTGTGCGGCGCCTTGCCGGTACGGCGTTCGAAGCGCGGCTGCATCGACCAGATGTCGCGCATGTCGGTGCCGATCTTGCGTTGCAGCGCCAGCTTTTCGGTCTGCGAATCGAGCACGTCGTCGGCGGCCAGGTGCAGCGCCGGGATGGTCTGCTCGCCGGCAGCGCGATACGCGGTCCACTTTTCCAGCACCTGGTGCCACAGCAGCGAGGCAAACAGGAAGCCTGGCGAGACGGTCTTGCCGGCAGCGATGCGGGCGTCGGTCGAGTCCAGTGCCAGCGTGACGAACTTGAAGCCCATCGGCTGCTCGAGCACCACGTCGAGCAGCGGCAGCAGGCCGTGGTGCAGGCCTTCCTTGCGCAGCTGCTGCAGGCACGCCAGCGCGTGGCCGCTCATGAGCAGCTTGAGCATTTCGTCGAACACGCGGGCGGCCGGGACGTTGTCGATCAGCGGCGCCATCAGGGCGATCGGCGCGGCGGTGGTCGGCTCGATGGTGAATTTCAGCTTGGCCGCAAAGCGCACCACGCGCAGCATGCGCACCGGGTCTTCGCGGTAGCGCGCCTCGGGCTGGCCGATGATGCGCAGCGTCTTGGCGCGGATGTCCTCGATGCCGCCGTGGTAGTCGAGCACTTGCTGGTTGGCCGGGTTGTAGTACATGGCGTTGATGGTGAAGTCGCGCCGCACCGCGTCTTCCGCCTGCGAGCCGAAGGTGTTGTCGCGCAGCACGCGGCCATGTTCGTCCTTGGGCGCGTTGTCCGACGTGGTGCCGCGGAAGGTGGTCACTTCCAGCAGGTCCTGGCCGAACATCACGTGCACGATCTGGAACCGCTTGCCGATGATGAACGCGCGGCGGAACAGTTTGCGTACCTGCTCCGGCGTGGCGTTGGTGGCGATGTCGAAGTCTTTCGGTTTGACGCCCAGCAGCAGGTCGCGCACCGCGCCGCCCACCACGAACGCTTCGAAGCCGGCTTCCTGCAAGGTGCTGGTCACGCGCACGGCGTTATTGGACAGCAGCTTCGGGTCGATGCCGTGCGCGTCCGGTCCCAGCACCTCGGGGATATTGGTATCACGCACCTTGGTCTTGGTGCCCAGGATTTTGCGGATCAGTTTCTTAATCATTGAACAGTTCAATCAGTTGCCAGCCTTGGGCGGTGGCGTGCGTTTTCAGGGTGGCGTTGGCATTGGTGGCCACCGGGTGGCTCACCAGCGACATCAATGGCAGGTCGTTGTGCGAGTCGCTGTAGAAGTGGACGCTCTCGAAGTCCGCGAAGGTCTTGCCCATCTTGGCCAGCCAGGCTTCGGTATGGGTGATCTTGCCCTTGCCCTGGGTGGGCGTACCGATCAGGCGGCCGGTGACGTTACCTTGCGCATCGAGCTCGGGCATGGCGGCGATCAGGTGTTCCACGCCCAGCGCGCGGGCGATCGGCTCGGTGACGAAATGGTTGGTGGCCGTGACGATGGCCACCAGGTCGCCGGCATCCTGGTGCTGTTTGAGCAGCGCCAGCGCCGCCGGGCGGATGTTCGGCACTACCACCTCGGTCATGAACTGGGCGCGCATGTGGTCCAGTTTGGCGCGCGGAAATGTGGCCAAGGTGCCGAGCGAGAACTCCAGGTACTCGACCGGGTCGATGGTGCCGGCCTGGTACTGGGCGTAGAAGGCGTCGTTGCGGCGGGCGAACTCGACGGCATCGACGGCGCCGAGGCGGACCAGGAACTCGCCCCACTCGTGGTCGGAGTCGATGGGCAGCAGCGTGTGGTCGAGGTCAAATAAGGCGAGTTTTTTCATTCTTTTGCTTCCGCCTGCAACCACTCGCGCAACAGCGGCAGGGTGATCGGGCGTTGGGTTTCCAGTGAATATTGATCCAGCGAATCGAGCATGGTCGACAGGGAACTCATGTCTCGCTGGAAATGAGATAGCAGGTAGGGTATCACGCCCGGCGACAGCGTCAAGCCGCGCGCGGTGGCCGCCGCACCCAGCGCCGCGACCTTTTCGTCGTCGGTCAGGCCATGAATCTGGTAGATCAAACCCCATCCCATGCGGGTGCGCAAGTCCTCGCGCACCGGCAATACGGCCGGGGCCACCGCGCCGCTGCACACCATGAAGGCGTGATTGGCGCGGATTTCGTTAAACAGGGCAAAGGCGTCGATCTGGGCGACCGGCGAGAGCTTTTCGCAGTCGTCGAGCAGGTACAGGTCGACGTCTGGCGAATACACGAATTCTGTTTCGATCGAGAACGGCGAGATATAGCGCGCGCGCAGTTGTTCGGCTTCGCCGCCGGCCGAGGCCAGCGCTTTCAGCAGGTGGGTCTTGCCCACCCCGGCGTTGCCCCAGAGATAGGCGAAGTGCTCGCGCGCCGTGCGCGAGGCGAACTGGCCCAGCAGCGCCATCGCCTCGGCATTTTGGCCAACCTCGAACGCGTCGAGGCTGTGCGGCTGGTCCGCGCCCAAATCGAGCACCAACTGCTTCATGGTGGTCCCATCATCTGCATAACGTCGTACTAATCATTTTTCTTGTTAACGTTTTGCATTATAGAAGGTGCTGCCCCCACAACTGGCCGAAACGCTGTGTGTTTTTGCTTGCACAAGCAGAAAAATGGCGGCAAATGGCATAAAAAGGGATTTTGACGGGGCAGTTTGATAAAATAGCGGATTGACCGGGCCATAAAAACGGTCTCCGCCTTCTATTTTACCGCCTCCGCTGCCAAATACACACCATGAGCCAACCTTCAAATGTTTCCCTGTCCTACCGTGACGCCGGCGTCGATATCGATGCAGGCGACGCCTTAGTCGAAGCGATCAAGCCATTTGCCAAGCGCACCCTGCGCGAAGGCGTGTTGGGCGGCCTAGGCGGTTTCGGCGCCATGTTCGAGATCAGCAAGAAATTCAAGGAGCCGGTCCTGGTATCGGGCACCGACGGCGTGGGCACCAAGCTCAAGCTGGCATTCGAACTGAACCGTCACGACACGGTCGGCATCGACCTGGTGGCCATGAGCGTCAACGACATCCTGGTGCAGGGTGCCGAGCCGCTGTTTTTCCTTGATTACTTCGCCTGCGGCAAGCTCGACGTGGCGATCGCCACCGACGTCATCAAGGGCATCGCCCAGGGTTGCGAACAAGCCGGTTGCGCACTGATCGGCGGCGAAACCGCTGAAATGCCGAGCATGTACCCGGCCGGCGAATACGACCTGGCCGGTTTCGCGGTGGGCGCGGTGGAAAAATCGCAGATCATCGACGGCACCAAGATCGCCCCGGGCGACGTGATCCTGGGCCTGGCGTCGTCGGGCGTGCACTCCAACGGTTACTCGCTGGTACGCAAGATCATCGAAGTAGCCAAGCCGGACCTGGAAGGCGACTTCCACGGCCGCAAGCTGGCCGACGTGCTGATGCAGCCTACCCGCATCTACGTCAAGCCGCTGCTGGCCCTGATGGCGTCGCTCGAAGTCAAAGGCATGGTCCACATTACCGGCGGCGGCCTGGCGGAAAACATCCCACGCGTGCTGCAGCCTGGCCTGGTGGCCGAGCTGGACGGCAAATCGTGGACCATGCCACCGCTGTTCACCTGGCTGCAACAGCATGGCGGCGTGGCCGACGCTGAAATGCACCGCGTGTTCAACTGCGGCATCGGCATGACCGTGATCGTCTCGCAAGAGAACGCCGCGGCAGCGATCGCCCAGCTCGAAGCGGCTGGCGAGACCGTGTACACCATCGGCAAGATCCGCGCGCGCGTGGGCGACGAGCACCAGACCATCGTGGTGTAAGTTTTATCTGCTGGAACGAGGAAAGCACGCTGCGGCGTGCTTTTTTTACGTTTACCGTTTGAGGATTTTCTCCACCGGCGCCGGCCGCAGCCGGAACGCATCGGGCATGCCCGAGCCCAGTAACGGCCGCAAGTACATGCGGAACGCATCGGTCACATCGGTGCCGCTGGCGCTGATGAATTCGTCCTCCATCACCCGCGTCTTGCCGGCCACGGCCTGCAAGGCCTGCAATTCGTAGTCGACCGAGTAGAAGCCGGTGCGCTTGATCGCCACCGAACCGTCGCGGTCGCCCCACATGGCGAACTGCACCGCTTTTTCTCCCACCTCGCGCGCCTCGCGCTGATCGACGTCCGAGACGCAGCCGATGAACGAGCGCTGCAGGTAGCCGAAGGTGTCGCCGCGCACGCGCTTGATGCCGAGCCTGGCCTTGATTTCGTCGCACAGCAGATCGGCCAGCGCACCGGTGCCCGACAGCTGGACGTTGCCGTGGGCATCGCGCTCGACTTCGTTCGACAGCAGGGTAGCGATTGCCGCCCCGGAAGCGTCGTGGATGCCTTCGGAGACCGCCACCACGCAGCGCCCATAGCGCGCATACACATCCTTCACATCGCGCAAAAACTGCTCGAGCGAAAACACCCGCTCGGGCAGGTAGATCAGGTGCGGTCCATCATCAGGAAACTTTTTGCCCAGCGCGGCGGCAGCGGTGAGGAAACCGGCATGGCGGCCCATCACCACGCCGACGTACACGCCGGGCAGGGCGGCGTTGTCGAGATTGGCGCCAGCAAACGCTTGGGCGACAAACCGTGCGGCCGAAGGGAAGCCCGGCGTGTGGTCGTTGCCCACCAGGTCGTTGTCGATGGTCTTGGGGATGTGGATGCAGCGCAGCGGGTAGCCCGCCTGCTGCGCCTGCTCGCTGACGATGCGCACGGTGTCGGACGAATCGTTGCCGCCGATATAGTAAAACTGCTCGATCTCGTGGGCCCGCAGCACTTTGAAGATTTCCGCGCAATAGGCCATGTCGGGCTTGTCGCGGGTGGAGCCGAGCGCCGAGGACGGCGTGGCGGCCACCATTTCCAGGTTCTGGCTGGTTTCGCGCGTGAGGTCCACCAGGTTTTCGTCGACGATGCCGCGCACGCCGTGCATGGCGCCATAGACGCGGGTGCAGTCGCGAAAGCGCCGTGCTTCGAGCACCACGCCAGCCAGCGACTGGTTGATCACGGCGGTGGGGCCGCCTCCTTGCGCTACCAGGATTTTGCCGGATGTCATGCTGTCTCCTCCGTATGTGGAAACCCGACTATACCCCTCCTAGCGCCCCGCGCCGATCTGCTTGTCGAGGAATTTCTCCACCCGGCCCCAGAAGTCGATACGGTTCTTCGGCAGCGCCCAGCCGTGGCCCTCTTCCTCGTATTCAATCCATTCCACGTCGGGATTGGCCTGCTTGACTGCCTTGTAGAACTTGGTACCATGCGGCAGCGGCACGCGGCGGTCGGCGCCGCCGTAGGCCAGCAGCAGCGGTTGCCGGATCTCGGCCGCGCGCAGCAACGGCGACGTCGCGTTCAACTGCTCGGCATCCTTGACCTGGTCACCGACCAGCTGTGGCATGGCGTATTGTTTCCAGTGATCGGACAGGTCGGACGAGAAGTTCCAGTGGCCGTCATACATCATGTTGATGTCGGTCACGCCCACCCAGTTGATGCCGCAGCGGTACAAGTCCTTGTCGTTGATCAGGCCCATCAGGGTGGCATAGCCGCCATAGCTGGCGCCGGCGATGCAGATGCGCTGCGGATCGGCGGTCCCTTCGGCAATTGCCCAGCGTGCGCCGTCGGCGATATCGTCCTGCATTTTCAGGCCCCACTGCTTCCAGCCGGCGCGGAAGTGCTTGCTGCCGAAGCCGGTACTGCCGCGATACTCGGGTTCGAGCACGGCGTAGCCGCGCGAGGCGAGGAACTGGCTGTCCGCTTTCCAGCCCCAGCTATTGCCGCGCACGTACGGGCCGCCGTGCACCAGCACCACCAGCGGCAGGTTCTTGCCGCCACCCTTGGGCACGGTGAGCCAGGCGGGAATGGTCAGGCCGTCGCGCGCCTTGTAATGCACCAGGGTCTGGCGCGCCATCTGTTCCGGCCTGATTTTCGGATGGCTGCCGCCCACCGTGGTCAGGTTGCTGGTGGCGCTGTTGTAGAGCAGGGTGCGTGCCGGGAACTGGTCGGAATAGGCGATCACCAGCACCCACGGCGTCTCCGACCGGGTCGGCACGCTGAGCAGGTTGACGGTGTTGGGCAGCATGGTGTCGATTTTCGCCTGGATCGCTTTCATGCCATCGTCGAACCAGGTGGTGCCGTTCGCATCGGCCAGGTAGCGCACGCCGAGCAGCTTGCCGTTGGCGGTTACCAGGCTGCCGCGAAAATCATAGCCGTCGATCTGCACCAGTGCTTGCGGCGCCACCTGGTTGGCGGCCAGGTCGTATTTGTGCAGCGACGTGGTGTCGTTGCCGGCGTTGGTGACCACGTACAGCGTGCCATCGGGGCCGAAGGCGCGCGGCGAGAACCCGTCCTTGCCACCGGTATAGGTGTTGTACGTGGCCAGCTCGCGCCACGCATTGCTGGCCGGATCGCGGTACAGGATCGTGCTGATGCCCTTGTTGACCGTGGTGACGATGCGCGGCTCGCCCTTGTCGTCGAGCAGCCACTGCCTGCTGTTGTCGGGGGTGCCGGTCACCGGCGTCGCGCGGCCGGTCAGGGTATTGAGGCGCAGCAGGCCCACCTCGTGCACCTGGCTGGCGCCCGACACCTGGGGTTGCACCACGTAGACGAACTCGCTGTCCTGTGCAGCTTTCTGACCGAGCAGGTAGGCGGTGACCGGCAACATGTCGCGGTTGCGTATCATGCTGCCGCTGGTAAACAGTGATTTGCTGCTGCGGCTGACCAGCTGGATGAACTTGCTGGCGTCGCGGTTGATCGCGTACAGGCCCGGGCCGTAGCGCATGTCGCCCTGGCCCACGGTACGGTCGGTGGCGGTGAAGACCAGCCGCTCGTCATTGACCCACTGGAAGGTGCCGACGTCGGCGTCGCCAAACGCCGCCACCACCTTGACGCTGTTATCGGCCAGCGTGACCACCGCCAGGCGGTCGCGCAACTCCTTGCTGCCGATGCGCACGGCCAGGTAGTTGCCGGTGGGCGAGAGCAGGGCGCCGCTGAACTCGGGGTTCTCGAAGAAGTCGGCGATCGGCGGCCGCTGGGTGACAATGGCTGGCGGGGGGGCGGCGGCCAACGCCAGCGGGGGAAGTGCGGCGCTGGCAGCCACTGCCGCCAGCACTGCGCAGCGTGCAAAGCGCGCGAAAACTCGGTTGGAGCCCATGGGGATCGAGATAAATTGTTAAGCTCTCAACAATACCACCGAGTTGTCATAACCGCCATTAAATTATTTCTCAGGCGCACGAACATAGTCCACCAGCGCCCTGGTCTGCGCATCCTGTGCCGGCGTCAGCAGGCTCACTACCACCATCACCACCAGGCCCGCCGGCACCCCGAAGATGCCCGCCGACGTGGGCGCGATATGGAACCACTGGCCGGTCACGCTGCCGCCCAGCACCGGGTTGGCGTGCAACATGTAATACAGGCACACGGCAAAGCCGGCGATCATGCCGGCCACGGCGCCCTGGTGGTTGGCGCGCTTCCAGAACACGCCCAGCACCAGCGCCGGGAACAGCGTCGAACCGGCCAGCGAGAACGCCGCGCCGACCAGCGAGATGATGTCGCCAGGCCGCTGCGAGGCAGCGTAAGCGGCAATGAAGGCCACGCCCAGCAGCAACAGCTTGGAAATCGTCACGCGCTTCTGGGTGGACGCGTGGCGGTCGACGATCTTGTAATAGATGTCGTGCGACAGCGCGTTGGAAATAGCGAGCAGCAGGCCGTCGGCGGTGGACAGGGCCGCAGCCAGGCCGCCGGCCGCCACCAGGCCCGAGACCACGTACGGCAGTCCGGCGATCTCCGGCGCGGCCAGCACCAGCACGTCGGCGTCGATGGTGATTTCGGCCAGTTGCACCACGCCGTCGCGGTTGACGTCGGCAATGCTGAACAGCGGCGTGGCCTTGTCCACGTTGGCCCAGTACGACACCCAGCCGGGCAGGTGGTTGAAGTCGCTGCCCACCAGCGCCGTGTAGATGTCGTACTTGACCAGCACCGCCATGGCCGGAATCGTCAGGTAAATCAGCAGGATGAAAAACAGCGCATACACCATCGACTGCCGCGTTGCATGCACCGACGGCGTGGTGTAGGCGCGCATCAGGATGTGCGGCAACGCCACCGTGCCCAGCATCAGGCAGAACACCAGCGCCACGAAGTTGTTGCGCTTGATGGCGGAGGTTTCGGCGTCGCCCGCGTACGGTTCCGCGTGCGGGTTGATCGGACGGGCCCGGGCCAGGTTGTAGGCATGGGCTGCGGCCCATTCGCGGGCCGCGATGTCCGGGTTCTTGGGATAGGCGATCAGCGCCCGCTCGGCGCTGCGGATGTCGAGCAGCGAGGCGTTGCGGGTTTTTACCTGGTCGAGCCGGCGCTGGGCGTCGCGCCGGCCCGCTTCCCACGAGGCCGGCAAGTTGTCGAGCTGGCGCTGGTAGTCATCGGCGCGCTGCTGGAAGATGGCGCGTACCTCGGCTTCCTTCGGATCGGCCTGCAGCACGGCCTCGCGCGCGCTGAGCTTGGGCAGCAGCTTGCCGTAAGCCACTTGCGGGATCGGGTTGTCGCTGAGCTTGATGGACATCCAGATCGCCGGCAGCAGGAACGCCACCAGGATGATGATGTATTGCGCCACCTGGGTCCAGGTAATGGCGCGCATGCCGCCCAGGAAGGAACACACCAGGATCGAGGCCAGTCCGAGGAAAATGCCCACCGAAAAATCGACGCCGGTAAAGCGCGAGGTGATCAGGCCCACCGCGTAAATCTGCGCCACCACGTAGGTAAACGACACGATGATGGTGGCCATGACCGCCATGATGCGCACCACGCGTCCGGCGCCATTGTCCTCGCCATTGGCGTGGCCGAAGCGCATGGCCAGGAAGTCGGGGATCGTGTACTGGCAAAACTTGCGCAGGTAAGGCGCGATCAGCAGCGCCACCAGCACGTAGCCGCCGGTCCAGCCCATGATGTAGGCCAGGCCGTCGAAACCGTGCAGGTACAGGCCGCCGGCCAGGCTGATGAAGCTGGCCGCCGAGATCCAGTCGGCGGCGGTGGCCATGCCGTTGAACATGGCTGGCACCTTGCGTCCGGCCACGTAGTATTCGAGCACGTTCGAGGTGCGGCTGAGCACGCCCAAGATCGCGTACAGCACGATGGTGGCAAACATGAACAGGTAGCCGATCCAGATGCGCGGCATGCCTTCCTGTTCGAGCAGCGTGAGCGAGAGCAAAAAGCCGCCGAAGCCGGCGGTAAACAGCAGGTAGTAGCGGCCCAGTTTGCCGGAAAAGCTGCGCTCTTTCATGGTCTGACCCTGGCATCGGCGCGGGCTTGCTGGTCGAGCCGGCGCATGCGCCAGGCATAAAAACCGATGATGGCCAGGTACACCAGCGAGGCGCCCTGGGCGGCGAGATAAAACGACAGCGGCCAGCCGAAGATCGACAGGTTGTTCAGTTCGCGTGCGAAGAAAGCCGCGCAAAATGTCGTCACCAGCCACAGCAGCAGGAGCCAGCCGGTCATGCGGCGGGTTTGCTGCCAGTGGCGGCGGCGGATGGTTTTATCCATTCTTTATCCCTGGTTAGCCAAAGTGAGGCGGTTCGTCGGCATCGTCGAGCGGATCGACTGGCAGCGGGAACGTCAGCCGGAACAGGCTGCCAGGCAGCCTGGCCAGTTGCACGCGCGGATTGTTGAACACATCGACCTCGGCGCCGTGCTGCTGGGCGATTTCGCGCACGATGGCCAGGCCCAGACCGCTGCCTTCGGCGGTATTGCCGAGGATGCGGTAAAAACGCTCGAACACGCGGGTGCGCTCGGCCGGTGGAATGCCGGGGCCCGTGTCTTCCACTTCCAGCAGCGCGTGGTCCTCGAAATCGACCCGCACCCGCACGGTAACGCTGCCGCCGGCCGGGGTGTAGCGCAGCGCGTTGTCGATCAGGTTCGACAGCAGCTCGCGCAACATGGTCGGGTCGCCGTTGATGTGCACCGGCGCCGGCGGCTCTTCGTAACCGAGGTCGATCTGGTGGGCGAACGACGCCTGCACCCAGTCGTGCACGGTGCTGCGCGCCAGTGCCGACAGTTCCAGCTGCACCATGCTTGATCCGGCCTGCGGCTGGTTTTCCGCGCGGGCCAGGGCCAGCAGCTGGTTCACCAGCCGGGTCGCCGATTCCGAACTTTTGGCCAGTTGCTCGAGCGAGCGGTGAATTTCTCCGCTGTCGGTCTGGCGCAGTGCCAGCTCGGACTGCATGCGCATGCCGGCCAGCGGCGTGCGCATTTGGTGCGCGGCGTCGGCAATAAAACGCTTTTGCATGTCGATGGTGTGGCCGAGCCGTTCCAGCATTTCGTTGAGCGAGCCGACCAGCGGTGAGATTTCTTCCGGCACCAGGTTCGCGGCGATGGGGCTGAGGTCGTCGGAACCGCGCGCGCGTATGCGCTCCTGCAGCTGCGCCAGCGGCGACAAGCCGCGTGACAAGGCAAACCAGACCAGGGCCAGCACGATGGGCAGGATGATGAATTGCGGCAGGATCACGCCCTTGATGATCTCGTTGGCCAGCTGGGCGCGCTTTTCCAGGGTTTCCGCCACCTGCACCAGCGCCAGCGGCGGGTGCGGCGAGGGCGCGCCATCGCTGGGTTCCACGCGGATATGGATGTAGGCCACGCGCACCGGGGTGCCGTGCATGATGTCGTTGCGAAAGCGTACGCTGCCGGCGCGGGCCTGGTCTTCCTCGGGATCGCTGCCGGGATGGGGCAGGTCGCGGTCGCCATCGATGGCGTCGCCGCTGGGGCCCTGGACCTGGAAATAGATGTTATCGACATCGTCGGCGCGCAGGATGTCGCGCGCAGCCCCGGACAGTCCATGAATCAGCTTGCCATCGACCGAGCGCACCTGTTGCGCCAGTACCGTCACGCTGTCTTCGAGCGCATGGTCGAACGGCTGATTGGCGATCGACTTGGCCACCAGGTAGGTGATCGCGATGCTCATCGGCCACAGCAGCAGCAAGGGCGCCAGCATCCAGTCGAGGATCTCGCCGAACAGCGAGCGTTGCATGCTCTCGTCGGGCTCGACCGCAGGCGGCTGGTATTCTGGAGCCTCGTCTGCCGCCTGATCGCTCACTTGACGGCGTCCCCGACTTCCACGGCTGCGGCCTTAGCTTCGGTGTATTTTTCCAGGCAATAGCCGAGACCGCGCACGGTGACGATGCGCACGCCGCCCACCTCGATCTTTTTACGCAACCGGTGCACATACACTTCGATGGCGTTGTTGCTCACTTCTTCACCCCATTCGCACAGGTGATCGACCAGTTGCTCCTTGGAGACCAGCCGGCCGGTCCGGGCCAATAGAATTTCCAGCAGGCCCAGTTCGCGCGCGGACAGGTCCAGCATCTGCTCGTTGATATAGGCGCTGCGGCCCACCTGGTCATACGACAGCGGACCGTGCTTGATGACGGTGGCGCCGCCGCCGGCGCCGCGGCGGGTGAGGGCGCGCACCCGCGCTTCCAGTTCCGAGAGCGCGAACGGCTTGGCCATGTAATCGTCGGCGCCCAGGTCGAGGCCGTTGACACGCTGCTCGATCGAGTCGGCAGCGGTGAGGATCAGCACCGGCAACAGCGAGCCGCGCGAACGCAGCCGGCGCAGCACTTCCAGGCCGGACAGCTTGGGCAAACCCAGGTCGAGGATCAAGAGGTCGAATTCCTGGGTGGAGAGGGCGGTGTCGGCCTCCTGGCCGTTGCGCACGCAATCGATGGCGTAGCCGGACTGGCGCAGCGAGCGGGTGAGCCCGTCGGCGAGAACGCCATCATCTTCGGCTAATAAAATACGCATGTGGATACTCCGGGTGCACTGGGGCAAAGGCTCAAGCCGGTATTGTGTTGGATTTTTTGCTTGCTGGCGAATTTTTGCACCGGCCGGGGCTGGCAACAAAATTAATCGACATTTCAATCAAATCGCGCTTGCGCTTATCACTGTTTTTTTATACAGTACTACCTGTACCGACAAATTGTCACCACCAACTGGTTGAAAGCACATTATGGACGATAAAAAAGCTGTAGTACCCGCATCCGAGAAAGCCAAGGCGCTGGCCGCCGCGCTGGCACAGATTGAGAAGCAGTTCGGCAAAGGTTCCGTCATGCGCATGGATGCCAGTGCGCCGATCGAAGAAGTACAGGTCGTGTCCACCGGTTCGCTGGGCCTGGACGTGGCGCTGGGCGTGGGTGGCCTGCCGCGCGGCCGCGTGGTGGAAATCTACGGCCCTGAATCCTCGGGTAAAACCACGCTTACCTTGCAAACCATCGCGGAAATGCAAAAACTGGGCGGCACCTGCGCGTTCATCGACGCCGAGCACGCGCTGGACGTCACCTACGCGCAAAAGCTGGGTGTCAACCTGAGCGACCTGCTGATCTCGCAGCCGGACACCGGCGAACAGGCACTGGAAATCTGCGACGCCCTGGTGCGTTCCGGTTCCGTGGACATGGTCGTGATCGACTCCGTGGCTGCATTGACGCCACGCGCCGAGATCGAAGGCGACATGGGCGACTCGCTGCCAGGTCTGCAGGCACGCTTGATGTCGCAGGCACTGCGCAAGCTCACCGGCTCGATCAACCGCACCAACACCCTGGTCATCTTCATCAACCAGATCCGCATGAAGATCGGCGTGATGTTCGGCAGCCCGGAGACCACCACCGGTGGTAACGCACTGAAGTTCTACGCGTCCGTGCGCCTCGACATCCGCCGCACCGGCTCGATCAAGTCCGGCGACGAGGTGATCGGTAACGAAACCAAGGTCAAGGTCGTCAAGAACAAGATCGCGCCACCGTTCAAGGAAGCGCACTTCGACATCCTGTACGGCGCAGGCACCTCGCGCGAAGGCGAAATCCTCGACCTGGGCGTGGAAGCGAAGATCGTCGAGAAGTCCGGTTCGTGGTACAGCTACAACGGCGAGCGCGTCGGCCAGGGCAAGGACAATGCCCGCATCTTCCTGCAAGAGCGCCCGCAACTGGCGTGGGAAATCGAAAACCGCGTGCGTGAATCGCTGGGCGTTCGTTCACTGCCACCGCTGGCCGCTGAAAAGCCGGAAACCGTGGTCAAGCTCAAGCCTGCCAAGGGCGAAGCTGACGCTGCGTAAGTTCATGGAGGCGGGTTGGCCGTTTTATCACGTCGGCCTTTAACGCAAAGCGCCCGCGCCCTGATACCTGTCACCCTCGCGTACGCGGGGATCCATAGAACGCACGCTCAGTATGGATCCCCGCTTTCGCGGGGATGACGGTTCTCCGGCTAACGGTGCGGTGTCTGTATTTCATAGCATCCGTACACTCGCCTCAAAGTCCAGAGGTCCCACCATGCCCCGTCCCCCCCTCAGCCTCAAAGGCCGCGCCCTGCGCTACCTCTCCCAGCGCGAACACAGCCGTCTCGAACTGTCGCGCAAACTCTCGCGTTACGCCGAAGACACCGACGACGTCGACGCCTTGCTCGACCTGCTCGAAAAGAACAACTGGCTGTCGCAGGAACGTTTTTCCGAATCGCTGATCCACCGTCGTTCTGCCCGTTTCGGCAATGCCCGCATCATGGCCGAGCTGCAAAGCCACGGCGTGCAGGGCGAGGCGCTGCAAGGATTCAAGGAAAGCCTGGCCGACACCGAGACCGCGCGCTGTTGCGAGATATGGGAACGCAAGTTCGGCGAGGTCGCCACCGATCCCGAGCAACGCAACAAGCAAATGCGCTTCCTGCTGCAACGCGGCTTCTCCCAGCGCGCCATCCGCACCGCCATGAAGGGCACTGCCGATTTCGACCAGTGATTGCCGATATTTAGTTGGTGAATACCTATGAATACCCTCGTCACCGCCAACGGTTTACGGCCAGATGGCGTTTGACACGTATCAACTCGGTCTGGTGTGTGCTACACTTTTACGGTTTTTGCAGCACCGTGGGTGCGGTGGTTGTCCGTAGAAGCTACGGATACATAGGCTGCTAACTAAAATTCATGCCGCGCAAGCGGTATTCATCTTATGTCATTGTCGATTCCTGTTTCTCGTCGTGCGTTCCGCACGCGCGCGATCGCCGCCTCAGCGTGTACACGCCATGGTGGACCACCCCCCTCATTGCACCCCCCGATTTGCCTTGCCGCTGGCTTCAATAGCGACCGGGCCATAGTTTTACCCAAGCACCACACTATTCCGCAGTCTTAATCGATTTTTACACATCAGCATCAGAAGGGAAGCCAGCATGAAGATCCATGAGTATCAAGGCAAAGAAATCCTCCGGAAATACGGAGTGACGGTACCACGCGGTATTCCGTGCCTGTCCGTCGACGAGGCAGTGAAAGCTGCTGAAACCTTGGGCGGCCCGGTCTGGGTTGTAAAAGCACAAATCCACGCCGGTGGCCGTGGTAAAGGCGGCGGCGTCAAGGTCGCAAAATCGCTGGAACAAGTCAAAGAATACGCCGAGCAAATCCTGGGCATGCAGCTGATCACGCACCAGACCGGTCCAGAAGGCCAAAAAGTACGTCGCCTGCTGATCGAAGAAGGCGCGGACATCAAGAAAGAACTGTACGTATCGCTGGTCACCGACCGCGTATCGCAGCGCGTTGTCCTGATGGCCTCGTCGGAAGGCGGCATGGACATCGAAGAAGTGGCTGAATCGCATCCGGAACTGCTGCACTCGATCGCCATCGACCCATCGGTTGGCCTGACCGACGCTGAAGCTGCCGGCATCGCTGCCAAGATCGGCGTACCAGAAGCTTCGATCCCTGACGCTGTCACCAACCTGCAAGGCCTGTACAAAGCCTACTGGGAAACCGACTCGTCGCTGGCCGAAATCAACCCACTGATCCTGACCGGTTCGGGCAAGGTTATCGCCCTGGACGCCAAGTTCAACTTCGACGCCAACGCACTGTTCCGTCAACCAGAAATCGTCGCTTACCGCGACCTGGACGAAGAAGATCCAGCTGAAGTGGAAGCCTCGAAATTCGACCTGGCTTACATCTCGCTCGACGGTAACATCGGCTGCCTGGTCAACGGCGCCGGCCTGGCCATGGCCACCATGGACACCATCAAGCTGTTCGGCGGCGAGCCGGCCAACTTCCTCGACGTCGGCGGTGGCGCAACGGCCGAGAAAGTCACCGAAGCGTTCAAGATCATGCTGAAAAACCCAGGCCTGAAAGCCATCCTGGTAAACATCTTCGGCGGCATCATGCGTTGCGACGTCATCGCCGAAGGCGTGATCACCGCAGTCAAAGCCGTATCGCTGAACGTGCCACTGGTGGTGCGCATGAAGGGCACCAACGAAGACCTGGGCAAGAAGATGCTGGCCGATTCCGGTCTGCCGATCATCGCAGCCGACACCATGGAAGAAGCAGCCAAGAGCGTTGTTGCAGCTGCTGCCGGTCAAGCTTAATTAAGGAATCAACATGTCCATTCTGATCAATAAAGATACCAAAGTTGTCACCCAAGGGATCACCGGCAAGACCGGCCAGTTCCACACCCGCGGTTGCCGCGACTACGCGAACGGCAAAAATGCCTTCGTCGCAGGCGTGAACCCAAAGAAAGCCGGCGAAGACTTCGAAGGCATTCCAATTTTCGCTAACGTTGCAGAAGCGAAAAAAGAAACCGGCGCCAACGTGTCGGTAATCTACGTACCACCAGCAGGCGCAGCTGCCGCCATCTGGGAAGCCGTAGAAGCCGAGCTGGACCTGGCAATTTGCATTACCGAAGGCATTCCAGTGCGCGACATGATGGCACTGAAAGACCGCATGGCCAAAGCCGGTTCGAAAACCCTGCTGCTGGGCCCTAACTGCCCAGGCCTGATCACCCCTGACGAAATCAAGATCGGCATCATGCCAGGTCACATCCACAAGAAGGGCCGTATCGGCGTGGTGTCGCGTTCGGGCACGTTGACCTATGAAGCAGTCGGTCAGCTGACCGCACTGGGCCTGGGCCAATCGTCGGCAGTCGGCATCGGCGGCGACCCGATCAACGGTCTGAAGCACATCGACGTCATGAAAATGTTCAACGACGATCCTGATACCGACGCGGTCATCATGATCGGCGAAATCGGTGGTCCTGACGAAGCCAACGCGGCTTATTGGATCAAAGACAACATGAAAAAACCAGTGGTCGGCTTCATCGCCGGTGTCACCGCTCCTCCGGGCAAGCGCATGGGCCACGCCGGCGCGCTGATCTCCGGCGGCGCCGATACCGCACAAGCCAAACTGGAAATCATGGAAGCTTGCGGCATTACCGTCACCAAGAACCCGTCGGAAATGGCGCGTCTGCTGAAAGCCATGCTGTAATAGCCAGCTTGATCGCACGATAACAAAAGGGAGCCTTGCGCTCCCTTTTGTCATTATTGGGCTCATGATGAGCTGACGAAAATTGTCAGCGCTGACAAATCGCGCTGGCGCGACTGACAAAAAACGGCAGTTCTCGCGCTGCCGAGGCGCGGTTTGCCCCGGCGCAGAGCTGGCACAGCTATTGCGATATCTCAGGTGTGACACTGACCCATCTCAACCCCGGAGACGCAACCATGAAATCCCTCAAGTCCATGAAGTCCATGAAATCCCAGGCACAAGCCGGCTTTACCCTGATCGAACTGATGATCGTGGTGGCCATTATCGGCATTCTGGCTGCGGTGGCCATTCCTGCTTACAGCAATTACACGGTCAAGGCCAAAGTCGCCAACATCATGGCGGCAGCCGATGCCACCAAGACCGCTGTGGCACTGTGCGCACAGGAAGCTGGCGGTTCGGTTGCCAATTGCACATCCGGCTCGAATGGCGTGCCAACCGTTACGGCGACCAAGGAAGTGGCTTCGGGTTCGGTTACCGGCGGTAAGATCACCCTAGTGCTGGCTGAGGGCGTGGCCAGTGACTCCCAAGGAAAGACGGTCACCTTTGAGCCTACCGTTGACGCTGCCGCCACCAGCCTGACCTGGACCGTCGATACCAACTTGACCAATGCGGCCGCAATCGAAGCACTGAAGAAAAACAACGTTGCTAAAGTAACTGCACCAACAGGCGGCTAACTTGGCAAGAGGAATCGGCCGAATGCCGATTCCTCTGCTTACTGATCATAACTGTGCACGAACGGTTTTAATACTTCCCCCGCCGCACCCGGCGCACCTACCCAGCCTTGCAAGGCCTGGGGCCAGGCGCCAGCCAGCGGCAGCAGCAGGAACCGGCCGGAGATTTCCCCCACCTCGTCCAGCGCGACAACGGTTTCCGGCTGGGTTCCCTTATTCCCCAAGCCTCCAATCACCGCGTTGTGACTGAGCAGCGTGCGCGCGCCGTGGCGCTCCACGGCCACATCGGCTGCCGGCAGCGCCAGCGCAAAGCCTGCGCCGGCAGTGTCCGACAGCACCGCCAGTTCGGTCTGGCGCCGGTTGCCCTGGAAGCGGAGGTCGGCGCGGTTCAGGTGGTAGATGCCGAATTCGTTCAGTTGATCCTTGCCAGGGTAGCCGGCATACGGCCCTTGCCCCACCCAGCGGAACTCGGCCATGCCTGCCGGCGCCACCAGCGACAAACCCGCCTCCGAGACGATGGCGCCAGGCGCCAGCGGCCGATACGCATAGCTGACGGCGATCGCGCCCTTGCCGTCGATCTCGAGCGTGTAGCCGCCGACCAGGCCTTGCTCGCTGGCGAGTGCGGCGCCGCCATTGTTGCCTGGCCTACCTGGTCGGCCTGGGCTGGCGATGTGGTTGGCCTCGCCTGCGGGCAGCAGATCGTCCGGCTGAGCGGCTGCGCCTTTCGGCGCCGCCTCTGCCAGCGCAGCGGGTACCGGCAGGCGGTAAGTCGCGTGTACCGACAGCCGCACCCGCTCGCCCAGCCGCTCCGCCTTGATCACGGGCTGGTCGGCCTGTTCCAGGATCGACACCGGCCAGGTCCCCGATTTTTTCGCGCCCAGCGCCTCGGCCATGGTGAACCGGCGTCCGCCATGCGGCACGATGCCATCGACCAGCACCCGGCCGGCGCGGTCGCGGATCGCCAGTGCGCCGGTTTCGCGCTGCACGGTCAAGATCCATTGCGCGGTCGTGACGGAAGTTGCGCCCGCATCCTCGGCCAGTATCGGCGAATGAGGAGCAGGAGTGGCAGCAATACCAGGGGCAGCAGGAGTAGCAGTAGCAGTAGCAAGAGCAGCAGCAGGAGTCACGAAGGCCACAGGATCCACAGGAGTGGCCGTCCAGTTGAATTGTGCCGGTTCCGCGCGCAGCAGGTGCAAGCTGCGCTCGTTGATTTGCGTGCCGTGCTCGTCCACCGCGCGCAACTGCAAGACCAGCACGTCGGTGAGCGATGCGGCCGGTGCCGGAATGTCCACCGCGATGGCGGTCGCTTCCGTAGCGCGTGCTGGAGCCGACAGCGCCTCTTTGCCTTGCTGGCGTTTCACGCCGTTCTGTTGCAAGGCCCAGTGCAACGTGACGCCGCGCAGGCTGCGGAAGTCGTAGCGGTTTTCCAGTGTGACGGCGATGCGTTGCCGACCGGGTGCCACCCGCGCCGTGCGCTCGACGAACTGGACCGGTGCATATACCTTGCGCATCTGCCAGAAATCGACCTGCGGCGTGCGGTCGGCATAGACCAGGCCGTCGGCGCCGTCGAGGCCGTGGGTATCGTAGTACTGGTGGGGGTCGCGCCACGCGTATTGGGTCGCCTGATCGGGATCGACCTGCGTTGCCCGGCGACGCAGCAAGCCCTGGTCGTGGAAGTGCCACAGCGAGCCGCCCGCGAACACCGGGTTGGCTTGCAGTAGCGCCCACTGGTCCTGGATGCGGTCGCTGGCCAGGCCCAGGCCATGCGCGTATTCGGTCAGGATGGTCGGGCGCGTCAGCTTGTCGGCGTAGCCTGCCAGGGTAGCGTTGCTCGGGTAATGCGGCGAATACAGGTCGACGAAAGCCGGGATGCGCGCGTAGTTTTTGGCAAAGTAACTGCCGATCTTGGGCAGCGTGATCGGCCGGGTGGGATCGAGTTGCTTGACCAGGCGGCCGGCATCGAGCTCGAAGTCGTTGATCGGATTCTCGTTGCCGATGCTCCAGATAATCACCGATGCATGGTTCTTGTCGCGCATCACGGTCGCGCGGGCGCGGGCCAGGATGTTGTCGCGGTAGGCAGGATTGTCGAGGTTCTTTTCACCGTGGCCGATGGCCACTTCGTCCATTACATAAAAGCCCAGTTCGTCGCACAGTTCGAGCAGGCGTGGATGGGGCGGGTAGTGCGAGGTGCGTACATAATTGACATTACCTTGCTTCATCAGCGCCAGGTCTTGCCGCATCTGCGCCCCGGTCACGGCACGGCCGGTGACGGGATCGAGATCGTGGTGATTGATGCCACGCAGCTTGACCGGCTTGCCGTTGACCAGCAGCAGCTTGCCAGCGACCTTGACGTCGCGTAGGCCCACGCGCTGTTCGACTGTCTGGATCGGTTTGCCCTGCTGCGTCACGGTGAGGACCAGGCGGTACAGCGTTGGCGTTTCGGCGGTCCACAGTTGCGGTTGCTTGATGCGTATTGTCGTGCCCAGGTTGGTGAGTACCTGCCGCGCTACTCGCTTACCTTGCGTATCGAACAGGTCGGCATGCACCACCGCGCTCGGCGCGCTCAGTTGCACCTTGACCGCGAGCAGGGCGTCTTTGCCTTGCAGGACAGTGCTGGTGCTCAAGTCCTGCACGTGCACCGCCGGCAGCGAGACCAAGGTCACGTCGCGATAAATGCCCGACAGCGACCAGTCATCGTTGAGATCGAACTCGTAACCGAGCGGCTTGGTGGTCACGCGCACGGCCACCGTATTCTGGTCTTGCAGCAAATCGGTGATGTCGAAGGTATGGCGGTTGAATGCGCTGGCCGATGACGTGCCAACCAGCTTGCCGTTGACCCACACCTGGTAGCCGAACGCCACGCCGTCGAAGCGCAGGAAGGTACGCCGGCCTTGCCAGCTTTTCGGCACCGTGAACGTACGCCGATACAAGCCGAGGCCATCCCTGAGATCGTCACCATAGGAAGGCTCGGCATGGCCGTGCAGCTCCCAGTTGGCCGGCACGGGGATGGTCTGCCAGCGCGAGACGTCGAAGCCGGGCGCGGAGAACTGCGCATCGGCGCCGGCGTCGAGAGAGGGCAGGTATTTGAACGACCAGTTGCCGTTGAGGGACTGCGACCAGGCGGGGTCATTGGCCGGGACGATATCGGCGGCGCTGGCCTGGCCGAACAAGGCCAGGACGAATAACCACAGCACCAGCCAGGATGTGTTTTTCATTTGCATGCGATGGTTTCCTTGGAGAGTAAGAAAACTATCACTTCGAGGCCCGGCGCGGACGGGTATGGCGCCAATTCTCAACGCCATGATTACGTCATGCAGGGTGATGCTTGTTGTTACAATCAGCCATTGCTGTCATTGTTGACGTTATCGAGGAGTCCCATCCATGCCTGTCTTCACGCCCGATCAACTGTTGACCGAAAGCGACCCGGCGCCAGGTTCCACGGAACCGAATCAACGCCGCTGGATCAGCGAGGTGGGCGAACTGTCGCAGTTCGGCGCCTTCGTCGAGGTGCTTCAGCCTGGCAGCAGATCGTCGATCAGGCATTGGCACAGCGCCGAAGACGAGATGGTCTACGTGCTTGATGGTGAGATCATTGTGATCGAGGGGGCATCCGAGAAGCTGATGCGTGCCGGTGACGCAGCAACTTTCAAGGCCGGCGTTGCGGTCGGACATTGCCTGGAAAATCGCAGCGCCTCGCCCACGCGTTGCCTGGTGGTCGGCACCCGCGCCCCGGTCGACCGCATCACGTATCCCGAGCACGACCGGGTTTGCCTGCGCGACCGTTCGCTGCCCGACGACATCTGGACCGACCTGGCTGGCCAGCCCGCGTCGAGTCCTTACCCGGACTAGCTCGTCACACTCCAATCCCCCGACTTTCCGCCGTGCTTTTCCATCACCCGGATCTCGCCCATCACCATGCCCCGGTCCACCGCCTTGCACATGTCATAAATGGTCAGCAAACCCACCTGCACGGCGGTCAGCGCTTCCATCTCGACGCCGGTCTTGCCGAAGGTTTCCACTTGCGCCTTGCAGTGGACGCTGGCGTTGGCTTGGTCGGTGTCGAAATCGACCGCCACGCGGGTGAGCGCCAGCGGGTGGCACAGGGGAATCAGGTCGCTGGTGCGCTTGGCGGCCATGATGGCGGCGATGCGGGCGATGCCCAGCACGTCGCCTTTTTTTGCGGTGCCGTCCATGATGATGGCCAGGGTTTCCGGCTTCATGCGGATCGTGCCGGAAGCGACGGCAATGCGGTGGGTTTGCGCCTTGGCGCCCACGTCGACCATGTGGGCCTGGCCGCTGGCGTCGAAGTGGGTCAGGTGGTCGGCTGGAGGGAGGTTATCGGTCATGGAAAGGTGCGGATAGGAAAGTGGCAACAAGGTGATCAAAGGGGAGCGCGTGGTGCGCCAAGGCCCCGGTTGCGGGTATCATAGCACCGTGAATTCAAAACACCGCCCCCCTGCCAGTGAGTCCCGCCGTCCCCTGCGTGTGCGCATGGTGGCTGCGGCTTTGTTGATCGCGATGCCGATGGCCATCGCGCAAAATGCGCTCGCGCCCGCAAAAATCCCCAATTTGCCCGCGCTCGGCGACACCGAGCGCCAGGATTTGTCGCCCATTTCGGAGCGCAAGATTGGCGAGGAAATCATGCGCGACATCCGCCGCGACCGCGATTTCCTCGACGACGGCCCCATCCTCGAATACCTGAACAATTTTGGTAATGCACTCGTGGCGGCGCGTCCCGGCGCACGCGGCGAGGCCAATTACGACTATTATTTCTTCGCGGTGCGCGATCCGCAGTTGAACGCGTTCGCGCTGCCCGGCGGTTTCATTGCCGTGCACTCGGGCTTGCTGCTGGCGGCGCAGTCCGAGTCGGAGCTCGCGTCCGTGCTCGGCCACGAGATCGGCCACGTGGCGCAGCGCCACATTGCGCGCTCGATCGGCCAGCAAAAGCAGGATGCGCTGATCCCGCTGGCAGCGATGATCCTGGCGGCGCTGGCGTCGCGCGCCGGTGGCGATGCGGCCATCGGCGTGTTCATGGGCGGGCAGGGACTGGCCATCCAGCGCCAGCTCAATTTTGGCCGCGAGGCCGAGCGCGAGGCCGACCGCATCGGTTTCCAGATCATGGGCGAGGCCGGCTATGACACCACCGGCATGGTGGCGTTCTTCCAGCGCATGCAGTCGGCCACGCGCAATTACAGCGACCTGGTGCCGGCCTACCTGCAAACCCACCCGCTCACCACCGAGCGCATCGCCGACATCCAGGCGCGCATCCGCGACCAGCCGTACAAGCAGCGTGCCGACAGTCTCGATTTTTACCTGGTGCGCTCGCGCGCGCGCGTGTTGCAGGCGCAGGGTTCGCAGGCGATGGCCGAAGCTAAACAGTTTTTCGAAGAACAGATGAAGCAGGAAAACCGCCTGCAGCTGACGGCCGGCCAGTACGGCATGGCGTTCTGGTCGCTCAAGAATGGCGACCCCGCCAATGCCCAGGTGTGGCTGGACAAGGCGCGCGGCACCTTCAACAAGGCGCCGCCGCCCGGCACCTTCAGCGCTGCGCCCAAGCCGGCGTCGGACGCGATTTTTGTCACCACCTCGATCGAGATCAAGCTGGGCAAGTCCGACGACCACGATTCCATCGCCAAGGGCCTGGAAGAAGCCAAGGCGGCGCAGCAGAAGTTCCCGCTGTCGCGCACGGTGTCGCACCTGTACGCCGAGGCCATGATCGCCGCCGGCAAGTACGACGATGCTGCCGCCTACCTGCGCGACCAGGCCCTGCTTTACCGCGAGGAGCCGGAAGTGTTCGATTACCTGGCGCAGGTGTATTCCAAGCAGGGCAAGATCGCTTTGCAGCACATCGCTTTGGCCGAGTCGTACATGCTGCAAGGCGGCACCCTGTCGGCGCTGGAGCAGCTCGGTTTTGCGCGCAAGGCCTCCGATGCCTCGTTTTACGACCAGGCGCTGATCGATGCGCGCGAACGTGACTGGCAGGCGCGCCAGCGCGAGGCGATGGGGGACAAGGCCAAGAAAGACCTGGCGTTACAGCCGGCCTTCAAGGCGGAGCTACGCAGCGGCAACAGCAGCAGTGTCAACAGCAGTACCGGCGGTTTGGGCAACAGCGCCGACAGGGAGTGGACCGATCCGTCCGGCCGGCTGCGCCAGAGCACCGATCCGTTCGAGCGGCTGCGTCAAAAATCCGACGCTACGCCGGAGAGCTGGGCACGCTGACAAAGCCGAAGCGCTGCTGCAGCCGGTCGGCAGCCACGCGTTCGACGTCGATATGACGTTCGCCGTCGGCGAAGGTCAATCGCGCGCCCGGCGCGTCCAGCCACGCCAGCAGGGCATCGTCGCCCACCGGCGCGCCGTGCAAGTGCAGGCGCGGCAGCACTTGGGCGAAGTCGCGGTCGTCCAGTTGTGCAATCACATCTTCCCCCACCAGTAGCAGGGCGCCGGTCTCGGTCAGCGCTACCGCCTCGATGGCAGGCATGGCAGCGCCCGTGTGCAGCAGCCAGCCGGCGGCCGGATCGGTGCGCACGATGTACGGCGCCGCTTGCAGTTGCACGTACACGCGTTGCGGACCGTTCTGGAAATACCAGCAGCCGCGCTCGTCGGCGGCGTAGTTGCGGTTGATGAAGCCGACCAGGGCGGGATTGGTGAGCTTGTCGCCGGGCAGGCCGAGATGTTGGGCGCGCTCGTCGCGCATGCGCCAGTGGCCGCGCGCGTCGAGCGCCAGCCAGCCGTAGCAGTTGGGAACGTCGGGCCACTTGGCCAGGGCCTGCTTGACGATGTCATCCATGTTTTAGTTGTCCGTCCTGTGGTTTGCCCGGTTGATCGCTGGCGCTGTCGAGGAAATGGAGCAGGCGCCGTGGCAGCCAGTCCAGCTTGCCGGGCAGGCGGCCCACGGCAAAGCCCACGTGGCCACCGTGATCAGGATACTCGAGCACCACATTGGACGCCGCACGTTGCGGCAGGTGGCGCCCGGGCAGGAATGGATCGTTTTTCGCGTTGAGCACCAGGGTGGGCACGGTGATGTCGGTCAGGACGTGCTTGGCGCTGGCGCGGTCCCAGTAGTCGTTGGTGTCGCGGTAGCCGTGCAGCGGCGCGGTGACGACGTTGTCGAAGGCGTACAGGTCACGGGCGGCGTGCAGGGCGTCCAGGTCGAACAGGCCGGGGAAGTGCTCGAGCTTGGCGATGCACTTGGGTTTCAGTGTCTGCAAAAACATGCGCGTGTACACCATGTTGAAGCCGCGCGAGAGCGAGGCGCCGCCTTGCGCCAGGTCCAGCGGCGCCGATACCGAGCAGGCGGCATCGATAAAATCGGCCTGGTGCTGCGATTCGCCGAGCCAGCGCAACAGGGCGTTGCCGCCCAGCGAGACGCCGACCGCGTAGAATTTTCCGCAGTGGCGCGCGTGCAGCTTGCGCACGATCCAGTCCACCTCGGCAGCGTCGCCCGAGTGGTAAAAACGCGGCGCGCGGTTGGCTTCGCCCGAGCAGCCGCGAAAATGCGGCACGGCGCCCGACCAGCCGCGCGCGGCCACGGCAGCCATCAGCGACCGCGCGTAGTGGCTGTCGGACGAGCCTTCCAGGCCGTGGAACAGCACGACCATCGGCTGGCCCCGCTGGCCATCGACGAAATCGATATCGACGAAGTCGCCGTCCGGCGCATCCCAGCGCTCGCGCCGGTACCGCACCGCCGGCTTGGCGATGCACTTGGCGGGGTAGATGGTTTGCAGGTGGCCGCTGGGCAGCCAGAACGGCGACGAATATTCCACTGTCTATTATTGCAGAGTCAGTGCAGGATTTGCGCCTGCGGATCGACCGGCGCCGCGCCCGGCGCGATCGAGACGTGGTGCAGCACGATGCGCCAGCCGCGCGGGGTTTTGCTGTAGACGTTGGTGGCGAGCAGGTGGGCCGGCTCGCCGCTGGCGGCGGTGGTGCCTTCCACCACCGTGTGCACCGAACTCATCAAGGTATGGGTTTCGTGCAATTGCGACGGCATGATCTGCAGGCCACCCTGGGCCAGGATCGCTTCCCACGCGGTGCGGATGGCGGCGTGGCCGATCAGGCGCTGGCCGCCCGGGTGGATGCAGACGATCTCGTCGTCATCGGCCCACAGGGCCATCAGGGCGTCGACGTCGGCCCGGTTGAGGGCGTCGTAGAACGCGGTCTCGGTTTCGGCAGCGCTGCCGTTCATCTGTTTGACACGTTTGGTTGGCATGCGGCTGCGTCCGGAGATTAGTGGTGGCCGACGACGGTGCCGGGCTTCAGGCGATAGGCGGTGCCGCAGTACGGGCACTTGGCGGTGCCGTGGTGGTCGAATTCGAGGAACACGCGCGGGTGCGACGACCACAGCGGCATGGCCGGGTTGGGGCAGTGCGCCGGCAGGTCTTTGCCGTCGAGTTCAACTGCGGCGGCTGCGTTGGTGGTGTTGGCGGTCATGTTATGCGGGCTCCGAAGGCAAAGGAAAACCACGATTTTAACGGATTCGCGCAACCAGCAAAAATCATCGGTAAAATAGCGCCTCTCCATTCCCGGCGAGCCCTGCCATGTGGCAGGAATGCCACAATCTTCTTCATGACCGACCCTCGCAGTTCGCCTACCTTGAACGCCATGGACCGCCACCACCCGCAGGCCTGGCGCGAAGCCGTGCGCACCGGCATGCCCACCCTGTTCGGCATCGCCGCCTGGGGCCTGGTGGTGGGCATTGCCATGGTCAAGTCGGGCCTGACGGTGCCGCAGGCGCTGGCCATGACGCTGCTGGTGTTTGCCGGTTCGGCGCAACTGGCGGCATTGCCGCTGATCGCCACCGGCGCGCCGATCTCGGTGATCTTTCTCACCGCCGTGGTGGTCAACCTGCGTTTCGTGATCTTCTCCGCCTTGCTGGCGCCGCACTTTGCCCACCTGCCGTGGCGCCAGCGCCTGATGCTCGGCTACGTCTCGGGCGACCTGGCGGTGGCCCTGTTCCTGCAGAAGTATCCGACGACCGATCCGCAGGACGGCAAGCTGTCCTATTTAAAAGGCCTGATTTATCCAAACTGGTCGGCCTGGCAGGTCGGGTCCATCATCGGCATCTTTTTGGGTAGCGCCGTGCCGCCCGAATGGGGCCTGGGCTTTGCCGGCACGCTGGCCATCGTGTGCGTGATGATCCCGCTGATCGTTGGCGTGCCGGCGCTGTGCGGCGTGCTGGCGGCCGGCGCTGTGGCGGTGGCGGCGTTTGCTCTGCCGTACAAGCTCGGCTTGCTGGTAGCGGTGGTGGCGGGCATGGCGGCTGCCATGCTGGTCGAGAGCGTCATGGCCAGGCTGCGGAGGGCGCCATGACCGGTCTCGAGATATGGATCGTCATCGGCGCGCTGGTGCTGGCCACTGCCACCGCGCGCAGCTCGCTGTGGCTGATCGGTCACCACATCAATATTCCGAAACGGGTGCAGGATATGTTGCGCTACGCGCCCGCGTGCGCACTGGCGGCCATCATCGGCCCCGATCTGCTGCTGTCGCCTGCCGGCCATATCGTTTTTGACTTGAGCAATATCAAATTGCTCTCCGGTATCGCGGCGACAATCTATTATTTGCTGCGTCGCAATATGCTGGAAACCATTGTTTTCGGCATGGTTTGTTTCACCGCGTTACGGCTCGCAGGATCCTCATTTGTTGCTTGAAGCAGGGCCTGTTCCTGTATTTCAATAACAATTAAATCACGCCGGCCTTGCGGTAGAATAGCGCCTTCTTATTACTCAACCAATGGGTCGCCATGTCCGCTGTTTTGAACTTCATCCGTCTGCAAGATCTTATCGACCAAAATGCCCTGCAGGGCAAGCGCGTGTTCATCCGCGCCGACTTGAACGTGCCGCAGGATGATGCGGGCAATATCACCGAAGATACGCGCATCCGCGCTTCCGTGCCGGCCATCCGCGCCGCCGCTGCCGCTGGCGCCAAGGTCATGGTCACGTCCCACCTCGGTCGTCCGACCGAAGGCGAATTCAAAGCTGAAGACAGCCTGGCGCCGGTCGCCGCGCGCCTGTCCGAGCTGCTGGGCCAGCCGGTTGAACTGAAACAGAACTGGGTGGACGGCGCCGGCCTCGAAGGCTTGCAGGCCGGCCAGGTGGTGCTGCTGGAAAACGTCCGCGTCAACAAGGGTGAAAAGAAGAACGCCGACGAACTGGCCCAGAAAATGGCCCAGCTGTGCGACATCTACGTCAACGACGCGTTCGGCACCGCCCACCGCGCGGAAGCCTCCACCCACGGTATCGCCAAGTTCGCGCCGGTAGCCGCCGCCGGTCCGCTGCTGGCCGCCGAACTCGACGCACTGGGCAAGGCGCTGGGCGCCCCGGCCCGTCCGCTGCTGGCCATTGTGGCCGGCTCCAAGGTGTCGTCCAAGCTGTCGATTTTGAAAGCGCTGGCCGACAAGGTGGACAACCTGATCGTCGGTGGCGGCATCGCCAACACCTTCATGAAGGCTACCGGCCTGAACATCGGCAAGTCGCTGGTGGAAAACGAGCTGGTGGAAGAAGCCAAGGCCATCATCGAGATCATGGCCAAGCGCGGCGCCACCGTGCCGATTCCGGTGGACGTGGTCTGCGCCAAGGAATTCTCGCCAACCGCAGCGGCCACCGTCAAGGACGTGGCCGACGTAGCCGACGACGACATGATCCTCGACATCGGCCCGAAAACCTCGGCCATGCTGGCCGATCAAATTGCCGCTGCCGGCACCATCGTCTGGAACGGCCCGGTCGGCGTATTCGAGTTTGACCAGTTTGGCGAAGGCACCAAGACGCTGGCGCTGGCGATCGCTGCCTCGAAGGCGTTTTCGATTGCCGGCGGTGGCGACACGCTGGCCGCAATCGCCAAGTACGACATCACCGACAAGATCGGTTACATCTCCACCGGTGGTGGCGCGTTCCTGGAATTCCTGGAAGGCAAGACCCTGCCTGCGGTCGAAATTCTGACCCAGCGCGCTGCAGCGCAATAATGTTTTTGGCTCAAAGATTAGTAAATAGCACGGTCGTGCGTGTAGTGATTTACCAGTAAAATCGCTGTCATGTCAGTGTTTAACGATGATTTTTGTAAAAATGCTACAAAGTTTTGTAGTCTGGCTACATTTGTTGTCGATGACGCAGCATTTTCCTGGTTTCCGCCCTGCGCGGAAGCTGTCCGCATGACCTTCTCGCTCAAGGAATACTATGTCCCGTAGCACCAAAATTGTCGCCACCATCGGCCCAGCATCGACTGATTTCGACGTCCTGGTCAAGATGATCCGCGCCGGCGTCGATGTCGTTCGCCTGAACTTCTCGCACGGCAAGGCGCAGGACCATATCGACCGCGCACGGCTGGTGCGTGAAGCGGCTGCCGAATGCGGCCGCGAAGTGGCGATCATGGCGGACATGCAGGGACCGAAGATTCGTGTCGGCAAATTTGAGAACAGCAAGATCGAACTGGTCAACGGCGACAAGTTCATCCTGGACGCCAAGTGGGGCGAGAACGGCGAACTGGGCAACCAGGACCGCGTGGGCCTTGACTACAAGGCCTTGCCCCAGGACGTGCGTCCCGACGACAAGCTGCTGCTCAACGATGGCCTGATCGTGCTGGTGGTCGATAAAGTGATCGGCAGCGAGATTTACACCACCGTCAAGATCGGCGGCGAGCTGTCGAACAACAAGGGCATCAACCGCCAGGGGGGCGGCCTGACCGCACCGGCGCTGACCGCCAAGGACATGGAAGACATCAAGACCGCGATGAGCTTCCAGTGCGATTACCTGGCGATCTCGTTCCCGAAAAGCTCGACCGACATGGAAATGGCGCGCACGCTGGCCAATATCGCCGGTGAGCCTTACGGCCACAAGCCGATGATGATCGCCAAGATCGAGCGTGCCGAAGCCATTCCAGTACTGCAAGAAATTCTCGACGCCTCCGACGGCATCATGGTTGCCCGTGGCGACCTGGCGGTCGAGGTGGGCAACGCGGCGGTGCCGGCGCTGCAAAAGCGCATGATCCGCATGGCGCGCGAATCGAACAAGCTGGCCATCACCGCCACGCAGATGATGGAATCGATGATTTTCAACGCCGTGCCCACCCGCGCCGAGGTATCGGACGTGGCCAACGCGGTGCTCGACGGCACCGATGCGGTGATGACCTCGGCGGAAACCGCCTCGGGCCGTTACCCGATCGAAACCGTGGAAATGATGGCAGCCATTTGCGTGGAAGCCGAGCAGTCCGAGTACAACAAGCTCGACGCCGACTTCCTCAACGCCACCTTTACCCGCATCGACCAGTCGATCGCGTACGCGGCGCTGTTTACCGCGCACCACCTGGAAGTCAAAGCCATTGTGGCGCTGACCGAGTCCGGTTCCACCGCGCTGTGGATGAGCCGTCACAATATCGACACGCCGATCTATGCGTTGACGCCGAGCGTGCTCACCGAGCGCAAGGCGTCGCTGTACCGCAACGTCAAGGCGTTCAACCTGGCCCAGGCCGGCGACAGCGCTACCGTGATGCGCCAGGCCGAAGAGCTGCTGGTGGCGCGCGGCATCGTCAAGAAAGACGACATCATCGTGGTGACCTGGGGTTCGCGCATGGGTTATGCCGGCGGCACCAATGCGCTGCGGATCGTCAAGGTCGGTCAGGTCGTTAATAAGTAAGTCCGGAGGCCATGCCCGCGCGAGCGGGCGTGGTGATGCTCCGGCAAGGTTCTTTTTTTTAATTGTTTGGAGTACATACCATGTCCCTCGTATCGATGCGTCAACTGCTGGACCATGCTGCTGAAAATGGTTACGGCATTCCTGCCTTCAACGTCAACAATCTGGAACAAGTGCAAGCCATCATGGCTGCTGCCGACGCGCTCGACAGCCCGGTCATCATGCAAGCCTCGGCTGGCGCCCGCAAATACGCCGGCGAAGCGTTCCTGCGCCACCTGATCGACGCCGCCATCGAGGCGTATCCGCACATCCCGGTCGTGATGCACCAGGATCACGGCCAGTCGCCGGCGATCTGCATGGCCGCGATCCGCTCCGGCTTCTCGTCGGTGATGATGGACGGTTCGCTCGAAGCGGACGGCAAGTCGGTCGCGTCGTATGAATACAACGTTGCTGTCTCGCGCGAAGTGGTGAAGTTCTCGCACTCGATCGGCGTGACCGTCGAAGCCGAACTCGGTGTGCTGGGTTCGCTGGAAACCATGAAGGGCGACAAGGAAGACGGCCACGGCGCCGACGGCACCATGACCCGCGAACAGCTGCTGACCGACGTCGACCAGGCGGCCGACTTCGTCAAGCAAACCCAGTGCGACGCGCTGGCAATCGCCATCGGCACCTCGCACGGCGCCTACAAGTTCACCCGCAAGCCAACCGGCGACATCCTGGCGATCGACCGCATCAAGGAAATCCACGCGCGTATCCCCAACACCCACCTGGTGATGCACGGTTCGTCGTCGGTGCCGCAAGAGCTGCTGGCCATCATCCGCGAATTCGGCGGTGACATGAAAGAGACCTACGGCGTGCCGGTCGAAGAAATCCAGGAAGGCATCCGTCACGGCGTTCGCAAGATCAATATCGACACCGACATCCGCCTGGCCATGACCGCGGCGATCCGCCAGTTCATGTTCCAGAACCCGTCGAAATTCGATCCACGCGACTACCTCAAGCCTGCCCGTCTGGCTGCCGAGCAAGTTGTGCGCGCCCGTTTCGAAGCGTTCGGCTGCGCCGGCCAAGCGTCGAAAATCAAGCAAATTCCGCTGGAAAAAATGGCCGAGCGTTACAAGGCCGGCGAGCTGTCGCAAATTGTGAAGTAAAATCCTGTCTGCAACGGGACACTGACCCGTGAGTTCTCGACCGGCGGAGAGCATTGCTTTCCGCCGGTTTCGCTTTTACGGTTTCGCTTTTACAGTTTTGCTTTTAACAACACACTCCAAGCTATGAACGCCCTCTACCAGTCTTCCATTACCTCCCTGCCACTGCTCGGTCACGGCAAAGTCCGCGACAACTACGCCGTTGGCGACGACAAGATCCTGATCGTCACCACCGACCGCCTGTCCGCCTTCGATGTCGTGATGAATGAACCGATACCCGGCAAGGGCATGGTACTGAACCAGATGAGCGATTTCTGGTTCGAGAAGCTGGGCCACATCGTGCCGAACCACCTGACCGGCGTAGCGCCCGAGTCCGTGGTCTCCGCCGACGAAGTGGACCAAGTGAAGGGCCGCGCAGTCGTGGCCAAGCGCTTGAAACCGATCATGGTCGAAGCCGTGGTGCGCGGCTACATCATCGGTTCGGGCTGGAAAGATTACCAGGCCACGGGCGCCATCTGCGGCATCACCTTGCCCGAGGGTCTGCAACAGGCCGAGAAGCTGCCCGAGCCGTTGTTTACCCCGGCGGCCAAGGCCGACCTGGGCGAGCACGACGAAAACATCAGCTTTGCCGACATGGAAAGCCGCATTGGCGCCGACCTCGCTGCCAAGATGCGCGATGTCAGCATCAAGCTGTACACGGCCGCTGCCGAGTACGCCGCCACGCGCGGCATCATCATTGCCGACACCAAGTTCGAGTTCGGTCTCGACGACGATGGTGTGATGCACTTGATGGACGAAGTGCTGACGGCCGACTCCTCGCGCTTTTGGCCAGCGGACTCGTACGCGGTGGGCATCTCGCCACCGTCGTTCGACAAGCAGTTCGTGCGCGACTACCTGGAAACCCTGACCGACTGGGGCAAGACCGCGCCAGCGCCGGCACTGCCGGCCGACGTCATCGAAAAAACCCAGGCCAAGTATTTCGAGGCCATCGAGCGCCTGACCGGTGCAAAGCTGAAGGCATAAGATGACCGATCAAGTTAAGCCACTGGTCGGCGTCATCATGGGCTCGTCTTCGGACTGGGACGTGATGCAGAACGCGGTTGCCATCCTCAAGCAGTTTGGCGTGCCGTTCGAGGCGCAGGTCATTTCCGCCCACCGCATGCCCGACGAGATGGTCGCGTACGCCAGGAGCGCGCGTGCGCGCGGGCTGCGCGCGATCATCGCCGGCGCCGGTGGCGCCGCCCACTTGCCGGGCATGGTCGCTGCCATGACCATCGTGCCGGTGCTGGGCGTGCCGGTGCCGTCGAAGTACCTGCGTGGCGAGGATTCGCTGCTGTCGATCGTGCAGATGCCGAAAGGCGTGCCGGTGTCCACCTTTGCCATCGGCGAAGCGGGCGCTGCCAATGCGGCGCTCACAGCCGTGGCCATGATCGCCGCCACCGACGAGGCGCTGGCCGACCAGCTCGAAGCGTTCCGCGTTTCGCAAACCGACGCCGCCAAGGCCATGACATTGCCGCTGTAGGAAATAATGAGTCACTCTAAAGATCTTCCCCTGCTGCCCGCCGCCAACCCGCCAGCCTGGCTGGGGGTGATGGGCGGCGGCCAGCTTGGCCGCATGTTCGCCCACGCCGCCCAGAGCATGGGCTACCAGGTGGCCGTGCTCGAACCGTCCGCGTCCTGCCCGGCCGGACAAGTGGCCCAGCGCCTGGTCAACGCCGGCTACAGCGATGCCGCCGGCCTCGACGCACTGGCCGCGCAATGCCTGGCCGTGACCACCGAGTTCGAAAACGTCCCGGCCGACAGCCTGTCGCGCCTGGCGCAGACCGTGTTTGTTGCGCCGAACGCCCACGGCGTATCGGTGGCGCAGGACCGCATTGCCGAGAAGCGTTTCTTTGTCGATTGCGCGGACAAGTCCGGCGTGCTGCCGGCGCCGCACAAGGTGATCGCCAGTGAAGACGACATCGCCGCGATTGCCGACGACCTGCTGCCCGGCATCCTGAAAACGGTTCGCATGGGTTACGACGGCAAGGGCCAGGTGCGGGTGAAGTCGCGCGACGACGTGCGCGCCGCGTTTGCCGAGATGGGGCAGGTGACCTGCCTGCTGGAAAAAATGCTGCCGCTGGCGTACGAGGTGTCGGTGCTGACTGCGCGCGGTCACGACGGCGCATCGGTGGTCTACCCGATCGCGGAAAACGTCCACCGCGACGGCATCCTGTTGACCACCACCGTGCCGGGCCCGAACGTGTCGGCCGAGAGTGCTGTCAAGGCGCAGCAGGCGGCGCAAGCCATCGTGGCCGAGCTTGGCTACGTGGGCGTGCTGTGCATCGAGTTCTTCGTGCTGACCGACGGCTCGCTGGTGGTCAACGAAATGGCGCCGCGTCCGCACAACAGCGGCCATTACACGATGGACGCCTGCATCACCAGCCAGTTCGCGCAGCAAGTGCGGGCCATGGCGCGTCTGCCGCTCGGTGACGTGCGCCAGCATTCGCCGGCGGTCATGCTCAACATACTCGGTGATCTCTGGTTCGACGGTGATAGTGACGATGTGCGTGAGCCGGCCTGGGACCAGGTGCTGGCGCTGCCGGGCGCCTGCCTGCATTTGTACGGCAAGGACGACCCGCGCCGCGCGCGCAAGATGGGCCACCTGACCTTCGTGGCCGCCACGCTGGAGCAGGCGCAGCAGCAATTGCTGGCTGCCTGCGACATCCTGGGTATCGCGCCGTGACTGCGGTAAACGCTGCCTCTGCTGCCGTGGCCGACGACGCTGCGATGGATGCCGATATTGCGGCAGCTGCGCGCGTACTCGAGGCCGGTGGCCTGGTGGCGTTTCCCACCGAGACCGTCTATGGCCTCGGCGCCGACGCCGAAAATCCGGCAGCGGTAGCGCGCATCTACCAAGCGAAAGGCCGCCCCAACGACCACCCGGTGATTGTCCACGTGGCGCCCGGCGCCGACCTCGATTACTGGGTCACCGACATTCCCGACGCCGCGCGCCAGCTGGTCGCTGCGTTCTGGCCTGGTCCCTTGACGTTGATCCTCAAGCGCGCCAGCCATATCCCGGACGCCGTCTCTGGCGGCCAGGACACGGTGGGCATCCGCTGTCCGGCGCACCCGGTGGCGATCGCCTTGCTCAGCGCCTTCAAGGGTGGCAGGGGAGGGCTGGCGGCGCCCTCGGCCAACAAGTTCGGCAACGTCAGTCCCACCACCGCGCAACACGTGCGCGACGAATTCCATCTCGATGATGTCGAGGAAGGTTCGATCACCGGCGAGCCGGCGTGTTCAGCCGGCTTGCACGTCACGGTGCTGGAAGGGGGCGCCAGCCAGGTCGGCATCGAATCGACCATCGTCGATTTGTCGCGCCTGGCCACCCACGGCCCGGTGCTGCTGCGTCCCGGCCACATCACCGCGCAGCAGATCGCCGACGTGATTGGCCTGTTGCCGGCCGCGCCCGACCAGGCCGCGCCGCGCGCCTCCGGCACATTGGAATCGCACTATGCACCGCGCACGCCGGTGACCATGGTGGCCCACGCCGCGCTGGCCGACACGGTGGCGCAACTGCAGGCCAGGGGCGCCCGCGTGGCGGTGATCGGTCACGCCTGCGGCGCCATGGTTGACCTGGGCGACAGCCAGCGCCTGCTGCCGGCCGAGCCGGTCGGCTATGCCTACGGCATCTATGCGGCCCTGCGCGAGATGGACCTGGTCAAGGCCGATGTGATCCTGGTGGAGACCCCGCCGCAAAGCAGCGACTGGCTCGGCGTGAACGATCGCCTGCGACGGTCGGTGTTCGGTTCGACCGGCATCCTGGCGCGTTTTTTGAGCGAATAGTTTCCTGATTTTATGTATTCCAGCGTTCAACTTTTTTGATAAAAAGCAACGCTGGAGTTCCTTTACGAGCAACTGTTCTTTTTTGAACACAACGCCTGAGAATTGACAGTGCGCCGCTATACATTCCAGCGCAACGCTGGCAGACTAGTTGTGCATGAATAGCACGCCCGTTCTTATTGGGCCACAAAATCCTCAGGAGACAATATGCGTCACACCAAACTTGCCATCGCCGCAATGGCTCTCGCCATCCTTGCCGGTTGCGGTGGCTCCAGCCCGGAAGCGGGCGATCAAACCCTTCGTGTCAAATTCAATTCGCAAGTATCGTTCGGTGACAGCCTGTCGGATGTTGGCTCCTACAACGTCGGCGCCATCGCCGCGCTCAAGGGTGGCAAGTTCACCATCAATGGCGACAACACCGCGATCAATCCTACCCTGACCGGCCGTAACTGGACCGAGCTGGTGGCCGCCCAACTGGGCCTGGCCGCGCCGTGCGCGGCACTCACCGGCCTCGATGGCACCGCGCCGGGCTTCAACGTGCCGCGCAAAGCCAACGCCGGCTGCTTCGGCTACGCCCAGGGTGGCGCCCGCGTCACCAATCCTGTCGGCCCCGGCAACATTGCCACCGGCGCTGCCACCGGCTTCATGACCGTTCCGGTCGTTACCCAGGTCGCCAACCACCTGGCTGCCGTCGGCGGCAAGTTCAAGGGCGACGAACTGGTGCTGGTCATGGCTGGCGGTAACGATGTGCTGTTCCTGCTGTCCAAGCTGAGCGCCGATGCCACCGCTGCCGGCAACGCCGCCGGCGCCGCAGCGTTCTTCCCGAGCCTGATCCCGCAACTGGCCGCCGGCGCGACCAACCCGCAAACGGCTGCTGCCGCCATCACGGCAGCAGTGGGCGCGGCACGACAAGCGCCGGGCGCCACCCAGACTACCGTGACCCAGGCTGCCATCGGTACGGCAGCTATGCAGCCGGGCAATTCGGCCGTGGTTGCCAACGCAACCGCAATCATCGCCAAGGCCACGGCTGACGCCACCGCCGCTGGCGCCAAAGCCGGCGCCGACTTTGCCACCGCCAATGGCCCGAGCCTGGTGGCCGAAATGGCCAAGGCCGGCACCGAGCTGGCCACGCTGGTGAAAAACCAGATCATCGCCAACGGCGCCAACTACGTTACCGTCAACAACCTGCCGGACGTTGCCACCACGCCTAGCGGTCGTGGCCGCTCGGCCGAGATCCGCGCCCTGATCGACACCATGGTCAAGGCCTACAATACCTCGCTGACCACCAGCCTCGGCGCCGAGCCTAAAGTGGTGATTGTCGACGTGTACGCGGTCAGCCATGACCAGTCCATGAATCCGGGACCATATGGCCTGACCAATGTCTCCGAGCCCGCCTGTGACCTGAGCGCGGCGAAAAATCCGATCGGCTCCTCGATCGCCTGTAACGGCAGCAACCTGGTGGCCGGCGACATCAGCCACTACTCGTTTGCCGACGAGGTCCATCCGACGCCGTTCAACAACTTGCTGCTGGCGCGTTACGTGTCGCGCAGCCTGGTGACCAAGGGCTGGATGTAAGGCGGGATAGCCGGCGGTGGCTGCACCCAAGCCGCCGCTGGCAACCAACAATACGAACAAGAATCTGGAGACGAAATGAATAAAACCTCGCTCAAAATGCTGGTGCTGGCGGCCGCAATGTCGGTGGCTGCGGCCGCCTCGGCGCAACAAACGGCCGGCACCTGGCTGGGCACCCTGGGCATGAACAAGATCACCCCGAAGGTCGACTCGGGCGACGTCTCGGCGCCGGCACTGCCAGGCACCAAGGCCGATGTGGAACCCGACACCAAGCCGCGCTTCGCCATCGCCTACATGCTCACCGATAACTGGTCGGCCGAACTGGACCTGGGCCTGCCGTACAAGCACGACCTGATCGGTGACGGCGCGATCAAGGGCACCGGCAAGCTTGGCGACTCGAAAGTATTGCCACCGACCGCCTTCATCCAGTACCGCTTCATGCCAGCCAACGCCACCTTGCGCCCATACGTGGGTGTGGGCCTGACGTACGCGATGTTCATCAAGGAACGGGGTTCGGGACAGCTGACCTCGATCCTGAACACCGGCGGTCCCGGCGCGACCTACAAGCTCGACGACAAGGCTGGCGTCAGCGCCCAGATCGGCGCCACCTGGCGCATCGACGACAACTGGTTCCTCGACGCCACCGTGATCAAGACCAAGTTGAAAACCAAGGTGCACTTCTCCACCGGCCAGACCCAGGACGTGCGCCTGGACCCAGTCGCGGCGAGTATCAGCATCGGCTACAACTTCAAAGGGTTGAGCTTCTAAAAACAAAAAACCGCGCAGACTGCGCGGTTTTTTTTAACCCAGGCGAACAGTTACTGGAACGCCTGGATCCCCGTCTGCGCCCGGCCCAGAATCAGCGCATGGATGTCGTGCGTGCCTTCGTAGGTGTTGACCACCTCGAGGTTGACCATGTGGCGGATGATGCCGAATTCGTCCGAGATACCGTTACCGCCGAGCATGTCGCGCGCCACGCGGGCGATGTCGAGCGACTTGCCGCACGAGTTGCGCTTCATCATCGAGGTGATTTCCACCGCTGCCGTGCCGGCGTCCTTCATGCGGCCCAGTTGCAAGCAGCCTTGCAGGCCCAGCGTGATTTCGGTCTGCATGTCGGCCAGCTTCTTTTGCACCAGCTGGTTGGCAGCGAGCGGACGGCCGAATTGCTGGCGGTCGAGCACGTACTGGCGCGCGGTGTGCCAGCAGGCTTCGGCCGCGCCCAGCGCACCCCAGGCGATGCCGTAGCGGGCCGAATTGAGGCAGGTGAACGGGCCTTTGAGGCCGCGCACGTCGGGGAAGGCATTCTCTTCCGGGCAGAATACGTTGTCCATCACGATCTCGCCGGTAACCGAGGCGCGCAGGCCGAACTTGCCATGGATCGCCGGGGCACTCAAGCCTGCCATGCCCTTGTCGAGGATAAAGCCGCGGATCGCGCCTTCGTCGTCCTTGGCCCATACCACGAATACGTCGGCTACCGGGGAATTGGTGATCCACATTTTGGCGCCCGACAGCGAGTAGCCGCCCGGCACTTTTTTGGCGCGGGTGATCATCGAGCCGGGGTCGGAGCCGTGATTCGGTTCGGTCAGGCCGAAGCAGCCGATCCACTCGCCGGTGGCCAGCTTGGGCAGGTATTTCTGGCGCTGCGCTTCTGTGCCGAATTCATAGATCGGCACCATCACCAGCGACGACTGCACGCTCATCATCGAGCGGTAGCCGGAGTCGATACGCTCGACTTCGCGCGCGATCAGGCCGTAGGCCACGTAATTGAGTTCCGGGCCGCCGTATTGTTCGGGGATGGTGGGGCCGAGCAGGCCCAGTTCGCCCATTTCGCGGAAGATGGACGTGTCCATCTTTTCGTGGCGGAAGGCGTCGAGGATGCGCGGGGCCAGCTTGTCGCCGCAGTAGGCGGCAGCGGCGTCGCGCACCATGCGCTCTTCGTCGGTCAACTGCTGGTCCAGCAGCAGGGGATCATCCCAGTGGAACTGGGCGCGGGCTTGGCTCATGGTGGTCTCTCATTATGGTGAATGCTGCTGCATTCTAAGCCGCCGCCCTGGGCACGGCTTTTCTAATGGCGACACCAATTTCCGTTTTTAGCCCAGGCTGCCGAACTGGCCGCCGTGGAAGATCAGCGGCGGGCTCGGCGAGAACTCGCACAGCTCCACTTCGCCGACGAAAATCACGTGGTCGCCTTCGGGATAGCGGCTGCGGTTGTGGCACTCGAACCAGGCCGACGCACCTTTTAAAATCGGGTGGCCGGTGCGCGACAGCTCGTATTCGGCGGTGGCCCACGGATCGGCGCCGCGCGTGGCGAACAGCTTGGCCAGGTGGGCCTGGCTGGCGCTGAGCACGTTGATCACGTAATGCGAATTGCCGGTAAAGATGGGCATGCTGTTGGCGTTATTGGACAAGCTCCACAGCACCAGCGGCGGATCGAGCGAGACCGAATTGAAGGAACTGGCGGTCAGACCGCGAAAAGTGCCGTCGGCCAGGCGCGTGGTGATCACGGTGACGCCAGTGGCAAACTGGCCCAGAGCCTGGCGGAAATGGGCGGTGTCGAATGGTCGTTCTGCGGCGCGGGGGGAAATGGTGTGCATGGTCAGCCTGAGTATTTTAGCCATTATGCCAAAGATTGGGTGGCTGCTGCGCAATAGACCCACGGCAACAGAACGACTGCACAGCTTGTCATTTGCTACATTTCATCTTTTGCACGGGAGAATCCATGATCAAGCGTACCGCTACCGTGTTGTTGATGACCGTCTTGCCGTTCGCTCTTGCTGCGCCCGCGGCGGCCGCCGAGCCGGCCCAGCGCCTGCAGCGCGCGTCCGGTCTGTGGAAAGTCACCCCCGCGACGTCGCCGTTTTCTTGGGAGATTTGCGTCGATCAGGCCAAGGATCGCCTGATCGACGACGACATGTGGACCAATTTCGAGCAGGAATGCAAGATCGAGTCGCAAAGCGGCAAGGGCGACGGCTATACCTTCAAGTCCAGCTGCCCCGATGCCAAGCTGGCAGGCTCTTTCAAGGGCGACCTGGCCAAGTCGTATACGCTGACAGCCGACACTTCTTTCGAGCTGAACGGCAAGACCGAGGTACAACATAACGTCCTCAACGGCACCTTCCAGGGCGCTTGCCCCGCCGACATGGCGCCTGGCGTGAAGAAAATGCGCGGCGGCATGAAAATGAAGAGTCTGTACACCAACCGCTAATCGGGCCGCCAAGCGCGGTCAGAGCCAATGCGCCAGTCCCAGCACCATCACGGGCAGGGCGGCGCCGGCCAGCAGGGTCTGGCTGGCGATGATGCCTGCCATCAGCGGTGCATCGCCGCCCAGCTGGCGCGACATGATGTACGACGATGAGGCCGTCGGCAACGCCTGGAACATCAGCGTGGCCATGGCAGCCGCGCCATGCAGGCCGAAGGCGCGGCAGGCGATCAGCGCGGCCACCGGCATCAGCGCGAACTTGGCGAACGACGCCAGCGTGATCGGCCGCACCCACTGCCGCGCCTGCGAAAAATCGAGCGCCGCTCCCACGCACAACAAGCCCAGCGGCAGCGATGCCTGGCCCAGCGCCTTGAACATCGGCTCGATGCCGGCCGGCAGCCCCCAGCCGGTCCACTGCAGCACGATGCCAATCGCGCAGGCGACGATCAGCGGATTGAGCGCCAGTCCGCGCACCAGCGCACGCACGGAAAACCTGTTGCCACGGCCGTAGCGCGCAAATACCAGCACGCACAGCACGTTGACGGTCGGCACGATGGCCGCATTGGCGACGGCTGCCAGGGCCACCCCCGTCACGCCGAACAGGCCGGTGGCAATCGACACGCCGACGTAGTTGTTGAACCGCACGCCACCCTGGAAGATCGAGGTGAACGCGGCGTCGTCCACCGCCATGCTCCGCCGCGCCAGTACCAGCAACGCGGCCACTGCCACGGTCGAGACCACCAGCGCCGACGCCATCGCCAGCACCGGCAAGCCCGCCAGCTTGGCCGTCGCCAGGCTGTGCAGGAAGAGCGACGGCAGCAGCACGTAGTAGCCGATGCGCTCCGCCTGCGGCCAGAACCCCGCTTCGACGAAGGCGCGCCGGCGCAAGGCCGTGCCCAGCGCAATGAGCAGGGCAATCGGCACCAGCGACGACATCAGGGTCCAGACCATGCGGAGTTCCTTACAACAAGAGTGTGGCAGCGATTCTAGTGCATCGCGCGGCGCGTTTTGGCGTTCTTGGGCATTATTGCTAAATTCAAATACGGCAGGAGGCTTTCATGGAAACAGCCATACTGGGCGGCGGATGCTTCTGGTGCACCGAGGCGGTTTTTCTGGACGTCAAAGGTGTCGCGAAGGTGGTATCCGGCTATGCGGGCGGCGCGGAGCCCGATCCGACTTACGAACAGGTGTGCGCCGGCGCGACCGGCCATGCCGAGGTGGTGCAAATCGAGTTCGACCCGGCCGTGATCGATTATCATGACCTGCTCGAGATCTTTTTCACCATCCACGATCCGACCACGCTCAACCGCCAGGGCAACGACATCGGCACGCAATACCGGTCGGTGGTCTACCACCTGTCGCCGCAGCAGCAAGCGGTGGCGCGCAAGGTGATGGCCGAGATGGCCGTGGTGTGGGATGCACCGATCGTCACCGAGCTGGCGCCGGCGCCAACGTTTTATCCGGCCGAAGCGTATCACCAGGATTACTTCAGCCACCACCCGCTGCAGAGCTATTGCGCTTTTGTGGTGGCGCCGAAGCTGGCCAAGTTGCGCGCCATGCACGCCAACCGGGTGAAGTGACGCGGGACCGGCCGCCACAAGCGCTACGGCTGCAGGCGCTCTTTCGCCCAGCTGCCGTCGGCTTGTCTGACATAGACGATGCGGTCGTGGAAGCGTGAGCGGCGACCCTGCCAGAATTCGATGCGCACCGGCTCGAGGCGGTAGCCGCCCCAGTGTTCGGGGCGCACCGGGTGTTCGCCGCTGGCCGCTGCCACCGCCTCGTAATTGACTTCCATCTGCTCGCGGTTTTCGATGGGCGCGCTTTGTTGTGAGGCAATCGCGCTGATCTGGCTTTTGACCGGACGGCTGTAGAAATACTTGTCGCTTTCCTCGGGCGAGGTTTTCACTACCGTGCCTTCGATGCGTACCTGGCGTTCGAGCTCGCTCCAGAAGAACAGCAGCGCCGCGTGCGGATTGGCGCCCAGCTGGCGGCCCTTCTGGCTGGCGTAGTTGGTGTACCAGGTAAAGCCGCGCGCATCGAATTGCTTGATCAGCACAATGCGCGAGCTGGGCCGGCCCTCGGCATCGACGGTGGCCACGCTCATCGCGTTCGGTTCGTTCACCTTGGCATGCATGGCTTCGTCGAACCATTTGCCGAATTGCGCGATCGGATCGTCCGCCACATCGTTTTCCGTCAGGCTGGCGCGGCCATAGTCGAGGCGCAGGTCGGCCAGCACCACGCCGTCGGCTACCGTGTTGTGGACCGGCACTTGCTGCTGCTCGGGTACCTGGCTGGTGGGCAAGGCCGGGGCGATGCCGCGCCGCACCTGCATGGCGCTGCCCAGCTGGGCCATCTGCTCGGGGCTGAACAGGCGCTTGGCCATGGGCGCGATATTGGCTTCTTCCCTGGCCATGTGGGCGGTGTAGGCGTCGCAAAAGCGCCGCACATTGTCGCTCGAGAGTTCGGCGCTGGCGCCGGTGGCGATGGTGTCCAGCTGCGCTTGCAGCTGCAACCAGTCCTGGTCCATGGCGGCGTGGTCGGCCAGGATGCCGGGCACCAGGTCTTCCAGCAAAGCGAGGTCGGCGTCGCGCGCGGTCGCCTGCAACATCGGCATCAGGTTTTGCTCTTCGTCGTCGTGGTGCAGGTGGGCGGCGTTGTTGAAATACTTGAGGACGGCCTGGGCGGCTTTTTGCGCCTCGAGGTCGGCGCCATGTGCGGCGAGATGGGCCGGCAGCTTGTCGAGCGTGGTCAGCTGCTTGCGGATGCGGTCGTGGCAATGTTTCAATACGGCGATCGGCTGGTTGAAATCGGGGGCGGTGTCGAACAGTGTGTTGCTCATGGAATCGGTACTCTGGCTGGGCGGGAAAATCATTCTAGAATAATTTTTCTTGCAGTGTCCGCTAAAATGGCGGGATGAACACCAATTCAACCTTTAATCTGGACGAAGTCGACTTCGAGCGACGATTCGGCGGCATTGCGCGCCTGTACGGCGCGCCGGCGCTCGAGCGCTTTCGCGGCGCCCACGTGTGCGTGGTGGGCGTGGGCGGCGTCGGCTCGTGGATCGTGGAGGCGCTGGCGCGCAGCGCCATCGGTCAGCTGACCCTGATCGACCTCGACAACGTGGCCGAATCGAATATCAACCGCCAGATCCAGGCGCTGAGCAGCACTGTCGGCCAGGCCAAGATCCACGCGCTGGCCGAGCGCATCGCCCAGATCAACCCATTCTGCGTGGTGCACCAGGTGGAAGACTTCGTCACGCCCGACAATCTGGACGCCATGCTCGGCACCAACAAGTTCGACTACGTGGTCGATGCCATCGACAGTGTGAAGGCCAAGGCCGCGATGATCGCGCACTGCCGCCGCCACGCCATTCCGCTGGTGATCATCGGCAGTGCGGGCGGCCAGACCGATCCCACCCAGATCGCCGTGCGCGACCTGGCCCGCACCGAGCAGGAACCGCTGCTCAAGAAAGTGCGGCGCCTGCTGCGCAGCGAGTATGGTTTTCCGCGTGGCGAAAAAACCAAGTTCCACGTCGATGCGGTGTTTTCGATGGAGCCGCTCAAGTACCCGGAACAGGCCGATGCCTGCGAAGTGGATGCCGGCGGCATCACCGGTCTCAATTGCGCCGGTTTTGGCTCGGCCATGGTGGTCACGGCCACCTTCGGCATGGTGGCGGCCGGTCACGTGCTGCGCCAGTTGGCGGCGCCTGTGGTGCAAGCGGCCGTTGAGCCAGTTGCTGCGCCGGCAGCGGTGGTAGCCTTGGTAGCGGCAGACGGTACCACCGGGAATTAATCCGGCGTCCGGGACAGGTTTGCTATCATGGCGGGCGCCGGTACGTGCGCGTGCCGTCCCCAGTCACCCAGAGAGAGAATCAATCTATGAAGCGTAGTTCCGTTCTTGCAGCAACGCTGCTGGCGCTGGCAGCCATTGCGGCCCAGGCGCAGACTCCTGCTCAACCAGCCGCTGCCGCTGCGCAAGCGACTTCCGCCACGCCAGCCGCTGCGGCCACTGCTGCCGCCCCGGCGCCAGCTGCGCCCGTGGTGGTCGGTTCCGCCACGCCGGGCCCGGCCGCCGAATCGCTGATCGTCAACGACACCAAGGTGGGCACCGGTCGCGAAGCGACCAGCGGTTCCACCGTCTACATGCATTACACGGGCTGGCTGTACCGTCCGCTGGCCAAGAATATGCGTGGCCGCCAGTTCGACTCGTCGATTCCACGCGGTGAGCCGCTGGACTTCGTGCTCGGCACCGGCCGCGTGATCAAGGGCTGGGACCAGGGCATCGTCGGCATGAAAGTGGGCGGCAAACGTACCCTGATCATTCCATCGGAACTGGCCTACGGTTCGCGCGCCGCACCGGGCGGCGGCATTCCACCGAACTCGGCGCTGATCTTCGACGTCGAACTCATCGACGTCAAGTAAGCCGGAGCGCCTGACTACCCTCCAGAGCAAGGCGCAGCGACGTAGACAGTACGCCAGTACGGCGAGAAGCTGCAACGCCGCTATGGAGGGCTAGTCAGGCGCTCCCGTTTGCTGGAACTTTCAGGCAGCATTCCTGCGGCATCGCGCCCAGCCGCACCTGCAAGGTGCTGTGATGAATCGAATACTTGTCCTTGAGCGTCTGGCTGATGGTATCTACCGTCGCATCGCCCGGATAGCCGCTTGGCGTCACCAGTTGCGCGGTCAGCGCATTCTCGGTGGTACTCATGGCCCAGATATGCAGGTCGTGCACGTCGGTCACGCCCGGATGGTCGCGCAGGAATTGCTCGATGCGGGCGCGGTCGACGTTGTCGGGCACTGCTGCCAGCACCATCCGTAGCGATTGCGTGAGCAAGCCCCAGGTGCTCCAGACGATGATACCAACGATCACCATGCTGATCACCGGATCGATCCAGTTCCAGCCGCTGTAGCGCACCGCCAGACCCGCCAGCAACACCCCCAGTGAAATCGCCGCGTCTGCTGCCAGGTGCAGGTAGGCGCCACGGATATTGATGTCGTCCTTGCTGCCCGACATGAACAACCACGCCGAAAAACCGTTGATCAGGATGCCGATGCCGGCCACGACGGAAACCGTCAGGCCCGCTACCGGATCGGGTGTCACCAGTTTTTGCACCGCCTCGAAGGCGATCACGCCGCAAGCGGCCATCAGCAACATACCATTGAACAGCGCCGCCAGCATCGACGTGCCGCGCAGGCCGTAGGTATAGCGCGCGCTGGGCGCACGCCTGGCCAGGATGGCCGCGCCCCACGCCAGCATCAGGCCCATCACGTCCGACAGGTTGTGGCCGGCATCGGCCATCAGCGCGGTGGAGTTGGTCAGGTAGCCGTAGAAGAATTCCACCACCACGAAGCCGAGATTGAGCACGATGGCAATCGCAAACGCGCGTCCCATGGTGTTGGGGTCACCATGATGGTGGTGGCCGCCGATGCCGTGGGCGTGGCTGTGATCGTGTCCATGATCGCCGTGCGCGCCGTGATCCTGGTGATCGTGGCCGTGGTCATGGTCGTGATGGTCGTGGCCGGCGTGGCTGCCGTGGTCGTGATGCTTGCTCATGCGTCGTTCCCGTTCGATGGTTCGGCGATATGCTCGAGCATATCGTTGAGGACGTCGCTGATATGGGCGTCGGCGGCGGAATAGAACACCTGCTTGCCCTGGCGCTCGGACTTGACGATGCGTGCGGCGCGCAGCAGGCGCAGGTGGTGGCTGACCAGCGAACTGCTCAGGTCAAGCGAGGTGGCGATATCGCTGACCGCGATCGGCGCCGCCACGCAGGCAAGCACAATGCGCAGCCGGGTCGGGTCGCCCAGCAGGTGAAACAGGTCGGCAAGTTGGGCGATGGCAGGATCGCAGCCAGAGTAGTCGTGTTGGCAGCTCATGATTCGTCATATGAATAGGTGTTCATATGTTAGCACGGAAAAGCGCTGAAATAACCCCGGTGCGAGTGGGGTTAGCCGCGCAGATTATGCCACCAGCTTGCGCATTTCCTTTTCGATACCGCCTGGCAGGCTTTGCAGTTCCTTGAGCACATTGAGCTGGCGCGTGGTCTGCGATACTTCGACAACGCCGGAATCGACAGCGTATTCTTTTTGTTGCAGCCAGCCGAGCAGATCCGCCAGGTGCCAGACCCCCGAACTGCCTTCGTGCACCGGCAAGGGGAACGAGGATGGGTTGGCGACCATCAGCTTGCGCAGATTTTGCCGGCTCATGCCCATCAATTCCGCCACATCGGTGAGCCCCACGAAGTCGGGGCCTGCCTCCACCAGTTTCGCGGTGGGTACGGCGCCACGGATGTCTTCCAGCGCGCTTTTCAATGCTTGCTTGGCGGAGTCCGCTTCACGGCTGAACTTGAGACCTAATTGTCCCGGTTGTCCGATACCGATCAGCGCATCATCGCAACCGGCCGCACCCAGTCGTTCGACCAGGTCGTCGGGATTGCAATCTGCTGCATCGAGTTGATACTTGAGCGTGAATTCGTATTCCATCACGGTTCTCCTTGGTCCTGGTTTCGGTTCGCAGAGCAGTGATCGACGACCCTGCGGATATCCCTGGCGTGACTCGTGGCATTGCGCGGAGTGCTCCAGATACTGGTCATGCAAAAGGTGCCACAGCGGCATTCGCTGTCGTTGTAGGGGCAATATAGTTTTCCCCATGCGTGGCTGCCGCCTACTGTCACGCGCCAGCCATGCCCTTCAGCATATTGAATGGCCTGCTCCACTTCCTTCTTCGGATGACTTCTGCGTGACATGACAACTCCCATGCTAGATGGTTAACCAGTGGTTGTCAAGTGACAACCTGCTGAGTGCGCTTAATATCAGCGCAGTCGAACCGGCATCCCGGTCTGATGGTTAGAGTCGGGAGTCGCTGGCAAGTTCAGCGGAAGTTATTTGGAGAGTTGCGCCTGAATTTCGGCCCGCAGCTCGGGGTCGAGCTGGTTGATGGCGGTTCGTAAGCGTTCGGCTTCTTGCAGCGACCGGGTTTGGGCGGAGGTCAAGCCGGGCTTGGTGAAGGCGGCTTGGCCGGCCAGTACCAGCAGCGCCGACAACACGGCCACGCCGGCCGCTACGGCCAGCAAGCGCCATTCGTGGCGGGTGATTTTCGTGGCCGGTGCGGGAGGTTGGGAGAGCGCAGCATCGGCGGCCGACCGCGTGGCTGCACCGGCGCCCGGGTCCAGCTCATTGGAGGCATCATGCTCCACGCTGCGCTCCGGCGGCAGGCCGCCCACGTCGCGGGCGCGGCGCACCAGTTCGCGGGTGGCGCTGTCGATGGCGGCGATGTGGCGTTCCACCGCGTCTTCCAGCACCGCTTCGTTCAGGGCGACCAGGGCGAAGACGGGATCGTCGATGTCGATCTTGACGCCGGTTTTTTCAAATACCAGGGTGCGCAGCTTGTGCTGATCCATGGCCATGGGCGCTTACCACTCCACCTTGTCGAGTTGCTCGAACAGGTCGCGGAACACGACCTTGATGCGCTGCTTTTCCATCAGGTTGAACTTGTCGCTCTCGCGCACTTCGGCTGCCGTCAGGCGCGCCGTGTTCATCTTCTTGATGTCGGCGCCAAAGGTGTCGGCATTGCGCGCCGAGAGCACCACGCGGCCGCGCACGCGCGACGAATTGTCCGCGTAGGTTTGCGATTCGGTGAACTGCTTGCCGGCTGCCGATTGCAGCAGGCCGAAGTGCTCGTTTTCCCACAACACCAGCGGTACCTTGGTGGCCTTGGCGGTGGAAACAAATCCCATGGCGGTGTCGTGCAAGGTATCGCCGCCGCCGACGATGGTGTGTATATACACCTTGCGGCCCGATTCTTCGAGCAGCGCGAAGCAGTCGTTTTCGATCAGGTAGCCCATCAGCGGCGAGAAGGTGTTGGCGCCGTTGTCGATCACGCAGTTGCCATCCTGCTCGAGGATGTCGATCATCAGGGCATCAAAACGCTTGGGGTCGATGTTGCGGCTGTCGGTCATTACCGGCACATGCTTGACCTGCATCGCCTTGTAGCGGCTGAAGGTGGCGTTCTCCTGGTCGGTGTCGTAGCAACGCAGCGGCTGCGCGCCCTCGGCCACGTCCTTGCTGGCGATCCACTGCGCAAGGATGGTGGACACCAGTGTCTTGCCGATGCCACCTTTGCCCTGAAGAATAAAATGTACCGTGTTTTGCATCTACATCACTCCTGAATCGTCGGAAAAATCGCCGCTCGGACGAGAGTAATTGTTTTATGGTTAGAAGGCAATATTTCCTTGGATTCCCGCTGCTTTGGTTGCGCTTTAGTTGATAAAGCGGAGTAATCCCTGCAACACGTGAATCACGCTCTGCTCGCGCACGGCCTTGCGGTCGCCGGCAAACACCAGGCGTTCGGTATGCACGCTGTCGGCGTTGGCCCAGCCGAAGCAGACGGTGCCCACCGGTTTGCCCGGCACCGCGCCGGTGGGGCCGGCGATGCCGGTGGTGGACAGGGCGATGTGGGCGTTGCTCGCGCCCAGCGCACCGGTGGCCATGGCGCCGGCCACTTCTTCGGAGACGCTGCCCATCTGCGCCATCAGCGCGGCCGAGACGTCGAGCATCTCGGTCTTGGACGCGTTGGAATAGGTGACGAAACCGCAGTCGAACCAGTCGCTGGAACCGGCGATTTCAGTGATGGCCTGGGCCACGCCGCCGCCGGTACACGACTCGGCGGTGGTGAGGATCAGGCCCTTGTCTTGCAATGCTTTGCCGACTTGCGCGGCCAGTGCGAGGATGGTGTCGCTGCTCATGAAAGTCTCCTTTGGTGTGGCGGTCAAGGGTGGCCCCACTGTACCATGCAGATCGCAATCGTTGCCAGCGGTGCACTACGAATTTCTTGGCGCACCGAAATTCTTTGAATTCATTAGACCCTCATGTCGAACATGCGTACACTCAGACGGACTATGCCGACCAACGCAGCCGGTCGTGCAGGCCAACCAGGAGGCCAACCAGGAGCCGCCTTATGATCAGCGAGACCGACATTTTCAATGCCCGCATACTGATCGTCGACGACCAGCCGGTCAATGTGGAACTGCTCGAATACCTGCTCACTTCCACCGGCTATCAGGCTGTCAGTTCCACCACCGATCCGCATAAAGTGGCCGCGCTGCACGCGGAGCACCACTACGACCTGATCATCCTCGACGTGCAGATGCCCGGCCTGAACGGCTTCGAAGTGATGGAGCAACTGCGCCCGCTCGAAAAGGGCGCATGGCTGCCGGTGCTGGTGGTCACTGCCGAACCCGATCACAAGGTGCAGGCGCTGGCAGCTGGCGCGCGCGATTTTCTGAGCAAGCCGATCGACCCGCTGGAGGTGCTCACGCGCATCCGCAACATGCTCGAAGTGCGCCTGCTGCACCGCGAGGCGCGCGACTACAACACCCGCCTGGAAACCACGGTGCGCGAGCGGACTGCCGAACTGCAGCGCTTTCGCAGCGCCATGGACGCCACCGCCGACGCCATCTTCCTGCTCGATGCGGTGACCGCCGAACTGCTCGATGTGAACGACGGCGCCTGCCGCATGCTGGCCTACTCGCGCGCGGACATCCTCGGCCAGACCGCCAGCCGCCTGGGCCTCGGCACCCTGGCGTCGCTGCGCGCGCAAGCGCTGCGGCTCGAAGACTATGCGGCCGCCGTCGGCCAGCCGCGCGCGCCGGAACTGGCCGAAGGCGAATTGATGCGCCGCGACCTGGTCTCGGTGCCGGTGGAAATCTACTGGCAGCTGCTCAAGCGCCCCGGCGAGCAAGCCGTCCTGCTGGGCGTGGCGCGCGACGTGAGCGAACGGCGCCATTCCGAAGAGATGTTGCAGCACATGGCGCACTACGACAGCCTCACCGGCCTGCCCAACCGCACGCTGTTCTTCCAGACGCTGGCCGACTCGCTCGATGCGGCGCAGAAGAAGGGCTGCCGGGTGGTGGTGATGATGATCGCGCTCGACCGCTTCAAGGGCATCAACGACACCTTGGGGTCCGCCCAGGGCGACGAGCTGCTGCGCCAGTTTTCCAATCGCCTGATGCAGACGGCGCGCCTGCGCGACACCGTGGGCCGCATCGGCGGCGACGAATTCGCGCTGATCATGACCATGCCGCGCGACCAGCAGGAAGCGGTCCACATGGCCAACGAAGTGCGCGAAACCCTGCGCACGCCGTTCGAGCTCGATGGCCACCAGGCGGTACTGAGCGCCAGCATCGGCATCGCCATGTACCCGGACGACGCCGGCGACCCCGAGACCCTGATCAAGTATGCCGACACCGCCATGGACCGCGCCAAGCAGGCCGGCCGCGACGGCTACCGTTTCTTCACGCCCGGCATGAACGTGCAGGTGCTGGCGCGCCTGGACCTGGAACTGGCGCTGCGCCGCGCCATCGAAAACGAGGAACTGCTGCTGTACTACCAGCCCAAGGTCAACCTGCATACCGGTGCGATTGCCGGCGCCGAGGCGCTGCTGCGCTGGCAGCGGCCCGGCTATGGCCTGGTGCACCCGGCCGATTTCGTGGCGGTGATGGAAGACACGGGCCTGATCGTGCAGGTGGGCGACTGGATCATCGATGCGGCCTGCCGCCAGATCGGCGCCTGGTTGCGCGGCTCGGTCGGGCCGGTGCGGGTGGCGGTCAATGTCGCCAGCCGCCAGTTCTCCGAGGGCGACCTGGAGCAGGTGGTGCGCGGCGCGCTGGCGCGCCACAACGTGCCAGCGGAATTGCTGGAACTGGAACTGACGGAAACCGCGCTGATGTCCAACACCGAGCGCACCATCGACGTGCTCACGCGGTTGAAAGCGCTGGGCATCAAGGTGGCGATCGACGATTTCGGCACCGGCTACTCGTCGCTGGCGTACCTGCAACGCTTCCCGATCGACAAGCTGAAAATCGATATCGCCTTCGTGCGCGACATCACCACCAATCCCAACGATGCGGCGATTGCCACGGCCATCATCAGCATGGCGCACAGCCTGAAAATGCGGGTGATCGCCGAAGGCGTGGAAACCCGCGCCCAGCTCGAATACCTGCGCCGTGGCCGCTGCGATGAAATCCAGGGCTATTTTTTCAGCCGCCCGGTGGCGCCGCGCGACATGGGCGTGCTGGTCGAATCGGGCCGCTGCCTGCCGGTGGACCCGGACATGCCGCTGCAACCGGCGCAAACCCTGCTGCTGGTGGACGACAACCCGGACGTGCTGTGGGCGCTGGGCCACCTGTTCGAGCCAGACCGCTACAACGTGCTGATGGCCGGCACGGCAGAAGAAGCGTTCGAGCAGCTGGCGCTGCACGACGTGCAGGTGATCCTGTGCGACCAGCGCCTGCCCGGCATGAGCGGCACCGAGTTCCTCAGCCAGGTCAAGGACCTGTATCCCGAGACGATACGCATCATCCTGTCCGGCTACCTGGGCGTGGACGCCGTGCTCGAATCGATCAACCGCGGCGCCATCTACCGCTTCTACACCAAGCCGTGGGACGACGTGCAATTGCGCGACAATATCCGCCTGGCCTTCCACCATTACTGGCTGATGCAAGGCAGCGGGCGCAAGGTGGGGCTGCCGGAGGAGGACGAAACTGCCGTGGCTGCCACGGCAGTGGTTCAGGACTTGAAGTGATCGAAGCTCGCCAGCCCCAGGTCGAGCGCGGCGCCGTGCGCGTCGACCAGCCGCAGGCCGGGCCGGGACTCGATGGTGCCCACGCGCGTGACCGGCGTGACGGTGCTGCCGCCCGCCGCCAGGATCGCCGCACGGGCGCCCGCTGGCGCCGTGAAGCACAGTTCGTAATCGTCGCCGCCGGCGGCGCAGTACGCACGCCGTAGCGCTAGGTCGCGCGTGGCCAGCACCGGTCCGGGCGGCAGCGCATCGACATCGAGCGTGGCGCCCACGCCCGAACGCTTGAGGATGTGCCCAAGGTCGCCCACCAGTCCGTCCGAGATATCGATTGCCGCATGGGCAATGCCTGCTTCTGCCAGTGCCACGCCCAGCGCCAAGCGCGGGATGGGTGTGTGCATGCGGACCGCCGCCAAGGCATGTTCGGTTTCGGTGAGCGGCACGGCCAGTTCGCCGCGATAGGCCGCCAGCGCCAGGCGGGCGTCGCCCAGGGTGCCGGAAATCCAGATGTCGTCGCCGGGCAGGGCGGCGCCGCGGCGCAGCGCGCGGCCCGGCGCCAGTTCGCCGAACACGGTGATGCAGATGGTGAGCGGGCCCTTGGTGGTGTCGCCGCCGATCAGCTCGATATTATGGGCGTCGGCCAGCGCAAACAGCCCTTGCGAGAAGCCGGCCAGCCAGTCGCGTTCGGCGCTCGGTAAGGCCAACGCCAGCGTAAAGCCCACCGGGCGCGCGCCCATGGCCGCCAGGTCGGACAGGTTGACCGCCAGGCTTTTGTGGCCGAGCCGCAGCGCGTCTTCGCCGGCAAAGAAGTGGCGGCCTTCGACCAGCATGTCGGACGAGATTGCCGTCTGCATGCCGGGCGTGGGAGAGAGCAGCGCGCAGTCGTCGCCAATGCCCAGGATCGCGCGCGAGGCGTGATGGGGGCGCTGGAAATATTCTTGGATGAGGTCGAATTCGGAGAGCATACGCCATTGTAAACGGCGGTCGATGCGCGCATCACAGCGCCTTGATTGCTATTTTCAATGGAACTCTATATTCAGATAGGTAAATCCCATAATTGCCAAAAATGGATTATATGGTCCCATGTATGCGGCTAAAGCACCTAAAAGCGGCAAAAATTCGGCGATTTGATCTATATCATCATAAGAAATGCTGATATCCATTATCACTCTGCGTGAAAATACCTACTTCTGCTCAAAGTTGTGTCTGATAAAATCGTAAGCTTTCCGACCGCACAAATAGGAAGGCAGTAAAGCATGGATTCGTCAGCAGAGAAAAAAGAAGAAATTCGTCAACAACTCCGCCTCGCGGCACTCGAATACCACGAGTTCCCGACTCCCGGCAAAATCAGCGTTACGCCGACCAAGCAACTGACCAACCAGCGCGACCTGGCGCTGGCCTACTCCCCGGGCGTGGCTGCGCCTTGCGAAGAAATCGTCATCGACCCGGCCGCAGCGTACAAATATACGGCGCGCGGCAACCTGGTGGCCGTGATCACCAACGGCACCGCGGTGCTGGGCCTCGGTAACATCGGTCCGCTGGCCGCCAAGCCGGTGATGGAAGGCAAGGGCGTGCTGTTCAAGAAGTTCGCCGGCATCGACGTCTTCGACATCGAAATCAACGAACTCGATCCGGACAAGCTGGTGGACATCATCGCCGCGCTGGAACCGACCTTCGGCGGCGTGAACCTGGAAGACATCAAGGCGCCCGAGTGCTTCTACATCGAGCGCCAGCTGCGCGAACGCATGAAGATCCCGGTCTTCCACGACGACCAGCACGGCACCGCCATCATCGTGGGCGCCGCCATCCTGAACGGCATCCAGCTGGTCGGTAAAGACATCAAGAACTGCAAGCTGGTCGTCTCCGGCGCCGGCGCTGCGGCGCTGGCCTGCCTGGACCTGATCGTCGACCTTGGCTTCCCGCTCGAGAACATCTTTGTCACCGACCTGGCCGGCGTGGTCTATAAAGGCCGTACCGAGCTGATGGACCCGGACAAGGAACGCTTCGCCCGCGAGACCGATGCCCGCACTTTGGCCGAAGTGATCCCTGGCGCCGACATCTTCCTCGGCCTGTCCGCCGGCGGTGTACTGAAACAGGATATGGTCAAGGCCATGGCCTCCAATCCGCTGATCCTGGCGCTGGCCAATCCGAACCCGGAAATCCTGCCTGACGACGTCAAGGCCGTGCGCGGCGACGCGATCATCTGCACCGGCCGCTCGGACTACCCGAACCAGGTCAACAACGTGCTGTGCTTCCCGTACATCTTCCGTGGCGCGCTCGATTGCGGCGCCACCACGATCACGCGCGAAATGGAAATCGCCGTGGTGCACGCGATCGCCGAACTGGCCCACGCCGAGCAGTCGGACATCGTCGCCACCACCTACGGTTTCACCAACCTGTCGTTCGGTCCCGAGTACCTGATCCCGATGCCGTTCGATCCGCGCCTGCTGATCAAGATCGCGCCGGCCGTGGCCAAGGCTGCGGAAGACTCGGGCGTGGCAACGCGTCCGATCCAGGATCTGCAAGCGTACGCCGACAGCCTACAGCAGTTCGTGTACCGCAGCGGCACCTTCATGAAGCCGCTGTTCCAGGTCGCCAAGAAGACCGCCAACGAACGCAAACGCATCGTCTATGCCGAAGGCGAAGAAGAGCGCGTGCTGCGCGCGGTGCAGGTGATCGTCGATGAAAAGCTGGCGCGCCCGATCCTGGTGGGCCGTCCGGCCGTGCTGGAGGCGCGCATTGCCAAGTTCGGCCTGCGCCTGAAACACGGCGTGGACTTCGACGTCATCAACCCTGACCACGACGACCGCTACCGCGACTACTGGCAGTCGTACTACGCGCTGACCTCGCGCGCCGGTGTGACCCAGGAATACGCTAAGCTGGAAATGCGCCGCCGCCACACGCTGATCGGCGCCATGATGATCAAGAAGGGCGACGCCGACGGCATGATCTGCGGCACCTTCGGCACCACCGAGCTGCACCTGAAATACATCGACCAGGTGCTGGGCAAGCGCGAGGGCGCCTGCGTGTATGCGGGCATGAACGTGTTGATCATGCCGGAGCGCCAGCTGGTGATGGTCGATACGCACGTCAACGAAAACCCGAACGCGAAAGAGCTGGCCGCGATCACGGTGATGGCTGCCGACGAGATGCGCCGCTTCGGCCTGTCGCCACGCGCAGCGCTGCTGTCGCACTCGAACTTCGGCTCGTCCAACAGCGAGTCGGCGCAAAAAATGCGCGCTACGCTGGAGCTGGTGAAGCAGCTCGATCCGACCCTGGAAATCGACGGCGAAATGCACGGCGACACGGCGCTCGACTCCAAGCTGCGCCACGCCATCATGCCCGATTCGACCCTGACCGGCGACGCCAACCTGCTGGTGGCGCCGAACATCGACTCGGCCAACATCGCCTACAACCTGGTGAAAACGGCCGCCGGCAACGGCATCGCGGTCGGCCCGATCCTGCTGGGCTGCTCGGAGGCCGTGCACATCCTGACGCCATCGGCCACCGTGCGCCGCATCGTCAACATGACCGCGCTGTGCGTGGTCGATGCGGTGGCTGGCAAGTCGTAACACCCTGCCTGCTTGCGCAAAAAACCGCTTTCTCGGGAAGCGGTTTTTTTTCGCCGGTAACAGCCAGAATGTTACCGGATGTAACGAGTGTAAGCGTATGAGCTACCTCGCCGGGCCTGTACATTGACTCGGTTACAATCGTCGATCTTATTGTTGCCACGCTCATATCATGACGAACTCGAAGAAAGCCCTCATCACCGGCATTACCGGCCAGGACGGCGCCTACCTGGCGCAACTGCTGCTCGACAAGGGCTACCAGGTCACCGGCACGTATCGCCGCACCAGCTCGGTCAACTTCTGGCGCATCGAAGAGCTGGGCATCGCCACGCATCCGCAGCTCGAACTGGTGGAGTTCGACCTGACCGACCTGTCGTCGATGACGCGCTTGATCCAGCGCGTGAAGCCGGACGAAATTTACAACCTGGCCGCGCAAAGCTTCGTGGGCGTGTCGTTCGACCAGCCGCTCACCACCGGCGAAATCACCGGCCTGGGCGCGGTCAACCTGCTCGAGGCGATCCGCATCGTCAACCCGAACATCCGCTTCTACCAGGCGTCCACGTCGGAGATGTTCGGCAAGGTGCAGGCCGTGCCGCAAAAAGAGGATACGCCGTTCTATCCGCGCAGCCCGTATGGCGTGGCCAAGCTGTATGCGCACTGGATGACGGTCAACTACCGCGAGTCGTACGGCATCTTCGGCGCCTCGGGCATCCTGTTCAACCACGAGTCGCCGCTGCGCGGACGCGAATTCGTCACCCGCAAGATTACCGACTCGGTGGCCAAGATCCACCTCGGCCTGCAGGACGTGCTCGAGCTGGGCAATATGGACGCCAAGCGCGACTGGGGCTATGCCAAGGAATACGTCGAAGGCATGTGGCGCATCCTCCAGGCCGATACGCCCGACACCTATGTGCTGGCCACCAACCGTACCGAGACCGTGCGCGACTTCGTCACCATGGCATTTAAAGCCGTCGATATCGACCTGGCCTGGAGCGGCGCCGCCGAGAACGAAATCGGTACCTGCCAGAAGACCGGGCGCGTACTGGTGCGCGTCAATCCGAAATTCTATCGTCCGGCGGAAGTGGAACTGTTGATCGGCGACGCCGGCAAGGCCTTGCGCGAATTGGGCTGGAAGCCGCAGACCACGCTCGAACAGCTGTGCCAGATGATGGTGGAAGCGGACCTGCGCCGCAACCGCGCCGGCGTATCGTTCTAGGACGCTGCCGATGAACGCCATCCTGGAAGGCGCCGGCAAGCGCGCCCTGATTACCGGCAGCGCCGGTTTTACGGGCCGCTACGTGGCGCAGGAGCTGCGTGCGGCCGGCTACCAGGTGCACGGCATCGTCGCCCCGGGCAGCCCGGTGGGCGAGGGGGAATTCAGTGCCGATCTGAACGACCGCGCCGGCCTGGCCGCCGTGGTGCAGCAGGTGCGTCCCGACGTGGTGGTGCACCTGGCGGCGATTGCCTTCGTGGCCCATGGCGACGCCGAGCAGATGTACCGCGTCAACGTGGCTGGCACCCGCAACCTGCTCGAAGCGTTGGCCGGACTGGCGCAGCCGCCATCGGCCGTGCTGCTGGCCTCGAGCGCCAATATCTACGGCAACACCGACGTGGGCGTGATCGACGAAGATGTATCGGCCGCGCCCGCCAACGACTACGCGGTCAGCAAGCTGGCCATGGAATACATGGCGCGCCTGTGGAGCGATCGCCTGCCGCTGATCATCGCGCGGCCGTTCAACTACACCGGCGTCGGCCAGCACGAGAACTTCCTGCTGCCGAAAATCGTCGCGCACTTCCGCCGCCGTGAACCGCGTATCGAGCTGGGCAACCTGCACGTGTGGCGCGATTTTTCCGACGTGCGCATGGTGGCGCGCAGCTACCGCCAGCTGCTGGCCGCGCCAGTTGCCGCCACCGCCGGCCGCGCCTTCAACATCTGCTCGGGCAACGCGTATTCGCTGGGCGAGGTGCTCGACCTGATGGCCGATATCGCCGGCTACCGCATCGATGTTCACGTCAACCCGGCCTTCGTGCGCGCCAATGAAGTGATACGACTGGTCGGCGACAACCGCCGCCTGGCCGGCGTGATCGGCCCCATCGATCCGGTGCCGCTGGCCGACACCCTGCGCTGGATGACCGAGGCGTGAGCGGCGCGGCGACGCCATTGAAGGTGGGCCTGTCCACCACCACCATCGAACCGGCGCTGACGGGCGGCCGCTTCGACGGCATCGGCGTTTTTACCCGGGCCTTGCTCGATCATTTGCCCGGCGCCGGTGTGGACGTGGTGCCGCTCAGCTTTGCCCCGCCTGGCGGCACGCATAAGCTCAGCGCGGGCCGCGCACTGCCGCTGTCGTTCCCGGTGGCCACGCTTGGCGACATGCTGCTGCCGTCCGGCGCCTACCTCGATGTGAGCCGCGTTCTTCCCGCCGGCGCCGATGGCGGCAAAACCCGGCTCGACCTGTTCCACTCCACCGACTACCGCATCGTGCGCATGGATTGCCCGGTGGTGGCGACCCTGCACGACGCGCTGCCGATCTCGCACCCGCAGTGGTGCAATCCCAAGTGGCGCCGCCTGAAAAACTGGCTGCAGATCCGCGCCGCGCGCAAGGCTCAGCACGTGATCGCGTCGTCGCATTATTCGGTGCGCGAACTGGTGGAATTTTTCGGCGTCGACGAGCGCAAGATCAGCGTGCTCTATCACGGCGTGCGCGCCGAATGGTTCGATGCGCCCGCACCGGCCGCCCGCGACGCCACCCTGGCGCAACATGGCCTGCAGGCTGGCTACTACCTGTTCGTCGGCACCCTGCAGCCGCGCAAGAACGTCGAGCGGCTGCTCGACGCCTACTTGTCGCTGCCGCCGGTGTTGCGGGCGGCGCGGCAGCTGGTGATTGTCGGCGCGCCGGGCTGGCGCAGCGCGGAGCTGGTGCAGCGCCTGAGAGCTGCGCGCGAGCGCGGCGAAAACGTCATCTGGCTTGACCGCCTGACCGACGACGAGCAACTGCGTCACCTGTACGCTGGCGCCGGCGCGTTCATGTTCCCGTCACTGCACGAGGGCTTCGGCCTGCCGCTGCTCGAAGCGTTCGCCAGCGGCGTGCCGGTGGCCTGCGCCCACGCCACGTCGCTGCCCGAAGTGGCGCAAGGCGCGGCGCTGGAATTCGATCCGCTGTCGGTGGGCGACATCGCCGCCGCGATGACCACGCTGGCGCGCGACGACGGCGCCCGCGCGCGGCTCATCGCCGCCGGCCGCGTGCGCGCGCTTGAGCTGACCTGGGACCAAGCGGCGCGCCGCACCGTTGACGTCTATCGACAGGTACTGGCAGCATGAAGAAGTCCGGTTTGCGTGTCCTGCATTTCTACAAAACCTATTATCCCGATTCGTGGGGCGGGGTGGAGCAGGCCATCCGCCAGATGTGCGTGGGCACCGGCCGCCTGGGCGTGGACAACACCGTGCTCACGCTGCGCCGCGATGGGCCGGCGCGCATCGATTTCGAAGGCCACGTGGTGCACCGCGCGCAGCAGAACTTCGAAATCGCCTCCACCGGTTTTTCGCTCGGCGCCATCGACAAGCTGGCGCACCTGGCACGCCAGGCCGACGTGGTGCACTACCATTTTCCGTGGCCGTTCATGGACCTGGCGCACTTCATGGCACGAGTGGACAAGCCCAGCGTGGTCACGTACCACTCCGACATCGTCCGCCAGAAAAACCTGCTGCGCCTGTACGCGCCGCTCAAGCGCCGTTTCCTGCGCAGCGTAGACGCCATCGTCGCCACGTCGCCCAACTACCTGGCCTCGTCGCCGGTGCTGCAGCAGTTTGCCGACAAAACGCGCGTGATCACCTTTGGCCTCGACAAGGCCGGCTACCACCAGCCGCCGGCGGCGGTGACCGACAAATGGCGCGCGCGCTTCGGCGGGCGCTTCTTCCTGTTCGTGGGCGTGCTGCGCTACTACAAGGGCCTGCACATCCTGCTCGAGGCGCTGGCCCACCCGGAGCACGCGCAGTACCCGGTGGTGATCGTCGGCGCCGGCCCGATCGAGCAGGAACTCAGGCAGCACGCCGCGCGCCTGGGACTGGAGCACGTGCATTTCGTCGGTGCGGTGGACGAGGACGACAAGATCGCCCTGCTGCAGGCGTGCTACGCGATGGTGTTCCCGTCGCACCTGCGCTCGGAGGCGTTCGGCATCTCGCTGCTGGAAGGCGCCATGTTCGGCAAACCGATGATCTCGAGCGAGATCGGCACCGGCACCACCTACATCAATATCGACAATGAGACCGGGCTGGTGGTGCCGCCCGACGACCCGCCGGCTTTCGGCGCGGCCATGCGCGCGCTGTGGGACGACCCGGTGCGGGCCGCCGACATGGGCCGGCGCGCCGGGGCGCGCTACCAGGAATTGTTTACCGCCGAACGGATGGCGCTGAACTACCACGGGCTCTACAGCGAGTTGGCCGCCGTTTGATCTGCCGCAATTCTTTTTTTGCAGCAAGAACCTATCATTGCAACCGAACTCTACGCCCTGACGACGGTCCTCATCATTGACGCCACCAAGATGGCGCCACCTGCTGTGCGACGCAACGACGGCGTTCCGGCGGGAGTTCACCCCGGGCTGCGCGGTTAATACGGTTAAAATACGCCATCACCCCCTGATGGAGAAACGCGTGCGCTGCCTGGTCATCGAAGATGAAGCCGAAACCTCGAACTACATCTGCAAGGGCCTGCGCGAAGCGGGCTACCTGGTCACCGCTTGCGCCACCGGCCCGGACGGACTCGATTACGCCATCGGCGAAGACTGGGACATCATCGTTCTCGACCGCATGCTGCCGGGCCGTATCGATGGCCTGTCCATCGTCGACAAGCTGCGCGCGCTGGGCAAGCACACGCCGGTCATCATCGTCAGCGCGCTGTCCACCATCGACGCCCGCGTGACGGGCCTGCGCGGCGGCGCCGACGACTATTTACCGAAACCTTTCGCATTTTCCGAATTGCTGGCGCGGGTGGAAGCGCTGTTGCGGCGCAGCGCGCCCGGCGCCGACAGCACCCAGCTGCAAGTGGCGGACCTCAAGCTCGACCTGCGCACCATGCGCGTCACGCGCGGCCCGAAGGTCATCACGCTGCAACCGCGCGAGTATCGCCTGCTCGAGTACCTGATGCGCAATGAGAACCAGGTGGTGACCCGCACCATGCTGCTCGAATCGGTGTGGGACTATCACTTCGATCCGCAGACCAATGTGATCGATGTCCAGATCAGCCGCCTGCGCGCCAAGGTGGACAAGGACTTCCCGGTGATGCTGATCCATACCCTGCGCGGCGTGGGCTACCGCATGGGCGCCACTGCACCCGGCGAAGACGACGGCGGTGAGCGTGCGCTTGGCTGACTGGCTGCGTCGACCCAACCGGCTCTGGGGCGCATCGATCGCCGCCAAGCTGGTGCTGGGCTATGGCCTGCTGGGCACCATGTCGATCGCGGTGGTGTCGGTGGTTTTCTACACCGGGACGATCGGCGTGCTCGATCAGAACCTGGACGGTAAAATCGTCGCCCAGGCCCAGCGCCTGCTCAAGCGCGCCAGCGTCACCGGCCACGCTGACCTGATCGAGGAAGTGCGGCGCCAGCTGGCCGACGGCATCGACAGCGACCGCGAAATCTTCCAGTTGCTCGACAGCGAAGGCAATACCCTGGCCGGCAATCTCGGCTCGTGGCCGCAGGCCGACGGGGAAACCGAAACCAACCCCCGCGCGCAAATGCTCAGCGCCGACGTCGTGCGCGACGGTCACCTGAAACCTGCGCGCCTGTACCTGCGTCCGTTGGCCGGCGGCGGCATGCTGATCGTGGGCCGCGACCTGAGCGAGCAGGAAGCGGTGCGCACCTTGATCTGGGATGCGCTGCTGGCCGGCGCCGGCGTGTCGCTGCTGCTGACCGTGGCTGGCGCCTTGCTGTTCCGCCGCACCATCGAGAACAAGCTCGGTGAGATCCGCGGCACCGCCGCCCGCATCGAAGCCGGCGATTTGAGCCACCGCATCGCCATCAGCGGCGACGACGAATTTGCACGCCTGAACCGCGACATCAACCGCATGCTCGACCGCATCGAGCTGCTGATGGAAGGTATCCGCCACGTTTCCAACGCCATCGCCCACGACCTGCGCACGCCGCTCTCGCGCATCCGCAGCCGGCTCGACGACGCATTGCGCCATGAACCCAGCGTGGAGCGTCTTTCGGGCGCCTCGCACGACGCGATCGACGATATCGACGATTTGATACGGCTGTTCGAACGCCTGCTGCAAATTGCCGAGGTGGAATCGGGCATGCGCACAAGGATGTTCGAGCGGCTTGACCTGGGCCGGGTGGTGGCCGACATCGGCGAGATGTACGAGGCCAGCGCGGAGGACGACAACATTACCCTGACGGTGGACGCGCCGGCGTCGCTGTACGTGGACGGCGATCGCAACCTGCTGGCCAGCGCGATTGCCAGCCTGCTGGAAAACGCCTTCAAGTACGCAGGACCGGGATCGGTGGTGCGGGTGCGCGCCGGCCTGCACCACGGCATGGCGTCGATCGCGGTGATCGACAACGGTCCCGGCATCCCGCCAGAAGAACTGGACAAGGTGACGCAGCGCTTCTACCGCCTCGATAAAAGCCGCCACCTGCCGGGCAACGGCCTGGGACTGTCGATCGTCGCCGCCACCGCCACGTCGCACGGCGGCCGGCTGGCGCTGGAGGACAACGCGCCGGGACTGGTGGCGCGGCTGGTGCTGCCGCAGGCCGGAAGCTAGCAGCTAACTATCCTGCCTGTAATGTGACCGCAAGCTTGCGGAGAGTCGCCCGGTTCTATGATGGTTTCACGCTCACTGAACCTCTCTCCATCATGCATGATTTGACCGACATCGCCCACTGGCTGCAGCACCACCCGGTACACCACGATTCCGCCGTCCACACCACGCTGCCCGATCCCACCTTCATCAGCGGCGGCCAGGAAGTGGTCTCCTTCAGCACCAATAACTACCTGGCGCTGGCCAACCACCCGCGGCTGGTGGCGGCGGCCAAGCAGGGCCTGGACCGCTACGGCGTGGGCAACTGCGAGTCGCGCCTGCTGGGCGGCGACCTGGAAGTTTACCGAGAGCTCGAAGCGCGCCTGGGGGCGCTCAAGCACAAGAGCGACGCGGTGCTGTTCGTGACCGGCTACATGACCAATATCGGTGTGCTGTCGTCGATCGTCAAGGCGGCCACGCTGGCGCGGCTGCACGGCTTCCGCGCCAAGAAGCGCCACAAGTACGCGTACTACTCGGACGAGTACAACCACATCAGCATCCGCGAAGGCATCCAGATGTCGGGCGCGCTGCGGTATAACTACCGCCACTGCGACATGAACCATCTCGAGTCGCTGCTGCAGGCGGGCGCGCAGGAAGGCACCACGCCGATCATCGTCAGCGACGGCGTGTTCAGCATGGAAGGCACGATTGCGCCGCTGCCCGACCTGGTCGCGCTGGCCGAGCGCTTCGGCGCGCTGCTCTACATCGACGACGCCCACGCCACCGGCATCCTGGGCGCCAACGGCGGCGGCACCTCGGAGCACTTCGGCTGTTACAGCGCCAATATCATGCAGATGGGGACCTTGAGCAAGGCGCTCGGTTCGATCGGCGGCTTCGTGGCGGTGGAGCGCGACGTCGCCGACGTGATCCGCCTGACCAGTTCCGCCTACGGTTTCACCTGTCCGCCGCCGCCGGACCAGGCTGCAGCACTGCTGGCCGCGCTCGATTTGCTGGAAGAGGAACCGGAGCGGCGCCAGCGCCTGTGGGACAACCAGCGCTACTTCATCGAGCAGATGGCACCGCTGGGCTACACCATCATCTCGACCGCCACGCCGATCTTGCCGGTGCTGATCGGCGACGCCGAAACCTGCCAGCGCTACGCTATCGAACTGCGCCGCGAAGGCATCCACGTCGATGCGATCCAGTTCCCGGCCGCGCCGGTCGGACAGGCGCGCCTGCGCTTCATGATGAACGCCGGCCACACCCGCCGCCAGATCGACCACCTGGTGGCCGTGATGGCGCGCCTGGCCGGGCGCCAGGTGCGGCTCGTTGCCTAAGAATGCTCTGCCCAGCGCTGCTTGATCTCAAGCAGCGCGGGCATCTGTTCAATGAACAGATCGACCAGCCGTGGCTCGAAGTGCCTGCCGCGCTGCTGCTGCAGATATTCCACCGCCTGTTCCACCGGCCATGCCTGCTTGTAGGGCCGCGCCGACGTCAGTGCGTCGAACACGTCGGCGATCGCGACGATTCTTCCCACGAGTGCAATCTCTTCCCCTTTCAGACCGTTCGGATAACCGCTGCCGTCCCATTTTTCGTGATGGGTGACCGCCAGCAGGTGCGCCATGGCCAGCATGCCGCCCTCGTGGCGGCCGATGATGTCGCCGCCGATCGAGGCGTGCGACTGCATCACTTTCCACTCCTCGGCGTCCAGCGGTCCCGGTTTTTGCAGGATGCTGTCGGGGATGCCGATCTTGCCGACGTCGTGCATCGGCGACGCGTGCAGCAGGTCGTCGGCTTCCTCCTCGCTCATGCCCAGCGCCAGGCCCAGGATGCGCGCGTAGTGGCTCATGCGGATCACGTGCAGGCCGGTCTCGTTGTCCTTGTACTCGGCGGCCAGGCCCAGGCGCTGGACGATTTCCAGGCGCGTGCGTTTGAGTTCGTCCGCGCGCACCAGCGTTAAATGGGTGCGCACGCGGGCGCGTACGATGGGCGGGCTGACCGGCTTGGTGATGTAATCGACGGCGCCGGCCTCGAAGCCCACCACCTCGTCGGTAGCGTCGCCCAGGGCGGTGACGAAAATCACCGGGATGTCGTGAGTGGTGGGATCGTGCTTGAGCAGGCGGCAGGTTTCGTAGCCGGTCATCCCCGGCATCATCACGTCGAGCAAAATCAGTTGCGGCGACTCCTGGATTGCCAGTTCCAGCGCGCGCTGGCCGTCCTTGGCAAACAGCAGCCGGTATTGGTCTTGCAAAATATGGCGCAGCAGTTGCAGGTTGCTTGCTTCGTCGTCCACCAGCAAAATCAGTGGCAATTTTGGTGCGGTCAAGGGCATCAACTCTCCTCGGGCAGGCTGTCCATTAACACTTCCAGCGTGGATGCCGCCAGCGGAAAGTCGAAATCGTCGAGCGCGCCATGCAGCGTCGCCAGGTGTTTGCGTGGGGTGGCCGGGGCGCTGGCCAGGCTGGCCACCAGCGCCGCCAGCGCGGCGTCGTCGAGCGCACCGCGCCGCAGCGATGGTTGCAGTGCCTGGGCGCGGGCGCGCGCGGCCGCGACATCGAAGGCGTCCGCCGCAGCGGTGCCAGGGAGCGGGGTGTCCGTCCCCTGGCCGGCGGCCGTGACCTCGTCATCGTCGCAGGTGCGGGCGTTGGCGGCGTCGCGCCGGGTGGCGATCGCCTGCATGGCGTGGATGGCGCCCAGTGCCGCCTCCAGTTGGCTGGCCAGTTGCCGCTGCTGCTGCGCCAGTTCGGCGTCGAGCGGCACGTCGGCGTCGCGCGGTGGTGCGCCGCACAGTTTTTCGATGCCGGCCAGCGTGGCCGCCAGCTGTTCGAGTCCCAGGTTGGCGGCCACGCCGCGCACCCGGTGGCACCAGGCCTGGGCATCCGCCAGGCGCGAAGCGGTGGGCACGGCCAGCAGTGTGGCCAGGGTGGCGGCGCCGTCGTTGTAGTCGGCGGCAAAGCGGCCCAGCGCGTGCTGGTACACGGCTTCCTTGCCGGCCCAGCGCTGCAGGCCGGCCTTGTGGTTGAGCACCCGTTGGCGCGCCGGCGCGTCGGCCGCCGTGCCGTGTTCCATCGGCGGCAGACGCAACACCTGCGCGATTTCGTGCGACAGCGCAAACCAGTCCACCGGCTTGGAGGCAAAACCGTCCATGCCGGCGTCGGTGGTGGCTTGCCGGTGCGCGGCCAGCACGCTGGCCGTCATGGCCACGATCGGCACCCGGGCCAGCGGCTGGCCCGACAGGCGCGCGCGCTCCCGTTCGCGGGTGCGGATGGCGCGGGTGGCCGCCAGGCCGTCCATCAGCGGCATCTGCACGTCCATCAGTACCACGTCGTAGCGGTTGTCGCCGGTGAGCTGCACGGCGATGGCGCCGTCGCTGGCGGTCTGCAAAATGTGGCCGCGCTTGGCCAGCATCAGCGACAGCAATTCCAGGTTCTGCGGCACGTCGTCCACTGCCAGGAAGCGCAGCGGCGGCAGCGGATAGTCGCTGCGCTCCGCACTCTGGCCCGGGCCGTCGTGATCATGTGCAGGTTCCAGCGGCAGCAGCACGGTAAAGGTGGCGCCTTCGCCCGGCACGCTGGTCACGCTGATGGTGCCACCCATCAGCGCGACCAGCTGGCGGCTGATGGTGGTGCCGAGACCGGTGCCGCCGAAGCGCCGCGTCATCGAGGCGTCGGCCTGGGTGAACGGATCGAAGATGGCGGCCTGGCGTTCGGGCGCGATGCCGATGCCGGTGTCCTGCACCGCGATCTGCAACTGGCCGTGGCGCGCCCCGGCGCGTAGCGTGATCTTGCCGGCGCTGGTGAACTTGATCGCGTTGTCCAGCAGGTTGCCGAGGATTTGGCGCATGCGCAGCTCGTCGCCGTGCAGCCACGCCGGCAGCGACGGATCGTACTCGATGTCGATGGTCAGACCCTTGGCGCGGGCGTTGCCGCCGAAGGTGGAGGCCAGTTCGTCGATCAGCCCCAGCAAGCTGTAGTCGTCCGGTTCCAGCTCCACCGCGCCTTTATCGAGTTTGGCGGTGTCGAGCACCTCGTTCAATAGTCTCAATAGCGACCGGCCTTCCTTGCGCACGGTGCCCAGGTGGCGGCGCTGGGCCGGATCGAGTTCGGTATCGAGCAGCACGTCGGTAAAGCCCAGGATGGCGTTCATCGGCGTGCGGATTTCGTGGCTCATATTGGCCAGGAAACTGGCGCGCGCGGCAGCGGCCTGCTCGGCGGTTTCCTTGGCCTGGCGCAGCTCCTCTTCCATCTGGCGCCGCTCGGTGATGTCGAGGATCACGCCGTCGATCCAGACCAGGTCCGGATTGCTTTCGTCGCGGGTGACGGCGCCGTGTTCCCACATCGAACGGATGCTGCCGTCGGCGTGGCGGATGCGGTACTCGACCTGGTAGGCGGACAGCCGCTCGACGCTGCGGCTGATCTCCGCTTCCACGTAGTCGCGGTCCTCGGGCAGCACCAGCGAGCCCAGGGTGCGGGTGCGCTGCGGACCGACGAAGTCGCTGGCAGGGAAGCCGGCCAGGCGCTCCATGCCGTCGCTGACGAACACCGGCGGCGCGTCGTAGCCCATGCTGCTGCGGAACGAGATGCCGGGGATGTTGCGGATCAGGGAGCGGAACTGCTGCTCGTTGGCGCGCAGCGCCTGCATGATGGCGCGCCGCTCGCTGATGTCGGTAATGAACAGCACGAACAGGTCGCGCTCTTCCACCCGCGCGTGGCCGATGGCGCGGCGGATCGGCACCACGCCGCCGTCCTTGCGCAGCGCGATCACCTCGTGGACGGTGTCTGCGTTGGTGTTTGCAGCGGCGTCGCCCTCGGCCGGCTGGCCCAGGAAGTGCAGCAGGCCGTCGTGCTCCGAACCTTGGGCGTCGGTCATCAGGAGGCGGATATTGCGGCCGACGATTTCGTCGCGGCGCCAGCCGAAGATGCGCTCGGCCGAGGCATTGAATTCGTGGACCACGCCGTCGCGGTCCACCGTCACCACGCCGTCGATGGTGGTGGTGAGCAGGGCGCGCATCCAGCGCTCGCTCTCGCTCAGCTGGCGGTAGAGGTCGCGGTAGCGCAGCAGGCCATTGGCGGCCAGCACGAACACCGTGATCGCCACCGTGATCACGGTGATCGACAGCGCCAGGAAACCGGTGTTCTGGCCGTGGCCATCGACGGCTGTCGGCACGCCGGTAAAGCGGGCCGCCGCCATGCCGGTGTAGTGCATGCCGGCGATGGCGCAGCCCATCACCACGGCCGCCAGCGCGCCGAGGAAGCTGGGACGCACATACTGGCGCAGGGTACGCACGCCGAAGCGGATCCAGATCGCCAGCGTGGCCAGCGCCACGGCCACCACGATCGACAGCGCGAACATGGCCGGGTCGTATTGCAGGTAAAGATTGGTGCGCATGGCGGCCATGCCGGTGTAGTGCATGGCGCCGATGCCGGCGCCGGTGAGAACGCCCCCGGTGAGCAGCGCGCCGGTGGTGAGTTCGCGCCGGCCGATGATGTTGAGCGCCACCCACGAGGCGCCCAGGCTGGGCAGCACCGACAGCATGGTCACGCCGGGATCGTACTCGACCACGGTGCACAGGTCGAAGGCCAGCATGCCGATGAAGTGCATGGCCCACACGCCGCAGCCCAGCGCTAGGCTGCCAGTGGCCAGCATGGTGGCGCGCAGGCCGCGGGTGGTGGTGGACTTGGCCTGGTCGACAACTTGTAATCCCATCCATGATGAGAAGATGGCAACCAGGATCGAGAGCACAACCAGCGTGGGGGTATAGATGCCGTATTGGAGCAGCGAAGGATCGCTCGGCGGAGAGAACAATTGAAGCAGAGTGGCGGTAGTCATAGGATAGTGGGTTGTGCGCCGATCTGGAGCAGAAACCATATCACAAAAGGGCCGCTGCGAGACCTCTCGAGTGTTGCGCGGCGGATCTGAATCTTGTGTAGTGACTACGCAATCAGTAGTCGAACTTCTTGCTCTTGGTGCCGCGCTTGGCGGCCAGCGCCAGTTCTTGCGCAAGTGCTTGCGCTTTCTCCCGCTCGGCCCGGCGCTGGCGGGCTTCGGCGGCGGCTTGCTGGCGGCGCGCATTGTGCTGGGCGATGCGTTGCTGGGTATGCATGCCGCGCTTGCTGTTTTCCAGCAGCCCCATTTTCTGGCGCAGGGCCAGCGCCCAGATCACGAAAATGAGTATTAATGCCAGCAGGTAGCTCAACTGCCACACGCTGTAGTTCTGGCTGATAATGGGCAATAGCGGTGCGGCATGTTCAAGCCACCCCTGTCCAAGCACGGCCAGTACCCCGGCAAACACGCCGAGCATCACGGTCTTGGTGATCATCCAGCGGCTGGCCTTGACGCGCTGCTCCCAGAACTGCAGGGGATCGGCGTGCGATGTGGGCTCGAAAGTGTCGGTGCTCATGACGCGGAAAACGTGGAAAAGTGGTTGGAAAAACAGCCTGATTATTATGGCACATTTCCCGTACGGAAATAACATGAACAAGGGGATACGTTGCATGTATGGCATTGATTTGATTGAGAAAACTCTGATGGCGGCGATATTGGCGGCAAGTGTTGTCGCCAATGCCACGGCAGCGCCGGTGGAGACCGTCGTCGGCCCGGGCTGGGCCAATAACTCCGTCAACGCGGTGGTGTTTCGGAAGAACTCCCTGGTGTCCGACCGCGATACGCAGTACGTCGGCTACTACGATGCCGAGCGCTACCTGGTGCTGGGCAAGCGCAAGCTTGGTTCAACGCACTGGACCGTGCACCGCACCCAATACCAGGGCAATGCCGCTGACGCCCACAACGCCATCAGTCTCATGCTCGACGGCGCCGGCACCCTGCATGTGGCGTGGGACCACCACAACAACGCGCTGCGCTATGCCCGCAGCGTGACGCCCGGCGCGCTTGAACTGGGGCCGCAGCAGGCCATGGTGGGCAAGGACGAAGAGTCCGTGTCGTACCCCGAGTTCTACCGTCTGCCGGACGGTCGCCTGCTGTTTTTCTACCGCCTGGGCGGCTCCGGCCGGGGCGACCTGGTGATCAACCGCTACGACCCCGCCAGCGCAACCTGGACCCGGCTGCACACCAACCTGATCACGGGCGAAGGCAAGCGCAACGCCTACTGGCAGGCTTTCCTCGACCACCGGGGGACCTTGCACGTGTCGTGGGTGTGGCGTGAGTCGCCCGACGTGGCCAGCAACCACGACCTGGCGTATGCGCGCTCGCGCGATGGCGGCGTGACGTGGGAAACCTCGACCGGCAAGCCATACGTCTTGCCGATCAGCGCTGCCAGCGCCGAGTATGCGCTGCGCATTCCGCAGAACAGCGAGTTGATCAACCAGACCTCGATGGCGGCCGATGCCGACGGCCGTCCCTACATCGCCAGCTACTGGCGCGATGCTGGCTCGAGCGTGCCGCAGTATCGCGTGGTGTACCGCGATGCCCAGGGCTGGCAGATGCGCAACCTGGGCTTTCGCCACACGACATTTTCGCTGAGCGGGCAGGGCACCAAGCGCATACCGATCGCCCGCCCGCAAATCATGGTCAGCCTGGAGGCCGAGCGGCCCGGGGCAGTACTGGTGTTTCGCGACGAGGAGCGCGGCAGCAAGGTCTCGGTGGCGCGCACCTCGAATATCGCGGACGGCAAGTGGCAGGTCAGCGACTTGACCAAGGCATCGGTGGGTTCATGGGAACCGAGCTTCGATACCGAGCTGTGGCGCCGCAGCGGCGTGCTCAGCCTGTTCGTGCAAGACGTACGACAGGTCGATGGGGAAGGCCAGGCCGCAGTGGCGGCCCAGCCGGTACGGGTGCTCGACTGGCACCCGGAGCAGTGACTTACGCTGCTTGTTAAGCTGCTTTTGACACCTGGGCAGCGCGCGACTTGCGCTTGCGCATCCAGCCAACCAGGCCCAGGCCGGCAGCCATCATCAGGTAGGTTTCCATTTCCGGCACTGCGGTGACCGCCGCCGGGGTAATGCTGAGGCTGTCCACGCCGACATAGTTGCTGGCGTTACCGTTGAAACCGCCATTGCTCAGGACGTAACGCAGGGCGAACGCGCCGGTAGTGTCCCCGGTCAGGCCGCTCAGGGACACGCTGTACTGAGTCCAGCTTTCCGGATAGGCGCCCACGTTTTCGGCCGGATTGATGCTCAGCAGCAGGGTACCGAAGGTGCCCACGCTGCTGGCGGTGGTGCCGACATCGGTGCCGCCAACATTGCTGAAGCGCACTTCCAGGTTGTCGGCGTAGAACGACGGCGAGGCGGTGCTGGTAAAGAAGGACAGCGTATCGCCGTTGCGATAGGTGGACGTCGGCAAGATCAGCCAGTCGCTGATGGGGCCCGCATTGGCGACCGCGTTGTAGTTGGCCGCGACATAGGAGTCGGCCGCGCCTTCGTGGGCGTTGAGCGACACCGGCGAGCCGGTAAACCAGCTGGTGCCGCCGACCGGCTCGCTGTTGTTGACGACAGTCCAGTCGAACGGTACGCCGTTGTCGAAGTTTTCGGTCAGCGCATCGGCCGACGCGGTACCCACCGCACTGAACGACAGGGCCACGGCCAGTGTCATTGGCAGCATTGTGGATTTAAAAGAAACAGCCATCTGAAACCTCCATCCAATGTAATTTTTCACCCGGCAAATGCCAGTAGTCAAGGTTCGTATACTGCTTGAAATACGATGAAAGTTAAAGCAACTTTTGTATCAAAATTATTATATTGCAGAAACAAACCACCTTGGCGCACCTTACACTGGAGCTCGATTGACCAGCTTGATCAGGTCGCCTGGCGTGATTCGGGGTGCTGCGCCATAGTACCCAGCGCAACTTTAAGGATGTCGCTGTCGAGCCCGTTGAACACGTTCGCATGTTGTGCAAACAGCGTCGCCACCCGCTCCACGATCCCCGCATTATGTTGTTGCGCTACCACGGCAATCTCCGCTACCTGCGGCGGGGTAATGTCGGCTATTTGCTCTGTGGAAAGGTGTTGGTGGCCGTTCTCGGTAAACAGGGTCCCAACGCTGCCGGCCAGGGCGGACAGCATGGTCGGACTGACATTGTCCAGCAGCAGGTTGAGCAGTTCGGTGCGCAGGCCGGAGTCGCTGCGGAAAAACAGCTGGCTCACCAGTTGCGCGAAGGGTGGTGTCTGGTCGGACAGGAAGGCCCGGGCGATGCCCTGGGCGACCGACGACTGCGGCTGTTCCCCCACGATATGCTTGAAGGCTTGCGCCACGCCGTCAGGATCGGCGGCGGTGACATGGCCAGCATGTTGTTGCAATAAACTTCCCAGATCGAATCCCATGACTGCTCCCGGAGGCAAAAATTGCAGCATAGTCCGGGCGAACGGAGGAGGTCTGTTCGCAGGCGCACCATGGCCCTGCCATGGCAGCACCCGCTTGCTGGCGGTCAGTCGGTCATGACGACATCGCGCATTTCCTTGCCTTCGTAGTAGAGAATCCGGCACGACGCCTCGCCGAAGCACAGGCCCACTGCCTGGTTGGCGATATGGACCTTCTGGCAAGCATTGCCTGGATGGCAGGCGGGCAGGTAGTCGCCGGGTTCGATCATCGACAGGCGCGCCGGGTTGCCGTCGGCATCGCCGTATTTAAAGGTTTTCAGGATGCTGGCATAGCCTCCGCCGCCAGGCGTAAAGGTCACCATCACCGCACCGGCAAGCTTCTGCTCGTCGTTGTACATCAACTGGACCACATCGTCGGTCTCGGGCGACTGGATATGGCCCCTGATGCTTGGCAAAATCAGGGGCATCCAGCCCGCCGGCGTTTGCACGCCGTGCTTTTTGCCGTATGCAATGAGCCGATCGACATCGGCCTGCGACGTTGGCGGCGTGTTGGGCGGGACGGTGTCCTCTGCGGCTGCAGTGGTAGCAGCGGCGGCAGTCGGAACAGTGGCGCTGTGTGCAACTGCGGAGGCAAACGTCAGCAGGCAGGCCGCAGCGATCGGCGCGAGCGGGCGGAGGAGGTGGAAGGGGCGCATGGAGTGGTCCGGTTACAGGCGGGCGGGTTGCCGCACTTGCAATCCATGCTAGGCAGCTGGCACGGGGGCGTCAACAACTGCATCATTACAAATTGGCAAGGTTCTGGCGGATGCACACACAACAAAAAACCCGCAATACCTGACGGCAAGCGGGTTTCGATGTTTGTACAACCACTACTTCAAATACCTGGTGCCTCGGGCCGGAATCGAACCGGCACGCCTTTCGGCGGCGGATTTTGAGTCCGCTGCGTCTACCAGTTCCACCACCGAGGCAGGTCTGCATGCAATGCGACCCGTATTATCACTGATTTGCTCCCCAGCCGCAAGGCTCCCGGCTGGAAAATTTGGTATTCAGGCAAGCGCCACCAAGACCGGGGGGGGGCGCCTGGCGCTGCTGCTGTTCCTCCAGCAGGCCGAAGATGGCATCCTTCGATAGTACGTACTGGTCCATCAGCACGTCCTTCAGTTCCAGGATCTGCTCACGGTAGTCGGCGATTGCCTGCAACGTGTACGTGTAGAGCTCGTCGGACTTGGCCTGGACCTGGTCGAGGTCGGTGTCCTTGTGCTTGAACTGGGTGTAGTCGAGCTTGGACCGCGAGTACATCGACAGCTGGTTGACCATCATGTCGAGCATCGACGTGGCCTTTTGAATGTCGTTCTGGCTGCCCACCGAGATACCGCGCGCGCCGTAGAACAATTCTTCCGCCGCCACGCCGCCGTACAACTGGATCACGTCGCGCTCGAGTTCTTCCAGCGTGCGCAGCGCCACGTCGTCCGAGGCCGACAGCACGTAGCCGAGCGCGCCCAGCTTGGAGACCGACTCGGTGCTGATCTTGAGGAACGGCGAGCGCTCCTTCACTTCGGCCAGGGTCATGCCTTCGCGCAGCCACGGGTCGATCTGCATGAAGAAGTGGCCGAGCTCGTGCAGGGCCACGCGTTCGCGCTGGCGTGTCTTCTCGGCCGTGGTGGCGCGGTCGGTGAGGCCGATGGTGGCGCGTTCGAAGGCGCGGAACATCAGGTCGGTATTGATGACCTTGTTTTCCTGGATGGCGATCATGCTGGCGCGCTCCACCACCGTCTGCAACAGCGCAGGGCTGAGGTTGGCGGTGATCTCGGCCACGTGGTCGAGCTTGAGATTGTCCCAGTCGACGCAGCCGTCGGCCTTGCGCGCCAGGAACGAGCGCAGCAGTTCGCTGCGTTCGTTCTTGTTGGGCAGGCGGAAATTGATCTTGACCGAGAAGCGGCGCAGCATCGCTTCGTCCATCTTGGTCGAGGCGTCGTCGAAGTTGGACGCCACCACCCAGATCACGCCGGCACCCTTGTCGCTGCGCACGCCGTCGAGCAGGCCCAGCAGGGTGTTGGCGGTGTCGTCTTCCCATTTCTTTTCACCACGGCCGCGCGGCATGAACAGGCCCTGCGCTTCGTCGAGGAAGATGATGCAGCTGCCGCGCGCGCAAGCCTTGCGGTGCAGCGCGTGCAGCGCCTTGGAGCCGCCGCCGATGTAGCCCGATTCCAGCGCCGAGCCCGAGGCCTGGATCAGCGGGATGTCGAGCCGCTTGGCCAGGTAGCCGGCCAGCTTGGTCTTGCCGGTGCCGGCCGGGCCGGTCAACATGACATTGAACGGCTTGTCGATGTCGTGCTCGCGGTACACGGCGCGGTTGCGGATCATGTCTTCCAGGTGCAGCACTTCCTGCTTGATGTCTTCCATGCCGATCAGGTCGTCCATGCTGCCGGTCAGTTGGTCCGGGTTGAGCACGGTGGCGTTGATGCCGCTGCCGGGCAGGCCGTGGCGCAGCAGGAACAGCACCACGCACACCAGCAGGATGTCGATCGCATGGCGCTTGAGGAAAGCGCCAGCGCGCGTCGTGGCGCTGTTGTCCTCGTCGACCAGCACGGCCTTGTGCGAGGCCAGGTAGTCTTCGCGCGCGATGGCATAAGGAATGTTATTGCGCAGCAGGACTTCGCGCTCCAGGCTCAGGTGCGAGGTGCTCGGTACTTTGACCACGCGCAGCAACGGGTCGCCCTTGAGCTTGAAGATGTAGCGCGGCGCTTCCGACAGCGGCGCGGCAATCAGCAGGTACTCGAGCTTGTCGCGCTGGCCGGCCAGCGCCGTGATCAGCGAGATGTCCTGGGTGCGCAGCAACGGGCTGGTGTCCTGCGGCACTTCCTTGCGCCAGCCGACGATGACAGCGATGCCGACCGCGATCAGCAGCAAGATGGCACGGACGTAGTTGTTGCGTAAGGCAGTTTGAAGTTTGTGCAGTGTAAACATGTGGGCGCTATCCAGTGTGGGCAGCTGGTGTCGGTCTGGGCGCGGGAGCAGGGCGCAGCAGCCGAGGCCGCCAAAGGCCGGCGCGCGATGTGGCGCTGCCGGATTGGTGTTTCTGGACGGATATTGTGAAAGTTATATGCCCTACGGCAACTCGTCCTGTTCAGCACTATAGCTGGCTTGGCGGCGTTTGTATCGCACTGCGGCGAAAAAATTTGACCTTCGCCACAGCAACGGCGCCTTTCGTGGCAGGGCTTACAAGTATTTCGGGGTGTGGTGCGCGCAAGGCGTTATCAACCTGTCGACATTGCTTGCAAATTCCATTCGTCGTGCGATGACGCAGTTGATACCGGCCGATTTGCCGCTCGTCGCAAACGCCGGATTTTCGGCAGCGCAGTTGCTATCGTGCTTACATCAGCCGCTGCAAAACAGAAGCACAGCGGTGATGCCAGAGCACCTTAGCTGCAACCTTACTGCAACCAAACTGCAACCAAACTGCAACCAAACTGCAACCATCACACAAGGACCACACCATGAAAACCGCCCTGATCGCCCTCGCCGCCGCCCTCGCTTTTTCCGCCCTGCCTGCCGCCCACGCGCAGGAAACCATGCAGCAGATCAAAGTGAGTGGCGGCTTGTATGTCGCGCCCAGCCAGCTTGCCGAGTATGCCAACGCTTACCGGCTGAGCAACGGCCAGCTACTGCGTTTCACCCAGAGCGGCAACCACTTCTACACCCAGGTCGACAATAGTCGCCGCGTGCGGATCATGCCGGTCGCCAATAACGAATTCGTCAGCGAACAAGGCGCCCGCATCGTGTTCAGCCAGTACGGCGATGAAGTCGGCGTCAGCAATTTCGAGAAACTGCCGATGGCGCAGATTTTGCCGGCCAACACCATGGTGGTGGCACGCCGTTGATGCGGTGCGCAGGATCGGCGGTCGCGCCGATCCTGAACTGAATCAGTCAGCGCGCCGATACAGGCGGAAGCGCTCATCCTTGTCCGCTGGACGCCGGCCTTCCCACAGCAAAATCCACTGTTTGCCACGATGGTGCGGCGCGACGTCGCGGTTGTCGCGCGCGCGCGTGCTTTCCTGTAGCAGCAACAATTCGCAACGGCCACCCTCGACGCCGGTAAACGGCAGTTGCGCATAGAACGCGAACGAGGCGCGCTGCGCCGGTCCCACGTTGGTTTCGATGCAGCCCGCGTTCGGCGGCAGCTTCTGGGCGATCTGGCGCGCCACGCCGGCGTAACTCTTGCTGTAATTGAGGTCGGGCAGGAACAAGGTCATCAGCAGGATCCAGATCAGGATCAGGCCGCCGGACGACAGCACCACGGCGCGCCACAGCACGGCCGGGCGGCGCGCCACGCGCCAGTGCACCAGCGCAAACCAGCCGGCAGTGGCCAGCGCCGCCACCGGCAACGCCACCGCGCCCACTTCCGGGGTAAAGCCCGGCACCAGCTTGAGGGCATTTTTGGCGGCCTGCGCCGGCCAGCCGGTCAGCTTGGCGAACCAGAAAATCCAGATCACGGCCGCGCACAGGGTCAACGCCATTACCGAGAACCAGTCGATGGCATTGATGGCGCCGCGCTTCATGGTCAGCAGGCCAAACGCCGCCATCACCGCCAGCGGCGGCAGCAGGATCAATAACTGTCCCTGTTCGGGCACGCTGGCGCACAGCGCCATGATGGCGCCCATGGTGACGAATGCCAGCGGCACCACGATGTGCAGCGCCAGGCGCTGGCGGCGCCAGGCCCAGATGGCCCAGCCGGCAAACGGCCAGGCCGGCCAGAAGAACCACACGCCGACGCGGAAGAAGAATTTATAGGCCACCACCGTCGGCAGGCCGAATTGCGCCAGATGCAGCGCGCTCCAGTCCTGCACCGGGTGCTGGTTGTATGGTTGCAGCACGTGCGCCGGCACGACCCAGATCGCAGTGACGGCAGCGGCCACCAGGAAGGCCAGGCCCAGGTCGCGCAGCGCGCGGCCCACGGGCTGGGCCAGCAGGCGCGTACAGGCAAACACGGCCAGCATGAAGCATACCGGCGTCACCCAGCCATGGGTGAGCGTGAGCAGGCCGATGGCCAGGCCGCTCAGGGCCGCGTTGCGCAGCGACGGCGCTTCGACGTAGCGCACGGTGCGGTACAACATGAAGGCGGTGAGCGAGACGCGCAGCGCGTCGGCCGTGGTTTCGTGGCTGTGCACCAGCAAACCAAGGCAGCCGAGGTAGATCAGGGCGGCGGCGTCGGCCAGGGTGCGGCCGAAATCGTCGGGCTCGGGCTGTCCGCCAAAGGCGAGGCGCAGCGGCTGCGCATCCTGGCGCCGGCCGAGATTGAACGTTGCGAACCACAGCGACAGCACGCCGAACAGGAAGATGGCGACCGTACCCACGCGGGCGGCGAGCACGTCGCCGAGCAGCCAGCCGAACAGCTTGATGCCGAGCGCGCCGATCCAGAATGCCAGCGGGCCGTCGTCGGGTATGGCCAGGCCGGCGATATTCGGTACCAGCCAGTCTTGCCAGGTGCCGTGCGCCATGGTCCACATGATGCCGAAGCTGGCGGCGTCGTCGTTCTTCCACGGCTCGCGGCCGATCAGTCCGGGCAGGATGTAGAGCAGGCCCAGGGCAAACAGGGCCAGGCGCGGCAGGGCCAACGTGGCGGCGGCAGGAAGACGGACTGGCTTCATCGATCAGTGTGCAAATTGAGGTAGACGGGAGTATGAAGGAAAACAGCGGCCCCGGCAGGGAGCCATAAACAAAAAAAGCAGCCAGAGGCTGCTTTTTTCATTGAAGCGGCAGGAATTAACCGGCTGCAACGGCGGTTTTCGAACCGACGGTACCGAATTTCTGACGGAACTTCTCGACGCGGCCAGCGGTGTCGACGATCTTGTGCTTGCCGGTGTAGAACGGGTGCGATTCAGCCGACACCTCGATCTTGATCAACGGGTAGTCTTTACCTTCGTGGTTGATCGTTTCGCGGGTGTTGATGGTCGAACGGGTAACGAATTTGAAATCGCACGACAGGTCGTGGAAAACAACGTCGCGGTATTCTGGATGGGTATTTGCTTTCATTTTGAAGCCTCGGTGAGTTTGGTAGCCAAACAGCACTTCGTCGGTCTGTACTGCTTCTCGACCCGATTGCTGATCACTTGCCAGTGATTAAAAATAGTGCAACCGCCGATTATACAGCGGTAAACCAACACAGGCAACCACAAGGGTTGCCTGTCGGGTCAGCTCAAGCCGTGAAGCTTAGCTGATGGGGTTAACCACCCCGGCGCATCATGTCGAAGAACTCGGTGTTCGTCTTGGTGGCGCGCATCTTGTCCATGATGAACTCCATCGCTTCGATCTCGTCCATCGAGTACAGCAGCTTGCGCAGGATCCAGATTTTCTGCAGCTGGTCCGGCTTGATCAACAGTTCTTCGCGGCGGGTGCCCGATTTGTTCAGGTTGATCGCCGGGTACACGCGTTTCTCGGCCAGGCGGCGCTCCAGGTGCACCTCCATGTTGCCGGTACCCTTGAATTCTTCGTAGATCACGTCGTCCATGCGCGAGCCGGTTTCAATCAGCGCGGTGGCGATGATGGTCAGCGAACCGCCTTCTTCGATGTTACGGGCGGCGCCGAAGAAGCGTTTCGGGCGTTGCAGCGCGTTGGCGTCCACACCACCGGTCAGCACCTTGCCCGAAGCCGGGATCACGGTGTTGTAGGCGCGCGCCAGGCGGGTGATCGAGTCGAGCAAAATGACCACGTCTTTTTTCATTTCGACCAGGCGCTTGGCTTTTTCCAGCACCATCTCGGCAACCTGCACGTGGCGGGTGGCCGGTTCGTCGAAGGTGGAGGCGACCACTTCGCCGCGCACCGAGCGTTGCATCTCGGTCACTTCCTCAGGACGTTCGTCGATCAGCAGCACGATCAGGGTGACGTCGGGGTGGTTCGCGGTAATCGCGTGGGCGATATGCTGCAGCAGCACCGATTTACCGGACTTTGGCGAGGCGACGAGCAGGCCGCGCTGCCCTTTGCCGATCGGTGCGATCAGGTCGACGATACGGCCGGTGATGTTCTCGGTGCCATTGATGTCACGTTCCAGGCGCAACGGCTCGTTCGGGTGCAGCGGCGTCAGGTTCTCAAACAGTATGCGGTGTTTCGAGGCTTCCGGCGATTCGCCGTTGACCTTGTCTACCTTGACCAGTGCGAAATAGCGTTCGCCGTCTTTCGGGGTGCGCACTTCGCCTTCGATCGAATCGCCGGTGTGCAGGTTGAAGCGGCGGATTTGCGATGGCGAGATATAGATGTCGTCGGTGGACGCCATGTAGCTGGCGTCGGGCGAGCGCAGGAAGCCGAAGCCGTCCGGCAGCACTTCGAGGGCGCCGTCGCCGAAAATCTGCTCGCCGGACTTGGCGCGCTTTTTCAGGATCGCGAACATCAGCTCCTGCTTGCGCAAGCGGGCCGCGTTGTCGATATCAAGACCGATGGCCATCTCCAGCAACGCCGAGACGTGTAAGGCCTTTAATTCAGATAGATGCATATGTGTTGAGTGTCCCGTGACGGGAAAGTAAAGGTAGGGGAGGGAACTGCGTGGTGTTGTCTGTTTATTTATATAAAACGCGTTGCGGTCGGGCCGTACGCTGTTTTCCGGATCTGAGGCGGCTGCTTCTGCGGGCGCAGAAGCAGCCGTCTGTCCGCAATACTATCTTACTTAGATATTGCTGTCGATGAAACTAGTCAACTGGCCCTTGGCCATTGCGCCGACTTTTTGTGCTGCTGGTACACCGTTCTTGAACAGGATCAGGGTAGGGATACCACGGATGCCGAACTTGGCAGGCACTGCCTGGTTCGAATCGACGTCCATCTTGGCGATGGTGATCTTGCCGCCGTATTCCTTGGCCACTTCTTCCAGGATCGGGGCGATGCTCTTGCAAGGACCGCACCATTCGGCCCAGAAGTCGACCAGCACGGGGCGGTCGGATTTCAGCACGTCGGCATCAAAAGAAGTATCGGTGATGTGTTTGATATTTTCGCTCATATTTTCCTCAATCGAGGTGTGGGATCAATAACGCCTGGGGATGATGCCAGTGTTGCCGTTAAGCCAGTTACAGAGAATACTTGGCGACGAAATGCGCGAATTCAATGTCTGGGATAGGGAAGGCAACAAAGGTCGGCAGGCGGGAATGGATCAAATCATAACCCATTTTTTATAAATGTGCGGAGATTGAGTTTTGACGTCAATTTTCGTCGGCAAACGTGGTGTTATTCATAATCTGTTCGGTGATCTGTTCCAGCAGCGGCCACAGCCGGGCCAGGCTGGCGCGGGCGGTGGCCAGGTTGGCGGCGTCGCTGGCGCCGTCGGGCAGCAGCTCTAGGCTGGCCAGCATGTCGCCCATGCCCAGCGCGCCCACCGTGCGCGCCGGCGACTTGAGGCGGTGGCACAGCTCGCGCACCTGCGCCAGGTCGCCGCGTTTTAACGCCACTTCCATCGCCGACAACCCCTCTTGGGCGTTGTGCAGGAACTTGAAGGCGAACTTGCGCACCTTTTCCGGGTGATAGCCGAGCAGCTTGGCCAGGATCGACAAATCGATCACGGCCGGGTCGCCCGCCAGGGTGGGCTTGAAGGCGGGGCGCACGGCTGGCCGCTCGCGCTCTGGCGCCGGTTCGGTACGTTCTGACGGCAGCCAGTTGGCGATGGTGCGATACATCACGGCCGGCTGGATCGGCTTGGAGATGAAGTCGTCCATGCCGGCGGCGCTGCAGCGGGCGCGGTCGTCGCTGGTCGCCGTGGCGGTCATGGCCAGCACCCGCAGGCCGGCCAGGCGCGGGTCGGCGCGGATGTGACGGGTCGCTTCCAGGCCGTCCATCAGCGGCATCTGCACGTCCATCAGCACGCAGTCGAAGGCGGCTTGCCGCAGCAGGTCGAGCGCCTCCTGGCCGTTGGCCGCCAGGCAGACCGACGCGCCCACGTCTTCCAGCATCTCCAGCGCGATCTGCTGGTTGAAGGTGTTGTCCTCCACCAGCAGGATGCGCGCGCCCTTGAGCGTGGTCATCACGGCCGCGCCCAGCGTGGCGGCCTGCAGTTCGGCGGCGGCGTCCTGCACCCGCTCGATCATCTGCGGCACGCTGGCGTCGGAAATGCCAAGGCGCGCGGTGAACCAGAAGGTGCTGCCCACGCCCGGTTCGCTGCGCACGCCTACCTCGCCGCCCATCAGCTGCGCCAGCTGCTTGCAAATGGCCAGGCCGAGGCCGGTGCCGCCATGCTCGCGCGTGGTGGAGGTGTCGGCCTGCTGGAACGACTGGAACAGGCGCTCGATTTCCGCTTCCGAGAGGCCGATGCCGCAGTCGCTCACCTCGAAGCGCAGCAGGCAGCTGCTGGCGTCGGCCACCACCTGGCGCACCCGCACGTCGATGCGGCCCTTGGCGCTGAACTTGATGGCGTTGTTGGTGTAGTTGATCAGCACCTGCCCCAGGCGCAGCGGGTCGCCACGCAGCACGCGCGGCAGTTGCGGGTCGAGGTCGAACACCAGTTCCAGTTCGCGGCTGGCGGCCCTGGGCGCCACCAGCGTGGTGAGGGTCTGGATCACGTGGTCGAGCGCAAAATCGACCTGCTCGATATCGAGCTTGCCGGCTTCGATCTTCGAGATGTCGAGTATGTCGTCGATGATGCCCAGCAGGTGTTCGCCGGCGAAGCGGATCTTTTCCAGGTAGTCGCGCTGGCGCGGATCGAGGTCGGTCTTGAGCGCCAGGTAGGCCATGCCGATCACGCCGTTCATCGGGGTGCGGATCTCGTGGCTCATGTGGGCCAGGAACTGGCCCTTGTACTGGCTCGCTTCCTCGGCCTGGTGGCGCGCCTGTTCCAGTTCGCGGGTGCGCATCAAGACGCGCTCTTCGAGGTGCTCGTTCCATTCGCGCAGCGCGTCGGCGCCGCGCTTGCGGTCGCTGATGTCGGTCAGGCTGACTACCACCAGCGGCACCGCGCCGCTGGCGTCCGCAATCGGCTCGGCGTTGATCGACAGCCAGCGCATGGCGCCGTCGGGTTGCGTGATCCCCATCACCACGTCGCGCACCGGCAGGCCGGTGACGGTGGCCAGGCGCACCGGGTGGCTGACGCGATCGAAGGTGCTGCCGTCCTCGCGCACGCCGCACCACAGGCCGTCGCACTCGCCGCGCTGGTCCAGTTCCATGGCGTGCGCCAGCATGCGCGCGGCGGCAGCGTTGCTCTCCAGGATCACGCCGCGGCCATCGACCATCACCAGGCCGTTGGTCACGGCATTGAAGATCGACGCCAGCCGCTGCCCGGTCAGGCGCAGCGCATCCTCGGCGGCGCGGCGGGCCGTGATATCGGTGAGCATGGCCAGCGTGCCGGCGTAGTGGCCCACGTCGGAGCTGATCACGGTGGTAGAGAGCAGGCACCACAATTCGCCGCCGTCGGGACGGCGCAGGTGGATGTCGCCCTGGATCGCCTCGCCCGCCAGGTGGCGCTGCAAGTGCTGCTTGAGCAGCAGGCGGCCGGCGTCGTCCATGAATTCGGTCATGCTGCGGCCCATCACCTGGTCCACTTCCACGCCCAGCATGGCGGCCATGGTGGGATTGACGAAGGTGGTGCGGTCGTCGGCGTCGGTCATCCAGATGCCTTCGGCGGCGGTCTGCACGATCAGGCGGTAGCGCTCGGAGCTGGCGTGCATGGCTTCTTCGGCGCGCTGGCGCTGGGTCATGTCGCGCAGGGTCACCATTACCAGCTGCTGGCCGCCCAGGTCCAGCGGCGCCAGGTGCACCATGGCCGGGAAGGTGCTGCCGTCGGCACGGTGGGCGTTCATCACCCGGCCCGGCAGGCCGGGGCGGGCGAACAGCTCGCGCGCGCGGCCGGTGCTGCGCATGGTGTCGGGCGCCAGCTGCTCCATGCTGCGCCCGGCCAGGTTGTCCTCGGCGCCGAAGCTGCGCGCGCAGGCCGGGTTGGCATAGCGCACGCGTCCGTCCCGGTCGGCGATCAGCATGGCCCCGGGCGTGGCGTCGATCACCGCGCACAGACGCGCCTCTTCGTCGTTGGCCCGCTCGGTAATGTCGGCGAAGGTGCCCATGGCGCGCAGGGGCCGGCCATCGGCGGCGCGCTCGATGACGGTGCCGCGCGCCAGCAGCCACTTCCAGCTGCCGTCGCGGCAGCGCATGCGATGTTCGACGACGAAGCGCCTATCGTGCACCGCGCTGGCCGCCAGGTATTCGTCCACGTTGCGGTCCACGCGGGCCATGTCGTCGGGGTGGATATCGGACCGCCATTGTTCGAGGCTGGACGGATAGGGCGCCTGCTCGTCATGCCCGAGCAGCTGGCGCGAGCGCGCCGACAGTATCAGCTTGCCGGCGTCGAGCTGCCATTCCCAGACGCCCTCACCGGAGCCCTCCAGTGCCAAGCCGGCCACGCTTTCGGAGCGGGTCAGCTCCAGGCGCGCACGCCGCAGCGCCAGCGCCTGGCGGCGCAGGCGCCAGATGGCGATGGCCGCTGCCAGCAGGATGACCGCGCCCAGGACCGGCAGGCCGTAGCGCAGCAGCGGATGCACCACGCGCGGCTGGTACACGAAGCCGTCGAGGCGGAAGTCGGCGGGCAGCATGCCCTGCTCGCGGTACGCGCGGGCGATGGCCTGCCAGCGCTCGGGATTGCTGTAGCCCAGCTCCACCAAGTCCTGCTGCAGCAGCGGCACCATTTGCGCGGCTTCATGCATCAGCTGTTCGCGGCTGTGGCGCTCCGGGTAGCGCGCGCGGATCAGGTCGGCCATCTCGGCCGGGTGGGCCATGGCGTAATGCCAGCCGCGCAGGGTGGCCTGGCGCAGCGCCTCGGCGCGCGCCGGGTGTTCGCGCAGTTCGCTCTCGGTGGTATAGAGCACGTCGCCATAGAAATCGAGGCCGGCGCTGCGCGGCGAGCGCACCTCGAACGGCACCTTGCTGCGTTCGAGCGCGAACAGCGCCTGGGTGGTGTAGAACGACATGGCGTCTACCCGGCCAGCCAGGAAATCGTCGAAATTGTAGGTGTGCGCCAGCTGGTACATGCTGTCGTAGCGCACCCCGGTCTTTTTCAGGTAGGCGGTCAGTTCCTCGTTGTTGGCCGCCATCATGATGCGGCTGCCGGGCCAGGGGCGCGGTTTGCCATCGGGGCCGTGGCGTACCAGCAGCGCGGCGGCGGAATGCTGAAACACCGAGGCCAGCACCACCACCGGGTGACCCAGCGCGCGCGCCAGCAGCAGCGTGGTATTGCCCACGCCGTACTGGGCGCGGCCCTCGGCCACCGCCTGCACCGGGTCGCTGCCCGGCGTCGCTTCGAGCAGCGTTACGTCGATGCCGGCATCGCGATAATAGCCCTGGTCCTGGGCCGCGTAATAGCCGGCGAACTGGAACTGGTGTTGCCACTTGAGCTGGATCGCGACTTTTTCGGCCGCGCCCGCGTCGGCAGCGTGCAGCACCCCTGCCGCGCCGGCTGCAATGAACATGCATGCGGCCCACCGATGCGCCATCTGGCGCCACGATGGCAAAGCGATGCGGATGCGCGTGCGGAACAAGGTTGGCCTTTCTGGGGGCGGATTATTCTGTCTGCGGGCAACTATATCAGCTTTAACGGCCGCAATTGGCGCCGCATGATCGAGATCGCCATGTGTTGCGCGGACGTGAAAACGCCTGCGCAAAAGAGCAGATATTTGTGGTTTTCCGTGACAATGGGTGAGATTTGCAAGGCGCTTTTCGGTCGTCGCTGCTTGTTACTTGAAAGCAACTTAGGCGATGGACTATTGGGTGAAGCTGCCGGCAAACTGGTAGCGGTGTCCCGGGTGCCACATGGTGGCGATGGTGGCGATGCGCCCGCCCGACAGGGTCTGGCGACGCAGCACCAGGCAGGCCTGGCGCACCTCGATGGCCAGCATGTCGGCGATCTCGCGCGGCGCCGGCAGCGCCTCGATGCTGTAGCTGGCCCCTTGCAGCGGCGCGGCCTGCATCAGGTATTCATTGGGAGTGATGGCGCCGAAGTCCTGGTCCATGTAGTCGGGCGCGCAGTCGGGATTGACCCAGCGGTCTTCCACCTGGATCGGCACGCCGTTTTCAAAATGGATGATCACCGAGTGGAACAACGGATGGCCGGCCGCCAGCTCGAACTGCTTGGCCATCAACTCGCTCGCCTTTAATTGTTCCAGGTGCTGCAGGCTGCTGCGGTGGACGTGGCCGCGCGCGCGCACTTCCTCGGCGATCGACTTGATCTGCAAGAGGGTGGACTGGTATTTTTGCTGGGCCACGTAGGTGCCGGAACCCTGGCGCCGCGTGAGGACCTGCTCGGCCGTCAGTTCGCGCACGGCGCGGTTGACGGTCATGCGCGAGACGCCGAACTGCTTGACCAGGGCCTGCTCGGAAGGAATCACGTCGCCTTCCTTCCACACGCCGGCGCCGATCTGGGCCAGTAAATAATCCTTGATCCGCTGGAAAATCGGGGTATGGTCAGGTGATTGATTGTTTGCTGGCTGGTCCAAACCGCGTCTCCGTAGGCCGCACTCGAAGGCGGCTGCGCGGGCATTTTAGCATCGACATACAATTCGAAAGCAAGCGCCGGAGTGTGGCTGCCCGCGCCGGTGACTACGATGGCTGCATTGCCATACATTCATGGAGTTCGAGATGGGTTCCTCAGCTTTGTTCAACCTTGCCTACGCCGACGACGCCGCACGCTGGGCCGCCGTGCAGGCGCGCGACGCCGGCGCCGACGACGTGTTCTGGTACTCGGTGCGCAGCACCGGCGTGTACTGTCGGCCGTCGTGCGCGGCCCGGCCCGCGCTGCGCAAGAATGTCGCCTTCCACGCCAGCCGCCTCGACGCCGAGCATGCCGGCTTCCGTCCCTGCCTGCGCTGCAAGCCCGACCAGCCGCCGCTGGCCGCGCGCCAGGCTGCCATCGCGGCGCGTGCCTGCGCCCTGATCGACGCCGCCGCCCAGGCTGGCGACGACGCGCCCGACCTCGACGCGCTGGCGGCGGCCGTTGGCGTGAGCCGCTTCCACTTCCACCGCATCTTCAAGGCGGCCACCGGCATCACGCCCAAGGCGTATGCCAACGCCGGCCGCGCGCGGCGGGTGCAGGATGGACTGACGCAGCAGGCGTCGGTCACCGACACCTTGTACGCGGCCGGCTTCAATTCCAGCGGCCGCTTTTATGCGCAGGCGCCGGCGGTGCTGGGCATGACGCCCACGGCATTCCGGGCCGGCGGGCAAGGCGCGCAGATCCGCTTTGCGATTGCGGCCTGCTCGCTGGGCGCCATCCTGGTCGCCAGCACAGATCAAGGTATTTGCGCGATCCTGCTCGACGACGATCCCGATTTCCTTGTGCGCGACCTGCAGGACCGGTTCCCCAAGGCGGAGCTGATCGGCGCGGAGGCCGACTACGAGCAGGTGGTCTCGCGCGTGGTCGGCATGGTGGAGCACCCGGAACTGGGCCTGGACCTGCCCCTGGACGTGCGCGGCACCGCGTTCCAGCAGCGCGTGTGGCAGGCGTTGCGCGCGATTCCCGCCGGGCGCACCGTCAGCTACGCCGAACTGGCCGAGCTGGTGGGCCTGCCCAAGGGTGCGCGCGCTGTGGCCGGCGCCTGCGCGGCCAATGCGCTGGCCGTGGCGATACCGTGCCACCGGGTGGTGCGCAACGACGGCTCCATTTCCGGCTACCGCTGGGGCGTCGACCGCAAGGCCGCGCTGCTCGACCGCGAACGGCAGGAGTAGCGCGCATGGCTAACGGAGAGTTGAATTTTCAGCAAGGCGTGCCGGAGCGCGCGCCGCGCGAAGTGATTCACGCACCGCGCGATGCCGGCCGCCAGGGCGTGGGCGCGGCCGCCGGCATTGCCGTGCACGTGGCAGGGCTGGACTGGCAAGCCGTTGCGGACGAACTCACCGCCCACGGCTACGCCATCGCGCCCGGCCTGTTGACCGCGCCCGAGTGCGCGGCCGTCGCCGCCCAATATGCGCAGCCGCAGCTGTTTCGCAGCCGCGTGGTGATGGCGCAGCATGGTTTTGGGGCCGGCCAGTACCAGTATTTTCGTTACCCGCTGCCGTCGGTGGTCGCCGCGCTGCGCCAGTCGCTGTACGCGCCACTGGCGGCGATTGCCAACCGCTGGCACGAGGTGCTCGATATCGCCGCGCGCTTTCCGCCGGACCATGCCGATTTCCTGGCCCGCTGCCACGCCGCCGGCCAGGCCCGGCCCACGCCGTTGCTGCTTCAATATGGCCCAGGCGACTACAACTGCCTGCACCAGGATCTCTATGGCGAACACGTGTTTCCCTTGCAGGCGGCGATCCTGTTGAGCGAACCGGGCGCGGATTTCGAGGGCGGGGAGTTCGTGCTGACCGAGCAGCGTCCGCGCATGCAGTCGCGGCTGGAGGTAGTGCCCCTCAAACGCGGCGACCTGGTGATCTTCCCGGTCAACCACCGCCCGGTGCAGGGTGCGCGCGGCAACGTCTACCGGGTGGCCATGCGCCACGGCGTGAGCCGGCTACGCGCCGGCTCACGCCATACGCTGGGCATCATCTTTCACGATGCTACCTGAGTGATTTTTTGCGTGTGGTACAGGCGCGCGTACATGTCGTTGTTGGCCAGCAGTTCGTCGTGGCTGCCCACTTCGCGGATCTTGCCGCCGTCGAGCACCACGATGCGGTCGGCGTTTTCGATGGTGGACAGGCGGTGGGCGATCACCACCGTGGTGCGGCCCTGCATCAGGCGCTCGAGCGCTTGCTGCACCAGGCGTTCCGATTCGGTGTCGAGCGCACTGGTGGCCTCGTCCAGGATCAGGATCGGCGCGTCCTTGTAAATGGCGCGGGCGATCGCCAGGCGCTGGCGCTGGCCGCCTGACAGGCGCGTGCCATTTTCCCCTACCTGCGACTGGTAGCCCTGCGGCTGGCGCATGATGAACTCGTGGGCGTGGGCGGCGCGCGCGGCCGCTTCGATGCGCTCCTGCGACGGCGCCGGATCGCCGTAGGCGATATTGGCGGCCAGCGTGTCGTTGAACAGCACCACGTCCTGGCTGACCAGCGCGATCTGCCGGCGCAGCGAGGCGAGCGCGTACGCGCGGACATCCACGCCGTCGAGCGTAATGGCGCCGCCGCTCACGTCGTAAAAGCGCGGCAACAGGCTGGCCAGCGTGGTCTTGCCGCTGCCCGAGCTACCCACCAGCGCCACCGTTTCGCCGGCGCGGATATCGAGCGACACCTGATCGAGCGCCGGCCTGGCGTCGGCCACCAGCGGGGTGCCGTCAGCGCCCAGGTACTGGAAACTCACGTCCTTGAACGACAGTTGGCCGTCGGCGCGGGCGGTGGTGTGCTGGCCGGTGTCGGCTTCGGTGTCGGTGTCGATCAGGCTGTAGACCGAATCGGCGGCGGCCAGGCCCCTTTGCAGCGGCTCGTTGATCTTGGTGAGGTTCTTGATCGGCGACTGCATCGCCATCAGCGCAAAGATGAACGAGACAAAGTCGCCGGCCGACAGCGCGCCGGCCTGGTGGCGCAGCAGCGAGAAATAGATTACCGACGACAGCGTAATACCGATCAGCAGCATGATCACGCCGGAGTTGAGGGCGGAAGTGGCCGCGTGCTTGACGGCCAGCTGGCGATTGAGCTTGACCACGCGGTCGAAGCGGGTTTGTTCATATTCCTGGCCACCGAAAATCTTGACCACGCGCTGGCCGCTGATGCTCTCGTCGAGCACATTGGTCAGGTCACCCATGGCCCCCTGCGCGCTCTGGCTCAGTTTGCGCATGCGGCGTCCCGCAAAAGTGACCACGCCCGCCACCAGCGGCATCAGGATCAGGCAGAACAGCGACAATTGCCAGTCCGAGACGAACATCGTGATCAGGTAGCCGATGGTGAGCACAGAATCGCGCACCGCCACGTTGAGCACCGTCAGGCCGGCCTGCGCCACCTGGGCGGCGTCGAACGCCACGCGCGAGAGCGTGGTGCCGGTGGACGACTGGTCGAAAAAGCCGGTGGGCAGGCGCATGATGCGGGCGAACATGAGCTCACGCAGGTTGGCCTGCACCCGGCTGCTCAACCACGCGGCGCCGTATTCGCCCACAAAACTCGACAGCATGCGCATCATGGCCAGGCCGAAGATCACGGCCGGAATGCTCCACAGCGCCATGTTGCCGGTACTCTGGGGCAGGATGCTGGTGAGCCAGTTCTGCACCACTGCCGTCAGGCCGGTGGGGGGCGGGCGCACCGCGCCGATCGCATGCGACGGCGCCAGCGCATCGATCACGCTTTGCAGCTGGCGCACCAGCAGCACGTCGGTGGCGGCGGCCAGGCCCACCGCGAACAGGGTGGCGATCGCGATCCACAGGTAAGGGCGGAATTCCTTGAGCAGGCGGTAATAGAGTTGGCGGCTGTTCACTGGGTTGTGGTGATTTCGGCGAAACCGCCATTGTACCCGTCCTGTAGCCCGGCAAACTTCGCTACACTGGCACCCTGGTTCCGAATGGAGAAAACGATGCGCACCACTCTTACGCCCGCCGCCCTGGCGCTGGCCTTCACCGCCCTGGCCCCGGCCCAGGCACAGACCGTCATCGACCACGCCAACGGCTACACCTTAACGGCGGCCGGTACGCTGCAGCGCTTCACGTCGCTGGCGTTCGACGCCCAGGGCAAGGTGGTGGTGGCGGGCAGCGAGGCGCAAACCGCCGCCGCGCTGCCCGGTGCGAAGCACGTCGATGCCCAGGGCAAGACCTTGCTGCCAGGGCTGATCGACGCCCACGGCCACGTGTTCGGGCTGGGCGAAATCGCCTCCGGCGTGGACCTGTTTACGCCCACGTCGCTGCCGGCGGCGCTGCGCGCGGTGGCGGATTTTGCCCGCGCCCATCCCAAGAATGCCTGGATCATCGGCAATGGCTGGAACCAGGAAGCCTGGAAGCTGGGCCGCTTTCCCACTGCCGCCGATCTCGACGCGGTGGTGAGCGACCGCCCGGTGCTGCTGCGCCGGGTGGACGTGCACGCCACCTGGCTCAATAGCACGGCGCTGGCCATGGCCGGCATCACCAAGGATACGCCGGACCCCGCCGGCGGCAAGATCGAGCGCGACGCCAAGGGCAACCCCACCGGGGTGCTGGTCGACAGCGCCATGGCGCTGGCCGACAAGGTGGTGCCGCTGCCGACGCCGGCCCAGGCACGCGCCATGCTCGACAACGCGCTGGCGCTGCTGGCCAAGTCGGGCCTGACCAGCGTGCACGACGCCGGCATCTCCGTGGCCGAGGATGGCATCTACCGCGACTACGCCGACCACGGCAAACTCACCACTCGCGTGTACGCCATGATCGCCGACACCGGCGCCGCGTTCGACGAGCTGTCCAAGGACGGCCCGCTCGCCAGCTACGCCAACGACACGTACGCGCTGGCCGCCGTCAAGCTGTTCTCGGACGGCGCGCTGGGCAGCCGGGGCGCCGCGCTGATCGCGCCGTACTCGGACATGCCATCGACCAGGGGGCTGCTGTTCCAGCAGAACGCCGCCATGCAGGCGAAGATGGACAAGGCGATGAAGGCCGGCTACCAGGTCAACGTCCACGCCATCGGCGACGCCGGCAACCACCAGATCCTCGACGCCTACGCCCAGCTGATCCCGAAGTACAACGCCGGTGCGCTGCGCCACCGCATCGAACACGCGCAGGTGGTCACGCCGGAGGACATCCCGCGCTTCAAGACGCTGGGCATCATCCCGTCGATGCAGCCCACCCACGCCACGTCGGACCAGAACATGGCCGAGCAACGGGTGGGGCACGAACGCATCAAGGGCGCCTACGCCTGGCGCACCTTCCTCGACCAGGGCTCGCGGATTGCCTGCGGCTCGGACTTCCCGGTAGAGCCGCCCGATCCGTTCGAAGGCCTGCACGCGGCAGTCACGCGGCAGAACGCGGCCGGCGCGCCGGCTGGTGGCTGGTATAAGAACCAGGCCATGACGCTTAACGAGGCGCTGCGCTGCTTCACGCTCGACGCCGCGTATGCGGCGCGCCAGGAAAATCTGATCGGGTCGCTGGAGCCGGGCAAGTGGGCCGATTTCATCCTGATCGACCGCGACATCTTCACGGCGCCGCCCGAGCAGCTGGGCAAGACGGTGGTGCTGCAGACCTGGATGGGAGGAAAGCGGGTCTATAAAAAAGGCGGTTGACTTGGTTGTATAGACAACCTATGCTAGGGGCACTTTCCACCCCCAGGAGCAGGAGCTCATATGAACCAGGACCCGCGTTTCGACCCCACCCGCGACATCCGCGCCCCGCGCGGCCCCGAGCTGACCTGCAAGAACTGGGGCGCCGAGGCCGCGTACCGCATGTTGCAGAACAACCTCGACAAGGAAGTGGCGGAGAACCCGCAGCACCTGGTGGTCTACGGCGGCATCGGCCGCGCCGCGCGCGACTGGGCCTGTTACGACCAGATCCTGGCCTCGCTGCGCGAACTGGAAGACAACCAGACCCTCTTGATCCAGTCCGGCAAGCCGGTGGGCGTGTTCCAGACCCACGAGGATGCGCCACGGGTGCTGATCGCCAACTCCAACCTGGTGCCCAAGTGGGCCAATTGGGAACACTTCAATGAACTCGACCGCAAGGGGCTGTTCATGTACGGCCAGATGACGGCCGGCTCGTGGATCTACATCGGCACCCAGGGCATCGTCCAGGGCACCTACGAAACCTTTGCCGAAGCGGGGCGCCAGCATTTCGGCGGCGACCTCAAAGGGCGCTGGGTGCTCACCGCCGGCCTCGGTGGCATGGGCGGCGCCCAGCCGCTGGCCGCCACCATGGCCGGCGCGGTGTCGCTTACCGTCGAGTGCCAGCAGTCGAGCATCGACTTCCGCCTGCGTACCCGTTACCTCGACAAGCAGGCCGCCAGCATCGGCGAAGCGCTGGCCATGATCGCGCAGCACAAGGCCAATGGCGACGCGATTTCCATCGGCCTGCTCGGCAACGCCGCCGACGTGCTGCCCGAACTGGTGCGCCGCGCCCGCGCGGGCGGTTTGGCGCCCGACATGGTCACCGACCAGACCTCGGCCCATGACCTGATCAACGGCTACCTGCCGCAGGGCTGGACCGTCCAGGAATGGAAGGCGGCGCAGGCCGACCCGGCCCGTCACGCGCAATTGAAAGATGCCGCTGCCGCCTCGTGCGCGGTGCACGTGCAGGCGATGCTGGACTTCCAGGCGCTCGGCGCGAAAGTGGTCGATTACGGCAACAACATCCGCCAGGTGGCGCTCGACCACGGCGTGGCCAACGCTTTCGATTTCCCCGGTTTCGTGCCGGCGTACATCCGGCCGCAGTTCTGCGAGGGGCGCGGGCCGTTCCGCTGGGTGGCGCTGTCGGGCGACCCGGAAGACATCTATAAAACCGACGCCAAGATCAAGGAACTGTTCCCGCACCATGCGCAGGTACACCGCTGGCTCGACATGGCGCGCGAACGGATTGCCTTCCAGGGCCTGCCGGCGCGCATCTGCTGGCTCGGCCTGGGCGAGCGCCACCTGGCTGGCCTGGCGTTCAACGAGATGGTACGCACCGGTGAATTGAAGGCGCCGATCGTGATCGGCCGCGACCACCTCGACACCGGCTCGGTGGCCAGCCCCAATCGCGAAACCGAATCCATGAAAGACGGCACCGACGCCGTCTCCGACTGGCCCTTGCTCAACGCCTTGCTCAACACCGCCGGTGGCGCTACCTGGGTGTCGCTGCACCACGGCGGTGGCGTGGGCATGGGTTACTCGCAGCACTCGGGCGTGGTGATCGTGGCCGACGGCACCGACGCCGCCGCCAAGCGCCTGGCGCGGGTACTGGTCAACGACAGCGGCTCGGGCGTGATGCGCCACGCCGACGCCGGTTACGATACCGCCATCGCCTGCGCCCAGCGCAATGGCCTTAACCTTCCAATGATCAAATGATGATGACCCTCACTTTAAAACCGGGCGCGCTGACGCTCTCCGACTTGCGCGCCGTCTGGAACCAAGCCGCACCGCTGGCGCTAGCCGCCGACGCCTATCCCGTGATCGAAGCGTCGGCCGCCGCCGTGCGCGCCATCGTCGCCAAGGGCGACGCCGCCTATGGCATCAACACCGGCTTTGGCCTCTTGGCCAAAACCCGCATCCCCGACGACAAGCTCGAACAGCTGCAACGCAACCTTATTTTGTCGCACTCGGTAGGCACCGGTGAGCTGGTGTCGGACGCCGTCTGCCGCCTGATCATGTTGATGAAGATCGGCAGCCTGGCGCGCGGCTACTCGGGCGTGCGCCCGCTCATCATCGACACCCTGATCGCGCTGTACAACGCCGGCATCATGCCGGCCATTCCCGCCAAGGGTTCGGTAGGCGCTTCGGGCGACCTGGCGCCGCTGTCGCACATGACGCTGGCCATGCTGGGCGTGGGCCAGGTGCGCATGAACGGCACCCTGATGGACGCCACCGCAGCGTTGCAGGCCGCCGGCATCGCGCCGGTGGTGCTGGCCGCCAAAGAGGGCCTGGCGCTGATCAACGGCACGCAAGTGTCGACCGCGCTGGCGCTGCACGGCCTGTTCATGGCCGAGCGCCTGCTGGAAGCGGGTTTTGTGTCCGGCGCGCTGTCGCTCGACGCCGCCAAGGGCAGCGATGCACCGTTCGACGCCCGCGTGCACGAAGTGCGCGGCCAGCCGGGCCAGATCGCCGCTGCCGCCATCTACCGCCAACTGGTGGCCGATAGTGCGATCCGCGCCTCGCACCTGGTTGGCGACGAGCGGGTGCAGGACCCGTACTGCCTGCGTTGCCAGCCCCAGGTGATGGGCGCCTGCTGGGACATCATCAACAACGCCTCGCGCACCCTGCTGATCGAAGCGAACGCCGTCACCGACAACCCGCTGCTGTTCAAGGATGGCGAACTGTCGGTGGTGGTCTCGGGCGGCAATTTCCACGCCGAGCCGGTGGCCTTTGCGGCCGACACGCTGGCACTGGCGATCGCCGAGATCGGCAGCATCGCCGAGCGCCGCATCGCGCTCCTGATCGACGCGACCCTGTCTGGCCTGCCGCCGTTCCTGGTGCCCGAGCCGGGCGTCAATTCCGGCTTCATGATCGCCCACGTCACCGCCGCCGCGCTGGCGTCCGAGAACAAGTCGCTGGCGCACCCGGGCAGCGTGGATACCATTCCCACGTCCGCCAACCAGGAAGACCACGTCAGCATGGCGACGTACGCGGCGCGGCGCCTGGACGATATGGCGCAGAACACGGCGGTCATCATCGGCATCGAGCTGATGGCGGCCGCGCAGGGCATCGATTTCCATCGTCCGCTCACCACCGCGCCGCACCTCGAGCACGTCCATGCGCAGCTGCGCCGGTCGGTGCCGTTTTTTGACGCCGACCGCTTCTTCGCGCCTGATATCGAGGCTGCCAAGGGCATGGTCATGCGCGGGGAACTGAGCGCCTCGTGCCGCGAGCTGTTTGCAGCATTACATCCATAACAACGGAGACGACATGGATTACCAGTTCCAGGCCGGCACCATCCCCTTGCTGGTGTCCATGCCCCACGTGGGCACCGACATCCCCGACGAGATCGCGGCCACCATGACCGCAGCCGCTACCGACCGCCAGGATACCGACTGGCACCTGGCGCGCCTGTACGGATTTTTGCAGGAGATGGGCGCCTCGACCATCTCGGCGCGCTGGTCGCGCTACGCGATCGATTTGAATCGCCCGCCCGAAAACACCAACCTGTACCCGGGCCAGGACACCACCGGCCTGTGCCCGGTCGATACCTTTCACCGCGAGCCGCTGTACCTGGACGGCCAGGTGCCCAACCAGGCCGAGGTGGAACGGCGCCTGCAGCTGTATTGGCAGCCGTACCACGCGCGCCTGCGCGCGGAGCTCGACCGGCTGCTGGCCATCCACGGCCGGGTGGCGCTGTGGGACGCGCATTCGATCGCCTCGAAGGTGCCGCGCTTTTTCGAGGGCAAGCTGCCCGACCTGAACTTCGGCACTGCCGATGGCACGACTTGCGCGCCGGGCCTGGCGCACGCCGTGGTGTCGCGCGCGCTGGTGCAGGACCGCTACAGCGTGGCCGTCAACGGTCGCTTCAAGGGTGGCCATATCACGCGCTTTTATGGCCGCCCCGACATCGGCGTGCACGCGATCCAGTTGGAGATGTGCCAGTCGGTGTACATGGACGAGGAAGCGCCGTACGGCTACCGGCCCGATCGCGCGGTACACGTGCAGGGCCTGCTGCGCGAGATGACGCAGGCGGCGGCCGACTGGGTGACTGCATGAATCAACTCTTCGCCCGCCATGCGCTGTTACCGGATGGCTGGCGCAACGATGTGCTGCTTGAATGGAGCGTGGCCGGCGACCTGGTGGACGTCACTCCCGGCAGTACGCCGCCGGCCGGCGTCGAGCGGGTAGCGTATGCGCTGCCCGGCATGGTCAACCTGCACTCGCACAGTTTCCAGCGCGCGCTGGGCGGGCGCACGGAATTTGCCGCCGATGGTCCTGGTAGCCATGACAGCTTCTGGACCTGGCGCGACCTGATGTACCGCTTCGCACGCAACATCACACCCGACCACATCGAGGCGATTGCCGCCCAGCTGTTCTCCGAATGCCTGCGCCACGGCTACACCTCGGTGTGCGAATTCCACTACGTGCAACGCCAGCCGAATGGCGACTGGTACGACCGGCCGGCCGAAACCGCCGAGCGCGTGATTGCCGCCGCACGGTTGGCGGGAATCGGCGTCACCATGCTGCCGGTGTTGTATAGTTATTCAGGTTTTAACGACAGCCCGTTGAAGCCCGAGCAGCAGCGTTTCCGCACCGATGCCGACGACGTGCTGCGCGTGATCGAGGCGCTGGCGCCGCTGCGCGATGGCCAGACCGAGGTGGGCGTGGCGCCGCATTCGCTGCGTGCGGCATCGATTGCGCAGATCAACCAGGTGCTGGCGGTCTTGCCAGCGGGGCGGCCGGTGCATGTGCATATCGCCGAGCAGCAGGCGGAGGTGCAGCAGTCGCTGGACCACACCGGCCGGCGCCCGGTGGAATTGTTATACGACCAGGTGGCGGTCGATGGTCGCTGGTGCCTGGTCCATGCAACGCATCTGACCAACGGCGAAGTGCGCAGCATCGCCGCCAGCGGCGCGGTGGCGGGCTTGTGTCCCACCACCGAGGCCAACCTGGGCGACGGCCTGTTTCCGCTCGAGGATTTCCTCGCGGTGGGAGGACGCTTTGGCATCGGCAGCGACAGCCACGTGTCGCAAAGCCCGGTGGAAGAACTGCGCTGGCTCGAGTATGGCCAGCGCCTGCAGCAGCAGCGCCGCAATATCGCTGTGTCAAAAGAGCAGCGCCAGGTGGGCGACTTTTTATGGCAGGGCGCCTTGCAGGGCGGGGCGCAGGCGGCTGGGCGGCCGGTGGGCGCGCTGGCGCCGGGCCGCCGGGCTGACCTGCTGGTGCTCGACGATGCGCATCCCAACCTGGATGGGCTGGCGCTGCACGAGGTGCTGGGTAGCCTGGTCTTCAGCGGCAACGACAACCTGGTGCGCGACGTCATGGCCGGTGGCAGGTGGGTGGTACGCAACGCACAACACGTGGCGCAGCAGCCGATTGCGGCGCGCTTCAAGCAAACGATGGCAGAACTGAGGGAGTTCCGATGAACCGGCTAATCCAGTATGCAAGCCTGCGGCCCACGCCGTGGAAGAACGGCGGCGGCGTCACCACCGAGCTGGCGATGTCGCCGCCCGGCGCCGGCATCGACGATTTCGACTGGCGCGTGAGCCTGGCCAGCATTGCCGAAGACGGTCCGTTCTCGCAGTTTCCCGGCGTCGACCGCACGCTGGTGATGGTGGCCGGCGACGGCGTGCTGCTCGACTTCGGCGACGAGCGCGTGGTGCTCAGTCCCAGCGAACCGCTGGTGGAGTTTGCCGGCGAGGATGCCGTCCACGCCACCGTCCATGGGCAATCCACGCTCGACTTCAACGTCCTTACCCGGCGCGGCCGCTACCGCCACCGGATCGAACCGTTCGTGGTCTGCGGCAGCGTGCCGCTGCCTTGCCGCAGCGGCACCACGCTGGTGTTCCTGGCCGATGGCGAGAGCCTGTCGGTGTGCAGCGCGCGCGAACGGCTGGCGCTGGTGCGCTACGACTTGCTGGTGCTCGAGGGCGAACAGGACTGGACGCTGGAATCGGCCCAGGCCACGGTGTTCGTCGTCGATCTCATCGCCAATTAAAGGCTGCCCATGGCGTGGGACCTGTTGTTCATCAATGTGCACCTGGCTACCATGGCCGGCGATGGCGCCCATGACGAGAGCGGCTACGGCGCGATCCTCGATGGCGCGATTGCCGTCAAGGGCGGCCGCATCGCCTGGCTGGGGCCACGGGCGGCCTTGCCCACAAACCAGGCCGCCACAGTGCACGATGGCGGCGGCTGCTGGCTCACGCCCGGCCTGATCGACTGCCACACCCACGTCGTCCACGCCGGCAACCGCAGCGGCGAATTCGAAGCGCGCCTCAACGGCGCCACCTACGAGGACATCGCCCGCGCCGGCGGCGGCATCATGTCCACCGTGCGCGCAACGCGCGCCGCCAGCGCCGACGAACTGCTGGCGCAAAGCCTGCCGCGCGTGCGCAGCCTGCTGGCCGAGGGCGTGACCACCATCGAAATCAAGTCCGGCTATGGCCTCGACCTGGCGTCGGAGGAGAAAATGCTGCGCGTGGCACGCCGCATCGGGCGCGAGCTGCCGGTGCAGGTGGCCACCACCTTCCTGGGCGCCCACGCGCTGCCGCCCGAATACGTGGGCCGCGCCGACGACTACATCGACGCCGTGTGCGCGATGATCGCGCCGCTGGCGGCTGCAGGCCTGGTCGATGCGGTCGATGCGTTTTGCGAGCGCATCGGCTTTTCGCATGAGCAGACCGAGCGCGTGTTCCAGGCGGCGCAGGCACACGGCTTGCCGGTCAAGCTGCACGCCGAGCAACTGTCCGACCAGCGCGGCGCCGAACTGGTGGCGCGCTACGACGGCCTCTCCGCCGACCACCTCGAACACCTGAGTTCCGAAGGCATCGCCGCCATGGCCGCTGCCGGCACCGTGGCCGTGTTGCTGCCGGGCGCCTATTATTTTTTACGCGACACCAACCCGCCTCCGGTGAGCGCCTTGCGCGCGCTGGGCGTGCCGATGGCGGTAGCGACCGACTGCAACCCCGGCACTTCTCCGATGACTTCGCTGCTGCTGGCGATGAACATGGTGTGCACCTTGTGGCGCCTGACGCCCCAGGAAGCGCTGGCCGGCTGCACCGTGCACGCGGCGCGCGCACTGGGCCTGCACGACCAGGTGGGCACGCTGGCGGTGGGCAAGCGCGCCGATTTCGCGCTGTGGCGCATCGCCCGCCCGGGTGAGCTGGCGTACGCGATCGGCTTCAATCCGTGCCAGGGCGTGGTCAACGCTGGCATACTGCGTTCGCCACAGGTGCTCCCGGCCGGGTAAGCTCAGCCAATGGTAAGCTGGCCGGATTGACCACTGATTCGGAGACTTTGTGCACGCACGACCGCCAGCCTGGCTGCCCCTGATTTTCATGCTGTGCACCTTGTGCTCCTGGTGCGTTCCGGCGCATGCCCTTGACGATACCCTGCACGTCGGCTCCAAGCGCTTCACCGAGTCGTACATCCTGGGCGAGGTGCTCACGCAAGTGGCCGCGCCGCACGCCAGGGTCACGCACTTGCAGGGCCTCGGCAATACCGCCATCGTGCTCGCTGCCCTGCAGGCCGGCCGCATCGATGTCTATGCCGAATACCTGGGTACCATCGACCTCGAAATCCTCAAGCATCCCAAGGCGACGTCGCTCGAGCAGATGCGCAAGGAACTGGCGCCCATGGGCCTGGGTATCGCCGTTCCCCTGGGTTTTAATAATACCTACTCGCTGGCCATGCGCGGCGATGCCGCCGACACCCGCACCATCGCCGACCTGGCCAAACAGCCGGCGCTGCGCTTCGGCCTGTCGCACGAATTCATCGGCCGCGCCGACGGCTGGCCGGGCCTGGCCAGGACCTACGGCCTGCCGCAGCGTCCGCAAGGCCTTGATCACGGCCTGGCCTACGAGGCCCTGCGCCAGGGCCAGACCGACGTCATCGACATCTACTCCACCGACGCCAAGATTCGCCAGTACGGCTTGCGCGTGCTGGACGATAACCTTGCTTACTTCCCCCGTTATGACGCCGTGCTGCTGTACCGGCTCGATGCCGCCCGGCGTTTTCCCGCAGCGTGGACGGCCATCGAAAAGCTGGAAGGACGCATCAGCGCCGACGCCATGATCGCCATGAATGCAGCCGCTGAAATCGACGGCAAGAGTTTTAGCCAGGTGGCGCGCGAGTGGCTGGCCGCCGGCGGACCGGCGGGCGCCAAGGCCAATGTGGCGCCAAGCGCCGCAGCATCGACCACTGGCGCATCGACCGCAGCGGATGCCCGGCCGGCATCGTCCTGGCGCACCGGATTGGCCGGCAAAATATTCGATGAAAACCTGGGCCGCCTCACGCGCCAGCACCTGACGCTGGTCCTGGTGGCGGTGGGACTGGCCTGCCTGATGGGCGTACCGCTCGGCGTGCTGGCAGCGGTCTATCCGCGCCTGCGGCAAGTGGTGCTGGGCGTGACCGGCGTGCTGCAAACGGTGCCGTCGCTGGCGCTGCTGGCCTTGCTGATACCGCTGCTGGGGATGATAGGCACGGTGCCGGCGCTGATCGCGCTGGTGGTGTACGCGCTGCTGCCCATCGTGCGCAACACCTGCACCGGGCTATTGCAGGTGTCGCCCGGCTTGCGCATGGCCGCGCTGGCGCTGGGCTTGCGCCCAAGCCAGCGCCTGTGGCTGATCGAGTTGCCGCTGGCGCTGCCGGTGATTCTGGCCGGGGTGAAAACGGCAGCGGTAATGAGCGTGGGCACGGCCACCATTGCCGCCTTCATCGGTGCCGGCGGTTTTGGCGAGCGCATCACGATCGGGTTGGCGCTCAACGACAACCAGATGCTGCTGGCCGGCGCCATTCCGGCAGCGGTGCTGGCGCTGCTCACGCAGGCCGTGTTCGAGCTGCTCGAGCGCTTTGCCAGCCGCGCGCCCGCGCCACGACTGTAAGCCGGTACGGGGAAGTTGCCGGTTGATGTAAAGCCGTGTAAGCAGATTTTGCAGCGCGTAAGGGATTGTAATGCCTGTCCTCGGGCGGGCAGGGCGCGGCTATAGTGAACCCGTTGCAACGTCTCCCTCCCCCTGACAACGGGTTCAGTCCCGCGATGACTTCCCGTGTCGCGGGAATTTTTTTAGCGCTGGGCAGACAGTTGGGTGAGCGCTTCGCCGGTAACGCGGCAAATGCGCCAGTCGGGCATGATGGTGGCGCCCATGCCTTCGTAGAACGAGATGGCGCTGGCGTTCCAGTCCAGCACCGACCACTCGAAGCGGCCGCAGTCGCGCTCCGTGGCGATTTGCGCCAGCGCGACCAGCATCTGCTTGCCGTAGCCGCGACCGCGCATCGACTGCTTGACGTACAGGTCTTCCAGGTACAGGCCTTTCTTGCACAGGAAGGTGGAAAAATTATGGAAGAACAGCGCGAAAGTGACGACTTCGCCGTCGGTCTCGCCGACGATGGCCTCGCAGGTGGGCTTGTCGGAAAACAGCGCCTCGTGCAGCATGGCTTCGTCAGCGACGACCATGTGTTCGAGCTTTTCGAAGACGGCCAGTTCGAAAATCATGCCGAAGATGGCAGGGATGTCGGCCGGTTCGGCCGGGCGGATGATCAGTTCTGATGTACTCATGTATTTTTGACGGTAACAGAAGGAGGTTGCAACGCCCAGGCGACGCTGGACAGACACAATACCATGCCTGCCCATTCGACCGCGCCGGGACGGTAATGTTCGAGCTGGATCGACAGCAACACCGAGATCACCGGCGTGACCACGCCAATGTACACGGCCTTGTCCGAGCCGATGCGGTGGATCAGCGTGAAGTAGGCGGCAAACGCGATCACCGAGCCGAACAGCGACAGGTACAGCAAGCCCGCCCAGTACTGCGGCGCACGCGACAAAGTGAACTGCTGGCCGCTCACCAGCACCCACGCCGCCACCAGCAGGCTGCCCCAGGTCATGGCCCACGCCATACCCAGCAACACATTCGATGAATGCTCGCGCACCTTGATCACCAGCAAGTTGCCGACCGTGCTGGCGATGGTGGCCAGCAGCGCCAGCACTAGGCCCAATAAAAAGTGGCCGCTGCCGCCAAGAGACAGGTCGCGCCAGGCGCCGGCGATGGAATGGGAAAACAGCAGGATCACGCCGAGGATGGCCACGCCGCCGGCCGCAAACGTGCGGCGGCTGACCGCGGTGCCGAAGGCGTAGCGGTTGAACAGCGGGTTCCAGAACACCATCAAGGCGAACAGCACCGCCACCAGCCCGGAGACCAGGTATTGCTCGGACGTGTAGGTACAGATATAGCTGAGTGCGAAAGTGGCCAGGCCTTGCGCCAGCAGCCAGCGCTGCGCGCGCCAAGGCAGCCACAGCTTGTCGCCGCGCACCGCGCACCAGGCGAACAGCACCGCGCCAGCCAGGCCGAAACGGTAGGCCACCGAGACCGCCGGCGCCACCTCGCCCAATTGCAGCGTGATGGCGAAGAAGGTGGAGCCCCAGATCAGGCAGGCGGTAATGAAGAGCAGCGGTGTTGACATCAAACCAGTATAGCTGTCCGGCCAGTAACTTGCCTAGCTGCCATTTTTCCGGGACCCTTTTCCCCGGTGTTGGCTGATCACATTAAATTATGTAAAGACAAGGGAAAATTATCAAAAACGAACTATGATGAATTCGTGCATACACCACTTGAACCGGAGGCGGTCATGAAAACCGCGCTGCAAATTAAAGTTGTTTCCGTGATTCTCTACGTTGCCGTGAGCACCGCCCTGGTGCTGATGTTGTCCGAAGAGCCGATCCAGAGCGCCGTCCAAACCCTGTTCGGCCACTCGCTGTTCCGTTGACGGTACAATTGCCGCCATCTTGTTCACGAATGGCGCAATGGAACGAAAACAGTGCTTCGCGCCGGTTGTCGACGCCAACACGCGGTTGCTGGTGCTGGGCAGCTTGCCCGGCGAAAAATCGCTGGCCCAGGCGCAGTACTACGCGCACACGCAAAACCGTTTCTGGATGTTGATTTCGGCCGTGATCGGCACCGACCTGGTGCCGCTGCCGTATGACCAGCGCCTGCAGGCCCTGCTGCGTCACGGCGTCGGTTTATGGGACGTGGTGGCGGCAGCCCATCGCACCGGCAGCCTGGACAGCGCGATCCGCCACCGCGACGACAACGACTTGCCCGAGCTCCTGGCCCGCCATCCCCGGATCACCGCCATCGCCTTCAACGGCGGGACCGCCCACAAGCTGGGCATGAAGGTGCTGGGCGAGCACGCCGCCCACTACCGCATCGCCGCGCTGCCGTCGAGCAGTCCGGCTTATACCTTGGCGTATGCGGAAAAACTGACGCAGTGGATGGTGTTGCGAGAGATGTCTGATTCGGTTGCTTTCTGACTGAACTGAGCAGCGCTTCAATGGGGTAGGATAGGATTTGAAGGAGAGCGCCATGCAAACGCCAATTGAATTGATCACTACTGAAGCAATGAAGCTTACGACGGACGAGCGCGAAGCGATCGTGCAGGTGCTGATTGCCAGTCTCGAAAACGATGCACAGGCTGACGAAGCACTGGCAGCTGAGGTCGAGCGCCGTATCGCTGAAATTGAAAATGGAACGGTAAAAGCTATTCCAGTTGATGAGGCCCTGGCCCAGATTCGTGCGAGTCTCAAGTGAAGCTGACGATCGCTCCCGCAGCACTTTTAGAGTTGCAGGAAGCTGCTGATTTTTACAGCGCACAAGCGGGTGTCGGATTAGCGCAAGCCTTCTTGGCCGAGTTCGAGAGGTCAGTGACACTGATCCTTGGTTCGACTCAATTGGGTTCTGTATTTCGAGGTAAGCGGCGCCGTTACGCTCTCCGCAGGTTTCCCTATGACCTGATTTACCAATTGACCCCAGGTGAAGTCAGGGTGATCGCAGTTGCCCATCAACGGCGACGACCGGGTTATTGGCAAATTCGGAAATAGCCGATTGACAATATGCCACAAGATGTTGTCGAGCTACGTACCATCTCACTATTTTACTGCTGTTTCGGCGCCGCCTCGCGCAGCCGGTTGCGCTTGGCCGCGTACAGGTCGTGGGTGTCGCGCGAGGTGCTATTGTCGATCGCCGCTTGCAGGTGGCGTTCGGCGGCGCGCACGTCGTGCAACTGGTAATTGGTCACCGCCAGCCAGTAGTGCAACTCGTGGTAGTTCGGTACGCGGTCCAGTTCGCGCTGGAACAAGGTGCGTGCGCGTTGATAGTCGCCGCGCGCCATCGCTTGCTGGCCCTGGTGATAGAAGTAGAACGGCGGATACGGTTCCAGCAAGCGCAGCCGTGCGCGCAGCAGTTCCGCTTCCTGCGGGCGCTGGGCGTGGTCCAGCGTCTGCGCCAGGTTGGACAAGTAAACGGTGTTGTCGGGCGCGCCGCCCAGCGCATGGCGCAGCGCGCGCTCGGCGGCTGTATGGTCGCCGTGGCGCTGGTAGATTACGCCCAGGGTGTTGTAGGCGTTGAGAAAATCGGGAGCGGCGACCACGGCCTGGCGCGCCGCCCAGTAGGCGTCGTCCACGTGGCCGGCCGCCAGCAGCTCGGCGGCCCGGTTGTTGAGGTACATGGCCACCACCGTGGCCTGCGTCAACGGCTGGGCGCGGCTGCGCGCCGTGTCCGGGATCGGGATGAAATCGACCACCAGCGGATGGTCGGCGTTGAGGGTATAGCCGAGGCTGGCATTGCCGGCATCGATGCGCTTGCGGTCGAGCACCAGGTTCACATGGTTGCTGGAAAAATACAGATTGCCGCTGCGGCTCCACACTTCGCCCACGTCGATCTGCTGGAATTGCACCGCAAAGTTCAGCTCGCGCGCCAGCGCAGCGGTCATGATGGCCAGCGACAGGCAGTTGCCCGAGCGCGCAGCAAAGGTTTCTGCTGCGGTGCGGGTGATGACGGCATCGTATTCGAGCTTGAGCTGATCGCGCCGGTACAGCGCGTCGAACAGGGCCTGGCGCTTGTCTGCGGTCTTTTTCGAACTGCCGAGCTCGTCGTGCAGATAGCGCCGCATGGCGTCGTCGACGGCAAACAGCTGGGCCGTGTCGATCGGCTTGTCCGGCTGGTTGAACGACTGGTCCTGGAACAGGCCGGGCGGTGGTACGCGCGTGGCGCCGAGGTTGGCGCAACCGGATAACACGCTGCAGACCAGCAGCAGGGACGCGAACAGTCCCAGCCGCAGTGGTGTCGATGACTTCATGATCGTCTCCTTCGGCGACGCCAGTGGCGTGCGCCGCTGCGGCGCACCATGCCGGCACCGCCAGGCAGCGGACTCTATGTTCCGCTTGAAGAAAAAGTATCCGCCGCTATCGGGCCGAAGTCAAAGACAAAAAAAGTTCGTCACGCCAGCGGCCGCACATCGACCGCGTTGCCGTCGGCATCGAACCGCAGCGCGACCGAGACGTCGGCCAGACCAATGCTGGCCAGTGCGTCGCGCAGGTCGTCCACTTCCACTTCCAGGTCGGCGGTGAGATCGAGTGGCTTGTCGGCCGTGGCCAGCACCGTGGCGCCAGCGGACAGTTGCACGCGCAGCAGCATTTCGTCGTCGATGTCGGTGGGGGCGATGATGGCCGACAGCTGGTCCGGCGCGTGGCCGGTCATGGCGCCGTTCATGGTGGCGAGGATTTGCAGGGTGGCGTATTCGGCCACGGCCTGCTCGCGCGCGCCGAAGAACAGGTCCTGGTACAGGAAGTTGAGCGTCAAGGTGGTATCAACACCGCGGCCACGACCCAGGCAGCGCGCCACCATCGGCGCGAAATCGGCGGTCCATTGTTGATAGGCGTCGGCCCGGTTGGTGAAATAGGCGTCGGCCGCTTTTTCGCTTTTCGGCACCTGGTAGAACGGGTCGTCGGCGCGCTTCAAGGCAAAGCCGAGCAGGAAGCGCACTTCCACCGCGCTGTCCTCGAGGCCAAACGCGGTGGCCGTCCAGCCCTGCGCCATGCTTCGTTCCAAAGCAGGAGCAGCGGTGAGTTTTTTCTCGGTCAGCGAATTGGCCGCCTCGCGCAGCATGGCGTGCAGCTGGCCGTAGCTGATACGTTCGACTTCTTCGAGGTCGTAGGCGTGGCTCACCAGGACCACCTTGGCTTTCGGGCTTTCCAGGCCGGCCGTAGTCAGGCTGGCCAGTACGGCGTCGTAGGCGGCGCTGTCCTGGAAATCGAACGCCGGATCGAGGCCGCCCTGGCTGTGCACGAACACGGGAATCGCAAACGCGTCGATCTCGATGTCGGCCGAGCCTTCGCGGCGCAGCACCAGGTTGGCGGCGCCTTCCTCGATGGCGTTTTTCAGGTAGCGGTAGCCGTCCACCGATTCGTCGCGCGCCAGTTCCACCGCGCCGTACAGCACCTCGTCCTTGCCTTGCGTGAGCAGGCGGCGCAGCAGGCGCTGGAACTCGATGGCTTTTTGCGCCAGGTCGGCGCGGGTGGCGGCGGCGACGATGTCGGGATTGGCTTCGCCGTCCGACAGGTCCAGCGCCAGCGCGCACAGTTCGGTGGTGTTCTGCTCATCCTTGACTTCAGGCGAGGTGGCGGATTTACGGGGGACGGGACGCTTATTCTTGGGCATGCGGATGGGGGATCTTTATCGTTCGTTGTGAAAGGCTTCGTGCAGCTCGTCGAGCAGGTCGGCCACTTCGTCCTCGGTCAGACCAAGGTGCTGGCAGGCCAGTTCGCCGCCTTTTTCCCACTCGTGGGACAGGGTGCGGCCGAAGAAGCGCTCGATGCCTTTTTCGGCCAGCAGGGTCAGCGCCACCAGCGAGCGCACGGCGTCGTCGGTGGCGGGGTCGTCGAGCACGCGGTAGTCGTGGTGCAGCAGGATCGCCCACGAGACGTCGGGCGACAGGCCCCAGTTGCGCGCCAGCAGGCAGCCGATGGCCGCGTGGTTGGTGCTGAAGCGCTCGTCCTCGATCTCGGTGAAGCGGCGGCGCGGTTCGTCGCAGGCGTCGTCGTAGGTGGCGGCGTAGTCGGCAAAGCGGTCCATCAGCAGCGGCACGCCGATGTCGCAGAACAGGCCGAACGTGTGGGCGATGTCGGCGGGGGCGATGCGCAGGCGGCGCGAAGTGAACATCAGCGCCTGCGCGCGCCGCATCGAGATTTCCCAGAACGCGCTCAGGTCCGCGCCCTGGCCGTCGATGGCGCGCCGCGCCAGCAAGCCGGTGAGGGTGGACGCGCACAGGTCCAGGCCCAGGAAATTGATGGCCTGTTCGACCGACTTAGCCTTGCGGGCGGCGCCGAAGAAGGGCGAATTGGCCAATTTCAGCAGGGCGCCCGACATGCCGACGTCGTTGCCGATGATGCGGGCAATCGTGCGCGGCGAGGGATCGGCCTTGGCCAGTTCGCGTTGCAGGTCGACGAGCAAGCTCGGCCGTGGCGGAATGCGGATGGAGCGCATCAGCGCTTCTTCCACCGCGTTTTCTGCTGGCATAGGCACTGCTCGGGCTGCAACTGTGGTCATGGTGCGGGATCGTCGGAATGGGTGGGCGGCGCAAAAGCGGCACATGCGTACCCGTCATTATCACCGCAAGCGCTGGCAGCTTGCGCGATTTTCTGGCTTTTTTATTGCTTCTTGAACATATTTCGTCCGCTATTTGCATCGCGGCCGCACGTTTGATAACGTTTTGTCAGTTTTTTTGTGGCTTCCTTTACAATCTGGCCATGAGCAAAATCATTGCCGGAATTGATTTCGAAGCGCCGTCGCATGTCGTCGCGCGCCAGTTGATCGGCGTCACCGTGCTGGTGAACGGCGTGGGCGGGCGCATTGTCGAGACCGAGGCCTACGACCGCGAGGAACCGGCCTCGCACTGCTATATCGGCGAGACGCCGCGCAATTTTTCCATGTTTGGCCCGCCGGGCCGCAGCTATGTGTACCGCTCGCACGGCATCCACTGGTGCCTCAATTTCGTCTGCCGCGAGAATGGCCACGGCGCCGGGGTGCTGCTGCGCGCCATCGAACCGCTGGTGGGGCTCGAGCAGATGCGGGCCAGGCGCGGCCTGGACGACGAGCGCCTGCTGTGCTCGGGCCCGGGCCGTTTGTGCCAGGCGCTGGGCGTCACCCGTGCCGACAACAACCTGCCGCTCGACGGCCCGCCGTTTCAGGTGAGCGCGCCCGACCCCGCTGCCGTCATCGAGGTGCTAGCCGGCCCGCGCATCGGCATTTCGAAAGCCGTGGAGCTGCCGTGGCGCTTTGGCCTGGCGGGCTCGCGCTTTCTGAGCAAGCCGTTCCGCCAGTGACGGCGGCGCCGCTGCCACCAATTCCACCACCGCCACGTCGGTAGCGTCAGCGCCGCCCAGCTGGAACACCGACACCGCCTGCGACAGGTGCACCGCCTGCTCCTGCAGGCTCTCGGCCGCTGCCGCCGCCTGTTCCACCAGCGCCGCGTTCTGCTGGGTGACGTCGTCCATCTGGCCTACCGCCTGGTTCACTTCCGCGATGCCCTGCGCCTGTTCCGCGCTGGCCGCGCTGATGCGGGCGATGATGTCGTTGACCTGCTGCACCGACGCGACGATATCGACCATCCGCTCGCCGGCCTGGTGCACCGAGGCGCTGCCGCTGTCGATGGTGGCCACCGACGCCGAGATCAGCGCGTTGATCTCCTTGGCCGCCGCCGCCGAGCGCTGCGCCAGCGTGCGCACTTCCGACGCCACCACTGCAAAACCGCGCCCCTGTTCACCGGCGCGCGCCGCTTCCACGGCCGCGTTCAGGGCCAGGATATTGGTCTGGAACGAAATGCCGTCGATCACGCTTATGATGTCGACGATCTGGCGCGAGCTGGCGCGGATGGTGGCCATGGTCTGCACCGCCTGCTGCACGGCGGCGCCGCCGCGCTGCGCCATGTCGGAAGCGCCCGCCGCCAGCTGGCACGCTTCGCGCGCGTTGGTGGCGGTCTGCTGTACCGCTTGGGTCAGGCTGTCCATGGCGCTGGCGGTTTGTTCGAGCGAACTGGCCTGCATTTCGGTGCGGGTGGACAGGTCCTGGTTGCCGCTGGCGATTTCGTGGGCGGCCGTGTCGATCGAACGCACCGCGCCGAGGATGGTGGAAATGGTGCGGGTCAGATTGCCCATGCTCTGGTCGAGCAGGCGCGCGGTGTCGGCGATTTCATCGCGGCCCAGGTTGGCGCGGCCGGCGCCCAGGCGGCCCTCGGCCAGTGCGATCACCACCTCGCCGATGCCGCGGATATCGCGCAGCATGGCGCGCCGCACCGCCATCGTCACGCCCAGCGACAGCGCGATCGACAGCAGCACCAGCACCGCCATCGCGGTGGTCAGCGCGTGGAAGTCGGCGCTGGCGCGCGCGTGGGCTTTTTCGCTCAGGCTTTTTTCGAGCTGCGACAACTGCGCCAGCTGGTCGTTGAGCACCAGGAACTGCTTTTCCGCGCGGGCCATGGCGTTGGTGGCGATGCTTTGGTCCATCTGCGCCATGTCCATGGTTTCCAGTACCGCCTTGCGGTACTCGGCCAGCGCCTTCAGCGATTGCTCGACGTAGCGCCGCTCGTCGCCCTGGGTGGCGGCGGCAGCCAGGCGCCGCAGCTGGTCTTCGATGCCGGCGTGGCGGGTCTTGATCTGCAGGCCCAGGTCATCGAGGCGGCTCTGGGCGAAGCTGCCGTTTACCCACGCCAGCAACTGGTAGATGTGGGCATGGGCATAGCGCGCCTCGCCGGCCACGTCGGCCGTGGTTTTCAGGCGCGCGGCGCGCACCTGCACCAAGTTTTCCAGCGAGGCGTTCTGGCGCACCATGCCGATCGACGCGGCGCCTGCCGTGACGATCAGCAGTACCAGCACCAGGCCGGGCGCAAGCAGCAGTTTGGGGCCGATCCGTAATTTTTTCAGCATGGCGCTCTCCGGTCTGGGGTGGGGTCACTTCTTGTAAATGCCGGCTTCGAGCACGATGTCGCCCACGCGCAGGATGTAGGTGGTCTTCGGTTCGAGCTTGCCGGTGGCGGGATTCTTGTACTGGTAATCGACCCAGCCGCTGCCTTTTTTGGCGGCGAGATCGATGATCTCGCGCCGGTATTTTTTACCGCTGGCGTCCGGCACGTCGGTGAGATCCTTGCCGACGATGGACGGGTTGACCGGGTGCGCCAGCACGATGCCCGTGTTCAGGTCGCGGATGTCCACGTACAGCGATCCCTGGATGAAGCTCGGGTCCCTGGCGGCCACCTTGCGGATCATCTCGTCCTTGCCGTGAGCCTTGATGAAGGCAGCGCCGCGTTCGGCCATGGCGATGGCGTCTTTTTCGGTCGGCTCGGCAGCGTGCACCGGCAGGGCGTAGAACGACAGCATGGCGGCAGCGGTAAAGGTGGCCAGCACGGGTTGCAGTTTCATGGCGAATTTCCTTATGGGAAAGAGTGGAGGGAGCGGTGAACTGTACCGGCGCGGAGCTGCCATCAAATTGCGATGCCGCAAGTTATAGCCGTAAGGAAAGTCCGGCTGTCGTAGTATCGTCACTTGCCTCAAGACCTCAAAACTTTCCAAGGATCACTTGATTCATGGCAATTTACTGCGCGCATGGCCGCCCTAGCATCGGGTCTTCGCCCTTCCACTGCCACAGGAATCCAGCCATGACCACCAACGCTCCCGCCAAGTTCAAGCCGTACACCCGACAGACCATCAGCAACGCGCGCCAATGGGACTGGCTCGCGCCCGATTTGCAGGAAGCCGTGCAGGTGGTGTCGCACGTGCTGCCATTTCGCACCAACGAATACGTGCTCGACCAGCTGATCGACTGGAACAACATTCCCGACGATCCGATTTACCGGCTGGTGTTCCCGCACCGCGACATGCTTGCGCCCAACGACTACGCCCGGCTGCGCGAACTGGTGCTGGGCAATGCCAACCCGGCGGCGCTGGCCGCGCTGGTGCGCAAGCTGCGCCTGCAAATGAATCCGCACCCGGCCGGGCAGATGACGCACAACGTGCCGCACCTGGAGGGCGTGCCGCTGCGCGGCTTGCAGCACAAGTACCAGGAGACCGTGCTGTTCTTCCCCAGCGCCGGCCAGACCTGCCACGCCTATTGCACCTTCTGCTTCCGCTGGCCGCAGTTCGTCGGCATGGACGACCTGAAATTCGATGCGCGCGAATCGACCGGCCTGGCCGCCTACCTGAAAACCCAGCCGCACGTGACCGATGTGCTGATCACCGGCGGCGACCCGCTGGTGATGAATACCCGTTCGCTCGAAGCGATCATCGAACCGCTGCTGGCGCCCGAGCTGGCGCACATCCAGAACATCCGCATCGGCACCAAGTCGGTGGCGTATTGGCCGCAGCGTTTCGTCAGCGACCGCGATGCCGACGACTTGCTGCGCCTGTTCGAGCGGGTGGTCGCCGCCGGCAAGAACATGGCCATCATGGGCCACTACAACCACGCGGTGGAACTGCGCCAGGAGATCGCCCAGCAGGCAGTCAAGCGCATCGTCGGCACCGGCGCCACCTTGCGCATGCAGGGACCGCTGATCCGCCACATCAACGAAGACCCGAAAAGCTGGGCCGAGCTGTGGCAGACCGGCGTGCGCCTGGGCGCTATTCCGTACTACATGTTCGTCGAGCGCGACACCGGTCCGCACGACTACTTCCAGCTGCCCCTGGTGCGCGCGCACGAGATTTTCCAGGCCGCGTACCAGATGGTGTCTGGCCTGGCGCGCACCGTGCGCGGACCGTCGATGAGCGCCTTCCCCGGCAAGGTGGTGATCGACGGCGTGGTCACCATCGGCGGTGAAAAAGTGTTTGCGCTGCAGTTCCTGCAAGCGCGCAATCCGGACTGGGTGCGGCGGCCGTTTTACGCTAGGTTCGATGCGCAGGCGACGTGGCTCGATGAGCTCAAGCCGGCCTTCGGCCAGGACAAATTCTTCTTCGAGGAAGCGGGCGGCAGCCGCAGCGAGCATGGTCATGGCCACGCACTGGCCGGCGAGCGCAAGGTGATCCAGCTGGTGACCGCCGGCAGCCGCGCAGCATAACCACCATGCGCGACGCCGACCGCCACAAGGGCGACGCCAACCACGCCGGGCGCGGCGTACCGCCGCCGGCCGCCGCCGCGCCGGCCCTGTCGCGGCGCATGGTGTTCCTGACGGTGTTTCTGCCGTTCGCGCTGGGCCACTACCTGTCCCAGCTGATGCGGATGATCAACGCCACGCTGGCGCCGGACCTGACCGCCGCGCTGGCGCTCACGCCCGGCCAGCTGGGCCTGCTCACCAGCGCGTTCTTCTTTGCCTTCGCGCTGGCGCAGTTGCCGGTGGGCGTGGCGCTCGACCGCTGGGGGCCGGCGCGGGTGCAGTTGCCGATGCTGGTCATCGCGGCGCTGGGCACGCTGGCCTTTGCGGGTGGGCGCGATTTTGCCCAGCTGCTGGTGGCGCGCGCGGTGATCGGCTTCGGCGTGGGCGGCTGCTTCATGGCGGCGGTCAAGGCGCTATCGACCTGGATCACGCCGGCGCGGCTGCCGTCGGTGCAGGGCTACCTGATCGCCGCCGGCGGACTGGGTGCGGCATCAGCCACGCTGCCGGTACGCATCGCGCTCGAACACGTGGACTGGCGCAGCCTGTTCATCGCGCTGGCGTCGGCGCTGATGTTTACCGCCGTGCTGATCCGCCTGCTGGCGCCACCGCAGGCGGCCATTGTGCAGCGCCAGCCGCTGCGCGCGGCCATGGTCGAGATATGCCGCCACCCGTCGTTTCGCGAGGCGGCGCAACTGGTGCTGGTGCCGCACATGGTGTTCTTCGGCATCCAGGGCCTGTGGCTCGGCCGCTGGCTCGGCGACGTGGCCGGCTACTCCGAAGACCAGGTCAGCTGGCTGCTGTACGTGGGCATGGGCGCAGTGATCGTCGGGGCGATCGTGGTGGGCATGATCACCGAGTGGGCAGGAAAGCGCGGCGTGCGGCCGGTGCGGGTGGCCGCTGCCGGCGTGGCGCTGTTCATCATCGTGCAGGCCGGTTTCGTGTGCGGCTGGCGACCCGGCTACGCGGTGCTGGCGGTGCTGTTCACGCTGGTGGGTACGGTCACCGGCATCGAGTACACGATGGTCGCGCAAGGCTTGCCGGGCCGGCTGACGGGGCGCGCGGCCACCTGCCTGAACCTGCTGATTTTTCTGGGCGCATTCGCGGTGCAGGCCGGCTTCGGGCTGGTGCTCGATGGCTGGCATCCGAATCTGCGCGGGCAATATCCGGCGCAGGCTTACCAGGCGGGCTTTGCGTTGCTGATTGCGCTGCAGGCGCCGGGACTGGCCTGGTACGGTTGGCGGCGCTGGAGGCGTCCGGCGCCTTCCGGTAGAATGGACCATCACCCGGCCACTAGCACCAGATAATCCCATGCCCGACGCTTTCGCCACTGCTGCCGTGCTCGCCTCGCTGCCACCGTCGTGGCAGGACTGGATCGCCGCCAACCTGGCGCGTGGCTGCAGCCCGCTCGACATGGCCAACAGCATGGCCCGCTCCGGCCAGTACACCATGGAGGTGGCGCGCGCCGCGCTCGCCGAGGCGGTGCGCCAGCGTGGTGGTGCAGACGCCGGCGCCAGCATTTTCACGCCGGCCCAGGTGATGCCATTCATCGACACCACGCGCAACAAGATCGTGGTGGACCAGCGCGAAGTCGAGATCCTGTTCGTGCTCAAGAGCCCGCAGGTGATCTTGCTCGGCAACGTACTGGGCACCGAAGAATGCGACGCCATCGTCGCGCATTGCGAGTCCGGCTCCAGCAGCGGCTATTCGCGCTCCACCGTCACCGGCGCCGACGACGGTTCGAGCGTGGTGCACGAGGGCCGCACCAGCGAGATGGCGTTTATTGAACGCGGCAAGGTTGATATCGCCGAGCGCATCGAACGGCGCCTGGCCGCGCTGGCGCACTGGCCGGCCGAATGCGGTGAGCCGTTCCAGCTGCAAAAATATGCGAGCACGCAGGAATACCGGCCCCACTACGACTGGCTCGACCCCGACACCACCGGCCACCGCAGCCACCTGGCGCGCGGTGGGCAGCGCCTGGCCACCTTCATCCTGTACCTGACCGAGGTGGAGCAGGGCGGCGGCACCATCTTCCCCGGCCTGGGCCTCGAGGTGTATCCCAAAAAGGGCAGCGCGCTGTGGTTTCTCAACACCGACAGCAACCACCAGCCCGACCGCCAGACCCTGCATGGCGGTGCGCCGGTGGTCACCGGCACCAAGATCATCGCCAACAAATGGCTGCGGCAGGAGCGTTACGGCTGAGGCAAGGGGGGCCGAAGAACCGTAGCGGGCTGCGCAGTAGGTTGTCCGGCCCCACGGCGTTACAATGCCAAGTCCTGTACCGATTGAAAGTGAACCATGAGACTTGTGCGCTACGGCCGTCCCGGCAAAGAACAACCTGGCATGATCGACGACGAGGGCAAGCTGCGCTCGCTGGCCGCCGTCATCGACGATATCGACGCGGCGCAACTGGCCCCCAAGGCACTGCGCAAGCTGGAAAAAATCGACCCGGCCACGCTGCCGCTGGTGCGCGGCAACCCGCGCTTCGGCGTGCCGGTCAAGCACGTCGGCAAGTTCGTCTGCATCGGCCTCAATTACTCGGACCACGCGGCGGAAGCGAAGATGCCGCTGCCGAAAGAACCGATCGTGTTCATGAAGGCCATCACCGCGCTCACCGGCCCGGACGACCCGATCATGCTGCCCAAGGGGTCGAAGAAAACCGACTGGGAAGTGGAGCTGGGCATCATCATCGGCTCGCGCGCGCAGTACGTGACCGAAGAGGACGCATTGAAGTACGTGGCCGGCTACACGGTCGTCAACGATGTTTCCGAGCGCTCGTACCAGCTCGAACGCGGCCCGCAATGGGACAAGGGCAAAGGTTGCGACAGCTTCGGCCCGGTCGGCCCGTGGCTGGTCACGCCGGAAAACATCGGCGACGTGCAAGACCTCGACCTGTACCTGGAAGTGAACGGCAAGCGCATGCAAACCGGTAACACGTCCACCATGATCTTCACGGTGGCGGAGATCGTCAGCTACCTGTCGAAATTCATGACGCTGGAACCGGGCGACGTGATCGCCACCGGCACGCCGCCGGGCGTGGGCATGGGCTTGCCGAAACCACGCTTCCTGAAAAAGGGCGACCAGGTTCGGCTGGGCATTCCCGGACTGGGCGAGCAGCAGCAGGAAGTGATCGACTGGCAGCCGCGCAAGTAATCACCGCTGTCAGCGCACGCTGGCCAGCGCCAGCGTGACCGCCCTGGTCAGCCGTTCGGTGATTTCGGCCAGGTCGTCGTCGCTGGCGATGAAGGGCGGCGCCAGCAGCACGTGGTCGCCGCGCACGCCGTCGATGGTGCCGCCCATCGGGTACACCATCAGCCCGCATGCCATGGCCTGCTGCTTGAGCGCCGCATGCAGTTTCAAGGCGGGATCGAACGGCTCCCTGGTGTCGCGGTCGCGCACCAGTTCCACCCCGATCAGCAGGCCCCGGCCACGGATGTCGCCCACGTGGGGATGGTGGCCCAGTGCCTCACGCAGCTGCGTGCGCAGCACGGCGCCACGGCCGGTGACGGCGCCCAGCAGGTTGTCGCGCCGGATCACCTGCTGCACCGCCAGCGCGGCGGCGGCTGCCACCGGGTGGCCCATATACGTATGCCCATGCATGAACACGCCGCTGCCATCGCGCAGGCGGTCGATAATCGGCGTGCGCGCCAGCACCGCGCCGATTGGCTGGTAGCCGGCGCCCAGTCCTTTACCGAGGACCACCAGGTCGGGCAGCACGCCTTCCTGCTCGAACGCGTACAGCGTGCCGGTGCGGCCCATGCCGCACATCACCTCGTCGGCGATCCACAGGATGCCGTACTTGTCGCACAGGCTGCGCACGCCGCGAAAGTAGCCGGGCGTGGGCGGCACGGCGCCGGCGGTGGCGCCCACCACGGTCTCGGCGCAAAAGCCGATGATGCGCGCCGGTCCGGTCTTGACGATGGTGTCTTCCAGCGCGCATAGCAGGGCGGCCGTGTAGTCTTCCACGCTCTGGCCGGGCGCGCGGTCGTGGTACTCGAAGCACGGCGCCACGCGCGGCACGTCGATCAGCAGCGGTGCGAACGGCTTGCGGCGCCATTCGTTGCCGCCGATGGCCAGGGCACCGAGCGTATTGCCGTGGTAGCTCTGGCGGCGGGCGATGAACACGCTGCGCTGCTCCTCGCCGCCTTCCACGAAATACTGGCGCGCCAGCTTGAGCGCGGTCTCCATCGCCTCCGACCCGCCCGACACCAGGTACACGTGATCGAGGTCGCCCGGGGCGTCGTTGGCCAGCCGCGTGGCTAGTTCCTCGGCCGCCTCGCAGGTGAAAAAAGCCGTGTGGGCGTAGGCGTTGCGGTCGATCTGGGCGTGCATGGCAGCGAGCACCTCCGGATGCGCATGTCCCAGCGACGACACGGCGGCGCCGCCGCTGGCGTCGAGATAGCGTTTGCCGTCGCGGTCGTGCACGATCATGCCGGATGCGGATCCTACGACAGGCGGCATGTGGCGCAGGTTGCGGTGAATCAGGTGGCTGGGGTGGCTGGGGTGATGGGCGGCGCTGGGGCGGTTCATGGACATCCTTTCTGGCAGGTGGGTTCTTGTGATTGCCAGCAGACAATATCGTCGTTCAGCTTGTCTTCTGTTGATCTATGCCGCACCATGCTCAGAAAACTTTACTAGGAGTAAGCACATGACCGATCGCCTGGGACCGATACCGTTCGCGCAGATGAGCGCCAGCCAGCAGGTAGCGGCGCAAGCGGTGATCGACGGCCCGCGCGGCGCGCTGTACGGGCCGTTCGTACCGTTGATACGCAGTCCCGAACTGATGTCGGCCGCCCAGCGCATGGGCGAATACCTGCGCTACCGCAGCGCCCTCGGCACGCGCCTGACGGAACTGGCGATCCTGGTCACGGCGCGCCAGTGGAGCCAGCAAGTGGAATGGGCGATCCACGCCCCGATCGCGCGCGAATACGGCATCGCCGAGGCAACCATCGCCGCGATCGCCGAACGGCGCCAGCCGGTGGGACTGCCAGCCGACGAAGCGCTGGTGCTGGAATTTTGCCTGCAACTGCACCAGCAACAACGGGTGGACGACGCCACCTACGCCGCCGCACTGGCCGCCTTCGGCGAGCACGGCGTAGTGGACCTGATGGGCATCAACGGCTATTACACGTTCCTGGCGATGGTGATGAACGCGGCGCAGACGGCGGTGCCGGGGACGGCTGCGCCGTTATTGCCGGATTGAAAAGAGCATCCTAGCCAGAACCAATTTACGGTCTGGCGGCCAGTGCGACCGTAACAACTTCCCATTGCCTCAGCCATTCAGCGGTTTCACTACAGCGGCTCTTGACCAGTCTGGTTGTGGATTCACGTATAATTACACTGTGCTTTCTGGGACTTGTTGGCTTAGGCCTTCCCCCGGGAACAAGCGAGTTAGAATGGCCCACTTCGGTGGGCCATTGCCGTTTTTGGCCTTGTTTTTTAATTTCCCCTGCGCCATGTCTGTCAATGTCGGTGGCCGTGTCGGATGCCTGCTTAATGCATATCCCCTTGATTCAGCATTTTCAATACCTGCAGTCCACACTCCCCGGCGACGGCCCCGGCTTCAGCGCCCTCGTGCTCGAGCACGGCGAAGTCTCGTTCGAACTGCACCACGGCCTGGCGTCGCTGGAACTGGGCGTGCCGCTCTCGGCGCGTTCGATGTATTACCTGGCGTCGGAATCGAAGCAGTTCACTGCTGCTGCCGTCATGCAACTGGTGCAGGCGGGGCGCATCGCGCTCGATGACGATGTGTGTGTACACTTGCCGGAACTGGCCGGCTTCGAACAGCCGTTTGCGCTGCGCAGCTTGCTCAATCACAGCAGCGGCATTCCCGATTATTTCCAGTTTCTGCAATGCCAGCCCGGCCGCCACGAGGCCGACTATTTCAGCAACCGCGAGATCATGGCGCTGATCACCCGCATGGACCAGGTGGCGATGCCGACCGGCACCGCGCATCGTTACAGCAACAGCAATTACATCCTGCTCGCCGCCCTGGTCGAACGGCTGAGCGGACAACCGTTGGCGCGCTACGTGAAGGAACAGCTGCTGCAGCCACTGGGCATGAAACACTCGGGCTTCGACGACGATCGCCAGAACGTGTTGCCACACCGCGTGTTCAGCTACGAGGAAGACGCGGCGCGCCCGTTCGGCTACAAGCAGCAGCTCGGCAACGCCAACACGGTCGGCGATGGCGGCATGGTTGCGAGCGTGGAGGAACTGGTGTTATGGGAGCGTGAGTGGCATCGCCAGTGGGCCGAGCCCGGCAGCGTGCTGCGCGCGATGCTCGAACCCTCGGCGTTGCAAGATGGTTCGATACCGGACTACCGCTGTGGACTGGAGTGGGTGCAGCACGATGGCCACGATGTGGTGTTCCACGGCGGCAGCCTGTGGGGTTTCAATACCATACTGCTGCGATTGCCGCAGCGGCAGCAGTCGGTGATCTTGCTGGCCAATACCGACCGCGTGGACCGGGACTGGCAGCAGCTCGTCGCCTCTGCCTTGGCGTAACGAAGTCAAGGGGACCTCGAAAAACCGTAGCGAGCGGTTCGTTATCGTCGCGAGTAGCGGAAGCGTACGGCTGTACGCTGAGCAACGGAGCGGCGATAGCGGATCGCGCAGTAGGTTTTTCTAGGTTCCATTAAGCCAGCACGCGCTTCAACCACGCACTGATGTCATTGACCTCTTCCTGGCACAGCGAATGCTGCATCGGGTAATCGTGCCATTCCACGTTGTAGCCCCATTGTTGCAGCAGGTCGCGCGAGGCGGTAGCGCGGGCCAGCGGGACGACCGGGTCCATGCGGCCGTGGGCCATGAACACCGGGGTGGCCAGGCTCTCCTGGGTGAACTCGGTGGTGGCCTTGGCGGCGATCGGCAGGTAGCCCGACAGGCACATCATGCCGGCCAGCTTTTCCTTCTGGCGCAGACCGGTTTGCATGGTCATCGCGCTGCCCTGCGAGAAGCCGGCCAGGATGATCTTGTCGGCCGCGATGCCGCGTTCCTTTTCGCGTGCGATCAGCGCTTCCACTTTCGCCTGCGAGGCGCGCAGGCCCGCTTCGTCTTCCTGGCGACCGAGGTCGGTGGCGACGATGTCGTACCACGAGCGCATCACGTAGCCGCCGTTGACGGTGACGGGCATGGTGTCGGCATTGGGGAAGATGAAGCGGATCGCCGGCAGGTCGCGCAGGTCCAGCTCCTGCAGCATCGGCACGAAGTCGTTGGCGTCGGCGCCCAGGCCGTGCATCCAGATGATGGCGACGGTGGGGTTGGCGCCGGTTTCTTTTTCAATGGTGTGTAGCAGGCTCATAGGTTTCCTCGGAGTGGCGGTTGCGATGGAGGGGAGAACTGGCATCAGGAACAAGATGGCGGCGCGCGACAAAAAGCGGCGCCGCCTTGCCTGAACGGAAGGTTTCACGCGGCCGGCGCGGGCCGGAGCGCCGATTTGGGACGAAACGCCTTGCAGACGACAGGATCGGTTTCCATGTACGGTCCGCCGATCAGGTCGATGCAATACGGCACGGCGGCAAAGATGCCGCCAGCGACCGTGTTGCCGTCGGCGTCTTTCAAGCCGCCCAGCGTTTCGGCAATCGCCTTGGGCTGGCCCGGCAGGTTCATGATCAGCGCGGCGTGATCAAGCGTTTCGCGGATCACGGCAGTCTGGCGCGAGAGGATGGCGGTCGGCACGAAGTGCAGGCTGATCTGGCGCATCTGCTCGCCGAAGCCCGGCATTTCCTTGGTGCCCACGGCCACCGTGGCCTCGGGCGTGACATCGCGCCGCGCCGGGCCGGTGCCGCCGGTGGTCAGTACCAGGTGGCAGCGCGCGGTGTCGACCAGCTCCACCAGCGTGGCTTCGATCTGGGCGCGCTCGTCGGCGATCAGTCGTGTTTCTACGCTGTACGGCGTGGTGATGGCGCGCGCCAGCCAGTCCTGCAGGGCGGGGATGCCCTGGTCCTGGTACACGCCGCCGCTGGCGCGGTCCGAGACCGACACCAGGCCGATCACCAGCATGGCTTCCACGTTACTCGTCATCTTCTTCGGTGTCGGCGTCGTCAACTTCGGCGGTGGCGTCTTTCTTCTTCTTGGCCTCGACCTGCTTGAGGATCTGGAAGATTTCGCGGTAGGCCTTCGGCGGCTTGTTCTCGGCCTGCTCCTTGCGGGCGTTGCGGATCAGGGTGCGCAGGTGCTGCACATCGAGTTCCGGGTTTTCCGACAGCAGCACGGTCAGGGCCTTGTCGTCTGCCAGCAGCTTGTCGCGGCGGCGTTCCAGCGCGTGCATGGCGGCGGTATCGGACTTGGACGCGCCTTTCCAGCCATCGATGGTTTGCTGGATGGCGGCGATTTCCGCTTCGTCGAGGGTGCGCATCTTTTTACCGACGAACTGCATCTGGCGACGGCGGCCTTCGTGGTTGGTGATGGTCTGGCACTCGAGGATGGCGTCGCGCACATCTTCCGGCATCGGCACGCGTTTGACACGGTCGCGCGGCTCGGCCACCAGGGCTTCGCCCAGCTTTTGCAGGGCGTCGACCTGGCGTTTCATCTCGGATTTGGAAGGGCGCTCGTATTCCTGTTCGAATTCGGTCGAGCTGAAGCCGACGGCGCCGCGGTTTGGATTTACCATATTATTAACTTTCGGTCCGGCGCGCAGCCGTCCCTGTAAACTGTGAACGACTGCTATGATACCCGGTTTAGTACCCGACCGACGAAAACCGCCCATGTCCGATCCGCATTTCAGCCAGATGTTCAGCCACACGCAAGACCAGTTGCAACAGCTTGCACGCGACGTGCTCGGCTACGCAAAAGCGCAGGGCGGCACCGATTGCGAGGTCGATTTCAGCGAGGGCAGCGGCCTGTCGGTCTCGGTGCGCAAGAACCGTATCGAAACCATCGAGCAAAACCGCGACAAGGGCATGGGCGTCACCGTCCACATCGGCCAGCGGCGCGGCAACGCCAGCACGTCCGATTTTTCCACCGCTGCCCTGAAAGCGACGGTGGAAGCGGCCTACAACATCGCCCGCTTTACCGCCGAGGACGATTGTGGCGGCCTGCCCGACGCCGACCTGCTGGAAATGTCACCGCCCGACCTGCAGCTGTTCTACCCATGGGACATCGACACTGCCGGCGCCGTGGAACTGGCCAAGCGCGCTGAAGCGGCCGCCTTTGCGGTCGATCCACGGGTGACCAACAGCGAGGGGGCGGGCGTGCACGTGCAGCAGTCGCATTTCGTCTCGGCCAATTCGCGCGGTTTCATGGGCGGCTACCCGTATTCGCGCCACACGGTGTCGATGGCGGCGATTGCCGGGCGTGGCGCCGGCATGCAGCGCGACGACTGGTACGTGTCGGTGCGCGATGCGGCGCGCATGGCCTCGCCCGAGGCGATCGGCCGTTACGCCGCCGAGCGCGCGCTGGCCAAGCTCCATGCCCGCAGCCTCGCCACCCGTACCTGCCCGGTGCTGTTCGAGGCGCCGCTGGCCATTGGCCTCTTGGGCGCCTACGTGCAGGCCACGTCGGGCGGGGCGCTGTACCGCAAGTCGACCTTCTTTGTCGATTCGCTCGGCCAGCAGGTCCTGCCATCGCATGTGCAAATCCATGAAGACCCGCACGTGATCGGCGCGGTCGGTTCGGCGCCGTTCGACGACGAAGGCGTGAAAACGCGCGCGCGCGACGTGGTCAAGGATGGCGTGGTGCAGGGTTATTTCCTGTCCACGTACTCGGCGCGCAAGCTGGGCATGCAAACCACGGGCAACGCCGGCGGCTCGCACAACCTCACGCTGTCGTCGTCGCTGACGACGCCTGGCGACGATTTTCCCGCCATGCTGCGCAAGCTCGGCACCGGCCTGCTGGTCACCGAATTGATGGGGCAGGGCACCAACTACGTCACCGGCGACTACTCGCGTGGCGCCTCGGGCTTCTGGGTGGAAAATGGCGTGATCCAGTACCCGGTCGAGGAGATCACGATTGCCGGTAACATGAAAGACATGCTGGCGCAGATCGTGGCGGTGGGGGCGGATACCATGATGCGCGGCACCAAGCAGACCGGCTCGATCCTGATCGAGAAGATGGTGGTGGGCGGGGCCTGAACCCGTCTTCTTGAATTCGGCCAGGCCGGGGTCGGAGCCGCTTGGGTCCGACCCCACGCGGTACGGCATGCGTATCGCTACCGGGTAGTGAGGGGTTCACTGTGTGCACAAGGCACTGGCCGGCACCCCGCAGGCTACCAGCCGGCCCACGTCGGGATTTTTCAGGTAGTCGAGGTGGGCGTCATCGGGCCGCTCGAGCAACCCCAGCCAGGTCGGCGCATTCGATACCAGGATGTTATATACCGCAACACCTTGTCCCGCGTAGCGCTCCGGCGGCAGCGTGTACGACAGCGGATCGTTGGGATCGGAAAACGCTACCAGCATCAGCGGGGCCATGGTGCGGCGCCGGTCCTCGCTGCCGCGCTGTTGCAGCAGCAGTTGCAGGCTGTCTGACGGCGCTGCCCGCGCGGCTGCGATATCGACCTGCTGATCGGCCAGCGACAGCAGCGGTACCTGGTTCGCCGCCATCACCAATATCCGCATCCGCGCCATGGTGCGCTGCGCCGCGACCGCCGCGTGAGAGCCGGGCGCCTCCTGCGTCATCCGTAGCAGCGTGTCGAACATGATCTTGCTGCCCATGCTGTGGGCAATCACCACCAGCGGTACATTGTCGGGCGCGTCGCTGTCGGCCAGCACGCGCACGATGGCGTCGCGCATGCGCAGCTGGATCGCCTCGCGCGCCACGCCCTGGTAGATCAGCGCATCGGGCAGGCAATCGTCGATCAGCGTGTCTTTCAGGCGTGCATTCAAAAGCGCGCGCTGGTGTGGGTACGGCGGTGCGCCGGTGCAGATGGCCGACTTGTCGGCCTGGTCGTAACACAGCTGGCGCTTGAGCGGCGTGGTGAGGGGGGACCAGATCAGGGCGTTGAAGCGCAGACGGCCTGCGGGCGTCGCCACCGTGGCCGGTACGATCTCGATGCCGCTGGCGTCAGCACTGGCGCTGCGGCTGGTAGTCATGCTGGCGCCGTTGATCGACGCCATCAATTGCGCGACCACCTGCTGCGCCCAGCGCGCATCGTGGGTGCAGATGCCGTGCACCAGCAGGACGTCGATGGTACGGCCTTCTGCTTGCGCGGGCAGGTCGACCAGGCCGGGGAAGCGGGTGTTGGCGTCGAGGATCTCGGGCGGACTGTACGGTGTGCTGCAGGCGGCCAGCAGGGCCAGGCAGGCCAGGGCCGCAGCAGGCGTGAGGCGGCGCACACGCGGACAGCGCTCGACATGGTGACGAGGTGTGAAGCCGGTGCGGCGCAACAGGGCGGCAGCCGTGCTGCATGCCGATGACAGGATGTTCATGCTGGACCTCCAGGAAAGGCGCCGGGTGGCGCCGCTGGAGGCCAGTGTATTTTTGCGGGCAGCGCCCGCCTTGTCCTGGCGCAGGCCAGGAGGGCGGGTAAGTGCTTACTGCTGCGCGACCAGCGTCTGCAGAACAGGTTGCAGCACAGCCTTGCCCAGCTCGGCGCTGCGGGCGCCGTTCCAGCCGGTGTCGGCATCCGGATCGTTGGCGTTGTCCTTGAACGGCAGTTCCACCGTCAGCGACAGGCAACCGAACTGGTGCGTGATGTGCGGCGAACCCATGGTCAGGGTTTCGTCGGTGTACGGCGTTTCGCCGTAACCGTATTCGTCCTGGAAGTCCGGGCTGGCAATCAGGAAGTTGTCGATGAAATATTGCTGGCCTTCGGCCTGGTCCGGGGTCCAGGTCGGCAGCGATTCGCTGCCAGCCACGAACACGTACGGCAGGCCTTCGTCGCCGTGGATGTCGAGGAACAGGTCGCAGCCGGTTTCCAGCATCTTGTTTTTCACCAGGAATACTTCCGGGCTGCGCTCCATGGTCGGGTTCAGCCACTCGCGGTTGAGGTTGGCGCCGGCAGCGTTGGTGCGCAGGTTGCCGCGTACCGAGCCGTCCGGGTTCATATTCGGCACCACGTAGAACACGGCTTCTTTCAGGCAATTGCGGCCGAACGGGTTGGCCGGATCGAGCAGCGCTTCGACCATGCCTTCGACGAACCACTCGGCCATGGTCTCGCCCGGGTGCTGGCGCGCGATCACCCACACTTTTTGTTCCGCTTCCGGGTCGCCGATGACCAGCATGTTCAGGTCGCGGCCGTCGATGGTGCTGCCCAGGTCGATCTGCTTGACCAGCGGTGACAGTTGCGCGTTGTCCAGCAGGGACAGGTGGCGTTCCCACGAGTACGGCTCGAAATAGGCGTAATAGACGCTGTCGTATTCGGGCGTGTGGTTAATCGTCATCACTTCGCCATCGAACGAGGTCGGCACGCGGAACCAGTTGTCGCGGTCGTAGCTGGCCACGGCCTGGTAATCCTTCCAGCCGTCCGGGTAGGCGGTCTTGCCGGCGTTGAGGAAGCGCAGCGCCAGCGGGGTGGACGCGCCGCCCTGCACGCGGAAGTAGAACCACTGGGTGATGTCGGCGTGCGAGTCCTTGCGGATGTTCAGGTCGATCGCGGCCGGGTTGTCGGCGGAAATGACGTCGATGGCGCCGGCGTCGAACTGCTGGCTGATTTTGATAGGCATGGTGGTGTGTCCCGTTGAATTCAGTGTCGAGCGCTTGTGGCGCAGTGGCGACATCATACAGGGTGGTGGCGTTGGGCGGCACGCCCGCAGGGGAGAGCCGCCCTAACGCAAGCCGCCAAACCGCGCATAAAAGGCCGCCTCCGCCACCGGCGCCTCCGGGTCTTCGCGCCGCAGCACGCTGTCGATGTGTTGTTCCGCGGCCGTGTGCACGGCCAGGTACAGCTGGCGCGCCAGCGCGTAGGCCTGGGTGCCGGGCCAGGGGGCGGGCAGCAGTTCGGCCGGCAGTTGCGGGTCGTGCAGCTGCACCCTGCGGTAAGCGTGGATCAGCAGGGTGCGGATCACGAAGGCCTGCTCCGGGGTCAGCTGGTCGGCCACGCCGCCATCGAGTGCGGTGGCCAGCGGCGCAAACCTTGCCAGGAATTGTTCGTAGCCGGCCGCCACTTCGCGCACGTCCCAGCCGCTGGCCACCAGGTCGCCCAGCGACCGCGCGCCCACGCCGGGCACGGTGGCCGCGCGCACCACGAACAGTTTACCGGCCACGCCCAGCCGAGCCAGCACCTCGGCCAGCGCCGCCGGCTCGGCGGCCGGATGGCCGAGGATGCCGGGTGCGATCACGCTGTAGCCCTCCCACAACAGTTCCTTGCGCACGGCCGTGCGTTCGGCCGGCGTCAACGCGCCTTCGCCGCTGATGACCAGGGTCCAGCTGCCGTCCCAGTGCGCGTGCGGTTCGGCGTAGATGCGCCGGTAGGCGTGCGAAAAGCGCGCCATGGCGTCGGGCGTGATGGCGTAGGCGCTGCGGCGGCCATCGCGCCGCGCACCGAGCCAGCCCTCTTGCGCCAGGCGGAACACGGCCGTGCGCAGCAGCCGGTCGTTCACGCCGAACGGCGCCAGCAGCTCGATCAGGCTGCCCAGCCACACCATGCCGCCGTGCGGCACGATGGCGTCGCCGAAGATGGTCACCACCAGCGATTTCGAGCGCGGCGGGTCGTGGGCAAGGAAGTCGGTGATCCAGTCGGAGCAGTGCATGGCGGCCAACAAAAGCTGAAAACCGTAGTTTACCGGGTGAAACGCCCGGCAAGGTATTTAAATGCGGAATTTCGTTATGACTCAAAAAACCGGTAGCGTAAACGAATTGTGTATCGTATTATGGGTTCAACCGAGGTCAAACGAGGAGACAGCATGTACGCCCAACAAGTAGAGACCGGCTTGAGCACGGTCCGCACCACCGCCGACATGGCCGACGACGAGCGCGCCTTCCAGGCCCGCATCGACGCCGGCGTGCGCATCGAGGCCAAGGACTGGATGCCCGACGCCTACCGCAAGACTTTGATCCGCCAGATTTCGCAGCATGCCCATTCGGAAATCGTCGGCCAGCTACCGGAAGGCAATTGGGTTACGCGCGCGCCCACGCTCAAGCGCAAGTCGATCCTGCTGGCCAAGATCCAGGATGAAGCCGGCCACGGCCTGTACCTGTACAGCGCCGCCGAAACCCTGGGCGTCAGCCGCGACGAGCTGCTCGCTGCCCTGCACAGTGGCAAGGCCAAGTATTCGAGCATCTTCAATTACCCCACGCTGTCGTGGGCCGACATGGGCGCGATCGGCTGGCTGGTCGACGGCTCGGCCATCATCAACCAGATCCCGCTGTGCCGCTGCTCGTACGGTCCGTATGCGCGCGCCATGGTCCGCGTGTGCAAGGAAGAGTCGTTCCATGCGCGCCAGGGCTACGACATCATGCTGGCGCTGGCGCGCGGCACGGCCGAACAAAAGGCCATGGCGCAGGATGCACTGAACCGCTGGTGGTGGCCGTCGCTGATGATGTTCGGCCCGTCGGACGCCGAGTCGGTCAACAGCGCGCAATCGGCGCAGTGGCGCATCAAGCTGTTTTCCAACGACGAGTTGCGCCAGCGCATGGTCGATCAAACCGTGCCGCAGGCCGAGTTCCTGGGCCTGACCGTGCCCGACCCCGACCTGCGCTTCAACGCCGAGACCGGCCACTACGAATTCGGCGCCATTGACTGGGCCGAATTTCACAACGTCCTCAAGGGCAATGGCCCGTGCAACCGCGAGCGCCTGCGCACCCGTGTCCAGGCCTGGGAGGAGGGCGCCTGGTTCCGCGAGGCCCTGGTGGCGCACGCCGACAAACACGCAGCAGTGAAGGAAGTCGCATGAGCACGCAACTGAGTACCCAAACCAGCAAAGAGTGGCCGCTGTGGGAAGTTTTCATCCGCAGCCAGCACGGCCTGGCGCACAAGCACGTGGGCAGCCTGCATGCGCCCGACGCCGAAATGGCGGTCAACAATGCGCGCGACGTGTACACGCGCCGCAACGAGGGCGTGAGCATCTGGGTGGTGCGCGCGGCCGACATCGTCGCCAGCAGCCCGTCCGACAAGGGCGCCCTGTTCGAGCCGGCCAACAGCAAGGTCTATCGCCACCCCACCTTCTTCCCGATGCCGGAAGAAGTGAAAAACCTGTGAGGCCATCGATGGATGCCAAAGTAAACTACCTGCTGCGCCTGGGCGACAACGCCCTGATCCTGAGCCAGCAACTGAGCCGCCTGTGCGGCAAAGGGCCGGCGCTGGAAGAAGACATGGCGCTGTCGAACGTGGCGCTCGACCTGCTGGGGCAAACCCGCCTGTGGTACGAATACGCGGCCGAGCTGGAGGGCGCGGGCCGCGACGAAGACCGCCTGGCATACCACCGCGACGCCCACGACTTCAAGAACTGCCTGCTGCTCGAACAACCGAACGGTAACTACGCCGACACCATGATGCGGCAGTTCTACTTCGACACCTGGCACTACTTCCTGATCGCCGGCCTCACGCACAGCAGCGACGAGCGCATCGCCGCCATCGCCGAAAAGTCCTTGAAGGAAGTGACGTACCACCTGCGCCGCAGCGGTGACCTGGTGGTGCGCATGGGCGACGGCACCGATATCAGCCACGCCAAAACCCAGGCCGCCGCCGATGCGCTGTGGATGTACAGCGGCGAAGTATTCGGCTACGACGCCGTCGACCAGGCCATGGTGGAAGCCGGCATCGCCCCGCCAGCGGACCAACTGCGCACGCAGTGGCTTTCGCACGTGGCGGAGATTTTTGCCGAAGCCACGCTGGTGATGCCGCCGCAGGACGCCTGGATGCAGAGCGGCGGCAAGCAGGGACGCCATACCGAGCACCTGGGGTTCATCCTGGCCGAGATGCAGTTCTTGCAGCGCGCGTATCCGAATGCGCAGTGGTGAGGGGGCGTATGAAAGCGACGAAGACGGTTCTTTCTCCCGCCAACCTTCAATCCGTCATTCCCGCGCAGGCGGGAATCCATACTGAGCGTCCCATCACGCGGTCCATGGATCCCCGCATGCGCGAGGATGACGGATCTGAAGATGGAGGCTTCGACGAGGAGCAGGTGGCCGGCTGGCTCGCACAAATCCCCGACCCCGAAATCCCCGCCATCAGCATCACCGACCTGGGCATCGTGCGCGGCGTGCGCGTGGCCGACGACGGCGCCTGTCACGTCACGATCACGCCCACCTACAGCGGCTGCCCCGCCATGCAGGTGATCGGCGACGCCATTAGCGACGCCCTGCATGGGCGTGGCGTGCTTGAGGTGGTGCTGCACACCCAGCTTGCTCCCGCCTGGACCACCGACTGGATGACGGACGCCGGCAAGCAAAAGCTGCGCAACTACGGCATCGCGCCGCCGGCCGAACAGGTGATCGACATCAGCCGCCTGGGCCCTGCATCAGCAATTTCGCGCAAGGCGCCAAAGCTCGGTATCGCCTGTCCCAACTGCGGCTCCACCCATACCGAAGTCACCAGCCAGTTCGGCTCCACGCCGTGCAAGGCTCTCTACAAGTGCCTGGACTGCCGCGAACCGTTCGATTACTTCAAGTGTCATTGAGATCATGAGCCAATTCCATCCCCTGACCGTCTCCCAGGTGCGCCACGAAACGCGCGACACCATCGCCGTCACCTTCGCCGTGCCGCCCGCGCTGCGGGCCAGCTACGCCTACCAGCAGGGCCAGCACCTGACCTTGCGCGCGCACATCGACGGCGAAGACGTGCGCCGGTCGTACTCGATCTGCTCGGCCGTGCAGGACGACACGCTGCGGGTTGCCATCAAGCGCACCCAGGGCGGGCTGTTTTCGTCCTGGGCCGTGGATCACCTGCAGCCCGGCGCCGTGCTCGACGTGATGCCGCCGTCGGGTCACTTCAACGTGCCGCTCGATGCCGCCAACCGCAAGCACTACCTGGCCTTTGCGGCTGGCAGCGGCATCACGCCCATCCTGTCGATCATCAAGACCACGCTGGCGTTCGAGCCGCACAGCCGTTTCACGCTCTTTTACGGCAACCGCGCCAGCTCTTCGGTGATCTTCCGCGAGGAACTCTCCGACCTCAAAGATGTCTATCTTGACCGCCTGCGCATCGCCTACGTGATGAGCCGCGAGCAGCAGGACATCGACCTGTTCAACGGCCGCATCACGCAGGACAAGTGCACCGAATTCCTGCGCTACTGGGCGCGGGTGGACGACGTCGACGTCGCCTTCATCTGCGGGCCGGAAGACATGATGCTGGGCGTCTCGGCGGCGTTGCAGGCAGCTGGCATGCCGAAGGAGGCGATCAAGGTCGAACTGTTTTTAGCCACCGGCGCTACCGGCGCCAACGGTCCGCGCAAAGCCAGGGCCCACGCGGCGATGGAAACCGGCGCGCACCAGAACACCGAAGTGACCGTGATCATGGACGGCAGCGCCACCAGCTTCACCATGGCGCAGGACCAGGAGTCGCTGCTCGACGCCGGCCTGCGCGCCGGTATCGACATGCGCTACTCGTGCAAGGGCGGCGTGTGCTCCACCTGCCGCTGCAAGCTGGTCGAAGGCCAGGTGGACATGGACATCAATTACGCGCTGGAAGACTACGAGGTGGCGCGCGGCTTTGTACTGAGCTGCCAGAGCTTCCCCATCACCGGCAAGGTGGTGCTCGACTTCGACCAGGCCGAATAACCAGGAGACAGCATGAACGCCAAAGACTATCAAAACATCGTGTTCGGGATCGACGCCGGGGTGGCCACGCTCACCCTCAACCGCCCCGATAAACTCAACAGCTTCACCCAGGCCATGCACGAGGAGGTGCGCGACGCCCTGCGCAAGGTTGGCGCCGACAAGAGCGTGCGGGTACTGGTGCTCACCGGCGCCGGGCGCGGTTTTTGCGCTGGCCAGGACCTGTCCGACCGCGCCGTATCGAATGCCCCCGGCACCCGTCCGGTGGACCTGGGCGACTCGGTGGAAAAGAACTACGCGCCGCTGGTGCTGGCGCTGCGCGCCTTGCCGATGCCGGTGATCTGCGCGGTCAACGGCGTGGCGGCCGGCGCCGGCGCCAACCTGGCGCTGGCCTGCGACATCGTGCTGGCGGCCACTTCGGCCTCGTTCGTGGAAGTGTTCTGCAAGCTTGGGCTGATCCCGGACACCGGCGGCACGTACTTTTTGCCGCGCCTGATCGGCAGCGCGCGCGCCATGGGACTGGCCATGCTGGGCGAAAAACTCACCGCCGAAAAGGCCGAGCAGTGGGGCCTGATCTGGAAAGCCGTGCCCGACGCCGAGCTGGTCACCGAGACCGACAAGCTGGCGCGCCACTTCGCCAGCGCCCCCACGCAAGGGCTGGCGTTTACCAAGCAGGCCATCCACGCCAGTGCTCATAACACCTTGCAGCAGCAGCTCATGCTCGAATGCACCATGATGAGCGAGCTGGGTGCTACCTCCGACTACCGCGAGGGCGTAGCTGCTTTCATGGAAAAGCGCGTACCGCAATTTACGGGGAAATGACATGACCGCATTGTCTCGAGAACGGGTGGTGGCCGTCATCGGCAGCGGCGCCATGGGCGCCGGCATCGCCCAGGTGGCAGCCGTTGCCGGCTACACCGTCAAGCTGTACGACAGCCGCCCGGAACCGGTGGCCAAGGCCATGTCCGATATCGCGCTGGCCATCAATAAACTGGTGGCCAGACAGCGCATGAGCCCAGTCGATGCCGCCGCTTCTCTGGCCCGGCTGCAACCGTCACTGACGCTGGACGAACTGGCCGCCACCAAACCGGGCCTGGTGGTGGAAGCGATCGTCGAAAACCTCGACGCCAAGCGCGCCCTGTTTGCGCAGCTGGAAAACCTGGTGGGCGACGACTGCATCCTGGCCACCAACACCTCGTCGATCTCGGTCACGGCGATTGGCGCTCAACTGCGCGTGCCGGGCCGGCTGGTGGGCATGCACTTCTTTAACCCGGTGCCGCTGATGGCGCTGGTGGAAGTGGTCGAAGGCCTGGCCACCGACAGCGCGGTGGCGCAGACCGTGTACGACACGGCCGCCGCCTGGGGCAAGAGCCCGGTGCACGCGCGCTCCACGCCCGGCTTCATCGTCAACCGGGTGGCGCGCCCGTACTATGCGGAGGGCTGGCGCCTGCTGGCCGAAGGCGCGGCCGACGCGGCCACCATCGACGCGGTGCTGCGCGAGGCCGGCGGTTTCCGCATGGGCCCATTCGAGCTGATGGACCTGATCGGCCATGATGTCAATTTCGCGGTGACGCAGTCGGTGTTCGAAGCCTACTTCAACGATCCACGCTTTACGCCGTCGGTCTTGCAGCAGGAGCTGGTCAACGCCGGCTTCCTCGGTCGCAAGACCAGCCGCGGCTGTTACCGCTACGGCGATGGCGCGGTGAACGCACCGGCGCAGGCCGAGGCGCCGCAGCCCATCCCTGCATATGTCAGCTACACCCGTGACGCAGCTGCGCTGGCAGCGGCCACGCACCCGCATGGCGGCGCCGTGACCGACGCGCTGGCGGCGCGCCTGCGCACCGCCGGCATCGACGTGGCCCATCGCAAGGTGGAAAAGAGCGTGGACGACGCACCGGCCTTCCACTGCAACGGGGCCGCCGTGTATCTCACCGACGGCCGCAGCGCCACCCAGCGCGCCGCCGACAACCAGCACTCCGATACCGTGCTGGTGGACCTGGCCTTCGACTACGCCAGCGCTACCCGCATCGCCGTCGCCTGCGCCGACCAGTGCGCACCCGAGGCTTACCTGTCCGTGGTGGGCCTGCTGCAAGCGGCGGGTCTCACCGTCACCCGGCTCGACGACGTACCTGGCATGGCGGTCATGCGCACCGTGGCCATGCTGGCCAACGAGGCGGCCGATGCCGTCAACCAGGGCGTGTGCGATGCGGCAGGCGCCGACCTGGCCATGCAGAAGGGCGTCAACTATCCACGCGGGCCATTGGCCTGGGCCGACGCCATCGGCGTGGGCCATGTCGTCACGGTACTGAACCACCTGGCCGCCAGCTACGGCGAAGACCGCTATCGCGTGTCGCCGCTGCTGCGGCGCAAGCACGCTTCAGGAGCAACCATCCATGCATGAGACGTTGAATGATCTGACTGCGCAGGCACTGGCCGAGAAGGTGGCGGCCGCCATGTATGCGCGCGACCCTGCCTCGCAAGGGCTGGGCATCACGCTCGATGGCGTCGGTCCCGGCCACGCCACCATGTCGATGACGATCCGCGCCGACATGCTCAATGGCCACGGCAGCTGCCACGGCGGTTTCATTTTTACCCTGGCCGACAGCGCGTTTGCGTTTGCCTGCAACAGCTACAACCTCACCACCGTGGGCGCAGCCTGCACCATCGATTACCTGGCGCCGGGCCGGCCGGGCGACGTGCTCACCGCCACCGCGCGCGAACAGGCGCTGGCGGGCAAGAGCGGCGTGTATGACGTCGGGGTGATCAACCAGGAAGGCCGCACGGTTGCCCTGTTTCGCGGCAAATCGCTGCGCGTGGGCGGCCACGTGCTGGCATCAACTTAGGGAGCAGGCATGGTACAACGCACACCCGAACCATCGGACCTGGAGCCGATCGAACGCGCCAGCCGCGACGAACTGCAGGCGCTGCAACTGCAACGGATGCAGTGGACGCTGCAACACGCGTACGACAACGTGCCGCACTACCGCCAGGCGTTCGATGCGGCCGGCGTTCATCCGGGCGACCTGAAATCGCTGGCCGACCTCGCCAAATTTCCGTTCACCGGCAAGAAGGAACTGCGCGAGAACTACCCGTTCGGCATGTTTGCCGTACCGCGCGAGGAGGTGGTGCGGGTACACGCCTCGAGCGGCACCACCGGCAAGCCCACCGTGGTCGGCTACACCCGGAACGACATCGACACCTGGGCCAACGTGGTGGCGCGCTCGATCCGCGCGGCCGGTGGCCGGCGTGGCGACATGGTGCATATCTCCTATGGCTACGGCCTGTTTACCGGCGGCCTGGGCGCACACTACGGCGCCGAGCGGCTCGGCTGCACGGTGGTGCCGATGTCGGGCGGCCAGACCGAGCGCCAGGTGCAGTTGATCGAGGACTTCAAGCCATCGATCATCATGGTCACGCCGTCGTACATGCTCAACATCATCGAGGAATACCAGCGGCAAGGGCTCGACCCCGCCGCCAGTTCGCTCAAGGTCGGCATCTTCGGCGCCGAGCCGTGGACCGACGCCATGCGCCGCGAAATCGAGCAGCGCGCCGGCATCGACGCGGTGGACATCTATGGTCTGTCCGAGGTGATGGGCCCTGGTGTGGCCAGCGAATGCATCGAGAGCAAGGATGGCCCGGTGATCTGGGAAGACCATTTTTACCCGGAGATCATCGACCCCGACACCGGCGAGGTGCTGCCCGACGGCGCGGAGGGCGAACTGGTATTCACCTCGCTGACCAAGGAGGCGCTGCCCATCATCCGCTACCGCACGCGCGACCTCACCCGGCTGCTGCCGCCAACGTCGAGAGCCATGCGCCGCATCGGCAAGATCACCGGCCGCTCGGACGACATGCTGATCATCCGTGGTGTGAATGTATTCCCGTCGCAGATCGAGGAACTGATCCTGAAAATGCCGCTGCTCGCGCCCCAGTACCAGCTGATCATCAAGCGCGACGGCCACCTGGACCAGCTGGAGGTGCTGGCCGAACTGCGCCCGGAGGCCGGCAATATGCTCGCCGGCGACAACGTAGCCCTGGCCCAGCAGTTGGCAAATGAGCTGGAAATCCGCATCAAGACCAACGTGGGCGTTTCGACCAAGGTCCGGCTGGTTGCACCCAACGGCATCGAACGCACGCTGACCGGCAAGGCCCGTCGCGTGGTCGATCAACGCCCCAGGCAGTAAAGGACACGACATGACTGACAACTCCGCATACATCTGCGACGCCATCCGCACCCCGTTCGGCCGCTACGGCGGCGCCCTGGCCCACGTGCGCACCGACGACCTGGCAGCGCTGCCGATCGCCGCGCTGATCGCCCGCAACCCGTCAGTGGACTGGGCCAGGGTGGACGACGTGTACTACGGCTGCGCCAACCAGGCCGGCGAAGACAACCGCAACGTGGGCCGTATGGCCGCGCTGCTGGCCGGCCTGCCGGTCGAGGTCCCGGCCAGCACCATCAACCGCCTGTGCGGCTCCAGCCTGGACGCGGTGGGCAGCGCCGCGCGCGCCATCCGTGCGGGCGAAGCGCACCTGGTCATCGCCGGCGGCGTGGAGAGCATGACGCGCGCGCCATTCGTGATGGGCAAGGCCGACAGCGCCTTTTCGCGGACCGCCAAAATCGAAGACACCACGCTGGGCTGGCGCTTCGTCAACCCGCGCATGAAGGAGCAATACGGCATCGACAGCATGCCCGAGACGGCCGAAAACGTCGCGCAGCAGTTCGACATCAGCCGCGCGGACCAGGACGCATTTGCGCTGCGCAGCCAGCAACGCTGGGCCGCTGCCAGCGCGGCAGGCATATTCCGAGACGAGATCGTACCGGTGGTGCTGCCGCAAAAAAAGGGTGATCCAAAAATCTTCGACACCGACGAGCACCCGCGCCCGGACACCACCATCGAGACGCTGGCAAAACTCAAGGGCGTGGTGCGTGCAGACGGCACCGTTACCGCCGGCAATGCCTCGGGCGTCAACGACGGCGCCTGCGCCATCCTGCTGGCGTCGCACACTGCCGCCGAACAGTACGGCCTGCGCAAGCGCGCCCGCGTGCTGGGCATGGCCACCGCCGGCCTGGCGCCGCGCATCATGGGCTTCGGTCCGTCGCCGGCTTCGCGCAAGGTGCTCGCGCTGGTGGGCCTCACCATCGACCAGATGGACGTGATCGAGTTGAACGAGGCGTTTGCCGCGCAAGGGCTGGCCGTCACGCGCGACCTGGGCCTGGCCGACGATGCTGCCCACGTCAACCCCAACGGCGGCGCGATCGCCATCGGCCATCCGCTGGGCGCCTCGGGCGCGCGGCTGGTGCTGGCCGCTCTCACGCAGCTCGAACGCACCGGTGGCCGCTACGCACTGTGCACCATGTGCATTGGCGTGGGGCAGGGCATTGCGGTGATCATCGAGCGGGTGGGCTGACATGGTCAAGGTCTATGAAATCAACGGCTTCACGCCGGTGGTGCACCCCACCGCGTACGTCCATCCCAGCGCGGTATTGATCGGCGACGTCATCGTTGGTCCGCGCTGCTACGTCGGCCCGCTGGCCGCGCTGCGCGGCGACTTCGGGCGACTGATCCTGGAAGAGGGCGCCAACCTGCAGGACACCTGCGTGATGCACGGCTTTCCCGGCGCCGACACGGTGGTGGGCGTCGATGGCCACATCGGCCACGGCGCCGTGCTGCATGGCTGCCGCATCGGCCGCAATGCCCTGGTGGGCATGAACAGCGTGGTGATGGACAACGCCGTGATCGGCGCCGAGTCGATTGTCGCAGCGATGAGCTTTGTGCGCGCTGGCATGGAGATACCGGAACGCAGCCTGGTGGTCGGCACGCCGGCCAAGGTGGTGCGGCCGCTGCGCGACGACGAAATCGCCTGGAAGACCACCGGCACCGGCCATTACCACGAGCTGGCGGTGCGCTCGATGAACACCATGCGCGAGGTGGAAGCGCTGACCGAAGTAGAGGCCGAACGTCCGCGCCTCGAATGGGACAGCGCCTTGCCACTGCATCTGCACAAGAACGCTTCGGCGTGACGAATAGAGGAGACCCTAGATGATTCCAACCCTGCAAAGCCTGATCGGCGGCCGCTGGATCGGCCGCGAGGCAGCAACGCCGCTGCACAATGCCCTCACCGGCGGGCTGATTTACCACACCCACGCAGACGCCATCGACTTCGGCGAAGCAGTCCACTATGCGCGCAAGACCGGCGTGCCGGCGCTGATGAAACTCGACTTCCAGCAGCGCGCCGCCATCCTCAAGGCGCTGGCGCTGTACCTGGTCGAGCGCAAGGAAGAGTTGTACGCGATCTCGCACCTCACCGGCGCCACCCGCGCCGACAGCTGGGTCGATATCGAAGGCGGCACCGGCACCCTGTTTGCCTACGCCAGCATGGGCGGGCGCGAGCTGCCGTCGTCCAACGTGCTGCACGAAGGCCCGGCCATGGCACTCGGTAAAAACGGCGGCTTTGCCGGCACCCACATCCTGGTGCCGCGCGGCGGCGTGGCGGTGCACATCAACGCCTTCAACTTCCCGATCTGGGGTTTGCTGGAAAAATTCGCCCCCAGCTTCCTGGCCGCCATGCCGTGCATCGGCAAGCCGGCCACGGCGACCAGCTATCTGACCGAAGCCGTGGTGCGCATGATTCACGAGTCGGGCCTGTTGCCAGAAGGCGCGCTGCAACTGGTCATCGGCAGCACCGGTGACCTGCTCGACCGCCTCGAAGGTTTCGATGCTGTCACCTTCACCGGCTCGGCCGACACGGCCGCCAAGCTGCGCGTGAACCGCAACCTCGTCGCCCACTCGGTGCCGTTTACGGCCGAAGCGGACTCGCTCAACTGCGCCATCCTGGCGCCCGACGTCACGCCCGACGATCCCGAGTTCGACCTGTTCGTCAAGGAAGTGGCGCGCGAGATGACCGGCAAGGCGGGGCAGAAGTGCACGGCGATTCGGCGCATCATCGTGCCCGAGGCAATGGTCGATGCGGTGGGCACGCGTCTGCGCGAGCGCCTGGCCAAGGTGAGCGTGGGCGACCCGTCCGTGGAGGGTGTGCGCATGGGCGCACTGGCCTCGAAAGACCAGCAGCGCGACGTCGGTGAACGCCTGGCGCTGCTCGCGCAGGGCAACGAGGTGTTGTTCGGTGAGCGCGACGGTTTCAATCCGGTGGGCGACGGCGTGGCCGATGGCGCGTTTTTTGCGCCGACCCTGCTGCTGTGCCGCGACGGCATGGCCAACGACGCCGTGCACGACGTCGAGGCGTTCGGCCCGGTGAGCACCATCATCAGCTACCACGGCATCGACCAGGCGCTGGCGCTGGCTGCGCGCGGCAAGGGCTCGCTGGTCTCCACCCTGGTAACCAGGGAGCCGGCGATCGCCGCCTACGCGGTGCCGATGGCCGCCGCGTCACACGGCCGGGTGCTGATCCTGGAACGCGAAGCGGCAGTGGACTCCACCGGCCACGGCTCACCACTGCCGCAGTTGAAGCACGGCGGCCCTGGGCGCGCCGGCGGCGGCGAAGAACTGGGTGGCATCCGCGCGGTGCGCCACTTCCTGCAACGGGCAGCGGTGCAGGGTTCGCCCACCATGCTGGCGGCGGTGACCGGAGAATACGTGCGCGGCGCGCGGGTGCAGGAGAGCGAAGTGCACCCGTTCCGCAAGTACTTCGAAGAGCTGCACATCGGCGACTCGCTGCTCACGCACCGGCGCACGGTCAGCGAAGCGGACATCGTCAACTTCGGCGGCGTTTCGGGCGATTATTTTTACATGCACTTCGACGATATCGCCGCCAAAGACACCCAGTTCGGCCAGCGCATCGCCCACGGCTACTTCGTGCTGTCGGCCGCCGCCGGCCTGTTCGTCTCGCCGGCGCCGGGACCGGTGCTGGCCAACTATGGCCTCGACAACCTGCGCTTCGTGGCGCCGGTAGCCATCGGCGACACCATCCGCGCCCGCCTCACCTGCAAACGCAAGGTAGACCGCAACCGCACCGACGACAAGGGCGTGGGGCAGGGCGTGGTGGCGTGGGACGTGCAGGTCACCAACCAGCACGACGAACTGGTGGCCAGTTACGACATCCTGACCCTGGTGATGAAGCGTCACTGACTTGCCGCACACACACCACATGCTGGGCTGCGCATAGTGTTATACACTGGCTGCACCTGATAACTGGCAGGAGGGTGTGATGGCTGAGTCCGACATTGAATTGGCTGACCGCGAGCTGGAAATGTTGCAGTCGTTCGCCATGGCACGTGGCATCGATTCCGCCGGCATGACACGCCGGCAGTTGCTGGAGACTATTACCAGCGCGGCCGGTGCTTCAGCCGGCGCGGAGAGTTCCCGGCGCTTGGCGGCCATCATGAGCGTTCACGGCATGTGGAAAGGCGATCCTGACAAACCACGCGATGCTGTCGAGTATCAAAAAGAAATTCGTGCGGAATGCCCTTAGTTCTGTTCGACTCCAATATCCTGATAGACAATCTCGAAGGCCATGGCGCAGCGGTCATCGAGATCATGAACTACCGGGATGCCACGATCAGCTCGATTAGCTGGGTCGCAATCGCTTGCAAGATGGAACATAATGGCCGTCAGCATTTCAAAGCATTCCTGGCTGGCGTTGGTATCCGCGTTGTACATCCCGACGACGACATCATGGACCGGGCCGCAGTCATCCGTGGCCGCAGCCTGAAAGCGCCCCCAAGTTGCCGCTGCTGGACTGTATTATCCGCGCTACTGCCGAAGCTCACGGGCGTGTGGTCATCACCCGCAATCCCGCCGATTTTGGTGGCGAAGGGCCGATGGTTCGGGTTCCCTATCAAATCATCAACGGCGTGGCCGTGAATATCAAACCGCCGCTTCCATGAGAGCTTAAAGCTTTCCAATTCACCGTCCACCCTGCACAATAGCGCTTTCCCTCAGCAGGCGGCGCCATGGCACTCTTTACCAAGACTCAATTCGTACTCAACCCGCTGGAAAACCCGCGCACCTGGGTGACTTTCGGCGTGGCACTGGCCTGCCTGCTGGCGGTGGGACTGCTGCCGCGCGGGTTCGATTTCGTGGGGATTTTGCGGATTGCCATGCTGGGCGTGGCCGGCTATATCGGCGCTGCTGCCATCGAGCACCTGCCGGTGCGCGGCACGGTGGCCGTGGCCGACAGCACGGCCTTTTTGGCGCGCATCGCCATGTTCGGCTATGTGCCCACCGGCGAATCGGCGCAGGGCCAGGTGTTTACCCACCGCAGCGCCTCGCCGATGCGCCGCATCTACAGCCCGATCGTGGTGGGCCGCACGGTGGGCAGCACCTTCACCGCCACCGTGCCGCTGCGCTTTTACCGCGCAGTGAAAGACCTTAAGGCCTAAAGGGAACCTCGAAAAACCTACTGCGCGATCCGCTATCGCCGCTCCGTTGCTCAGCGTACAGCCGTACGCTTCCGCTACTCGCGACGATAACGAACCGCTCGCTACGGTTTTTCGAGGTTCCCTAAAGGTTCAGGCCAAACGGGTCGTCGATGCTATGCGCCGGCTCGGTAAACCACTTCGGACCACTTTCCGTCATGTAGAAATGGTCCTCGTGGCGCACGCCGAATTCGCCGGGGATGCAGATCATCGGCTCGTTCGAGAAACACATGCCCACGTCGAGCAGCGTCTTGTTGCCGCCGACCAGGTACGGCCATTCGTGGATGTCGAGGCCGATGCCGTGGCCGGTGCGGTGCGGCAGGCCCGGCAGCTTGTAGCCTGGGCCAAAACCATCTTCTTCCAGTGCACGGCGGGCCGCCTGGTCCACCGCTTCGCACGGCACGCCCAGCTGCGCCGCCTCGAACGCCGCCAGCTGCGCCTTCTTCTCGCTGTTCCACACCGACCGCTGACGCTCGCTGATTTCGCCGTACACATAGGTGCGAGTGATGTCGGAGATGTAGTTGTGGAGTTTGCAGCCGGTATCGATCAGCACCGTGTCGCCCGGCTTCAAGGTCTGCACGTAGCTCACACCGTGCGGATAGGCAGTCGCTTCGCCGAACAGCACGATCACGAAGTACGAACCGGAGGCGCCCACCTTGCGGTGCGCACGGTCGATGAACTGTTCCACCTCGGTGGTGCTGATCCCTTCGCGCAGGATCGACGCGGCTGCCACGTGGACGGCCATCGTCATGTCCTTGGCGCGCTGCATCAGCGCGATTTCGTTGGCAGACTTGCGGGTGCGGCAGTGGGCCGTGACCAGGCTGGCGTTTTCCAGCGCATAGCCGTTGGCCAGCGGATGGATGCCGTCGTAGATGAAGAACGCGGCGCTCTCGCAGATGCCGATGCGCGGCGCGGCGCCGGCATCGGGTGCGATACCCATGCGGCCCAGCGTGTCGATGAACAGCTGGTACGGGCTTTCATGCTCTTCCCAGCAGTTGACCGGGCCGTCCACCAGCATGAAGTCCTTGAGCGTACTTTCCTCGAAGGCGGGGGCGATGTATTCGATGGCGCCGCTGGCGGGCAGGATGGCGCCCACCATGCGTTCGCTGGCATGCCACCTGGTGCCGGTGAAGTAGGTGAGGTTGGCGCCGGCGTTGATGTAGATCGCCGCCACGCCCTGTTCGCGCATGAAGGCCTGGGCGCGCGCCACGCGTGCCAGGTGCTCTTCCTTTTCGATCGGAACCGCGCCTGCCGTCATGTCGGATAACGAGGCCAGCGCCTCGTCGATGGTCTTGCCGCCTATTGCCATAGCTATTCCTGCTTGAATTGAATGATGATCCGCGATGATAGCAGCTGTCATCAAGGCGTAACAGGGGGCTGGTATCGTGCCGGCACCATGAACCTACTTTCAGGAATTACAATGCCGCACCTGCCACGCCTGTCCCCACGCTACATGCTCATTCCCGCTGCGATTGCCATCGCCATCGCCTTTGCCGCCTGCGGTGGCAGCGACGACGACACCATCCAGAACAACGTCCCGCCGATTGCCCAGGGCCGCTGGATTGCCGGTGACCTGCACACCCACACCACGCAGTCGGCCGACGCCGATGTGAGCCAGACCCTCGACAAAATCCTCGGCAAGGCCTTCACCAGCTATGGCCTGGACTGGATGGCGGTGACCAACCACCTGCGCGTATCGACCCGCGACGACAAGGGCGTGCTGCTGGCCGCGCCGATCCCGATGGCCACCGGCGTGGAACGCTACGAGATGCCGCGCCTTGCCGCCCTGCAGGCAGGCGGCAGTGTCGGCACCTATGCGGACAAGCTGATCTTCTCCGGTTTCGAGTGGGACATGCCCACCCATGACCATATCGGCATCGGCATCTTCGAGGGCAGCGACAAGTCGGCCGGCGCTCCGCTGGCCGTGAGCACCCGTGGCGTGCGCGAATTCGAGTACCTGTTTACCACCCGCGATGCCGCCATGTTCGACGCCGCCGACCTCACGGCCTGGAAGGCCAAGTACGGCGATACCCGCTACAACAAGACTGGCGACGATGCGCTCAAGGCCATCTCCTGGCTCAAGGACAATTACCCGACCACCAGTTACGCGGTGATCAACCACCCGTCGCGCAACAAGGGCAGCTACACGGTGGAAGACTTCCGCCGCTTCAACGACACCGCGCCCGACATCATGTTCGCCATCGAAGGCATGGTCGGCAACCAGATGGAACCGGACCGTGGCGGCTACACGGCCGCCTACACGGCCGAAAACGCGCCGCTGCGCGCCTACGGCGGCACCGACTACGTGGTGGCCAAGCTGGGCGGCGTGTGGGATGCGCTGCTGGGCGAAGGCCGCCGGGTGTGGAACCTGACCGACTCCGACACCCACTTCAAAATCGTTGGCAGCAACAGCAGCGGCTACTTCCCGGGCGAATACGCCAAGAACTACGTGTTCAACAGCGCCACCGGCACGCCGACCGCGAAAGACCTGCTGCAGGGCCTGCGCTCGGGCAAAATGTTCTCGGTGTACGGCGACCTGGTGAACGCACTGGACTTCAACCTGGCCAGTACCAGCGACCGCAAGGAAATGGGCGGCGAGCTGAAAGTGGCCAGCGGCGAGAAGGTGGTGGTCACCATCCGCTTCAAGAGCCCGGCCAAGAACAACTATGAGAAGCCGGTGGATAGCGGCGCCTCGGCCAGCGTGAAACCGGTGGTGGACCACGTGGACCTGATCGTCGGCGACGTGGGCGCCAAGGCCGCGCAAGGCACCGCCGCCTATGCGGTGGCTACCAATGCCAGCACCCGCGTGGTCAAGCGCTTCACCAGCGCCGACTGGAAGACGGACGCGGATGGTTACAACACCATCACCTATGAAACCACCGCGACCAGGAACCAGTACTTCCGCCTGCGCGGCACCAACCTGGGCACCGACGTGGCCGGCCTGACCCAAGCTGGCGAGCCGCTGGCCGACCAGCGCACCAGCACCGCCGACGCCACCCAGCGCTTCAACGACATCAACGACCGCAACTACCGCAGCCTGTGGTTCTATTCGAACCCGGTGTTCGTCACGGTACGTTGATCGTCCGGCATCACCTGGCCTCGTCGATGTCCGCGCCGACGTTGATGGCGGCGTAGGCGCGCTGCACGGCCAAGGCTTCCTTCGAGCCGGCGCCGTACAGCTCCTGCGCCGCCTCCAGGACCCTGGCGCGCGCCACCGCGTAGTTGGTCGATGACGTGAACTTGGTGCTCAAGGCCCGGAACCAGATGCGGTAGGCCTTGTCGCTGCCGATCCCGGTCATCGCCTGCGGCGACTTCACCAGGTATTTGCTGTGGGCGTCGCTGGCCGGATCGGCGTTCGAGCCCTGCGCCAGGAAGTAGAACATGCGGTTATTCGGCCCGCTCGAATAATGCACGTCGAGTTGCCTGAGCGACGTGCTCCACGCGTCCACGCTCTTGCCATCGAGGCTGGGCTTGATCATGTAGCGCAGCGGCTTCTTGTCGCGGCTGATCTCCTGGCCCACCATCCAGTCGTTGCCCTTGTCGGGAATCGCCGCGCCGGTGCCGCCCGCGCGCGCGTACGCTTCCACCATTTCGCCGCCGATGTCCAAGTGCGACTCGTTGAGGCCGCCCGATTCGCCCGAATACACCAGGTCCGCCGTGGCGGCGGTGACGCCGTGCGACATCTCGTGGCCGATCACGTCGATCGATCCCAGGATGTAGAAATACGTGCCGCCGTCGCCGATGAACATGCACTTGCAGCGGTCGTCGTAAAAGGCGTTGTCGTACTCGCGGTCGATGTGGACGGCGATGTGGGTGGCGGTGTTGTTGCCATCGAGGGACTGCCAACCGAGCACGTTGCGGTTGGTGTCGTAGGTGTTCATCAACCCCCAGAAAGCGTTGACGGCGGCGGTCTGGCCGTTGGCGTCGCTGGTGCTGCCGCCGTTGTACTGCTGGCCGTCGCCCCAGGTGTTGCTGGTGTGGGCATAGACGTCGCCGGGATCGGGGTTGACCATCGAGCTGTGATCGGCATTGGTAATCGCCATGCCGCCAAAGCGCCCACCCTTGCCGCGCGTGGCATCGAGCATGCGGAACCGCTTGTCGTTCTGCGACGTGGACAGCGCCACCACGCCGTTGTATTGGCTGTTTCCTGTACCCGTTTCCGTGGCCGTTTGCAGCGCCTGCCACTGGGCGATGATCTCGCCGGTCCTGGCGTCGACGATGGTGTCGTGGTACACCGGCTGCTGGTCCTTGACCATGCGCGTCTTGACGTAATACGCCAGCGCGTAGCGCTGCACCACTTCGTGCACATCGAGCGCATTGAGTTCGGCTTCGGGCTTGGTGGCTGCTGCCGCCGTGCGCGCGGTGGCGACGACCGGGTAGAGCAGCAGTTCGGCAACCGGTTGCCAGCGGTGTTCGATCTTGGGCATCCCTTCGCGCACCGAGCGGATCGCCACGGTAATGGCCTGCTGCGGCGAGAGCGTCGGTTTCAGGTCGGCCGGTGCAGGAGCAGCAGCCGTGCCCTCGGCGCCGCCGGCGGCCGGGCTTTGCGCGCCGGGCCGGCGGTCGCTCACCGAAGCGCTGACGATGGCGCCGGCGCGGTCGGTCACCACCACCGCTTCCGATCCGAACACGCGCAAGCCCTGGTAAGTGTGCTGCACGCGCGAGATTTTCTGGCCTTCGGCGCCCGGGTGGTGCGCGGCCAGGCGGAAGCTGTACTGGGGCGCGGTCAGCGTGCGCGTTGTGGCGCTGGCCTGGTCGAGGGTGGCCAGGCGCGCCAGCAGACTGGCGCTTTCCTGCGCCGAGGGCGGCGCCACCGGCCCGCCCATCATGGTGGGCGACAGCGGCTGGGCCGATGCCGATGCCGCAGTGGCCAGCGTGGAGAGTAGCAACAGAGACGTGTGCAGATTCATCGTATCCTCCTGAACCCTGATGACGATTCCGGCGTGCATCGGATGATGGCGCCGAGTCCGCCTGAGCGGACAGTCCACGCTAGAACGACGGGGAGGAGGGGGTACTGTGGCAGATCAAGTTGCCGTAACCGGGAACCCCGGTCACTACCCGTTTCGATAAGTCACCTCTACCGAATGGGGTCGGACCCCGTACGGGGTCCGACCCCGCACGGGTTTGCGGGTTGAGGCTTACTGCGCCACCAAACTGACCTTATCGATCACGAACGACGTCTGCTGCCACGAATCCTCGGTCGCCATGAACGACAACGTTACCGTTTGCCCCCTATACGCGGACAGGTCGAAGGTGCGCACCTGGTAGCCGTCGGCAGCGTTGGCGTTCGAATACGTGGCCAGCGTGCCCAGCACCGCGCCCGAACTGCTCTTGACTGCCACCACCAGCCGGTCGTAGGTGGCCCGGCCGATTTCATCGGTATCGATGTGCAGCGCAAAGCTCAGCTTGGCGCTGGCAGCCGACGACGGAATGGTCACGCTCTGGGTCAGCGTCTCGGTGGTCCGCTTGCCGTTGCCGCCCAGCCAGGCAAAGCGCTGGCCTTCGAACGGCGCCTGGCCGCTGAAGCTGCCGATGGCGGTGGTGCTGCCGGCCCAGCCCGTGGTACCCGCTTCGAAGCCGCCGTTGGTGATCCGTTCGCCGCCGCTGCCTGCGGTGACCACCGTCAGCGTGGCTTCGCCCGAGGTGGCGGTCTTGGCCGGTGACGACGCGTCGCGTACCTGCGCCGTGAACACGGCGCCGTTATCGGCCTGCGTGGCCGTGAGCGAATAAGTGGGGCCGGTGGCGCCCGCGATCAGCGTGCCGTTGCGGTACCAGGTGTAGGTGTACGGCGGCGTGCCGCCGCTGGCCGCCACGCTGAACGAGGCGGTGGCGCCCACGGTGACCGCCACGCTGGCCGGCTGGGTGGCGATGCTGACGCCGCCGCTGCTGCCGGCCTCGTCTATGTCGGCGCCCACGTTGATCGCGGCATAGGCGCGCTGCACGGCGATCGCTTCCTTCGAGCTGGCGCCGTACAGTTCCTGCGCCACCTGCAACACCTTGGCGCGGGCGTCGGCATAGTTGGTGCTTGACGTGAACTTGGTGGTGAGCGCCTTGAACCAGATCCGGTACGCCTTGTCGTTGCCGATGCCGGTCATCGCGGCCGGGCTCCTGGTCAGATACTGGCTGTTGTAGTCACCGGACTCGGCTTTGGAGCCTTGCGACAGGAAGTAGAACATCCGGTTGTTGGGGCCGCTGGAATAGTGAACGTCGATGTTCTTCAGGTTGGTGCTCCAGGCGTCCGGGCTGCGGCCGTCCTTGCTGGGCTTGTACAAGTAGCGCAGCGGCTGGCCATCGCGGGCGATTTCCTTGCCGGTCATCCAGTCGTTGCCGCTGGCCGGGATCACGGTGCCGGTGCCGCCGGCGCGCGCGTACGCTTCCACCATGTCGCCGCCGATGTCCGAGTGCGATTCGTTGAGGCCGCCAGATTCGCCGGCATACACCAGGTTGGACGTGGCGTCGGTAATGCCGTGCGACATTTCATGGCCGATCACGTCGATCGAACCGAGGTTGTAGAAATACTGGCCGCCGTCGCCGATGAACATGCACTTGCAGCCCGAGTCGTAGAAGGCGTTGTCGTAGGCATTGTCCACGTGGACCGCGATATAGGTCGCGGTGTTGTTGCCGTCGAGTGACTGCCAGCCGAGCACGTTCTTGTTGGTGTCGTAGGTGTTCATCAGGCCCCACAACGCGTTGACGGCGGCGGTCTGGCCGTTGGCGTTGGTGGTGCTGCCGCCGGGAATGTACTGCTTGCCGTCGCCCCAGGTGTTGGTGCTGTTGGTGTACACGTTGCCGGGGCTGGGGTTTTGCTGCGAGCTATGGTTGGCGTTGGTAATGGCCATGCCGCCGAACTTGCCGCCGGTGCCGCGCGTGGTGTCGAGCATCTGGAAATTGCTGCCGTTCTGGCTGGTGCTGATCGGCACGGCGCCGTTGTACTGGCTGTTGCCGGTGCCCACCACGGTTTGCAGTGCCTGCCACTGGGCCAGCACGTCGCCGGTCCTGGCGTCGATGATGGTGTCGTGGTAGACCGGCTTGCGATCGACGATCATGCGCGTTTGCACATAGTAAGCCAGGGCGTAGCGCTGCACCACGTCCTGCAGGTCGAGCGCGTTGAGTTCGTCTTCGGATTTGTCGGCGGCCTCGGCCGTGCGCACGGAGGTCATCACCGGGTAGATCAGCAGCTCGGCGGTCGGCGGCCAGCGGTGCTCACCGGTGGGGGCGACTTTTTTGGCCACGCGGGCAATCGCGGCATCGGCGTTGAAGGCGGGCTTGATGTTATCGAGTGGCGTGGCTTGCGGGCCTGCCAGGGCCACCGTACGGTCGGGGTTGCTGTCCTGCGCCACGTTGGCGTCCAGGCCGGCGCGCTTGTCGGCCACCGACAGGCTGACGATGTTGCCGCCGCCATCGGTCACCACCACCTCTTCGGAGCCGAACACCCGCAGGTCCTTGTAGGTGTGGTGCACGCGCGTGATCTTCTGGCCGTCCACGCCGGGATGCTGGTTGGCGAGGCGGAAGCTGTTGTCGCTGCCGAGGCCGCGTTGAGTGTCGCGTTGTGCCAGCGTGGCCAGCAGCGATTGGTCCTGTAGCGTGGCGGTTACGGCTGGAGTCGCAACCGGAGCTGCAGCCGAGGCGGGCGTCGTGACCATCAGCGGCATGGCGGCGATGGAGGCGGCTAGCAGGGTCTTACGTAAGTTCATCTCTTCTCCCAATGGTGACACGGCGACGTGATGCCGACCGGAATGGCGACACTATTCCGCTTGCCATCGGCAAGTCAAAAAACATCGAAAATGGGTCTGGCAAGAAAGAAATGGCTCAGATGAGTCATCGCATAGCGCCTTTACCTAAAGGCGAACTCTGCAATTTAGGGGGGCCGCGATGCAACACTCTGAACAATATTTCCGTGAAAATCGCACGATTGTTACCGGTACGAATTACACTGTTTGAAGCCGGACGAGACGATAGCAGTCCGCCGGCCATCTACAGAGCGTGGGGATAGTTAATGTTGTCGATTGCGACTAAAGTTGAACGTATCGTGCGGGAGTCGGCCTTTCTGACGGAAGGGCTGAAGCGGGGACTGATCAACCTGTCGGAGCTGGCGCGGCAGTTGCAGCCGCAGCTCGAAAGTGATTTATGGAAGCCGGTCGGGCAAGCGGCCGTGGTGACGGCCTTGCGCCGCCTGGCCGAGCGGCTGCCGGAACCACCGGAAGGGAACATCGTGCTGGTGCAAAAGACCGGCGAGCTCACCACGCGCACCGAACTGACCGAGTACACGTTCCGCCACAGCGACACCATCCACGAGTGCCACCGCAAGCTGCTGGCCGCAACCGGGCCGCTGCGCGGCGCGTTCCTGACAGTCACGCGCGGGGTCAACGAGGTGATGGTGATTTGCAGCCGCACCTTGGCGCCGCTGGTGGAAGCGGCTTTCGAGGGTGAGCAATTGCTGGCCCGGCTGGACGACCTGAACGCGCTGACCTTGCACCTGGCGCCGGCGGCAAGCCGCGAACCGGGCACCTATCAAGCCATCCTCAGGCAGCTGGCCTGGGACCGCGTCAACCTGGTCAACATGATCTGCACCAATACCGAGCTGACGGTGCTGCTCGAGCAAGACCAGACCGGGCCGGCGTTTTCCACGCTGGCCCGGTTCAAGCGGCACTGAAAAACCGCCTGAATCGCGCGTATACACATTGTACCGAAATATGTACAATGTATTTGGCCGAATCTGGCGGCGTAACCAAGACGATGAAAGGTCATTTGGATGAACATCTTAACTTTTAGCGAGGCGCGAGCCGGGCTGAAAGCTGTGATGGACGATGTGTGCACCGATCACAGCCCGACGGTCATTACTCGCCAAGGCGGCGAGGCGGTTGTCATGTTGTCGCTGGCGGATTTCAATAGCATCGAGGAAACGCTATACCTCCTTGGCTCACCGAAAAACGCTGGCAGGTTGCTGGAATCGTACGAACAGCTCAAAGCCGGCAAAGCCCGAATCAGGGAGCTGGACCGGAATGAAAAGCCAAAAAGCAAGCAACAAAGAGCACGCTAGAAAAATCGATGTCGGATTCACTGAGCTTGGCTTGGAAGACTTCCAGCACTGGAGGGAAAGTGACCCGAAAATTTTCGAAAAATTGAATGTCTTGATCGACGCCTGCATTGCGGATCCCTTCAAGGGCATAGGCAAGCCGGAGCCGCTCAAGGGCAATCTGAGCGGACTGTGGTCACGCCGTATCGACCGCGCGCATCGGTTGGTGTACAGGATGGAGGCGGGCATCGTGTACGTCGTGCAGTGCCGCTTCCATTACAACGACTAAGAGCGCTCCAGGTTTCACTTCATCAGGTCAGTCGATGCGTGAACGGCATCGACTGAAGAGCCAGATCAGGACAACTGCGAGCGCACGCGGGCAATCGCCTTGCGCACCTGGTTCGGTGCGGTGCCGCCGACGTGGTCGCGTGCGGCAACCGAACCTTCCAGCGTCAGTACGGCAAACACGTCGTCGCCGATCAGCGGCGAGTACGCGCGCAGCTGCTCGAGCGACATTTCCGACAGGTCGATCTTCAAATCGTCGCAGGCGCGCACGGCGTGCGCCACGGCTTCGTGGGCATCGCGGAACGGCAGGCCCTTTTTGACCAGGTAGTCGGCCAGGTCGGTGGCGGTGGCGTAGCCTTGCAGCGCGGCGGCGCGCATATTGTCGGGCTTGACGGTGATGCCGCCGGCCATGTCGGCAAAGATGCGCAGCGTATCGACCAGGGTATCGACGGTGTCGAACAGCGGTTCCTTGTCTTCCTGGTTGTCCTTGTTGTAGGCCAGCGGCTGGCCTTTCATCAGGGTGAGCAGGCCGGTCAGGTGGCCGTACACGCGGCCGGTCTTGCCACGCGCCAGTTCCGGGACGTCCGGATTTTTCTTTTGCGGCATGATCGACGAGCCGGTGCAGAAGCGGTCGGCGATGTCGATGAAGCCGACCCGTGGGCTCATCCAGATGATCAGTTCTTCCGACATGCGCGACACGTGCATCATGATCAGCGCAGCCGCTGCAGTGAACTCGATGGCGAAGTCGCGGTCGGAGACGGCGTCGAGCGAGTTGTGGCAGACGTCGTCGAAGCCCAGCGTGGCGGCCACGCGCAGGCGGTCGATCGGGAACGTGGTGCCGGCCAGGGCGGCGGCGCCCAGCGGCAGGCGATTGACGCGCTTGCGGCAATCCTGCATGCGCTCGACATCGCGGCCGAACATTTCCACGTACGCCAGCATGTGGTGGCCGAACGTGATCGGCTGCGCCACCTGCATGTGGGTAAAGCCCGGCATGATGGTGTCGGCATTTTTCTCGGCCAGGTCGGTCAGCGCGCCGCGCAGGGCGTTCAGCAGCACCACCACGTCGTCGATGGCCGAGCGCACGTACAGGCGGATGTCGGTGGCGACCTGGTCGTTACGCGACCGGCCCGTGTGCAGGCGTTTGCCGGCGTCACCGACCAGTTCGGTCAGGCGCTTTTCGATATTCAGGTGCACGTCTTCCAGGTCCAGCAGCCATTCGAACTTGCCGGCTTCGATCTCGGACAAGATCTGCGCCATGCCGCGCTCGATCTCGGCGCGGTCGGCCGCGCTGATGATGCCCTGGGCTGACAACATCTCGGCGTGGGCCAGCGAGCCCTCGATATCGGCCTTGGCCAGGCGGTTGTCAAAGAAGACCGACGCGGTATAGCGCTTGACCAGGTCGGAAACAGGTTCGTTGAAGCGGGCCGACCAGGCTTCGCTTTTTTTGGAGAATTGATCAGTCATGATGGTTTTCTGAAGAGGTGCACTGAGGAGCCGTGAAGCGGGGCGGTAAAAAGTCAGCGGTGATTATAAACCGCTTACTGCACAAAAATATGTCAACATTGCCGACTTTGCCATGCTAATCATGGCTTGGTGGCCATATTTTGGCTCACTGCTTCCCACGTCGCGTGCCATTCCGAAACCTCGATGCACCGCCAGCGGATCAGCGTTCGAATGCTTTGCTGACGTTGCGGCAGGGGCTCGGCAAGGATAGGTTCATGATGGGCGATGCGGTTACGGAACTTGCTCAATGAATCGAGATCGAGATAGATGGCCTGTCGGTTGAGGGCCGCGCTGTAGGCCGCAGGCAGGTTGGGAAACGCATGTCTGATATTGGCATCCCATACGCGCACTTGGTAGCGGCTGGTAAAAGCGTGGCACCAAAAGGCAAATTTAATTTTTGCAATCACCTTGCCGGTTGCGCCTTTGACCATCCTGGCACGTGCGCGGCGCAATTCATCCTGCGGCTTGAAGTGCGATCCACGCGGATTTGGAAGGCTGTGTTCAAAGGTAGGATTCCACGGCCATTCTGCGCCGTAGGTCGCCGTGAGTGCTGCATCAACGCCGTTTCTTACCGCGACCTCGCAGACATGGAGCGATGCAAAGAATGCCGCCGAAGTCAGCGCGTGCCAGCTATATTTGCATATCAAGCACTTGGTACCTATGGTTGGTTGGACTCGGCTAGCAGAGAAGGGTTCCAATTGCCTAAAACCATGTCAATATCGCTGTTTTCGCTAGGCTCGCCATGACTACTTTGAAAATATGCACCGACCGGACTGCGCTGGATCTTGACTTGGTGTACCGTTTTTTGAGTGAACAGTCCAGCTGGGCTAGGGGGCTGCCACGTCCCGTATTCGATCGGGCGGTGGCCAACTCCTTGTGCTTCGGCGCTTATACCAACGGCGGCCAGATCGGTTTTGCGCGCGTGGTGACCGACGGCGCAACTTTCGCTAATCTGGTCGATGTATTCGTGCTGCCGGCGTATCGCGGCCATGGTTATAGCAAGCGCCTGATGGAAGCCGTGCTGGCGCATCCCGACTTGCAGGGACTGCGCCGCTTCACGCTGGCCACGGGCGACGCCCATGGCTTGTACGCACAATTCGGCTTTACCGCGCCATTGGGGCCGGCGTCGTTGATGGAGCGATACTTCCCGGAGATTTATGTCTATCCGTCGAGTTGATCGGCGCCAGGCCCAGCAGTCGTCTGCCACCGCTTCCAGCGGTATCAGGCGATGCTTGGTTTATGGTCGCGTGCATTCAGAATCTCGGGCAGACTTGCAACGTTCTCAACCCAAGATGAGTATTCTTCCCTGGTCATGCCAAGAAATATGTAAAGCGGCACAGAGCCGGGATTATCATGCCACGCGTCGATAAAGTCATCGATGTCCTCAGGCTGCGCGTCACCCGTACGGCACATGTCAATAAAGTTAGACATCTATTCTCCTCCCAGGCACTGGATCTTTGATAAATTTCCCGTTGATCGCATCAATGCTGCCCAAGTGGCGACCTCGTTTATTGAAGACTTCTATGTCGCCGTGCGTGTAGTCCCAAGTATAGAGTTTTGTTCCATCCTTGGAACGCCAACGTCTTTGACCGTCGCGAGCGCCAAGACTGATGCACTCGTCAAGGTACGATGGCTTGGGGATCGGTTTCGGGGACATGCAACTTTAGACTAGCATATCCCCGAAGAAGTTCCATCCTACGTCACTGCCAATGCATCAACACCGGCGGCACCAGCAGCGCCAGCGCCATCACCGCGTAGATCAGCTGCAGCGGAATCATCCACTTGGCCCAGGTAATCCACGGCACCCGCGCCAGTGCCAGTACGCCCACGGTGATGCCCGAGGTGGGGATCATCGGCGTGGTCAGTTCGCCGAACTGGAAGGCCAGGATGGCGGTCTGGCGGGTGACGCCCACCAGGTCGGCCAGCGGCGCCATGATCGGCATGGTCAGCGCGGCCTGGCCGGTACCGGAGTGGATGAAGAAATTGATCACGGTCTGGATGCCGAACATTTTCCACGCCGTGTAGATCGGCGACGACGACTGCACCAGTGGCGTCAACGCATGCAGCATGGTGTCGATGATCTGGGCGTCGCGCGCCAGGATCATGGTGCCGCGCGCCAGCGCGATCACCAGCGCCGTGCCCACCAGGTCGCGCGCGCCCTGGATGAAGCCGTCGACGATCTGGCCCGAATCGAGCCGGCCGACCAGGCCGATCACCACGCCCATGGTCAGGAACAGGGCGGCGATTTCGTCGATGTACCAGCCGTAGTGCACCACGCCCACCACCATGATCGCCAGCGAACCGGCAAACATCCACAGCACCAGCTTGTGGCGCGCGGTCATGCCGGTAAACTCGCCCAGGCCTTCCGGCTGCTCCTTGCGTTTTTCCAGGTCGAGCGCATAGGTAGGACTCAGCTGCGGATTCTTTTTGATGCGCGCTGCGTACCACATCAAGAATGCCACGGTAATCGCGGTGGCGATGGTCCAGGCGATCAGGCGGTAGCCCCAGCCCGAGAACACCGGCACGCCGGCGATGCCCTGGGCGATGCCGACGTTGAACGGATTTAAGAATGCCGCCGAAAAACCGACCTGCGAACCGAGGAACGGGATCGACACGCCGGTAATCGTGTCATAGCCCAGTGCCAGCGCCAGCGGCACGAAAATCAATATGAACGGTATCGCTTCCTCGTTCATGCCGAAGGTGGCGCCGCCGATCGAAAACAGCGTGACAAACACGGGGATCAGCGCCTTCTGGATGAAGCGCGAATTCTTGTGCGCGGCGGCCAGCGCCTTGATCATCGAATCGACCGCCTCGGTCTTGTGCAGCACCGCAAACGCGCCACCGACGATCAGGACAAACGCGATGATCTGCGCCGCTTCCACGAAACCCTTGATCGGCGCCTTGAGCAGGGCCACCACGCCCTGCGGCGCGCTCGGCACGTAATGGAAGCTGTCGGGCACGATCAGCTGCTTGCCGTTGACCAGGTGGGTATCGTACTTGCCGCCGGGGACCAGCCAGGTGGCGGTGGCGATCAGGGCCAGGATGATGAACAGCAGGACAAAGGTATGCGGTAGCTTGAATTTTTTGATGGCCATTTTTTATTGTCGCTATGAAGTGAGGCGTATCGGCTTATTGGCTTATTGGTTTATTGACTGAGCAGGTCGCCGGCGCGGAAGGCGGTGGCGCCGGCCACTTTGCCCACGTTCATGCCGCGCAGCACGTGGCGGTGGGCGCTGCGGGCGAAGAACACGCCGGCCACGCTGGCGCGGATTACCGTGGTGTGGCCGCTGACCGGGTCGATCAGGTCGGCGATGGCGTCGCCCGGCTGCAGCTTGTCGCCCATGTTGCGGGTGTAGACCAGTACGCCGTGGTGCGGCGCGTACAGCGGTTCCACGCCTTCCAGTGGCGTGGCGGCGCACAGCGGCGCCGGCAGGTCGGCGGCCGTATCATCGTCTGTCAGCACGCCGTTGAGGGCCAGGTAGCGCAGCAGCGCGTTGGCGTCGCGCTCGGCCAGGTCGTAGCTCACCTCGGCTTCGCCGCGCAGCTCCACCGTGACCGCCACGCAGGCCGGCGGAATCGGGTAGGCGCCCTTGAAGTGATTGTCGAGATCCCACCACAGGCGGCTGCACGCTTCGTCGAACGGTTCGCCGCCCGCTTCCAGCGCCAGCAGCAGCGCGTGTGCGCCAAGCAGGGCAGACAGCGGCGCCACCGCCTCGGCCAGCGGCGTGCCGGCGTACAGGTGCATCACGGCCTCGTTGTCGCAGTGCAGGTCGAGCACGATGTCGGCGTCCACCGCCAGGGTCATCAGCACTTTTTTGAGGGTTTCGGCGTCGGTCTTCGGCTGCCAGGTGGCGATCGAGGCGCGCGCGTGTTCGCGGACCAGGCGCACGTTCTGCTGGGCGTCCTGGCCCAGCTGGCCGTCGAGCGACACCTTGAGGTCGTCGAAGACGTGCTTGTAATTGCGGTTGAAGTTGATGCCGGTGGTCAGATCGAAGCGGCCGAAGGCGGCGCCCTGGATCGCCTGCGCCAGCCCGATCGGGTTGGCGGCCGGCACCAGGATGATCTCGCCGGTGATGCGGCCCGCCTGTTCCAGCGCGGTCAATTGCTTGCGCAGGCATTGCGCCACCAGCATGCCGGGCACCTCGTCGGCATGCAGCGAGGCCTGGATATAGACTTTTTTGCCGGCGCCGGGCGTGCCGAAGTGAAAACTGGTCAGCTCGTAGGTATTGGCGCTGTGCAGGCCGGAAAGGGGATGTTTTTGTGCTTGCATGGTGGCGGGCGACTGGTAAAAAAGTGGGCTGAAGGTGGGCAGAAATGGTGCAAAACGCTTGAGTATGTAGCACTATTTTCACAAAGTAAATCATAGTGCATGTATCGGACCGCGCTTCCTTGAGTTTTTGGCTGCTTATGCGTACAGTCGATTTTAACGATGTATTTGTTTATAACATTACCACCTAAGAAGAGAATACTATGGCTGACCTGCACGGCATGCGAATTTCGACGATGGCTCACGCGGTAAGCCGCACGCTGGGCCTGGGGATGGTCGGGTTGATGGGGTTGGCCGGTCAGCAGGCGCTGGCGCAGCAGGCGCCGGTCACCGCAGCCGCCACTGCCGATAGCGAAACCCAGGTCGCCAAGCCGGTGCAGCGCGTGGAAATCACCGGCTCGGCCATCAAGCGCATCGAATCGGAAACCGCGCTGCCGGTGCAGGTGATCACCCGCGCCGAGATCGAAAAAGTGGGTGTGACCACCGCCTCCGAAATCCTGGCCCGGCTGTCATCCAACGTGGGCGGCCTGACCGACGGCGCCAGCATCAACGTCGGCGGCGACCAGCGCGGCTTCAACAGCGCCAACCTGCGCGGCATCGGCACGTCGTCCACGCTGGTGCTGCTCAACGGCCGCCGCATGGCCAACTTCGCCTCGCCCGGCGACGATACCGGCGTCGATCTCAACAATATTCCCGCCTCGGCCATCCAGCGCGTGGAAGTCCTGCTCGACGGCGCCTCGGCCCTGTACGGCACCGACGCCATTGGCGGCGTGATCAACTTCATCACCCGCAAGGACTTCAAGGGTATCGAGCTGAGCACCTACGGCAACAAGACCCAGGAAGGCGGCGCCGGCAAGCGTACCGCCACCATCACCGCCGGTTTCGGCGACCTCGACACGAATGGTTTCAACATCTTCACCGTGGCCGATATCCAGGCCACCAGCGCGCTGTCCACGTCGCAGCGCAAGTTCGTCGGCGACCTGCGCGTACCCGAGCGCCTGCCGCACTTGCTGTCGGGCTTTACGTCGCCCGCCAATATCCGCCTGACCGGCGCCCAGCGCGACTACCTGAACTCGCAAGGCTTTTCCATCAACGGCCAGCCGATCACCAGGACCACGATCAACCCGTCGGTGCCCAACTGCGCGCCGCCAGCCAATCTGTATTTGCCAAGCGGCACCGGTGGCTCCGAGGCCTGCACCTACGATTACATGGGCGACACCGAGCTGTTCCCGAAATCGAACAAGCTCAATTCGCTCACGCGCGGCGTGTTCCAGATTACCCCTAGCACGCAGCTGTACGCCGAAGTGGCGCTGAGCCGTTCGCGCACGTCGTATGTCGGTTCGTCGGCACGGGTGCGCGCCTACGTGGACTACAGCGTGATCCCGGCGCTGGCCGGCTACAACATGCTCTCGCCCGAAGCGAGCGCCGACGACGACGTGCCCGGCGAAGTGGAATTGCGCGTGCGCCTGAACGAAGCCGGCCGCCGCACCAGCGAACTTACCAGCGAAAGCCAGCGCTACGTGGTCGGCCTGACCGGCAGCGCCAACGGCTGGGACTACGACCTGGGCTTCAACCACAGCGTCAACACCATCAAGGACCGCGATACCCACGGCTACGTGTTGTACAACGAAGTGCGCCAGGGCATCATCGACGGCCTGATCAACCCGTTCGGCCCGTCCAGCCCGGCCGGCGTGGCCCTGCTCGACAGCATCCAGGTCAACGACGAGGTGCGCCGCGCCAAGGGCACCATGGATTCGATCGACTTCAAGGTGTCGCACTCGGTGGGCACCCTGGCCGGGGGCGATGCCGGCCTGGCCATCGGCGGCGAATGGCGCCGCGAGCGCAACACGTTTACGCCATCCGCGCTCCTCATGAGCGACAACATCAATGACGACTTCGCGCCGGAAGGCGGCGGGGCGACCGCCAACAGCCGCAAGGTGAAAGCCATCTTCGGCGAGCTGCTGCTGCCGTTCAGCAAGCAATGGGAAGCGCAAGTGTCGGCCCGTTACGACCACTACCAGGTGGTGGGCGGCGCGGCCAGCCCCAAGGTAGGCCTCACGTACACGCCGACCAAGACCATGCTGTTCCGTGCCTCGGCCGGCCGCGGCTTCCGCGCACCGTCGATGAACGAGCTGTACCGTCCTACTGTTTACAGCGCTACCGCTACCTTGCCCGATCCGGTCTATTGCGCCACGGTCAACAACGACTACGCCGAGTGCGCGTTCAACTGGGACACGCGCCGCTATTCCAACGCCAACCTGAAGCCGGAGAAGAGCAAGCAGGCCTCGATCGGCATGGTGATCCAGCCATCGCGCAATGCCTCGATGACGCTCGACTACTGGCGCATCAAGCGTACCGACCTGATCAGCGAAATCGGTGACGACATCATCCTCAACAATCCGGCCAAGTACGGCAACCTGGTGATCCGCGACGAAGACAACGAGATCGACTACATCGAACTGCGCAAGGAGAACCGTGGCGCCCAGATCGCCTCGGGCCTGGACCTGGTGCTCGACTACAGTGGCGTGAAGACCTTTGCCGGCCGTTTCGGCGGCCGCCTGTCCGGCACCTATGTGCTCGATTCCAAGATCCAGAACGCCAAGGGCGACCCGTTCGTGAGCAACCTGGGCCGCTTCGTCACCGACGGCGTGGTGCAGCGCTGGCGCCATACGATTTCGATGGACTGGGACAATGGTCCCTTGTCGGCCACCCTGTCGAACACGTTCTCGAGTGGTTACCACGACCAGAATTCGGCCATCAATCTCGACGATGGCTCGGTGGTGGCGCCGAACAAGGTCACCTCGTACTCGTTGTGGGACCTGACCGGCGCGTGGCAAATCAACAAGAACTTCAAGCTGCGCGCCGGTATGCAGAACATGTTCAATCGCACGCCACCGTTCTCCAACCAGGCGTATTACTTCCTGTCCGGCTACGATCCCACCTATACCGATCCGCGCGGCCGCCGTTTCTTTGCTTCCGCTAACTACGCTTTCAAGTGAGCACGATTAAATTCATGGTTTCTACTTCCGCTCAACAATGTAATATAGCCTTAGGTAATTGATTGGTATCATCAGGACTATGACGGCGCCGCGCGCAAGCCCCGGCGCCGGTTTCACTTTGGAAGGGCAACATGAATTTTTCAGGTTTTACGTGCCAGCGCCTGTTCGTGCTCTGGCTGCTGGTGTTTGCCAGCTTCGGCGTACACGCGGCGCAAGGCGCGGCAGCCAAGGCCCAAGCCACCGGCAAGGCGGTCAAACCTGCCAAGGCGGTGCCCCCGCCCAAGCCGGTGGTGGCGCCGCCGGCGGGCAACCTGGTGATTATCGGTGGCGGTTTGCGCGCCGACAATGCGGAGGTCTGGCAACGGATCGTGCTCTTGGCCGGTGGCAAGGGCGCGCGCATCGGCGTGTTCGGCTCGGCCTCGATCAATCCTGAAAACGCCGCCCAGAACACGGTCAACAAGCTCAACCAATATGGCGCCCAGGCGTTTTTCATCCCGCTGGGCGTCACGCTGCCCAATAGCGACTACCGCAAGGCCGCCGAAGACCCGGAAGTGGTCGCCCTGATCCATTCGGCCACCGGCATCTATTTCACCGGCGGCGACCAGGCCCGCATCACCAAGGCGCTGGTGCGCCAGGACGGCACCCGTACCGCCGCGCTCGAAGCGGTGTGGGACGTGTACCGCGAAGGCGGCGTAGTGGCAGGTTCTTCGGCCGGCGCCGCCATCATGAGCACCACCATGTTTTACGACGCCAAGTCCACGCTCGACATGCTCAAGCAAGGTGTGACGGACGGCAACGAAATCGCACCGGGCCTCGGCTTCGTGGGCGACGATGTTTTCATCGACCAGCACTTGCTGGTGCGCGGCCGCTTTGCCCGCATGATCCCGGTGATGCTGAAAAAAGGCTACCAGATCGGCCTCGGTATCGACGAGAACACGGCCATGGTGGTCAACGCCAAGCGCGACGTGGAAATCATCGGTTACAGCGGCGCGCTGCTGCTCGACCTGTCGGCGGCCATCACCGACCGCGCCATCAAGGGTTTTAATATCAGCAACGCCACCATCAGCTACCTGGACCGGGGCGACAAGTTCAACCTGGTCACGCGCGACTTCACGCCATCGCCCGACAAGGCCGACAACAAGCTCGACCCCAACCAGCCCGACACCCGGGGCGTGGTCTATACCAACGATATCCTCGGCAATAACGCGGTGCTCGACCTGATGGTCAACCTGATCGACAACGCCCAGCAGGACGCCATCGGCATCGCCTTCGGCAATCCGCGCGATTCGTACCCGGACATGGGTTTTGAATTCCGCTTCAGCAAGACCGTCAACAGCGTGGGCTACAGCTCGACCGAGGTGGAGGCCTATTCGGTGCTGAAGCTGCGCATGGATATCCGGCCGATCCAGCTGCAACAGCCGCTCTATCGCTACAGGTAAATCGAACTCAAGCCCATGCGCATGTTCTCCCTGCGATTGCGAACCCTGTTCCAGGCCGCGCTGCTGGCGGCGCTGCCGCTGGCGCAAGCCGCCCCTGCGGTGGCACCACAGGGATCGCTGGTGATCGTCGGCGGCGGTCTGAAAGCCGATAACGCCGAAATCTGGCAACGCATCGTCACCCTGGCCGGCGGCCCCGGCGCGCGCATCGCCGTGCTGCCGTCGGCCAGCGCCAATCCCGAGCGCGCCGGCCAGTGGATTTCCGAACGCTTGAACAGCTATGGCGCGGCCGCCTTCGTGGTGCCGCTGTCGGTGCGCCTGGCCGATACCGATTTTCGCAAGGTGGCCGAAGACGCCGAACTGGCCAGCGCCGTGCGCAGCGCCGGCGGCGTGTTCTTCCCTGGCGGCGACCAGTCGCGCATCACCGAAGCGCTGGTGCGCGCCGACGGCAGCCGCACCGCCATGCTCGACGCCGTATGGGACGTGTACCGGCGCGGCGGCGTGGTGGCCGGCGACAGCGCCGGCGCCGCCATCATGAGCAGCACCATGTTTTACGCGCCCAACTCGGTGCTGGCCACCCTGCGCTCCGGCGTGGCCGATGGCCGCGACATCGCCCCCGGCCTGGGTTTCATCGGCGACGACGTCTTCGTCGATCAGCACCTGCTGGTGCGCGGCCGCTTTGCGCGCATGATTCCCGCCATGCTCAAGAAGGGCTACAAGGTCGGCCTCGGCATCGACGAGAACACGGCCATGGTGGTGGACCGGCGCCGCCAGGTGGAAATCATCGGCGTCAAGGGCGCGCTGCTGATCGACCTGACGCACGCCACCACCGACAGTGCCCGAGCCGGTTTCAACGTCTCCAACGCCGTGCTCAGCTACCTGGACCGGGGCGACCGCTACGACCTGGCCACGCACACCTTCACGCCGGCCCCCGAGAAGGCCGGCGGCCGTCTGGCCGATGGCCGGGAACTGGCGCGCCAGCCCGTGTATTCGAGCGATATCCTGGGCCGCAACGCGGTGGTGGAGCTGATGGAAAACCTGGTCAACAACCACGAGAACGAAGCGATCGGGATTGCCACCAGCGGGCGCGAGATGGGGGAGGGCGTGCAGCCGCCGGCGTTCCAGTTCACCTTCCGCAAGACGCCCGACAGCGTCGCCTATTTAAAACCGGAGACGCACAACTACTCGATCCTCAATCTGCGGCTCGATATCCGCCAGCTCGACGCCGCGTCAGAGCCGGTGCCGGTGCTGTCCAACTGAGCACAGAGTACTGTGCGGTTGCGGATGCAGGCACTAGAATGGTCGTTTCGACCTACGCGAGGCCTGCATGTCCTGTAAATCCCTGATCGGTGCGCTGCTGCTGGCGGCCACCTGTGCCAACGTTATGGCCGCGCCAGCGCCGCAACCGGCCACCGTCCGCCTCGACTACCTCCACAGCGGCAACGCTCTTTCCGAACAATACGCGGTCGATCGCGTGGTGATCGAGCCGCTGCCGTGGCCCGGCGACATGAGCCGCACCATCGACGACACCAACCGCGGCAACAACCTGGTGGAAGTGGTCGATGCCGAAAGCGGCGAGTTGCTGTATTCGCGCGGCTTTTCCACCGTGTTCGCGGAATGGGCCAGTACCGAAGAAGCGGCCCACACCAACCGCGGCTTCCAGGAATCGGTACGCTTCCCCAAGCATGACAAGCCGGTGCGCGTGCGCATCCTGAAGCGTGACGAGCGCGGTGCGTTCTCGGTGGTGTGGACCACTCGGGTGGACGCCGACGCCATGGACGTGGTGCGCAAGCAGGCCGCTGCGCCAGTCAAGCCGATCGCCATCCGCGTCAACGGCGCGCCGAAAGACAAAGTCGATCTCTTGATACTCGGCGACGGCTACACCGCCGGCGAGATGAAGAAATTCGAGGCGACCGCGCGCAAGCTGGCCGACCACCTGTTCAGCGTCTCGCCATTCAAGGAGCGGGCCAAGGACTTCAACGTGTGGGCGCTGGCAGTGCCCACTGCCGAATCGGGCGTGTCGCGGCCCTCGACCGGTGTCCATCACGCCTCGCCGCTGGGCACGCGCTACGACATTTTCGGCAGCGAGCGCTATGTGCTCACCACCGACAACCGTGCGCTGCGCGAACTGGCGCAGAACGCCTCGTACGAGTTCATCGAAATCCTGGTCAACAACGACACCTACGGTGGCGGCGGCATCTTCGGCCAGTTCAGCACGGCGGCGGCCAACAACGACTGGGCCAATTACCTGTTCGTGCACGAATTCGGCCACCACTTCGCCGGCCTGGCCGACGAGTACTACACGTCGCCCGTCGCCTACGCCACCGGCGGCGTCCGCCGCGAACCTTGGGAACCCAACGCCACCGCGCTGCGCGACCCGGCCAAGCTGAAATGGAAAAAATTCGTCAAGGACGGCACGCCGCTGCCCACGCCGTGGCCGAAGGAAGCGTATGAAACCGCGTCGCGCGCTTATCAGAAAGAACGCGCGGCGCTGCGTGCCGCCAACCGTCCCGAGTCGGAAATGAGCGCGCTGTTCCAGAGGGATCTAGAGCAGACCAAGGCGCTGTTCTCGCGCGATCCGCACCTGTACACGGTGGGCGCGTTCGAGGGCGCCAACTATGAAGCGAAGGGCTATTACCGGCCCGAGATGCAGTGCCTGATGTTCGATCGCAGCGATAAATTCTGCGCGGTGTGCGCTGACGCCGTCACTACCATCATCGATCTGTATTCCCGTCCTGCAATCAAATAGGGGGTTACGTACGGTACCGAACAGTCAACTTTTGTGCTTTTGGATATTCTGATTACGTGACCTAGCGCTTCTACCAAAAAAGCGGAAAGCGTTTAGAGGCGGGACCGTTTAACTTAACTGAACGGTCCGGCCCACTAAATAAGAACGTATCCAAACATAATTGAGAGGAACTATCATGAGCAAAATCGTCGCTACCCTGATCGCCGGCCTGTTCGCTACCGCCGCCTTCGCCCAAACGCCGGAAGTAACCCGCGCCCAGACCGAAGCCAACAAGGACATCGCCAAGGCCCAGCAAAAAGAAGCCAAGGTTGAAGCCAAGGCCGACAAAAAAGCCAACAAAGCTGTCAACAAAGCTGACCAGGTACACGCTGAACAGCAAGCCAAGGTAAACACCGAAGCTGCCAAAGCCAACGAAAAAGTAGCCAAAGCTGACCCGGAAGACAAAGCCAAAGCAGCCGCCGAAGGTCAGAAAGACGTCGCCAAGGCAGTTGAAAAAGCTGAAAAGAAAACCGTGAAAGCGGACGCCAAAGCGATCAAGAAAACCGTTGACGCCACCGAAGACAAAGCGCTGGCCGCCAACAAGACCGACGCAGTGCGCGCCAAAGCCGCTGCTGACGTCAAAGAAGCCGCAGCCAAGCACTAATCTGCTGAGCTGATGTAAAGACGGGCGCACCTGCGAGGGTGTGCCCGTTTTTTTATTTAGAATGCAGGCATGACACGCAAACTCACTCCCGTCTTCCCCGGCCCGCGCACAGCGCGCGGCGCCGTACTGGCCGTCCTGCTCTCCAACGCCGACCAGACCGGCGCCGAACCGCTGCGCGGCCGCGTCACGCTGGCAGCCATCGTGCGCGCCTTGAAGCGCAAGTACCACTGGCCGATCGAAACGGCCAGCTTTCCATCGAATGGTCCCGACGGCCGGGCTACGTGGGCGACCGTCTACAGTCTGCCGCCAGAAGTGGTGGCGGCGGCGCTGGAGGGGCGGGGGCGGGATTGGCTGCTGGCGGCGTCAAAGTAATCCATCGCCGTAAAAAAGCCGTCATGCCGCTGCTGCGGGATGACGGCTTCTTGCTGCCTGCTGGTTGACGTCACACGATCGGCGTCAGTCCGCTCGGCTTGATGCGGGTGGCCAACGCCTTGCCCTTGCGGGCGCGCTTGCCGATGTGCTCGGCCAGGGCGGATGCCGACAGCCTCACATCCTGCGGCTTGGCGCCACGACCGATGCCGCTGACGATCACACCTTTCTGGCTGATCGGCTTGGCCGAGACCAGGGTTTCCTTGTCCTCGAGCTCCATCACGATCACGCCGCGACCGCCATTGGTCAGCACCTTCATCTCATCGAGGCCGAATACCAGCACCCGCGCATTGGCCGACAGCGCTGCCACGGCATTGGCTTCGGGACCGACCACCGATGGCGGCAGCGGCACGTCGCCATCATCCAGGGTGATGAACGATTTGCCGCCACGGATGCGGCTGACCATGTCGGCGGCCTTGGCGATGAAGCCGAAGCCGGCGCTGGTGGTGAGCATCAGCTGGGTGGCGCCGCTACCGGCAAAATAGTGCAGGATGCGCGCACCGGTGGCCAGGTCCACCAGCGTGGTGACCGGCACGCCGTCGCCACGGGCGTTCGGCAATGCAGCCACCGGTACCGAATACACCTTGCCATTGCTGCCAAAGGCCAGCAGGTTGTCCACCGTGCGGCATTCGAACGCGCCATACAGCGCGTCGCCAGCTTTGAAGGTGAACTGGCTGGCGTCGTGGCCCACGCCGGTGCGGGCGCGGATCCAGCCTTTTTCCGAGATGATCACGGTGACCGGCTCGTCCACCACCTTCTGTTCGACCACCGCTTTCTGCGCTTCCTCGATCACGGTACGGCGCGCGTCGCCGTAGGTCTTGGCGTCGGTTTCGATTTCCTTGATGATCAGCCGCTTCATCGACGTCGGGTTGTCGAGCAGGTCTTGCAGCGTGCCGCGCTCCTTGCGCAGTTCGGCCAGCTCCTGCTGGATCTTGATCGCTTCCAGGCGCGCCAGCTGGCGCAGGCGAATTTCCAGGATGTCTTCGGCCTGGATTTCCGACAGGCGGAAGCGCTCCATCAGCGCGGACTTGGGCTCGTCCGAGTTACGGATGATGTGGATCACTTCATCGATATTGAGCAGGATGGTCTCGCGGCCTTCCAGGATATGGATGCGCGCATCGACCTTGCCCAGTTTGAACTGGGTGCGGCGGGTGACAGTGGTAAAGCGGAACTCGATCCATTCCTGCAAAATCTCGGTCAGCCCTTTTTGACGCGGACGGCCATCGCCGCCGATCATCACCAGGTTGATCGATGCCGACGACTCGAGCGACGTGTGCGCGAGCAGCATCAGCATGAATTCGGTCTGGTCCTGGTTTTTCGACTTCGGTTCGAACACCAGGCGCACCGGCGCCGCGCGGCCAGATTCGTCGCGGATGGTGTCGAGCGAATTCAAGATCAGGGATTTCAACGCCAGCTGTTCCGGCGACAGCGCCTTCTTGCCCATCTTGACCTTGGGATTGGTCAGCTCCTCGATTTCCTCGAGCACCTTCTGCGACGAGGTACCGGGCGGCAGTTCGTTGACGACTGCCTGCCACTGGCCGCGCGCCAGCTCTTCGATCTTCCAGCGCGCGCGCACCTTCATGCTGCCGCGCCCATTGGCGTACATGTCGCTGATCTGCGTGGCCGTGGTGATGATCTGGCCGCCGCCCGGGAAGTCCGGGCCGGGGATCAGCGCCATCAACTCGCCGTGAGTGATCTTGGGATTCCTGATCATTGCCACCGCTGCCTGCGCCACTTCGGTCAGGTTGTGCGACGGGATTTCGGTAGCCAGGCCCACCGCGATGCCGGAGGCGCCGTTGAGCAGCACCATCGGCAGGCGTGCCGGCAGCAGGCTCGGTTCCTCGGTGGAGCCGTCGTAGTTGGCCTGGAAGTCGACGGTGCCGAGATTGATCTCGTCCATCAGCACCTTGGCAATTGGCGTCAGGCGCGCTTCGGTGTAACGCATGGCAGCGGCGCCGTCGCCGTCGCGCGAGCCAAAGTTACCCTGGCCATCGACCAGCGGATAGCGCAGCGAGAAGTCCTGCGCCATGCGCACCATGGCGTCGTACACCGACTGGTCGCCGTGCGGGTGCAATTTACCGAGCACGTCGCCCACCACCGTGGCCGATTTGCGCGGCTTGGCGGTGGAGTTGAGGCCCATTTCGTTCATCGCATACAGGATGCGGCGCTGCACCGGCTTCTGGCCGTCGCACACATCGGGCAGGGCGCGGCCCTTGACCACCGAGATGGCGTAATCGAGGTAGGCGCGTTCGGCAAAGGTGGACAGCGTGAGCGTTTCGCCGCCGTCGGTGGGGCCGCCGGGCGGCAGGGCGCCGTCCGGGTCGGGCAGCGATTCGTCAAAGAGATTTGCTTGAGTCATGTCAGTGTTTCTATTAGATATCTGCTTCGGCTTCGTTGCCGTGTTCTTCGATCCAGGCGCGGCGGGCGGCAGCTTCGCCTTTACCCATCAGCATATTGAAGCGTGCGGCCGAGGCGCCGTGTTCGTACTCGCCCAGGGCCACTGGCAGCAGGCGGCGCGTGTCCGGGTTCATCGTGGTTTCCCACAGCTGTTCTGCGTTCATCTCGCCCAGGCCCTTGAAGCGCGAGATCGACCAGGCGCCTTCCTTCAGGCCATCCTTGCGCAGCTTGTCCTCGATGGCCACCAGTTCACCCGGGTCGAGCGCGTACAGCTTCTGGATCGGCTTCTTGCCGCGCGCCGGCGCATCGACGCGATAGAGCGGCGGGCGGGCGATGCAGATATTGCCGTTGGCGATCAGGCCCGGGAAGTGGCGGAAGAAGAGGGTGAGCAGCAGCACCTGGATGTGCGATCCATCGACGTCCGCATCGGACAGGATGCAGATTTTTCCGTAGCGCAGACCGGACAAATCCGGCGTGTCGGTGGCGCTGTGCGGATCGACGCCGATCGCCACCGAGATATCGTGGATCTCGTTGTTGGCGAACAGGCGGTCACGATCGGTTTCCCACGAGTTGAGCACCTTGCCGCGCAGTGGCAGGATGGCCTGGAATTCCTTGTCGCGGCCCATCTTGGCCGAACCGCCCGCCGAGTCGCCCTCGACCAGGAACAATTCGGTGCGGGTGACATCGGTCGATTCGCAGTCGGTCAGCTTGCCGGGCAAAACCGCCACACCCGAGGATTTTTTCTTTTCCACTTTTTGCAGCGAGCGCAGACGCGATTGCGCCTGTTTGATCACCAGTTCGGCCAGCTTCTTGCCGTAGTCGACGTGGTGATTGAGCCACAGCTCGAGCGCCGGCTTGGAATACGTGGACACCAGCCGCACCGCATCGCGCGAATTGAGGCGCTCCTTGATCTGGCCCTGGAATTGCGGGTCCAGCACCTTGGCCGACAACACGAACGACACGCGCGCAAACACGTCTTCGGGCAGCAGCTTGACGCCTTTTGGCAGCAGCGAGTGCATCTCGACGAAGTTTTTGACGGCGCCATACAGGCCGTCGCGCAGGCCCGATTCGTGGGTGCCGCCGTTGGGCGTGGGGATCAGGTTCACATACGATTCGCGCACCACGGCGCCTTGCTCGGTCCATGCCACCACCCACGCCGCGCCTTCGCCTTCGGCAAAGCCTTCGGTGTCGGGGCCGGCAAACTGCGCGCCTTCGAACAGCGGAATCAGGGTTTCGCCGTCGGTCGCCTGCGCCAGCGCCTCGGTCAGGTAGCCGCGCAGGCCGTCGTTGTACTGCCAGGTCTGCGATTCGCCAGTCTTGGCGTTGGTGAGCGTGACGGTCACACCCGGCAGCAGCACGGCCTTGGAGCGCAGCAGGCGTTGCAGCTCGGTTTGCGAGATCGCCGGCGAGTCGAAGTATTTCGCATCGGGCCAGGCGGTCACGCGCGTGCCGCTCTTCTTGCCGTCGCGCGGCGCGACCACGGACGTCAGCGGTTCGACCACGTCGCCATGCTCGAACACCAGGTGGTGCAGGCCGGTGCCATTGGGTTCCTTGCGCCAGACCGTGATCTCCAGGCGCTTGGACAGCGCGTTGGTGACCGAGACGCCCACGCCGTGCAAGCCGCCCGAGAATGCGTAGGCGCCGCCCGAACCCTTGTCGAATTTGCCGCCCGCGTGCAGGCGCGTAAACACGATTTCCACCGTGGGCACGCCTTCTTCGGGGTGCAGGCCGACCGGAATGCCACGGCCGTCATCTTCCACCGTGATGCTGCCGTCGGCGTTCTGGGTGACGATAATGTTCTTGCAATGGCCGCCCAGTGCTTCGTCCGAGGCGTTGTCGATGACTTCCTGGATGATGTGCAGCGGGTTCTCGGTGCGGGTGTACATGCCCGGGCGCTGCTTGACTGGTTCCAGGCCCTTGAGGACCCGGATGGAGGATTCGCTATAGTCGGAAACTGGTTTTTTAGTGGCCATACGTGATCAAGCTGATAATGTCGATGCTGGTTTAGGTGCTGAACTGAGTACTGGGACTATGTACTGGGTTTATGTACAGTCAATTGTGCGTGTTTGCGTATTCTATCCTCAACCGGAGCAAACAGCGGCAATTTATACACGATGTTTACAGGAGGCCCCCGTCTTTTTAGACCGTTTTTACGGGCCGCCCGATAAGCTGACTCCATCGCACAACCCTCATCGGAGTCGTTATGAACCAGTTCCCTTGCGTAATGACGCTCAAGGTCGACACGGCAGCGGTCACCCAGTTGCGCCGCATGGTCACGCGGATATGCGGCGATTCGCTCGAATTCATCCGCATCGAAATCTGCGAACAAGGCACCCGCATGAAGGTGTGGCTGTGCGTGGGCGCTGCGATGGTCACGCCGGTGATGGATGCGGTGATGCAGTCGCTGCCCGGCGCGGAGTTCGGGCGATTTACTCAGACATCCCACTACTAATAGAAAGCGCAACATGAACAAATTACTACTGGCCGCCGCGCTCGGCGCCGCTTTTGCCACCGGTGCGGTGCATGCCCAGGAAGCTGCGGTCGCTGCCAAGCCTGATAACGAAGTAAGCTTCAACGCCGCCGTGGTCTCCGACTACCGCTTCCGCGGCATCTCGCAAACCCGTTTGCAGCCGGCCGTGCAGGGCGGTGCCGATTACGTCAACAACCCCACCGGCCTGTATATCGGCGCTTGGGCATCGTCGATCAAGTGGACCAAGGATGCCGGGGGCGATGGCGACGTGGAACTCGACATCTATGGTGGCAAGCGCGGACAGCTGAGCGATGCGGTCTCCTACGACGTCGGTGTGCTCACTTATGTGTACCCGTCGAACGGCCTGAAAAACGTCGCCGGCTTTGCCAATGCCAATACCACCGAGGTGTATGGTCAGCTGGGCTTCGGTCCCGCCTACGTGAAGTACTCGCATTCGGTGACCAACCTGTTCGGCTTCGTCGATAGCAAGAACAGCGGCTACCTCGATGTTGGCGCCAATATCGAGGCAGGCGAGGGCAACACCATCAACCTGCACGCCGGCCACCAGAAGGTGAAGAACAACGACGTATCGAACTACACCGACTGGAAAGTGGGCGTCACCCGCGACTTCGGCATCGTCTCCGGCGCGCTGGCCGTGGTAGGGACCAACGCCAGCAAGACCGCGTACGCGTCGCCAGTGAACGGCAAGTTCACCGGCAAGACCGCGCTGGTGCTCACCGTCAGCAAGACCTTCTGATCATTTTTTAGCTGTTCTGATCGAGCCGGCCGGGATTCATCCCGCCCGGCTCGATTTCGTTACCTGCCGCTGAACACCTGGCGATACAGGTGGCGCACTTCGGGCGCGCACAGCACGTTGGCGGTCTTGTAGGCATCTGCCTCGAAGGCGCTGTGGTGCGAGTGATAGGTGTCGTGGTCGAGCACCAGGGTGTCGGCCAGGCGCGCGCCCGGCAGCTGGGCCACGAATACCAGCAGGCATCCGGTCTGGTGCGGCGTGAGCGGTTCGCTGCCGTGGGCCACGGTGACCAGCAGCCTGGCGCCGGGATTGGCGGCGCTGGCCTCACGCAGGCGCGCCAGCAGCGCGGCGTGGTCCTGGTGTTCGAGGTCGGCGCGGCGCAGCAGCGCGACGATGACGGCGGCACCGGCCAGCGAGGCCGCATCGCGCGCCTGATTATGCGAGGCGTCGATCACCAGGTCGTCGTAGAGCTGGGGATCGTAGGCGCAGGGTTCGGGGCAGACCAGCAGCACGCGGTTGCCGGCGGCTACCCGCAGCAGCGCCAGTTCTTCGGCCAGGTCGGAGACGGCGTGGTTGCCATCGTGTTCGTTGTTACCGGTGAGTGCGACGATCATGCTGTTACCTCCTCGTGACGATGATACACCGATACATACGGCGGTATGGCATCGAGCGCCGCCAGCGCGGCCGCCAACCGGGTGCGGCAGGTGCTGCTGGCCGGCGTCATGGGCAGGCGCAGTTCGTCGCGCAGCAGGCCCTGCATCGCCAGCGCGGCCTTCAAGGGTGCCGGATTCGGTTCCGAAAACAGCAAACGGATCACCGGCAGCAGGTGGTCGAACAGGGTCATGGCCTCGGCCAGGTGGCCGGCGTGCACCAGGTCGTAGACTTGCACGAACGGGTCCACGCGGATATGGGCTGCGGCCGAGATGGCGCCGTGGCCGCCGGCGCACAGGGCGGCGAACAGCAGCGCGTCGTCGCCGCACAACATGGCCAGCGGCGTGTGGCGCACCAGTTCTTCCATTCTTTGCAGGCTGCCGCCCGCTTCCTTGATGGCGGCAAATTGCGGGTGCTGCGCCAGCGTGCGCGCGGTGGCCAGTTCCAGGTTCACGCCGGTGCGCGCCGGTACGTTGTACAGCACGATGGGACGGTCGGTGGCGTCGGCAATCGTTTCGAAGTGGCGCAGCAGGCCTTCCTGCGACGGCCGCACGTAGGCCGGGGTGGCCACCAAGTAGCCGGCCAGTTCAGTGTCGTCGAACTCGCGAACCTTCGCGGCAGCGGCATAGGTGTCGCTGCCGCCCACGCCCATCAGCACCGGGCAGCGGCGGTGCGCGGTTTCCAGCACGGCCGAGAGCACGGCCGATTGCTCGGCCAGGTCCAGCTGCGGCGCCTCGCCGGTGGTGCCGCAGACGACCAGGCCGTGCGCGCCTTCGGCGATCAGGCGGTCGGCCAGCGTTTGCAGGCGGGCCAGGTCGATCTCGCCGTGGTCCATGGGCGTGGCCAGCGGCACCCAGATGCCGCGAAACGAAGTATTCATGATGAGTACAAGTGGTGGAAGAGAGGTCCAGCCTATGCCTGCGCCTGTAAAAATGTTCTAAATAGTACCCAGGCCCGCGTAAACAAAACGTAAAAGGGGCGGGTTTTTACGGCGCGTTTACAGTTTGTTTACACCCGCCAGCCAAGTCTTTACAAAATCTTTAGACCCCTGCCGCTAACCTCTCATCCATCAAAACAAGACCTTCGAGGGTGTGATGGATTTTATATTTATTGGTGTGATCGCGGCCTTCACCGTCGCGATCTGGGCGATGGCCGTCGGCTGCGACAAGCTGGGAGGCCAGCCATGAGCATCTTCTACGTGATCGGTGGTATCGCGTCCGCCGGCTTGCTGGTGTACCTGGTGCTCGCGCTCCTAAAAGCGGAGGAACTGTGATGACCACCCAATCGATCGTGCTGCTGGTGGTGTTCCTGGTCGTGCTGCTGGCGCTGGCCTGGCCGCTGGGCGTGGTGCTGGCCCGGGTGGGCGATGGCACCGTCGCCGCGATTCCCGGCCTTGGCTGGCTGGGCAAGCTCGAACGCCTGCTGTACCGCGCCGCCGGCATCGCCGACCAGGACGGCCAGGCGCAGGGCCAGGGCTGGAAAACCTACGCCATTGCACTGCTGTCGTTCAACGCCCTGGGCGCATTTGCGGTCTACGGCCTGCAGCGCCTGCAGGCATTTTTACCGCTGAACCCCCAGGGCCTGGCCAATATCAGCCCCGACTCCTCGTTCAACACGGCAGTGAGCTTTGTCGCCAACACCAACTGGCAGGGCTACAGCGGCGAACAGACCATGAGCTACCTGACCCAGATGCTGGTGCTCACCGGCCAGAACTTCTTCTCGGCCGCCACTGGCATGGCCGTGTGCTTTGCGCTGATCCGCGGCTTCTCGTCGCGCACGAGCAAATCGATCGGCAATTTCTGGGCCGACGTCACCCGTTCGACCCTGTACGTGCTGCTGCCGCTGTCGCTGATCCTGGCGATTTTCCTGGCCGGCCAGGGCGTGATCCAGAACTTCTCGGCCTATAAAGAGGTGCAGCTGATCGACGCAGTCACCTACACCCAGCCGAAAGTGGACGCCGACAACCAGCCGATCAAGGACGCCAAGGGCCAGCCGGTGACCGAAACGCTGACCACCAGGACGCAAACCCTGGCCATGGGGCCGGTGGCGTCGCAGGAAGCGATCAAGATGCTGGGTACCAATGGCGGCGGCTTCTTCAACGCCAACTCGGCCCACCCGTATGAAAACCCGACCGCGCTGACCAACTTCGTGCAGATGCTGGCGATCTTCCTGATCCCGGCCGGCCTGTGCTTCGCGTTCGGCCGCATGGTCGGCGACCGCCGCCAGGGCTGGGCGGTGCTGGGCGCCATGACGGTGCTGTTTGTCGCCGCCACGCTGGTGGTGATGAGCGCCGAACAGCAGGTCCACCCGGCGCTGCAGGCGTTGCACATCGACCAGACGGCCAGCAGCCTGCAATCGGGCGGCAATATGGAAGGCAAGGAAACGCGCTTCGGCATCAGCGCTTCCACGCTGTTCGCCGCTGTCACGACCGCAGCGTCTTGCGGTGCGGTCAACTCCATGCACGACTCGTTTACCCCGATCGGCGGCATGATCCCGATGGTGCTGATGCAGTTCGGTGAAGTGATCTTCGGCGGCGTCGGTTCGGGCCTGTACGGCATGCTGATCTTCGCCATCCTGGCCGTGTTCATCGCCGGTTTGATGATCGGCCGCACGCCTGAATACCTGGGCAAGAAAATCCAGGCGTATGAAATGAAGATGACGTCGATCGCCATCCTGGTTACGCCGACCCTGGTGCTGGCCGGTACCGCGCTGGCGGTGATGACCGATCTTGGTCGCGCCGGCATCCTCAACCCCGGCGCCCACGGTTTCTCGGAGGTGTTGTATGCGTTGAGTTCGGCCGCCAACAACAACGGCAGCGCGTTTGCCGGCATCTCCGCCAACACGCCGTTCTACAACACCCTGCTGGCGGTGGCGATCTGGTTCGGCCGCTTTGCGGTGATCGTGCCGATCCTGGCGGTGGCCGGTTCGCTGGCGGGCAAGCAGCGCCTGGCCGCCAACGCCGGCACCATGCCCACCCACGGCCCGATGTTCATCGGCCTGCTGATCGGCGTGGTGGTGCTGGTAGGCGTGCTCAATTACGTGCCGGCGCTGGCGCTCGGTCCCGTGGTTGAACACTTGCAGATGTTTGCTCATTAATTCGCAGGATCCCATCATGTCAACGACTCCAAAAGAAATGACGGTGTTTACCAACCCCGCCAGCCCCGCCAATCCGGCGCCTAAAAAGCTGCGCCTGTTCGACGCCGAACTGCTGCTGCCGGCGATTGCCGACTCGTTCAAAAAACTCAGCCCTGCCACCCAGGTGCGCAGCCCGGTGATGTTTGTCGTGTACGTCGGCAGCATCATCACCACCTTGTTGTACCTGCAGGCGCTGTTCGGCCAGGGCGAGGCGCCGGCCGGCTTTATCCTGGCGATCTCGGTCTGGCTGTGGTTCACGGTGCTGTTCGCGAACTTTGCCGAGGCGCTGGCCGAAGGCCGCAGCAAGGCGCAAGCGGCGTCGCTGCGCAACCTCAAGCAAACCGTCAGTGCGAAAAAGCTGGCCACGCCCAAGTACGGCACCACCTGGCTGCCGCAGCCGGCCACCGATCTGGTCAAGGGACACTACATCCTGGTGGAAGCGGGCGATGTCATCCCGATCGACGGTGAAGTGATCGAAGGCGTAGCCTCGGTGGACGAAAGCGCGATCACCGGCGAATCGGCCCCCGTGATCCGCGAGTCGGGCGGCGACTTTTCGTCCGTCACCGGCGGCACCCGCGTGCTGTCGGACTGGCTGGTGGTGAAGGTCACCGTCAATCCTGGCGAGACCTTCCTCGACCGCATGATCTCGATGGTGGAAGGCGCCAAGCGCCAGAAAACTCCGAACGAGATCGCGCTCACCATCTTGCTGGTCGCTTTGACCATCGTGTTCCTGATCGTGACCATCACCTTGCTGCCGTTCTCGCTGTTCTCGGTGCAGGCTGCCCAATCGGGCACGCCTGTCACCATCACGGTGCTGATCGCGCTGCTGGTGTGCCTGATTCCGACCACGATTGGCGGCCTGCTGTCGGCCATCGGCGTGGCTGGCATGAGCCGCATGATGCAGGCCAACGTGATCGCTACCTCCGGCCGCGCCGTGGAAGCGGCGGGCGACGTCGACGTGCTGATGCTCGATAAAACCGGCACCATCACGCTCGGTAACCGCCAGGCGTCGAGTTTCGTGCCGGCGCCCGGCGTGACCGAGCAGCAGTTGGCCGACGTGGCGCAACTGGCCTCGCTGGCCGACGAAACCCCGGAAGGGCGCAGCATCGTGGTGCTGGCCAAGCAGAAGTTCAACATCCGCGAACGCGAAATGGCGTCCCTGAACGCCGTGTTCGTGCCGTTCACCGCGCAAACCCGCATGAGCGGTGTCGATATCGGCGAACGCGCCGTGCGCAAGGGCGCCGCCGACAGCGTGCGCCGCTACGTGGAGTCGCTGGGCCAGCCCAATGCTTACCCGGCCGAAGTGGGCCGTGCGGTGGACGACATCTCGCGCCGTGGCAGCACGCCGCTGGTGGTCACCGATGGTGGCCGCGTGATGGGCGTGGTGGAACTGAAGGACATCGTCAAGGGCGGCATCAAGGAGCGTTTCGGCGAGCTGCGCCGCATGGGCATCAAGACCGTGATGATCACCGGCGACAACCAGCTGACCGCTGCCGCCATCGCTGCCGAAGCGGGCGTGGACGACTTCCTGGCCGAAGCCACGCCGGAAGACAAGCTGAAACTGATCCGCAAGTACCAGGCCGAAGGCCGCCTGGTGGCGATGACCGGCGACGGCACCAACGACGCCCCGGCGCTGGCCCAGGCCGACGTGGCGGTGGCGATGAACTCGGGCACGCAAGCGGCCAAGGAAGCCGGCAACATGGTGGACCTGGACTCGAATCCGACCAAGCTGCTGGAAATCGTCGAAATCGGCAAGCAGATGCTGATGACGCGCGGCGCGCTGACCACGTTCTCGATCTCGAACGACATCGCCAAGTATTTCGCCATCATCCCGGCGGCATTCGTGGGCACTTATCCGCAACTGAAGGCGCTCGACGTGATGCAACTTGCCAGCCCGTCGTCGGCGATCATGTCGGCGGTGATTTTCAATGCGCTGATCATCGTGGTCTTGATACCGCTGGCGCTCAAGGGCGTGAAGTACCGGGCCATTGGCGCGGTAGCGCTGCTGCGCCGCAACCTGCTGCTGTATGGCCTGGGCGGGATCGTGCTGCCGTTCGTGGGCATCAAGCTGATTGACATGGTGCTCGCTGCCTTGCACCTCGTATAACAACCACCTGCCTTCAATCCGTCATTCCCGCGCCGGCGGGAATCCAATTCTGTGAGCGCGTCGATAACGCCCGCACATTGGGTCCCCGCCTGCGCGGGGATGACGGATTGCTGGCTAACTTAATTCTCTGGAGTCCATATGACATCCCACTTCCGTCCCGCCCTGGTCATCTTCGGCGCCCTCACCATTCTCTGCGGCGTGCTGTACCCGCTGGCCGTCTCCGGGGTTGCCTCCGCCGCCTTTCCTGCCGAAGCGGCGGGCAGCCTGGTACAGGTCGACGGCAAAACCGTCGGCTCGTCGCTGATCGGCCAGTCGTTCAGTTCACCGAAATACTTCTGGGGCCGCCCGTCGGGCACCGGTCCGATGCCCAATAACGGCGCCGGTTCTTCCGGCACCAACCTCGGCCCCACCAACGCGGCCCAGATCGACGCCGTGAAAGGCCGTATCGACGCCCTCAAGGCGCTTGATCCCTCCAACACCCTGCCCATTCCGGTGGACCTGGTGACCGCCTCGGCCAGTGGCCTCGATCCCGAGATCAGCCCGGCCGCCGCCCGCTACCAGGCCGCCCGCGTGGCCGCCGCCCGCCAGTTCAACACCAACCAGGTGCTGGCGCTGATCGAGCAGCACACGCGTCCGCAGTACCTGGGCTTTTTCGGCGAGCCGCGCGTCAACGTCCTGGCGCTCAACCTGGCGCTCGACCAGACTGGCCGCTGATTTATCCGCTCAGGTAGAATCGCCGCATGTCCATTCCCCACGATAGCCAGCGCCCCGATCCCGACGCCTTGCTGGCGCAAGTCCAGGCCCGGGAGCGGCGCGCCGCGCGCGGCAAGCTGCGCATTTATTTTGGCGCGTCGGCCGGGGTGGGCAAAACCTACGCCATGCTCGCTGCCGCCCGCAAGCTTCAGCTTGAGGGCAACGAGGTCCTGGTCGGCGTGGTGGAAACCCACGGACGCAGCGAGACCGCCGCCATGCTGGCCGGGCTGGAGGTCCTGCCGCCGCGCGCGGTCGAGCACCGTGGCCGCACCCTGGCCGAATTCGACCTCGATGCCGCGCTCGAGCGCCATCCACCGCTGATCCTGATGGACGAACTGGCGCACTCGAACGCGCCCGGTTCGCGCCACCCCAAGCGCTGGCAGGACGTCGAAGAACTGCGCGACGCCGGAATCGACGTGCTCACCACCGTCAACGTCCAGCACCTGGAAAGCCTCAACGACGTGGTGGGCGGCATCACCGGCATCCGCGTGGGCGAGACGGTACCCGATACCGTGTTCGACCAGGCCGACGAGGTGGTGCTGGTCGATCTGCCGGCCGACGAACTGCTGGCGCGCCTGAAAAGCGGCAAGGTGTACCAGGCGCCGCAGGCCGAGCGGGCCTCGAAAAACTTCTTCCGCAAGGGGAATTTGATCGCGCTGCGCGAGTTGGCGCTGCGCCGCACCGCCGACCGTATCGAGGACGATGTGCGCGCTTACCGCGTGGAGCAGTCGATTGCCGACATCTGGAAAACTGGCGCCGCGCTGCTGGCGTGCGTGGGTCCGAATCCCGGCGCCGAGCACACGGTGCGCAGCACGGCGCGCCTGGCCGGCCAGCTGGGCACTGACTGGCACGCGATCTACGTGGAGACGCCGGCGCTGCAAAAGCTGCCCGCCGCGCGCCGCGAGCAGATCCTGCGCACCTTGAAACTGGCCGAAGACCTGGGCGCCACCACGGCCGTGGTGCCGGGCCGCGACGTGGCGCTGGCGGCGGTGGAGTATGCGCGCAGCCACAACCTGTCGAAGTTCGTGCTGGGACGCTCACGCTCATCCTGGCCGTGGCAAACGCCGCACATCAAGCGCCTGGCCCGCTATGCGCCAGACCTGGACCTGGTGGAAATCGGCGCGGCCAGCATCGAGGCGCCGGCCAACCCGGGCAAAAACAGCACGGGTACCGCCTGGGGCGCCGATGCCGCTGCCGACGCCGACCACGCGGACGGCTATGGCGAACGTGGCAATGATGGGCGCGGAGCGCCGGGAGCCTCCGGCGTGCGCCTGCCGTGGCAACAGCAACGCGCCACCGGCTACGCCGTGGCGGTTGTCTCGAGCATCGCCATCGCACTGGCCGCCATGCCGCTGCTGGCATGGCTGGACCTGGCCAATATCGCCATGTTGTTCCTGCTCGGCGTGCTGCTCACGGCCGTGCGCTTCGGGCGCGGCCCGTCGGTGGTGGCCACCTGCGTGAGCGTGGCCTGCTTCGACTTTTTCTTCGTCACGCCGCGCTTCGACTTTGCCGTTTCCGACTTCCAGTACGTGATCACCTTCATGGTGATGCTGGCCGTGGGCCTGATCACCGGCCACCTGACGTCCGGTCTGCGCTTCCAGGCGCGGGTGGCGGCGCAGCGCGAGAAGCGCTCGCGCTCCCTGTACGAGTTCGCCCGCGAGCTGTCGGGCGCGCTGCAAACCGAGCAAATCTTCGACACCACCCGCCTGTTCATCGAAAACGCCTTCCGCGCCCGCGCCACCTTGCTGCTGCCCGACGCCGATGGCCGCCTGCTGCCGGCGCCCGCCGGCGTCACGCTCGACGTGGGCATTGCCCAGTGGGCGTTCGACAATGCCGAGAGTGCGGGCCTGGGCACCGATACGCTGCCGGCCAGTGCGCTGTTCTACCTGCCGCTGGTCGCGCCGATGCGCACCCGGGGCGTGCTGGCGATCGAGCCGCTGCGCCAGCGCTGGCTCCTGATTCCCGAACAACGCCAGCAGCTCGATACCTTTGCCGCGCTGGCCGCGATTGCGCTCGAGCGCGTGCATTACATCGAGGTGGCGCAGAACGCGCTGGTGAACATGGAGTCGGAGCGATTGCGCAATTCACTCCTGGCGGCACTGTCGCACGACGTGCGCACGCCGCTGACGTCGCTCGTCGGCTTGTCGGAAGCGCTGGCCGGCGCCAAACCGCCGCTGCCCGACGCCCAGCACGACGTGGCGGTAGCGTTGCACGACGAGGCGCTGCGCATGAGCGCCATGGTGACCAACCTGCTCGACATGGCGCGCATCCAGAGCGGCGAAGTGAAATTCAACCTGCAATGGCAGCCGCTCGAGGAAGTGGTGGGCAGCGCCTTGCGCGCCAGCGGCTCGCAACTGCAAAGCCACCACGTGCGCACCGAGCTGCCCCATCACCTGCCGCTGCTGCGCTACGACGCCGTGCTGATCGAGCGGGTGCTGGCCAACCTGGTGGAAAACGCCGCCAAGTACACGCCGCCCGGATCGACCATCGCCATTGGCGCCGCGCTGCACGGCCAGTGGATCAATATCACCGTGGCGGACGACGGCCCCGGTCTGCCGCCAGGGCGCGAGGAAGCGATCTTCGAAAAATTCACGCGGGGCGAGCGCGAATCGGCCAAGCCCGGCGTCGGCCTGGGGCTGGCAATTTGCCGCGCCATCGTCGAAGCGCATGGCGGCCGTATCAGCGCCACCGCTCACGCGGCGCCGCTCGGTGGCGCCGCCTTTACCTTCACCCTGCCACTGGGCACCCCACCGGCCATGCCCGAGCTGGAAGCCGAACCGGAGACACCATGACCGAGCATGACCATCTCGCCACCGCGCCTACCGCCTTGCTGGTGGAAGACGAGCCGCAAATCCGCCGCTTCGTGCGCGCCGCGCTGGAAGAGGAGGGCTGGCAGGTGTTCGAAGCGGCCACGCTGCAACGGGGCCTGATCGACGCCGGCACCCGCAAGCCCGACCTGATCGTGCTGGACCTGGGCCTGCCCGATGGCGACGGCATCGACTTCGTGCTCGACCTGCGCAAGTGGTCGTCGGCGCCGGTGATCGTGCTCTCGGCCCGGGTCAATGAAGCGGACAAGATCCGCGCGCTCGATGCTGGCGCCGACGACTACCTGACCAAGCCGTTCGGGGTAGGGGAGCTGCTGGCCCGCGTGCGCGCGACCTTGCGCCGCCAGCGTCAGCCGGCGGCCAGCAAGGAAGGCCTGATCAACTTCGGCGACGTGGCGGTGGACTTGCAGAACCGCCGCGTGACGCGCGGCGGCGAGAATGTGCACCTCACGCCCACCGAGTACCGGCTGCTGGCGGTGCTGGTGGCCAATGCGGGCCGGGTGATGACCAACCCGCAGCTGCTGCGCGCCGTGTGGGGGCCGTCGCAGTCGGAAAACGGCCACTACCTGCGCATCTACATGGGCCACCTGCGCCACAAGCTCGAAGCCGATCCGGCCCAGCCGAAGTTTTTGCTGACCGAGACGGCGGTTGGTTACCGCTTGCAGTTGCCTGGCTAGCAGGCTGCTCGTGAGCGGCCCCTCTATTTGCTGAGCGCGCGCATCGCCCGCTCCAGCCCATCGATCGTGATCGGATACATGCGGTTGTTCATCAACTGGCGGATGATGGCAATCGACTGCCGATACTGCCACGAGCCTTCCGGCTCGGGATTCAACCACGCGAACTTCGGAAACGCATTGGTAAAGCGCGTGAGCCACTCGCTACCCGCTTCCCTGTTGTTGTACTCGACCGAGCCGCCCGGGTGCAGCACCTCGTAGGGGCTCATGGTGGCGTCGCCGACGAAAATGAGCTTGGTGTCGGGCGGGTACTTGCGCAGGATGTCCCAGGTATTGAAGCGCTCGGACTGGCGGCGGCGGTTGTTCTTCCACACGAAGTCGTACACGCAATTGTGGAAGTAGTAGAACTCCATGTTCTTGAATTCGGTGCGCGAGGCGGCGAACAGTTCCTCGGTGCGCTCGATATGGTCGTCCATCGAACCGCCGACGTCGAACAGCATCAGCACCTTGATGTTGTTCTTGCGCTCGGGCTGCATTTTTAAATCGAGGAAGCCGGCGTTGCTGGCGGTAGCGTGGATGGTGGCGTCGAGCGCCAGTTCTTCGTGGGCGCCTTCGCGGGCGAACTTGCGCAGCCGGCGCAGCGCCACCTTGATGTTGCGTGTGCCGATTTCGCGCTCGCCGTCGTAGTCCTTGAACGCGCGCTCTTCCCACACCTTGACCGCCGTGCGGTTGCCGCCCTTGCCGCCGATGCGGATGCCCTCCGGGTTGGTGCCGCCGTGGCCGAACGGCGACGTGCCGCCGGTGCCGATCCACTTGCTGCCGCCCTCGTGGCGCTCCTTCTGCTCTTTTAACAGCTCGGCCAGGCGGTCCATCAGCTTGTCGTAGCCGAATTTTTCCAGCTGCGCCTTTTGTTCGTCGGTGAGCTCGCGCTTCATCTTTTGCAGCAGCCAGTCGAGAGGGATCTCGCTCTTTTCGTCGAAGTGGGCGGCGATGCCCTTGAAGTACAGGCCAAAGGCGCGGTCGAACTTGTCGTAGTGGGCTTCGTCTTTGACCAGCGTCAGGCGCGCCAGGTAGTAAAAGTCGTCGAGCGACGTGTCGATCACGTTCTTTTGCAACGCTTCCAGCAGCGTCAGGAATTCCTTGATCGACACCGGGATTTTGGCGTCTTTCAGGGTGAAAAAGAAATCGATCAGCATCTCAGCGCCCGGTCAACGGTTGGCCCTTGCCATCTGCACCAGCCGTTCGAACAAGTGCACGTCCTGCTCGTTTTTCAGCAGGGCGCCGTGCAGCGGCGGCACGATGGCCTTGTGGTCCACGCCGTGCAGCGCTTCGGGGCCGATGTCCTCGGCCATCAGCAGTTTGAGCCAGTCGAGGAATTCGGAGGTCGATGGCTTTTTCTTCAGGCCGGGCACGTCGCGCACGGCGTAAAAGGTTTGCAGGGCCTGGGCCAGCAGTTCGCGTTTCAAATGCGGGTAGTGCACTTCGACGATGCGCGCCATCGTCTCGCGGTCGGGGAACTGGATGTAGTGGAAGAAGCAGCGGCGCAGGAAGGCGTCGGGCAGCTCCTTTTCGTTGTTGGACGTGATGATCACCAGCGGCCGGTGCACGGCGCGCACCATCTCGCGCGTTTCGTACACGTAGAACTCCATGCGGTCGAGTTCGCGCAGCAGGTCGTTGGGGAATTCGATGTCGGCCTTGTCGATCTCGTCGATCAGCAGCACGACCGGCGCCGGCGCGGTGAACGCCTGCCACAGCACGCCCTTGACGATGTAGTTCTGGATGTCGCGCACGCGCTCGTCGCCCAGTTGCGAATCGCGCAGGCGCGAGACGGCGTCGTATTCGTACAGGCCCTGCTGGGCCTTGGTGGTGGACTTGATGTGCCATTGCATCAGCGGCATGTTCAGTGCCGCGGCCACTTCCTCGGCCAGCATGGTTTTGCCGGTGCCGGGCTCGCCCTTGATCAGCAACGGACGCTGCAGGGTGAGGGCGGCGTTGACCGCCAGCTTGAGGTCGGCGGTGGCGACGTATTGATCGGAACCTTCAAAGCGGACAGTAGCTTGCATGCGTGGGTCTCGGAGCGTGGACGATGGCACCAAGTATAGTGGAGAAGGGGCGTGGACGCTTTACGCTGCACTGCAAAAGACGGCGCCGCCGGTGTTGTTTCCAGCGACGTTACTGTGTAGCTTTGTCAAATTTGTTAGGTTAGAATCCCTGCACTGGTAGTGCAAAAGTCAAGTGTTCAGTAGCCGGCGTCGATTACCCACCTAGCAAAGACCATGAAAAAAATCACAGCACTTCCATTTCTTCTTTTAGTCGGCTTTACCCAGGCGGGAACGGCGGCGGAAATCGTGGGCAATGCCCAGGCCGCCAAAGCGAAGATCGAAATGTGCATCGGCTGTCATGGCATCCCCGGCTACAAGGCCACGTTCCCGGAAGTCTACCAAGTGCCGATGATCGGCGGCCAGGGCGCCAAGTACATCGAGGCTGCGCTGCAAGCCTACAAGAAAGGCGACCGCAAGCATCCGAGCATGCGGGGCATCGCCGCCAGCCTGTCGGACCAGGACATTGCCGACGTCGCCGCATTCTATGCGCAGCAAACCAGGGCCGGGAGCGCAAAATGAACCACCTCACTATCAAAACATTGGTTGCCGCCTTCGCGTGCGCCGCAATCTCCATGACGGCCCAGGCCGCCGGCAACGTGGCCAATGGCAAGGCGCTGGCCGACAAGTACAACTGTTTTACCTGCCACGGCAAGGACTACAACACGCCGCTCGACCCCAGCTATCCGAAGCTGGCCGGCCAGCACCGCGACTACCTCGAGCATGCGCTCACCGCCTACAAGCGCGGTGACGGCGCTTACGGCCGCAACAACGCCATCATGACCGGCCAGGTCAAGCCGCTGAGCAACCAGGACATCAAGGACCTGGCCGCTTACCTGCACAGCTTGCCGGGGACGATGGCCGTGCATCGCTGATCGTTTCTCCCACTCATCAAAGCCACGCCAATCTCCGGTTGTCGTGGCTTTTTTACATCGTTCTGCGGTTAGTAACTACGTAGTTTGAGCACGTTTGCGTAAGTGTTATCCCCATTTTGGCGCCAGGAGTACACTGATAAAATCGATATCCTTGATTTTAACTATGGACACGCGCGCAACTTTATGCGTGCTTGCGCCGGCAGCCGTCACCCCCTCATCCGCCTCGATTCAGCGGCAGACAGCCACCTTCGATACCTAGTCATCGTTCCTGGCAATGGCCCGGCCGCACTGTCCCATCACGATCACCACCACGGAGTTACGTATGCGTAAGTCAATTGTTATCCTGATGTCGTGCCTGATCCTGGCCGCATGCAGCAAACCGCCGGCACCCACCGACGACAAACCGGTCGACGTCCTGTTGATCGGCGCCGGCACCATGAGCGCCACCCTGGGCACCATGCTCAAGGAACTCGATCCCACCCTCACCATGGCTTTCTACGAGCGCATGGACAAAGTGGCGGCCGAGAGCTCGGACGCGATGAACAACGCCGGCACCGGCCACTCGGCATTCGCCGAACTGAACTACACCCCGGAAGCGGCTGACGGCCACATCGAAACCAAGAAAGCCGTTGAAATCAACGAGCAGTTCGAAGTGTCGAAGCAGTTCTGGGCCTACCAGGTCAAGAATGGTTACCTCGGTGCGCCGACTACGTTCATCAACAATGTGCCGCACATGGCCTTTGTCTGGGGCGATGACAACATCAATTTCCTGCGCAAGCGCTATGCTGCACTGCAAAAGGAAAACCTGTTCAAGGGCATGTTGTACTCGGAAGACCCGGCCAAGATCGCCGAATGGGCGCCGCTGGTGATGACCGGCCGTGACCCGTCGCAAAAGATCGCCGCCACCCGCATGGAAATCGGTACCGACGTCAACTTCGGCAACCTGACCCGCGCGCTGGTCAAGCACCTGACCGACTCGCACGGCGCCACCGTCAACCTGCGCACGCAAGTGGAAGACATCAAGCGCGGCACCGACGGCAACTGGAACGTCACCGTCAAGAACCTCGACACCAATGCCGTGAAAACCGTGCGCGCCAAGTTCGTGTTCGTGGGCGCTGGCGGCGGTTCGCTGCCGCTGCTGGAAAAATCGGGCATCCCGGAAGCCAAGGGCTACGGCGGTGTACCGGTCGGCGGCCAATGGCTGGTCACCACCAACCAGGCGCTGGTGGAAAAGCATGCCGCCAAGGTGTACGGCAAGGCATCGGTCGGTTCGCCACCGATGTCGGTACCGCACCTGGACACCCGCATCATTGACGGCAAGAAAGCCCTGCTGTTCGGACCGTTCGCAACGTTCTCGACCAAGTTCCTGAAAAACGGTTCGTGGGTGGACCTGCCAGCGTCGATCGGCACCGGCAACGTGCGTCCGATGCTGCAAGCTGGCTGGGACAACATTCCGCTGACCAAGTACCTGATCGAACAGGTGCTGAACTCGCCGGAAGACCGCCTGGCTACCCTGCGCGAATACCTGCCGGAAGCGAAGATGGAAGACTGGACCCTGCAAAACGCCGGCCAGCGCGTGCAGATCGTCAAGGATCTGCCGGAAAAAGGCGGCGTACTGCAGTTCGGTACCGAAGTGGTCGGCTCGGCTGACGGCAGCATCGTCGCTCTGCTCGGTGCCTCGCCAGGCGCTTCGACCGCGCCACCGATCATGATCAAGGTATTGCAAACCGCGTTCAAGGCCAAGCTGGCCACGCCGGAATGGGATGCCAAGATGAAGGCCATGGTGCCCTCGTATGGTCACAAGCTCAATAGCGATCCCGTGCTGGCCAACCAGATTCGCCAGTACAGCAGCTCGGTGCTGGGCCTGAAAGCGTTCACGCTGGACGAAACCGGCAGCGCGCAGCCTGCGCCAGCCGTGGTGCCGGCGGCAGCGCTGGCGGCGCCGGTTGTGAAGTAACTCTGTCGTACTGAAACTGAAAGGCCACGCGATGCGTGGCCTTTTTACATTCGGGGACCGTTAATCCGTCATCGCCGCGCAGGCGGGGATCCATGGAACCTGTGAGTCGAACTCGCTACGATCTGAGTTGAAACGGATCAGCCGTTCCATGGATCCCCGCGTTCGCGAGGATGACGGCAGCGGCGGCGCGACGGCTGGTGGCTGTTATCGGAGGCGGCGACGGATTGCTTCCACGTAAGCAGCACCGTCAGGCGGCGTGCCGTTGCGCTGGGCGTTCCAGATCATCTCGCCCAGGCATTCCATGATTTCGTGCTGCGCCGCGTGGGCGTCGTCGAGCTTGAGGGTGAGGGCGGTGGCGGCGTCGCGGATGCCGGGCGGCTGGTCGATCGAGATCTGTTCGTCGATCGACAGGTGCATCGACAGGTGCAGGAACGGGTTGGCCTGCGCGCCTTCGACCGAGTAATTGCGGCCCAGCGCGGACTCGACGTCGGTGAGCACGTCGTGGTATTCGGGGTGGTGGCGCACCCAGTCGGACGCCATCGCTTCGAGCGGGGTCAGGATGTCATTGGCGCGCTGCTTGCGGAAAACCTCGCAAAAGAAGCGGCGTACATCGTCGGAAGAGGGATTGAACATGATGGCGACATTGTACCCGCCACGGCATTGTCATGCCGGGGCGGGTACATTCGTCAGGACCTCAGCTGCCGGTCTTGATTGCCGTGGGTGGCGTGATGATGGCCGCAGGGTCGGCCACCTGCACGCGCCGTTCCAGTTCCGCGCCGGCGCCGGCGCCCGCACCCGCACGCGGTTGGCGCAGGTAGCGCGAACCGTGGCGGCGCTCCTGGCCGTTGGGCGGCCAGGTGAGGAACCGCGACAGTTCCTGCAACGCGCGCTGGTAGACATCGCGCTTGAATTCGATCACGACATCGAGCGGCACCCAGTACTCGTGCCACCGCCAGGCATCGAACTCGGGGTGGTCGGTCAGGCGCAGATTGACGTCGTTGTCGCGCGCACACATGCGCAACAGGAACCAGATCTGTTTCTGACCACGGTAATGGCCGCGGATTTCCCGCTTGATAAAGTGGTCGGGCACCTCGTAACGCAACCAGTCGCGGGTGCGACCGACGATTTTGACGTGCTCGGCCCGCAAACCGATTTCCTCTTCCAGCTCCCGATACATCGCCTGCTCAGGCGTTTCTCCGTACTTGATGCCTCCTTGTGGAAACTGCCATGAATGCTCGCGCACCCGCTTGCCCCACCACACCTCGTTCTGGGCGTTGAGCAGGATGATGCCGACGTTGGGCCGAAACCCTTCACGATCCAGCATATTGCACCTCAAACTTTCTGCGACTGAGCTCCCTGCTTATATTTTTGCCCACAAAAAGACGCTTCGGCGGGAATTCCGCGGTACGAAATCGGTCGAAGGGCCATGTATTGAACGCATTTGTATAAAGTATGGACGCATCAGCCAGCTAATCCTTTAAAATTAGGTTGATTATAACTCTCTCTTTTTAAAAAGAATTCACCGTATGCGCGCCTCACGTTTTTTTATTTCCACGCTTAAAGAAGCACCAGCCGATGCAGAGATCGTCTCCCACCAGTTAATGATGCGCGCAGGCATGATCAAGCGCCTCGGTTCGGGCATCTACACGTACATGCCGATCGGCCTGCGGGTGATCCGCAAGGTCGAAGCCATCGTGCGCGAAGAGATGAACCGTTCCGCCGCCGTCGAACTGCTGATGCCGCTGATTCAGCCGGCCGAGCTGTGGCAGGAAACCGGCCGCTGGGACAAGATGGGCGCCGAATTGCTGCGCATCAAGGACCGCCACGGCCGCGAGTTCGCGTTCCAGCCTACCGCCGAGGAAGTGATCACCGACGTCGTGCGTTCGGAGATCAAATCCTACCGCCAGTTACCGTTGAATTTTTACCACATCCAGACCAAGTTCCGCGACGAACGCCGCCCACGCTTCGGCCTGATGCGCGGCCGCGAGTTCACCATGAAGGATGCGTACTCGTTCGACCGCGACCTGGCCGGCATGCAGGCTTCGTACCAGATCATGTATGACGCCTATACGCGTATTTTCAACCGTTTCGGTTTGAAGTTCCGTGCGGTAGCGGCCGATAACGGCGCTATCGGCGGCAGCGGTTCGCACGAATTCCACGTGATCGCCCATACCGGCGAAGACGCGCTGGTGTATTGCCCCACGTCCGATTACGCCGCCAACATGGAAGCGGCCGAGGCGCTGCCAGCCACCGCCGAGCGCGCCGCAGCCGCCCAGGCGCTGACCAAGGTCGCCACGCCCGACGCCACCAAGTGCGAACTGGTGGCGGCCCAGCTGGGCCTGCCGCTGTCGCAGACGGTCAAAACCCTGGCGCTGACCGTGGAAACCGAAAAGGACGGCAAAACAGCCAAACAGTATTTCATGTTGCTGCTGCGCGGCGACCATGAACTCAATGAGATCAAGGTGGCCAAGGTGGCCGGCCTGGCCGACCACCGCTTCTCGACCGAAGAAGAAATCGCCGAAGTCTATGGTTGCGTGCCTGGCTACCTGGGTCCGATCGGCACCAAGGCGCCAGTGACCGTGGTGGCCGACCGCACCGTCGCCAACATGGCCGACTTCATTTGCGGCGCCAACGACGCCGGCTACCACTACTCGGGCGCCAACTGGGGGCGCGACGTGGCCGAACCGGCCATCGTCGCCGACCTGCGCAACGTGGTCGAAGGCGATGCGTCGCCAGACGGCCAAGGCGTGCTGACCATCGAGCGCGGCATCGAAGTCGGTCACGTGTTCCAGCTCGGCACTGCCTACTCGGCCGCCATGAAGGCCACGTTCCTCGACGAAAACGGCAAACCGGCGCCGCTGCAGATGGGTTGCTACGGCATCGGCATCACCCGCATCCTGGGCGCGGCGATCGAGCAGAACTTCGACGACAAGGGCATCATCTGGCCAACCTCGCTGGCGCCGTTCGAACTGGTGCTGTGCCCGATGGGCATGGACCGCAGCGAAGCGGTCAAGCAAGCGACCGAGCAGCTGTATGCCGAGGCGGTCGCGGCCGGCATCGACGTGATTGTCGACGACCGTGGCCTGCGTCCGGGCCAGATGTTTGCCGACTGGGAACTGATCGGCGTGCCGCACCGCGTGGTGATCGGCGACCGTGGCTTGAAGGAGGGTAATCTCGAGTACCAGGGCCGTCGTGATGCCGAAGCGACGGCTGTTCCAGTGGCCGAGATCCTCGGTTTCGTGCAAGGCAAACTGGCGCAGTGAGCGGAACTTTAATCCGTCATTTCGCGGCGGCGAAACGCCGCGAACGCGGGAATCCATACTTTGCCTCCGAGGAGGCGGTCTATGGGTTCCCGCTTACGCGAGAACGACGGCTTGGTGCTTGGCGGTGTCTTGTGGCGTTTATCGTGATGCTGGCATTGCCCGGCGCTGCCATTGCCGGCAACCAGAAGGAAGAAGCCCTTGCCGACTCGGTGCGACTGGCGCTGGCCAACGCCATCAAGGACCCGGCGCCACCGAGTCCCACTTTCCGCAACGACGCCGACCGCCAGCGCTACCAACTGTGGCTGGCCACCATGTCGGCCCGGCTGCAGCGCAAGCTGCCCGACGACCAGACCCGCAACGAATTTCTCGCCACCGCCTGGTACGAGGCGCGCCGCGCCGGGCTCGATCCCGGCCTGGTGCTGGGGCTGATCCAGGTGGAGTCGGCCTATCGCAAGTACGCGGTGTCGATTGCCGGCGCACGTGGCTACATGCAGGTGATGCCGTTCTGGACCAACGTGATCGGCGACCGCAACCGCAGCGCGCTGTTCCACATGCAAACCAATCTGCGCTACGGCTGCGCCATCCTGCGCATGTACCTCGACATGGAAGGCGGCAACCTGTACCTGGCGCTCGGTCGCTACAACGGCAGCCGCGGCAGGCCCGACTACCCGAACGCGGTGCTCAAGGCGTGGAATAACTGGAAATAGCGGAATTTCCCCCCGCGGGGGGTGTCCCTATGTCCTTCGTCAAGCGGTATCGAACGTAAGCTTCGGGGTCAGTGCCGACATTCGGACATTATTGAACTTAACCGCACGGTATTGGTCGTTGTAGTGATGGGTTCGTGTCTAAATGTCGGCACTGACCCCGAAGGGGGAGAACCTCGAAAAAAACCGTAGCGAGCGGTTCGTTATCGTCGCGAGTAGCGCAAGCGTACGGAGGTACGCTGAGCAACGGAGCAACGGAGCGGCGATAGCGGATCGCGCAGCAGGTTTTTTGAGGTTCCCAAAAAAGAAATGCCCCCAGCGCGTGAGCGGTGGGGGCATCCCGGCGCGGCGCGGGGCCGCAGCACTGAGAATTACTTCAGGTGGTCCGAAATGAGCTTGGTCATTTCAAACATCGAAACTTGGGCTTTGCCACCGAAGACAGCTTTGAGCTTGTCGTCGGCATTGATCATGCGGCGGTTGGCCGGATCTTGCAGGTCCAGCTTCTTGATGTAATCCCAGACTTTCTTGGTCACTTCGGTACGCGGCAGCGGTGCTTCGCCGACCACGGCGGCCAGCGATGCGGACGGCGTCAGCGCTTTCATGAAAGCGGCGTTCGGCTTGCGCGGTGCTGCAGGGGCTGCGGCTTTTTTTGCTGCGGGCTTTGCTGCTGGCTTGTCTGCTTTTGGGGCTGCTGCTTTGGGAGCGGCTGCTTTTTTGGCAGCGGCCGGTTTATCGGCAGCGGCTGCGGCTGCTGCCGTGGCCTTCTTGGCGGGTGCTGCTGGGGTTTTTTTGGCTGTTGCCATATTCGAGCCTCCTTAACGAACACATGGAAAATTGCGCAATTGATCGCACCGGCTAATATTGGTGGGGATTTATGCCTTATGCAAGCGTTTTTCGCGTTTTGGCCTGGAAACACCACGTAATTCTGTGGCTATGCGCGCCAGTGCACCCCGCAGGGGCATGCACCGGCTGTTTTCCCTGTATTGGCGCGGTTTCCGGCCCGTTTGCAGTGCGCCTTAGCGCATCCCCGGCATCATGCCTTTCATCGACCGCATCATCTTCGCCATGCCGCCGCCGGACAGCTTTTTCATCATGGTTTGCATCTGCTCGAACTGGTTGAGCATGCGGTTCACTTCCTGCACCTGCACGCCGGCGCCGGCCGCGATGCGGCGCTTGCGGGTGGCCTTGATCAGTTCCGGCTTGGCGCGTTCCTGCGGCGTCATCGAGTCGATGATGCCGACCATGCGCCGCACCTGCTTGTCGGCCTGCCCCATGTTGGCGTTGCCGGCGGCCTGCTGGAACTGCGCTGGCAGTTTATCGACCAGGCTGGCCATGCCGCCCATCTTTTTCATCTGGCCCAGCTGCGCCTTGAAGTCGTTCATGTCGAACTTGGCGCCGCTCTTCATCTTGTTGGCCAGGTCGGCGGCGGCCTTGCTGTCCACGCCTTTGCGCGCTTCTTCCACCAGCGCCATGATGTCGCCCATGCCCAGCACGCGGCTGGCCATGCGGGCCGGATCGAACGCTTCGAGGCCATCGAGCTTTTCCGACACGCCGGCAAACTTGATCGGCTTGCCGGTGATGTGACGCACCGACAGCGCCGCGCCACCGCGCGAATCGCCATCGAGCTTGGTCAGCACGATACCGGTCAGCGGCAGCGCGTCGTTGAAGGCCTTGGCGGTGTTGATCGCATCCTGGCCCAGCATGGCGTCGACCACGAACAGGGTTTCGATCGGCTTGACCGCGCTGTGCACGGCAGCGATCTCTTTCATCATTTCTTCGTCGATACCGAGACGGCCGGCGGTATCGATGATCAGCACGTCGTGGTAGTGCTTCTTGGCCCAGTCCAGCGCGGCCAGCGCGATATCGACCGGCTTGTCCTGCGCGGTGGACGGGAAGAAGTCGGCGCCCACTTGCGCGGTGACCGATTGCAGCTGGGCGATCGCGGCGGGACGATAGACGTCGGCCGAGACGGTCAGCACTTTCTTTTTCTTCTCTTCTTTCAGGTACTTGGCCAGCTTGCCGACGGTGGTGGTCTTGCCCACACCCTGCAGGCCGGCCATCAGGATGATGGCGGGCGGCTGCTGGGCAAAGCTCAACTGCGTCGCTTCGGGGCCGAGGTCGGCGCCCATCAGGCTGGCCAGCTCGCGCTGCACTACGCCCACCAGCGCCTGGCCTGGCGAGAGCGAGGAAATGACTTCCTCGCCCATGGCTTTTTCCTTGACGCGGGCGATGAACTCGCGCACCGCCGGCAGGGCGACGTCGGCCTCCAGCAGCGCCATGCGCACTTCGCGCAGCATCTCGGCGGTGTTGGCCTCGGTCAGACGCGCCTCGCCGCGCATGGTTTTGACCACCTTGGCAAGGCGTTGGGTAAGATTATCTAGCATGATGAACCTGTGGAAGCGGTGATAGGGCAGGGTCCGGACGGACAATGGCCGTCATTTTACCTCAGGACGCGCGGACAACAACGGCCACCACGACTGGCTGTCAATTTCTTATTGACAATATATTGGTAATGGCGCATGGTTCCTGTTTTGATAACAAGGTGATCAACAACATGGTTGACTTCGAAAAACCGGGGGCGGCGTTTGCGCCCGCACCCGCACCGGCAACGCCGCCCCAGCACCTGAAATTCCACGCCAGCGGCAGCGAGTATTTCCGCATCTGGATCGTCAACCTGCTGCTCAGCATTGTCACCCTCGGCATTTATTCGGCCTGGGCCAAGGTGCGCCGCAACCAGTATTTCTACTCCAGCACCGAGCTGGCCGGCAGCAGCTTCGAATACCACGGCAACCCGATCGCCATCCTCAAGGGCCGCATCGTCGCTGCCGTGGTGGTGGGCGCCTACGCGCTGGCCGGCAAGGTGTCGCCGCTGCTGGCCGTGGTGATGTTCCTGGTGATGGCGGCGGTGGTGCCGTGGTTTATCTGGCGCAGCCTGCAGTTCCAGCTGCATAACTCGGCCTGGCGCGGCATCCGCTTCCGCTTCGACGGCCAGCTGCGCGACGCCTACATCAACTGCCTGCTGCGCCCCTTGCTCAACATCGTCACGTTCGGCCTGGCCACGCCGTATATCTACCAGCGCCTGAAGGCCTGGCAGTTCAATGAAAGCCGCTTCGGCCAGGCGCGGTTCGCCACGCGCGCCAGCGTGGGCAGTTTCTACAAGCTGTTCGGCGCTTTCCTGCTGGTGAGCATCGTCGCCTTTGTGGTCTTCATGGTGCTGTTTGCAGCGCAAGCGGCGAGCACCTTCGCCGGGCGCAACGAGGCCGAGGCGCTCGCCCAGGGCTTCGGTCCGGGCATGTTCATCGGCATCGCCTTGTTCTATTTGCTGATCCTGTCGATGGCGCCGCTGCTGATCGCGCTGATCCAGAACCTGGTGTGGAATAACGCCAGCCTGGACCAGCACGAATTCCGCTCCGAGGTGCGCACCGGCCGCATGCTGTTCATCATCGTCACCAATATCCTGGGCGTGATTTTCACGCTGGGCCTGTTCCTGCCGTTCGCCCAGGTGCGCATGATGCGCTACCGGATCGAATCGCTGATGATCATCCCTGCGGGCAGCCTGGACGAATTCGTCGCCAGCACCAGCGCCGACGTCAACGCCGCCGGCGAGGGCGTGTCCGACTTCATGGACTTCGACTTCTCGCTGTGACCGGTATGGACACCAGCAATGCCAGCACCGGCGTCACCGGCCGCTATTTCGACGGCAAGACCTCGCGCCTGCACCGCGTGACCTTGACTGTGACGGACGGCGTGGCGCACCTGTCCGGCGACGTCGAGCGCAGCGCGCCACTGGCCAGCTTGCGGGTGTCCGAGCGCGCGCGCCATGCCGCGCGCAAGGTCAGCTTCGAGGACGGCGCCTGGCTCGAGGTGGACGACCGCGCCGCTTTTGCGCAGCTGCTGGCCGGCACCGGCCACCGCGATACCGGCGTGGTGCGCGCCCAGCAAAGCTGGCGCGGCGTGCTGGTTGCGCTGGGGGTGACAGTGGGCGTGGTGGTGGTGTCGTATGTATATTTGCTGCCGGCTGCCGCCGGCTGGGTGGCCAACACCCTGCCGGTCAGCGTGGAGCGCCAGATGGGGCAGGGCGTGCTGGAGGTACTCGACCGGCGCGTGCTGGGCCCGACAAGGTTGCCGGCCGCGCGCCAGGAGCAGCTGCGCCGGCAATTCGCCGCGCTGGTCGCGCCCGAGCCCGATGCGCCGACCTGGACGCTGGTGTTTCGCAGCAGCCGCATCGGCCCCAACGCGCTGGCGCTGCCGTCGGGCGACATCGTGATGACTGACCAGCTGGTGAACCTGCTCAAGGACGACCAGGCGGTGATGGCCGTGCTGGCGCACGAACTGGGCCACCTGCACCGGCGCCACCTGACACGGCGGCTGGTGCAAAGCTCGGCCGTGGCAGCGGGTACCTGGGTGATCTTCGGCGATCTCTCGGCCATGCTGACGGCGCTGCCGACGGTGGCGCTGGATATGAAATACTCGCGCGAGGCCGAGTACGAAGCCGACGACTACGCGGTGGCGATGTTGCGCCATAACGGCATCGACCCCGAGCACATGGCACAGGCGTTCGTCAAGCTGGGCCAGGCCAGCGGCGGCCAGGATGCGTCTTACCTGTCGAGCCACCCGGCCACCGGCGAGCGCATCGCCCGTATCCGCGCCGCCCGCTAGCACCTTTCCACCAGCACACGCCGGGTTGACCCGCCGCAAAGCCTGATTGGTTGCCTCAAGGTATATCTTACCGATAGACAACTAACAGGAGTATCGGATGAACCTCAAAGCACTGGGCTGCCTGCTGGCCCTCGTTTCCGTTTGTCACAGCGCCGGTGCCCAGCAGGTGGTCCGGCTCGGCAATATCAAACTGGCCCATTTCGGCGCCGTCTCGTATATCAAGGAAATCGCCCCGCAGTGCGGCTTCAAGGTGCAAGAACACGTCTTCGCCAAGGGCCTGGACGTGATGCAGGCCATCATCGCCGGCGAGCTCGACGTTGGCACCACGGCATCGGAGGCCGCCATTCTCGGCCGTGCCGGCGGCGCGCCGATTTTTGTCGTGGCCGGCTTTGCCCGGGGCGGGGCGCGGTTGGTGGGCCGCAGCGACCTGCAGCTCAAGAGCGTGCGCGATCTGAAGGGCAAGCGCGTGGGCGTCACCCGTGGCGCCATCCAGGACGTGCTGCTGCTGGCCGAGTTGCACAAGCACGGCATGACCGCGTCCGACCAGCCGGGCAAGGATGTGCGACTGGTGTTCCTCGCTTATCCCGACCTCAACCACGCACTGCTGGGCCGTAACATCGACGCCATGATGCAGTCCGAGCCGCAGTCGTCGCAGGCGCTGAGCCAGGGTTTTGGCAGCGAAATCCTGAAACCGTACGACACCCCGATCGGCGAACCGGTGCGCACCATGGTGATGACGGAGAAGTTTTATACGCAGCAGCGCCCGCTGGCCGAAAAATTCATGCGCTGCTTCGTGCAGGCCACCAAGACCTTCATCGAGCAGCCGGCCACCGCCGAGAAATACGTGCGCGAGGTACTGTTCAAGGGCCAGCTCAGTCGCGCCGATTTTGTTGACGCCATCGGCAATTCGCCGTTCAGTTACGACATCACGGCCGAGCATATCCAGGTCACCGCCGAGACCATGCTCAAGACCGGCGTGGGCCGCCTGCGCCACGCGCCCACCGCCCACGAGTGGGTGCGCACCGACCTGCTGGCGGCGGCCAAGAAAACCCTGGGGGTGAAATAGATGGCCGCCGCTCCGTTGCTCCTGCAGCGCGCCGGCGCCAGCCTGGTCGGCGCCATCGTGCCGGCGCTGGTGATCGTGCTGTGGCAGGCCGCCGCCGCGCTGGGCTGGGTCAACCCGCAGGTGCTGCCGTCGCCGCTGGCGGTGTTGCACAAGTTGCTCGAGTACCTGCTGCCGCTGCAGCCGTACGATGCCAGCCAGGGCGGATGGCTGGCCTGGGCCGTTTCGGGTGAGCTGGTCGTCGATTCGCTCGGCAGCCTGTACCGCGTGGCGGTCGGCTTTGCCATCGGCGCCGGGCTGGCGCTGCCGCTCGGCCTGGCGATGGGCGCCAACGCCCGCGCCTACCGCTGGCTCAACCCCATGATGCAGCTGCTGCGGCCGATTCCGCCGATCGCCTATATACCGCTGTCCATCCTGTGGTTCGGGCTCGGCAATCCGCCGGCCGTGTTCCTGATCGCGCTGGGGGCGTTCTTCCCGGTGCTGATGAACACCATCGCCGGCGTGCGCCAGGTCGATGGCATCTACCTGCGCGCCGCGCGCAACCTCGGCGCCAGCGGCGCCACCCTGTTCCTGCGCGTGATCCTGCCCGCTGCCGTGCCGTACATCCTGTCGGGCGTACGGATCGGCATCGGCACCGCCTTCATCGTGGTGATCGTCTCCGAGATGATCGCGGTAAACAACGGCCTCGGTTTCCGCATCCTGGAAGCGCGCGAGTACTTCTGGTCGGACAAGATCATCGCCGGCATGGTCACCATTGGCCTGCTGGGCCTGGCGATCGACGTGGCGATGAACCGCTTGAACAACCATTTGCTGCGCTGGCACCGCGGCCTGGAGCAGCAATGAATCCACATATCTTGATTGACAACGTCGGCAAGGTGTTTCACGCGGCCGGGCGCGACATGGTGGCCTTGCAGGGCATCGACCTGGCCATCCCGCAAGGGCAGTTCGTCTGCCTGCTCGGGCCTTCGGGCTGCGGCAAGTCCACTTTGCTCAACGCGGTGGCCGGCTTCGCGCCGCCCACGTCCGGCCAGATCACCGCCGGCGGCCGGCTGGTGACCGGCCCCGGTCCCGAGCGCGGCATGGTGTTCCAGGAATATGCACTGTTCCCGTGGATGACGGTGGCCGACAACATCGGTTTCGGCCTGCGCATCCAGGGGAGAAGCGCGGCGGCGACAGCCGCCCGGGTGGATGAATTGCTGGCCATGCTGGCGCTGGCCGACTTTCGCCACCGCTATCCCAAGGACCTGTCGGGCGGCATGCGCCAGCGGGTGGCGATCGCGCGCGTGCTGGCGCTCGATTCGCCGATCATGCTGATGGACGAGCCGTTCGGCGCGCTCGACGCGCTCACCCGCCGCAATTTGCAGGACGAACTGCTGCGGCTGTGGGCGGCGCTGAACAAGACCATCCTGTTCGTTACCCACAGCATCGAGGAAGCGATCTACCTGGCCGACCGCATCGTGGTCATGACGTACCGTCCCGGCACCGTCAAGCGCGATGTGCTGGTGGACCTGCCGCGCCTGCGCGACCCGGCCGATGCTGCATTCAATGCCCTCAAGCGCGAGCTGGGCCAGCTGGTGATGGAGGAACAACAACGCCACCACCACGACGAACTGCGCATGGCGGCGGTCGATTAGGCAGAACTGGGGCGAACGGATGGCTGCCGCCGAGTGAGCGATAGTGTAAACTGGGTGCATGCAGACCTATTTGTTCATCGCAGCCATCGCGCTGTATCTCCTTTGCGCCGCATTGCCGTCGCGCCGTGGCACGCTGGTGTCGGCGGTGACGGTCGTGGCCTGGCTGGTGCATGGCGCCGGGTTGTGGACCGACGTCGCGGCCGACGGCTCGCTGCGGCTCGGTTTTGCCGCCATGCTGTCGTCGGCGCTGTGGGTGTCGGTGGCCGCGTACTGGATCGAAAACCGCAATTTCGGCCTCGACGGCCTGCGCCGCCTGGTGATGCCGGCCGCCGCGCTCACGGTCGCGTTGCAAGCGATCTATCCGGGCGCCCTGATCCCGCTCGGTGACAAGACCCCGCTGTTCGGCTGGCACATCGCGGTGGCCACGCTGGCCTACAGCACCCTGACGATTGCCGCTTTCCACGCCGTGCTGATGGCGCTGCAGGAGGCGCGCCTGCACGCGGCCACCGACCGCAAGACTTTTCTGTCGGGCGCGCTCGACCAGTTGCCGGCGCTGCTGACGATGGAAAAACTGCTGTTCCGCATGATCGGCATCGGCTTTACCTTGCTCACCCTGACCGTGTTGTCGGGCATCGTGTTTTCCGAACAACTGTTCGGCCAGGCGCTCAAGTGGGACCATAAATCGGCGTTTACCATGTTGTCGTGGCTGCTGTTCGCGGCGCTGCTGGCGGGCCGGCGCCTGCGTGGCTGGCGCGGCAAGACGGCGCTCAGTTTTACCCTGGCGGGGTTCGCCACCTTGCTGCTGGCGTATGTCGGCAGCCGTTTCGTGTTTGAAGTGGTATTGCATAAGGGATGGGCATGAGCCGCATTTTGTTTTGGACAGCTTTGATCTGCCTGGTCGTCTTCGCGATCCGCAGCAAGATACGCGGCGCGCAAAAGCGCGCCGAACAACAGATGCGCGAAGCGCAGCAGCGGCAGCAAGCGCAAGCGTCCAGTGGCTACGCGCCGCACGCAACCCCGCGCGCAACCTCGCAGGCCGCGATCGAGGCCGAAACCATGCTCGAATGCGCGCATTGCGGCGTGTTCTTCCCGGCCAGCGAAGCGGTGCGTTTCGACGGCGCCATCTACTGCAGCAAGGCGCACGCCGCCCTGCCACCGAACTGACGCCATGGAGCGCCTGCAAGCCCTTTCGGCTTCGCCCGGCGACTCCAGTGCTTCGGGGACCACCCGCGCCACCTTCTGGCGCTCGCTGCAAACCCTCAACGTCACCCGCATCGTCATCGCGCTGGTGCTGCTGGTCTACCTGAGCTTTGACGGCCGCGGCCTGCGCGCCTCCGGCCACTACCTGTATTTGTGGATCTGCGTGGCCTACCTGGTGCTGGCCATCGTCTTCGCTTTGACGGCGGTGTACCTGCAGCGCCGCTTCCTGGTGCAGGTGCTCACGCAAATCGCCTGCGACCTGGCCATCATCTCTCTTTTATATGTTGACGGCGGCGGCTTGCGCAGCGGCCTGGCCATCCTGTACCTGTTTCCGCTGGCCGGCACGGCCATCCTGGCGCCGCTGGTGCTGGCGCTGTTCTGCACCGCGTTGGTCGCCCTGTTCATGCTGGGCGTGGGCTTGATCGAGGTGCTGGAGATGGCGGCCAACGATGGCAGCCCGGTGCTGCAATCGGGCCTGTACGGCGCCGCCTATTTTGCCGCCGTGCTGGTGGTGAACCGCATGGCGGCGCGGCTGATCGGCCAGGAGGAACTGGCGATCCGGCGCGGGGTGGAGATCGGCGTGCAGCAGGCGGTGAACCGGCTGGTGATGGCCAACGTGGCCGACGGCGTGCTGGTGGTCGATGCCGACGGCCGCATCCGGGCCGGCAACCCGGCCGCCCAGCGCATGCTGGGGTTGACGGGGACTGAGCTGTCGGCATCGGAAGATCATGCGCCGCTGGCGCTGGCCTACGCCGAGTGGCGCGCCGATCCCGCGCTCGATACCGCCTTCATCACCTTGAAGCCGTATTTCAGCATCCGCCTCAAGGCCCGGTTTGCGGGCGTGGACCTGGACGGCGTGAGTGAGGGCGGGGACGGTCCCGGCCAGTCGCGCAGCGTGATCTTCCTGCAGGAGGTGAGCGAGATCGAGGAGCGCGCGCAGCAGCTGAAATTGGCCTCGATGGGCCGGCTCACCGCCAGCATCGCCCACGAGGTGCGCAATCCGCTGTCGGCGATCGGCCACGCCAACGCGCTGCTGGAAGAAGACATCGACGATCCCGGCCAGCGGCGCCTGCTGCGCATCGTCGGCGACAACGTCAAGCGGGTCAACCGCATCGTCGAGGACATCCTGCAGCTGTCGCGCAAATCCCACGTCCGGTACGAGCCGCTGGCGCTGGACAGCTTCCTGGCCGAACTGCGCGACGAATTCATCGAGACCGACGGCCTGCCGCCCGACGTCATCGCACTCTCGGTGGCGCCCGGGACCACCGTGCATTTCGACCCGCTGCACCTGCGCGAGGTGATCGCCAACCTGGTCGGCAATGCCTTGCGCTATGCCAGCGGCGCGCCGGCGTCGGTGCGGCTGGACCTGGTGCGGCAGCCGAACTGGCTCGAATTGCACGTGCAGGACGATGGTCCCGGCATCAGCGGCGAGGTGCGCGCGCATCTGTTTGAACCGTTTTACACCACATCGAGCAAAGGAACCGGGCTGGGGCTGTATCTGGCGCGCGAAATGTGTTTGAATAATGAAGCGCGGCTCGATTATGAATACCGCCTCGATAGTGCCGCTATCGATGATGGTCTCGAGGACAGCCACGATACGCATCGCGCAGCTCGCCGGTCCGGCGGTCGCTTTGTCATCACTTTCGCACCACCGCAAAAGTAATCGAAAGGCTGCCCATGGGCGTGAGGTCTCCCCGCGTGCTCGTCGTCGACGATGAAGCCGACCTGCGCGAACTGCTCGAACTGACCCTGGTTAAAATGGGGCTCGATGTCGACAGCGCCGCCACCGTGGCCGAGGCGCGTGCGCTGCTGGCCCGCCACCCCTATCAGCTGGTCCTCACCGACATGCGCCTGCCCGATGGCCTCGGGCTCGAACTGGTGCGTGAAGTCGCTGCCACGTACAAGAACACGCCGATCGCCGTGGTCACCGCCTTTGGCAGCGCCGACAACGCGGTGGTGGCGCTCAAGGCCGGCGCCTTCGATTACATCGCCAAGCCGGTCGCCCTCGACCAGCTACGCTTGCTGGTGCGCTCGGCGCTGCGCGTGCACGACGCCGCGCCCGGTGCGCGCGCGGTCGATGTCGACGACGTCGATGGCCCCCTGAAAGGCGGGTCGGCCGTGATGGTGGCGCTGCGTGCGCAGATCGCCCGGCTGGCGCGGTCGATGGCGCCGATCGCCATCCACGGCGAATCGGGCAGCGGCAAGGAATTGGCCGCGCGCGAAATCCACGCCCGCAGTCCGCGCGCCGGCCAGCCCTTCATCGCGGTGAACTGCGGCGCGATCCCCGAGGCGCTGATGGAAGCCGAGTTTTTCGGCTATCGCAAAGGAGCTTTCACGGGCGCCGCCGATGACCGCGACGGCTTTTTCCAGGCCGCCAGCGGCGGCACCCTGCTGCTCGACGAGGTGGCCGATTTGCCGCTGGCGATGCAGGTGAAATTGCTGCGGGCGATCCAGGAGCGGCGCGTGCGCAAGATCGGCGCCACGTCGGAAGAGCCGGTCGATGTGCGCCTGATCAGCGCCACCCATAAAAACCTGGCGCGCTGCGTGGAGCAGGGCGCGTTTCGCCAGGACCTGTTCTACCGCCTCAACGTGATCGAGCTGGCGGTGCCGTCGCTGCGCGAACGCCAGGGCGATTTGCCGGCGCTGACCGACGCCATCCTGGAGCGCCTCGGTGGCCAGCACAAGGCGGCGCTGGCGCCGGGCGTGCTCGAAGCGCTGGCCGGCTACCGCTTTCCCGGCAATGTGCGCGAGCTGGAAAACATTCTCGAACGGGCGCTGGCATTTGCCAATGACGGCGTGATCGAAGTGGCCGACCTGGGGCTCAAATCTGGCCTGAGCGGAGCGGCAAGCGATGATGCGGCGCCGGCCGCGCCGTCGTCTGCTGCCGCTGCGTCATCCTCATCGCCAGCGCCCGGCGCCTTGCCGGCCAACCTGCCCGACTACCTGAGCGCCATCGAGCGCGATATCATCGTGCGGGCACTGGCGCAGACGCAGTTCAACCGCACCCAGGCCGCGCAACTGCTGGGCATCAGCTTCCGCCAGTTGCGCTATCAAATGCAAAAACTCAATATCCAGGAACCTGAAGCATGAAGCAAGCAGTAGCAGTAGCGGTAGCTGCCATCGACGCCGACGGCTGGTGGCCGGCGGCCGCGCGCTATGACAGCCCGTTCATCGACGCGCGGCCCGACCCCGACGACATCTCCCTGCTGGTCATCCACAACATCGGTCTGCCCGGCGGGCGCTTCGGCGGTCCGCAGGTGTCGGACCTGTTTACCGGCCGCCTCGATTATAATGTTGACCCCTCGCTGGCCGACCTGCGCGGGGTGCGGGTGTCGAGCCACTTCTTTATCCGGCGCGACGGCCGCGTGGTGCAGTACGCCCCGGCCGGCGCCCGGGCCTGGCATGCCGGCTTCTCGCAGTTCCGGGGGCGGGCAAAATGCAACGATTTTTCGATCGGCATCGAGCTCGAAGGCAACGACCATACGCCGTTCGAGGCGGCGCAGTACGCGGCGCTGGGGGACCTGACTGCGGCCTTGCTGGCGCGCTACCCGGTGACCGATGTACAAGGGCACGAACACGTCGCGCCGGGCCGTAAAACCGACCCCGGCGCGTTTTTTGATTGGCAAAAATATAGTGAATCATGTGAATCGTTAGTACCCGCTAACCCCGGATTGCGCGTGGTGAAAGGGCTTCCGTAAAGTCAATCGAAAAATTGCCTTAACCGCCAAAAAATACCCTTGCATGGGTACTTGGCGGCTACTACAATCAGTGCATGGAATTCGCTTTGCCACTAGATGTAGTAGTTCTCAAGGCACTGGTTCTTCACCTAATTGTACGGCTCGGGGCCAGGGCAACATCTGATCAGCCCTATATTCAGTAATACATTCAGTAATACATTCAGCAACACATTGAGCACCAACGGCCAGCCTGGTTCGCCCGGCTGCATGCTTTATTTTTGCCATTTTTATTTACAACATACATCGCGCAGCATCGGCTGCACGCTGTTACCGGGGAGCTTTAATGCAATCTACTCAAGACACCACCTTCAATCCAGCGCTGGTCCCAGCAGCCGCTGCGAGCGCCGCCAGCAGCCCGTCCACGGCCGCCAGCGACCTCGGTGACTACCGCATCATCCGCCGTAACGGCGCGGTCGTCGCGTTTGAACCGTCGAAAATCGCGATCGCCGTGACCAAGGCCTTTTTGGCCGTGAACGGTGGCCAGGGCGCCGCCTCGGCCCGCATCCGCGAATTGGTAGAGCAGCTCACCGCCAGCGTGGTCTCGGCCCTGGTGCGCCGCCAGCCTTCGGGCGGCACCTTCCACATCGAAGACGTGCAAGACCAGGTGGAACTGGCGCTGATGCGCTCGGGCGAGCATGACGTGGCCCGCGCCTACGTGCTGTACCGCGCCAAGCACATGGAAGAGCGCCGCCTGGCCAAGGAAGCCCAAGGTGGCGCCGCCGCCATCACCGCGCCGCAAATCCACGTGCTGGAAAACGGCGAACGCAAGCCGCTGGAAATGAGCCGCGTCACGAGCCTGATCAACGCCGCCTGCATCGGCCTGGAAAAGCACGTCGATGCCGACGCCATCGTCGCCGAAACCCTGAAAAACCTGTACGACGGCGTGCCGGTCGAAGAACTGCACAAGTCGGCCATCCTGGCAGCGCGCGCGCTGATGGAAAAAGACCCGGCCTACTCGCAAGTGACGGCCCGCATCCTGCTGCACACGATTCGCAAGGAAGTCTTCGGCAAGGAAGTCGCGCAAGGCGCCGCTGCCGCCGAGTACATCACGTACTTCCCGCAATACATCGCCAACGGCATCAAGAACGAACTGCTCGACGCCAAGCTGGCCGAGTTCGACCTGGAGCGCCTGGCCAAGGCGCTGGTCGCCGACCGCGACCTGCAATTCGGTTACATCGGCCTGCAAACCCTGTACGACCGCTACTTCCTGCACGTGCGCGACGTGCGCATCGAAATGCCGCAGGCGTTCTACATGCGCGTGGCCATGGGCCTGTCGCTCAACGAACAAGACCGTGAAGCGCGCGCCATCGAGTTCTACCAGCTGCTGTCGTCGTTCGACTTCATGTCGTCCACGCCAACCCTGTTCAACTCGGGCACGCTGCGCTCGCAGCTGTCGTCGTGCTACCTGACCACCGTGTCGGACGACCTCGAAGGCATCTACGACGCCATCAAGGAAAACGCGCTGCTGGCCAAGTTTGCCGGCGGCCTCGGTAACGACTGGACGCCAGTGCGCGCCCTGGGCGCCCACATCAAGGGCACCAACGGCAAGTCGCAAGGCGTGGTGCCGTTCCTCAAAGTGGTCAACGACACCGCCGTGGCGGTCAACCAGGGCGGCAAGCGCAAGGGCGCGGTCTGCGCCTACCTGGAAACTTGGCACATGGACATCGAAGAATTCCTCGACCTGCGCAAGAACACCGGCGACGACCGCCGCCGCACCCACGACATGAACACGGCCAACTGGATTCCCGACCTGTTCATGAAGCGCGTGATGGAAAAGGGCGACTGGACCCTGTTCTCGCCATCGGACACTCCGGACCTGCACGACCTGGTCGGCAAGGCCTTCGAAAAAGCGTACGTCGCTTACGAAGCCAAAGCTGCCGCCGGCGAAATCCGCGTGTTCAAGAAAATCGCCGCGCTCGACCTGTGGCGCAAGATGCTGTCGATGCTGTTCGAAACCGGCCACCCATGGATCACCTTCAAGGACCCATGCAACATCCGTTCGCCACAGTCGCACGTGGGCATGGTCCACAGCTCCAACCTGTGCACCGAGATCACCCTGAACACCGGTCCGGACGAAATCGCCGTCTGCAACCTCGGCTCGGTCAACCTGCCGGCGCACATGAAAGAAGGCAAGCTCGATCATGTCAAGCTGCAAAAGACCATCCGCACCGCGATGCGCATGCTCGACAACGTCATCGATATCAACTACTACGCCGTCGATAAGGCCCGCAACGCCAATATGCGCCACCGTCCGGTGGGCCTGGGCGTGATGGGCTTCCAGGACTGCCTGCACATGATGCGTGTGCCGTTCGCCTCGCAGGAGTGCGTCACTTTCGCCGATACCTCGATGGAAGCGGTGTGCTACTACGCCTACCTGGCCTCGACCGAGCTGGCCGAAGAGCGCGGCCACTACGCGTCGTACAAAGGTTCGCTGTGGGACCGTGGCATCCTGCCGCAAGACTCGATCAAGCTGCTGGCCGAAGAGCGCGGCGGTTACCTCGAGCAGGACCTGTCGGCGGCCATGGACTGGACCCCGGTGCGCCAGCGCATCGCCAAGTTCGGCATGCGCAACTCGAACTGCGTGGCGATCGCCCCGACCGCCACCATCTCGAACATCATCGGCGTGTCGGCCTGCATCGAGCCGACCTTCCAGAACCTGTACGTGAAGTCCAACCTGTCGGGCGAGTTCACCGAGATCAACGGGTACCTCGTGCGTGACCTGAAGGCCCGCGAGCTGTGGGACGAAGTCATGATCGCCGACCTGAAATACTTCGACGGTTCGCTGACCAAGATCGACCGCATCCCGGACGACCTGCGTGACATCTACGCCACCGCCTTCGAAGTGTCGCCAAGCTGGCTGGTGGAAGCGGCTTCGCGTCGTCAGAAGTGGATCGATCAGGCCCAGTCGCTCAACATCTACATGGCTGGCGCCTCGGGTAAAAAGCTGGACGAGACCTACAAGCTGGCATGGCTGCGCGGCCTGAAAACCACGTACTACCTGCGCACCACCTCGGCCACCCATACCGAGAAATCGACCTCCAAGACCGGCGCCCTGAACGCTGTGGCAGTCGATGGCGGCATGTCGGCCAGCGCCAAGGCTGCGGCTCCGGTCGCGCCGGTATCGGCCGGTGTGACGGTGGCGGCGGTGTCCGCCGTCGCTGCCACCGCCGACGACGCCGATGGCGAAGCCTGCTACCTGCGTCCTGGCGACGACGGTTTCGAGGAATGCGAAGCCTGCCAATAATTTGCCACGGTGCCGTGACGGTGAACGCTATAGCCACTGCTAAGCCATCGCCGCCGTAACCGCGCACCGCTAGCCCAAGCGCCGTCCCGGGCTGCCGGGACCATACATATATATACAAGGAACTACATCATGTCGCTCTCCTGGGACGAAGACACCGCACCGGCCGCACCAGCGGCCATCAACCCTGCCGCGCTGGAAGGCGAAGGCACCACCGCCGAGCAGGTGGCGCGCCGCGTGAACGCCGACGATAAACGCATCATCAACGGCAAAACCGACGTCAACCAGCTGGTACCGTTCAAGTACAAGTGGGCGTGGGACAAGTACCTGGCCGGCTGCGCCAACCACTGGATGCCGCAGGAAGTGAACATGCAGCGCGACATCGAACTGTGGAAGAACCCGAACGGCCTGACCGACGACGAGCGTCGCCTGGTCAAGCGCAACCTCGGCTTTTTCGTCACCGCCGACTCGCTGGCCGCCAACAACATCGTGCTGGGCACCTACCGCCACATCACGGCGCCCGAGTGCCGCCAGTACCTGCTGCGCCAGGCCTTCGAGGAAGCGATCCACACCCACGCCTACCAGTACATCGTGGAGTCGCTGGGCCTGGACGAAGCCGAGATTTTCAACGCCTACAACGAAGTCAAATCGATCCGCGACAAGGATGAATTCCTGATCCCGTTCATCGAGACCCTGACCGACCCCGCCTTCACCACCGGCACCGTGGAAAGCGACCAGAAGCTGCTCAAGTCGCTGATCGTGTTCGCCTGCCTGATGGAAGGCCTGTTCTTCTACGTCGGCTTCACCCAGATCCTGGCGCTGGGTCGCCAGAACAAGATGATGGGCGCCGCCGAGCAGTACCAGTACATCCTGCGCGACGAATCGATGCACTGCAATTTCGGCATCGACCTGATCAACACCATCAAGATGGAAAATCCGCTGCTGTGGACTCCGGCCTTCAAGGAAGAGATCAAGCAGCTGTTCCTGCAGGCCGTGGACCTCGAATACGCGTACGCCGAAGACACCATGCCACGCGGCGTGCTCGGTCTGAACGCCACCATGTTCAAGGGCTACCTGCGCTTCATCGCCAACCGCCGCGCCACCCAGATCGGCCTCGAGACGCTGTTCGACCAGGAAGAAAATCCATTCCCGTGGATGAGCGAGATGATCGACCTGAAAAAAGAACGCAACTTCTTCGAGACGCGCGTGATCGAATACCAGACCGGCGGCGCGCTGAACTGGGATTAAGCTTCCGCCACGCTCCACCAAAAACCCGGCCAGCTGCGCCGGGTTTTTTTTCGTCCCGACGGCGCCGGCTTGTTCTCGTGGTGGAGATGGCCGCATCGTGCGATAGCCGAGCACCATGGATTCGGCGTGCACCCATAGCGTAAGCGCACGTCCCTCGCGATGCGGTTCGGCGTTGACGCCGCATCGAAGCGCGCCAATGCCTGCAAGGGTTTTCGTCGTCGGCGCCGAATCGCTTAACGCGGTTTTACATGATGCGGCCGCGCGGTGCGTACCTCCCAAACGCAGTAGACATGCGGTGCACCACTGCTTTGTGCTTGCCATTCGCCGGACTCTGTCTCATAATCGCGACGAATTTGAAAACGGTATGTGGCGACAGCGCGCAAGCGATGCGCGCGCGGCTGCGGATGTGGAAGCGGGTGGCGAGCGATGTGCGCGGAGCGCGTCGCAAACGCAGACACCCAGGCGGAGACTGGTGCGCTTTGAAGCGGTCAAGTTTCGTGCGGCGTGGCAGACGCGCTTCTCCACGCGGTCGAGCGCACGCGATGCGGTGCGACGGCGCGGCGCGATGGAAGCGCGGCGCGGCACGTATGTGAAATGCCGAGCATATGAAGTAAAAAAGCCGGCGATTCGCTGCTGTGCTGGTTGCGCACCGATAAGGTTTTCGTGTACTTTACGAACATGAAAAAGCGTGTATGTAAACACTGACCGCGAGACAGAATACCGGGACACTGATTCACACCTATGCACAAGACCACACCGTTTTCGAATAGCCGTCTTGCCTGACCGGGTTCAGGCCGGGCGGTTTTTTGTTTGAAGCGAAAGCGATGGTGGCTGCGACGAAGGTCATGGAGCTGAGGATACGCCCGACCTGTCGCACACGTCGCAACAAGATTTTATGCTGTACGCCGCGCCGGCCACGGACGGCGCACAGCTCGATGGCTGAAGCGCTGCACTCGTGAGGGGTTGCAGCAGTTCAGCTAGTGCCGAATTCATTAGCGCAACCGACATCGTTTGCGCCGATGAATAATTCGCCTGGCCCAATCCGGGGTCGGACGGGTTTTAAATCTTGTATGTGAATTTTCCCATCCCCGATGAAGGAGAACTAGTTATGGCAACCGCCGCAAAAAAACCAGCAGCAAAAAAGCCGGCTACTAAAGCCGCCGCGACCACCACCGCAGCCAAAAAGCCTGTCGCCGCCAAAGCAGCAGCCGCCAAACCGGCAGCGAAGCCAGTAGCGAAAAAAGCTGTTGCCGCCAAGCCGGCAGCGAAAGCCGCACCGAAGGCAGCCGCCAAGCCAGCAGCGAAAGCAGCACCGAAGGCAGCCGCCAAGCCAGCAGCTAAAGCAGCACCGAAGGCAGCTCCAAAAGCAGCAGCGAAGGCAGCTCCAAAAGCAGCCGCCAAGCCAGCAGCTAAAACAGCAGCTAAGGCAGCACCTAAGGCAGCACCTAAGGCAGCAGCCAAGCCAGTAGCGAAGAAAGCTGTCGCCGCCAAACCGGTAGCGAAAAAAGCCGCCGCCAAGCCAGCAGCGAAAGCCGCTCCGAAAGCCGCTGCCAAGCCAGCAGCGAAAGCCGCTACAAAAGCCGCCCCTAAGGCAGCAGCCAAACCAGTAGCGAAAAAAGCAGCCGCCAAGCCAGCAGCCAAAGCCGCGCCTAAAGCCGCCGCCAAGCCAGCAGCGAAAGCCGCTCCAAAAGCTGCCGCCAAGCCAGCAGCGAAAGCCGCTCCAAAAGCCGCCGCCAAACCAGCAGCCAAAGCCGCTCCTAAAGCAGCAGCCAAACCAGCCGCCAAAGCCTCTGCCAAGCCAGCCGCCAAAGCCGCTCCAAAAGCCGCCGCCAAACCAGCAGCCAAAAAAGCTGTCGCCGCTAAACCAGCAGTAAAAGCAGCAGCCAAACCGGCTGCAAAGGCCGCGGCTAAGCCAGCAGCAAAAAAGCCGGTTAAGGCTGCAGCGAAACCAGCTGCCAAGCCTGCCGCAAAAACCGCCGCCGCCAAACCGGCAGCGAAAGTTGAAGCCAAGCCAGCCGCTGCAAAACCTGTCGCCGCCAAACCAGCAGCCAAGCCAGCCGCCAAAGCAGCCGCCAAACCGGCAGCAGCACCAGCGCCTGTCACGGCAGCTCCAGCACCAGCCGTAGCTGCACCAGCAGCGCCGGCAGCCGCACCGGCACCAGCAGTGAAAAAAGCAGCAGCGCCTAAAAAGCCTGCGGCACCGAAGGAAGCTGCCGTCAAGCCAGCTGCCGCTCCGGTCGCCACGCCTGCACCTGCCGCCAAAACCGTGCCGTCGCCTGCCGCCGCATGGCCGTTCCCAACCAGCACCCGTCCTTCCTGACCGAAGGTTCGCTGAGGCAATCGAGCCGCTGTGTGAGACAATCACACAGCGGCTTTTTTATTGGAGGGACTCCGTGCTTGTAACAATACTGAAGTTGATTGTCGACGCCATTGCAGTTCTGCTCGGTTCGGCTTTACTGCTGCGTTTCTGGATGCAGGCAATCCGGGTGCGGCCACCGGCCCAGGTGGCGCAATTTACGTTCCAGTTGTCGGACTGGCTGGTGCGGCCGCTGCGGCGCGTGGTGCCGGGCATGGGCGGCTACGATTGGGCCAGCCTGATCGGCGCTTTCCTGGTGGTGCTGCTGGCCTCCTGCGTGTACTTCCTGGCGGGCTGGAATGTGCAAATGGTGCTGCTGGTGGCGCTCGAGCGCTTCCTGTCCTGGATACTGTACGGTTTCATGGCGCTGCTGGTGATCGAGGTCATCTTCAGCTGGATCAATCCGAATGCGCCGCTGGCGCCGTTCATCCGGGCGCTCAACGAGCCGCTGCTGCGTCCGATCCGCAAGGTGGTGCCGCTGATCGGCAATCTCGATCTGTCGGTGCTGGTGGCGCTGATATTGCTGCAGATCGCGCAGTTGATGCTGGGCCTGGCCTTCAACGGCCGCTGACCCGACTGCACGCAAAAAAGCCCGCGACCGGTTTGCCACCGGCGCGGGCTTTTTAACGTCTGGCTGAAAGCTTAGTAACGGTAACCGAACGCCGCCTCGAACTTGTCGGCGATCTCGGCAGCGGTCAGGCTGTGGTTCTGCGCACCCCTGCTGGCGATCTTGATCGCGCCGAGCAGGCTGGCCAGGCGGCCCGTGGTGTCCCACTTCCAGCCGTTGGTGATGCCGAACAGCAGGCCGGCGCGGTAGGCGTCGCCGCAACCGGTCGGGTCCAGCACTTCGGTGGCGGGTACCGCCGGGATCTCGATGCGCTCGCCCTTGGTATAGATTTCCGAACCCTGTTCGCCACGGGTGATGATCAGCGCGTCCACGCGGCTGGCGATGTCAGCCACGCTCAGGCCGGTGCGCTCGGTCAGCAGTTCGATTTCGTAATCGTTGGTGGTGACGTAGGTGGCCTGGTCGATGAAGGTGGTCAGCTCCTCGCCGTTGAACATCGGCAGTTGCTGGCCCGGATCGAAGATGAACGGAATTTCCAGCTTGACCAGGTCGGCCGCGTGCTTTTGCATGCCCAGGTGGCCGTCCGGCGAGATGATGGCCAGCGCGGCAGGACCGGCCTTGGCGATCTCGTTCTCGTGCGCGTACGACATCGCGCCCGGGTGGAAGGCGTTGATCTGGTTGCCGTCCTGGTCGGCCGTGACGAAGCACTGGGCGTTGTAGGCGTCATCCTTGACCAGGATGTTGTCGGTCGGGATGCCCAGCTTGGCAAAGCGTGCCATGTAAGCCGCGTTGTCCTGGCCCATCACGCCGACGATGCGGGCCTCGCCACCGAGCATCTTGAGGTTGTAGGCGATGTTGCCGGCGCAGCCGCCGAACTCGGTGCGCATGGTCGGCGCCAGGAACGACACATTAACCTTGTGCAGCTGGTCGGCCAGCAGGATGCTGTCGAAGCGGCCCGGGAATTGCAGGATGGTGTCGATCGCGAGCGAGCCGCAAATCAGGGAGGTCTGGGTCATGATGGTTCTTTATGGATAGAAGACTGCGATGTGATAACCCGATACCTTGGGCTGTTTCAGTTCAAAGTAGAGTTTGACAGGTTGTTCGCTGCGTGAGGGGAATCCCTGGGCGATATCGACTTCGCGGTCGAGATAATCGCGTGGCGCGAACACGCGGCGCAACACTGTCTTGTCGTTGGCGTCGTCCAGCACCAGTTCGATGTGCGGCCAGGCCTGGGCGCTGCCGCTGCTGTTCTTGAGGGCGGTGGCAAACGAGAACGTGTTCTCGCTCAGGGCCTGCAGCTCACCCTGTTCGATGGCCAGCTCGTCGATTTGCGACGGCAGCTCGACCTTGCAGCCGAGGGCGTTGCAGGCAGCCACCAGGGTGGGTTTCAGCGATGGCATGGCCGCTGCCAGCGGGTTGCGGAACGTGGTCAGGCCCTGCGCCGCCAGCGCACCCAGCATCAGCACGATGCCCAGGCACAGGGCGATGGTGGTGGTGCGGCCGTAGCGCTCGCGGTGGCGTTCGCGCTTGACGAAGCCGGGCTCGTCGTCGGTTTCCTCGATTTTTTCGGCTTGGTCGCGCTGCACCGGCGCAGGCGTGGCCGGCTCGAACGTATGGCGGTCGGCCGCGGGTTGGGCGGCCAGCGACTCGGTGCTGTGGAATTGCGGTTCGTCGTAGTGGCCGGCGGGCGGGGCGGAAACGGTGCGCAGCAGCGTGTGGCTCGGGGGGATGTCGTCGTAGGGCCTGGCGGCGCCGGCGGCCAGTTGCAGCAGCGCCTGCTCGTCTTCCTCGTCGAGCTCGTCCGGCGGCGGGGTGAAGTCGAGGGTTGGTTCGCGCCGCTCGTCGCCACGTGGCGTGGCTGGTTCCGGAGTGGGCGGCAAGGCCGGCGCCGGCTGGGCGGCAGCCATGCGGGCGTCCAGCGCGGCCAGTTCGGCTTCGATGGCTGCTTGCAGTTCTTCGTCGGACAGGGTGTCGCCGCTGAGCAGGTCTTGTGCGGTTGGCTCCGGAACGGGCGCGGTGATCTGCGCAACCGCTGGCAGCGGATCTGGCTGGAGCTCCGGCCAGGGCTCGGATTCCACCCCCGGCACTGGCGCTGTCGGCGCCAATGGCGCGTCATCGAACTCCAGGCTCAACGACGCCACCGAGTCCGGTAAATTGGCCGCTGCGGTCACCGGCAATGGCGGCAGCGGACCGTCATCGAGATCGTCGAAATCGAGGTTGAGATCGTTTGGTTCCGCAGTCTGGGGAAAAACCGGCGGGGAGGGCGGCGCCAGCGGCTCGAGCAGCGCCGCGTTGCCATCGAAGACTTGACTGCAGGAGCCACAGCGCACTATGCCCCCACGTAATTTCAACTGGTCATGAGCGACCCGAAATATCGTGTTGCAGTGGGGGCATTTGGTGGCAAGCGCCATGGGCTAGCTTAGCGCGCGGCGGGAACCACGTCACTGCCGAGGCGACCGTGCAGGGCAACCCAGCCATCCTGTTCGGCCCATACGCCGAGCTTGATGAACGGTGCGTAGGCAGCAGCGACTTCCTCGGCCTGGCGTGCCAGCACGCCCGACAGGATTAGTGCGCCACCGGGCGCCACCCGGCCCGACAGCATCGGCGCCATCAATTTCAACGGGCTCGACAGGATGTTGGCCACCACGATGTCGAACTTTTGCCCGGCATGCTGCGATTGCGCGAAGGTGTCGGGCAGGAAGTACGTGATCTCGCAGTGGTTGCGCTGGGCGTTCTCGGCCGCCGATTCGATCGCTTGCGGATCGATGTCCACGCCCACCACTTCGCCAGCGCCGACCTTCTTGGCCACCATGGCCAGGATGCCGGAACCACAGCCGTAGTCGAGCACGGTCTTGCCGGGCGCCGGATGCGCTTCCAGCCATTCCATGCACAGGCGCGTGGTCGGGTGACTGCCGGTGCCGAACGCCAGGCCCGGATCGAGTTCCAGGATCAGTGCGTCAGGGTCCGGCGCTTCGTGCCAGCTCGGCACGACCCAGATGTTCTTGCCGATGTGAATCGGCGCGAACTGCGATTGCGTCAGGCGTACCCAGTCCTGGTTTTCCACCTTGCGGGTGGTGAACTTGGGCAGCGTGGCCAGGCCTGCCTGGCCGGCGGCAGCTGCCACGATCACGGCCTGGTCGTCGGCTTCGTCGGTCAGGGCCACCACGCGGCTGTGGTCCCAGGCCGCTTCGGTCGGTTCCATGCCCGGTTCGCCAAACAGCGGACGCTCGGCGTCGGTGCCTTCATCGGCGTCCTCGACGGACACCGACAGCGCACCCACGTCCATCAGTGCTTCGGACAGGGCTTCGGCGTGCTCGCGCGCGATTTCAATGACGATTTCGGTCCAGCTCATTGTGGCGCTTTCGGGTTCAGGCTCAGCTTGTTCAATTCAGGCATGTCGGCCAGCTTGTGCTCGAGGTAGTGAATATTGGTGCCGCCTTCGATGAAACGGGCGTCGATCATCAGCTCGCGGTGCAGCGGGATGTTGGTCGAAATGCCTTCGACAACCATTTCCGACAGCGCGATCTGCATGCGGCGGATCGCCTGCTCGCGGGTGGCGCCGTACGAGATGACCTTGCCGATCATCGAATCGTAGTGTGGCGGCACGTAGTAGCCGGCGTAGGCGTGCGAATCGACGCGGATGCCAGGACCACCGGGTACGTGCCACGACGTGATGCGGCCCGGCGACGGCGTGAACTTGAAGGCGTCCTCGGCGTTGATACGGCACTCGATGGCGTGGCCCGACAGCATGACGTCGCGCTGGCGGAAGCGCAGCTTCTCGCCGCAGGCGATGCGGATCTGTTCCTGCACGATGTCGATGCCGGTGATCATTTCGGTGACCGGGTGTTCGACCTGGACGCGGGTGTTCATCTCGATGAAGTAGAACTCGCCGTTTTCATACAGGAACTCGAAAGTGCCGGCGCCACGGTAGCCGATCTTGCGGCAGGCTTCGGCGCAGCGGTCGCCGATCTTTTCGATCAGCTTGCGCGGGATGCCCGGCGCCGGCGCTTCTTCGATCACCTTCTGGTGGCGGCGCTGCATCGAGCAGTCGCGTTCGCCCAGCCAGACGGCATTCTTGTGTTCGTCGGCGAGGATCTGGATTTCCACGTGGCGCGGATTTTCCAGGTACTTCTCCATGTACACTTCCGGGTTGCCGAAGGCGGTACCGGCTTCGGTCTTGGTCATGGCCACGGCATTGATCAGCGCCGCTTCGGTATGCACCACGCGCATACCGCGTCCGCCACCGCCACCGGCGGCCTTGATGATGACCGGGTAACCGACCTTGCGGGCGATCTGGACGATGGCTTTCGGGTCGTCCGGCAATGCGCCTTCCGAGCCGGGCACGCACGGCACGCCAGCCTTGATCATGGTCTGCTTGGCCGAAACCTTGTCGCCCATGATGCGGATCGATTCCGAACGCGGGCCGATGAACACGAAGCCCGATTTTTCCACGCGCTCGGCGAAGTCGGCGTTTTCCGACAGGAAGCCGTAGCCGGGGTGGATCGCTTCGGCGTCGGTCACTTCGGCCGCGCTGATGATGGCCGGCATGTTCAGGTAGCTCAGCGACGATGATGCCGGGCCGATACAGACCGACTCGTCGGCCAGTTTGACGTACTTGGCGTCTTTGTCCGCTTCCGAGTGGACCACGACCGTCTTGATGCCCAGTTCACGGCAAGCGCGCTGGATACGGAGGGCAATTTCGCCACGGTTGGCAATGAGGATTTTTTCAAACATGGTAGGTTCGCGTATTTCTGTGATCACCGGCCGAGGCCGGTAACATCAAGTAGGGAGGGGATGCGGAAGACGGCGCGCCCGGCACCGACTGTGCGGCGGGGGCGGGCGCAAGGGCGTACCCTGGCCGTCTTAGCCTATCACAAACAGCGGTTGGCCGAATTCGACCGGCTGGCCGTTCTCGACCAGGATCTGGGTGATCGTGCCGGACTTGTCGGCATCGATTTCGTTGAGCAGCTTCATCGCTTCGATGATGCAGACGGTCTCGCCTTCCTTGACGGTGGCGCCCACTTCAACGAAGGCCGGCGAACCTGGCGCCGACGAACGGTAGAAGGTGCCGACCATCGGCGACTTGACGATGTGGCCGGTTGGCTCGGCAGCTACGGCAGGCGCGGCTGCTGGTGCTGCTCCGGCCGGGGCGGCGGCTGGCGCCGGCGCTGCGTGGTATTGAGGAATGCCTTGCGGCTGCATCATCACCATCTGGTTTTGCGGCATGGCCGACGATTTGACGATGCGGACTTTGCTCTCGCCTTCGGTCACTTCGAGCTCTGCGATGTCGGATTCTGCGACCAGATCGATCAAGGTCTTCAGTTTGCGTAGATCCATGTAACCCCCAGGAATATCTTGTTTTTAAGTGATGACGGCGACGCCTTTTGGGCGGAACCGCGTTAAATTGCGCGCAGATCGCGTAGATTATCGTTTTTTAAGGACGAAGTCGATGGCAAACCGATATCCTTCGATACCGAGTCCGCAGATCGTGCCAACCGCGATCGCGCTCAGGAATGAATGGTGGCGAAACGACTCGCGCTGGTAAATATTTGAAATATGTACTTCTACAAACGGGATGGCGACGCCGGCCAGGGCGTCACGCAGCGCCACGCTGGTATGCGTCAGACCGCCCGGGTTGATGACGATGGCGTCCACGCCCTCGGCACGGGCGGCGTGTATGCGGTCGATCAACGCTCCTTCGTGATTGCTTTGAAAACAAGACAATGCGGCGCCTGCGGCCTGCGCTTGCTCCCTGGCTGCGTGTTCGACATCGGCCAAGGTGGCGGCGCCATAAATCTCCGGCTCCCGGGTGCCCAGTAAATTCAGGTTGGGGCCGTTCAGGAGGAGGAGGTTTTTTGCCATGTTCGAGACTGTTTTCCGCGAAAGTTTCGCATTTTGCCGCCAACTGCTGGCATTGGCAAGAGAAAAAAATGCGTGTGGACGGGATCAACTGGATTAAAGAGAAGCCAAGTCCTTGTTCAGTTCGTCAAAGTTCAGTTTGCCCAGGTAAGTCTTCCTGACCTGGCCATCGGCGCCGATCAGCACGGTGAACGGCAGGCCGCCATTGACGTTGCCAAACTGGCGCGACAGGTCGGTGCCGCTCATGCCGGCCACCAGCACCGGGTAGGTAATTTTATACTTGGCGCTAAATTCGGCGATATTGGTGGGCGAATCGATGCCGATTCCGATAACTTGCAGCTTCTTGCCCGCTTCTCCCGACGACAGCGCGGACAGCTCCGGCATTTCCTGCACGCACGGTGCGCACCAGGTCGCCCAGAAATTGACCAGCATGGCCTTGCCCTGGTACTGCGCCAGCGGCGTCGCCTTGCCGGCAGCGTTGGGCATGGTTTGCGCCAGCAGCGTCTGCACCGGGCCGGTCACGCCGGCCGGCGCGGTGGCGGTAATGGGCGCCGCCTCTTTCTTCATGCCGGTGTAAGCACCGGCGGCGGCAAACAGGACGGCCACGCCGGCATAGACGGCAAGATGTTTTTTATTCATGGGGTTCGGATGGATAAGTAGTGTTAACTAGTAGTGCGCGCACGGCAGCGATATCGGCACGCTGCATCTTGTCGCCGCGCGGCTTGACCGCGCCACGCAAGTCGTCGAGTTCGTACAGCTCGGCATGCACGCCCTCGCCATGCCACAGGAAGCTGACGGTCTCGACCGGATCGTAGCGCGGCCCCTTGAAGTGGGGCGTTTCGGAGATCTCGATCTGCACGTTGCGGTTGAGCAGAAAAATTTCGACTTCCTTGGCGCTGTCGGCAAACAGTTGCAAATGGATGTCGTCGTGCGGGCCGGCGGTGCCGCCCAGCACGGCGCCGGTCAAGAACGGCTTGAACTGCGCCAGGTTGTCCATGATCTCGACTGCCAGCGTGCGCAGGCGGAACAGCCTGGCCGGTTGCGTGTCGGCGTGGAACAGCGACTGGTACACGCGCACTTCGGCTTCGATCTGGGCGTTATCGGGCAGAATGTTGGCGGCGGGCTGCTGGTCGCCCAGGATTTGTCTGGCGGCCTTGCGCTTGGCGGTGCCGTAGTCGGCGCCGTCCTCGGCGACCAGGCGCGCGGCGGCAGCGGCAATTTCCGCGCGCAGCAGCTGGACTTCATCGATCACGGTAGGCGTCATGGACGAGATAATACCCTGATCCGGGAAATAGGCGTCGGCTCAGGTAAAATCGTGTATTCCATCGCGCGTCTCTGCGTGCGTCCTCACAGTCTTACTCACCATGCACATACATATACTCGGCATTTGCGGCACCTTCATGGGCGGCCTGGCGGTCCTGGCAAAAGAAGCGGGCCACCGCGTGACCGGCTGCGACGCCAATGTCTATCCCCCGATGAGCACGCAACTGGAAGCCCAGGGCATCGCGTTGATCCAGGGTTTCGGCCCCGAGCAGACCGCGCTCAACCCAGATTTGTATGTGGTGGGTAACGTGGTCTCGCGCGGCAACCCGCTGATGGAAGAAATCCTCAACCGTGGCCTGCCCTACGTGTCCGGTCCGCAGTGGATGGGCGAACACATATTAAGAGACCGCTGGGTGCTGGCCGTGGCCGGCACGCACGGCAAGACCACCACCAGCGCCATGCTGACCTGGATCCTCGAAGACGCCGGCTATGCGCCGGGCTTCCTGATTGGCGGCGTGCCGCGCAACTTCGGTGTCTCCGCGCGCATCCAGGGCGATAAAGAATCGATCTTCTTCGTGATCGAGGCCGACGAGTACGACACGGCGTTTTTCGACAAGCGCAGCAAGTTCGTCCACTACCACGCCAAGACCGCCATCCTCAACAACCTCGAGTACGATCACGCCGACATCTTCCCCGACCTGGGCGCCATCGAGACCCAGTTCCACCACCTGGTGCGCACCGTGCCCGGCATCGGCCGCGTGATCCATAACGCCGACGAGGACTCGCTGGCGCGCGTGCTCAAGCGCGGCTGCTGGAGTGAACATGAAAACTTCGGCCGCGCCGAAGGCGCCGACTGGACGCTGGTCGAACACGACGACGGCAGCTTCGACGTGGTCTTCAAGGGTGAAACAGCCGGCCACGTCGCCTGGCAACTGACCGGCAAGCACAACCGCGCCAACGCGCTCGCCGCCATCGCTGCCGCCCGCCATGTCGGCGTGCCGGTGGCGCAGGCCGCGCAATCGCTGGCCACGTTCGAAAACGTCAAGCGCCGCATGGAAGTGCGCGGCGTGGTGCGCGATATCACCGTCTACGACGACTTTGCCCACCATCCCACGGCGATCGCCACCACGGTCGGTGGCCTGCGCCAGAAGCTGGGCAACAGTGATCACGCAAACAACCGCATCCTGGCCGTGCTGGAGCCGCGCTCGAACACCATGAAGCTCGGCGCCATGAAGGACGCGCTGCCGGGCAGCCTGGTCGATGCCGACCTGGTCTTCGGTTTCGGCAGCCACGAGTCGCTGGGCTGGAGCCTGGGCGATGCTTTGGCGCCGCTGGGCGACAAGGCCAGCGCCTTTGAAGACCTGGGCGCCCTGGTCGCGGCCGTGGCGCAGGCCGCGCAACCGGGCGACCACATCATCGTGATGAGCAACGGCGGCTTTGGCGGCGTTCATGCCAAGCTGTTGAAAGCGCTCGCATGATCTTGTACCTGCATGGTTTTCGTTCCTCGCCGCAGTCGATGAAGGCGCGCGTGATTGCCTCCCGCATGGCCGAACTCGGCTTGTCGGACCAACTGGCCAATCCGCAATTGCCGGCGTCGCCGAAGCTGGCGATGGAACTCGCGCTGTCGCTGGTGGCAGGCGTGCCGGCCGGCGAGTTGGCCATCATCGGCTCGTCGCTCGGTGGTTATTACGCCACCTGGCTGGCCGAGCGCCTCGGTTGCCGCGCGGTGCTGCTCAACCCGGCCGTGGTGCCGCTGAAAGATCTTGATCAGCACGTGGGCGTGACCACGCAGTACCACTCCGACGAGCCGTTCGAATTCAAGCGCGAATACATCGACGAATTGCGGGCGCTGGCGGTGGACCGCATCACCGGTCCCGAGCGCTATTTCCTGATCGCCGCCACCGGCGACGAAGTGCTGGACTATCGCGACATGGTCAAGCATTATGCGGGCGCACGCCAGCACGTGATCGACGGCAGCGACCACGGCATTACCGAGTTTGCCGAGGTTGTTCAATACCGCGACGCGGTGCTGGCGTTCTGCGGCATCGAGGCGGCAACTTGACGAGTGATCGCGTGCGCGGCGCGTCGTTGCGCCAGGCCGTGTGGCATCCGCAAGTGCTCTCGCTCAACGCGCCGCCCGTGCTGCGCGACTGGCTCACCACCGCCGGCTCACTGACTGCCAGGTTGAAAGCCTACAGCCGCGCCTTTCGCGTGCAATGCTTGCACCAGCACACGGCGCGCTGCCTGGCCGACGAAGCGGCAGCCATCGGTCTGCCCCGGCCCGGCCGGGTGTGGGAGAGGGAAGTGCTGCTGCGGTGTGATAATACGGCGGCGGTGTTTGCGCACACGGTGGTGCCGATGACGGCCACGGCCAGCGACTGGCCGCTGTTCGGTGCGCTGGGCGAGCGGTCACTGGGCACCACGCTGTTCGGCGATCCGCTGGTGCGGCGCAGTGTGCTTGAATTTGCAAAATTGCGCGAAGGTCATCCCTTGGCGCAGCGTGCGCGGGCAGCGCTTGGTGAAGAAGCGGCCCAGCCGAACATATTATATGCACGGCGCTGTTTATATCGGCGCCGGCGCGGTACCCTGCTGGTTACGGAAGTGTTCTTGCCTTCTGTGATGGAACTGAAACAAATCAATATATAAAGAAGAGCAATGAATCTATTTTTCGAAGAATCCGGCGATTTCAAGGTTGGCGCCATCATGTCGCAAGCAGGCGAGGCCTACCAGGTTGAAATGGCCAGCGGCAAGCGCACCAAGGTCAAGATCAAGGACGTGCTGCTGCAATACGAAAAGCCGTCGCCCACCGATCTGATGGATCAAGCCAAGGCCGTGTCCGCCGACATCGATCTCGACTTCCTGTGGGAAGTGGCCGGTGAAGAAGAATTCGGCTTTGCCGAGCTGGGCGCCGAGTATTTCGGCCACGCGCCGCTGCCGGCCGAAGCTGCCGGCCTGATCCTGAGTTTGCATTCGGCGCCGATTTATTTCTACAAGAAGGGCCGGGGTCGCTACAAGGCCGCCCCGGAGCAGTCGCTGCGCGCCGCCCAGGCCGGTATCGAGAAAAAGAAACAGCAGGCCGTGATCCAGGCCCAGTACGTGGAAGAACTGAAAGCAGGCAAGCTGCCCGAAGCGATGCAGCCGATCGTGCTGCAACTGCTGTTCAAGCCCGAAAAAAACGGCATCGAATACAAGGCGCTGGAAGCGGCCTGCAACGAGCTGCACACCAACCCGCAGCGCCTGATGCTCGACGTCGGTGGCCTGGCCTCGCCCAAGGACTTCCACATGGCCAGGTTCCTGTTCGAGAACTTCCCGCGCGGCGCCGGTTTCCCGGACGTGACAGTTCCCGTGCCGCCGACCAATCTGCCGGTGGCCGACGTGCAGGCATTCTCGATCGATGACGTCACCACCACCGAGATCGACGATGCGTTCTCGGTCACCCGTCTGGACGATGGCAATATCCGCATCGGCATCCACATCGCCGCACCGGGCCTGGCCATCAAGCCGGACGACGCCGTGGACAAGATGGCGCGCGCGCGCATGTCCACCGTGTATATGCCCGGCGACAAGATCACCATGCTGCCCGACAGCGTGGTCGAAGCATTCACCCTGGCCGAAGGCAAGACCTGCCCGGCGCTGTCGCTGTACGCCACCCTGAACCCGGCCGACTGGTCGGTGCTGGCCACCGAGACCCGCGCCGAGCTGGTACCGATCGCCAACAACTTGCGCCACAACGACCTCGACGACCTGGTCAACGAAGAAACCCTGGCCAGCGGCGCCGGCGACTATCCGCACAAGGAAGCGCTGGGCCTGATCTGGCAGTGGGCGCAAGTACTGGAAGCGGCGCGCATGGTCAAGCGCGAAGCGTTCGGCCTGAAGCCGGAACAGAACAACCGCGTCGATTTCAATTTCTACGTGGAAGACGACGTGGTCACCGTCAGCCGCCGCAAGCGCGGCGCGCCGCTCGACAAGATCGTCGCCGAGCTGATGATCTTCGCCAACAGCACCTGGGGCAAGCTGATGCACGACTGCGGCGTACCCGGCATTTATCGCAGCCAGGGCCAGGGCGTGGGCGGCTGGGCCGCCAAGATGCAGGTACGCATGCTCACGCACGCGGCGCCGCACCAGGGCCTAGGCGTGGACCAGTACGCGTGGAGCACGTCGCCGCTGCGCCGGTATACCGACCTGGTCAACCAGTGGCAGATTTTGGCCTGCGCCGAAAAGGGCGTGACCGCGCCGCTGGTGGCCAAGTTCAAGCACAAGGATTCGGCGCTGTTCGCCATCGTCTCGCAGTTCGACGCTGCGTACGCCGCCTACGGCGACCACCAGTCGAACATGGAACGCTACTGGTGCCTGCGCTGGCTGGGCCAGGAAAATGCGCGCCAGGTGCAAGCCGTGGTGCTCAAGGACGAAGTGCTGCGCCTGGTCGATCTGCCGCTGATCATCCGCCTGCCGGGCATGCCGTCGGTGGCGCGCGGCGCCGAGGTCAAGATCGACATCCTGCGCTGGGATGAAGTGGAGCTGACGATCGAAGCGCGCCTGCTGGAAGTACCGGCAGCCACCGCCCCGACCGGCGCCGAAGAAGACTTCGACGACGACGAAGTCGAGGTGCCGGAGGAGGCGGTCGATGCGCCCGAGGTGGCGGTGGAAGCCGAGGCCGAAGCCGAAGCACAAGCCGAAGCCGACCAGCCAGCAGCGCCATGAACACTGCAAACCGGTGATCCGTCATCCCCGCGTACGCGGGGATGACGGTGCTGACGCCAGCGAATTGTTTTAACGTAAAATTGCCCTAACTCCCCAACCCCACGGCACCGCGTGAAGTCATTCCAACAAAATCGCTTCCTCTACACCGCCATCGGCGTTTCGCTACTGGCGCATGGCGCGTTGCTGGCGGTGCGCTTTGTCGCGCCTCCGCCCAGCCCGGTCAAGCCCACCGACCCCGGCCTGGAAGTGATCCTGGTCAACGCCAAGCACAAGAACGCCCCGCTCAAGGCCGAGGCGCTGGCCCAGGCCAACCTCGACGGCGGCGGCACGGTCGATAAAGGCCGGTCGAAGTCGCCGCTGCCCGACATGCGCAAGATGGAAACCGGCGACAGCATCGTCGCCACCCAGCGCCGCATCGCCGCGCTCGAAGAGCAGCAGCGCAACCTGCTCAACCAGGTCAAGCGCAAGAACCCGTTTGCCGTGCCCAAGGTGACCGAAGACGCCAAGCCCGATCCGCTGGCCAGCGGCGCCGATTTGCTCGAGTCGAGCAAGGCGATTGCCCGCCGCGCCGCCGAGATCAGCGAAACCATCGAAGACCAGAACAAGCGCCCGCGCAAGACGTTTTTGAGTCCCAGCACCCGGGGCGTCGGTTACGCCATGTATTACAAGACCCTGCAAAAACGCATCGAGGACGTCGGTACGCTGAACTTCCCGCAAAAAAACGGCCGCAAGCTGTACGGCCAGCTGGTGCTCTCGATACCCGTATTCCAGGATGGCACCATCTACACCAAGGAAGGCGGCATCGAAGTCACCACCAGCTCGAAGAACCCGGCGCTGGACCAGGCCGCGATCGATATCGTGCGGCGCGCCGCGCCGTTCGGCAAGTTCCCGGCCAATATGCGTTCGAGCGACCGCGATGACCTGTGGGTCATCGTCACCACCTTCCGCTTCACCCGCGACGATAAACTGGAAGCCGACATGCTCGGCGGAGCACAATAATAATGACAGCCACCCCGGCGCCAGCGGACCGCTACTGCGTGTTCGGCAACCCGATTGCCCATAGCAAATCGCCCGACATCCACGCCGCCTACGCGGCCCAGACCGGCCACGCCATCGTGTACGAAAAACGGCTGGCGCCGGTGGACGGCTTTGCCGCTGCCGTGCAGGCCTTCATCGCCGAAGGCGGGCGCGGCGCCAACGTCACCGTGCCGTTCAAGCTCGAGGCGGTCAAAGTGGCCAATGCCCTGACCATCCGCGCCCAGGCCGCCGGCGCCGTCAACACCTTGCACTTCACCGATGACGGCATCATTGGCGACAACACCGACGGCGCCGGCCTGGTGGCCGATATTGTCAATAACGCCGGCGTGCAGATCAGTGGCCGCCGCGTGCTGCTGCTGGGCGCCGGTGGCGCCGCACGCGGCGTGGTGCTGCCGATCCTCGAGCACAGCCCCGCGCAACTGGTGATCGCCAACCGCACCGTGGCCACCGCGCAGGCGCTGGCAGACCAGTTTGCCGCGCTGGGCGGCGAGGGCGTGGTATCGGCCTGTGGCTACGCCGATATCAATGGCGCGTTCGACCTGGTGATCAACGCCACGGCCGCCAGCCTTGGCGCCGAGCTGCCGCCGGTGCCGGGCACCGCGTTCGCACCGGGCGCGCTGGCGCTGGACATGATGTATGGCAAGGAGCCGACCGTGTTCCTCGAGTTTGCCGCCAGCCACGGTGCGGTCGTGCGCGACGGCCTGGGCATGCTGGTGGAGCAGGCGGCCGAGGCGTTTGCCGTGTGGCGCGGCGTCCATCCCGACACGGCGCCGGTATTGCAGTCGCTGCGCGGGCAGCTATGAAGGCGGCCAAAAAATCGCCGAAGCCTGCCGCGAAAACCGGCAAGTCCGGCGGCCGCTTCGGCTGGGTCAAGTGGGTCTTCATCGTGCCGGTGCTGCTGGTGCTGGTGGTGCAGCTGTATTTCTTCCTGCAGATCTGGTGGTGGGTTGACCACAATCCCGGCATGACCAGCTTCATGCGCGAGCAGCAGTCGGTCCTGCAAGACAAAAATCCCAAGGCCGAAATCCGCCAGACCTGGGTGCCGTACAACCGCATCTCGAACAATCTCAAGCGCGCCATCATCGCCTCGGAAGATGCCAATTTTTCCGAGCACGAGGGCGTGGACTGGGAAGCCCTGCAAAAAGCCTACGAAAAGAACACCAGGAAGCGCAAGGTGGTGGCCGGTGGTTCCACCATTACCCAGCAGCTGGCCAAGAATTTGTTCCTGTCCGGCTCGCGCAGCTATGTGCGCAAGGGCCAGGAACTGGTGATCACGTATATGCTGGAAATGCTGATGGACAAGCAGCGCATCTTCGAGATCTACCTGAACGTGGTGGAGTTCGGCACCGGCACGTTCGGCGCGGAAGCGGCGTCGCGCCACTATTACCGCACCAGCGCGGCCAGCCTGAGCGCCGGCCAGGCGGCCCGGCTGGCGGTAATGCTGCCCAATCCGCGCTACTACGACAAGCACCGTGATACCAGCTATCTGAACCGCAGAACTTCCACAATTCTGGCACGCATGAACGCAGTCGAGGTACCGTAAGATAAAATGCGGCCGAACCAACAGGGCAGGCTGGCTTAGCCAGTGCCTTTCCGAGTACACTTGCGCTGTTTCCAGAAGGCTCCCCACCGATGATTAATGTTTTCGTTCTCCAGAATGGCCGGCTCAACCAGGTACCGATCGACACGCGCGAAGACCTCGTCAACGCCGAGCCGGTGTGGGTGGACCTGACCGACCCGACGGACGACGAGCGGCTGTGGGTCAAGACCATTTATGGCGTGACCCTGCCGGGCGAAGACGAAGTCAAGGATATCGAAGCGTCGGCCCGTTACTACGAGGCGGAAAACGGCGACCTGCACCTGCGCACCGACTTTTTGCTGGAAGAAGACGACGGCCCGTCGCGCGTGATCACGGTGGCGTTCATCCTGGCGCGCAAGATGCTGTTCTCGGTCCATACCGACGATTTGCCAGTGTTCCGCCTGGTGCGCATGCGCGCCCGTTCGCGGCCCGGCTCGATCGGCGACTACATGGACGTGCTGCTGGACTTGTACGCGACCGACGCCGAGTATTCGGCCGATGCGCTCGAAGGCATTTACCTGAGCCTGGAAGAAGTCAGCGGCCGCGTGCTGCAAAAGCACTTCACCGATGACGACGCGGCGGCCGCGCTGAACTCGATCGCGCGCGAGGAAGACTTGAACGGCCGCATCCGCCGCAACATGATGGACACGCGCCGCGCAGTCAGTTTCCTGATGCGCGGCCGCCTGCTCAACGCCGACCAGTTCGAGGAAGCGCGCCAGATTTTGCGCGACATCGAATCGCTGGACGGCCACACCTCGTTCCTGTTCGATAAGATCAACTTCCTGATGGACGCCACCGTCGGCTTCATCAACATCAACCAGAACAAGATCATCAAGATCTTCTCGGTGGCCAGCGTGGCCTTCCTGCCACCGACGCTGATCGCCTCGATCTACGGCATGAACTTCAAGTGGCTGCCGGAACTGGAATGGCAGGCCGGCTACCCTTTCGCGCTGGCCCTGATGGTGACCAGCGCGATCGCGCCGTTCTGGTACTTCCGCCGGCGCGGCTGGCTGAAATAGAACCTTAGCCGCGCGCCAGGCGCAGGTTGCTGGCGCGCTTCGGTTGCGCAGCGCGCTGTGGCGCCTGCACTGCCTGCCGCGCCATGCCGTTGTCATGTTCGAGCTTGAACACACCGACCACTTCGGACAGCGCCGAGGCCTGCTGATCGAGCGCGTGGGCGGCAGCCGAGGCTTCTTCCACCAGCGCCGAGTTTTGCTGGGTCATGCCGTCCATCTCGCCGATGGCGCCGTTCACCTGTTCGATACCGATACTCTGCTCGGCGCTGGCCACGCTGATCTCGCTCATGATTTCGGTCACGCGCTTGACGCTGGTCACGACCTCTTCCATCGTCGTGCCGGCTTTCGACACCAGCTCGGTGCCGCTGCCCACCTTGCTCACCGAATCGTCGATCAGCGCCTTGATTTCCTTGGCGGCCGAGGCCGAACGCTGGGCCAGGTTGCGCACTTCGGTGGCCACCACGGCAAATCCGCGACCCTGTTCACCGGCGCGGGCCGCTTCCACCGCCGCGTTCAGCGCCAGGATGTTGGTCTGGAAGGCGATGCCGTCGATGACGGAAATGATGTCGACGATTTTCCGCGACGACTCGTTGATCGACGCCATGGTATCGGTGACCTGCTGCATTACCACGCCGCCCTGTTCCGAGACTGACGAGGCGGTCTGGGCCAGGGTATTGGCTTGCTGGGCATTGCTGGCGTTCTGGCGCACGGTCGAGGTCAGTTCTTCCATGGCGGTGGCCACTTTTTCCAGCGACGAGGCCTGGTGCGCGGTGCGGTTCGACATGTCTTCGTTGCCGGCAGCGATTTCGCTCGAGGCGGTGTCGATCGCGTGGGTGCCTTCGCGCACCTTGCCCACGATGGCGGCCAGGCTGTCGCGCATGCTCTTGATTTCATACAGCAGGCTGCTCTGGTCGCCATTTTTGACGTTGATGGCCACGGCCAGGTCGCCATTGGCAATCTGGCCGGCAACCTTGGTGGCGTAGGCCGGCTCGCCGCCCAGCTGACGCAACAGCACGTGCTTGATCATCCAGGAGATCGCAATGCTGAGGATGAAGGCGGTGATGGCCAGCGCGATCGTCCAGAAGCGGGCGCTTTCGGCGCGCTGTTCCGACAATTCGCTGGCCGCTGCCGCTTCCTGCTGGGCGGTGGTCAGCAGCACGGCCATGTCGGCCACGATCTGGCGCCGCAGCGGACTGCACTCGTTGACCAGGAACTTGCCGTACGCTTCCATCTCGTCGGCATCGCGGAATTTGCGCGGCTTGTTCAGTTCCTGCGCCATCGACAGCAGGCCGGTGCGTACCTTGTCGAACTGGGCGTTGCCGGCATAGGCCGGGGTCATTTTTTCCAGTGCCTTCAGGTAGATCGCTTTTTGCTCATCGACGATCGTCAGTTCCTTGGCCGCTTGCGCCTTGTCGTTGAAGATGAAGGCGTTGCGCGCAGCCAGGCCGGTTTGCGCCAGCGCTTCGCGTGCTTCCACCAGCGGCTCGAGGTGCTCGGTATTGATTTTATCCTGCTGCTTGAAAGCGGCGTTGATCGCCGTGACACCGAAGATGGAAACCGCCGCCAGCAGCAGCAGCAGCGCCGTCACCATGCCAAAGCCCAGCGACAGCTGGGTACCGATCTTGAGTTTTTTGAATGCGTTCATAATCTTCTTCCTGGAAACGTTGAACGTTTCCTCAGGCGCCATGCGGCTAGGGGAAACGTGACCGCAAGGCGGCGACAGTGGTTGTATTATTTTTTTGTGGCAGTCGCGAGAATTGGGCGGCGCCGGGAACGACAGGATTGCTGCGGTTGCTGCTTGCTTGAAAACTGCGGCTTAACAACTGCGACGTGCCGGCGGGGAGGGGGGCGGCATGCCGTCAAATTCGGTATTACGGTCGCGTTCGCCGCTGGATTTCTTCCGAGGCGATGGCGGCCAGTTCGCGCAGCGAGCGGATTTCGCGATCGCGCAGGCGGCGCGGTTCGCGGTCCAGCACGCATAAAGTGCCAAGTGGAACCTTGTTCGCGTCGAACAGCGGGAAGGCCGCGTAAAAACGGATATGCGGCTCGCCGATCACCAGTGGATTGTCCTGGAAGCGTGGGTCGCGCGTGGCGTCTTCCACCACGAACAGGCCGTCCTGCAAAATTGCGTGGCTGCAAAATGCCCAGTCGCGCGGCGTTTCCACGACTTCCACCCCGATGCGCGACTTGAACCACTGGCGCTTCGACGTCAACAAGCTGATCAGCGCCATCGGCGACTCGGTCACCTGGCTGGCCAGCCAGGTCAGGCGGTCGAAGACGGACTCGGCTGGCGTGTCGACAATGCGCGCGGCGTCGAGCGCCAGCAGGCGCTGGGCCTCGTCGTGCGGTACCGGGTAGGCTGCCGTTGGCAGCGGCAGGAATTCCGCGCTGCTGGCCACTGCCGGCGCCACTGCAGCCGCCACCGGTGCCACCAGGCCGCGCTGTTCCATCAGGCGTTTGACGGCAGACAGGCGCACGCGGCGGTGGCCACCGGGCGTCTTCCACGAAGGAATCGCGCCGTTCTCGATCCACAGTTGCGCCGTGCTGACAGCCACGCCCAGCAACTCTGCAGTCGCGCGGGTGGTCAGGACGGAATCTTTACTGTTGGGCATCTGGGACTCGCAAACGTGGACTGCCGGCAAGGCAGCGAATGAGGCCAGTGTACTGTAATTTCCAAGTGGAAACAATCGAAATTGACGAAAATGACGTTTTTATGTTTGTACAGCAATGAAATTTCTAGAGATAACTTTTTTATGCGTGAATTTTGATATTGGTCATCATTTCCGTCATTTATTTCAAGTAGCCCGAACAACCTTCCTGGACTTTCACAACTGTAATATTGTTGCATGCCGGATTCACTTAGAATGGCGGCCAATCTCAGTGTCCGGGAGCCACGACCATGTACAAGAAACGGCAATTTTTCCCCCGGCAGGTGGTGGAAGCCGGCGGCAACCGCTGGGACTGGGCGCTGCTGCCCATCGTGCTGGCCGTGTTCGTGCTGCTGGCCTATGGCGGCCAGCAAATGGCGCGCCCGTACCAGTTGGGCCAGGCGCTGCCGCTGTCGCTCGATCCCGCCAACCTGCCTTACTACCTGCTGCGCACCACCTTGCGCATGTTTATCGCGCTCGGTGCGTCGGTGGTGTTCGCCTGCGTGTTTGCCGCGCTCACCACCAAGTACCGGCTGGCCGAAAAAGTGCTGGTGCCGCTGCTCGACATCCTGCAGTCGATTCCCATCCTCGGTTTTTTGTCGATCACGGTCACTGCTTTTATCGCACTGTTTCCCGGCAACCTGCTGGGCGTGGAGTGCGCGGCCATCTTTGCCATCTTCACGTCGCAGGCGTGGAATATGGCGTTTTCCGCCTACCAGGGCTTTCGCAACGTGCCGGCCGAATTGTCGGAGGCGGCACAGGTGTTCCAGCTCTCAGGCTGGCAGCGCTTCTGGCGCCTGGAACTGCCGTTCGCCATGCCGGGCCTGTTGTGGAACATGATGATGTCGATGTCGGGCGGCTGGTTCTTCGTGGTGGCGTCGGAGGCGATCTCGGTCTCGAACCAGAACATCAAGCTGCCCGGCATCGGCTCGTACATCGCCCTGGCCATCGAGCAGAGCAACCTGGGCGCCATCGGCTGGGCCATCTTCGCCATGCTGATCGCGGTGCTGATGTACGACCAGCTGTTCTTCCGGCCGCTGCTGGCCTGGGCCGACAAGTTCCGCTTCGAGGAAACCGGCGGCGACACCGCGCAAAACTCCTGGCTGCTGACCTGGCTGCGCCGCACCGACCGCACCCAGGAATTCGTGGCGTGGTGCGGCCGGCTGCTGTCGCGCTCCATCGCGTTGTTCCGCCTCGGCCATGACGGCACCTCGATCCGCGCCCGCCGCGACCATCCGTCGCTGGTGCCGCAGCGCGTGTGGGACGCGGTGATCGTCGCCGTAGTGTTTTACGCCTTGTGGAGCCTGGGCCACTTCATCAGCACCGAGGTGGGCTGGGGCGAAGTGGGGCACGTGCTGGTGCTGGGTTGTTACACCATGCTGCGCGTGATTGGCCTGCTGGTGCTGGCCGCGCTGATCTGGGTACCGGTGGGCGTGTGGATTGGCATGAACCCGCGCTGGGCCTCGCGCACCCAGGCGGTGGCGCAGTTCCTCGCCGCCTTCCCGGCCAACCTGGTGTTCCCGGTGGCGGTGATCGTGATCATGCGCTACCAGCTCAATCCCGATATCTGGCTCTCGCCCCTGATGATCCTCGGTACCCAGTGGTACTTGCTGTTCAACGTGATTGCCGGCGCATCGACCATCCCGACCGAGTTGCGCCACGCCGCGCAGAACTTCGGCCTGACGGGCTGGCTCAAATGGCGGCGCTACCTGCTGCCGGCGATTTTCCCCAGCTTTGTCACCGGCGCCATTACCGCGTCGGGCGGCTCGTGGAATGCCAGCATCGTGGCCGAATACGTCAGCTGGGGTTCCACCACCGTCAAGGCCCATGGCCTGGGCAGCTACATCGCCGAGATGACCGCCACCGGCGATTTTCCGCGCATCGCTTTGGGCATCGGCGTGATGTGCATCTTCGTGATGGGCTTTAACCACTTCGTCTGGCGCCGCCTGTACCTCATGGCCGAGAGCCGGCTGCATTTCTAGGAGCACAGCATGAACCATACTCCCATCGTCGAACTCAAAGGCGTCGCCAAGCATTTCCGCGCAGCCGACGGCTCTGCCCGCGCGGTGCTCGAAGGCGTCGATTTCACCCTGCACGAAGGCGAGATCGTCGCGCTGCTGGGGCAGTCCGGCTCCGGCAAATCGACCATGCTGCGCCTGATGGCGGGGCTGATCCAGGCCGACGCCGGCCAGGTGCTGTATCGCGGCATGCCCTTGTACGGCACCGCGCGCGGCATCCGCATGGTGTTCCAGTCGTTTGCGCTGTTCCCTTGGCTCACGGTGCAAAAAAACGTGGAGCTCGGCCTGGAAGCGCAGGGCATGCCGGCCGCCGAACGGGCGCGCCGCGCATCGGCCGTGATCGATTTGATCGGCCTGTCCGGCTTCGAGGGCGCGCTGCCGCGCGAGCTGTCGGGCGGCATGCGCCAGCGCGTGGGCATTGCCAGGGCGCTGGTGATGGAGCCGGAAGTGCTGCTGATGGACGAAGCGTTTTCCGCGCTCGACGTGCTTACCGGCGAACGGCTGCGCGAGGAAATCCTCGACCTGTGGCAGTCGGGCCGGATTCCCACCAAGGCCATCCTGGTGGTGTCGCACAATATCGAGGAAGCGGTGATGATGGCCGACCGCGTGCTGATCTTCGCCAGTGACCCTGGCCGGGTGCGCGCCGAACTGCCGATCGCCTTGCCGCAGCCGCGCAAGGCCGAAGGCGCCGAAGTGCGCCACCTGATCGACAAGGTCTACGAGCTGATGACGGCCGGCGCCGGTCGGCGCGGCCCGATCAGCGAAAAGGAAGTGAAACTGCAACTGGGCGACCGCCTGCCGCAGGCCGACATCGCCCACATGGAAGGCATCCTGGAATTGCTGGCCGAAGAACCGTTCGCCGGCCGCGCCGACCTGCCGCAACTGGCCGAGGAAACCGACCTTACCGACGCCGAGCTGCTGGAAGTGACCAACGCCTTGCTGCTGCTGGGTTTTGCCCACCTGCTCGATGGCGACATCCTGCTGACGGAGCTGGGCGCGCGCTACGTGGCGACCGCAGACAGCGGCGCGCGGCAAGCGGTGTTCGGCAAGCAGCTGTTGGAGCACGTGCCGCTGATCGCGTACATCTGCCATGGATTGACGCAGGATCGGTCCGGGGACTTGCCGGAGGACTTGTTCCTCAAGCTGCTGCGGTTTACCTTGAGCGCAGAGGAGGCCGAACGCGCGCTGCGCGTGGCGATCGAGTGGGGGCGCTACGGGGATTTGTTCGAGTACGATTTCAATACGGGGGTGATTCAGGGTTCGGGCCCTCACCCCGCAACCACTTAGCGATGGGCCGCCGCTAAGGTATGGGGTCGGACCCATCGGGTCCGACCCCGGCCTGGCCGTGCGGGGTTAAGCTGCCTGCTTCTTGAACACGCGGGCAGCTGCCGCAATGGTCTCGTCGATCACCGCATCGCTATGCTGCGCCGACACGAACCCCGCCTCGAACGCCGCCGGCGCAAAATACACGCCTTCGTCCAGCATCGCGTGGAAGAACGCGTTGAAGCGTTCGCGGTCGCCCGCCATCATCTGCGCGTAGTTGTTCGGCGGCGTCTCGCTGAAGTACAGGCCGAACATGCCGCCCACCGAGTCGGCGCAGAACACCACGCCGGCTTCCTTGGCCGCTGCCGTCAGGCCCTTGGCCAGGCGCTCGGCCGTGGCGCCGAGGCATTCGTAAAAGCCCGGTTCCTGGATCAGTTTTAACGTGGTCATGCCTGCCGCCACCGCCACCGGGTTGCCCGACAGGGTGCCGGCCTGGTACACCGCACCCAGAGGCGCCATGTGGGACATCAGCTGCGCGCTGCCGCCAAACGCCGCCACCGGCAGGCCGCCGCCAATCACCTTGCCCAATGCGGTCAGGTCGGGCGTGATGCCGTACAGTTCCTGGGCGCCGCCCAGGGCCACGCGGAAGCCGCACATCACTTCGTCGAAAATCAGGAGCGCACCGTGCTCGGTGCACAGGTCGCGCGTGGCCTGCAGGAAGTCGGCGTTGGCCTTGATCAGGTTCATATTGCCGGCCACCGGCTCGATGATCACGCAGGCGATTTCGTCGCCGAAGTTGGCGAATGCCTCTTCCAGTTGCGTCACGTTGTTATAGTCGAGTACCAGCGTGTGCTTGACGAAGTCCTCGGGCACGCCGGCCGAGGTGGGGTTGCCGAAGGTGAGCAGGCCGCTGCCGGCTTTGACCAGCAGCGAGTCGGCGTGGCCGTGGTAGCAGCCCTCGAACTTGACGATCTTGTCGCGGCCGGTGGCGCCGCGCGCCAGGCGCAGCGCGCTCATGGTCGCCTCGGTGCCCGACGAGACCAGGCGCACCTGCTCGATCGACGGCACCAGGCGGCAGATTTCCTCGGCCATTTCCACTTCGCCCAGGGTCGGCGCGCCGAACGACAGGCCGCGCGTGGCCGCGTCCTGCACCGCCTTGACCACTTGCGGGTGGGCGTGGCCGACGATGGCCGGGCCCCACGAGCCGATGTAGTCGATATAGCGCTTGTCGTCGGCGTCCCAGAAGTACGGGCCTTCGGCACGGGTGATGAAGCGCGGCGTGCCGCCCACCGAGCGGAAGGCGCGGACCGGCGAGTTGACGCCGCCGGGCGTGGTTTTCTGGGCGCGGGCGAACAGCGTGTCGTTGTTGGAGATCGTGGTCATGGCGGTATCTTGTAATGTATGGATAAAACAGCCGGCGTTACTGCATGTCGGCGGCGGTCGTCAGCAGGTGGAAGAAGCGGTTGGGCACGAACTTGCCCATGCCGTAGCGCTGCGCGTGGGCCAGGGCGCCTACAGTGTACTCCTGCGCCGCTTTTACCGCTTCCGGGGCGTCCACCCCACGCGCCATGAAGGCGGTGATCGCGGCCGACAGCGTGCCGCCGGCGCCGATGAAGGGGCCGGGCAGGTGCTGCCAGGCGTCGTGGCTGACCATGCCGTCCGAGTGGTACAGGGTGTTGGCCAGGGTATTGGGCACCACGCGGTTGCCTACCTTGGCCTGCATGGCGCCGGCCTGGGTGCCGGTCACCAGCACGTATTCGCAGCCGAGCGCGATCAGGTATTCGACGTCGGACTGCAGCATGTTGTCGAGTCCATCGCCGCCGTCGCGCCAGGTTTCGGCCAGCCGGCCCAGTTCCACCACCGACAGCATCAACAGCGTCGCCTGCGGCACCAGCAGCTGGCGCACGGCGGTGAGCAGTTCTTCGGCCTCGTCGTCGGCCATGTCGGGCAGGCGCGAGCTGAACGGATCGAGGATCAGCGGCGCATCGGGGTAGTCGGACAGGATCTCGGCGATCGCCGCCACCTGCTCGACATTGGTCAGCGCACCGACCTTGAAGGCGGCCATGGTCATGTCTTCGAGGACCACGCGGGCCTGGTCGGCCACCCAGTCCGGGTCGATTTCCTGGGTGTCCTCGATGCGGGCGGTGTCGCCGATCAGCAACGCGGTGGTGGCGGCCAGGCCGGTGCACGAGAGGGCTGCAAATGCGGCCAGGTCGGCCTGGACACCGGTGGCGCCGGCGGGATCGGCAGCGCCGAAGCTTAATATGAGAGGAGAAGTTTGGATTTGCACGGCTGGTAGATTAAGATACCTGATTCGGCATTTTACTTGATTGAAGGGGGGCAGAACGTGAGTAGCAATGAAACAACGCAGGACTTCCAGACCTGGATGTGCCTGATCTGCGGCTGGATCTACGACGAACAGGCCGGCCTGCCCGACGAAGGCATCGCCCCCGGCACCCGCTGGGCCGACGTACCGATGAACTGGAGCTGCCCGGAATGCGGCGCCCGCAAGGACGATTTCGAGATGGTCGCCATCTGAAGCGGCGCCGGCGCGCGCCTGCTGCCGCATATGCTATGGTGTCGTCATGACTGAAGCCCTGACGATCATGGTAATCGACGACAGCAGCACTATCCGCCGCTCGGCCGAGATTTTCCTGTCCGATGCCGGCTACCAGGTGCTGCTGGCCGACGACGGCTTCGATGCGCTGGCCAAGCTGGCCGACCACCGGCCGGCGCTGGTGTTTTGCGACATCGTCATGCCGCGCCTGGACGGCTACCGCACTTGCGCGCTGATCAGGCAGAACACCCAATTCCACGCCACGCCGGTCGTCATGCTGTCCTCGAAGGATGGCCTGTTCGACCGCGCGCGCGGCGCCATGGCCGGTTCCGCCGCGTGCCTGGCCAAACCATTCACCCGGGACGGCATGCTCGCAGCGGTCCGCGCGCACACCACCAGTTCACCAGACTAGGAGACCCGCAGGGGGAACCATGGCCATACAACGCATACTGATCGTCGACGACTCGCCCACCGAGCGTTACTACCTGACCGACATCCTGGTCCAGCACGGCTACATCGTGGACACCGCCGACAGCGGCGAGGAAGCGCTGCTCAAGCTGCGCGCCGAAAAGCCCGACCTGATCCTGATGGACGTGGTGATGCCGGGTGCGAACGGCTTCCAGGTCACGCGCGCGATCGCGCGCGACCCGGTGCTCAAGGAAGTGCCGGTGATTATCTGCTCGAGCAAGGACCAGGAGACCGACCGTATCTGGGGCATGCGCCAGGGCGCGCGCGACTACCTGGTCAAGCCGGTCAAGCCGGGCGACCTGCTCGACAAGATCGCCGCCCTCGCCGCCCTCGGTTAAACGATGGACGCCGACACGCCCGCACCGCCTGACCCGGCCGGCGCTCCGCCATCCGGCGAGCGCCGCAGCAGCCTGCGCCAGTACCAGGTGCAGCTGCTCGAACGCATGCAGGCGGCCAAGAGCGGCGCCGCCGCCGGCGTGCGCGATCTCGGCGTGGAAATTCGGGGGCGGCACTACCTGCTCGACCTCACCCAGATCGGCGAGATCGTCACAGCGCAACCGGTTTCGCCGGTGCCGCTGGCGCGCCCGTGGTACCTGGGCCTGGCAAATATACGTGGCGACCTGACCGGCGTGATCGACCTGGCGCGCTACCTGGACCAGCCCGCCGCTGCGGTGCCTGGTGCGCCGGCCGAGCGCCGCCTGATCACCTTTTCGCCTAAACTGGGGTTCAACTGCGCGCTGCTGGCCGATCGCGTGCTGGGCTTGCGCACCTCGTCCGAGATGCAGGCGGTGGCCCAGCCCGCCACCGCAGCGCCGGCCTGGGCCGGGCGCCAGTTCGACGATGCCGACGGCCGGCGCTGGACGCTGCTGGACCTGGCACAACTGGTGCGCGAGCCGCGCTTCGCGCTGGTCGGCTTTTAAGGGAAGGGACGGGTTTTGGACCAGGAGACGTTCGATCACATCGCTGCCGCCCGCGTGAGCCAGGGCGGGCCGGTGCGCCTGCGTCATGCGCTCGACCGCCTCGGTTCTGCCGCCGGAATGCACGAGGCCCAGCACGAGGCCAAGCCCGGCATGCGGCGGCTGCCGCTGATCGGCCGCCTGCCCACCCAGCGCCAGTTGAGCATCCTGTCCACCGCGCTCGGCATCAGCCTGAGCGTGTCGGCCGCCTGCGTTGCCCTCAACACCATCCACAGCGCCAACCGGTCGGCGCAAACCCAGGTCGCCAGCGACGCGCTGATGCACTCGCAGCGCATCGGCAAGGCCGCGCCCAACGCTGTGCAGGGCAGCGACGAAGCGTTTCGCCAGCTCGAGGAAAGCCGGCGCGAACTCAATAACGACATCAAGCTGCTCACCCAGGGCGGCAAGGTGCAGGGCCGTCAGCTGCACGCGCCGGGCGCCGACCTGGCCGCCACCGTGGACTCGGTACGCAAGCAGTGGAGCGCCACCGACCTGGCCGCCGCCACCATCCTTACCCTCAAGACCGATTTGAGCGGCGTCGACCAGACCCTGCACAAGCTCAATGCCATGTCGCCCGACCTGCTGGCCCGCACCGAGGAGATCGGCGCATTGCGCGTGGCCGGCGGCGGCGCCGCGCGCGAGGTGGCCGCGCTGGGCAAGCTCACCATGCTCACCCAGCGCATGAGCCGCAGCGCCAGCGAATTTCTCACCGCCGGCGGCATCAGTTCCGAAACCGCGTTCCAGTTGGGGCGCGACACCACCGTGTTCCGCACCACGCTGGACGGCTTTTTGAGCGGCAGCGCCGCGCAGGGCCTGAGCGCCGTGCGCGAGCCGGAGCTGCGCGAGAAAATCGTCGCCCTCAAGGCGCAGTTCGAGGATTACCAGAAGCTGGTGGCCGCCATCCTCGACAAACTCGATAAATTCAGCGCCGCCAAAAACGCCGAGCGCCTGATCTTCAACGAGAACGAGGCGCTGCGCCAGCGCCTGTACACCTTGCAGCAGGCTTACCGCGCCGAACAGGATTCGCTGGGCCTGACCTTCTGGCTGATGGTGGGCTGCGGCATGTTCACGCTGGTGATGGCGGTGGCGATTGGCCGCGTGCTGCTGGTCGATTCCAACAACCGCACGCGCGGCGCCGACCGCCGCCGCCGCGAGGCCGATGCCATGCGCATGGAGTCGCAGCGCAAGGAGGAAGCGGCCAGGGAAACCAACGCCCAGAACCAGGCCGCCATCCTGCGCCTGATGAACGAGCTGCAAAAAGTGGCCGACGGCGACCTGACCGTGCGCGCCACGGTGTCGGAAAACGTCACCGGGGCGATTGCCGACACCGTTAACTACACGGTGGAAGAGTTGCGGGTGCTGGTGGGCCGCGTGACGGCCACCGCCGAACAGGTCACGCGCGCTTCGCTGCACGCGCACAGCATTTCCAACGATTTGCTGCGCGCCTCGCAGCAGCAGTCGCGTGAAATCCAGGGCGTGAGCAGTACCGTGGTGCGCATGGCCGACCAGATTACCGACGTCTCGCGCTCGGCCAGCGAATCGGCCGACGTGGCGCGGCAGTCGGTGGCGGCAGCCAACCTGGGCTCCACCGCCGTGGCCAACGCCATCTTCGGCATGCACGAGATCCGCGACCAGATCCAGGATACCTCCAAGCGCATCAAGCGCCTGGGCGAGTCGTCGCAGGAAATCGGCGAGATTACCGAGCTCATTTCCGACATCACCGAGCAGACCAACGTGCTGGCGCTCAACGCCGCCATCCAGGCCGCATCGGCCGGCGAGGCAGGGCGCGGCTTCACCGTGGTGGCCGAGGAAGTGCAGCGGCTGGCCGAGCGCTCGGCCGGCGCCGCCAAGCAGATCGGCGCGCTGGTGCGCACCATCCAGAACGACACCCACGACGCGGTGGCGGCCATGGAAAAATCCACGCGCGGTGTGGTGGAGGGCACGCGCCTGTCCGACGCCGCCGGCGCGGCATTGAACGATATTTCGCAGGTGTCGCACCGCCTGGCGGAACTGATTTCCGGCATCGCCCAGGCCACCGGCGAACAGGCCACGTCGGCCAGCGGCGTGGCGCGCAACATCCAGCTGATCCTGACGGTGACCGAACAGACCCAGGACGGCACCCAGCACACCGCGCAGTCGATCCATAAACTGTCGGTGCTGGCGCAGGAACTGAAAAACTCGGTGGCGCGGTTTCGCATCGCCTCCTGAGCGGCACAACATTGAAAGGCCGGTACCCGCATGACTGATACTTTTATCGCAAACACTGGCCCGCTGTCGTGGGTAATGGAAGAAATCCGCGAAGCGCTGGCCCGTTCGCGCACCGCCCTGCACGAAGCCGGCGGCCGCGCCCCGGAAGACCAGGCCACCCAGCTGCAACTGGCCAAAACCCATTTGCACCAGGCCCATGGCGCGTTGCAGATGGTCGACGTGGAAGGCTTGGGCCAGGTCACGGCGCTGGCCGAGACCGCGCTCGAGCGTTTCAAGTCGGGCGCCGTCAAGTGCAGCCCCGACCACGTGGCAGCGGTCACGCAGCTGTACCAGGCGCTGGTCGAGTACCTGGAAGAGCTGCTCGGCGGCGCACCGTCTCAACCGGCCAGGCTGTACCCGTACTACCGCGCGGTGCAGGAAATCGTCGGGGCGGAACGGATCCACCCGGCCGACCTGTTTTTCCCCGACCTGGGGCGCGCGGTGACGCTGCCGCCAGCCGACCCGGCGCCCGCAGCGGAGCAGGACTACGCCGCCTGCCGCCAGCGCTTCGAGCGCGCGCTGCTGCCGTACCTGAAAAGCCCGGAGCCGGCGCAGCAGCGCGAACACGCCGCCGCCCTGACCGAGGCCGTGGCGGCGGTGGCCGGCGCCCAGGAGCAGGCCGGGCCGCGCGCGTTCTGGCTGGCGCTGCAGGCCTTTGCCGAACTGGTGGCCGGCGGCGACATCGCCGGCAGCGTGCAGGTCAAGCAGCTGTTCGGCATGATCAACCTGCAGCTGCGGCGCCTGTCCCAGGGCACTGCCGCGCAACCGGACGCCATGCTGCGCGACGCCTTGTTCTTCATCGCCGTGGCCGGTCCGGCCAGCAGCTCGGCCACGGCGCGCGCGCTGTTCGCGGCCTTTGCGCTGGACGGCCTGGCGCCGCCCGATTACGACAGCCGCCGCTACGGCCAGCGCGATGCGCTGGCGCCCGCGCAGGCGCGTAGCTGGCAGAACGCCGCGCCGGAGCACACCACCGCCGAGATCAAGGCAGCGCTGCGCGCGGTCGAACACGCGCTCGACCGCTTCCATGCCGATCCGCAGCAGCGCGCAGCGCTGGCCAGCATGGCGCCGGTGCTCGATGTGCTGCACGCGACGCTGGCCGAACTGGAGCAGCCGGCCGCCGCGCAGGGCGCGCAGCAGGTACGCGCGCAGGTGGCCGCGCTGGCGCAAGACGGCGCCGAGCCGGCGCAGGAACTCAAAGCGCTCGACGACGTGGTGCAAAATGTCAGCGCGCTGGGTTTTTTTGCCGAGCTGCTGGCCCATAACGCGGCCGGCGCGCGCGAGCGCTTCGCCTTCGACGCGCAGCAGGGAAGCTTCCGCGCGGTGCCGTTTGCCAAGATGGCGGGCGCGGAATCGATCCCCGTGCTCGACGACGCGGTACCGGCGCCGCCGCCCGCCGCGCCGCCGCAGGACGCTGTGCCGGTCATGGAGACTGCCGCCAACACGCCGCAACTGCTGGCATTGTTCCTGTCCGAGGCGCGCGAGTCGCTCGACTTTGTCGATGCCACGCTGGGCGCCGCCGCGAACGAACAGCGCCTGATCGTGCTGCGCCGCGCCTTCAATACCCTCAAGGGCAGCGCCCGCACCGTGGCGCTGGACGATTTTGCCGACGGCGCGCAAGCGGTCGAGCGGGTGATGAATACCTGGCTGGCCGAAGAGCGGCCGGTGGACGAAGCGCTGGCGGCGCTGCTCGAACGCGCGGCCCGCGAACTGCGCGCCTGGACCGCGTTGCTGGCAAGTGACGGCGCAGAAGTACCGTTGAGCCACCGCGCCCAAGCCCTGGCTGCAGACGCTGCGCGCGTGCAGGGTGGCCTGCCGGCGATACCAGACGCCACTGAATCGCCCCGGATTGCCGACGCCGCTGCTGTCGCTGATGTGGCTGATGTGGCTGATGTCGCTGATGCCACTGAGGCCGCTGACATTGCCGCTGACCCGCACGCCACCGAAGCAACGGCTGCCGGTGAGTTGACCGCACCGGGTCCGCTGCTCGCCATTTTCGTGGCGGAAGCGAGCCAGCTGGTGGACCAGCTGTCGCACGACTTCGGCGCCTGGCGCCACGTCCCGCAGCGCGCGGCCGAGCCGCAGTCGCTGCGGGCGGCGCACACGCTGGCCGGCATTGCCGGCACCGTGGGCGTACCCGCGCTGCGCGCACTGGCGCTGGCGCTGGAAAACACCCTGGAAGCGCTGCAGGCGCCCGCACCGTTCCTCGACCAGGCGCAGCACGACCTGTTCGATTTCACGGCGCAGCGCTTGCGGCAAATGGTCGATACCGTGGGCGGCGGCGCCATGCCGTCCGCCCAGCCGGAACTGATCGCCGCACTGGCGGCGCTGCGCGCGCAGTTGCACGCGGCCGCGCCAGCCGCCAACCCGGCGCTGGAAGCGCAGCTCGACCAGCTGGTGGCGGAAGAGCAGGCAAATGAGCAGGCCGGCAGCGCCGCGCCAGCACAGGACGAGTCGCCGCTGGACGCCATGTTCCGCCAGGTGTACGAACAGCTCAGCGGCACCGTGCCGGCTTCGGAAGTTCCGGCCCCGGCGCCGAAGCGCGGCTGGCGCCACGTCGAGCCGCGCGTCGACGACGACATCGATGACCTGTTCAACACTGCCTTCGACGAAACCTTTGCCGAGCCGCCGCTGCACATCGCCGCGCCGGCCGCCGAAACCGCCCCGGAACCGGTGCCCACGCCTGCCATGGACGCAGGCCAGGAGTCCGAAGTGGCACCGGGACCGGAACCGGAACCGGGACCGGAACTGTATCCAGAGCCAGCGTCATTCAACGCCGCCGACACCGGCATCACCGAACTGCCGCTGGCCGCGCCGCCGCAGCACGATGCGCCGCCTGCCATCTTCAACGATGAACTGGACGCGGAACTGCTGGCCGTGTTCCTGGAGGAGGGCGCCGACCTGCTGCCGCAAGTGGGTGAAGCCCTGCGCGCCTGGCAGGGCGCGCCGCTCGACACCAGTCACGCGCAAGGCTTGCTGCGCCTGCTGCACACGGTCAAGGGCAGCGCGCGCATGGCCGGTGCCATGCGCCTGGGCCAGCACGTGCACGAGATCGAAACCCATATCGAAAACATGGTGCACGCCAGTTCTGCCACGGCGCAGGCGTTCGACGAACTGCTGGCCCATTACGACCATGCGCTGCTGCTGTTCGAGCAGTTGCAGAAGGGTGGCATGGCTGCTGCCGCTGAAGTGGGCGACCCGGCTGCGGCGCCCTGTGCCGAACTGTCGGCGCCACCGTGCACCGACGACCAGCCGGCCAGTAAATCGCCGCTGGTACGGGTGCGCGCCGACATCCTCGACCGCCTGGTGAACCAGGCCGGCGAAGTGTCGATTGCCCGCTCGCGGCTGGAAAACGAAGTGGGCGCCATGCGCGCCACGCTGGGCGACGTGTCCGACAACTTGTCCCGCTTGCGCCGGCAACTGCGCGAAATCGAGATGCAGGCCGAGTCCCAGATCGCCTCGAGCATGTCGCGCATGGCCGACATCAACGAGCGCGATTTCGATCCGCTCGAATTCGACCGCTTTACCCGTTTGCAGGAACTCACCCGCATGATGGCCGAAAGTGTCAACGATGCAGCCAGCCTGCACGAGCACCTGTCGCACAGCGTCCATCACGCCGGCGACGACCTGGTGCTGCAGGCGCGCGTGACGCGCGACCTCCAGCGCGACCTGATGCGGGTGCGCATGGTGCCGTTTTCCAGCATTGCCGAACGGCTGTTCCGGGTGGCGCGCCAGAGCGCCAAGGAAGTGGACAAGCGCGTCAACCTCGACCTGCGCGGCGGCAGCGTGGAAATCGACCGCGGCGTTTTGGAGCGCATGGTCGCGCCGTTCGAACACCTGCTGCGCAATGCGATCGCCCACGGCGTGGAACCGCGCGCCGCGCGCACCGCCGCAGGCAAGAGCGAAACCGGCGAGCTGCTGATGGAAGTGACGCAGCAGGGCAACGAGGTCGTGATCGAATTCTCTGACGATGGCGCCGGCCTCGACCTGGCGCGCATCCGCGCCAAGGGCGTGGCCAGCGGCTTGCTGGAAGACGGCGAAGATGTCACCGAAGCCCAGGTGGCCGACCTGATTTTCGAACCCGGCTTTACCACCGCCGAAGCGCTGACCGAATTGTCTGGCCGGGGCGTGGGCATGGACATCGTGCAGTCCGAGGCGCAGGCACTGGGCGGCCGGGTGGACCTGGAATCGACGCCGGGCAAAGGCACGCGTTTCGTGATCCGCCTGCCGCTCACGCTCGCTGTTACCCAGGTTGTGCTGGTGGCCGCCGGTGGCCGCAGCTACGCCTTGCCGGCCATCCTGGTCGAGCAGGTGCAGCAGATGAAGGAGGAGGCACTGGCCGCCGCCCACCGGTCGGGTCACGTGACGCTACAGGGCCGCCAGGCCGCGCTGCACTACCTGCCCGCGCTGCTGGGCGCCGTGGCCGCGCAGCCGCAGGTGAAACAGTCGGCGCCGGTGATGATGCTCAAGAACGGCACCGAGCGGCTGGCATTGCAGGTGGACCAGGTACTGGGCAACCGCGAAGTGGTGGTCAAGAATATCGGTCCGCAGCTCGCGCGCATGGCCGGCATCGCCGGCGCCACCGTGCTGGGATCGGGCGATATCGTGTTGATCCTTAACCCGGTGGCGCTGGTGCAGCACCTGGCGCAACACCCGGAGGCGCGCGAGCAGTATGCCCAGGCGGCTCAAGGCGGCGCCGACCCCGGTACCGGTGCGGTGGCGGGCGCACACGCAGCGACGGTGATGGTGGTCGATGATTCGATGACGGTGCGCCGCGTAACCGGGCGCCTGCTCGAGCGCGAAGGCTACCGCGTGCTGCTGGCCAAGGACGGCGTCGATGCGCTCGAACAGCTGCGCGAGCAAAAGCCCGACATGCTGCTGGTCGATATCGAAATGCCGCGCATGGACGGCTTCGACCTCACGCGCCAGGTGCGCGGCGACGACAGCACGGCGGCCATCCCGATCATCATGATCACGTCGCGCAGCGCCGACAAGCACCGCAACTACGCGCTGGACCTGGGCGTGAATGCCTTCTTCGGCAAGCCGTTCCCTGAGCCCGAACTGTTGGCGACGATGCAGGAACTGCTCAATCCTCAGGAGGCTTGACCTTTTTGACGACCTCGTAGCGCTCGAGCGTACGCTTGCGCGCCTCGTCGTGCATGACGATCGGGCCGGGGTAGGCCAGCGGCTCCATGCGCGGGTGCAGCCACGGCGCGTGGATTTCCTTGTCGCCCAGGTGTTTCAGCTGCGGCAGGTAGCGGCGTATGAATTTGCCGGCGCCGTCGAATTTTTCCGACTGCGTGATCGGGTTGAAGATGCGAAAGTACGGTTGCGCGTCGCACCCCGACGATGAGGCCCACTGCCAGCCGCCGTTGTTCGACGCCAGGTCGAAGTCGTTCAGGTGCAGCGCAAAATAGGCTTCGCCCCGGCGCCAGTCGATGCCGAGATCCTTGATCAAAAAACAGGCGGTCACCATGCGCAGGCGGTTGTGCATATAGCCGGTCTGGTTCAGTTGCAGCATGGCCGCATCGACCAGAGGGTAGCCGGTGCGCGCCTCGCACCAGGCGGTAAACAGCTCATCGGCTTCCGGCCCCGTCTCCCATGCGATGGCGTCATAGGCGGGCTTGAACGCGCTACCCACCACGTGCGGATTGTGGAACAAAATCATGGCGTAGAACTCGCGCCAGATCAGTTCCGCCAGCCACACCGGCGCGCCGTCGCCGCCGCCGCCGCGCGCCATCAGGTCCACCACGGTGCGCACCAGGTGGCGCACCGACAGGGTGCCAAAACGGAAATGCAGCGACAGGTAAGACGGGCCTTTGACGGCCGGGAAGTCGCGCGCGGTCTTGTAGTGGGCGATGCGCGGTAAAAAATCATCGAACAATTGTGCGGCGCCCGACATGCCGGTGGGGATTTTCAGTTCGGCCAGGTTGCTCGGCTCAAAGCCAAGCTGCTGCAAGGTGGGCAGCGTGGAGGATGGGAAGGGCGGCGGCGCCAGGCGCGCCGCGTGCGGCTCGATGTGGTACGGCGCGATCACGCTCGGATCGGCCTCGAGCTTTTTGAGCCAGGCGTTCTTGTATGGAGTGAAGACGGAAAACACGCCACCGGTTTGCGACAGCACTTCGCTTTTTTCGAACACCACCTGGTCCTTGAAACCGGCCAGCGCGCGGCCATCGGCTTGCAATGCTTGATGGACGGCGGCGTCGCGGGCGATTGCCTGCGGTTCATAGTCGTGGTTGCAATAGACCGCAGCGACGTTCAACTCGGCGGCCAGCGCCGGAATCTCCTTGAGCGGGTCGCCGTGGCGCGCCAGCAGGCAGCCTCCGAGCTGGCGCAGCTCTGCATCCACTTCGGCCACGCTGGCGTGGATGAAATCCACGCGCCGGTCCTGGCGCGGCAGGGCGTCCAGGATGGTGCTGTCGTAAATGAAAACGCAGTAGACTTTGTCACTGTCCTGCAGCGCCTGGTGCAAGGCAACGTGATCGAAAACCCGCAGATCGCGGCGCAGCCATACCAGGGTGGAATCGTGTTTCATTTAGTCTGTGTCTATCTTGTGGGGCAACGCAATCGTGGGTGCGCCGTGATTTCAGTGTAAACTACGCGGTGATTTGCTGGTTTCTTGCAGGCGAATACTAGCACCGACCGCCCCGAGCGGCCCCGCACACAGAGAGCAATGCGTATGAAGAAGAGCAAAATCGGCAAAACGCTTCCTGTCCCCGGCTTGTTACAGGAAGATCCGTTGGCCCCCGCAGGTTCAGCCGCCACCGAAGGTGACAGCCCGGTCCCGCAACTGAACCTGGCCAATCATTTCCTGATCGCCATGCCTTCCATGCAAGACCCGGTATTCGGCGGCACCGTCGTGTATGTGTGTGAACACAATGAGAACGGCGTGCTGGGCGTGGTGATCAACAAGCCTACCGACATGACCATGCAGGTGTTGTTCGAGCGTATCGACCTGACACTCGAAGGTGACCAGGACAGCGCAGTCGATCAGCCCGTCATGTTTGGCGGCCCGGTGCAGGACGATCGCGGTTTTGTCCTGCACACGCCGGGCCAGCGCTACTCGTCCTCGCTCACCGTCACCGAAGAAGTGGCGTTTACCACGTCGATCGACGTGCTCGAAGCGGTTGCGTCCGGCGACGGTCCGCCGCGCATGCTGGTGTCGATAGGCTATTCGGGCTGGAGCCCGGGCCAGCTCGAGGACGAGATCGGCCGCAATGGCTGGCTCACGGTCGGCGCCGATCCCGAGATCCTGTTCGGCGTGCCGATCGAGCAACGCTACACGGCGGCCATCCGCCTGCTGGGTATCGACCCTTTGATGCTCGCGTCCGAGGCCGGTCATGCGTAAAGCGCTGTACACGGTGACTTCCCGGTGAGCGCGGATACCATCTTTGCCTTCGACTTCGGCGTCAAGCGCATCGGTGTGGCCATGGGCAATACGCTGATCCGCCAGGCCACGCCCGTGAAAGTCATTGCCGCCATCGACAATGCCAGCCGCTTTGCCGCAATTCAATCCCTGCTCGACGAGTGGCAGCCCACGCTGCTGGTGGTCGGCCTGCCGATGCACCCGGACGGTACCCCCCACGACATGACGGCGCGCGCGCGCAAGTTCGCCAACCAGCTGCACGGCCGTTTTAATCTGCCGGTGGAACTGGTCGACGAGCGCTATAGCTCGGCCGTGATCAGCGCCAAACGCGGCGAAGTGATCGACGACCGCGCCGCTGCTATCATCTTGCAACAATATTTCGACGCTCATTTTTGACGCCCTTGAATATGCCTACAACAAACCCCAACCAACTCGATGCCGAAGCGCTGTACGCGACGCTGCTGGCGGACGTCAAGGCCGGCCTGGCCGGCGTGGCCGATGTCGCCATCGTCGGCATCCACTCCGGCGGCGCCTGGATCGCCGAACGCCTGGCAGCCGACCTCGGCCTGTCCGACCGCTGCGGCGTGCTCGACGTCTCGTTCTACCGCGACGACTATGCCAAGAAGGGCCTGCCGGCCGAGGTCAAGCCCACCAACATCACGTTCGATGTGGCAGCGGCCAACATCCTGCTGGTCGATGACGTGCTGTACACGGGGCGCACCACGCGCGCTGCAATTAACGAGCTGTTCGATTACGGTCGCCCGGCGCGCATCATGCTCGCGGCCCTGGTCGATCGCGGTGAGCGGCAGCTGCCGGTCGCGGCCGATTTCGTGGCGGCGCACGTCACCGTGCAAAAAGGGCAGGCGCTGGTCCTCAAGCGCGCCGACGACGGACAATTCACGCTCACCATCGATCACGCATAATCCTCCGCTGAACTCCACGCTCAACTCTACGCTCAACTCCGCGCCCAACCACCATGCTCAATCCGCAACTGAACAAACACGGCGAACTGCAGCACCTGCTGTCGATCGAGGGACTGCCCAAGTCCATCCTCAATCACATCCTCGATACGGCGTCGTCGTTCGTCGGCATTTCCGACCGTGATGTGAAAAAAGTGCCGCTGATGCGCGGCAAATCGGTGTTCAACCTGTTCTTCGAGAACTCCACGCGCACCCGCACCACCTTCGAGATCGCCGCCAAGCGCTTGTCGGCCGACGTGATCAACCTGAACATCCAGGCGTCGTCGGCCAGCAAGGGCGAGTCGCTGCTCGATACCATCGACAACCTGTCAGCCATGCACGCCGACATGTTCGTGGTGCGCCACGCGCAGTCGGGCGCGCCGTACCTGATCGCCAAGCACCTGATGGAAACCAGGCAGTCGCACGTGCACGTGGTCAACGCCGGTGATGGCCGCCATGCCCACCCGACCCAGGGCTTGCTGGACATGTACACGATCCGCCACTACAAGAAAGATTTCACGAATCTGCGCGTGGCCATCGTCGGCGACATCCTGCACAGCCGGGTGGCCCGTTCCGATATTCACGCCCTGACCACGCTGGGCGTGCCGGAAGTGCGCGCGATCGGCCCGCATACCTTGCTGCCGGGCGGCCTCGAGCAGATGGGCGTGCGCACCTTCACCAACATGGATGAGGGCCTGAAGGATGTCGACGTGATCATCATGCTGCGCCTGCAAAACGAGCGCATGAGCGGCGCGCTGCTGCCATCGGCGCAGGAATACTTCAAGAGCTATGGCCTGACGCCCGAGCGCCTGGCGCTGGCCAAGCCCGACGCCATCGTGATGCACCCCGGTCCGATGAACCGGGGCGTGGAAATCGATTCGGCCGTGGCCGATGGCGCACAAGCGGTGATTTTGCCGCAGGTAACTTTCGGGATCGCCGTCCGCATGGCGGTGATGAGCATCGTGGCAGGTACGCAGGGATGAACGCAGGTATGAACAAAATCATTATCAAGAACGGCCAGTTGATCGACCCGGCCAACGGCATCGATGGCCGGCACGATGTCTACATTGTCGATGGCAAGATCGCCGCCATCGGCACAGCACCTGTGGGCTTTACCGCCGACCACACCATCGACGCTGCCGGCCTGGTCGTGGCCCCTGGCCTGGTGGACCTGGCCGCGCGCCTGCGCGAACCGGGTTACGAGTACAAGGCTACGCTGGACTCGGAAATGCAGGCCGCCATGCAAGGCGGCGTGACCAGCCTGGTGTGCCCGCCCGATACCGACCCGGTGCTCGACGAACCCGGTTTGGTGGAAATGCTGAAACATCGGGCCCGTTCGCTGAACCAGGCTCACGTGCACCCGCTGGGCGCACTGACCATGGGCCTGAAAGGCAAGGCGCTCACCGAGATGGCCGAGCTGACCGAATCGGGTTGCATCGGCTTCTCGCAGGCCGAGGAACCGATCGAAGACACCAACGTGCTGCTGCGCGCGCTGCAATACGCGGCCACGTTCGGCTTTACCGTGTGGCTGCGCCCGCAGGATGCGCACATCGGCCGCGGCGGCATCGCTGCCAGCGGCCCACTGGCCTCGCGCCTGGGCCTGTCCGGCGTGCCGGTCATGTCCGAGACCATTGCCCTGCACACGATTTTTGAGCTGATGCGCGCCACCGGCGCCCGTGTGCACCTGTGTCGCATTTCGTCGGCTGCCGGCCTGGAGCTGATCCGTGGCGGCAAGGCCGAAGGCCTGCCGGTCACCTGCGACGTCGGCGCCCACCACGTGCACATGACCGACGCCGACATCGGCTTCTTCGACTCCAATGCCCGCATGACGCCGCCATTCCGCAGCCAGCGCGACCGCGACGCGATCCGCCTGGGCCTGCTCGACGGCACCATCGACGCGCTGTGCTCGGACCACACGCCGGTCGACGACGACGAAAAACTGCTGCCCTTCGGCGAAGCCTCGCCTGGCGCCACCGGCCTGGAACTGCTGCTGTCACTGAGCCTGAAATGGGCCACCGACTACGCGGCCCAGCAAAATACTGGCGCTACCCGTCCTTTGGCGCGCGCGATCGCGCGCATCACGTCCGAGCCGGCCCGCGTGGCCGGGCTGGCAGCCGGTACCTTGTCGGTCGGCGCGGTGGCCGACGTCGTGGTGTTCGATCCCGAAGCACACTGGACGGTGGAGGCGTCGGCCCTGGCCAGCCAGGGCAAGCACACGCCTTTCCTCGGCTACAACCTGGCCGGGCAGGTGCGCATCACCATCGTGGCAGGTCACGTCGCGTTCCAGCGTTCTTGATGGCATGAAGCTGTCGACGATGTTGCGCCTGGCGCGCGTGCTGTTGCACGTGCTGCAAGGCATGGCGATTTGCGCTGTCGTGTTCCCGTGGCTGGGGCAGGAGCGGCGCAACGGTCAGATTCGCCGCTGGTCGCGCAAGTTGCTGTTGCTCTGCAATGTGACGGTGGCGCAGGATGGCGGCGCGTTATCGGGTGCGCCAGCGCCGGTGCTGGCGCAGGCGATGTTGGTATCGAACCATGTGTCGTGGCTCGATATTTTCGTCATCCACAGCCTGTATCCGAGCCATTTCGTGGCCAAGGCCGAAATCCGGTCGTGGCCGCTGGCCGGCTGGCTGGCGCAAAAAGCCGGCACGGTGTTTATTGCGCGTGGCAATCGGCGCGACTTGCGCCTGATTTTCGAAGGACTGGTGGCGACTTTGCAGCGCGGCGAGCGCGTGGCGTTCTTCCCCGAGGGCACCACCGCCTCGCAGGGCGAGTTGCTGCCGTTCCACGCGAACCTGTTCGAAGCGGCGATCGACGCCGGCGTGCCGGTGCAGCCGTTCGCGCTGCGTTACGTCGATGCCAAGGGCGCGCTGCACCATGCGGTCGATTTCATCGGCGAGATGACGTTTGCCGAGAGCATCGTGGCGATCCTGGACGGCCCGCCGGTGACGGCGCGGGTGGCCATCATGCCCGCCATCGCTACCACGGGCGCCCACCGGCGCGAACTGGCCGAGGTGGCGCAACAGGCCGTCGCTGCCGCCCTGGGCGTATCCGCCGGCGTTCACTAGGCTTTCTTTGCACTAGGCTTTCTTCTTGCCTGGCTCCTGGAACTGCGGACATTGCACTTGCAGCAAGCTGCGGTCTTCCAGGCACATGGCAGATAATTGCCCGCCCCATACGCAACCGCTGTCGAGGCCGATCAGGTCGGGCCGCACCGTCAGCCCCAGCGCCGACCAGTGGCCGAACACCACGGTGGCGTTTGCGCTCTGGCGGCCCGGCACCTCGAACCACGGCATCAGCCCGGACGACGGGTCGGCCTTGCCGCTTTCCTTCATCTTGAAGTCCATTACGCCATCGGCATCGCAAAACCGCAGCCGTGTCATGGCGTTGATGATGCAGCGCAGGCGGTCGGCGCCTTGCAGGCGGTCCGACCAGTGCGCCGGTTCATTGCCGTACATCTGTGCCAGGAATTCTGCAAATTCGTTATCGGGACCGCGCAACATGGCGTGCACCTCGTCGGCCAGCGCCAGGGTTTGCTCAGGATTCCATTGTGGCAACAATCCAGCGTGGACCAGGACGTGCTGGCGACCGGCGGCATGGACGCCAATCGCCAGCGGCCGGCGCCGCACCCAGTCGATCAGTTCGTCTCGGTCGGGGGCGGTCAGAATTGCCGACAGGGTGTCGGACTTGTGCTCAGCCCGGATGCCATGGGCCACCGCCAGCAGGTGCAGATCATGGTTGCCCAGCACACTGTCGATGCGACCGTCGCTGGCCAGCGCCAGTTGGCGCACGTGGCGCAGGGTGGCCAGCGAGTCGGGGCCCCGGTTGATCAGGTCGCCGGCAAACAGGATGGCAGGTTCCATGTCACCGCATTCGGCCGCGTGCGCGCGGATGCGGTCGAGCATGGACAAGGCTTGCTCGTGGCAGCCTTGCAGATCCCCGATGACATAGGTTTTCATATTAAATACTCACGGAATCGTTGCTTGGACATTTGAAAATAACGGGGAAATCAGGGCACGATGTCGATTTTTGCCCATCAGCACGGAAGTTTCACATAAAATATCGCCTAATATTAACTAACGCTTGCCGCAGGATACTAAATGATTTTTGTTACAGGTGGTGCCGGTTTCATCGGTTCGAATTTTGTCCTCGACTGGCTGGCCCAGTCCGATGAGCCAGTGATCAACTTCGACAAGCTCACGTATGCCGGCAACCTCAATAACCTGGCGACCCTGAAGCAGGATGCGCGCCACATCTTCGTGCGCGGCGACATCTGCGACCAGGCCCAGGTACTGGCGCTGTTCCAGGAACACAAGCCACGCGCGGTGGTGCACTTCGCCGCCGAGAGCCACGTCGATCGTTCGATCGTGGGTCCTGGCGAATTCATCAACACCAATATCAACGGCACCTTCAGCCTGCTGGAAGCCGCACGCGCTTACTGGTCGGCGCTGCCGGACGCAGAAAAAGCGTCGTTCCGCTTCCTGCACGTGTCCACCGACGAGGTGTATGGCACGCTGGGCCCGGACGATGCTCCGTTTACCGAAACCACCGCGTTTGCGCCCAACAGCCCGTATTCGGCATCGAAAGCCGCCTCGGACCACCTGGTGCGCTCGTACTTCCACACCTACGGCCTGCCGGTGGTGACCACCAACTGCTCGAACAACTACGGTCCGTACCATTTCCCGGAAAAGCTGATCCCGCTGATCATCGCCAACGCCCAGGCCGGCAAACCGCTGCCGATCTACGGCGACGGCCAGCAGGTGCGCGACTGGCTGTACGTGAGCGACCACTGCGCGGCAATCCGCCGCGTGCTGGAAGCCGGCCGCCTGGGCGAGACCTACAACGTGGGCGGCTGGAATGAAATGGCCAACCTCGAAGTGGTCAACACCTTGTGCGACATGCTCGACAAGCAAAAGCCGAAGGCCGACGGCAGCAGCTATCGCGCCCAGATCACCTATGTCAAAGACCGTCCGGGACACGACCGCCGCTACGCCATCGACGCCCGCAAACTCGAGCGCGAACTGGGCTGGAAGCCGGCCGAGACCTTCGAGACCGGTATCGCCAAGACCGTGCAATGGTACCTGGACAACCAGGCCTGGGTCACCGACGTGCAGTCGGGCAGCTATGCCAACTGGGTAGAAACCAACTACTTCAATCGCGAAGGCCAGCAATGAGCGCCCCAAGTAACACCCTGAATCGCAAGGGCATCATCCTGGCCGGCGGTTCCGGCACCCGTTTGTACCCGGTCACGATGGCTGTGTCGAAGCAGTTGCTGCCGATTTACGACAAGCCGATGATTTATCATCCGCTGACGGTGCTGATGCTCGCTGGCATCACCGAAATCCTGCTGATTTCGACGCCGCAAGACACGCCGCGCTTCCAGGATCTGCTGGGCGATGGCAGCCAGTGGGGTATCAAGCTCAGCTACGCGGTACAGCCATCGCCGGACGGCCTGGCGCAAGCATTCATCATCGGCAGGGAATTCATCGGCGATGCGCCATCGGCGCTGATCCTCGGCGATAACATTTATTACGGTAACGATCTCGATGGTTTGCTGCGCAGCGCCAACGACGAGCCGCAAGGCGCGACCGTGTTCGCTTACCACGTACAGGATCCCGAGCGTTACGGCGTGGTGGAATTCGACGACGGCCGCACCGCCATCTCGATCGAGGAAAAGCCGCTCAAGCCAAAGTCGAACTACGCGGTCACCGGCCTGTATTTCTACGACAACAAGGTGTGCGACATCGCCGCCAGCATCAAGCCGTCGCCGCGCGGTGAACTGGAAATTACCGACGTCAACCGCGTCTACCTCGAGCAGAACAAGCTCAAGGTGGAAGTGATGGGACGTGGCATGGCCTGGCTCGATACCGGCACCCATGACTCACTGCTGGAAGCGGGGCAGTTCATCGCCACCATCGAAAAGCGCCAGGGCCTGAAAGTCGCGTGCCCCGAAGAGATCGCCTACCGCAAGGGCTATATCACCGCCGACCAGGTACGCAAGCTGGCCGAGCCGCTGAAGAAAAATAATTATGGCCAGTATTTGCTGCAGATTTTGCAAGATAAGGTTGTTACCCGATGAATGTGATTACTACCCCGCTGGAAGGCGTACTGGTGATTGAGCCACGCGTGTTCGGCGACGACCGCGGTTATTTTTTCGAAAGCTATAACGCCCGTCGTTTCAAGGAATTGTCGGGCGTCGATCCGGTTTTCGTGCAAGACAATCATTCGCGCTCGGCCAAGGGCGTGTTGCGCGGCCTGCATTACCAGATTCAGCAAGCCCAGGGCAAGCTGGTGCGCGTGACCGAAGGCGCGGTGTTCGACGTCGCCGTCGATCTGCGTAAGAGCTCGCCAACTTTTGGCCAGTGGTTCGGTATCGAGCTGTCGGCCGAGAACAAGCGCCAGTTGTGGATACCCGCCGGCTTCGCGCACGGCTTCGTGGTCACGTCCGACGTGGCGTCGTTCCTCTACAAGACCACCGATTACTGGGCGCCGGAATTCGAGCGCGCGGTGCTGTGGAACGATCCGGCGATCGGCATCGAGTGGCCGCTCGACGGCGAACCGCAGTTGTCGGGCAAGGACCAGGTAGCAGCGCTGCTGGCCGACGCCGAGGTCTTCGCATGAAGATCCTGCTGACCGGCAGCACCGGCCAGGTCGGTTACGAGCTGGCGCGCAGTCTGCAAGGCCTGGGCGACGTGGTGGCAGTCGACCGCAACGTCATGGACTTGTCCAACCTCGACCAGGTGCGCGACGTGATCCGTACCGTGCGTCCGCAACTGATCGTCAACCCGGCCGCCTACACCGCCGTGGACAAGGCCGAGAGCGAGCCGGAACTGGCGTATCGCGTCAATGCCGAAGCACCGGGCCTGATGGCGCAGGAAGCCAAATTGCTGGGCGCTGCCATGGTGCATTATTCGACCGACTACGTGTTCGATGGCAGCAACCCCCAGCCGCGCGGCGAGGACGATGTCACCGGCCCGCTCAACGTGTATGGCGCCAGCAAGCTGGCCGGCGAACAGGCGATTGCCGCCGCCGGCATCGATCACCTGATCTTCCGCACCAGCTGGGTGTATGGCATGCGCGGCAAGAACTTCCTGCTGACCATGATGCGCCTGGCCAGCGAGCGCGAGGAATTGAAGGTTGTGGCAGACCAGCATGGCGCGCCGACCTGGAGCCGCACCATTGCCGACACCACGGCCCTGGTGCTGGCGCAAGCCCGGCAGGGCGGTCCGGAGTGGTGGGGTCAGAACAGCGGCGTGTATCACCTCAGTGCACAAGGCCAGACCACCTGGTTCGAGTTCACCCAGGCCATCGTCGAAGCTGCCGGCCTGTCGTGCCGCGTGCTGCCGATCGGTAGCGCCGAATATCCGACCCCGGCTCGCCGTCCGCAATATTCAGTGATGTCGTCCGAACGCCTGGTATCGCGCTTCTGCCGCCTGCCCGACTGGAAGCAGGCCCTGCACCTGTGCATGGGCCAGTAACATCGCAGCAACATGTTACAAATTTGGCGAGTTTGTATCGATTGGTAAGCAAGCAAGCTTTACCGATTTTCCACTGCTAAGATCGCGGCGCACCTTTATGCGCCGCGCATCGCCCCCTCCCTTGCTGCGCGCATAGATCCCCACCAATACACGACGGCTACCGGCGATCCGGTACAATCGCGTTGACGTGCTGACAACCAGGACGTCGGACGTAGCAGGCGCCTTCGGTACCATGGACCATCTATGTTTTCTTTCTTGTTGAGCTTTATCGCTTCCGCGCTCTTGACCTTGTTGGTAATCAAGGAATCGCGGCTGCACGGGGCCGCGCTCGATGACGTGGCCGGCGTGCAGAAAGTGCATGCGCACCGGGTGGCGCGCATCGGCGGATTGTCGATTTTCCTGGCGGTGGCGCTCAGTTCCGCCATTTCCGTCTGGCGCGTGCCCACCATGGGCGCATGGCTGGCAGGCTTGTTGCTGTGCTCGGCGGTAGCGTTCGCCGGCGGCATCATCGAGGATTACACGGGGCGGGTGAGCCCGGCGCGGCGCCTGCTGCTGACCATGATTGCCGCCGGGCTCGGGTTCTTCCTGCTCGACGCCCGCATCGACCGCATCGACTGGCCGTTTGCCGTGCTGGCGCTGAGCCACTGGTGGTTTACCTTGCCGCTGACGGTGCTGGCGGTCTCCGGCATCGCCAACGCGGTCAACATCATCGACGGCTTCAATGGCCTGGCCAGCGTGGTGTGCATCTGCATGTTGCTCTCGCTCGGCTATGTGGCGTTGCAAGTGAGCGATACTTTCGTGCTGGTGGCCGCGCTGATGGTGGCCGGCGCCACCGCCGGTTTCCTGATCTGGAATTATCCGGTAGGGCTGATCTTTCTCGGCGATGGCGGCGCTTATTTCATCGGTTTCATGCTGGGAGAACTGGCCTTGTTGCTGGTGATGCGTAATCCCGAGGTGTCAACCTGGTACGCGGCATTGTTATTAATTTATCCCGCATTTGAAACCCTGTTCTCGGTGTACCGCAGAATGTTTGTTCGCGGAAAATCCCCGGCCATACCCGATGGCATCCATTTGCATAGCCTGATCTTTCGGCGGGTGGTGCAATGGGCGGTGGGGCGCAAGGAAGCGCGGGCGCTGGTGCGCCGCAATTCGCTCACTTCCCCTTATTTGTGGCTGTTCTCGCTCTCGGCAGTGATACCGGCCACCCTGTTCTGGAATAACACGCCGGTGTTAATGGGCTGTTGCCTGGTATTTATGGCCAGCTATATCTGGATTTATGTGCGCATCGTGCGTTTTAAAGCCCCGCGCTGGATGATACGGCATAAGAAACCGTGACTTTTCCGTGATGAGGTAATATATTCTGCCGGCGAAAATAGTTCGTTATCACTTAAAGGATCGACATGGACCTGAGTAAATTAACTTCCGCGCAATTACGTCAATTGCAGGACCAGTTAAAAGATGAATTGGCGCAGCGCGCCACCCAGGGCAGGGCCGAGGCGCTCGAGCAAATCCACGCCATCGCGCGCGGCGTCGGTTTGCCGCTCAAGGAACTGCTGGGCAGCCTCCCCGTGCGTGGTGGCCGTACCGGCCCGGTCGCAGCGCGCTACCGCAATCCGGCCGACGCATCGCAGCAATGGACCGGCCGTGGCCGCCAGCCGAAATGGGTCAAGGACTGGGTCGATGGCGGCAACGATATCGCCGGCCTGAAAATTTAAGTAACTGAAATGTTCGGCTTGCGGCGGCAGGGCTTGCCTGTCGTCGATATCGCACTTACTATGTCACCATTATCGCAGTTTGACATCATGCTTCATCCTGCTGCAGCCACTTCCCTTTAATCCGCTCTTGCTTGACGGTCTGCGCCGCCGGCACTGGCACGACCTGCGCTCCTACACACTATGGTTTCCTTATCCAAAACGATCTTCAAAGCTTACGACATTCGCGGCATCATCGATAAAACCCTCGACGAGGGCGTCGCCCGCCAGATCGGCCAGGCGTTCGGCCAGGCCGCCCTGGCCAAGGGCGAGCATACCGTGGTGATCGGCCGCGACGGTCGTCTCTCGGGCCCGGCCCTGACGGCTGCGTTGGCGCAAGGACTGCAGGCGGCGGGCGCCAATGTGATCGACCTGGGCGTGGTCGCTACGCCGATGGTGTATTTCGGCACCAACGTGCTCGGTGCGGCGTCGGGCATCATGGTCACCGGCAGCCACAATCCCCCCGACTACAACGGCTTCAAGATGGTGCTGGCTGGCGAGGCCATTCACGGTGATTCGATCACAGCCTTGTACCAGAGCATCGTCGATCACGATGGTTCCACGGCCGCCGTGCCGGGCACCTACGCCACCCACGACATCCGCGCCCAGTATCTCGAGCGCATCATCGGCGACGTCAAGGTGTCGCGCCCGATCAAGATCGCCGTCGATTGCGGCAACGGTGTGGCCGGCGCGTTTGCCGGCGACCTGTATCGGGGCATGGGATGCGAAGTGATCGAGCTGTTCTGCGAAGTGGACGGCACCTTCCCCAACCACCATCCCGATCCGGCCCACCCGGAAAACCTGCAGGACCTGATCCGCTGCCTGCAAGAGACCGATGCCGAGATCGGGCTCGCCTTCGACGGCGACGGCGACCGCCTGGGCCTGGTGACCAAGGATGGCCAGATCATTTATCCGGACCGCCAGATGATGTTGTTTGCCGAAGATGTGCTGTCGCGCAATCCTGGCGAGCAGATCCTGTATGACGTCAAGTGCACGCGCCACCTGGCGCCGTACATCGAAAAATCGGGCGGCGTGCCATTGATGTACAAGACCGGCCACTCGCTGGTGAAAGCCAAGCTGAAGGAAACCGGCGCCCCGCTGGGCGGCGAAATGAGCGGCCACATCTTCTTCAAGGACCGCTGGTACGGTTTCGACGACGGCCTGTACGCCGGCGCCCGCATGCTGGAAATCCTGACCAAACAGGCCGATCCGTCGGCGCTGCTCAACGCGCTGCCGCAGTCCGACAGCACGCCAGAGCTGCACCTGCACCTGGCCGAAGGCGAGAACTTCATCGTCATGGACCACCTGCGCGCCAACGCCGAGTTCCCGGGCAATAAGCAGATCATCACCATCGACGGCCTGCGCGTGGAATACGAGGACGGTTTCGGCCTGGCGCGTTCGTCCAACACCACGCCGGTGATCGTGATGCGTTTCGAAGCCGAGACGCCGGCAGCTTTGGCGCGCATCCAGGGCCAGTTCCGCAGCGTGATCCTGGCCGCCAAGCCGGACGCCGAACTGCCGTTCTAACCCATGGTGACGCAAGCGCGCGGCGGCAAGCCGTTGAATATTTTGCTGGTGCGCGTGTCGTCGCTGGGCGATGTCCTGCATAACCTGCCCATGGTGGCAGACATCGCCCGCCACTTCCCGGACGCCAATATCGACTGGGTGGTGGAAGAGGGCTTTGTCAGCCTGGTGCGGCTCAACCCCCGGGTGCGCACCATCATTCCATTCGCATTGCGGCGCTGGCGCAAAAGCCTGGGCAAGCCCGAGACCCGGGCCGAAATCAAGGCATTTTTTCGCACCTTGCGCGCGCAGGAATACGACTATGTGTTCGACACCCAGGGCCTGCTCAAGACCGGCGTGATCATGGGCGCTGCGCGCGTCGTCAAGGGCGGGCGCAAGGTCGGCATGGCCAACGGCAGCGAAGGTTCCGGTTACGAAGGCGTTTCGCGCATCTTCCACAACCTCAGTGTGCCGACCGATCCGCGTACCCACGCGGTGGCGCGTGGACGCATCGTCGCCGGCGCCGCGCTCGGCTACCCTGTCGATACGCCAGCCGACTTTGGCCTGGCGCCGTTCGCTGCCGACACCCCGCGTCCCGACTGGATGCCGGCCGCCTATACCGTGTTCTTCCACGGCACCGCGCGCGACGCCAAGAAATGGGCGCCGCAGCACTGGATCGCGCTGGGCCGCGCCTTGGCGGACGAGCCTGCTCCTATGCCGATCCTGCTGCCGTGGGGCTCACCGAAAGAAAAGGCCGAAGCCGAGCAACTGGCAGCCGGCCTGCCCAATGCGCAGCTGCTGCCCAAGCTGTCGATGGCCGATGCCGTGCTGCTGGCGCGCCGCGCCGACCTGGTGATCGGCGTCGACACCGGCTTGACCCATATCGCCGCTGCATTCGTGCGGCCCACGGTCGAAATTTACGCCGACTCGCCGCGCTGGAAGACCGAGGGCAACTGGTCGCCGCGCATCATCAACCTCGGCGACACCGGCGCACCGCCGACGGTGGCGCAGGTGCTGACCGCCGCCCGCACCCTGCTGGCAGGGGCCTGACATGCGCCTGCTTTATTCGTTGGCGTGGTGGCTGGCGTTGCCGCTGGTGCTGGCGCGCCTGTGGCTGCGCGGGCGCCGCGAACCCGGCTACCGCCAGCATTGGGCCGAGCGCCTGGGTTTTTACGGTAAGGCTGTTTCGTCAGCCGCAGCGCCGGTATTGTGGGTGCACGCCGTGTCGGTGGGCGAGACCCGCGCCGCCGAGCCGCTGATCGATGCCTTGCTGGCCGAATATCCGCACAGCCGCGTGGTGCTGACCCATATGACGCCCACCGGCCGCGCGACCGGTCGCACCCTGTTCGCCAGGCATGGCGCGCGGCTGGTGCAAGCGTACCTGCCGTACGACACCGGCCTGATGGTGTCCAGTTTCATCCGGCATTTCAAGCCGTCGGTGTGCATCCTGATGGAAACCGAGGTGTGGCCCAACCTGATCGCCATTTGTGGCCGGCGCGGTGTGCCGGTGCTGCTGGCCAACGCGCGTCTGTCGCAGCGTTCGCTGGGCAAGGCGCAGCGCCTTGGTGTGCTGATCCGCGAAGCGGCGCAGGGCATCACGCTGGTTGCTGCACAAACCGAAGCCGACGCCGCGCGCGTGCGCACCCTGGGTGTGCCACGCGTGGAAGTAACCGGAAGCATCAAGTTCGACGTGTTGGTGCCCCCAGCGGCGCTGGCCGTGGGCGCCAGCCTGCGTGCCGCTATTGGCACGCGGCCGGTGCTGCTGTGCGCCAGCACCCGCGACGGTGAAGAAGCCCTGATACTGGAAGCGTTTCGCCGCGCCCGCGCGGATTTGCCGGCCAAGACCTTGCTGCTGATCGTGCCCCGTCATCCGCAGCGCTTCGACGACGTGGAAAAACTGATCGGCTGGCAGGGACTGAACGTGCAGCGCCGCAGCACGTTGGAGTTGGGTACGCCGCTGGCGGCCCATATCGACGTGGTGCTCGGCGACTCGATGGGGGAAATGTTTGCCTACTACGACGTATGCGACGTTGCGTTCGTGGGCGGCAGCCTGCTGCCGCTGGGCGGCCAGAACCTGATCGAACCGGCCGCCCTCGGCAAGCCGGTATTGATCGGCCCGCATACCTTCAATTTCGAACTGGTCACGCAGGAAGCGGTGGCAGCAGGCGGCGCCGTGCGCGTGGCCGACGCTCCCGACCTGATGGCGCAGGCAGTAACCCTGCTCAACGACACGGAAGTGCGCAGCGCCATGGGCGCCAAGGCGCTGGCGTTCGCCAACCAGCACCGTGGCGCCACGGCCCGCACGCTGGCTTTGCTGCCAGCGCTGCTCAATCGGTAAACCCGGCGCGGTCACCCGCCACCGATACCCTCGATGACCATGCCGGTGCCGCCGCAATTGGCGCACGAGACGTTATCGCCATCCTGCTCGACCTGGCCACTGCCGTGACAGATCGGGCAGACATCTTCACCGGTGCCGGGCGTGCCGGCGGGCGCGTCGTCACCGGGGTTGAGGGGGGATGTGTTTTCCATGGCAGCCTCGCAAGAGAGTAATGAAGTGTCATTTTGACACGGCGACCTTTTATGCCGCACTCGTTTCGGCCAGGCAAAGCTTTAGCTGAAGAGGACGGGCAATTCCTGGGCCCGCTTGCGCAGCAGGTTGCGGGCGTCGTCGTATTCCGGGTAGATCAGGCCCACCGTGTCCCAGAAGGCGGCGCTGTGGTTCATTTCCAGCGTGTGCGCCAGCTCGTGGGCGACCACGTAGTCGATCAGCGGCAGCGAGAAGTGGATCAGCTTCCAGTTCAGACGGATCTTGCGGTCGGCCGTGCACGAGCCCCAGCGCGTGCCGGCCGACGACAGGCCGAACGAGCTGTAATGCACGCCCAGGCGGTCTGCGTACAGGTCCAGGCGCTGCACGAACAGCTGCTTGGCTTCCTGCTGGTACCAGGCTTTGACCCGTTCCTTCAGGGCGCTCTCGGTGGCGCCCGGCAGCAGCACCATGGTCAGCTCGCGCGTGGCGGCGTCGAAACTGCTGCGGTAGCGGCCGCCGACCAGCAGGCGCAAGGTGATGTCGGCGCCGAGGTAGGGCAGCTGGGCGCCGTCGATCCACTCCACCGGCGGCTTTTGCAGGCGCGCGGCGCGCCGTTCGCGGCGCTCGCGGAGCTTGGCCAGGATCCAGCCCTGCTTGGTGCGGATGGCGTTGTCGATCTCGGTGATGGTCACACGCTTGGGCGCGGTCACGCGCAAGCCGTCGTCGTCGATCATGAAACCGATCGAGCGGCGCGTCGAGCGGCGCAATTCGTATTCGAGGATGAATTCGCCTACTTGCAGCTGGCGCTTGGAGCTGTGTTCAGGTGTTGGCGCCGGCGTGCGGGATTTGACCGGTACTGCAACGGTGGGTGGCGCAACCGGCGCGGCCGGAGTGATATAGGGAGAAACCGGCGGCGGCTTGGCGGCCGGTGGTGGCACCGACCAGACCGGTGCCGTGTACACCGAACGCGGTGGCGGCGCCTCGCGTCCGAACAGGTCGGGCTGGTCGATAGCAGCAGCTGCGGCGGGCGGGGCCGCCGCTGGAGCGGGAGTTGGCTCCGCCTGCGCCTGCGTGGTCAGGTCGTCGAGCCAGCGTTGTAGGCGTGGGGCGAAATGACGCGCATTTCTGATTCTATCCAATTTTCCACCTGTTGCATCATGCCGTCCGGCGTTTGTCCTTCGGAAGAAATAGGCTTGCCTATCGATACTGTAACAAGCCCGGGCCGTTTAATAAAAGAATTTTTTGGCCAGCATTCGCCCGAATTGTGGGCAATCGGCACCACCACCGCGCCGGTGGCGATCGCCAGCCGGGTGCCGCCGCTCTTGTACTTGCCGGTCTGGCCCACGGGAATGCGCGTACCCTCGGGGAACATGATGATCCACTGGCCGTCGGCCAGGCGGCGCTTGCCGATCCGTACCACGTGCTTGAAGGCGTTCTTGCCCTGCTTGCGGTCGATCGGGATCATGCGCATCAGCGCCATGGCCCAGCCGAAGAACGGGATGTACAAAATCTCTTTCTTGAACACGAACACCAGCGGGCGCGGCAGGTTAGGCAGCAGGAAGATGGTTTCCCAGGCCGACTGGTGCTTCGACAGCACCACGGCTGGCGCATCGGGAAAATTCTCGGCGCCGCGAATCTCGTAGCGGATGCCGCAGATCACCTTCAGGCACCAGACGATGAACACGTTCCAGCGCGACGTCACCCAGAAGCGCTTGTTGTACGGCAGCGGCGCGGCCAGGAAGCACACCAGCGACCAGACGATGGTCGCCACGATCATCACGATGGTGAACAGCAGCGAACGTAAAAACAAAATCGGATGACCCAATGCAGACTCCAGATACTTTATTGATTGATGGCAGGCGCCGGCGCCGGTGCAGCCGCGGTTTTAAGCAACTGCGCCACCATGGCGGCCAGGTCGGCAAACACTTGCGTGCCGGGCGGCAGACCGCCGGTGGCCTGGGTTTTCTCGCCCTTGCCGGTCAACACCAGGTACGGTGTGCAGCCGCTGACATAGCCGGCCTGCAGGTCGCGCAGCGAGTCGCCCACCACCGGTACGCCCTTGAGGCTGACCTTGTAGCGCTGGGCGATCTCGGTAAACATGCCCGGTTTCGGTTTGCGACAGTCGCAGTTGTCGGCCGCCGAATGCGGGCAGAAGAACACCGCGTCGATGTCGGCGCCCACTTGCTGCGCCAGGCTGTGCATCTTGTGATGGATGGCGTTGAGGGTGACCATGTCGAACAGTTCGCGGGCAATGCCCGACTGGTTCGACGCGACCACCACCCGGTAGCCGGCCTGGTTCAGGCGCGCGATCGCCTCGAGCGAGCCGGGCACGGGGATCCACTCGGCCGGCGACTTGATGAAGTCGGGCGAGTCGTGATTGATCACGCCGTCGCGGTCGAGGATGATCAGCTTGAAGGCCGGCGCACCCACTACGCCGCCAGCTTCGAAATGTCGGCCACGCGATTCATCATGCCGTGCAGCGACGACAGCAGGGCCAGGCGGTTGTTGCGCAGGGCAACGTCCTCGGCCATCACCATCACGTCGTTGAAGAAGGCATCGACCGCGTCGCGCAGTTGCGCCAGGGTTTTCAGGGCGTCTTCGAAGTCGCCACGGATGAAGGCGGCGTCGATGTCGGGCTGCACGCGCGACACCGCTGCGGCCAGGTTCTGCTCCGCTTCATCCTGCAGCAGGGCCGGATCGACCACGGTGGCGCTTTCGCCGGCGGCAGCCAGCGCAGCCTCGTTCTTTTTCAGGATGTTGGTGATGCGCTTGTTGGCGGCAGCCAGCGAGGCTGCCTCCGGCAGGGCCGCAAAGGCTTTGACCGCTTCCAGGCGCTGGACGATGTCGTCGAGGCGGTCCGGGTGCTGCGCCACGACCGCTTCGATCTCGTTCGGCGAAAAGCCGCGTTCGCGCAGGATGCCGCGCAGGCGGTCCATCATGAAGGCGGACACTTCGCGCGCCGGATCGGTAAAGCCAGCCACGCCGGTGAACTGCTGGGCCGCCGCTTCGAGCAAACCGCTGATCGACAGCATCAGGCGCTTTTCGATCAGCATGCGCAGCACGCCCAGGGCATGGCGGCGCAGGGCGAACGGGTCCTTGTCGCCGGTGGGCTGCAGGCCGATCGACCAGATGCCCACCAGGGTTTCGAGCTTGTCGGCCAGCGCCACGGCGGTGCCGGTGACGGTCGATGGCAGCGCGTCGCCGGCAAAGCGCGGCTGGTAGTGCTCGGACGCGGACAGCGCCACTTCTTCCGGCTCGCCGTCGTTGCGGGCGTAGTAGGTGCCCATGATGCCTTGCAGCTCGGGGAATTCACCGACCATGTCGGTCAGCAGGTCGGCCTTCGACAGCTTGGCGGCGCGGGTGGCCATGGCGGTGTCGCCGCCGATCTGGGTGGCGATGAAGCCGGCCAGGCCTGACACGCGTTCGCTGCGCTCGGCCTGCGTGCCCAGCTTGTTGTGGTAGACGACGTTCTTGAGCAGCGGCAGGCGCGATTCCAGCGTCTTTTTCTTGTCCTGCTCGAAGAAGAACTTGGCGTCGGACAGGCGCGGGCGTACCACGCGCTCGTTGCCGCCGATAATCGCCTGCGGCGTGTCGGTGGCGATGTTGGAGACGATCAAAAAGCGCGAGCGCAGCTTGCCGTCGGCGTCGGTCAGCGCAAAATATTTCTGGTTGGTCTGCATGGTGAGGATCAGGCATTCCTGCGGCACGGCCAGGAATTCTTCCTCGAAGTGGCAGGCGTATACCACCGGCCACTCGACCAGCGCGGTCACTTCGTCGAGCAGCGCTTCGGGCATCAGGACCTGGTCGGCGCCGGCTGCGGCCAGCAGTTCGGCGCGGATCTTTTCCTTGCGCTGGTCCACGCCTGCCAGGACTTTACCTTGTGCTTCGAGCGTGGCGGCGTAGCTGTCGGCGTCATCGATGGTGACGTCGCGCTGGCCGGGAGCGGTCAGGAAGCGGTGGCCTTCGGTGACGTTCGACGCGGTCAAACCCAGCAAGGTCAATGGCACGACGGTGGCGCCGTGCAGCGCGACCAGGCGGTGGGCCGGGCGCACGAATTGCACGGTGGCGCCGTCCGGGCGCTGGTAGCTCATCACTTTCGGGATCGGCAGCTTGGCTACCGATTCCATCAGTGCAGCTTGCAGGCCCGCTTGCAGCGCGCTGCCGGCGGCGGTGTAGGTGTAGAAGAAGCTCTCGGCCTTGCCGTCCTGCGCGCGCTCGAGTTCGGCCACGGTCAGGTTGGGGAAGCCCAGGGCGGCCAGTTTTTTCGCCAGCGGCGCAGTCGGGTTGCCGGCGGCGTCCAGCGCGACCGACACCGGCAGCACTTTTTCGCGGATCGATTTGTCGGGCGACGTGGCGCGCACATTGGTGATGACCACGGCCAGGCGGCGCGGCGTGGCGTACGAGGTGGCGACGCTGTCGGCGTCGAGGTAGTCGCGCGATTTGAGGCCGTTGACGATGCCGTCGGCAAACGCCTTGCCCAGTTTGGCAAGGGCCTTGGGTGGCAGTTCTTCGGTCAGCAGTTCGATGAGCAGGGTTTGAGTCATGTTATTCAATTCTGATTATTCGGCGACAGTGGCAGCGGCGGCAGGCGCCATCGGGAATCCGAGGCGTTCGCGCGATTCGTAATACGCTTGCGCGACCAGGCGCGACAGCGTACGCACGCGGCCGATGTAGGCGGCGCGTTCGGTCACGGAAATGGCGCCGCGCGCGTCGAGCAGGTTGAAGCTGTGCGAGGCTTTCATGATCTGCTCGTAGGCAGGCAGGGTCAGCTGCGCTTCGATCAGGCGCTTGGCTTCCGACTCGTGGTTGTTGAACTGCGCGAACAGCAACTCGGTGTTCGAGTGCTCGAAGTTATAGGCCGATTGTTCCACTTCGTTCTGGTGGAAGACGTCGCCGTATTTCAGCGTCTTTTGCACCGGTTCGCCGGCCGCGCCGTTCTCTTCCCAGGTCGTCCACACCAGGTCGTACATATTTTCCACGCCCTGCAAGTACATCGCCAGGCGTTCGACGCCGTAGGTGATTTCGCCCAGCACCGGTTTGCAGTCGAGACCGCCCACTTGCTGGAAGTACGTGAACTGCGTCACTTCCATGCCGTTCAACCACACTTCCCAGCCGAGGCCCCAGGCGCCCAGGGTTGGCGACTCCCAGTCGTCTTCCACGAAGCGCACGTCATTCTGCTTGAGATCGAGGCCCAGTGCGGCCAGCGAACCGAGGTACAGGTCGAGAATGTTTTCCGGCGCCGGCTTCATCACCACCTGGTACTGGTAGTAGTGCTGGCCACGGTTCGGGTTTTCGCCGTAGCGGCCATCCTTTGGACGGCGCGATGGCTGCACGTAGGCGGCGCGCCATGGCTCCGGGCCGATCGCGCGCAGGAAGGTGCCGGTGTGGAACGTGCCGGCGCCGACTTCCATGTCGTACGGCTGGAGCAGGGCGCAACCTTGCTGGTCCCAGTAGGTTTGCAAGGTCAGGATAATTTGTTGGAATGTCAGCATCGTGTGTGGTCCAGGGCGCGCCAGCAGGGCAGGCGCGCGGGTTGCAGTTTCACTAAAGGAGCAATTTTAGCGGGTTTTACGGGGGCTGGAGCTAATCTATCAGGAGGTGGCAGCGTTTTTCGGCGCCCGCGACCGTTTTGCCCACAGCCACGCACCGCCCAATGACAGCAGCACCAGCGCCAGGAACAGTTTATTGCCCAGCACGATGTAAGGCGTGGTGCCCGCCATGCCCTGGACGTTGGCGGACAGGGTGCCGGTGGTGTTGACCGGCAGCTGTTCGCGCACGGCGCCGCGGCCATCGATAATGGCGGTGGCGCCGGTGTTCGTCGCCCGCAGCATCGGGCGTCCCGTTTCCAGCGTGCGCATCTGCGAGATCTGCAAATGCTGCGGAATGGCGATGGTGTCGCCGAACCAGGCCAGGTTGGACACATTGAGCAGCATGGTGGCCGGTTGCTGGCCCTGCGCCGGGGTATTCAGTTGCGCGGCGATTTCCTCGCCGAACAAGTCTTCGTAGCAGATATTGGGCAGCACGCGCTGGTCCTTGATCGGGAACGCCGGCTGGATGTCGGGGCCACTGGTCTGGTCGCCGAGCGGGATCGACATCAGGTTGACGAACCAGCGGAAGCCCCACGGGATGAATTCGCCGTACGGCACCAGGTGGTGCTTGTCGTAGCGGTAGTAGCCGCCGGCGACCTGCGCCGCGCCCGGGTTGGCGCTGATGCCGAGCACGCTGTTGAAATACGCCGTGCGGCTGTCTGCCATCGGGATGCCGAGGATCAGGTTGCTATTGGTCTGGTGCATGAACTGCGCCAGGCCGGGCAGGTAGTCGGGCGGCAGCTGCTGCGGCAGCATGACGATGGCTGTCTCCGGCGTGGCGATCAGGTCGGCCGGCGCGGCGGTGATGGCGTCCTGGTACTGGCGCATCACGGCAGCGACGCGCGAGCCGTCGAATTTTTCTTCCTGCGGCACATTGCCCTGGATCAGGCGTACCGAGATCGGCTGGCCTTCCGGGTGGGTCCATGCAATGAAACTGAGGCCCACGCCGGCGACCGAGATCGCCACGACCAGCGCCAGGGCGCGCAGCCGGGTGCGGTGGAAGACCAGCAGCAGGGCCCCGGCGATCAGCGCCGCCAGCCAGCCGAGGCCATACACGCCAATGATCGGTGCAAAGCCGGCCAGCGGGCTGTGATTGTGGGCGTAGCCCGACGACAGCCACGGAAAACCGGTAAACAACCAGCCGCGCAGCCACTCGAACAGCGACCACAGGGCAGGCAGCAGCAGCAGGTTGGCAGCCGGCAGCGGCAGCGCCCATTGTTTGCGCAGCCAGGCGGCCGTGCCCATCGCCAGCGCCACGTAAAAGCCCATGGCCCAGCCCAACAAGGCCACCGCCAGCACCGCCAGCGGCGCCGGCATGCCGCCGTGGTCGTGCATGGAAACGTAGAGCCAATGGATGCCGGCGGCAGTCCAGCCGAAGCCGAACGCCCAGCCGATCAGGCCGGCAGCTTTGACGCTGCTGCTGCGCAGTACCTGGTAAAACAGGGTGGCAAGACCAAGAATTTCCAGCGGCCACCAGCCGAATGGCGCGAAGCCCAGCACGCACAGCGCGCCGGCCACGGCCGTCATCAACATGCGGCCCTGGGTGCTGCGCTGTGGCTTGGGTGGGGCGTTGGGATCGGCGCGGCGAAAGCGCATTACAGGTCGTCGCCGCCGCTTGGTGCCGCTGGCAGTTTTTCCACCAGCAGCACGTGGATCTGGCGCGCGTCGGCACGCAGCACTTCGAAGCGCAAGCCCTGGTAATTGAACACGTCGCCCTTGTGCGGCATGCGCGACAGGTGCTTGGCGACCAGGCCGCCGATGGTGTCGACGTCGTCGTCTGGCAGTTCGGTATCGAGCTCTTGGTTGAATTGCTCGATTTCGGTCAGCGCCTTGACGCGCCAGCGCGGACCGCGCGGCCCTTCCTTGATCGACAGGATGTTGTCTTCTTCTTCGTCGAAGTCGTATTCGTCTTCGATGTCGCCGACGATCTGCTCGAGCACGTCTTCGATGGTGATCAGGCCGGACACGCCGCTGTATTCATCGACCACGATCGCCATGTGGTTGTGGGTGGCGCGGAAGTCGCGCAGCAGCACGTTGAGGCGTTTCGATTCGGGGATGAACACGGCCGGGCGCAGCATGGCGCGCACGTCGAACGATTCTTCGGCGTAGTAGCGCAGCAGGTCTTTCGCCAGCAGGATGCCGATTACCTTGTCGCGCTCGCCTTCGATGGCGGGGAAACGCGAGTGGGCCGTTTCCAGCACGATCGGCATCCATTCCTCGATCGGGCGGGAAATGTCGATCACATCCATTTGCGAGCGCGGCACCATGATGTCGCGCGCCGACAGGTCGGAAACCTGGAACACGCCTTCGATCATCGACAGGGCGTCGGCGTCGATCAGGTTGCGTTCGTGGGCGTCATGGAGAACCTCGAGCAGTTCCGCGCGGTTCTCGGGCTCGGGGGAGATAAATGCGGTCAGGCGTTCGAACAGCGACCGATGGGGTTTGGCGTCAGTTTTGACGCCACTAGAGTGCTCTTGCATAGTAGGCGTGAGCCATTGTTTTGAAGGGGTATAGGATACACCAAATGGTGTGGTTCAGCGATTTTTGTCAAAAAAACCAGTCATGTTCGCGGAAGTTCCGTCTTTTCCTGGGCGTACGGGTCGGCAAAACCGAGCGTTCCCAGCAACTCAGTCTCCAGCGTTTCCATCTCGGTCGCTTCCTCGTCGTCTTCGTGGTCGTAGCCCTGGGCGTGCAGCACGCCGTGCACGATCAGGTGCGCCGTGTGTTCTTCCACCGTCTTGTTCTGCTCGGCCGCCTCTTTTTCCAGCACGTCGGTGCACAGGATGATGTCGGCCTGTGTCGGCGCGTCGTCCGGCAATTCTTCCCCTTCGTTGTAGGCGAAGGTGAGCACGTTGGTGGCGTAGTCCTTGCCGCGGTAGTCGCGGTTCAGCGTGCGGCCTTCGTCGGCATCGACAAAGCGGATGGTCAGTTCGGCCGGCGCGAACAGCGCGGCGCCGATCCAGCGCTTGAGCTTGGCACGGGTGACCAGGGCTTTCAGGCGCGGGTCGGGGTATTGCACCGACAAGGTCAGACTGAACGGTGGACTATTTTTTTCGGACATTTTTCAGGGCGGTGGTTTTGAGCAGGGGGGCGATTTCCGCCTCGTGGTTTTGCGCGGTTTCGTAGGCATCGACGATGCGGCCCACCAGCGGGTGGCGCACCACGTCTTCGCTGGTGAAATGGCTGAAGGCTACGCCGCGCACGTCCTTGAGCACCTGGACTGCATCGACCAGGCCGCTTTTCTGGCTCTTGTGCAGGTCCACCTGGGTGACGTCGCCGGTGACCACGGCCTTGCTGCCGAAGCCGATGCGGGTGAGGAACATCTTCATTTGCTCGACCGTGGTGTTCTGCGCCTCGTCGAGGATCACGAACGCGTGGTTCAGGGTACGCCCGCGCATATAGGCCAGCGGGGCGATCTCGATCACCTGCTTTTCGAACATCTTCTGGGTGCGGTCGAAGCCGAGCAGGTCGTACAGCGCGTCGTACAGCGGGCGCAGGTACGGGTCGACTTTTTGGGTCAGGTCGCCGGGCAAAAAGCCCAGCCGTTCGCCCGCTTCCACGGCCGGACGCGTCAAGATGATGCGCTTGACGGCGTCGCGCTCGAGCGCGTCGACCGCGCACGCCACGGCCAGGTAGGTCTTGCCGGTGCCGGCCGGACCGACGCCGAAGCTGATGTCGTGCTCGAGGATGTTGCGCAGGTAGCGGATCTGGTGCGGCGTGCGTCCGCGCAGATCGGCGCGGCGGGTTTTTAATACCGGGCTGTTGATGTCGGGCTCGACGAACGGCGCGGCAGCAGCGGCGCGCGCGGCTTCCTTGACCGGCGCCGCTGCATCCGGGGTGGAGGCAGCTGCCGCAGCGGCGTTGAGGCCGGCGCGTTGCTCGACCAGCGCCAGTTGTACTTCCTCGATCGGCACCACCTTGTTGGCGATGGCGTAGAACTTTTCGAGGATTTGCACCGCCCGTTCGGCGTTGTAGCCGCTGACGATGAATTTCTCGCCACGGCGGAAAATGGTGACGTCCAGCGCCGCCGAGATCTGGCGCAGGTTTTCATCGAGAGGGCCGCACAGGTGGGCCAGGCGCGTGTTATCGAGCGGCTCCGGGACGAAGTAGTGCGGCTGGACTGGGGTCTTGGTTTTCAATGGCGTTGGGCTTTATGGAGGATGGGGCGCCGGTGCGCGCAGCCGCTAGTTTAGCGTAAAACGACCGACCGCCGCCCTTGCGTGCGCCGCGCTGCCGCTCGCTGTGTTGGAATGGCATGGTTGCCATGTTTTCTACATGGCGATTGATGCCGCACAATCTTGATACGGGCGGCCTATCGGACAACCCGGCTTTTGCGCATAGAATAATATTGCTTTAAATGCAATTCATGACAAAGGTCCGGAAAAGTCCATTTGTTAATTATTGAAAACTCTAAGTTTTCCTTAAGTTCGGACCAGCAATATCTGTTCACCCAACCAACGAGGACACATCATGGCACACCACGCACTCGCATCGCAGGAAAGCTACAACCCGAACCACCTGCTCGACATTCTGCTGGGCAAGATGCAACTGAAAAACGACGCTGCGCTCTCGCGCTTGCTGGAAGTGGCGCCGCCGGTCATCAGCAAGATCCGCCACCACCGCCTGCCGGTAGGCGCCTCGCTGCTGATCCGCATGCACGAAGTGACCGGCATGAGCATCCGCGACCTGCGCGACCTGATGGGCGACCGCCGCACCAAGTACCGCCTGTCCGACGCCCAGGGCCGTCCGAAGCCTGAAGACCGCAACAACAACGACAAGGCCTCGGCCGGAAACGTAGCACACCACTAATGCGCCCCGCGCTCCGCACCTGTCGCGCCGGTCTTTGACCGGCATGGCAGGGAGCCGAGGCTGCCAGGTCGGCCGATCAGCTGATTAGCTGAGCAACACCATCGAAATCTCGTCGTACTGCAATTCCGTCTCGCGGAATATCTGCAAATAAATTTCCTCGTCCAACCCCAACGCTGTCCACGCCACGTTCGACACCTGCGTCACCAGGTCGTCCTGCACCTGCGCCAGGTCGAGCGCGTGCACCATTGCGTCCGCCACGTGGATGATGGCCGCCAAAAAGCCCGCACCCGGCACTTCCGGGTCGTGGTGATAAGCGATGGCCTGGCGCATGGTGTCGGAAAAATTCCAGTGTTCGGCCAGCGCCACGCCGGCCTGCACGTGATCGACGCCCAGCACGTGCCGCTCCGCCGCCAGCAGATAGCAGTCGTGCTCGTCGCGCCAGGCGATCGCGGTCGAATACTGGTTGGGGAAGCACGACACCAGCACCAGCCGGCCGATATCGTGCAGCAGCCCGGCCGTAAATGCGTAGTCCTGGTTGAAGCGCATGTGGCGCGCCAGCACCTTGGCGCAGGCGGCGGTGGCGATCGAGTGGCGCCAGAACGCCTTGTCGTCGAAGCCCGGGCAGTGGCCCTGGGCGAAATAGCCGGTGACGGCGGCGGCCGTGATCAGGTTGCGGGTGGTCTGGAAACCCAGGTAAGTAATCGCTTGCTGGATGGTGGTCACTTTCACTTGCAAGCCGTAGGTCGAGGAATTGGCCAGGCGCAGCGTCTTGGCGGTCAGCGCCTGGTCGTGCGACACCTTTTTGGCCAGCACCGAGATATCGACGTCGTCCTGGTCGATGCTGTTGAGCAGCTCCATTACCACCGCCGGCAGCGAGGGCAGGTCGTCGAGGTTGCGCACCACGTCGTCGTAGCTGACAGTATTACTCATGGTGGTGCTCCGGGCGACCGATGCGGAAGTCGCGCACGAAGCGTTGCAGCAGGCTGGTGGCCCAGTCGGCGCCGGCGTCCGGGTCGGTCTTGCGGAACAGGTGGGCGATACGCGCCTCGTGGTGCTGGCGCGTGGCTTGCTCTTCTTCAGGAGAGACCGCCCCGGTTTCCACTGGCAGCATTTCGATGCCGTGGCGCGGCATCAGCGCCAGCATCGCTTCGGTCAGCACCGCGCCTTGCGGCAGCAGGACCTGGCCCTGCACGTCGAGCAGCACGTCCGACAGGACCATGCCCGGTCGTACCTCGGCCAGCGCCAGTTGATGATAAGTGCCTGTCATTGCAGTCTCCCGAGGTTCCCTGTTTGGATCGATATTACCATTGAGAACGTTCCAAGTCTGCTTGCGCCGCGCGGTGTTGTCCGATCGTTGCTTGCCAAGATGCATTGCTTACCTTACATTCACCAGTTGCGGTCAAATTCAGCGTGAGGGAGGTAAAGTTCGATGTTTGGCATTCAAGGCCGCCTGACGCTGCTGTTCGTGGTGATCGTCACCCTCGTGCTCGGTATTTCCGGCACCTATGCCCAGCACAGCCTGTCGCAGGAACTCGAGGCGGGCAGCCAGCGGCTGCGCCAGGGCGTGCTGGCGCGGCTGCAAACGAGCTTGCCTTCGGCGCTGTGGGACCTGGACAAGGCCAAGGTCGACAACATCGTGGCCGCCGAAATGATGCCGCCCGAACTAGTCTCGATCCGGGTGTACGACACCTCGGTCGGGCTGTTCTCCGGCCGGCTGCGGCGCGAGGACGGCACCCTGGTGCCGATCGAAACCGACGCCGCCGTCGGCGGCACCCCGGTGGTGGCCGACCTGGCCTACCGCGACTCCGGCGGCGCCGGCGCTGCCCTCAAGCCGGTGATCGTGGGCCGGGTGGTGGTCAATTTCAGCCGCGCCCAGATCGAGGCCACGCTGGCGGCCGAGGTGCGGCGCAAGGTGATCGAGGTGCTGCTGCTGGACCTGATCCTGGTGGCGGCGCTGGCCCTGTCGCTGCGCATCGTGTTCGATCCGCTCAAGCGCCTGCGCGACGGCCTGGTGGACCTGGCCACCCGCGACAGCGACGAAGTGGAAGAGTTGCCCGACAACCGCCACGACGAACTGGGCGAAGTCATTCGTGGTTTCAATGCCATCCAGCGCAAGGTCAAATCGAATATCCAGCGCATCCGCGAGGCCGAGGACGAGGCGCGCCAGGCCGCGCTGGCCACTACCCGTGCCCTCGACGAGCTGCGGCTGGCGCAGGAGTCGCTACTGCAAGCCGAGCGGCTGGCCTCGCTGGGTGGCCTGGTGGCGGGCGTGGCCCATGAAATCAACACCCCGGTCGGCATCGCGCTCACCAGCGCCTCGGTGCTGATGGAGGCGACCGAGAAGGTCCACGCAGCGGTGGCCGAAGGCAATATCAAGAAGTCGGACATCACCCGCTACCTGGAGACGGCTGCCGAAAGCACGCGCCTGATCATGAACAACGCCTACCGCGCGGCCCACCTGATCCACAGCTTCAAGCAGATCGCGGTGGACCAGGTGAGCGAGGCGCGGCGCCGCTTCGAGCTGCGCGGCTATATCAACGAGGTGGTGTCGAGCCTGCAGCCCAAGCTCAAGAAGACCCGGATCACGGTCAGCATCGCCTGTCCGCCCGACCTGGTGCTCGACAGTTACCCGGGCGCGCTGGCCCAGGTGCTCACCAATCTCACGCTCAATTGCGTGGACCATGCGTTCGAACCGGAAGAGGAGGGGCGCATCATGATCGGCGTGGCGCGCCAGGGCGACTGGCTCGAGATGCAGGTGAGCGACAACGGCAAGGGCATTGCGCCGGACATGATCGACAAGGTATTCGATCCGTTCGTCACCACGCGGCGCGGCCAGGGTGGTACCGGCCTGGGCCTGAATATCGTGTTCAACCTGATGGCCAAGCAGTTCGGCGGCACCGTCACGGTGGCCAGCGTACTGGGGCAGGGCGCCTGCTTTACCCTGCGCATGCCCTGCGTGACACCGGTGACACCGGTGAGCCCGGCAACACCGGTAATCTAACCTCGACATAAAAAAATCCCGCACCAGGCGGGATTGCAGGGGACGTACGTTGGCACTTAGCGGTCGAAACGCTCCGACGACCGTCGGCGCGAGGTCACGCCCAGCACGACCAGGCCCAGCATGAACATCAACGAAGTTTCGAGTTCCGGCACCGGCAGCGGTGCTTCCTCGACCTTGGCGGCCGACTGGCGGTCCTGCGTAGCCGGCTGGCCGTTACGCTGTGCAACGCTGTCGCACCCGGTATCGTCCGGGCACTGGTGGAACACCGATATTGCAGGCGCGTCAGGCGTGGTGGCAACCTCGGCCGAGGCGGTGCCACACAAGCCCAAAGCGAAGATAGCGGTACTGATGTTTGATAAAATTTTCACATGACACTCCTGAAACTGTATTCGGCGCCAGGCTTAACAGCAATTTAATGCGTTATCCGTATAATTTTTGCGCCAGATCGATTGACAACTGACCGAACTGACATTTAACCACAATTCATAACACATTGCTATTTTAGTTTATTCAATAGAAATTTTTTATTGCACTGCACCAACAGTGTTACGTGTGGCGCTGGGTCTGTCATAAATTAGACCCATCAAATCAACCAATTAGCCTGCAGAGGGTGATATCCCATGATGTACAGAGTCCGATTGATGTGTGGCGCCAGCGTGCTGGCCACCCTCGCACTGTTGAGCGGCTGCGCTGGCGTGGCCAGGCCGGGCGCAGTCGTCAGCACCGCTGCGGCGCCCCCGGCGCCGGTGGGCCCGAATCCCCAGGTCCTGCTGCTGGGCGAGGTGCATGACAACCAGCAAGGCCACCGCCTGCGCTACGAGCTGCTGCGCCAGCGCGTGGAGGCGGGCTGGCGCCCGGCCATCGTGATGGAGCAGTTCGACCGCGAAAACCAGGATTTGCTCGACAGGGCGCAAAAGGGCTGTCTTGACGCCCAGTGCGTGATCCAGATCGTTCACGGTCCGCGCTGGGACTGGCAGTTGTACTACCCGGTGATCCAGCTAGCGCTCACGTACCACTTGCCGCTGGTGGCGGGCAACCTGTCGCGGGCCGATGCCTCGCGCGTGGTGCGCGACGGCATCCAGGCCACGTTCGACCCGCAAGGCATCAAGGACTACCGCCTGGACCAGCCGGTGCCGGCCGATCTGCGCGTCGCCCAGCAAAAAGAGATAGAGATGGGCCATTGCGGCATGTTGCCAGCCATGATGGTCGATGGCATGGTCAATGCCCAGCTGGCGCGCGACATCTGGATGGCCAGGATCATCCGCGACCAGCGCCCGCGCGACGTGGTGCTCATCGCCGGCAACGGCCATGTGCGCAAGGATATCGGTGTGGCGCGCTGGCTTAACCTGGTCCAGCCTATACTGACGGTGCGCGCCGAAGGCTACGTGGAGCCGGGCGAACACGCCGGCCGCTATGATCAAACCTATGCGCTGAGCACGCAGGAACGACCCGACCCCTGCGCCAAATTCAGGAAAAAATGAAAACTCACTACCTAGCCGAGGCGCCGCAGCGCGCCGATATCGATGCCCTGCCGGGCGCAGTCCTGCTCGAGTTCGGCGCCAACTGGTGCGGTCACTGCCAGGCCGCGCAGGCGCCGCTGGCGCAGGCGTTTGCCGGCCACGAGCAGCTTACCCACTACAAGGTCGAAGACGGCCCCGGCCGCGCACTGGGCCGCTCGTTCAAGGTCAAGCTGTGGCCGACCATGATTTTTCTGAAGGATGGCGTGGAGGTGGCGCGCGTGGTGCGCCCGCTGGAGGCGGCCGCGATCGCGGACGGTTTGCAACAGATCGATCCCCGAGCTTGATCGTTCTCTCAGTAGCACTACCTGCCGCAGCCTTCTTTGCTTGGCATCCTGCCAATGGCGTGTGTATGATGGACCGCACCGTTCATTCGCAGGAGCTTTACGCATGAGTCAGTCAAAACCGGCCCAGACCAACAAGCCGGCCACCGTGCTGTTCGCCAGCTTGATCGGCACCACGATCGAATTCTTCGACTTCTATATCTACGCCACCGCCGCCGTGCTGGTGTTTCCCAAGCTGTTCTTCCCCGCCGCCGACCCGGCCGCCGCCACCTTGCAGTCGCTGGCCACGTTTGCCATCGCCTTCTTTGCGCGGCCCATTGGTTCCGCCGTGTTCGGTCACTTCGGCGACCGCGTGGGTCGCAAGGCCACCCTGGTGGCGGCGCTGCTCACCATGGGTCTGTCCACGGTGGTGATCGGCCTGCTGCCCACGTACGCGACCATCGGCACCTGGGCGCCAGCGTTGCTGGCGCTGTGCCGCTTTGGCCAGGGCCTGGGCCTCGGTGGCGAATGGGGCGGCGCGGTGCTGCTGGCTACCGAAAACGCGCCGCCGGGCAAGCGCGCCTGGTACGGCATGTTCCCGCAACTGGGCGCGCCGATCGGCTTCTTCCTGTCGGGCGGGATTTTCCTGCTGCTCACCGAAGTGCAGACCGATGCCGAATTCTTCGCCTACGGCTGGCGCATCCCGTTCCTGGCCAGCGCATTGCTGGTGATCGTCGGTTTGTATGTGCGTCTGAAAATCCACGAAACACCGGACTTCCAGAAAGTGCTGGAAAAGAACGAGCGCGTCAAAGTACCGGTGGTGACGGTGTTCCGCGACCATGGCCGCATGCTGGTGCTGGGCACCCTGATTGCGCTGGCGACCTTCGTGCTGTTCTATTTGATGACGGTGTTCGCGCTCAGCTGGGGCACCACTGCGCTGCATTTCTCGCGCAAGGACTTCCTGATCCAGCAACTGTTCGCGGTGCTGTTCTTTGGCCTGACCATACCGATCGCAGCGGTGTGGGCCGACCGCCATGGCCGTGCGCGCACGCTGATCTGGATTTCGGCGGCGATCGCCGTCTTCGGGCTGGCGCTGGCGCCGCTGTTCGGCTCGGGCAGCACGGTCCAGGTAACGGTATTCCTGTCGCTGGGCCTGGGGCTGATGGGACTGACCTACGGTCCTTTGGGCACCATCTTGTCGGAGCTGTTTCCGGCCGAAGTGCGCTACACGGGCGCCTCGCTCACGTTCAACCTGGCCGGTATCCTGGGCGCCTCGCTGGCGCCGTACATCGCCACCTGGCTGGCCACCAACTACGGTTTGCAATACGTCGGCTACTACCTGAGCGGGGCGGCGGTGATCAGCCTGATCGCGCTGTTGCTGGCCCGTCCTAGAATGAAGCAGGCAGCATAAAAAAACGCTTCGCGCAACGATTTGATCATTTGGTGGCTGCCTTTGAGCAGCCACTTGTTTTTTCTTGCTTCACAACTTTTATGGTTGTACGATGACATATGACATGATCTCGTGGAGACCGGGAGATCATCTATATAAACATAATACAAAGTGATGCCATGAATCTGAGCGAGCCCGTCAACCCGCAGTCAGTCGGCCAGGCCGTCGGTAAATACCGCTGGACCATCTGTGCCTTGTTGTTTTTTGCCACCACTATCAATTACCTCGACCGCCAGGTGCTCAGCCTGCTGGCGCCGGACCTGTCCAGGGAGTTCGGCTGGACCAATACCGATTATGCCAACATCGCCGCCGCGTTCCAGTTCGTGTACGCGGTCTCGATGCTGCTGGCCGGCCGCGTGGTCGACCGCATCGGCACCAAGACCGCGTATATCGTGGCCATCGTGATCTGGTCGCTGGGTGCCATCCTGCACGCGTTTGCGGTGCCGATGGGCGAGGGCATAGCGGTGGTCGCTGGCGCCTTCGGGCTGGTGCTGGTGCCGTCGATTGTTGGTTTCATGGTGTCGCGCGCGGTGCTGGCGATCGGCGAGGCCGGTAACTTCCCGGCCGCGATCAAGGCCACTGCCGAATACTTCCCCAAGAAAGAGCGTTCGTTCGCCACCGGCATCTTCAACTCCGGCGCCAACGTCGGCGCGATCCTGGCGCCGATCAGCGTGCCGCTGATCGCCTCCGTGTGGGGCTGGCAGTGGGCGTTCATCATCATCGGCGCGGTCGGCTTCTTCTGGATGGCGCTGTGGATCTGGTTGTACGACAAGCCGGAACAGCAAAAGCGCATGAGCGCCGCGGAACTGGCCTATATCCGCAGCGACCAGGTGGTCAAAGTCGAAACCACCGAGGAAGCGTCGGCCGCTGCTGCCCGTAAAACCTCGTGGTTCCAGTTGCTGAAATACCCGCAGACCTGGGCTTTCGCCTTCGGCAAGTTCATGACCGACGGCGTGTGGTGGTTCTTCCTGTTCTGGCTGCCTACTTACCTGTCGGCCCAGTACGGCATGAAGGGCGACGCCATCATCGTGCCGCTGGCCGTGCTCTACAGTATGACCATGATCGGTTCGATCGGCGGCGGCTGGTTCCCCAGCTACTTCATGGCCCGTGGTTATGCGCCGTATGACGGCCGCATGCGGGCGATGTTCGTGATCGCGCTGTTCCCGCTGCTGGTGCTGCTGGCGCAACCGCTCGGTTCGATCAGCTTCTGGGTGCCTGTCATCCTGATCGGTATCGGCGCCTCGGCCCACCAGGCCTGGTCGGCCAATATCTTTACCACCGTGTCGGACATGTTCCCGCAAAAAGCGGTGGCGTCGGTGGTCGGTATCGGCGGCATGGCCGGCGGTATCGGCGGCGTGCTGCTGACCAAGCTGGGCGGCTGGGTGTTCGACCACTACAAGGCGGTCAACGACATCTACACCGGCTACATGATCATGTTCGCGATCTGCGCCGTGGCCTACCTGGCAGCGTGGTCGGTCATGAAAATCCTGGTGCCGCGCCATAAAGAGATTACCGATCTGTAAGGGGTAGGGGCCGGTGGGCGCGTGCTAAGATCGTTGCCACGATCGATCACGCGCCCACTCCTGCCTGCAATGAAAAAAAACGTAGCAACCATCCGTGACGTGGCCGCCGCCGCCGGCGTCTCGACCGCCACCGTGTCGAAGTTTGTGAACGGCGCACAACGGTTTTCACCGGCAGTCGAAGCCACCATCAAGGAAGTGATCGCCAAACTGGGCTACCGGTCCAACCCGCTGGCGCAATCGATGATCACGGGCCGCACGCGCAGCATCGGCCTCTCCATCCTCGACATCAACAATCCCCATTTCACCAGCATCGTCAAGGGCGCCAACCGCGTGGCCCTGGCCCATAATTACACCTTGCTGCTGGTCGATACCGAAGAAAACGCCGACCGCGAACGGCCGCTGATCGAAGCGCTGAGCCGCCGCGTCGATGGCCTGATCCTCTTCTCGCGCATGGTCGAGTCCGAGATGGACTGGCTGATGGACCTGGACAAGCCGCTGGTGTATTTCGGCCGGCCCACGCGGCTGCCGTTGCAATGGGTGAGCAGCGACGACACCCGTGGCGCCGCCATGCTGGTGCGTCACCTGCTGTCGCTGGGGCACCGGCGGTTTGCCTACCTGCGTTTTGCCCGCGCCCGGCGCGACCACGACCGCCTCGACGCCATCCGCGCCTGCCTGGGCGAGCAGGACCTGGAACTGACGGTGTACGAGGGCGGCACGCCCACGTCGGCCGAGGGCGAACGCGTGTGTTCGGCCATCCTGCTGGGCGGCAACCCGCCCGATGCGCTGATCTGCTACAACGACTTGATGGCGTTGGGCTTCATGAAGGCGGCGCAAACCCTCGGTTTTTCGCTGCCCGACGACCTGTCGGTGGCGGCGTTCGACAATATCTCGTATGGCCAGTACACGTCGCCGGCGCTGACCACCGTCGATATGCAGAGCGAGCGGATGGGGGCGGCGGCGATGGAAAAACTGATTGCCGCCATTGATGGCAAGCCGGAGCCGGAGACCGGCATGATCGAGCCGCAGCTGATCCTGCGCACTTCTACTGCACGCAGAAAGACGAGCGCCTGACGAAGCTCCATGGCGGCGTTGCAACTCCTCGCCGTACTGGCGTACTGTCTTCGTCGCTGCGCCTTGCCCTGGAGGTTCGTCAGGCGCTCTGCGTTGACGATTCCATTAAACCCTAAGCGCCGCCGGCGTAGCCGTTCTGGCGCCAGGCTTCAAAAACTACGACCGCGACGGTATTGGACAGATTGAGGCTGCGGTTGTCGGGCCGCATCGGCAGGCGGATGCGCTGTTCGGCCGGGAAATTGTTGCGCAGGGCGGGCGGCAGGCCGGCGGTTTCCGAGCCGAACACGAACACGTCGCCCGGCTGGAAGCTGGCGCTGGCGAACGGCGACGAGCCGTGCGTGGTCATGGCGAACATGCGCGACGGGTCGGGCTGCAGGTCGGCGCAGAACGCTTGCCAGTCGGCGTGCACCTTCATTTTCGCGTACTCGTGGTAGTCGAGGCCGGCGCGCTTGAGCTTGGAATCTTCGAGCGGAAAGCCGAGTGGCTCGATCAGGTGCAACTGGGCGCCGGTGTTGGCGCACAGGCGGATGACGTTGCCGGTATTGGGCGGAATTTCGGGGTGGACGAGTACGACGTGAAACAAGATGCTTCTCCTTAAATATTTCAATGGGGCGGCGTGCGCGCGAACACGAAGTTGCTCACGCGCGCCGCGCCGTGGCGCTTGAGGGTGGCGGCCATTTCGTCGAGCGTGCCGCCGCTGGTCATCACGTCGTCGACCACGCCGATATGGCGCCCGCGCACCAGTGCCAGCGCCGGCGCGGCCAGCGCAAAGGCGCCGGCGATATTGGCGCGCCGATGCTCGGGCGCCACGCTGCTCTGCGCGGCCGTCTCGCGGATGCGCGCGAGCAGCCTTGGCTGCAGTACCACGCCGAGGCTGCGCGCCAGCGGCCGGGCAATTTCCAGCGCCTGGTTGTAGCCGCGCTGCGCCAGTCGGCGCCGACCCAGCGGCACCGCGCACAGCACGTCGGGCAGCGTGTCCGGGTGTTGGCCCACCACCACCGCCAGCCGCCGCGCCATCAGCGCCGCCAGCGCCAGCCGGTGGCCGAATTTCAGCTGCAGCACCAGTTGATCGACCGGCAGCGCATAGTCGGCGGCCACGATGGTGCGGTCGAAGGCCGGGCGCGCAGCGATGCAGTGGCCGCATAGCGTCGCCCCGGCCACGACCGGGTTGGCGCAGCAATGACAGCGCGGCAGGCGCGTGGCGTCGCCGAAAAACTGGTCCACGCAGGCGCTGCACAAGGTGTCGTCACCGCCCGCGCCGCACAGCGCACACGAGGTGGGCAACAGCAGATTGAGCGCACGCTGGAACAGCTTGCCATTCATGCCAACTTCCCAAAAATCGCAGCGCACAGCGGCCAGCCTGGCGCCAACCATGTACACTGCCGACATTATCGCATTACCGACGACGACTGCCGCGGCCACAGTTGCATGACGGTGCTGTCGTCCCCGGTAGAACCCAACTGTCAACCATATATGCACGCCCCTGCCAACCCGCCCAAACTCAGCGCTCCGATTGATCTGCATCATGTACGCGCCCTGTTTTCCCGTCCCGAACGCACCCGTGCCGCTGATTTCCTGCGCCGGGAAATCGCCTCGAGGATGGTCGACCGGCTGGAACTGGTTAAAATCGCGCCTTTGCGCGTGCTCGATGCCGGTTGTGGCGATGGCGCCGACCTCGGCATGTTGCAGAAAATGTACGCTGCCGCCCAGATTCTCGGTGTCGATGCGGCCGAGGCGCCGCTGCGCGCCGTGCGCAGCCAGGGCGCCAGGCAATCGTCGCTGAACCAGCTGCTGGCGAAGTTGCTGCCGGCGAAGGCCGGTATCGACCTGGTCTGCGGAGATTTCGCCGATTTGCCGCTGGCGCCGAACTCCATCGATCTGGTGTGGTCCAACCTGGCGTTGCACTGGCATCCGCAGCCCGACCGCGTGTTTGCCGAGTGGCGCCGCGTGCTGCGGGTCAACAGTCTGCTGATGTTTTCGTGCTTCGGCCCCGACACCCTGCGCGAGTTGCGCACGGCGTTTGCCGAAGCCGACCTGGCGCCGCACGTGCTGCCGTTCGTCGATATGCATGATTTCGGCGACCAGCTGGTGGAAGTGGGCTTTTCCACGCCGGTACTCGACATGGAAGTGATCACGGTCACTTACGATACAACGCAGGCGCTGCTGGCCGATGTGCGCGCGCTGGGCGGCAATCCGCTGGCCACGCGCAGCCGGGGGCTGACGGGCCGGCAGGCGTGGCAGCGCATGCTGGCGGCGCTGGAGCGCCAGCGCCGGCCCGACGGCAAGCTGACGCTGACGTTCGAGGTGATCTACGGCCACGCATTCCGGCCAGCGCCGCGCACCACGTCCAAGGGCGAGGCGATCATCCGCTTCGACCTGCCGCGCAAGAAGAATTAACATCGTCCATAGCGCGATCTCGCCCCGGATGCAAGCGAAATGCGTCGCGAGGACCACAGAGTTGCAAAATCGTTTATTTGTTGATGTGCGTGGTTTTTGTTCTATATAATCAATAACCAACTTTGCCACCAATTCATGGGCAAAGCCGCTATCCGGTCACTAAATGAAACGAAGTGGGCAGTTGATTTAAGCAGCATCGGGCTTTTGTATAGTTCTCTCGCAGCACGCTGTGAAGTAGGGGATGGAGACAAAGGCTTCAGCGTCCCGGCAGTGTGCCAACGGGACCTGGAGTTGTTTAAGGAGCGACGCGGGTTTGGTTTACCGGAATCCAGGTCGTTACAAAATAATTACACTTGGGTTTGTTGGGGAAAACATGACACTTGCGAAGCGACTTACATCGTTCATGCTCGGCTTTACGATGACGGCAGCCAGTATTGCAGCGAGGGCGGCAGACACTGCTGGAACCTACGGCCCGGCCACCGGCGGCACCGGCGGCCCCATCGAAAAGCAGCTCAACCTGCAACCGCCTGCCACCCGCATCGCCACCGAGGTCTATGACCTGCACACGTGGATGATGATCGTGTGCCTGGTGATCTTCGTCGCCGTGTTCGGCGTGATGTTCTACTCGATCTTCAAGCACCGCAAATCGCTGGGCCACAAGCCGGCCACGTTCCACGAATCGACCAGCGTCGAAATCGCCTGGACCATCGTGCCGTTCCTCATCGTCATCGGCATGGCGCTGCCTGCCACCCGCACCGTGGTCGGCATGAAAGACACCAGCAACGCCGACATCACCATCAAGGTCACCGGCATGCAATGGAAGTGGGGCTACGACTACCTGAGCGGCGAAGGCAACGGCATTTCCTTCCTGTCCAACCTGACCACGCCACGCGCGCAGGTTGGCGCCCCCGGCTTTGCGCCGACCGAAAAGCGCGGCGACAATTACCTGATGGAAGTCGACAACGAGATGGTGGTGCCGGTCCATAAAAAGATCCGCATCGTCACCACCGCCGCCGACGTCATTCACTCGTGGTCGATTCCCGCGTTTGCCGTCAAGCAGGATGCGATCCCGGGTTTCGTGCGCGACACCTGGTTCAAGGCCGAACACACCGGCACCTACCGCGGCTATTGCTCCGAGCTGTGCGGCAAGGAGCACGCGTTCATGCCGATCGTGGTGCGCGTGGTCAGCGACGCCGACTACACGGCTTGGGTCGATGGCAAGAAAAAGGAAATGGCCGCGCTGGCCGACGATCCGAACAAGACCTTCACCATCGACGAGCTGAAAACGCGCGGCGAAAAAGTCTACACCGCCAACTGCGCGGTCTGCCACCAGGCCAACGGCAAGGGCGTGCCGGGCGCGTTCGCCCCGCTCGACGGCTCGGCTGTCGTCAACGGCGACAAGGCCGCGCAAATCCACGTGCTGCTCAACGGCCAGAAGAGCGGGAAATATCCTGCCGAAATGCCGGCGTGGAAGCAGCTGTCCGATACCGAAATTGCGGCCGTGATCACGTACACCCGCAACAGCTGGTCGAACAAGCCAGAACAAAACATCGTCCAACCGGCCGAAATCGTGGCTGCACGTAAATAATCCAGCAGAACAGCAGGAGACACAAATGAGCACAAGCACCATTGATCACGCCCATGGTCATGAGCACGACCACGCGCACGACCACGACCACGCACATGAGCACCCCAGCGGCCTGAAACGCTGGCTGTTCGCCACCAACCACAAGGATATCGGCACGCTGTACCTGTGGTTCTCGTTCGTCATGCTGCTGTCGGGCGGGGTGCTGGCGCTGATGATCCGCAGCGAGCTGTTCCACCCTGGCCTGCAATTCTTCCAGCCCGAATTCTTCAACCAACTGACCACCATGCACGGCCTGGTGATGGTGTTCGGCGCCATCATGCCGGCCTTCGTGGGCTTTGCCAACTGGATGATCCCGCTGCAGATCGGCGCGTCCGACATGGCCTTTGCGCGCATGAACAACTTCTCGTTCTGGCTGCTGCCGCCCGCTGCGCTGTTGCTGGCGACGTCGTTCCTGGTGCCCGGTGGCGCCACCGCCGCCGGCTGGACCCTGTACGCGCCGCTGTCCACGCAAATGGGACCGGGCATGGACATGGCGATTTTCGCCATGCACCTGATGGGCGCCTCGTCGATCATGGGCTCGATCAACATCATCGTCACCATCCTCAACATGCGCGCGCCCGGCATGACCCTGATGAAAATGCCGATGTTCTGCTGGACCTGGCTGATCACCGCCTACCTGCTGATCCTGGTGATGCCGGTGTTGGCGGGCGCGATCACCATGACGCTGACCGACCGCCATTTCGGCACCACGTTCTTTAACGCCGCAGCCGGCGGCGACCCGGTGATGTACCAGCACATCTTCTGGTTCTTCGGCCACCCCGAGGTGTACATCATGATCTTGCCGGCGTTCGGCATCGTCTCGCAGATCCTGCCGGCGTTCGCGCGCAAGCAGCTGTTTGGCTACGCGTCGATGGTGTACGCCACCGCGTCGATCGCGATCCTGTCGTTCGTGGTCTGGGCCCACCACATGTTTACCACCGGCATGCCGGTGACGTCGCAGCTGTTCTTCATGTACGCCACCATGCTGATCGCTGTGCCCACCGGCGTGAAAGTGTTCAACTGGATCGCCACCATGTGGAAGGGCTCGATGACCTTCGAGACCCCGATGCTGTTTACGGTGGGCTTCATCTTCGTGTTCACCATCGGCGGTTTTACCGGCCTGATCCTGGCGGTCACCCCGATCGACATCCAGCTGCAAGACACGTATTACGTGGTGGCGCATTTCCACTACGTGCTGGTCGCCGGTTCGCTGTTCGCGCTGTTTGCCGGCTTCTATTACTGGTCGCCCAAGTGGACCGGCCACATGTACAACGAAACCATGGGCAAGGCGCACTTCTGGCTGTCGCTCATTTCGTTCAACGTCACGTTCTTCCCGATGCACTTCCTGGGCCTGGCCGGCATGCCGCGCCGCTATGTCGATTACTCGGCGCAGTTCACCGACTACAACATGATCGCCACCATCGGCGCGTTCGGCTTCGGCCTGTCGCAGGTGTTCTTCCTGTTTGGCGTGGTGATCCCCACCATCCGGGGCGGCAAGAAAGCGGAAGCCAAGCCCTGGGAAGGCGCCGAGGGCCTCGAGTGGACCGTGCCGTCGCCAGCGCCGTTCCATACGTTTGAAACGCCACCGCAGTTCAAATAAGCTGACCGCCATGAGCACAAAAAAGCCCAACAACACGCGCCTGGCCCTGCTGCTGGCCGGGCTGGCGGTGCTGTTTTTTCTGTCGGTATTCGTCAAGCGCATCTGGCTGAGCTGACATGAAAAAAGACGGCACCTCCGGACTGAACCGCACCATGCTCGGCAAGCTGCTGGTCACGGCCGTGGTGATGTTCGGCTTTGCCTATGCGCTGAACCCGTTCTACCGCCAGATCTGCGAAGCGCTGGGCCTGAACGTGCTCACGCAAAAAGATGGCACGGTCGAGTACGACAAGAACACGCAGGTGGACGCCAGCCGCAACATCACCATCGAGTTCGATGCCAACAGCCAGGGACCGTACCGCTTCCGGCCCACGGTGGCCTCGATGACGGTGCACCCGGGCGAGCTGGCCACGGTGACGTACGAGGTGGTCAACACCCAGAACCGCGATGTGGCGGCGCAGGCGATCCCGAGCTACGCGCCGCAGAACGCCATGCAGCATTTTAAGAAGGTCGAGTGCTTCTGCTTCCGCCAGCAAGCGTTGAAGCCGAACGAGGCGCGGCAGATGCCGGTGATGTTCTACATCGACCCCAAGCTGCCGCGCGATGTGAAAACCATCACCCTGTCGTACACCTTCTTCGAGGTGGGCGGCATGGACAAGACTGCGGCTAAATAAATGGACAAGAAGCCGGCGTCGTTTCTGTATTCGTTGAAGGCGGTGGTGTGGTCGTTCTTCGGCCTGCGCCGCAAAAGTGATTTCGACAACGATGATGCCCGGCTCAACCCGGTGCACATCGTGATCGCGGCGCTGATCGCCGTGGCCCTGTTCATCGGGCTGCTGATCCTGGCCGTGCAGTGGGCGGTAGCAAAATAGTCCTTACAAAATGACAGGGAGATCAAGATGAGCGCACACAACACCGCAGCACCGTACTACTTCGTGCCGGGGCCGTCGCGCTGGCCGCTGCTGGCCGGTATTGCGCTGCTGGTGACCATGGCTGGCGCCTCGGCCTGGGTGAACGACGTGTCGTGGGGCATGCCGGTCAACATGGTCGGCCTGGCCGGCATTATCGCGGTGCTGTACTTCTGGTTCGGCGACGCCATCAAGGAATCCGAAGGCGGCTTGTACAGCCAGCGCATCGACTACTCGTTCCGCTGGTCGATGGCGTGGTTCATCGTCTCCGAGGTGATGTTCTTCGGCGCCTTCTTCGGCGCACTGTTCTACGCCCGCGTGATCTCGATGCCATGGCTCGGCGACATCGACCATAAATTCATCTGGCCCGATTTTGCCGCGCAGTGGGGCGGCGCCAGCCCGGCCGGCATGGTCGATGAGTTCCGCACCATGGGACCGTTCCCGATTCCAACCATCAATACCGCCTTGCTGCTGACCTCCGGTGTGACGCTCACCATCGCCCACCACGCGCTGCGCGCCGGTCACCGCGCGCAGACGGCGATCTGGCTGTTTGCCACCGTGCTGCTGGGCGCCACCTTCATGGGCTTCCAGGCTTACGAATACATCCACGCCTACCGAGACCTCAATCTCAAGCTCACGTCCGGCATCTACGGCTCGACCTTCTTCATGCTGACCGGCTTCCACGGTTTCCACGTGACGATGGGGGCGATCATGCTGTCGGTCGTGCTGTACCGGGTACTCAAGGGACACTTTACGCCCGATAATCACTTCGCCTTCGAGGGTGCGGCGTGGTACTGGCACTTCGTGGACGTGGTGTGGCTCGGTCTTTACGTCGTGATCTACTGGCTCTGAACATCGCCCAAACATCGGCGCTATAATGCTGTCGGCCGCACACGGAAGGTCCGGTGCGGCCGTTTTTTCTGGCGTAACGGAAACCTCAGCCGCAGCCGCTCAGCGCAAGCCGGTGGGCTGGATGTAGCCGAGCTTGTAGGCAACCAGGATCATCACGAACAGGGCGATCGACAAGCCCACCCGCACCGCCAGCGAGCGGACCGTGTTGTTGCTCTTGCCCTTGTCGCGCATGAGGAAGAACAGCGCGGAACCGAGGCTGCCGATGATCAGCACGAACGCGATGGCGACGACAATTTTCATGACAGGGCAGCGAGATGAGTGAGGCTTCATTGTAATGCCGATTGCCTTCCGATTTAAATTGATTCCCTTGATCGCCACGGTCCTGGTGGTGGCGCTGGGCATTGCCCTGGGCAACTGGCAGGAGCGCCGCGCCGATGAGAAAATCGCCACCCAGGCCCGGCTCGACCAGGGCGTGGCCGCCGCACCGCTGGCGCTGACCGGCGCGCCGCTGGCCGCTGCCGACGTCGAATACCGCCGCGTGACCGTCACCGGCCAGTTCGTCCAGGACTGGCCGCTGTACCTCGACAACCGTCCGTACCAGGGCCGCGCCGGCGTCTATCTGCTGATGCCGTTCAAGATCGACGGATCCAATATGCATGTGCTGGTGCAGCGCGGCTGGTTGCCGCGCGATCCGCTGGCGCGCGACAAGCTGCCCGCGTTCGCTACGCCCACAGGTATCGTCACCGTGGACGGCGTGGCGCGTCTGCATTCGGGCCACGTGATGGAGCTCGGTGCGGGGCCGGCGCTGGCGCCCGGCGTCATCGTGCAAAACGCCGATCCGCTGCAGGTGGCCAAGGCCAGCGGCCTGACCATGCAGCCGTTCGTACTGCAGCAAAGCGCGCCGGCGCGCCCGGGTGGCGACGACCTGCGCATGGGCCGCGAATGGCCGGCTTCGGGCATGAATCCCGAAAAACACCAGGGCTACGCCTTCCAGTGGTATGCGCTGGCGGCGATGGCGGTCATCTTTTTTGTCGTAAATGGATTCAGACGTGGAAAATCAGGCAAACCCTAAACAGACGGCGCGCGGGCGCTGGAAGCTGCTGGCCGTGATCGCGGTCTGCGCGGCGCCACTGCTGGCGTCATACTTCATGTACTACGTGGTCAAGCCCAAGGGCGGCGAGACCAACTACGGCACCCTGCTCGACGCGCGCCAGTATCCGATCCCGCCGATGGCCAGCCGCCAGCTCGACGGCAGCCCGGCGACGCTGGCCGATTATCGCGGCAAGTGGATCATGCTCAAGGTGGGGCCGTCCGACTGCCAGCAGGCTTGCCAGGACCAGCTGTTTGCCATGCGCCAGTTGCGCACCATGCAGGGCAAGGCGATGGAGCGCGTGGAACGGGTTTGGCTGATCACCGACGAGCAGCCGCTCGAAACCATGCTCATGCGCGTGAACGACGGCACCCACATGTTGCGTGCGCCGGCCGCCACCGTGCAAAAATGGCTGCCGGTGGAGCAGGGCGAACGCGCCGCCGACTACGTGTACCTGATCGACCCGCTGGGCAACCTGATGATGCGCTTTCCGAAAGGCGCGGTTTCCAGCGATACCGCCAAGGCGAGCAAGGTCCATAAGGACATCGCCAAACTGCTCAAAGCTTCCGCCATAGGATAATAGGATAGATATACGATGCACCTGACTCTCGCTCAAATGGCCATCACGGCGCTGCTGGTAGCGCTGCTGCCGCTGTCGCTGGTATGGACATCGTCCGACGCCAACAAGTACCGCAAGCTGATCTGGGTGAGCGTATTTCTCACGTTCGACCTGATCGTGTTTGGCGCGTTTACCCGGCTGACCGATTCCGGCCTCGGCTGCCCAGACTGGCCCGGCTGTTACGGCGCCGCCAACCCGTTCCTGGCCCATGCCGAAATTGTCGCCGCCGAAACCCTCAACCCCACCGGCCCGGTCACCGTGGCCAAGGCCTGGATCGAGATGATCCACCGTTACCTGGCCATGGCGATCGGCGTGCTGATCGTGGCGATGATGGCGCAGGCGTGGTACCAGTGGTGTAAATCGAAGGGTACCCGCCCCGAGTACAAGCCCGGGATGCCGACCTTCTTGTTCTTCTTCGTCTGCCTGCAAGGCGCGTTCGGTGCCTGGACCGTGACCATGAAACTGCAACCGGTGATCGTCACCATCCACTTGCTGCTGGGCATGGGTTTGCTGGCGCTGCTGGTGTGGTACGGCGGCCGCCAGAACCAGCTGATTGCGCCGGTGCGCACGCTGTCCGGTTCGCCCACCGCGATGCGCAAGATCCGCTGGCTGGCCGGTATCTCGGCCCTATTGCTGGTGGTGCAGATCGCCCTCGGTGGCTGGGTGAGTACCAACTACGCCACGCTGGCCTGCACCGATTTCCCGCTGTGTGGCGGCAAGCTGGTGCCGGACATGGACTTCCAGCACGGCTTTACCCTGTGGCGCGAACTGGGCAAGACCGCCGCCGGCCATTACATACCGTTCGCGGCGCTGACGGCGATCCACTGGGTGCATCGCAACGCCGGCTTCATCGTGGCGCTGGTGGCCGGTTACACGGCGTGGCGCGCGTGGGGCAACGTGGTCCTGCATAACACCGCGCGCGCCATCGCCATCGTGCTGGTGGCGCAGATCGCCACCGGCCTGGCGACGATCTACTTCAGCTTCCCGCTGACCATTGCGGTGTTGCATAACGCCGGGGCGGCGCTGCTGGTACTTTTGCTGACCGTGTTAAACTACAAGGCTAAATTCCAGCACGATCTTGCCAAAAAAGCAGCATCGGGTGCTGGTTTATCGCATAATTTACCGTTGAAGCAGCAATAGTTTGCCATCTGTTTGCCATCCGGCGACGGGCTTCGAAATGACATCATGACCACGCAGACTCTGACCAAATCCTCCCACCGCGCCTCGCAGTTCTGGGCGCTGACCAAGCCGCGCATCACCCAGATGGCGGTGTTTTGCGCCATCATCGGCATGTTCCTGGCGACGGACGGGATTCCTGACTGGCGCGTGGCGGTGCCGGCCACCCTGGGTATTTTCCTGCTCACCAGCGCGGCCTTCGCAGTGAACTGCCTGGCCGAGCGCGAGATCGACGCCCGCATGGCCCGCACCGCGCGCCGCCCGAATGCCATGGGCGACGTCACCGTTGGCGAAACCGTGGTGTTCGCGCTGCTGATCGGCGGCGCCGGCATGTGGATTTTGTATGCGCTGGTCAATCCGCTCACCATGTGGCTCACGTTCTTCAGCTTTGTCGGCTACGCGGTGATCTACACCATGATCTTGAAGCCTGCCACGCCGCAGAACATCGTCATCGGCGGCCTGTCGGGCGCCATGCCGCCAGCGCTGGGCTGGGCCGCGATGACCAACGAAGTGCCGGCCGAAGCGTGGCTCTTGGTGATGATCATTTTCGTCTGGACCCCGCCGCACTTCTGGGCGCTGGCGCTGTACCGCCGCGACGATTACGCCAAGTCGGGCCTGCCGATGCTGCCGGTCACGCATGGCATGGAATACACGCAGTTCCACGTGTGGCTGTACTCGATCGCGCTGGCCGCCACCACGGTGCTGCCTTACGTGGTGCAAATGAGCGGACTGATTTACCTGGTCGCTGCCATCATCCTCAACGCGGTCTTCCTGCGCCATTCGTGGAAGATTTACCGCCATTATTCCGACCAGGTGGCCCGCAAGGCGTTTGCCTGGTCGATCATGTACCTGGGCTTGCTGTTCGCGGCGCTGCTGGTGGACCACTACATCAAAATATGAAGAAACTGTTCGCGTTGGCCGTGCTGGCCGTCTCCATGATCATGGCCGGCTGCGGCGAGAAAACTTCCTCGCAGAGCTTCCAGAATGTCGACATCACCGGCGCCGCCTTTGCGAAAGACTTCGCGCTGACCGACCATACCGGCAAGCCGCGCACCATGGCCGATTTCCGTGGTAAGGTGGTGGTGATGTTCTTCGGCTTTACCCAGTGCCCGGACGTCTGTCCCACCACCATGGCCGAGATGGCCGGCGTGATGAAAGCCCTCGGTCCCAGGGCGGACCAGGTGCAGGTGCTGTTCGTCACCGTCGATCCCGAGCGCGACACCCAGCCGCTGCTGGCGCAATACGTGCCCACCTTCGATCCGCGCTTTATCGGCCTGTACGGCACACCCGCGCAGACCGCAGCGGTGGCCAAGGAATTCAAGATCTTCTATGCCAAGGTGCCCGGCACCGATGCCGTCAACTACTCGGTGGACCACACGGCAGCGAGCTACATCTTCGACAAGCACGGCAAGGTGCGCCTGATGGTGCCGCACGCCAAAGGCCAGGCGGCCATCGTGCACGATATCGAACAGCTGTTGTAACTGCCATGCGCCAACGCTTTCAACCGTTCACCCGGCTCGCCGCCGTCATCCTGCTGGTCATCGGCTGCCTGATCGTGCTGCGCCCGTTCGTGGCGGCGATCCTGTTTGCCTGCGCCATCACCATCTCGAGCTGGCCGCTGTACCTGCGCCTGCTGAACGAGGTCAAGGGCCGGCGCTCGATCGCTGCCGCGATCATGAGCGTGGGATTGACCCTGCTGATTCTGGTGCCGCTGACCCTGGTGACCTGGAATATCGCCGACAACGCCGCCTCGTTCTACGACCACTTCAAGGCCAGCCTTGGCAGCGGCACGCTGGCGCCGCCGGGCTGGCTGCGCGATCTGCCGCTGGTGGGCGAGATGATCGACACCTATTTGCGCAAGTTGCTGGGCAGCCGCGAGGAATTGCTCAACGTTGCCAAGAACCTGCTCGAGCCGGCGCGCCACCTGTTGCTCGGTGGCGGCGTGCTGCTGGGCAGCGGCGTGGCGCAGGTAAGCCTGGCCGTGTTCGTCAGCTTCTTCCTGTACCGCGATGGCGTTACCATGCTCGCTTCGCTTAGCAGGGGAATGGACAAGCTGATCGGCGCCGAACAGGCCAGGTCGGTGTCGGACACGATCGGTCGCACCGTGCGCGGTGTGATGTACGGCCTCTTGGGCACGGCGCTGGCGCAATCGGTGGTGGCGGCGGCAGGCTTCCTGATTGCCGGCGTGCCGGCTGTCGCGCTGCTGTCGGTGGCCACCTTCCTGTTTTCCCTGATTCCGGTCGGGCCGCCGATCATCTGGATCGGCGCCACCATCTGGCTGTTCGACCACGGCCAGACCGGCTGGGCCATCTTCATGGCGATCTGGGGCGTGCTGTTGATCAGTGGCGTCGATAACGTGGTCAAGCCGCTGCTGATCAGCCGTGGCAGCAGCCTGCCGTTCATCCTGGTGCTGCTGGGCGTGATGGGCGGCGTGCTGGCGTTCGGCTTCGTGGGCCTGTTCATCGGCCCGACCCTGCTGGCGGTAGGCATGGGGTTGCTGCGCAACTACACCGCGCAGCAGGAGTGAGCGCTCTTATCAAGCCGCGCAACCGTCTGGTTTATTGTGCGATCGTGCTGGCGGTAATCGCACTGGGCCTGGCGTCGCGCAAATTCCCCTGGTTGTTTCCGGCCGCGCTGGGCAAGTACCCGGGCGACGCGCTATGGACCATGATGGTGTTCTTCGGCCTGGCCGTGATCGCACCGCGCCTGAGCGTCCTGCAGCTGGCGCTGGGCGCCTTGGCGATTTCCGGGGCGGTGGAGTTCGGCCAGCTGTACCAGGCGCCGTGGATCGTGGCCGTACGTGTGCATCCGCTCGGGCACCTGGTGCTGGGGACGGCGTTCGGTTGGCTGGACCTGGTGGCCTACACAGTGGGGGCGGCGGTGGCTTTCGTGATCGAGTCAGTCATCAGGCGCCTTAATCCAGATCCGCGTTATCTTCAGTGTCGTCCTTCGGTATCACCTTGACCAGCAGGATACGCGGTCCGTTCATTTTTTTCGCCACAATATCGAAATGCCGAAAGCTGATGCGCTGGCCCTGCTTGGGGATGTCGCCGAGCTTGACCATGATCAGCCCGCCCACCGATTCCACTTCCTCCATGCCCAGTTCCTCGTTTTCGATATCGATGCCCAGCGTGCGTTCGAGCGAGAAGATCGGCAGGCTGGCCTTGCCGATCAAGGTGCCGTCGGGCTGCTTGAGCCAGTCGTTTTCGTTGAGGCGGAATTCGTCGTGGATTTCGCCGACCATGGCGCCGAGCAAATTGTCGAGCGTTATGAAGCCCACCGGCCGCTTGCCTTTTTCGCCGATCAGCGCGAAGTGCGGGGCGCCATCGCGGAAGCGGCGGAACTGTTCCAGCGCCGGCGTGCGCGCGGAAATGGTTTCCACCGGTCGCAGGAACGGCAGCAGGTCGGTAATCGGCTTGCCCGACTGCTGGGCGAAGAACAGGTCTTTCAGGTGCACCACGCCCAGCACGGTCTCGCCGTCGCGGTCGTAGTACGGATAGCGGCTGAAGCGGTTGCGCAGCATGGTGTCGAGGTTGTCGGCCAGGGTGCGGCTCGCGTGCAGGCTGATCACCTCGTTAATCGGGCGCATCAGGTCCGAGACTGCCAGGTCGGAAAAATCGAGCGAATGGGCCAGGATGTTGCGCTCGTCCTTGTTGAACTTTTCGCCCGGCTGGCTGGTGCGCAGGATCAGCTTGAGTTCGTCGACCGAGTAATGGCTGTCGTGGCCGCCCTTGCCGGACAGGCCGGCAATGCGCAGCACCATGTTGGCGCTGGCGTTCAGTACCCAGATGAACGGGTACATGATCCAGTAGAAAATATACAGCGGCGGCGCGGCCCAGAGGCCCACGGCTTCGGGCATGCGGATGGCCAGCGACTTCGGTGCCAGTTCGCCCACCACGATGTGCAGGAAGGAAATTACGCTGAAGGCAAACACGAAGGCGATGCCATGCACCACTTCGGGCTTGGTGATGCCGATGGCGGTGAGCACCGGCTCGAGCAGGCTGGCAAAGGCTGGCTCGCCCACCCAGCCCAGGCCCAGCGAGGCCAACGTGATACCAAGCTGGCAGGCCGACAGGTAGGCGTCGAGTTCGCCGTGGACCTTGCCGAGGATGCGCCCCCGCAGCCCCTGCGTCTTGGCAATTGCCCGTACCCGGGTTTTACGCAGCGTGACAATGCCGAATTCGGCCGCCACAAAGAATCCATTGAGCGCGACCAAAAATAGGGCGAGCACGACAAGCAGAACGTTTTGCATAGGGGCCGAGCGGCGAATTTCTTCGTATAAAAACGCCTATATTAAACGACAGCGGCCCAAAGCAGCACGAATTGCCTCTTTCGGGAGGCCCCAAATTCGAGGGTCAGTGCCGACATTCGGACATTGCGGAACTTTTTCTTTGATGCGCACTTCAATAAAAAGGTTCAAAAATGTCCGAATGTCGGCACTGACCCCGAAGTGTCAGGCGCTCAGTGGGCGAATAGGCCGCTGTGGACGGCCGAGATGATGGCTTCGATTGCGGGGTGGCGGATCTTGCGTTCGTTGGAGATGGCGTAGAAGTGTTCGCGCAGTTCGGGGGCGTCGCCTACCAGTACCGCGCCCAGCTGGTCTTCGATGTCGTGCGCCAGCGCCGACGGGGCGAAGAACAGGCCCATGCCGTTACGGCCGAACGTATTGAGCATGGCGTTGTCTTCGAATTCGCCGGCGATCTCGGCGCGCACCTTGTGCTGCACCAGCCAGGTATCGATCCGTCCGCGCAGCGCGTTGTTGCGGGTGGGTACCAACAGTGGCGCGTGGTGCAGGCTGGCCGGGAAGTTGCCGCGATATTTGTCCGCCAGGCGCGGCACACCGAACAGCTTCATGTCGCTCTCGCCCAGCAGGTGGCTGAACACCTTGAGGCTGCCGCCGGCGCGCACGGTGCGGTCGGTCAGCACCACGTCGAGCTTGCCCAGAGCCAGGTCGGCCAGCAGGTTTTCGAATTCGTCTTCCATGCACACCAGCCGCACCTGCTTGTTCATGGTCTGCGTGGCTTGCAGCAGGCGGAACGCGATCAGCTTGGGCAGCGAGTCGGAAATGCCGACGGTCAACCGCATCTTGCCGGCCTCGGCTTCGTCGAGCGCATCCTGCAACTGGTCGCCCAGCAAAAAAATCTGCTCGCAATAGCTGAGCGCCAACCTGCCGGCCTCGGTAGGCACCAGGCGCCGGCCCTGTGGCTCCAGCAGTTGCTTGCCTATCGATAGTTCCAGCGCGGAGAGCTGCATGCTGATGGTTTGCACCGCCAGCCCCAGCCGCTCGGCCGCGCGGGTGACGCCGCCTTCCTTGGCAACGATCCAGAAAAAGTACAAGTGACGATAGTTCAGACCGCTGGTTTTCATCAACAACTCTTCAATTAATACGAAGTAATACTTCAATTATCTTCTATTTTTAAATGAGTTGTCAGACCCTATACTGCCAGGTGTCGATTTATAACTTACAACGAGAGAAATCCATGAAGCATTTCAGAATTTCCTTCCTCGTGACCTTCATCTGCCTGGGTTTGGCCGGCTGGTGGGGTTACGAATTGGGCGGATGGAGCGGGGCGCTGTCGGCGTTCGGCGTGGCAGTGATTTTGGCGGCGATGGAAGTGTCGCTGTCGTTCGATAACGCGGTGGTCAACGCGTCGGTCCTGAAGAACTGGGACGAATTCTGGCAAAAGCTGTTCCTGGGCCTGGGCATCATCATCGCCGTGTTCGGTATGCGCTTGCTGTTCCCGCTGGTCATCGTGGCGGTTGCCGCCGACATCAGCATCATGGATGTGTGGACGCTGGCACTGAACGATCCGAAAACCTATTCGATGCACCTGACCAACCACCACGCGGAAGTGGCGGCCTTCGGTGGCATGTTCCTGCTGCTGGTATTCCTGAACTTCCTGCTCGACAGCGACAAGGAAGTGCACTGGCTCGGTAACTTCGAAAAGAAGCTCGGTTCGCTGGGCAAGGTCTCGTCGATCTCGGTGATGATTTCGCTGGCCGTGCTGCTGGGCTGCATGAGCATCGTCACCGAAGCGCAAAAACTGGTCGTGCTGATCTCCGGTCTGTGGGGCATCCTGGTGTACGTCGGTGTCGATGCGATCAGCAGCCTGCTGGAAAAAGAGGAAGAAGGCGGCAGCGATGTCGGCGACATGGTCAAAAAGGGCGGTATCGGCGGTTTCCTGTACCTGGAAGTGCTTGATGCATCGTTCAGCTTTGACGGCGTGATCGGCGCGTTTGCCATCACCACCGACGTCGTGATCATCATGCTGGGCCTGGCCATCGGCGCGATGTTCGTGCGTTCGATGACGGTGTACCTAGTGAAAAAAGGTACTCTCGACCAGTTCGTGTATCTTGAGCACGGCGCCCACTACGCCATCGGTATCCTGGCGGCGATCATGTTGGCAAGTATGAAGTTCCACGTGCCGGAAATCTTTACCGGCCTGATCGGTGTAGCGTTCATTGCCGCCTCGGTCTGGTCCTCGATTCGTTACCGTCGTCAGCAGGAAGCTACTGCGGCCATCGCAGCGAAATGAATTAAAGCTCAAGCAAGAACCAAAGAACACAGCGGGCCGTCTATTACGGACACGGCTCGCTGCAGTGTAGGGGACCTCGAAAAACCTACTGCGCGATCCGCTATCGCCGCTCCGTTGCTCAGCGTACAGCCGTACGCTTCCGCTACTCGCGACGATAACGAACCGCTCGCTACGGTTTTTCGAGGTCCCCTGTAGTACCCCTAGTCCGGTTTTCTTTTTAAGGAGTCTTACCATGGCAATCAGTCTGCAAAAAGGCGGTAACGTTAATCTGAGCAAAGAAGCCCCAGGCCTGTCGAAAATCATCGTCGGCCTCGGCTGGGACGTGCGCTCCACCGATGGCAGCGCGTTCGACCTGGACGGTTCTGCATTCCTGCTCAAGGCCGACGGCAAAGTTCGCGCCGACAACGACTTCATCTTCTACAACAACCTCAAGTCGTCCGACGGCGCCGTCACCCACTCCGGTGACAACCGCACCGGCGACGGCGCCGGCGACGACGAAACCGTTACCATCGACCTGGCCACCGTGCCGGCCGATATCGAGCGCATCGCCATTTGCGTGACCATCCACGACGGCGACGCCCGCAAGCAGAACTTCGGCCAGGTGCAAAAGGCCTATGTGCGCACCGTCAACGCTGCCGGCGAAGCGGAAATTGCCCGCTACGACCTGTCGGAAGACGGTTCGACCGAGTCGGCCATGATCTTCGGCGAGGTGTATCGCAACGGCGCCGAGTGGAAGTTCAAGGCCGTGGGCCAGGGCTTCAAGGGCGGCCTCGGCCCTCTCGCAGCCTCGTTCGGCGTCAGCGTTTAAACCAGGAAAGGATTCGTCATGCCAAAATTTTCGGTCACCGGTGATATCGATCCGTTCCTGCATGTGTCGCTGGCACGCGGTGAAAAGATTTACTGCGAGTCCGATGCGATGGTGATGATGGAAGAGGCGCTTGACCTCAAGGGCAAGATGACCGGCGGCATTGGTGCTGCCATCATGCGGCGCTTTGCCAACGGCGAATCCTTCTTCCAGCAGCATATCGAAGCGGTGCGCGGCGACGGCGATTGCCTGCTGTCGCCGCGGCTGCCGGGCGCGGTGCAAATCCTCGATGTCGGCAAGGAGCAGTACATGCTCAGCGACGGCGCCTTCGTGGCGGCGTCCGAAACGGTGGAGCTGAAGGTGCGTACGCAAAACCTGGGCAATGCGCTGTTCGCCCAGAGCGGCGGCTTCTTCATCACCGAGACCGGTGGCAATGGCCAGGTGGCGGTGTCGGGCTTCGGGTCGATGTCGCAGCTGGACGTCACGCCCGGGCGCGACGTCGTCATCGACAATGCGCACGTGGTGGCGTGGGACAGTCGCCTGCGCTACGAGATATCGGTCACCACCGGTGGCAGCAGCGGCTTCCTCGGCAACCTGGTCAATAGCCAGACCAGCGGCGAAGGCATGGTGCTGCGCTTTTCCGGCAGCGGCAAAGTGCTGATCTGCTCGCGCAACAGCACGGCCTTCAAAACCTGGGTGCAGACCCCGGCCCAGTAAAACCTACAATCAAGGAGAACAAACATGTCAGTCAGTTTGAGCAAAGGCCAGAAGATCAATCTGGAAAAACAAGGCGGCGGCGCCCTCGGCAAGGTCACCATGGGCCTGGGCTGGGATGCCATCAAGTCCAAGGGCTTCCTCGGCTTCGGCTCGAAGAGCGAAGCGGTCGATCTCGACGCCTCGGTCGTCATGTTCGACGAAGGCAACAGTCCGGTGGACGTGATCTGGTTCCGCCAGCTGCGCAGCAAGGACGGCAGCGTGGTCCACACCGGTGACAACCGCACCGGCGCCGGCGATGGCGACGACGAACAGATCAACGTCGACCTGGGCGCCGTGCCGGCGACCGTCAAGAGCCTGGTATTTACCGTCAACAGCTTCACCGGCCAGACCTTCGCGCAGGTGGAAAACGCCTACTGCCGCCTGGTCGATGCCAGCAACGGTCAGGAAGTGGCGCGCTTCAACCTGTCGGTACAAGGCCCGCACTCGGCCCAGATCATGGCCAAGGTCTACCGTCACAACGGCGCCTGGAAAATGCACGCGATCGGCGAAAACGGCAACGGCCGTACCTTTGACGACCTGCTGCCGCAAATTTCCGCGCACCTGTAAAAGAGTAATACCGCAGCAAAGCCCCGCGTACCGGCGCGGGGCCCCATCCCACACACCGCGCATGAAAGCGGTTGAGGCATCATTGGCCGTGCGGCTATAATGTTTCCATGATTAAACTTAACCAGATCTCGCAGATAGTGACGCAAGCCGCGCGCGGCGAGCTGGTCTTCCCTACCAGCGTCAACGCGGCCCTGCGCCTGCAGATGATGCTGGCCGATCCCGATGCCGAGGCCGAAGAGGTGCTGCGCTGTGTGCTGGCCGAGCCGGTCCTGGCCGCCCGCACCGTGGCGCTGGCCAATGCCGCCGTGTTCAACCGGGGCGGCACGCCGATTACCAGCGTGCGCGCCGCCGTGGCGCGCGTGGGCTACCGCCACCTGTACTCGATGGCGGCAGCGATGGTGGTGCGCCAATTCGGCGCACGCATCCGCGACCCGCAACTGCGTGCCAAGGCCGAGCAATTATGGCGCCATACCGCCCACGTGGCCGCGCTGTCGTATGTGATCGGCGGCAAGCTGACCGCCACCGATCCCGACACCGCGCTGTTCGCCGGCATCATCCACGAAGCAGGGGGCTTTTACCTGCTGTCCAGGGCCGACGACATGCCTGGCCTGCTGGACGACCCGGCCGACTGGTTTGGCGCACCGCAGGAAATCATCGCCCGCGAACTGATGAAAAAGCTGTGCATCCCGGACCCGGTGGCGCTGTCCGTGGTATCGCTGCCCGGCGCCACGCTCACGCCGCCACCGCTGGGCCTGCGCGATACCTTGCTCATCGCCAAACACCTGGCGCCGGTGGCCTCGCCGCTGGCGCCCGCCGGCCAGCCGGCTGGCCTGGCCGGTTTTATCGACGACAATGCCGCGCTCGAGCAGATCCTGCGCGAGTCGCGCGCCGACGCCGCTTCGATGAGTGCCGCGCTGCTGGTTTGATTGCCCCTGTTTGTGGCATAAACGATGTGTTAATCATCATTTTGACCAGAAATCCGCCATTCGGCGTCGATCGGCATGGCTGCATGGGCGATAATGGCAACAGTCGTCATACAACAAGCCCGTCACCATGAATCACACCGCAGCAGCCGCCATTCCACCATCGCCAGTGCTCGCGCCTACGCCCGCGCCGCGCAAGAAGCACCGCAACCTGGCCCAGGGCGTGGTGGAAAGCTTTACCCAGACCATACAGGCCGGCACCCTGAAACCGGGCGAAAAGCTGCCGACCGAATCGGTGATCATGGAAATGCATGGCGTCAGCCGCACCGTGGTGCGCGAAGCGATTTCGCACCTGCAAGCCGCCGGCCTGGTGCAAACGCGCCACGGCATCGGCACCTTCGTGCTGGCGCCGCAACCGGCCAACCTGCGCATCTCGTCCGACACCATCCGCACCATCGGCGACGTGCTGTCCATCCTGGAACTGCGCATCAGCCTGGAAACCGAGGCGGCCTGGCTGGCGGCCAGCCGCCGCAGCGAAGAGCAGGTGCAGCAGATGGGCGAGGCCCTGGCGCGGATTCAAAGTTCGGCCGGCTTGCCGGGCTCGGTGGAGGCGGACGTCCACTTCCACCTGTTGATCGCGCAATCGACCGGCAACCGTTACTTTGTCGATATCCTGAGCGACCTTGGCAACACCATCATCCCGCGCGCGCGCGTGAACTCCGCGCAACTGGCCCATTCCGATCCGGCAGCTTACCTCGAGCGCGTGAACCGCGAACACGACGATATCTACCGCGCCATCCTGCGCCAGGATGCCGAAGCAGCGCGCGCGGCCATGCGCACCCACTTGAGCAATAGCCGCGAACGCCTGCGACGGGCCCAGGAGGGCATCGAAGCCGACGCCTGACCTTGGCGTTACAGTCAAATCCGTGAGTGTTTTGCCCGGCGGCCACACACCCTGTAACGGTTCTCAGGAAAGTGCTTGCCCCCGGTCGTATATGGTTGTACGATGTCATACAACCGGTGCAGATGATCGTGATCACACCGAGTGAGACCCCTTCCACACACTAGATGTCGATTATTGGAGACTGTTATGCAACCGAATGACCTGAAAAAAATCCTTTCCTCTGGCCTGCTGTCGTTCCCTATCACCGACTTCGATGCCCAGGGTGACTTCAATAGGAAATCGTACATCGAGCGCCTGGAGTGGCTGTCGCCATTCGGCGCCAGCGCCCTGTTCGCCGCCGGCGGCACCGGCGAGTTCTTCTCGCTGACCCCACAAGAATTCCCTGAAATCATCAAGACCGCGGTTGACACCTGCCGTGGCCAGGTACCGATCCTGGCCGGCGTCGGTGGTCCGACCCGCGTTGCTGCAGCTTACGCCAAAGAAGCCGAGAAAGCCGGTGCGCAAGGCTTGCTGCTGCTGCCACACTACCTGACCGAAGCGAGCCAGGACGGCCTGGTCGAGCACGTTGCTGAAGTCTGCAAAGCCACCAACCTGGGCGTGGTCGTGTACAACCGCGCCAACTGCCGCCTGACCCCTGATTCGCTGGCCCGCCTGGCCGACCGTTGCCCTAACCTGATCGGCTTCAAGGACGGCATCGGCGACATCGAACTGATGGTCTCGATCTGGCGCAAAATGGGCGACCGCTTCAGCTACCTGGGCGGCCTGCCTACTGCTGAAGTGTACGCCGCTGCCTACAAGGCCATCGGTACTCCGGTATACTCGTCGGCAGTGTTCAACTTCGTGCCACAACTGGCGATGGACTTCTACCATGCAGTTGCTGCGGATAACTTTGCAGAACAAAACCGCATGATCGACGAGTTCTTCCTGCCATACCTGGAAATCCGCAACCGCAAAGCCGGTTACGCCGTCAGCATCGTCAAGGCCGGCGCCCGCCTGGTTGGTCACGATGCCGGTCCGGTCCGCGCTCCGCTGACCGACCTGACCGCGGAAGAGTGCGACATGCTGGACAAACTGATCAAGAAACAAGCCAAGTAATTTGAAGCCTGTTTTTTGATTTGAATTCAAGCGCGGCTGGTCCGCGCTTTTCACACATCTAAGGAGTCGATATGCAAGTAGCTGGCGAAATGATCATTGGCGGTAAAGCACTGACAGGTAAAGAGGGCACGATCAAGGCGATCGACCCGTCGCGCAACGCGGAAATCGAACCGGCGTTCGGCCTGGCCAGCGCCGCCGACCTGGAGCAAGCGGCCCAACTGGCCGACGCCGCCTTCGACCCGTACCGCAACACCAGCCTGGAAGTGCGCGCCAAGTTCCTGGAAACCATTGCCGACCGCATCATGGACCTGGGCCCGGCCCTGATCGAACGCGCGATGCAGGAAACCGGCCTGCCGCAAGCCCGCCTGGAAGGCGAGCGCGGTCGTACCGTGAATCAACTGAAACTGTTTGCCAAAGTCGTGCGCGACGGCCGCTTCCAGTCCGCCACGCTCGACAGCGCGCTGCCGGAACGCACCCCGCCACGTCCCGACCTGCGCCTGCGCAAGATCGGCCTGGGCCCGGTTGCCGTGTTCGGCGCCTCGAACTTCCCGCTGGCGTTCTCGGTGGCTGGTGGCGATACCGCCTCCGCCCTGGCCGCCGGTTGCCCGGTCATCGTCAAGGCCCACTCGGCCCACCTCGGCACCTCCGAGCTGGTCGGTAAAGCCGTTGCCAAAGCCGTGGAAGAGTCCGGCCTGCCAGCTGGCGTGTTCTCGATGATCATCGGCTCCGGCCAGACCGTGGGCCAGGCCCTGGTCAGCCATCCAGCCATCAAGGCCGTGGGCTTCACCGGCTCGCGCGCCGGTGGCCTGGCACTGATGAAAACCGCCGCCGAACGCAAGGAACCAATCCCTGTGTACGCCGAGATGAGCTCGATCAACCCGGTGTTCCTGCTGCCAGGCGCGCTGGCCAACGACAAGCTGCCGCAAGCGTTTGCTGATTCGCTGACCATGGGCGCCGGCCAGTTCTGCACCAACCCGGGCCTCTTGATCGGCATCAAGGGCGACAAGCTGCAAGCCTTCGTTGACGCCACCGCCGGCACCATCGGCGCCAAGGCTGCTTCGACCATGCTGACCCCGGGTATCCACAAGGCCTACCTGTCCGGCGTGAAAAACCTCGCTGGCGTCGACGGCGTGCAGCAGGTTGCTGCCGGCCAGGGCACCGAAGCCCCATGCGCTGCACAAGCGTTCCTGTACCAGGTGCCAGCGAAGAAATTCCTGGCCGACGACAAGCTCGAAGGCGAAATCTTCGGACCAACCTCGCTGCTGGTCGTGGCGGAAGACGAAGCCGAACTGCTGGCTGTTGCCAACCACGTCGAAGGCCAGCTGACCGGCGCCGTGCACGCCACCGCCGACGACCGCGACCTGGCCGCGCGCCTGCTGCCGATCCTGGAACGCAAAGTGGGCCGTATCCTGTTCAACGGTTTCGGTACCGGTGTGGAAGTGGCGCACGCCATGGTCCACGGCGGCCCGTTCCCGTCGACGTCCGACAGCCGCACCACCTCGGTGGGCGCGTCGGCCATCGACCGCTTCCTGCGTCCAGTGAGCTACCAGGACGTGCCGTCGTACCTGCTGCCAACTTCGCTCGCTGACGACAATCCGGAAAAACTTCCGCGCATCGTCAACGGTGACCTGGTATGGAACGCATAAGCGATATCAAGTGCGCGGTGGGGGAAAGCCCCACCTGGAGCGCGGCGGAGTCGGTTTTTTACTGGACCGACATTCCGGCCAAGCGCGTCTGGCGGCTTGATCCGGCCACCGGCGCCACCCGTTTCTGGACCCTGGACCAGATGGCAGGCTGCATCGCCACCCGGGCCGGCGGCGGGCTGATCGCCGGCATGGAAACCGGCGTGTTCCAGCTCGATCTGAATGACGGCGAAGCTGCCGTCCAGACCAAGCTGGCCACGCCGGGCGCCGACCTGGGCGAGGGCATGCGCTTCAACGATGGCCGTTGCGACCGCCAGGGCCGTTTCTGGTCCGGCACCATGTTCATGGACATGGGCCAGGCGCGTCCGGTGGGCAAGCTGTATCGCTACGACAGCCGTGGCATCTCGAAGCCGATGGTCGCCGACCTGCTCACGCAAAACGGCCTGGGCTTCTCGCCGGACGGGCGCACCATGTACCTGTCCGACTCGCACCCGCTGCGGCGCATGGTGTGGGCGTTCGACTACGACATCGATGACGGCGTACCGAGCAAGCAGCGCGTGTTTGCCGATCTGACCAAGTCGGTAGGCCGGCCCGACGGCGCGGCAGTCGACAGCGAAGGCTGTTACTGGGTGTGCGGCAACGACGGCGGCTACATCCTGCGCTTCACGCCGCAGGGCAAGCTCGACCGCAAGCTCGATGTGCCGATGCTGAAACCGGCCATGTGTGCGTTCGGCGGCAAGCACCTGGACCAGTTGCTGGTGACGTCGATTCCGTCCGGGAAACCGGAAGATGCCGAGTGGGGCGGGGCGGTGATTTTGCTCGATCCTGGCGTTAAAGGCGTTGCGGAAACGCCGTTCGGGGCTTGATGGTGTAGCAAAGTAAAGGCAGATGCGTGAGCACCTGCCTTTTTTAATGGGCATCAAGCTCTACGGTATCCGCTGGCACAGAATGGTGATGTTTTTTTGTCCGGCCTTTATGCCTTGAACGATTTCAACTTTGCAGGAACTAGTTCGTTCATCAAGCCGCACCGAATAGCTGATCTGATCGTATTCACCATATCTGCACTCCATCCATTTTCCTTCAGGAAAACCAGCGCCAGCAAGATCGTAGGTCGTCGTCCACGCAGTCGCCCCTTTTTTCCAGGTCGAATCCCCCATCAGCACGGCTTTACGTTCGGGCGGTCCCGCCGTGGCACCAGCGGAGGAAAGCGGTATGGACGCCGCCACATGGGCTTTCCATGGCTCAGGCGTGTCAATCAGCCGGATCGACGACATTGGTATTTCAGCAGGACAGACGATACGCTGCTCCCTGGCGCCAGCGGTCGCTCCCAGCATGAGCGTAGCGAGCAGCAACGGAATACACGCGTTAGATATCATCGCTTTTCCTATTCAATTACCCAGAATGCATCGGCATTGTCGGTCGGGTTCGCGTACGTACCGTCCTGGTGACGGCCCTTTTTGCGGATGAACCGGATGGAGATATTTTTCTTTTCCGGCGAGGGCCACTGGTCGACCACATAGATGCCGTCGGAAACCTGGCCGAGGTAGAACGCAGAATGGTTGCCTTTGCTGCGACCCGGCCAACGCCCGTTCTCGAAGTTGGCGATCGCGGTCCCCGGCAGTATCGCTTTATTGCCAAGAACCTTGGTCCCTTGGCGCCACAGCCGTGTAGCGGGGGCATTGGTGTAGTGCCTGATCAGCGTAACGCATTCAGCGTCGCCGATTTTGGGTTTGCCATCGAGTGAGCGGGCATCTGCGTAATGGTATGACATGGGGCCTCCTTGACCTGAGAGGCTGATGTTGCCGCCAGGCCGGAGGAGGGTATTGCCGGTTGCCAAACAATGAAGCGTGGCCTTATGTCAGAAATCAAGACAGGTCAACCAAAGCTTGCTATGTTGTCATGCCGGCGCATTCAAAACGGTGTTGTACACCTTGCCCGCAATGGTGACATTCTTGAGTGTCACCCCCTTCACGTTATACACAAACCACGGTTCCGCCGCATTGGTTGGTGCGCCGAAATCGCAGTCGGTAATCGTCACGTCGGTGATCGGCACCACCGGCGGCGCCGGTTGCGGGCCGTTGTAGTCCGACGCGACAGGGCCGAGCAGCATGATGGCCTGGAAGCATGAGCCGGTCTTGCCGTCTTTGGTCACATTGCCGACGCGGACGTTCGAAATGTGGATGTTGTTGACCACCGGCGGCCGGGTGCGTACGTGATCGGCGGTCGGGATGTAGTCGCAGTCGAAGGCGACGACCGCGCCGGCCGCAGTGGCCACCTGCTTGCCGTTGATCGGCGAGTCGGGAAAAGTGGCGTAGTGCGAAGCGGTCAGCTGCACGCCGTTCGGGATCGAGACGTCGCGCACATAGAAATTGCGCAGGTAGCCGCCGCGATTGAGGTTGGTCTTCAAACGGATGGCGATATTGAGCGGGTTGGTTTGCCAGTTGGCGTTCTGGAACACCAGCTTTTGCGCAAACACGTTCTGGATGCCGCCGGCCATCTCGCTGCCCAGCGTGACGGCGCCGTGCCCGCTGTGCATGATGCAGTTCTGGATCACGATGTTTTGCGACGGGCCGTATTGCGTATCCTGGTTCTTGCCGGCCTTGATGGCGATGCAGTCGTCGCCGGTGTCGAAGGTGCAGTCCTCCACCAGCACGTGGTCGCATGCTTCCGGGTCGAAGCCGTCGCTGTTGGGGCCATGGCTTTCGCAGTGCACCTTGCGGATCACCAGGTTGCGGCAGTGGACCGGGTGGTGCATCCAGAACGGCGTGCGCATCACGTGGTAGCCCTGCAGCAGCACGTTGGTGCAGCCGATGATCTGGATCATCGGCGGGCGCAGGTAGTGGCCCACGCCGAATACGCGCCTGGCCAGCCGCACGCCCGCTTCCGACAGCGATGGCAGGTATTTCGAGTCGGTGCGCCAGCTTTGATCCTTGCCTTCGATGAGCGCGCGCTCGGCGTCGGTGATGCCGGGGGCGATGTCGGCCAGCGACCTGGCATTGTTGGGGTTCTCGGTATTTTCCGACATTTTGCCGGCGACGAAATTGGGCGTGTTGCCCTGGCCGATCGAGTTGATGGTTTTCTGCTTGCCCTTCCAGGTCCACCAGCAGTCGCCCGCGTCGTTGAACGGCACGCCGCCCTGGCCATCGAGCACGCTGGTCCAGTCTTCGCCGGTCAACGCGATGTTGTCCTGGCCGTAGGCGTAGATCATCGACGAATAATTGAGGCAGTCGTTGCTCTGCCAGCGCGAGACCACCAGCTTGCCATTCTTGCCGCAATCGATATCGCCGTACCTGGCGTAGTCGGCCGGGTCGTGACTGAAGTAGATGTGCGCACCCGCGCTCAGGTGCACGTTGACGTTCGACAGCAGCACGATGGGACCGGCGCAGTACCAGTTCCCGGCCGGGATCACCACGCGGCCACCGCCGGCGTCATGGCAGGCCTTGATGGCAGCCTTGATGGCGCCGTAGCAGTCGGGCGACTTGGCGGCCGGCGTGGCCAGCGTGTCCTGTCCTTCGAACGATACCCAGGCCTTGATGTTGGTGAGCTTGCACGGCTTGGCGCCAAACTTCGTCACCACGAAATCCTGCTGGCGGAATTTCAAAGGCTTCGACACTCGGTCGATGATGGCTTGCGCCTGCAACCACGGATCGGGCGCCACGGCGGCGGTAGCGGGCAGGGCCAGGGTGAGGCCGGCGGCCGGCAGGGCTTTCATCAGGCTGCGGCGCTGGGTATCGATAGGTGGGGTCATACGGTCTCCTGGTTATTCGTCGTCGTGCTGGTTATTGAATTCCGCGACAAAGATGTCGGCCGGCGACGGCTGCGCGCCGTAGCCCAGGTCTCGCACTGGATCGATGCCGTTCCTGGCCAGGTTGTGCCAGTAGTCGTTGCTGCTGTACTGGACCGGCCGGTAGGCAATCGCCCCCGGCTTGTTCCAATCCGCCCATGGTCGCTCGCGGTTGATGTGGGCACCGATGCGCGAGTTAAGCACCACCATCTTGCCCACCGTTTCCAGCGTGGTTTTGGTGAGCGTGCCTGCCGGTGCGCGATAGACGTCGGTTGTACCCAGCGTGCAGCGGTAGCCGGTCAGGGCCACCTTCGCGTACGGCGTGCACTTGGAATTGTGGAACCACTGGCGCATCAGGTGGAACTGGCCGGCGCGCGCGTTGACCGATCCGTCGTGCGTGAAGCGGCTGCTGTCGAACACGAAACCGTACCTGGTTTTGATGTTGGTGTTGGGCGCAGCCACGTACGACACGCCGCGGTCGCCCAGCGTCTTGATCTCGGACTGGTAAAAATAGGCGGTGCTGTCGCCGAAAATGAAATCGACGTCACCCTCGATATACGATTTGTTGAAGAAGCTGCGCGTGCTGGTGGCCACCGCCTTGGCCTTGACGTACAGGGTGTCCTGGAAGCCGATCAGGCGCACCTTCTCGAACTGCGCCTTGTCGGCGCCGTCCACTTGCAGCGCCAGCGCCTGGTGGTGGACGTTGTTCACATTGGGGAGCGCTTCCGCGCGGGCGTTGCCGATGTCCTTGTTGTAGCCGTTTTCGAACGTCAGGTTGCGGGCCTGGAAGCCGTCGCTCTGCACCCACACGGTGGCGGTGCCGAAGGTGCGAATCTGGTCGCGGTCTTTCACGCTGTCGAACATGGCGCGGATCTCGGGCGCCACGTCGGCAAACTGCCCGGCATACAGGGCAGTGTAATCGGCGCCGGTGGCGGACGCGTCGAGCTTGGCCGTGATGCGGGTGGCGGCGGCGTCCTTGCCGTCGCCGTACAGCGTGAGCGGCGCAGCAACTGCCGGCACGTACACCAGCTCCGGGTAGGTGCCCGGTTTGACCAGCAGGTACAGGCGCTTCGTTGGCGCAGCCTTGCTGTCGGCCACCGCACGGCTCACCGCCGCCTGCACCGTGTTGAAGATTTTTATGCCGTCGGCTTTGGCCGCCTGGTCCACCACGTAATCAGGGGTAAGCGCTGCATTGCGTGCCAGTGGATCGGCCAGCGGATCCCACGGGTCGATGCGCTCGCTGCCGGCCGGTCCCACGTACTTGAGCACTTCGCTGTAGGCGTAGTGTCTGGCTTGTTCGGCTGTCAGTTGAGGGCGCCGCGCCGGTTCGCTTTGCGCCTGGACGCTGCTCGCACAAGTGAGCAGTACCGCAGCCGCAGCCGCTGCTGCAGTGGTTATATGCACCACCGTCGTCATGGCCGTGGCGCGATGAACAGGCCGGCCGACACCGGCACCGCCGTTTTCATCTCCCCCACCACCATGTCGGCAAAGTAGGCCGCGCCCCTGGGGCCGAGGTGGGTGTAGTCGAACGCCGACTTGGCGGCGCCAGCCACCTCCACGTTACCGGGCGTGAGTGCGGCCGCGTCTTTTTTAGCTGGCGGCGGTTCCACCGCAAAGGTGTCGGCCTGCTCGGCGCCCATCGCCTGGACGGCGGCAAAGCTGTCGGCGTTGAGGTCGAGCAGCGGCACCTGTTGCGCCTTGGCGGTGGCGCGGATCACGTCGGCCCACGGCGTCAGGTTGTTTTGCAGGACGCCGTCCCGGAAACTACGACGCGTGAGCGGGGTGACCAGCACCGGAATGCCGCCCAGCGCTTTCACTTCCTGCGCGTAGCGCGTCATATTGGCCGGGAATTCGGTGGCGAGGTCGGTGGAGCGGCCAGGTTTGCCCGGCTGGTCGTTGTGGCCGAACTGGATCAGCACATAGGTGGTGCTGTAGGCGGCGCCGCCGCGCAGCAGCCCCTCGACTTCATTCCAGCGGCCCTCGGCGCGGAAGCTGCCCGAGCTGCGGCCGCCCTTGGCCAGGTTGATGCAGGTATTGGCGCGGTGGACGCGGGCGCAGAAGGCGTCGCCGTAGCCGCTGTTGCTGGCCATGGTGGAGTCGCCCACCAGGATCAGGCGCGCCGGCTTGGCCGGTTCGGCGGCGTGGACCGGCGCGCACAGCAGCGCAGAGGAGGTGGCAAGAGCAGCAAGGATCAGGCGAGTCATCATGGTCATCTCACGGACAGTTGGGGCGACTGTTGTGCAAAGCACACGTACCGCACGGCCAGTCGCAAATACTCAATAAGTTGATCGCCACGCGCGCCGCAGGCGGGGCGTGCGCGCGGCGGCCGGATGCTGTTGTCAGCCGCGCGAGAACGTGCGCGTGACGCGTTCGAGGTGGGCGCGCATGGCCTTGCGGGCGGCAGCCGGATCGTGGGCGGCAATCGCCTCCAGGATGCGTCGATGGTCCTTGAGCGTTTCCTGGCGCAGCTCCTCGGTCTGGAAGTGCTCCTTGAGCTTGTGCCACAGGCGGCCGCGCTGGTCCCACAAGTAGTTGAGCGAACCGACCAGCGCGCTGTTGCCGGTGGCGCGCGCAATCGCCAGGTGGAAATTGCGGTCGGCCTGCTCGTTGCTCGAGTAGTTGGCGTGGCTCTGCTCCATCTCGACCACTGCCTGCAGGATGGCGTCGATGGCGCTGTCGGTGGCCACGCGCGCGGCAATTGCCGCGATCTCCGCTTCGATCAGGCGCCGCGCCGACAGCACCTCGAACGGGCCGGGACCTGCCTCGGGCAGGTCGGCGGGCGCGGGGCGCTCGCTGACATACACGCCGGAACCGCCGCGCACCTCGATCACGCCGCCCAGTTCGAGCGCGATCAGCGCTTCGCGCAGCGAGGCACGGCTGACACTGAGCTTGGTGGCGAGATCGCGTTCGGACGGCAGACGTTCGCCGGGAGCGATGTTTTCGGTACGGATCAGGTCCTGGATGCGGTCGGCCACCACGCGGTAGAGGCGTGCTTCATGGACATGCGGTTCGGGGAGTGCGGAAGTTCTCTTCTGCATCGTTGTCTCGTTTTTCAAGATATGGCTTTAGGAATGAATTCTCTGCCATTTGGTCAGGCCATTCTAAGGTGGTCTGACCAAATTGGTCAACGCGGACTAGCCAAATACTTTTTTAGGTGGCATACTCGGAGCGTCAAATAGCCTCCCGAATACCGTTTCAGCGGCCTGAAAACAGGATTAAAGCACGGTGGAATGCGGGTTGCAAGGGCGCGGTTTGTCCCCATATGAAAAAAGTGGGCGGACCAATATCGAAATTGGCCTGACCAATTTGACAGCCGAAAAAACAACGTTAGCCGGGCAGAGACTCCCGGAAAGGAAGCCAGAATGACGCCACCGTCCAGCATCACCGATATCCAGCGTTTGCCCGCCACCGCTCCCGGCGCTACCCCGGTCAATACTCCGCGCTACATCCTCATGCACGACAACGACAACGTCGCCATTGTCGTCAACGACGGCGGCCTGCCGGCCGGCGCCGTGTTCGAAAACGGCCTGACCCTGCTCGAAGCCGTCCCGCAAGGCCACAAGGTGGCGCTGCGCGACCTGGCCAAGGGTGATGAAGTCGTGCGCTACAACGTCACCATCGGCTTTGCCGGTGAAGACCTGCCGGCCGGCCGCTGGCTCAACGAAGGCAACGTCATCATGCCGGGCGCGCTGGGCCTCGAAGGCCTGCCGATTTCCACCCGGGCGCTGCCCAAGGCCGAGCCGCTCGAAGGCTACACCTTCCAGGGCTTCCGCAACCCGGACGGCAGCGTCGGTACCCGCAACATCCTCGGCATCACCACCACCGTGCAATGCGTCTCGGGGGTGGTGGAGTTTGCCGTGGACCGTATCAAGAAAGAGCTGCTGCCCAAGTATCCGAACGTCGACGACGTGGTCTGCCTCGAGCATACGTACGGCTGCGGCGTGGCGATCGACGCGCCCGGCGCCGAGATCCCGATCCGTACCGTGCGCAACATCGCCCTGAACCCCAACTTCGGCGGCCAGGCCATGGTGGTGAGTCTCGGTTGCGAGAAGCTGCAACCCACGCGCCTGTTCCCCAAGGGTTCGATCCCGATCCAGAACGAAGGCGGCGCCGATCCGGCGCTGGTCTGCCTGCAAGATGGTGAACACGTCGGCTTCATGTCGATGATCGACTCGATCATGAAGCAGGCCGACACCAACCTCAAGCGCCTCAACGCGCGCCAGCGCGAAACCGTGCCGGCGTCGGAGCTGGTGGTGGGCGTGCAGTGCGGCGGCAGCGACGCCTTCTCGGGCGTGACCGCCAACCCGGCCGTGGGCTTTGCCACCGACTTGCTGGTGCGCGCCGGCGCCACCGTGATGTTCTCGGAAACCACCGAAGTGCGCGACGGTATCGACCAGCTGACCTCGCGCGCCGAAACGCCGGAAGTGGCAGCAGCGATGATCCGAGAGATGGCCTGGTATGACCGCTACCTCGAACACGGCGGCGTCGATCGCAGCGCCAACACCACACCCGGTAACAAGAAGGGTGGTTTGTCCAACATCGTCGAGAAAGCCATGGGCTCGATCGTCAAGTCGGGCAGCAGTGCAATCAACGGCGTGATTAGTCCTGGCGAAAAGCTCAAACAGAAGGGTTTGATCTACGCCGCCACGCCCGCCAGCGATTTCATTTGCGGTACACTGCAACTGGCTGCAGGGATGAATGTGCACATCTTCACCACCGGTCGCGGCACTCCTTACGGCCTGGCCGAAGTCCCGGTGATCAAGGTCGCCACCCGCAACGATCTGGCCAAGCGCTGGCACGACCTGATGGACATCAACGCCGGCCGCATCGCCAGCGGCGACGCCACCATTGCGGACGTGGGCTGGGAGATGTTCCAGCTGGTGCTCGACGTGGCCAGCGGCCGCGAAACCTGGGCCGAAAAATGGAAGCTGCAAAACGCGCTGGTGCTGTTCAACCCGGCCCCGGTGACGTAATCGGCGCCGTGTTGGCAGCGAGCGTACTTTAAAAAGACTTACAGTTAAATACAGTTAAAAAATAAGAGACCATGACTAAGCCATTCAAACGTTTGCTGCTGACCGGCGCCGCCGGCGGCCTGGGTAAGATTCTGCGTGACCGTATCAAACCCTGGGCCGATGTGGTGGTGCTGTCCGACATCGCCGACCTGGGCGAGGCCCGCGCAGGCGAGGAAATCATCGAGTGCGACCTGTCCGACAAGGCCGCGGTAATGAAGCTGCTCGAAGGCGTGGAAGCGGTGCTGCACTTCGGCGGTATCTCTACCGAGAACACGTTTGAAAACATCGTCCAGGCCAATATCATCGGCACTGCCAACCTGTACGAAGCGGCGCACAAGCATGGTACCAAGCGCATCATCTTCGCCAGCTCGAATCACACGGTGGGCTTTTACCGCAACACCGACTATATCGACGCCACCGCGCCCACCCGCCCGGACAGCTTCTATGGCGTATCGAAATGCTTCGGCGAGCAGCTGGCCAGCTACTACTACGACCGCACCGGTCTCGAGACGGTCTGCCTGCGCATCGGTTCCTCGTTCCCGGAACCGGCCGACCGCCGCATGATGGTCACGTGGCTCAGCTACGACGACCTGGTGGAAGCGCTGCGCAGCTCCCTGTTCGCCACCCGCGTGGGCTTTACCATCCTGTTCGGCACGTCCAACAACGACGTCGCCTGGTGGGACAACAGCAAGGCCTCGCACATCGGCTACCGCCCCAAGGACAGCTCGAAACAGTTCGACGGCAAGTTCCCCGACAGCGGCGTGTACCCGGACCCGAACAGCTCCGTGACGTACCACGGCGGCGCCTTTGCGCTGGCGCCGATGCGGTTCAAGGACTAGTTCCCGGCTGCCAGCTGCCATTGCGCGGCCAGCACTGCCGCGTTGTACACCGCATGGACCAGCATGGGCGCGAGCAGCGTCTTGCTGCGTTCATAGGTCCAGGCCGCGCAGCATCCGAGCACGAACACCGGCAGCATCGACAGCGGCGGCTGCACCACCGCGAAGATCGCCGCGCTCACCATGATCGCCGACCACGTCGGCAGCGAGCGGCGCAAGCCGCCGTAGATCAGTCCTCGGAAAATGAACTCCTCGCACAGCGGCGCGGCCACCACCGCCAGCGCCACCATCCACAGCTGCGAGTGGGCCACCGAGTCAACCGGCCCCTGGCCGGCCGGCAGCGGTACATCGAGCACCCTGAGCGCGGTCAGGTACGCCAGCGCCGTCGCGCACGCCAGGGCCGATGGCAGCAACGCCACCTTCACCGACGGCCACCAGCTGGCGCCGCGCAAGATCGCCGGCACCCCGGTGGTTTTCGCGCGCCAGTAAATGAAACGCATCAGCGCGTACACCAGCAGGCCAGCGATGCCAAAGGCGATCGTCAGTGCGGGCAGGGTGGCCTGGGCTTTGCCGCGCATGAGAATGAGCGCGACGATGGCCTGCACGATGAAAAAGCCGGTGGCGGCAATCAGCCCGTCGGACGCCGATACCCGCGCCGGTGGCGACGCGCCCGGATCGAGCGAATAGGGCAGGGCGTCGCGCGCCTTCTGCCACAGGGCCAGCGCCAGCGCGCCGCTGAGCACCATGATCACCACTTTTTGTGACCACAGGCTGGTGTAGATCGACCACGTATAAAAGCTGGCCAGCAGCAGGAACAGGTAGCTGTAGGTAGGCCGGATGCGCTTGTGTACCTCGATGGCGGTAGGGTCGCACGCGAACACGCCCAGCGCCACCGCGATGGTCGAATAGATCGGAATGCCTGCCATTACGATCAACAGCAGCACCAGCATCTGCCACGTCGGCTGCGGTGCGGTAGCAAGCGTGATTGCGCCGACAATCAGCGGATAGACCATGGCCAACGCACCCCACAGCCGCGCCTTTTGCTTCAAGACGTTTTCCACCGAATCGGGCACGGTGTACAGCAGCCACAGGGCGTTGCCTTCGTTGTTGAGGGTCTGGAAGGCCGACAGCATCAGCACATAGACGCCGATGCCGAAGGCGATCGCCGCCGCCACGGTGGGCATCTCGCCGAATTGCGAGATGGTGTCCAGCTTGCCGTTGAAGACCAGCTGGCTGCCCACCACGATCAACGGCAGCACCAGGGTTTGCACCAGGAAGTTGCGGTCGCGCGCCAGCAGGCGCAGTTCGCGCCGCATCACCGGCGACAGTGGCAAGTGCAGCTTGCCCACCGGCGCCGGTGCGGAGATGGCGGCTTTGCGTCCGCTCTCGCGCACGCCCGAGCCGACCACACCGTTACGTAGCTGCCAGCGCAGCAGCGCCACGCCGGCCCACAGCAGCACCCCGATCTGCGCGGCCAGCAGCGCCGCCAGTACGCCGAATTGTTGCGCGCCCTGGGCCTGGATCGCCTGCAGCAGCACGCCCGTGGGCAGCCACAGGCCCCAGGCCGGGAAGCCGCGCGCCAGGTCCATCACGAAGCTGCTGGCGGCTGGCATCGATAGCGCGAACACCAGGTACAGCATGGGCGCGTTGAGCAGCGAGAGCAGCGCCTGCAGGTTGCGCAGTTGCGCCGCCGCCAGCCACAATCGCACGCCGGTGTCGATCAGGGTGTGCAGCAGCGCCGCCAGCGGCAGCAGCAGCGCGGTGGCCAGCAGCGCGACCGGCACGGCGCTCCACTGCAAGCCGGAATACCAGGCAATCACCAGGTACGGTGGAAACAGCGCGAAGATACCGGACAGGTTGCTGGCGCTGCGTTCCAGCAGCCGTCCCCACAGCAGGGTGGAGCGCTCAACCGGCAGCGTCACCAGCCATTCGAGGTCCCAGTCCGGCTTGGCCAGCTCCTTGCCGGCCAGCGGCAGCAGCACCGAGATGGCGAACAGCGCGGTCAGCACCATCGACAGGCCGCCCATCAGGGACGGGTCGAATGGCATTGCATGCAGTTCGCTGGCTGCCATGTCGAAGTCGAAGCCATCGCGCGTGACGCTTTGCGCGCAGGCGCCGTCATCGACCAGCCGGCACTGCATATTGAGCACCGCCATGCGCGACATGTTCAGGCACACGAACAGCATCAGCACCGCCACCACGGCCGAGACGATCCACATGCCATTGCGCTTGCCGCCGTGGGCAACGCGGGTGACCGGAGCCCCGGCCTTTTTCTTTTTGCGGGAAAAGGCGTTGCCGACCTGGTTGAACTGGCGCGTGAGTCGCATCCTGGTCATCAGCCAGACCGCGCGCGCCGGTGACGGCGGCGCTTTCAAGCCGCGATCAGCGTCCATCATCGGCAGCCGCGTCGTCGGTAATCTTGAGGAACACGTCTTCGAGCGAGCCGCTGGTGGAAGCTTCGGTGCGGATGTCGTCGAGCGTGCCGGTGGCCACCAGCTGGCCGCGGTGAATGATGCCCACGCGGTCGCACAGTTTTTCGGCCATGTCGAGCAAATGGGTGGAGACAAAAATGGTGACACCGCGCGCAGCGGCAGCCAGCAGCAGCTCCTGCACATCGCGCGACGCGCGCGGGTCGAGGCCGTTGATCGGCTCGTCGAGGATCAGCACCGCCGGATCGTGGATCAGCGCGCAGGCCAGGCCCAGGCGCTTCTTCATGCCCAGCGAGTAGTTGACCGCGTAGTCTTCGCCCGCTTCTTCCAGGCCGAACTCGGCCAGCAGGCGCGCACTGCGGGCCGCCGCTTCCGCGCGCGGATAGCCGTGCATCTCGGCGACAAACCGCAGGATCTCGCGTCCGCGCAGGTAGTCGTAGAACACCGGCGTATCGGGCAGGTAGCCCACGCGGCGCTTGACCTCGGCCGGCTGCGCGTGGCAATCGTAGCCGTCGATCAGCACCCGCCCGGCGCTGGGCACCAGGATACCCATCATCATGCGAATGGTGGTGGTCTTGCCGGCGCCATTGGGGCCGAGGAAGCCGAACAGCTCACCGCGCGGCACGGTCAGGTTCAACGGTTTGACGGCGTCGAAAGCGCCGTAAGTCTTGGCCAGGCCATGGAATTCGATCATGGCAAGGCAATCAATGCGCAGCTTTTTGCACCATGGCGCTGCCCACGCCGTGGCGCCAGCCTTCGCTCATTGCCGTCACCGTGCCGTCCGGGTTGAACACCAGCGCGTTGGCGGCGCCGATTTCTTCCGGCTCTGCGCTCCAGCGCTGGCCGCGTTTGGCCAGCGCCTGCGCGGCCGGCAGCGTGGTGTAACCGGGTTCGATATCGGTGGCCATGCCGTTGCGCTCGGACAGGCGCGGCGCATCGACCGCCTGCGGCATCGGCAGGCCCAGGTCGATGTAATTGAAGATCGTTTGCAGTACGGTGGTGATGATAGTGGCGCCGCCCGGACTGCCGATCGAGAACGCCGGCTTGCCGTCCTTGAAGGCCAGCGTGGGCGACATGCTGCTGCGCGGGCGCTTGCCCGCCTCCGGTACATTCGGCGCGGGGCCGGTGAAGTCGAAGTCGGTCATCTCGTTATTGAGCAGGAAGCCGTAGCCCGGCACGACCATGCCGCTGCCGCCCCACGACTCGATGGTGTACGTGTACGAGACGATATTGCCGTCCTTGTCGGACACCGTCAGGTGGGTGGTGTGGGCGCCTTCGGACAGCAGTTTGTAGCCGGCCGGTCGCAGCGGCACACTGGTGTCGTTCTGGAACGGATACGGATCGCCGGGCGGTGCATGCAGTGCGGCGCGGGTGGGGTCGATGGCTTCGCGGCGGCGCGCGGCGTAGTCTTTACTGAGCAGGCCGGTCACCGGCGCGTCGACGAATTCGGGGTCGGCCAGGTAGGCATTGCGGTCGGCAAACGCCAAGCGGCTCGCTTCGAGGTACAGGTGCTCGGCCTGGTCGCGCGGCATGGCCTTGAGGTCGTAGCCTTCGAGGATGTTGAGCGCCTCGGCAATCGCCACGCCGCCCGAACTGGGCAGCGGCATGCCGTAGATGTCGTAGCCGCGATAGGTGCTGTGCACGGGCAGGCGCAGGCGCGCTTCGTAGTTGGCCAGGTCGGCCATCGTCATGTTACCGGGCCGGACACTTGCGCCTGCGGCCACCGTGGGACGATTGACGGCATCGAGCACCGCGCGGCCCATTTTGCCGGTGTAGAAAGCCTTGGCGCCGCCCGCGCCCAGTTCGCGGTAGGCGCGCGCCAGGTCCGGGTTGCGCAGCACGCTGCCGGCCACTGGCGGCTTGCCGTTTTTCAGGTAGATGGCAGCGGTGGCGGGGAATTTGCCGAACTTGACGAGGTTGATGCCGAGCAGCCGGTTGAAATTGTCGCTGACGGTAAAGCCATCGGTGGCCACTTTCACCGCTGGCGCGAGCACCTGCTTGAACGACATCGAGCCGTAGCGGGTGAGCGCCTCGTCCCAGCCGCGCACGGTGCCGGGTACGCCCACCGACATGCCGCTGGCCACCACGGTCTCGAAATCCATGGGCTTGCCCTGGTCGAGGAACACGGTAGGGGAGAAGCTGGCAGGCGCCGTTTCGCGGTGATCGATGGTGATCACGCGCTTGTCCTTGGCCAGGTAAATCACCATGAAGCCGCCACCGCCGATGCCGCAGCTGAACGGATCGGTCACGCCCAGCGTGGCGGCCGCCGCCACTGCCGCATCGATCGCATTGCCACCCTGGTCGAGAATGGCGATGGCTGCTTTCGAGGCCGGTGCGCTGATGGTGGCGACCGCACCGCCGGTGCCCGTTGCCACCGGCGTCTTGGCCCAGGCCGGCGGCAGCGCCAGCGTGACGATGATGGTGGAAACCAGCAGAGGACGGGCGGGACGGGGAAATGGTGTCATGGAGTAGGGGCGAGCGTTTGTCAAAAAGGAAGTTGGTGCATCATCCTTAGCTTAACCGAAATCGCTGTCCGTCCCACGTATTGATACATCGCATACTCCGGAGGCGCACATGCATCTGGCTTGGAGAAGTGGTGCTATATATTTTCAGATCTGAATACATATATACTCACCATGAAACGTGTCTTCAAGGCCAACCCGCATGTCGGCGAAGCCAAGGTGGGCGATCTGCAGGGAATTCGCGTGGTCAAATTTACTTTTCAACGCCAGCAGTACCTGATCGCTTACCGGCCTCCTTCTGCGGCCGAGATTTCGTCGGCCGGCGCGCAGAGGGAATCATTATCGATAGACTTTTACCAATTGGGTACGCACGAGAATTTCTATGCGACTCACAAAAAATATTTGAAATCGCGAGGGACGTGATGGCGCAAATTAACGCAGAAAGCTTGTTTAAAAGTTTCAAGAAGTTGCCTGCCCAGGAGAGGGCGAGGTTTTTTTTCTTTTGGCCGAGCCGGGTATTGATGCAGATAGCTATTCGTACGAGCAGGTTTTTGGCCACTTGACAGATGCGCGCTTCACTGCGGCCGAGTCGGCTGAGTACCTGGAAGTGTCGCTGTCCACCTTTCGCCGTTATGTGAGCCAGCAGAGTATTCAGACCGTGGGCCAGGTTGGGCGCAGCCAGTTGTTCTCTGCTAAAGAACTGAAAGCGTTCAAACGATCATTACAGCAGATACGGAATCGCTGAGAGCGGATTCACGACGAATGCGCTGCCGCCACCTTCGCTACCTTCGCTACATTGCTCACCTGGATACTGACCCGGTAATCGGGAATGATATCGTTCTTGGGCGGCACCGCTTGCGGCTCCACGCCGGCCAGTGTAAAGGTCAGGCCATCCTGGGTGACGCTGGTAGCGCCGTTGGGCATGCTGTCGGACAGCACGAAACTGCTGGTGGCGCCGTCGGGACGGGTGAGGCTGAAACTGTAGCTGATATACCCGGCCCAGACGCACACGGCGCCCTCGCGGCAGCGGCTGTCGTTGACGCGGTCGAGGCGCACCACCGGTGCGATGGCTTTGCCATTGGCAGCAGGTCGGGCAGCTGGCGCGATCAGGGCGCTGGCGCTTTGCGCGAGCACATAGGTGGTGGCAAATGGCTGCGGCGTGGCAGCGGCGCGGCTGGTGCCGGACGCCGAACCGCAGGCGTACAGCCCGGCCATCACGACCGTCAGCAGGGGCAGGACGATCAGTTGGCGCAAAACAGACTTCATCTTGACCTCTCTGAATAATTTGGTTGAAAATCTTAACAAAACAATCATTAGTGTGTCGCACGATTAAGCATCGGCAACGTAAATCCACGCTTGGCGCAAACTAAGCCCACCGGCTGCGCCCAAGCTGCGTAGAATGTCGGCACTTAGCAAACACTCACAGGGAATTACCATGCGCAAGACCGAACTGGCCAAGGCCGACGCCAAAAAAATCATGGGCAAAATGTCGGCGGGCCACGCGTCCAGCTTCGGCAAGGCGCCGGAAGTGATCGACAAGCGCGAACAACGCCGCCGCGACCAGGCCCTGGGCCTGGTGCCGTTCGCCGTCAAACTCAATAGCGACCTGGTTGCGCAATTAAATGCACAAGCAACTGCACGTGGCGTTGATATGAATCAGCTGGTGGGCGAATTGTTGGCGAAGAGCCTGGCTGAATAAGAGGAACTGCACCCCGTAGGCGGTCAGCCTACGCGGGTTATGTTGCCTGGGGCCGGACCCGCTGGGTCAGGCCCCGTTCGCGGCGCGGCTTAAACGTAAGCCGCCAGCGAACCCTTCATTTTCTTCAGCGCTGCCGACTCGATCTGGCGAATGCGCTCGGCTGATACGCCGAACTCTTCCGCCAGCGTGTGCAGCGTGGCGCCCGAACCGTCGTCGTTGGCCAGCCAGCGCGCTTCGACGATGCGGCGCGAACGGGCGTCGAGCTTGCCCAGCGCCTGCTCCAGGCCTTCCGATTGCAGGCGCGTGACTTGCTCCGCTTCCAGCACCCGGGTCGGTTCCGACTGCTCGGACGACAGGTAGGCGATCGGTGCGAACTTGTCGTCTTCGTCGTCAGTAGGCGACTCCAGCGCGATGTCGCGGCCGCTGAGACGGGTTTCCATCTCGATCACTTCTTCGCGTTTGACGTCGAGCATCTTGGCCAGGCTGTCCACTTGCGCCGGGCTCATCGCATCGAGACCGGTCTTGTGGCTGCGCAGGTTGAAGAACAGCTTGCGCTGGGCCTTGGTGGTTGCCACCTTGACCAGGCGCCAGTTTTTCAGGATGTACTCGTGCATCTCGGCCTTGATCCAGTGCATGGCGTACGAGACCAGGCGCACGTTCTGATCGGGGTCGAAACGCTTGACCGCCTTCATCAGGCCGATATTGCCTTCCTGAATCAGGTCAGCGTGTGGCAGGCCATAACCGAGGTAGCCACGGGCGATCGATACCACCAGGCGCAGGTGCGACAGCACCAGCTGCTGCGCGGCGGCCAGGTCATTGTTTTCCTTGAGACGCTTACCCAGCGATACCTCATCGTCGTGCGTCAACATCGGCAGGCGGTTGACGGCCGAAATGTAGGCGTCCAGGTTCCCCAGGTTGCCAGTGAACCCGAGTCCCAAAGCACTGTTGTTGGCAGGGGCCAACGAGGTCGTTGCGGACATCATAGTCATTTTCATTTCCTTCGCTCGATGATTGCTGGTTGCTACAAAGACTTGATAAGCTCTGCAGTGTTCCCATATTAGCACTCTCTGTACGAGAGTGCCAATTGCTGCAAATCTATCGTCTTGATAGTGATTTTGCTATGAGCTTGTTCAAACTCATCGCTTCCATGTATGAAGTGTGCGCGTTGGAGCTTAGACAGGACTTAACGTCGTGCCTATCCTGACGGGAGGGGCTTGGGAAGTCGGTTAAAGGCCGCACATGCCGCAACCAATTGGTTGCGGCACCGGGTAATTACTGCACGCGCGCCAGGTGGCGTTGCACGGAGAGCATCGCGCCGATCAGGCCGAGGCCGGCCGACAGGGCCAGCAGGGCAGCCATCAGCAATGGCGACAACGGCGTCAGCTGAAACTCGGAGGCATACAGGCGGGCAAATTCGGCAATCGCCGCATTGAGCGGACGCAGCGCCAGCGCCACCGCGCCCAGCGCCAGCGCGCCCGAGCACAGGCCCAGCAGCGCACCGGTGTAATAGAACGGGCGGTGAATAAAGCTGTCGGTGGCGCCGATCAGCTTGGAGACCTGGATTTCCTCGCGTTGCGTGAGCACCTGCAAACGGATGGTATTGAACACCACGGCCACGACCACCGTGCCCAGCGTTGCCGCCAGCAGCAGCAGCGCCAGGCGCAGGATGCCCAGCAGCGCGGCCAGGCGCTTGACCCAGGCCGAATCGACCTGCACCGTATCGACGCCGGGCAGTTCGCGGATTTGCTCGGCCAGCGCATCGACGTCGCCGCCGGACTCGGCCAGGCGGAACGCGTCGAGTTTCAGCACGTAGCTGTCCGGCAGCGGGTTTTCGCCCAGCGTGGTCAACACATCGGCCAGGCCGCTTTTTTCCTTGAGGGTTTCCAGCGCCTTTTCGCGCTCGGTAAAGATGATCTTGGCTTGCTTGTCGGGCACCGCCTGGCGCAACAGCACGGCCAGTTCCTCGGCCTGCTGGCGCGGCGTGTCCTGCTTGAGGAAGATGCTCAGCTCGGGATCGACCGACAGTTGCTCGGACATGGGGCGCACGTTGTCGAGCAGGGTGGCGCCCATGAACGGCAGCGCCAGCGCAATTGCCACCACTAATATATTGAACAGGAAACTGCCGGGCGCGCGGCGCAGGTGCACCAGCGCCACCGACAGCGCGTAATGGTGCTGGCGGAACCAGTAAGTCATGGCGCCACCTCCAGTTGGCCGTGGTCGAGCCGGATCACGCGCGCGGCGGCGTCCAGCATCTGCTCATCGTGGCTGGAAATCAGGCAGGTCACGCCTACCGAGTGGAACGCCTTGAGCGCGTCGAGCACCTTGTTGGCGCTGGCGCGGTCGAGGTTGGCGGTGGGTTCGTCGGCCAGGATCACCTGCGGCCGGTTGACGATGGCGCGCGCGATCGAGACGCGTTGCTGCTCGCCGCCGGACAGCGCCAGCGGCTGGGCGCTGGCGCGCTCGAGCAGGCCTACCTTGTCGAGCGCGGCGCGGGCGCGTTGCTCGGCTTCGCGGTGCGAGGAACCGGTCACCAGCAGCGGCAGCATCACGTTGGCCAGGATGGTGCGGTCGATGAGCAGGCGCTGCTGCTGGAAGATCAGGCCCAGCTTGCGGCGCAGGAACGGCACGGCCGACGCGCGGATGCGCGAGATGTCCTGGCCGTTGACGATCACCTGGCCGGCCGTGGGGCGCTCGACGGCGGCGATCATTTTCAGCAAGGTGGACTTGCCGGCGCCGGACGGCCCGGCCAGGAACACCAGTTCGCCCTTGTCGACGTTGAACGAGATGTCGCGCAGCGCCACCGCATCGGGGGAGTACTGCTTGGAGACGTTGCGGAATTCGATCATTCTATGGTGTGCTTATCTCTGTAATTATCCGAGCAGGGCTTCAACAAACTCGGCCGCGACAAACGGCTGCAAGTCTTCGATTTTTTCACCGATGCCGATGAAATACACGGGCACCGGACGCACGCGGGCGATGGCGGCCAGCACGCCGCCCTTGGCTGTGCCGTCCAGCTTGGTAATCACGAGGCCGGTCAGCTTGAGGGCGTCGTCGAACGCTTTCACTTGCGCCAGCGCATTTTGCCCGGTATTGCCGTCGATGACCAACAAGGTTTCGTGCGGTGCGCCGTCCATGCCCTTGCCGATCACGCGCTGGACCTTTTTCAGCTCTTCCATCAGGTGCAGCTGGGTGGGCAGGCGGCCGGCGGTATCGATCATCACCACGTCGAGGCCGCGCGCCTTGCCCGACTGTACCGCGTCGAACGACACGGCCGCCGGGTCGCCCGAGGCCTGCGAAATCACGGTGATGTTATTGCGCTGGCCCCAGACCATCAATTGTTCGCGGGCGGCGGCGCGGAAGGTGTCGCCGGCGGCCAGCAAGACCGACTGGCCGTTCGACTGCATGTGCTTGGCCAGCTTGCCGATGGTGGTGGTCTTGCCGGCGCCGTTCACGCCCGAGATCATCATCACCATCGGCTGGTGGCGGCCCAGCTCGAACGGCTTTTGCAGCGGCAGCAGCAGCTCGGTCAGCAGTTGCTTGAGCGCGGCCTTGACGGCGGCGGCGTCGAGCAGCTTGTCTTCCTTGACCTTGCGCTTGAGTGCGGTAAGCAGGTAATCGGTCGCATCGACGCCGGCATCGGCCATCAAGAGCGCCGCTTCCAGCTCGTCGTACAGGTCGTCGTCGATCTTGGCGCCCACGAACAGCAGTGAGAGGTTGTTCGAGGTCTTGGACAGGCCAGCCTTCAGGCGCGTCATCCACGATTGCTTTTGCGCCGGTTCCTCGATCGGCAGCAGGGCCGGAAGATCAGGAATGGCAGGGATGGCAGGGATGGCGGGCGTGGATGGGGGCGCCGGCACTGGTGCCGGGGTGGCGACCTGCGGCACTTCGGGGGCGACAGGTTTTTTCTTGAAGAAACTAAACATAGGTGGTTGGGGGCGCTTCAAGCTGATGCCCGGCCAGGCCGGACATGGGGGAAATGATGCTATTTTAACAGAGCGCGTGCGGCAGACCGCTGACCGCCATCCGCCGCAGTCCGCACTTGCCCGCCGGATACGGTGTTTTTCGCCGGTGTCTGGCAGCGTTTTCGGTGCATCGCGCCCCCGTTTGGGGCGAATTACGCACGAAGTGGTGCAGCTTTTGTGGCTGCGGCGCAACAGGTAGCATTTACTTACAAAATCTTGAGTTGCCTTTAAAAGTTGCAATTCGGGCAGAAGTTACCCCTGTCATACGCCTGTAATACGGCTTGCAAAGTTGGTTTTTAACATCTTCTTGATTTTTTCAGGCGCAAACCAGGCGACGACTTGTAAGCTTATTAGCAATGAGTTAGGGGTGAATACGGGCTCTTCGTTATAAAATAGCGCGGTAAATAGCAATGTAGCTATTTTTACTTGGTCCGACCACGATGTTGTAATGATGCATGACATGGCAACGTTACACAGGCAGGCCGCACAACGGACTGTCACCCATGTTCATCGTGCGGAAAGAACGCGTCTGATTCGCTTGCTCGGCATGAAATATTGCGATGCGATAAAATAGCGCCACAGAAAGACAGCAGTGGCCGCTCGGGAGTGAGCTCTCAGGCGCAAACGACGTCGCAGCAGGCGTCGATAAGCAACCGAATTGAGCCGCACTATTAGCTGCTTTACCTTTGATAGCAATACAACTGAAGGAAATAAAGAATGAAAAAATCCCTGATCTCCATCGCCATCCTGGGCGCCCTGAGCAACGTGGCAATGGCACAATCGAACGTTACCCTGTACGGTATCGTTGATGCCGGTATCGTCGCAGAACGCGGTGGCATCAATGGCAACGTGACCAAACTGGGTAGCGGCACTGCTTCGGCTTCGCGTATCGGCTTCAAAGGTACCGAAGACCTGGGTGGCGGTCTGAACGCTATCTTCAAGCTGGAAGCCGGCGTAAAAACCGACGACGGCGCACTGGACAACAGCACCAATCGCCTGTTCAACCGCGAAGCCTACGTTGGTCTGAGCTCGAAAACTGCCGGTACCCTGACCCTGGGTCGTCAGTACACCCCTTACTACGAAGTTCTGCGCGACGTGGCTGACCCGTTCGCAATGGGCATGGCCGGTACCGCCAAAAACTTGTTCCCAGTGGGCTCGACCAGCGCCGTGGCTAACGTCACCACCGGCACCCGCAACGACAACGCTGTTGTCTACAAAACCCCTAGCTACTACGGTTTCTCGGGTTCGGTTTCGTACAGCCTGGGCGAACAAGCTGGCGATTCGGGCGCACAGCGTCAAATCGGCGCGTCGGGTCTGTACACCAATGGCGACCTGAACGTTGGTATCGCGTACAACACGCACAACAACGACACCGCGACCAATCCTAACCTGCGTAACGGCCACAACACCCTGGTTGGTGTGAACTACAACTTCAAAGTTGTTAAAGCTTACGTTGCCTACGGCAACAACAAAGGCCTGAACAGCTCGAACGTTGCAGTGCCTAACGCTTACAGCAACCTGCCTTACGGCAACTCGGAAAACACCGTCAACGCGCTGATCGGTCTGACCGCACCAGTTGGCGACGCCGGCACCGTGATGGCTTCGTACACCCGCAAGAACGACAAAGATCCACTGAACCGCGATGCTAACCAGTTCGCTGTTGGTTACTCGTATGCTCTGTCGAAGCGCACCAGCACCTATGTTGCTTTCGCTAAAATCAACAACAAAAACGGCGCTGCTTACACCGTCGGTAACAACACCGAAGCCGGTACGGGCGACAAAGCCTTCAACCTGGGCGTAAAACACGCGTTCTAATCTGACTTCTCAGGTTTAGAATCCACAACGGCTGCCTGGTGCAGCCGTTGTTCTTTTGGGAAAGCGATTGACGAATGAAGAACCGACAACGTGCGCTGCTGGCCGGCGCCCTGCTGCTGGCCTCATGCGCGGTGCTGGCGGCATCCAAGGCGCCCGGCGCGCGCAAGGCCGACGAGCGCGGCTTGCCGCGCTACGGCATGCTGGTGTTTTCCGACTTGTGCATCAATGCCGACAGCGGCGAATTCGGCGGCCAGCGCATCACCTTGCAACGGTTTAACGAGGTCGATACCGTGCTGTACGAATACACGGCCGGCGGCATCAGTTGGCCGGTGGTGGCCAGCGACGTCAATATCGATCCGCGCGGCAGGCAGATGTACTTCACCGTGCAGCCACCGGAAGAGGACGAGCGCACCATCAGCGGCAAGATCGTCGAAGGCGGCAAGGCGCTGGTGCTCGATGGCGGCTACTGCGGCGACGCCACTGTGCCGATGCGGTTGCCTTTGGTGACCGATTTTGGCCGCAAGGCGGGCGTGTGCCGCGCCTGTCCGCCGCAAAAAGAGCAGAAGGATGCGCCGGCCGCCAGCAACGGCGGCGCCTGACCCTAGATTTTCCGGGCTGCCTGCGCGGCCTGCGCCGTGCTGCGGATGGTGGCCAAGGTGGCCCCCGGCGTAATCAGCTCGCCGTCATAGCGCAGCTCGATCAGCGCCGGCAGTTGTTTTTCGTTGGCCCATGCCAGCGCGCGTTCGAGCGCCGGGCCGAATTCGGCTGTCGCCGTCACCACTTCTCCGTGGCCGCCATAGGCCACCGCCAGCGCCGCAAAATCGGGGTTGTGCAATTCCGTGCCCGACACGCGGCCCGGATAATCGCGTTCCTGGTGCATGCGGATGGTGCCGAACATACCGTTGTTAAACACGATCACCACCACGCCCGCGCGGTACTGCACCGCCGTGGCCAGCTCCTGGCCGTTCATCATGTATTCGCCGTCGCCGGCAAAGGTGATCACGGTGCGCTCAGGGTCGATGATCTTGGCCGCCACGCCGGCCGGCACGCTGTAGCCCATGGCGCCGCTGGTGGGCGCGAGCTGGGTGCGCATGCCGCCGTAGCGGTGGAAGCGGTGTGCCCAGGTGGCGTAGTTGCCGGCGCCGTTGGTGATGATGACGTCGTGCGGGGCGATACGGTCGATGTCCTGCACCACCTGCCACAGGTCGAGCGGTGCGGCGCCGTCCTGGAAAATCGGTGGCTGTTGTTGCCACGCCGCCAGGTCGGCGCGCGCCGCCGCCACGCTCGCTTGCCACGCGTCGCTCTGCAATGGCGCCAGCGCGGCCAGCATGGCCGTAAATTGCGGCATGCCGCTGTTGATCATCAGCTCGGCCTGGTACACGCTGCCCAGTTCCTCGGCGTCGGCATGGACGTGCACCAGGCGGTGCTGCGGTACTGGCGCGGCCAGCAGGCCGTAGCCGCCAGTGGTCATCTCGCCCAGGCGCGGGCCGATGGCAACGATGACGTCGGCCTCGCGCACGCGTTTGGCCAGCGCGGGGTTGATGCCGATGCCGACGTCGCCGGCGTAATTGGGATGGTCGTTGTCGAGCAGGTCCTGGAAGCGGAACGCGCACGCCACCGGCAGGTGGTTCACTTCGGCAAAGCGCCGCACATCGGCGCAGGCCTGCTCGGTCCAGCCGCCGCCGCCCAGCAGCAGCAGCGGGCGCTGTGCGCCTTGCAGCATGGTGCGCACGGTGTCCATTTGCGCGCTTGATGGCGACGCCTGCACCGGCTGGTAGCGGCGCGTATCGGCGACTGCGGCCATGGTAGTGAGCATGTCCTCGGGCAGGGCCAGCACCACCGGGCCGGGGCGGCCGCTGGTGGCCACCTGGAACGCGCGCGCCAGGTACTCGGGAATGCGGTCGGCGCGGTCGATCTGCGCCACCCACTTGGCCATTTGCCCGAACATGCGGCGGTAGTCGATTTCCTGGAACGCTTCGCGGTCGATGAAGTCACTGCCCACCTGGCCGATGAACAGGATCATCGGCGTCGAATCCTGGTACGCGGTATGCACGCCGATCGAGGCATTGGTGGCGCCCGGTCCGCGCGTGACGAAGCAGATTCCAGGGCGGCCGGTCATCTTGCCGTAGGCGTCGGCCATGAAGGCGGCGCCGCCTTCCTGGCGGTTGATGATGAAGCGGATGCCGGAGTCGTGCAGCGCGTCGAGCACGTCGAGATAGCTTTCGCCGGGCACGCCGAAGGCGGTATCGACGCCGTGGATCTGGAGGGCGTCGACCAGGATCTGGCCGCCGCTGCGGGTGGGGTGCGTCATGTGTGGCCTTTACAGGTAGGGATTCATCATTCTAAGGCGGCGCCCCGGCGCGGGCTTTAACAATGGCGACACCAAATTTCAGAATTGGCGGCATGGGCTGTTACAATACCGCCTGAAGCAAGCCAGACAGCCGCTGGCCAGTGCGTAATGCCTGGCGGGAGGAAGGTCCGGACTCCACAGAGCGGGGTGACGGTTAACGGCCGTCCGCCGAAAGCCTTTGCTGGCGCAAGCCGGCGAGGTATAAGGCGAGGAACAGGGCCACAGAGACGAGCGTATTAAGTTACGGTGAAACGCGGTAACCTCCACCTGGTGCAATTCCAAATAGGCACGCGATGATGCTGCTCGCGGAGCGTGCGGGTAGGAAGCTTGAGCGCTGGAGTAATCCAGCGCCTAGAGGAATGGCTGTCATAGCGCGGTTCGCCGCGCCGTAACAAAATCCGGCCTATCGGCTTGCTTCAACTAATAACCATGCGGCTGCCGCCGGATCGATGCGACACCGCGCCGACCGGGGACGCCGATGAAACAGTACATACTGGCCTTGGACCAAGGCACCACCAGTTCGCGCGCCATCGTGTTCGATCACGCCGGCCACATCTGCGGCAGCGCGGCAGCCGAATATCCCCAGCATTTCCCCCATCCCGGCTGGGTCGAACACGACCCGCAGGACATCTGGCAAAGCCAGCTCGCCGTGGCCCGCCAGGTCCTGCGCGACAACCACATCGACCCGCGCCAGATCCGCGCCATCGGCATCGCCAACCAGCGCGAAACCACGCTGGTGTGGGACCGCGCCACCGGTGCGGCGATCGCCCCGGCCATTGTCTGGCAGGACCGCCGTACCGCCGATACCTGCGACGCGTTGCGCGCGGCCGGCAAGGCGGCGCTGATCAAGTCCGCCACCGGGCTCGAACTCGACGCCTATTTCTCCGCCACCAAGCTCAAATGGCTGCTCGACCACGTCCCGGGCGCACGCGAACGCGCCGGGCGCGGCGAACTGGCCTTCGGTACCGTGGACAGCTGGCTGGTGTTCCAGCTGACCGGCCGCCACGTCACCGACGTGGGTAATGCGTCGCGCACCATGCTGTTCAACATCCACCTGCTGCGCTGGGACAGCGACATGCTGGCGCTGTTCGACATCCCCGAGGAGGTGCTGCCGCAGGTGGTGTCGTCGAGCGAGGAAATCGGCACGACGAAGCCCGAACTGTTCGGCGTGCCGATTGCCGTGGCCGGCATCGCCGGCGACCAGCAGGCCGCCACCTTCGGCCAGGCCTGCCTGCAGCCGGGCATGGTCAAGAATACCTATGGCACCGGCTGCTTCATGCTGATGCACCTGGGTCGCCACCCGGTCGCCTCGCACAACCGCCTGCTCACCACCGTGGGCTGGCGCCTCGACGGCGAAACCGACTACCTGATGGAAGGCAGCGTGTTCATGGGCGGCGCCACCGTGCAGTGGTTGCGCGACGGCCTGGGCCTGATCCAGAAATCGAGCGAAGTGGAAGCGCTGGCCGCCAGCGTGGCCGACAGCGGCGGCGTGTTCCTGGTGCCGGCTTTTGCCGGCCTCGGTGCGCCGCACTGGGACCCGTATGCGCGCGGCGCCCTGGTGGGCCTGAGCCGGGGCAGCCATCGCGGCCATATCGCCCGCGCCGCACTGGAAGCGATCGCCTACCAGAGCGCCGAGCTGATGATCGCCATGCAGCGCGACGTGGCCGCCTCGCGCCGCGACTTCAGCTTGAGCGAGGTGCGCGCCGACGGCGGCGCGGCGCGTAACGACCTGCTGATGCAGTTCCAGGCCGACCTGCTGGGCGTGCCGGTGGTGCGTCCGCACGTGACCGAAACCACGGCGTTGGGTGCCGCCTACCTGGCCGGTCTGGCGGTGGGCTACTGGGACAGCCGCGAGCAAGTGGCGGCGCAATGGACCTGCGAACGGCGCTTCGAACCGGCCATGGGCGATGACCGGCGGCAGGCCTTGCTGGCCAACTGGGGCAGGGCAGTGGCGCGCTCACGCGACTGGCATCAGGACCAGGAAAGCTAATATGGCACGGCACTGCCTCGCGCTAATATGTATAGACAACTTAAGCCAGCTGGTATGTTCGGCTTATCGACCGGTTTGATACGCCGAAAGCCGACTGAAAGTCACTGACCCGCTATTCCCCCGCCCCTGGAGCCGCTTTGCACGGCATTCATCGTCCTTGTCCCGCTTTTGCCTCCTCGACATTACCGAACTCGACTGTTGTAAATAATTTAATGCAATGTTGGCATCTGGCAACTTTATGCGATTATTTTATTGTTTTGATCCAGTCATTTTTGATCGAGCGCAACCCCCAAACACATGTGCATAGATGAGAGTCCACATTCAGTTTTGGACATAAGTACTTAATTTGTTGAGCTATTTTGTTTCTAGCTGGCTTCAAGGAAGCGCGCTAAGTCCTTAATTTCATTACTAAAATCGGGATTTCGATTGCCGGAAAGCGCTTGACCACGATACGGCCATCCACTAAAGTGGGCATCTGTGTGAAAAAGTGTCTTTTTGTGGGAAATTTCTACTGACTTAGCGGCAGGGGAAGTTGGACGACAAAAGTTGCAATTCATGCTCCGCTAACAATTTGAGGTCAAAGGTAATCCCGTGTTTCAAGGCGCGTCCGCAATCAATCTCGATGCAAAAGGCAGGATGTCTATCCCTGCCAAGCATCGTGACGCGCTGGCCATCCAATGCGAAGGCCGCCTCACGCTCACCCGCCATCCCGATGGCTGCGTCATGCTGTTCCCCCGTCCCGTGTGGGAGCAGCACCGTCAGCAGATCGCCCAGTGGCCCATGCAGGCACGCGCCTGGCAGCGCATCTTCCTCGGCTACGCCACCGACGTCGAACTCGATACCGCCGGCCGCATCCTGGTCGCGCCCGAGCTGCGCAGCGCGGTCGGCATCGAGCGCGAAGTGATGTTGATGGGTATGGGCTCGCATTTCGAAATCTGGGACGCCGCCAAGATGGCGGAAAAAGAGCAGCAGGCAATCGAAGCCGGCACCCCCGATGTCCTCGCCAATTTCTCTTTCTAAGGTACGCCGTGATCACGACACCTACGGTACCTGACAGCGCGGTACCCGACCGCGCATCACCGGTAGCCGCCGCCGACTTCCAGCATCGCACCGTGTTGCTCGACGAGGCGGTCGATGCACTGGCGCTCACCGGCGCGCGCGCCAACGGCGTCTTCGTCGACGGCACTTTCGGCCGTGGCGGCCACTCGCGCCTGATCCTGGCCAAGCTGGGCGCCAATGCGCGCCTGGTCGCCTTCGACAAGGATCTGCAGGCGATCGCCACCGCCGAACAAATCGACGATCCACGCTTCACCATCGTTCACGACAGCTTTGCCACCATGGGCGCGGCCCTGGCCGAGCGCGGCGTGGCGCAGGTGGACGGCATCCTGCTTGACCTGGGCATTTCGTCGCCACAGGTGGACGACGCCGCGCGCGGCTTCAGCTTCCGCAACGACGGTCCGCTCGACATGCGCATGGACACCACGCGCGGCATGTCGGCAGCCGAATGGCTTGCCATCGAAAACGAACAGACACTGGAAAAGGTTATTAAAGAATATGGGGAAGAACGGTTTGCTTTCCAGATTGCAAAGGCGATTGTTGCTCGCCGGGCAATCGAGCCAATTTCGACCACACGACAGCTTGCCGGCATCGTGGCAGGCGCGGTCAAAACCCGGGAGAAGGGCAAGGATCCGGCCACTCGCACCTTTCAGGCTATCCGGATTTTCATCAATAAAGAGCTTGAAGACCTCGAAATCGGTCTGAACCAGGCGTACGCCAGCCTGGCGCCGGGCGGCATCATGGCCATCATCAGCTTCCACTCGCTGGAAGACCGCATGGTCAAGCGCTTCTTTGCCGCCCGCGCCAATGTCGAACAGCCCGACCGCCGCCTGCCGATCCGCGCGGTGGACCTGCCGCAGCCCGAGATCAAGCTGCTGGCCAAGCTCAAGCCATCGGACGCCGAAGTGGACGCCAACCCGCGCGCCCGCTCGGCGGTGATGCGCGTGGCGCGCCGCCTGCCATTCCCTGAGGACGCAGCGTGAGCGGCAAGATCAACATCGTGCTGGCCGCCTTGCTGGTGGGCTGCGGCCTGTCGCTGGTCAACGCCCAGTACCAGGCGCGTCACCTGTACATCGAACTGGAACGCTCGCAGTCGCAGGCGCGCCAGCTCGACATCGAATGGTCGCAGCTGCAGCTCGACCAGTCCACGCTCGGCAAGCACGCGCGCATCGAGGAAATCGCCCGCCGCGACCTGGGCATGACGGCGCTCACCGCGGCGCGCACGCAGTACTTGACGCCAGAGGCATCGAAATGAGTCGCAGCGGCCACCAGAACAACGGGCGCGTCGCCCGCTCCAAGGGCGTGCCGTTCTCGAAGAACCCGGTACTGGCGGTGAGCCTGCCGGTATGGCGCTCGCGCGTGGTGCTGTTCGTGCTGTTCTTTGCCTTTGCCGCGCTGGCCGGCCGCGCCATGTGGTTGCAGGGCATGTCCACCCAGTTCCTGCAAAAGCAGGGCGAGGCCCGCTACGCGCGCACCCTGATCCTGCCTGCCACGCGCGGCAAGATCACCGACCGCGATGGCCAGGTGCTGGCGTCGTCGGTGCCGGTCAAGGGCATCTGGGCCAACCCGGACGACGTGCAGAATGCACCGGCCGACCAGCTCAAGGAATTGGCCACGCTGCTGGGCATGACCAACGCCGAACTGCAGAAAAAGCTCGATTCCGACCGCAGCTTCGTCTATCTCAAGCGCCAGGTCGAAATGGACGTGGCCGACAAGATCGCCAAGCTCAAGATCACCGGCATCGGCTCGGAAAAAGAATACAAGCGCTTCTACCCGCAGGGCGAAGTGACCACCCACGTGGTGGGCTTTACCAACCTGGAAGACGTGGGCCAGGAATCGATGGAGCTGGCCCAGCAAAAGAACCTGGTCGGCCAGACCGGCACCCGCCGCGTGATCCGCGACCGCCTGGGCCACATCGTCGAGGATATCGGCTCGGTGCGCGAACCGCACGACGGCAAGGACCTCACGCTGTCGATCGACGGCAAGATCCAGTACATTGCCTTCACCCAGGTGAAAGACGCAGTGGAGAAATTCAAGGCCAAGGCCGGTGCTGCGGTGGTGCTCGACGTCCACACGGGCGAAGTGCTGGCGCTGGCCAACTATCCGACCTACAACCCCAACGACCGCTCCAAGCTCACCGGCGAGCAACTGCGCAATCGCGTAATGACCGACAGCTTCGAACCCGGCTCCACGCTCAAGCCGTTCACGGTGGGCCTGGCGCTCGATGAAAAACGCGTCACGCCGCATACCATGATCGATACCGGCAACGGCGCGATCATGGTCGGCGGCCATGCCATCCACGACACCAGCGCGCACCACACCATCGACGTCCAGACCGTGATCCAGAAGTCGTCCAACATCGGCACGCTGAAGATCGCGCTGGCCATGCCGGCGCAGGACCTGTGGGAAATCTATACCAAGGTGGGCTTTGGCCAGCCGCCGCGCTGGGGGTTCCCGGGCGCCGTGGCGGGCCGCCTGCGTCCCTACAAAACCTGGCGCACGGTGGAACACGCCAATATCAGCTTCGGCCAGGGTCTGACGGTGTCGCTGATCCAGCTGGCACGCGCGTACATGATTTTCGCGCGCAACGGCGACATCATTCCACTGTCGTTCCAGAAAGTGACCGAAGCGCCGCATGGCACCCAGGTGGTGAGCGCCAAGACTGCCGCCGAAATGCGCGAGATGCTGGAAATGGTCACACTGCCGGGCGGCTCCGCCGTCAAGGCCCAAGTGCCGGGCTACCGCGTTGGCGGCAAGACCGGCACCGCGCAAAAGGTGGTCAACGGTCGCTACTCGCACACCAAGTACATCGGCAACTTCGTCGGCATGGCGCCGATGTCGGACCCGCGCTTCATCATCGCCGTCATGATCGATGAGCCGAGCGGCCCCCTCAAATACGGCGGCGACGTCGCCGGCCCGATTTTTTCGGCCCTGGCCGCGCAGGCGCTGCGCGCCAAGAACGTGGCGCCGGACTCCGACCTGACCCATATCATCATTCCTGAATCCGCAGCACAGGGGAACATGTGACGACTTTAAACTTCGACCCGTTGGCCGGAATACCCGCCATCGCCGACGCGATCCGCAAGCTGGCGCCAGGCGCCCGCCTGACGTCTGACTCGCGCCGCGTGGAGCCGGGCGACGTGTTTTTCGCTTTTGCCGAAGGCCGCGCCTTTATCGACAGCGCGGTGGCCAATGGCGCCGCGCTGGTGGTATTCGACCCCGCCGGTGGCGACCTGCCCGACCACGTGACCGTGGCCCGCATCGGCGTGACCAATCTCAAGCAACACGCCGGCCCGATCGCCCACGCGTATTACGCGCAGCCAGATACCGCCATGTTTACCGTCGGCGTGACTGGCACCAATGGCAAGACCTCGAGCGCCGTGTGGCTCGGCCAGGCGCTGGCGCGCGGCGGTGAACTGGCTGCCGTCATCGGCACCCTGGGCGTGGGCGTGTTCCGTGCTCGTGGCGAAGTCGATTACGACGTCACCGGCTACACCACGCCCGACGCCGTGCTGCTGGCGCGAACGCTGGCCGGCCTGCGCGAACAAGGCGCCAGGTCGCTCGCCATCGAAGTGTCGTCGATCGGGCTCGACCAGCATCGCGTGGCCGGCATGCATTTCGACGTGGCGGTGTTTACCAACCTCACGCGCGACCACCTCGACTACCACGGCGACATGGCCGCGTACGAAGCGGCCAAGGTCAAACTGTTCGACTGGCCGGGACTGAAAACCGCTGTCGTCAACCTCGACGATCCGGCCGGCCTGCGCCTGATCGCCTACTTGAAGACCAAGCCTGCGTTGGCTGGCACCATTCCGCTGATCGGCTATACGCTCCAGGATGACGCTGCGCAGCCCGATATCGACGACGTGCTGATGCTGCGCGCCAGCCAGCTGCGTACCGGCCGCGCCGGCGGTACCGAGTTCCACCTCGACTGCCCGCTGGGCGTGGCGCTGGTGAAAACTCACCTGGTGGGCGCCTTCAATATCAGCAACGCGCTGGGCGTGATGGGCGCGCTGCTGGCCAAGGGCACCGGCCTGCGCGGCGCCATCGACGCGGTGGAAGCACTGGAACCCGCCCCCGGCCGCATGCAGCAGGTGGGTGGCCAGGATGCGCCGCTGATCGTGATCGACTACGCCCACACGCCCGACGCGCTGGAAAAAACCCTCGCCGCGCTGCGCGCTGTCGCCAGCGACCGCCACGGCCAGCTGTGGTGCGTGTTCGGCTGCGGCGGCGACCGCGATCCGGGCAAGCGTCCGCAAATGGGCCGTATCGCCCAGGCGGCCGACCAGGTGATTGTCACCAGCGACAACCCGCGCAGCGAAGACCCGCACGCCATCATCGAGCAGATCGTTGCCGGCATGGACTTGAGCAACCCTGCCTCGCGCGTGCAAACCCAGGACGACCGCGCCGGCGCCATCCTGTCTGCCATCAAGCACGCCGCCAAGGCCGACGTGATTCTGCTCGCTGGCAAAGGCCATGAGCCGTACCAGGAAATCAAGGGCAAGAAGCTGTCGTTCTCGGATACCGACCACGCCCAGCTGGCGCTGTCGGCGCGCCTGACCATGATGAGGACCCATTGATGCGCGCTGTACTCGCACAGGTCCTTCCCGCACTGGCTGGCGTCACCTTCGCTGGCGATGATGCCATAGCCTTCAATGGTGTTTCCACCGACAGCCGCAGCGTCGCAAGCGGCGCCCTGTTCGTCGCACTGCGCGGCGAGGTGTTCGACGCTCACCGGTTCCTGCATGACGTTGCCGCCAAGGGCGTCGCCGCCGTGGTGGTGGAAGAAGTGCCGGCAGGTTTGACGGTGCCGGCCATCGTTGTGCCCAACACCTTGACGGCGCTGGGCCAGCTGGCCAACTGGTGGCGCGGCCAGTTCGCGGTGCCGGTGATCGGTGTTACCGGCAGCAACGGCAAGACCACGGTCAAGGAAATGATCGCCACCATCCTCGCTGCCGCCCACGGCGAAGCAGGGCGGCTGGCCACGCGCGGCAACCTGAATAACGAAATCGGCGTGCCATTGACCTTGTTCCGCATGGACGCACAGCAGCAGTCGGCCGTGATCGAGATGGGCATGAACCATCCGGGCGAAATCGCCCGCCTGGCCGCGATTGCCGCGCCCACGATCGCCATGGTCAACAACGCCCAGCGCGAACACCAGGAATTCATGCACACGGTGGAAGCGGTGGCGCGTGAAAACGGCGCCGTGCTGTCCGCTTTGCCGGCCGATGGCGTGGCGGTCTACCCGCACGGCGACGAATACACGCCGGTGTGGGACGAACTGGCCGCCGGTCGCCGCGCGCTGCGCTTCGGCTTGAGCAAGGCGGCCGAGGTGTCGTGCACGTTCCGCGCCGACGACTCAGGTGCCACATTCGGCAACCAGATGTTCGTCACCATCCGCGAAAGTGAAGGTGAAGGCGAGCGCGAACAGCAGTTCTTCGTCAACCTGCAGGCCGCCGGCGAACACAATGTGCGCAATGCGCTGGCCGCTGTCGCCTGCACCTACGCAGCCGGCATCGCGCTCGAACATATCAAGCTGGGACTCGACACCTTTGCACCGGTCAGCGGCCGCCTGCAAAGGAAGATTTCCGCCAATGGCGCCACCGTCATCGACGACACCTACAACGCCAACCCGGACTCGGTGCGCGCCGCCATCGACGTACTGGCCAAGGCTGCCGCGCCGCGCGTGCTGGTGCTGGGCGACATGGGCGAAGTGGGCACGCAGGGCCGCGAGTTCCACGAAGAGATCGGCGCATACGCGCAGAGCAAAGGCATCGAACAGGTGCTCGTTACCGGCGAACTGGCCGCCCACATGCGTGGGGACGCCATTCGTCATTTTGAACAATTCGACGCGTTATTGTCCGCAGTGGATGCGGCAGTCACGTCGAACGCAACCGTATTGATCAAGGGCTCCCGCTTCATGAAAATGGAACGGGTCGTGCAGCATTTGATTGGATTGCAACAAGCTATTAAAGGAAGTCACTAATCATGCTGCTTTGGCTCGCTCAGTTTTTCCAGGACGAGATTGGCCCGCTTCGGGTCTTTAACTTCATCACTTTCCGCGCTGTCGCTGCGGCGGCCACCGCCCTGATCATCGGCCTGGCGGCCGGTCCGGCCGTGATCCGCATGCTGACGTCGCTCAAGTACGGCCAGGCCGTGCGCACCGACGGTCCGCAAACGCACCTGAAAAAACACGGTACCCCGACCATGGGCGGTGTGCTGATCCTGATCGGCATCGGCGTCTCCACCTTGCTGTGGTGCGACCTGTCGAACCGCCTGATCTGGCCGGTGCTGGTGGTCACGCTGGGCTTTGGCGCCATCGGCTGGGTCGATGACTATCGCAAGGTGGTCAACCAGGACCCGGAGGGCATGCGCTCGGCCGAAAAATACTTTTGGCAGTCACTGGTCGGCCTGGCCGCCGCGCTGTACCTGGCGTTCTCGGTGTCCGCCCCGAATGCGGGCAAGGTGTTCGAGCTGTTCTTCGCCTGGGTGCAGTCGGGCTTCCAGCTTGACCTGCCGCCGAAGGCCGACCTGATCGTGCCGTTCTTCAAGACCATCAGCTATCCGCTGGGCGTGTGGGGTTTCATCGCGCTGACGTACTGCGTGATCGTTGGCACCAGCAACGCCGTCAACTTCACCGACGGCCTCGATGGCCTGGCCATCATGCCGACGATTATGGTCGGCGCGGCCCTGGGCCTGTTCGCCTACCTGACCGGTAGCGCCACGTATTCGAAGTACCTGCTGATTCCGCACATTCCGGGCGCGGGCGAGTTGATCATTTTCTGCGGCGCGCTCGCTGGCGCCGGCCTGGCCTTTTTGTGGTTTAACACCCATCCGGCCCAGGTGTTCATGGGCGACGTCGGCGCACTCGCCCTGGGCGGCGCGCTGGGCACCATCGCCGTGATCGTGCGCCAGGAAATCGTACTGTTCATCATGGGCGGTATTTTCGTCGCAGAAACCGTGTCGGTGATCATGCAGGTGAGCTGGTTCAAGTTCACCAAGAAGCGTTACGGCGTGGGCCGCCGCGTGTTCCTGATGGCGCCCTTGCACCACCACTTCGAACAAAAAGGCTGGAAAGAGACCCAGGTCGTCGTGCGTTTCTGGATCATCACGATGATGCTGGTGCTGGTTGGTTTGTCTACCCTGAAGCTGCGATGATCTACGACGGCAAAAACGCATTGGTACTGGGCCTCGGAGAATCGGGGCTGGCGATGGCGCTGTGGCTCGCCCGCAGCGGCGCGCGCGTGCGCGTGGCCGATACCCGCGCGGCGCCCGAGCGACTGCCTGCCTTGCAGGCGGCCGTGCCAGGCGTGGAATTTGTCGCCGGCGCGTTCGACGCGGCCTTGCTCGATGGCGTCGATTTCGTGGCCGTGAGTCCTGGCCTGGCGCCGGGCCGCGAGCTGGGCGTGATCGCGCCGGCAGCGGCTGCCGCCGGCATTGCCGTGTGGGGCGAGATCGAGCTGTTCGCCCAGGCGCTGGAATGGCTGAAGAATGAGCGCGCGTATGCGCCGAAAATCATTGCCATCACCGGCACCAACGGCAAGACCACGGTGACCACGCTGGTGGGGCAGTTGTGCGAACGCGCCGGCAAGACCGTGCGCGTGGCCGGCAATATCAGCCCGGCGGCGCTCGACGTGCTGCGCGAAGTCCTGGACAGCGACAACTTGCCGGACATTTGGGTACTCGAACTCTCCAGCTTCCAGTTGGAGACCACCTTCACCCTCGAAGCCCACGCCGCCACGGTGCTCAACGTCACGCAAGACCACCTGGACTGGCACGGCGACATGCCGTCGTACGCGGCCGCCAAGCACCGCATCTTCGCCCACGACACCGTGCGCGTACTCAATCGCGACGACGCCACCGTGATGCGCATGGCCAGCAACAATGGCGTCAATGTCAGCTTCGGCACCGACGCGCCCAAACATCTCGGCGACTTCGGCCTGAACAACGAACGCAACGTGCTGTGGCTGGCCACCGCCGTGCCGGCCGAGGAAGAGGGCGAACCGAAGAAGCGCAAGAAGAACGATCCGCCGCCGCCACCGGTCGAGACCACGGTGAAAAACCTGATGCCGTCCGACGCGCTGCAAATCCGTGGCGTGCACAATGCCGCCAATGCGCTGGCCGCACTGGCGCTGTGCCGCGCCATCGACCTGCCACTGGCGCCCCTGCTGCATGGCCTGCGCGACTACCGCGGCCAGCCGCACCGGGTCGAACTGGTGGGCGCCATCAACGACGTCGAATACTACGACGACAGCAAGGGCACCAACGTGGGCGCTACCGTGGCCGCCTTGAATGGCCTCGGCAAAGCCTTCACCGGCGCCGAGCAGCGCCTGGTGGTGATCCTCGGCGGCGACGGCAAGGGCCAGGACTTCGGCCCGCTGGCCGAACCGGCCAGCCGCTACGTGCGCGCCGCGCTCTTGATCGGCCGCGATGCCGCGTTGTTGCGCGCGGCGCTGGCGCACACCGGCATCGCCCTCGAAGACTGCGGCGCCGATCTGCCCAAGGCGGTCATGCGTGCGCGCGACCTGGCGCAAACCGGCGACGCCGTGCTGCTGTCGCCGGCGTGCGCCAGCATGGACATGTTCAGGAACTACGCGCATCGCGCCCAGGTGTTCATCGACACCGTGCGCGAGATCGCCCTCGACAACGGACAGGAGCTCTGATGGCCTTCCAGATGCCGTTCCGCTTCGGACAGAAATCGGCGGTCACGCCGATCGATGGCCGCGCGCGGCAGTCGAAGATGATGGAATACGACCAGCCGCTGGTCTGGGTCACCATCATCCTGATGTTGCTCGGCATGGTGATGGTGTATTCGGCGTCGATCTCGCTGCCCGATTCGCCGCGCTTTGCCAACTACGTGCGCTGGCAGAACACCTACTTCCTGCAACGCCAGGCCATGTTCGTGGTGGTGTCGCTGATTATCGGCATGTTCGTGTTCCGCACCCGTATCGCCACCTTGCAAAAGTGGGCGCCGTACCTGTTCATCGGCACCCTGGTGCTCTTGGTGATGGTGCTGATCCCGGGCCTGGGCTCGGTGGTCAACGGCAGCCGCCGCTGGCTGTCGCTGGTGGTGATCAAGATTCAGCCGTCGGAACTGATGAAGGTGGTGGCGGTGCTGTACGCGGCCGACTACACGGTGCGCAAGCAGGAATACATGCACAAGCTGACCAAGGGCTTTTTGCCGATGGCCGCCGCCGTCGGTTTCGTCGGCTTGCTGCTGCTGCTCGAGCCCGACCTGGGCGCGTTCGGCGTGATCGTCTGCATCACCATGGGCATCCTGTTCCTGGGCGGGATCAACGCGGTGTGGTTCGGCGGCATCGGCGTGATGCTCGTCGCCATCTTCGGTTCGATCATCGCGCTGTCGAAATTCCGCCGCGAGCGCTACTTCGCCTACCTCAATCCGTGGGACGAGAACAATGCGATGAACAAGGCGTACCAGTTGACGCACTCGCTGATCGCGTTCGGCCGTGGCGAAATCTTCGGCGTTGGCCTGGGTGGCAGCGTGGAAAAGTTGCACTACCTGCCCGAAGCGCACACCGACTTTTTGATGGCGGTGATCGGCGAAGAACTGGGCCTGGTCGGCGTACTGGTCGTGATTGCCATGTTCTACTGGATCGTCAAGCGCGCCTTCGACATCGGCCGCCAGGCGATTGCCATCGACCAGACCTTTGCCGGCCTGACCGCCAAGGGCATCGGCATCTGGATCGGCGTGCAGACCTTTATCAATATGGGCGTGAACCTTGGTTTGCTGCCTACCAAGGGATTGACCCTGCCGCTGATGAGCTATGGCGGCACGGGCGTGGTAATTAACTGCATCGGCCTGGCGATCCTGCTCCGGATCGACTACGAAAACCGGGTCCTGATGCGTGGTGGCAGATTATGAAACGACTGATGATCATGGCAGCCGGCACCGGCGGCCACATTTTCCCCGGCCTGGCGATTGCGCAGACCATGCGCGCGCGCGGCTGGGAAGTGACCTGGCTGGGTACCTCTGCGGGCATGGAGCAGGACCTGGTGCCCAGGAGCGGCATCGCGATGGACAGCATCGACTTCACCGGCATGCGCGGCAAGGGCCTGTCGCACTCGATCGGCGGCGCGCTGAAAATGGTGAAAGCCTTTATCGCGTGCCACGGCTTTATCGGCCGCCGCAAGCCCGATGTCATCCTCGGCATGGGCGGCTACGTTACTGTCCCTGGGGGCTTGATGGCGAAGATGCGCGCCACGCCGCTGGTGCTGGTCAATGCCGACGCCGCGCTGCTGTTGTCGAACAAGACGCTGGTGCCGTTCGCCGAGCGCGTTTGCTTCGGCTTCCCCGCCAACTTCGGCAAGGCGGCCGACAAGGCGGTGGTCACCGGCAACCCGGTGCGCAAGGAGATTCTCGATCTGCCGGCGCCAGCCGAACGTTTTGTCGGGCGCAGCGGTGCGTTGCGCATCCTGGTCGTGGGCGGCAGCCTGGGCGCGAAAGCGCTCAACGACAACCTGCCTGCCGCGCTGGCGCTGATCCCGGCCGAGCAGCGCCCGCTGGTCACCCACCAGTCGGGCAAGAAGAATATCGACGCGCTGCGGGCGTCGTATGCGCAGGCCGGCGTGACCGCCAACGTGGTCGACTTCATCGACGACATGGCCAGCGCCTACGCCCAGGCCGACGTGGTGATCTGCCGCGCCGGTGCGATCACGGTGTCGGAACTGACTGCCGCCGGCGTGGCCAGCGTACTGGTGCCGCTGGTGGCGTCGACCACCAGCCACCAGCGCGACAACGCGCAGTGGATGGCGAAGCAGAATGCGGCGATCCACATGCCGCAGACGGAAATGAGCGCGCAAAGCGTGGCGACGCTGCTCGAAACGCTCACCCGCACCGCGTGTCTCACCATGGCGACGGCGGCGCACCAGGTGGGCAAGCGCGATGCGAACCAGGCGATCGCACAGGTAATTGAACAACTTGCAGTAAAAGCATAGCGCTTAGAACATAGGAACCAGGCAGTGAAACATAAAGTACAGAACATACACTTCGTCGGCATCGGCGGCAGCGGCATGAGCGGCATCGCCGAAGTGCTGCTCACGCTCGGCTATTCCGTTTCCGGCTCTGACCTGGGCAGCAACGCTGTCACCCAGCGCCTGGCGGACATGGGCGCCAAAGTGTTCCAGGGTCATGCGGCCGACAATATCGGCGCCGCCGACGCTGTGGTCACCTCGACCGCTGTGCAGCAGGACAATCCCGAAGTACTGGCAGCGCGCGCGCGCAAGGTGCCGATCGTGCCGCGCGCCGTGATGCTGGGCGAGTTGATGCGCCTGAAACGCGGCATCGCCATCGCCGGCACCCACGGCAAAACCACCACCACCAGCCTGGTGGCGTCGGTACTGGCCGAAGGTGGGCTGGATCCGACGTTCGTGATCGGTGGCCGGCTGACGTCCGCCGGCGCCAACGCCAAGCTGGGCACCGGCGACTACCTGGTGGCCGAAGCCGACGAGTCGGACGCGTCGTTCCTGAACCTGACGCCGATGATCGAAGTGATCACCAACATCGACGCCGACCACATGGACACGTACGAGCACGATTTCGAAAAGCTCAAGCAGGCGTTCGTGCACTTCACGCACCGCCTGCCGTTCTACGGCCGCGTCATGCTGTGCATCGACGATGCGCACGTGCGCTCGATCATCCCGCACGTGACCAAGCCGGTCACCACCTACGGCTTCCACGAGGAAGCGGAGGTGCGCGCCATCAATGCCCGCGCCGTCGGCGTGGAAATGCACTTCACGGTGCTGCAGGACGGCTACCCGGACCTGGACGTGGTGCTGAACCAGCCCGGCATGCACAACGTGCAGAATGCCTGCTCGGCGATTGCGATCGCCCGCGAAATCGGCATCGAAGACCACCATACGCAAGCGGGCCTGGCCGGCTTCGGCGGGGTGGGCCGCCGCTTTACGCGCTATGGCGAGGTTGCCATCCAAGGTGGAGCTGAACCGCGCGGCACCTTTGCGCTGGTCGATGACTTCGGCCACCACCCGGTGGAAACCGAAGTCACGCTGGCCGCCGCGCGCGCCGCGTACCCGGGCCGCCGCCTGGTGCTGGCGTTCCAGCCGCACCGCTACAGCCGCACCCGCGACCTGTTCGAAGATTTCGTCAAGGTGCTGGGCGCGCCCGACGTGCTGGTGCTGGCCGAGGTGTACGCCGCCGGCGAAGCGCCGATCGTCGCAGCCGACGGCCGCTCGCTGGCGCATGCCTTGCGTGCACGCGGCAAGATCGAACCGATTTTCGTGGAAAACATCGGCGACATGCCGGAAACCATCATGAGCGTGGTGCGCGACGGCGACGTTGTCATCACCATGGGCGCCGGCGCCATCAGCGCCGTGCCGGCCAAACTGACTAATTACCCAAAGGTCCGAGCATGAGCATTATTTCAACTGAAGACATCAAGGCGCTGGGCAAGGTAGGCGTACTGCTCGGTGGCCGCTCGGCCGAGCGCGAAGTGTCGCTGATGTCCGGCGCCGGCGTATTGAAAGCGCTGCAATCGAAGGGCGTCGATGCCCACGGTTTCGATACCGGCGAGCGCACCCTGGCCGAACTGGCCGAGCAAAAATTCGACCGCGTGTTCATCGCGCTGCACGGCCGCTACGGCGAAGACGGCAGCCTGCAGGGAGCACTGGAACTGCTGCGCATTCCATACACCGGCAGCGGCGTGATGAGCAGCGCGGTGGCGATGGACAAGATCACCACCAAGATCCTGTGGCTGGCCGCCGGGCTGCCTACGCCGCGCTACGCGGTGATCGATGCAAGCTCGGACCTGGACGCCGTCAGCGCCGACCTTGGCCTGCCGCTGATCGTCAAGCCGCCGCACGAAGGCTCGACCATCGGCATCACCAAGGTGGCGGCGGCCGCCGACTTCAAGGCTGCCTGCGACATCGCCGCCGCCATCGACGATGCCGTGCTGGCCGAGGAGTTTGTTACCGGCCGCGAGTTCACGGTGGCCGTGATCGGCTCCGGTGCCGATGCACGGGCATTGCCGATCGTGGAGATCGTCGCGCCAGCGGGCAACTACGACTACCAGAACAAGTACTTCACCGACGACACCCAGTACATCTGCCCGGCCGTGCTGCCGGCCGCACTGACGGCCGAGATGCAGCGCATCGCCGTGGCGGCCTACCGCAACATCGGTTGCGAGGGCTGGGGCCGGGTGGACGTGTTGCTGCGCGAACGCGACCAGAAGCCGTTCCTGCTCGAAGTGAACACGTCGCCCGGCATGACCGGCCACTCGCTGGTGCCGATGGCTGCGCGTGCCGAGGGCATGAGCTACGAAGACTTGTGCGTGGCGATCCTGCGCACGGCCCGTTTGAAAATGAAGGGTTGAGAGCACGATGTGGCAAGACGCTAAAGCCTTGAATGCCACCGCCAGCGCGCTGTTCGCAGCCGCGCTGCTGGCATGCATCGCCGCCGGCGTGTGGTGGGTGGCGCAGCGTCCGATGTTCGACCTGCGTACCATCCGCATCGAGAGCATGGACCAGGACGGCCTGCGCCACGTGAACCAGCTGACCCTGCGTAACAGCGCGCTGTGGCGCCTCAAGGGCAACTTCTTCACCACCAACCTCGACGCCGTGCGCCAGGTGTTCGAGGCGGTGCCGTGGGTGCGCCGCGCCACCGTGCGCCGCGAGTGGCCCAACCAGCTGATCGTCACGCTGGAAGAGCACGAGGCGCTGGGCACGTGGGGCGAGGACGGCCGCCTGCTCTCGACCAAGGGCGATGTGTTTACCGCCAACCTGGCCGAGGCGGAAGAGGATCACGACCTGCCGGAATTCGATGGCCCCGATGGCAGCGAGAAGGAAGTGCTGGCCCGTTACGGCGAGCTGCGCACCTGGTTCGCGCCGCTCAAGCTGGTGCCAGAGGCGCTGTCGCTGTCTTCGCGCTACGCGTGGACCGTGAAGCTCGATAACGGCATGAGCGTGGCGCTGGGCCGCGAGCAGACCAGCAGCACGCTGCGTGAGCGGGTGGAGCGGCTGCTGGGCATCTACCCGCAACTGGTCGAGCACCTGCCCGAGATCGAGACCATCGACATGCGTTACCAGAACGGCCTGGCGCTGAGCGCCAGGGGATTGAAGATACCGAAAGACGGCGCCTGGCCGAAAAAGCAGGCCATGAAGAAGACTGCGGCTGGCGCCCAAAAGCCATTGCCAGCAACACGATAACCACGATAACAATCACAAGCAGAACAGAGCAGGCAACACATGACAAAAGACGCGAAAAACCTTATCGTCGGTCTCGACATCGGCACCTCCAAGGTGGTGGCCGTGGTGGCCGAGGTGATGAGCGATGGACGCCACGAAGTGATCGGGCTGGGTCAGCACGAATCGAAGGGCCTGAAAAAAGGCGTGGTCGTCAACATCGAAGCGACCGTCGAATCGATCCAGCGCGCGCTCGAGGAAGCTGAGCTCATGGCCGACTGCAAAATCCGCAATGTGTACGCGGGCATTGCCGGCAGTCATATCCGCAGCTTCAATTCGAGCGGCATGGTGGCCATCAAGGAAAAGGAAGTGACGGCCACCGACGTAGCGCGCGTCATCGAAACGGCAAAGGCGGTTAACATTCCGACTGATCAGCAATTGCTGCACACCGTGCCGCAGGAGTTCATTGTCGACAGCCAGGAAGATGTGCGCGAGCCGATCGGCATGAGCGGCATCCGTCTCGAAGTCAAAGTCCATATCGTTACCGGCGCCGTCTCTGCGGTGCAGAACATCGTCAAGTGCGTACGTCGCTGCGGGCTGGAAGTATCGGACCTGATATTGCAGCCTATGGCCTCGGCCGACGCGGTACTGACCACCGACGAAAAAGAACTCGGCGTGGTGCTGATCGACATCGGCGGCGGCACCACCGACGTGGCAGTGTTCTCCGACGGCGCGATCCGCCACACGGCAGTGATTCCGATCGCGGGCGACCAGATCACCAACGACGTCGCCATGGCGCTGCGCACGCCGACGGCGGAAGCGGAAGAGATCAAGATCCGCTTCGGCGTGGCCAAGCAGGTGCTGGCCGATCCGGGCGAGACGCTGGAAGTGCCGGGGCTGGGCGACCGTGGTCCGCGCACGCTGTCGCGCCAGGCGCTGGCAGCGGTGATCGAACCGCGCGTGGAAGAGCTGTTTGCGATGGTGCACCAGGTGGTGCGCGAGTCCGGTTACGAAGGCGTGCTCTCGTCGGGCATCGTCCTTACCGGCGGTACATCCATCATGCCGGGCATGGTGGAGATGGCGGAAGACATCTTCCTGCGGCCGGCGCGCCTGGGCACGCCGGACTACCGGGGCCAGCTGGCCGACGTGGTGCGCAGCCCGCGCTACGCCACCGTGCTGGGCCTGCTGCTGGAAGCGAAAAAACAGTACCTGCGCGGGCACATCGTGACGCGCCAGGATGGGTCGGTGAAGGCAGTGTGGCAACGCATGAAGGAATGGTTCCTCGGGAACTTTTAAGCAGAACGAAGTACAGAACGGTAGCAAAAGCAGCTGAACGAAAACGTAAGCATCTAAATTATTTAAATTAATCCGCAGTTTTCAATCTCCAGTTCTCCTACTAATATGAGGACTGGCGCTTGGAAACGGCAAACTGATAGGGAGCACATCATGGAGTTCGATATGGTCGATAACGCAGCTTTGGGCACCGTCATCAAGGTGGTCGGTGTCGGCGGAGCAGGTGGCAATGCGGTTCAACACATGATCAACAAGGGCATGTCCGGCGTGGAATTCATCGCCGCCAATACCGACGCGCAGGCGCTGGCTACCTCGCGCGCACACAACGTCATCCAGATCGGCGAGACCGGCCTGGGTGCCGGCATGAAGCCGGACGTCGGCCGCAAGCTGGCCGAAGAATCGCGCGCGCGCATCGAAGATGCACTGCGCGGCGCGCACATGGTCTTCATCGCCGCCGGCATGGGCGGCGGCACCGGCACCGGCGCCGCACCGATCGTGGCCGAAGTGGCCAAGTCGCTGGGCGCGCTGACCGTCGCCGTGGTCTCCAAGCCGTTCTCGCACGAAGGCCAGAAGTGCATGGACATCGCCGACGAAGGCCTGGAACAGCTGTCGGCCAACGTCGACTCGCTGATCGTGATCCTCAACGAAAAACTCGAAGAGATCTACGAAGACGAATCGCTGATCGAATGGCTGCAACACGCCGACGATGTACTGAACAACGCGGTGGCCGGTATCGCCGAGATCATCAACGTGCCAGGCCACATCAACGTCGACTTCAACGACGTCAAGACCATCATGGGCGAGCAGGGCAAGGCCATGATGGGCACCGCGACCGCATCCGGCATCGACCGTGCGCGTATCGCCGCCGAACAGGCCGTGGCCTCGCCACTGCTCGACGGCGTCGACCTGTCGGGCGCCCGTGGCGTGCTGGTCAATGTGACCGCCAGCCGTGGCCTCAAAGGTAAAGAGATCAAGGAAGTCATGGCTGCCGTGCGCGCCTTTGCCGCACCGGACGCATCGATCGCGCAAGGTATCGCGTACGACGACGCCATGGGCGACGAAATCCGCGTCACCGTGGTCGCCACTGGCCTGGGCAAGAACAAGAAGCACGTGCAACTGGTACCGCAGCAAATGCTGCGCACCGGCACCCACAACAGCCCGATGATGCCATCGGCCGGCATGGGCGGCGCGGCGGTCAACGTGGGCATGGGTTCGACCGGCGTGATGGGTTCGGGCGCTGCCGGCTTCGACGGCATGAAGGCGCCAGCCGTATGGCGCCGCGAGTCGGCCTCCGAGCAAGTGCGCGCGATGGAAAAGAATGGCATGGAAACCTATGACATTCCAGCCTTCCTGCGCAAGCAAGCCGACTAATCATTCATACACATACAAAGGAAACACCATGACCATCAAGATCGGCGACCAACTGCCAGAAGGCACCCTGTCCGAATTCATCGACACCGAAACCGAAGGCTGCGCACTGGGTCCGAACACGTTCAACGTGCAAGACCTGGTCAAGGGCAAGAAGATCGCCATCTTCGGCCTGCCGGGCGCCTATACCCCGACCTGCTCGGCACAACACGTGCCAGGTTACGTCCAGCACGCGGAAGCCTTCAAGGCCAAGGGCGTCGATGAAATCTGGTGCATCTCGGTCAACGACGCGTTCGTGATGGGCGCCTGGGGCCGCGACCAGAAAGCCACCGGCATCGTGCGCATGATGGCCGACGGTAATGCCGCCTACAGCAAGGCCCTGGGCCTGGACGCCGACTTCAGCAAGTTCGGCATGGGCACCCGCTCGCAGCGTTACTCGCTGCTGGTGGAAGACGGCAAGGTCACCCAGCTGAACGTGGAAGAGGGCGGCAAGTTCGAAGTCTCGAACGCAGAAACGCTGCTGGGCCAGCTGTAATCGGCTTCGGTTCGCAGTAACGACAAACGGCGCTTCGGCGCCGTTTTTTTTGGCAAACCCGCAATGCCAACCGCGGGCGGACCCACGTGGCAGGGCACGCGTATCGCAGTGTGGTTTAGGGGGAGCTTACTTACCGCTCCGTCTTACCGCTCCGTCGGGCGGCAGTCATATTTCAAAAGCCCCGACTTTTCAGCCATGCTGGCGTGGGTACAACCACGCCGTGAGTTCGATCGCGACCTGGCGCCGCGCCACAGCAGGCGCATGGCGTCCGAGCGGTACGCGCAGGTCGCCACAGGCCAGCTGCGGCACGGCGTGGTCGGTGGGCGGCATCAGCACGCGCGTGTGCCACGGCGGCATCGACCACAGGCTGTGGGAGCGTCCGCGCCGCTGCTCGACCAGCAGGCAGTCAGCGGACAGTTCGATGCGGTCGAAGTCGTCCAGGTGCCGCGCATGGTGGTGCAGGCAGGCGGCCATCACGGCCGCTTCCAGCGCGGCGTAGGCCAGCATGTGCCAGTAGCCCCACCACAGGAAAACCGCCGCCAGCGCCAGCGTGGGCAGGCACAGCGCCGCGCCCAGCAACAGCAACTGGCGGTCGGTCAGCCTGCTGCGCCGGCGCAGCCACCAGCAGCGGTGCAGGGGCGGGCCTTGCCACCCGCTGCCCCCGTTGCCGATACTGGTATCGCGCGGCATGGTGCGCCCTTTACGCCACCACCGGCGGCTTCTCGAAGGTATGGAACGGCGCCGGGCTCGGCACGGTCCACTCCAGGCCTTCCGCGCCTTCCCATGGCTTGGCGGGCGCCGGTGCGCCACCGCGGATGGTGGGCAGCACGATGGCGAACACGAAGTACACTTGGGTGAGGCCGAACAGCAGCGCGCCGATGGTGGTGAGCTGGTTGTAGTCGGTGAACTGGGTGGAGTAATCGACATAGCGGCGCGGCATGCCGGCCAGTCCCAGGAAATGCATCGGGAAGAAGGTCACGTTTACCCACACCAGCGAATTCCAGAAGTGGAACGCCGCGCGCTTTTGGTTGACCATGTGGCCGGTCCACTTGGGCGCCCAGTAGTAAAAGCCGGTGAAGATGGCGAACAGGGAACCTGCCACCAGTACATAGTGGAAATGGGCGACGACGTAATAGGTGTCGTGCACCTGGATGTCGATCGGCGTGACCGCCAGAATCAGGCCCGAGAAGCCGCCAATGGTAAATACCCAGATGAAGCCGATGGCAAACAGCATCGGCGCCTCGAACGTGAGCGCTCCGCGCCACATGGTGGCGACCCAGTTGAACACCTTCACGCCAGTGGGCACGGCCACCAGCATGGTCGCGTACATGAAGAACAGCTGGCCCGTGATGGGCATGCCGGTGGCGAACATGTGGTGCGCCCACACGATGAAGGAAATGATGGCGATCGATGCCGCCGCGTAGACCATCGATGCATAGCCGAACAGCGGCTTGCGCGAGAACGTAGGCACCACCTCGGAGATGATGCCGAAGGCTGGCAGGATCATGATGTACACCTCGGGGTGGCCGAAAAACCAGAAAATATGCTGGAACATGATCGGGTCGCCGCCAGCGGCGGCGTTGAAGAACGATGTGCCGAAGTGGCGGTCGGTGAGCAGCATCGTGACCGCCCCCGACAGCACCGGCATCACGGCGATCAGCAAGTAGGCGGTGATCAGCCAGGTCCAGGAAAACATCGGCATCTTCATCAGCGTCATGCCCGGCGCGCGCATATTGAGGATGGTGGTGATGATGTTGATTGCGCCCATGATGGACGAGATGCCCATCAGGTGAATGGCGAAAATCGCCATGTCCATGCCGGGGCCCATCTGGATCGACAGCGGCGGGTACAGCGTCCACCCCGAGGCGGTGGCGCCGCCGCCGGCAAAGAAGGAGCCGATCAGCAGCAGCGCGGCCGGCGGCAGCAGCCAGAACGAAAAATTGTTCATGCGCGCGAACGCCATGTCGGAAGCACCAATTTGCAGTGGGATCATCCAGTTGGCGAACCCCACGAACGACGGCATGATGGCGCCGAAAATCATCACCAGGCCATGCATGGTCACCATCTGGTTGTAGAACTCGGGCTGGAAAAATTGCAGCCCTGGCTGCAACAGTTCGAGCCGGATCAGCATGGCCAGTGCACCGCCACTCATCAGCATCACCAGCGAAAACCACAGGTACAGGGTGCCGATGTCCTTGTGGTTGGTGGCGTAGAGCCAGCGCCGCCAGCCGCGCGGGTGGTCGTGCTGGTGAGCGTGATCTTTGGCAAGGTCGTCGCCGTGGCGAAAGCCGTCGGGCGCACTTTTTTTGGTGGGAACAAAAGCGTTGTCGATGGTGTCGCTCATGGCGGCTGTCTCCGGTCAATTGGATCAGCATAGGAGGGCGGCATGCTGGCCTGTGTGGGGCAGTTTTCCGCAGACGTGTAGGACAGCGCGCTCCGATAATTTCGGCTTCTTCGGACTGTTATAGGATAACGCCGAGGGATGACGTCGAGGGACGACACGGAGACCGGGCAAGGCGGCACAGGCCGCGATGGAACTTGCCGCAGTTTCCTACCTCCAACCATATTTAAGGAGCCGAGATGAATACGCAAAACCGATCCGACAAGCTGCTGCCCGCCGATGACCAGGTGGCCGAAGAAGTCAATACCGACCAGCAATCCCCCGCCACGCGCCGCATCGGCCAGTTGCCGCAGCAGCCCGTGGGTGGGCAGTCGGTGGAAGAGGCGGTGGCTGATGCTGCCGGGGCGGCCGATGGCATCGAAAGCCCGCGCCAAGACAAAGATGAGAAGTAGCCTTCATCCGCTGGCAAGCTATTTTTTCAAGCATGCCCTGAACATCGTCGAATCGATGGTAAAGGTTTCATCCTCGCGCACCGCAAAGTAGTCGCGGGTTTCCTGCGGCGCTCCGCGCAGCAGGCTGCGGATGGCGGTCACGCGCTCGCCCGGTGTGCGCATGCGTGCGGTCCATTCGTCGAACTGCATGTCCAGCTTCCAGCCGTCCACGCGCTCGCCGGCGAAGCCGGCCTCGTCGAACATGCGCAACCACTCGGACGCCCGGTAGTCGCGCACGTGCGAGCCGTCGCGCAGCAGTTCCACCGCTTGCAAGGTGGTGTCGTGCAGCGGCGACTCGGGCGCGGTGATGTCGATGACGACCAACACGCCGCCCGGCTTGAGCACGCGTTTCACTTCTTGCAGCGCGGCAGGCACATCGAACCAGTGGTGGGCGGAAAAGCGCGTCATCACCATGCAGAACGACGCATCGGCAAACGGCAGGCTCGCCACGTTGCCTTGCTGCGTGACGATCTGCGGCAGGCCCCGCTCCTGCGCGACGCCAGCCACCACCGCCAGCATCTCCGGCGCCAGGTCGAACGCCGTGACCGACTGCGCCACCGGCGCCACCGCGAAGCTGGCGTGGCCGGCGCCGCAGCCGAGGTCCAGCACCACCGGGCGCTTGCTGCTGCCGGTCAGGTTGGCGGCGATGTCGCGCAAGGCGGTCAGGTCGGCGCCTTGCGCGTGGACCGCGCTGGTCAGGTAGGCGCTGGCGGTGTTGCCGAACTGTCGGGCGACGAGGGCTGGCTGTTGCATCAGATTTTCTCCAAAAAAGGTGGCGGTCAGGGCAGAATAAGCGGGTTTGTATCCTGTAACAAGACAAGGATTTATCCTGGTATAAGGAACTACCATGCAGAATCTCGGTGACTTCATCCGCGCCCACCGCGAGCGCACCACGCCCGACCGGGTGGGCTTGCCAGCGGGCGGGCGCCGTCGCACGCCCGGCCTGCGCCGCGAAGAACTGGCGCAACTGTGCGACGTCAGTCCAACCTGGCTGACCTGGCTCGAGCAGGGCCGCGACGTGGCGCCATCGGGCAAGCTGCTGGCGCGCCTGGCCGACGTGCTGCATTTGAGTACGGCCGAGCGCGCTTACCTGTTCAGCCTGGCCGAACGGCTCGACCCCCATGCGGACGAGATGCACGAAGAAGTGCAGCCGTTGCAGGCGATGGTGAATGCGATCAACGCCCCGGCCTATGTGCTCGACCGCCAGTGGGACGCGCTGGCCTGGAACGCCGATGCGCTGGCGCTGTTCGGCGGCTGGCTGGACGTGGCGGCCGATGCGCCGACGCGGCCGAACCTGCTGCGCTTCATGTTCCGCAGCGCTGCGGCTCGCGGCCTGATCGTCGACTGGGGCGAGCGCGCCAGCCGCCTGGTGGCCGAGTTTCGCGCCGACATCGGCAAGCACACGGGCCTGCCCGCCGTCGTGGGCCTGATCGCCGAGCTGGCGCAAGGCAGTACCGAGTTCCAGGCGCGGTGGACCTTGCAGGACGTGGTGGGCCGCGACGGCGGCCTGCGCCGTTTTCAGCATCCGGCCATGGGCGAGCTGGCTTTTACCCAGGTGACCATGCACCTGGCCAAGCGGCACGATCTGAAGCTGGTGATGTTGTTGCCTTGATCTCAATCTGGCTGAACTTAATGAGACAAGGGCTGTCCAAACTGGATGCGTGTGCGGAGTATGATGATTGGCTGAGATTCCAAGACCTGCGGAGGATGCTATGCAATATTTTGAGTTGCCGGAACTGATACAGATGTACCGGGACGGTGGCGTCCGCTCATTGAAAGTGGCGGAGGTCGGCGCAAAATATCAAATACACGTCATGACTGCGCAGGGCAGCGGTACCTTGCGCGATGGCACACTCGACCGTGGCATCGAATTTTCCACCTCCCAGCGTGCGGCGGCTTATCTTGTCGAGCAAGGGCTGTACGACAACGGCCAGTTGTCGTCCGTCGCACACGATGACTGGGTACGCTCCAAGGTTCAGGCATCGCTCGACGGCCTACGCAATGGCAGTAATGCAGTTTATTCAGAAGATGAGTGGGCTGAAATTCGTCGGGTAAAAAAAGCCAAGCTTGGTGTGTGATGAAGCGCCTCGTGCGTAGCGCGACATATCGCCTGGATCTGGACGACATCGAGAGGTATGTAGCACGCAGGGCTCCCTTGGCAGCAGCGAAGCTTGTGGACCATATCGACGACACCGATATCGTTGCGCTCAACGTGGTACATGCCAAGCGACGCTACCCATGACTAGCGGTGTCCGTGTCAACTGCCTTCCTCGCACCCGCTGCAAAGCCGTTGTCACCTTGCTATAATCGGAGCCGGCCACGCATGTCCCATACCGACGGCCCTGGCTCCGGACGTCGCCATGATGACGTTCCCAGTGGCCCCTCCGGCCAGCGTAGCAAGGAGCTTCCTCTGACTTCCGCTTTCACCAATCCCATCTCCCGCAAGGAAAACCTGCACAGCATCTACGCCATGCTGATCGCCGTGATGATGTTCTCGTTCATGGACACCACCATGAAACTGCTCTCGGCGACCTATCCCGCCACCCAGGTCACCGCGCTGCGTGCGCTCAGCTCCCTGCCGCTGCTGTGCGCCTACATCTGGTACCGCGGCGCGTTTCGCGGCATTTTCAAGGTTCGCTGGGGCATGCACGTGTTCCGCGCCGTGCTCGGCATCGCCATGCTCACGACATTTGCCTATGGCTTGAAGGCGCTGTCGCTGGCCGAGGCGTATTCGATTTTCTTCATTGCGCCTGCGCTCATCACCATGCTGTCGGTGTTCGTGCTCAAGGAGCGCGTGGTGGCCGGGCAGTGGGTGGCCATCGTGGTCGGACTGGTCGGTGTGCTGGTGGTGCTGCGACCCGAAGGCAGCGGTTTTCTCACGCTGGGCGGGCTGGCGATCCTGGCAGCGGCCGCGTGCTACGCGGTCTCGGCCATTACCGCGCGGCTGCTGGCGCGCACCGACAGCACCGAGTCGATGATGTTCTGGCTGCTCACCTTGATGGCAATCGGCGCGGTGGCGCTGGCGTGGCCCATGTGGGTGCCGGTGCGCGCGGCCGATGGCGCGATCTTGCTGGCGCTGGCGCTGTCGGGCTTTTTCGGCCAGCTGGCCATTACCAAGGCGTTCAGTACCGGCAAGGCTTCGATCGTGGCGCCGTTCGAGTACACGGCGCTGGCCTGGGGCGTGGCGATCGACTGGCTGTTGTGGCAGGCGCTGCCCGATGGCTATACCTTGCTGGGAGCGGGTATCATCATTGCCAGCGGCATCTACCTGGTGCGGCGCGAGTCTGCGCACAAGGAGTCGGAGCACCCATAGTCAACCCTTAGCAACCCCGGCCAGACAACTTGGATATAATCAGCCCATGTTAAAACAACGCACCATCAAAGAACTGGTCCGCACCACCGGCGTGGGCCTGCATTCCGGGCGCAAGGTCGAACTGACCCTGCGCCCGGCCGAGCCAGATACCGGCATCGTGTTCCGCCGTGTCGACCTGTCGCCCATGGTCGAGTTTCCGTCGAGTGCGATGGCGGTCGGCGATACCCGCATGGCGTCGGTACTGGTCAAGGACGGCGCCCGCGTCTCCACGGTCGAGCACCTGATGTCGGCCTGCGCCGGTCTCGGGATCGACAACCTGTACATCGAAGTCAGTGCCGAAGAAATCCCGATCATGGATGGCTCGGCCTCCTCGTTCGTGTTCCTGTTGCAGCAGGCCGGGGTGCTGGAACAGCCGGCGGCCAAGAAATTCATCCGCGTATTAAAGCCGGTGGAAATCCGCGAAGGAACGGGCGACCGCGAAAAATGGGCGCGCCTGGTGCCGCACGACGGCTTCAAGCTCGACTTCTTCATCGAATTCAACCATCCGGCGGTCGATGGCACGCAGCAGCGCGCGGTGGTCGATTTCGGCGACGTCTCGTACGTGCACGACGTGGCGCGCGCGCGTACTTTCGGTTTCATGCAGGACGTGGAAATGTTGCGCGGCATCGGCCTGGCGCGCGGCGGTTCGCTGGAAAACGCCATCGTGATGGACGAGTACCGCATCCTCAATTCCGACGGGCTGCGCTACGACGACGAATTCGTCCGTCACAAGATTCTCGATGCCATCGGCGACCTGTACCTGGTGGGTCACCCGCTGATCGCCGGTTACGAGGCGCACAAGTCGGGCCATGCATTGAACAACCAGCTGCTGCTGGAGTTGCTCAAGCATCCCGATGCTTACGAGATCGTCACGTTTGACAAGGTCGAGTCCGCACCGCAGTCATACGCCCGGCAAATGGCCAGCGAGTGGGCGCAGACGTAATTAAATTTCACGCCGACGGGCCACCATCGCCTTCAGGGCAGCAATCAGGGTGGCATTCTGCGGCGACTGTTCGAGGTTGTTGCCGAGGTCGTCGAAGGCGGTCACTGCCGCGTCCGACAGTGACAGCGAACGCATCTGCTCCTTGATTTCGGCCGCCTTGGTCATCTGCACCTTCAGGCGCGTGGCGCTCACTTGCCAGCCGCGCTTGGCCAGGGTTTCCTGTAATTTTGGAATTTGCTGCTTGAGCTTGGCTGCCAGCGCGGCGTTCGGCACCGACAGCGTCAGCTGGCCGTCTTCGAAAGCGAGGATGTCGCAGTAGCGGAACATGGCCGGCAGCGCGGTGGCGCAGTCTTTTTGCAGCGCGGCCATGCGCTCGATGGCGGGCAGCAGGGCGGCCATCTTGTCGTCGCGGCGCAGGAAGTCGGTGGCCACCACGGCGGTGCGGCGCTTGATTGTCAGGTTGGAGGAATTGAATCGCATGGCGCGAACATATCACAACGGCGCCCCGCGCGTCATCCACCGGCCACGCTGTCACCACCGGGTAAAATAGGTTGATTGGGTGACATTGTTCACACCTCGGCCATTGTTATCCAGACCATAGACCCAATGTACAACCCGACGCGTGATAAAATCACCGTCTTTTGCCATAGTCGAACTCCGTGCGGTCGGCCCGTCCCCCTACCGAGCTTCACCTACAGAGCTTTTTTAACGGCGTTTTTTCAAGAATTCAAGCATGTCATTACTGACCAAGATTTTTGGCAGCCGCAACCAGCGACTGCTCAAGCAATACCAAAAAACGGTACGCGAGATCAATGCCCTCGAGCCGGCCCTGGAAAAACTGTCGGATGCCGAGCTGCAAGCCAAGACGCCCGAGTTCAAGGACCGGTTCGCCAAAGGCGAGTCGCTGGACGCCCTGTTGCCTGAAGCGTTCGCGGTCTGCCGCGAGGCCAGCAAGCGCGTATTCAAGATGCGTCACTTCGACGTGCAGATGCTCGGCGGTATGGTTCTGCACCATGGCAAGATCGCGGAAATGGGCACCGGCGAGGGTAAAACCCTGACCGGCACGCTGCCTGCCTACCTGAATGCGCTGTCCGGCAAGGGCGTGCACATCGTCACCGTCAACGATTACCTGGCCCAGCGCGATGCCGAGACCATGGCCAAGCTGTACAGCTGGCTCGGCCTCACCACCGGCATCAACCTGTCGCAGATGGACCACGGCACCAAGCAGCTGGCTTACCGTTCGGACATCACCTACGGCACCAACAACGAGTTCGGTTTCGACTACCTGCGCGACAACATGGTGTTCGACGCCAAGGACCGCGTCCAGCGCGAACTGAACTTCGGCATCGTCGATGAAGTCGACTCGATCCTGATCGATGAAGCGCGTACTCCTTTGATCATCTCGGGCCAGGCTGAAAATCACACCGACCTGTACTACAAGATCAACGAAGTGCCGCAGCACCTGACCCTGCAAGTGGGCGAGGAGACCTCGGACGGCAAGGGCAAGATCGAAGTGCCGGGCGACTACACCAAGGACGAGAAATCGCACCAGGTGCTGCTCACCGAAGCCGGCCACGAGAAGGCCGAAGCCATCCTCACGCAAATGGGCCTGCTGGCCGAAGGCGCGTCGCTGTACGACTCCGCCAACATCACGCTGGTGCACCACCTGTACGCCGCGCTGCGCGCGCACGCGCTGTACCACAAGGACCAGCAGTACGTGGTGCAGAACGACGAAGTCGTCATCGTCGATGAATTCACCGGCCGCCTGATGACCGGCCGCCGCTGGTCCGACGGCCTGCACCAGGCGGTGGAAGCGAAAGAAGGCGTCAAGATTCAGAACGAGAACCAGACCCTGGCCTCGATCACGTTCCAGAACTACTTCCGCATGTACGCCAAGCTGTCCGGCATGACCGGCACGGCCGACACCGAAGCCTACGAATTCCAGGAAATCTACGGTCTCGAAACCGTGGTGGTGCCACCGAACCGTCCATCGGCCCGCAAGGACCGCCAGGACCAGGTGTACAAGTCGGCGCAGGAAAAGTACAACGCCATGATGCTGGAAATCCGCGAGTGCTACGACCGCGGCCAACCGGTGCTGGTCGGTACCACCTCGATCGAGAACTCCGAACTGCTGTCGAGCATCCTGACCAAGGCCGGCCTGCCGCACAACGTCCTGAACGCCAAGCAGCACGCCCGCGAAGCGGAAATCATTGCCCAGGCCGGTAGCCCGCGAGCGATTACCATCGCCACCAACATGGCCGGTCGCGGTACCGACATCGTGTTGGGCGGTAACGTGGAAAAGCAGATCCAGTTCATCGAAGCCAATCCCGACCTGTCCGACGCCGACAAGGCCAAGCAGGCCCAGGCGCTGCGCGACGGCTGGCAAGCGCTGCACGAAGAAGTGGTGGCCGCTGGCGGCCTGCACATCGTTGGCACCGAGCGCCACGAATCGCGCCGCGTCGACAACCAGTTGCGCGGCCGTGCGGCACGCCAGGGCGATCCCGGCATGTCGCGCTTCTTCCTGTCGCTCGACGATCCGCTGCTGCGCATCTTTGCCGGCGACCGCATGCGCGCCGTGATGGACCGCCTGAAAATGCCGGAAGGCGAACCGATCGAAGCGGGCATCGTTTCGCGCTCGATCGAATCGGCCCAGCGCAAGGTCGAGGCACGCAACTTCGACATCCGCAAGCAATTGCTGGAATACGACGATGTCGCCAACGACCAGCGCAAGGTGATCTACCAGCAGCGTAACGAGCTGCTCGAAGCGACCGACACCAAGGAACTGATCGACTCGCTGCGCCACGGCGCCTTCACCGACCTGGTACGCGAATACGTGCCGGCCGAATCGGTGGAAGAGCAGTGGAATATCGCTGGCCTGGAAGCGACCCTGGCGTCCGAGTGGCAAATCGACCTGCCGCTCACGAAGATGCTCGAGACCGAAAAAGACATCAACGACGACGACGTGCTCGAACGCGTGCTCGCTGCCGCCGATGCGCAGTACGAAGCGAAGATCGCCATCGTTGGCCGCGAATCGTTTGCCGGCTTCGAGCGCAACGTCATGCTGCAAAGCGTGGACAGCCACTGGCGCGAGCATTTGGCCGCGCTCGACCACCTGCGCCAGGGTATCCACCTGCGCGGCTACGCGCAAAAGAATCCGAAACAGGAATACAAGCGCGAAGCGTTCGAGCTGTTCGGCCAGATGCTGGACATGATCAAGAACGAAGTGGTCAAGCTGATCATGACGGTGCGCATCCAGTCGCGCGACGAGATCGAACAGGCCGAAGCCGAGATGCAGAAGTCGCACGTGGAAAACGTCAGCTACCAGCACGCCGACTTCGACCCGAACGCGGCGCCGGAAGACCTGCTGGCGCCCGCACCGGCCTCGGCATCGGGCAACAACTACGCCGGTCTGCCACCGGAACTGCAAAACCTCACGGGCGAGCAGCTGATGGAAATGGGCCTGAAAGTGGGCCGCAACGACCCTTGCCCATGCGGCAGCGGCAAGAAATACAAGGCTTGCCACGGCAAGCTGGCGTAAGTCGGTTCGATTGAAAAAGCCACCATTGTCGCTCGCGCGGCAATGGTGGCTTTTTTACGACCGTCGGTGCGGCGTCAAAATGCCGCATGGCGTCAATTTGTCACCGGGCGTCTATCTTATGCCATATTTTTCGAGAGATACGTCTGTTCAGACCAACTACCGAAGGTATTCCGATGAGCGCATTAATCGAGACAGAACGCGAGACAGAACGCGAGAAAGAACGCGAGAAAGCACGCGGCCACCGGACCCACAGTGGCCGCCACTACTTCATCTCACGGCAGCGTCAAAATCACCTTCACTGACTCATCGACGGCCGACTTTTCGATGTAGCCGATCGCTTTCGGATCGGCTGCCACCGCCTTTTTCACTTCGGCGGCGCTGGCGTATTCTTTCGGTGCGGTGGCCTTGCCGGTAAATACCAGCTTCGACCACAGCGCCTTGACTTGCGCCGTGTCCTTATCAGCCACTTTCTTGTAGAACTCGGCGCGCACGGCCGAGCTTTCCGGCAGGTCCACCGGGGTGAACAGGTTGGATTTGCCGAGGAAGAACTGCGACGCCTGTTCCGAGAACATGCGGGTAGCGGGGTTTTTCGGGCTGACGATGACGACTACTTCGGCCGAGGCCGGCAATGCCAGGGCGCCCAGCGCGGCCATCAGTGCTGCAGCAATAATATTTTTGTTCATAGGTGCTCCCGGATCAGAATACGAAGTCGAGGCCGACTGCGACCACGTTGATGTCTTTGGTGGTGCCGGCGGCCGGCGCGTGGATCAGGTAGCCGGACTTGGCTTTTGGCTTCACGTGGTCCAGTTGTACCTTCAGCGCCATCGATTTGGCGAAGTCCCAGCGCACGCCGACCAGGCTGGTGCTTTGTTCCTGGGCGCCCATCAGGCCGGTGACGGCGCCGCGCAAGGCTGCCGGCGCGGCCGCGAAGGCGGCAGGCACGGTCACCGACTTGCCGTGGCCTTCCACGGTGGCGTGGGCAACGTAAGGCACGAATTTGCCGATGCGGTAGCCGGCCATCGCATACCAGGCATTGGTGTCGGCCAGGTACACCGGCTCCTTGGCGCGGCGCTGCGCGTATTCGGTTTGCAGCACGATGTTGTTCCAGTCCATGGTCATGCCGACCGAGGTGAACGCAATCTTCTTGCCATCCTTGAAGTTCAGGTCGGAGGCCAGTTTGCCGAAACCGACGGCCGTCAAGGTGCTGCTCAAGGTGTTGAGCGAACCGATGTCGTTGATTTCCATGTCGGCGCGGGCGTGCGCTGCGCGCACCACGAACGGGCCGTATTCGCCGCTGATGCTGATGCCGGCGTCCGGCGCGCGGTAGGTGGCGACCGAGCCGCTGCCCGACGACACGTAAATCTTGCCGCGCGAAACACCGACAAAGGCCTGCGCCGTGAAGGTGAGGTCGCCAAAGTTGGTCTGGTAATTGATGTCGGCGCCGTCCGAGTTTTCAATCGGGTTCTGCGCGTACAGTTCGACCGGCGGGCGCATCATGGTGTTGGCGTAACCGACGTTCTGGTAATCCGAGATCAAAAACGTCGGCACGACCACGCGGCCCACGCGCACGCTCACTTCGTCGTTGATCTTCGCTTTCAGGAAGCCCCAGGTCACCTCGGTGCCGAAGTTGCCTTCCGGGCCCTTGCGGGTCAGTACTTGAACCGTGCCCGACAGCCAGTCGTTCATCTTGTAGGTCGCTTGCAGGCCGAGGTTGGTGTCGAGGCTGATGCGCGGGCTGTCGCCGACGCCCTTGGCCTGGTTGTAACGGGCGAACTCGGCGACGTCCGAATTACTTTTGGCAACGCCAACGGTGCCGAAACCGCTGATGCTGAGGTTGCCGTCGTCGAGGGCGCCGGCATGGGCCTGCATGGTGGCCATGGCGGCCAGAATCGCTGCTGCTAACAGTTGCTTTTTCATGGGATGCTTATCCTTGCGGTAATTGGTCTGCTGTTGTGTTCGGTACTGCGGGGTATGGGGCAATGCGGGGATGGGGCATTCGTTGGCAACATTAAACTAAATTGCCGTAGAGCATGAGAATTTATGCAAAGAAGTGGACGAACGTACTATATTTCGTCGTTTTTACGCAAAATCCCTGCGAAATCAACAAGTTGTACGACATCGTGTCAGTAATCAGGCAAGCATGTTTAACCTTTTTGCCACGCTTGAACGTCGTGGTCCGCGCGCTGCGCTGTTTTGCCGGTCAGGCATTACAATATCGGCTTCCCTGCCACCCACGAGATCACTGAATATGGCCGTCAATTCCCCCCTGCCTGTCGCCGCCGACCTGAAACCTGTTGCCGGTATCGAGATCGGCTTTGCCCAAGCCGGCATCAAGAAACCCAACCGCAAGGATGTGCTGGTGATGAAGCTGGCGCCCACCGCGACTGTTGCCGGCGTGTTCACCCTCAACCGCTTCTGCGCCGCGCCGGTGCAGATCGCCAAGGCGCACCTGGCCGCCGCCAGGGAAACCGGCAAGCCGGTGGTTGCACTACTGGTCAACACTGGCAACGCCAACGCCGGTACCGGCGAACTGGGCCTGTCGCTGGCCAACGAAACCTGCGCCGCCCTGGCCAGCCAGCTCGGCTGCGAACCGTCGCAGATCCTGCCGTTCTCCACCGGCGTGATCCTGGAACCGCTGCCGGCGGCCAAGGTGATTGCCGGCCTGCCGCAAGCGGTAGCCGGCCTGCAAGCCGATAACTGGTTCAACGCGGCCGAAGCCATCATGACCACCGACACCCAGCCCAAGGCCGGCTCGCGCACGGTCACCATCGGCGGCCACACGGTGACCATGAGCGGCATCTCCAAGGGCGCCGGCATGATCAAGCCCAATATGGCGACCATGCTCGGCTACCTGGCGCTGGACGCCAAGGTGGCGCAACCGGTGCTCGACGTGCTGGTCAAGCAGGTGGCCGACCAGACCTTCAACTGCATCACCATCGACGGCGACACCTCGACCAACGATTCCTTCATGCTGATCGCCACCGGCGCCGGCAGCCTGGAGATCACGTCGGTCGAGTCGCCCGAATACCGCGAACTGGCCGCCGCCGTTACCGAACTGTCGCTGTTCCTGGCGCAAGCGATCGTGCGCGACGGCGAGGGCGCCACCAAGTTCATCACCATTACCGTGGAAGACGCCGCCAGCGTGGCCGAAGCGCGCAAGATCGCCTATTCGATCGGCCACTCGCCGCTGGTCAAGACCGCGTTCTTCGCGTCCGATCCGAACCTGGGCCGTATCCTGGCCGCGATCGGCTATGCCGGGGTCGACGACCTCGATGTCAGCAAGCTCAACCTGTACCTCGACGACGTGTGGGTGGCCAAGAACGGCGGCCGCAATCCCGACTACCAGGAAGCCGATGGCCAGCGCGTGATGCAGCAAAGCGAGATCCTGGTGCGCGTCAAGCTCGCCCGTGGCGACCAGGCTGCCACCGTGTACACCTGCGACCTGTCGCACGACTACGTGAGCATCAACGCCGACTACCGTTCGTGATGCCAGCGATGACCACGCTGGAACAATTTCTGGCCAGGGCCGAGGCGGTGCTGGCGCGGGTGGAGGCAGTGCTGCCGCCAGCGCCGCCGGCGCCGGACTGGGCCAACGGCTACGCCTTCCGCTGGCGCAAGCGCAGCGGCGGTGGCTTCGGTGGCGCCAGCTACCTGCAGGCGGTGGCGCACGTGTCCGATATCGCGCTCGATGACTTGCAGCACATCGGCCCGCAAAAGCAGCAGATCGAGCAGAACACGCGCCAGTTCGTTGCCGGCCGCCCGGCCAACAACGTACTACTCACCGGCGCGCGTGGCACCGGCAAGTCGTCGCTGATCAAGGCCTGCCTGAACCAGTTCGCCCGGGATGGCCTGCGCCTGATCGAGGTGGACAAGGCCGACCTGGCCGAGCTGCCCGACATCGTCGACCAGGTAGCCGGCCGGCCCGAGCGCTTCATCATCTTCTGCGACGACCTGTCGTTCGAAGAGGGCGAAAGCGGCTACAAGGCGCTGAAGGTGGCTCTCGACGGCAGCATCTCGGCCCAGTCCGATAACGTGCTGATCTACGCCACGTCCAACCGCCGCCACCTGCTGCCCGAGCGCATGTCCGACAACATGAGCTACCAGCACGGCGACGACGGCGACCTGCACCCGGGCGAGACGGTCGAAGAAAAGATTTCGCTGTCCGAACGTTTCGGCCTGTGGCTGACGTTCTACCCGTTCAAGCAGGACGACTACCTGGAAATCGTCAACCACTGGCTGGCGTCGCTCGGGTGCAGCGCGCAGCAGATAACCGATGCGCGCGGCGACGCCTTGCGCTGGGCCTTGCAGCGCGGCTCGCGCTCGGGCCGGGTGGCGTGGCAGTTCGCCAAGGATTACGCGGGACGGCTGGCATGAGCGATGTGAACAACAAGCCGATCGACGTCGCGGTCGGCATCCTGATGCAGCCGAACGGCGACGTGTTGCTGGGCCAGCGACCGGCCGGCAAGCCGTACGACGGTTACTGGGAATTCCCGGGCGGGAAGGTCGATCCCGGCGAAACCATACTCGAAGCGCTGAAACGCGAGTTCGTCGAGGAGCTGGGCCTGACGATCAACAGCGCCGAAGAGTGGTGCGGCGTCGAGCACGTGTATCCGCACGCGCACGTGCGGCTGCACTTCTTCATCAGCCGCGACTGGCACGGCGAGCCGCAAAGCCTGGAAGGGCAAGCGTTTGCGTGGCAGGGCACGGTGGGCGTGGAGCCGCTGCTGCCGGCCACGATCCCGCTGATCGAGTGGCTCGACCAGCTGCGGTTCGGTCGCTAAACTCAGTCAATAAATTCGCTCGCTGAAAAAATATTTGCAAGCCACTGCATCCAAACGCTGTGCTGGCGGGTAGTACAGGTATCGGCGCAATGCTCACAACGCGGCGCCGCTACTTACAACTACCCAAGGAGTCCGCCATGCAAAAACTTTCCATCGCCACCGCCGTTGCCGCTGCCGTCCTGCTCTCGGCTTGCGCCAGCACGCCCAGCTTCAATCAACAAGCGTTGCCAGCGACCGTGCAGGTACCGGCCGGCCACAAGGTTGCCATGGAAACCGTGGGCGCCGGCGACATCACCTACGAATGCAAGCTCAAGAAGGACAGCGCCGACCAGTACGAATGGACCTTCATCGGCCCGGATGCCCAGCTCACCGACCGTGGCGGCATGAACGTCGGTAAATATTTCGGCCCGCCAGCAACGTGGCAGAGCAACGACGGCTCCAAGATCACCGCCACCCAGCTGGCAGTCGCACCGGCCGGCGCCGGCAATATTCCGTCGCAGCTGGTCAAGGCCAATCCGGCCATGGGCAACGGCGCCATGACGGGCGTGACCTACATCCAGCGCTTGGCGACCAAAGGCGGCGTGGCCCCTGCCGGCATGTGCGGCGCGGCCAATGCCGGCGCCAGGCAGACGGTCAAGTACCAGGCCGACTACATCTTCTGGAAAGCCGCCTGATCGCACGTAGGCAAGCTCGGCGGACGCGCCGCGCTCGGCTATAATCAGCCGCAGCAGCGCTCCGCCCACCCTACGACAGAAATGCCGATGCCACCAACCGCCGACGGATTCGACTACGACGCTGCGCTGCACGCCTGTGCGCTCGGTGACCAGCAGGCGCTGCAACGCCTGTACCAGCAGGACAGCCGCCATTTGCTGGGCGTGGCGCTGCGCATCGTGCGCCGGCGCGACCTGGCCGAAGACGTGCTGCACGACGCCTTTGTCAGCATCTGGCAAAAGGCGGCCAGCTTCGACGCCGGCCGTGGTGCGGGACGGGGCTGGATTTTCAGCGTGGTGCGGCACCAGGCCCTCAATGCGCTGCGCTCGCGCGAGCGCGACGTCTATACCGGCGACAACGACGCACTCGACGCCTTGCAGCAGGCTCAGGATGGGCAGGATGGGCAGGGCGCGCATGGCAACCCCGTTGCCGAACAGTTCGAGCTGCAAGCGAACATGGGACGCCTGAACGACTGCCTCGGCAACCTTGACAGCGCCAAGCGCAACAGCATCGTCTGCGCCTATGTCGATGGGTGCAGCCACAGTGAAATCGCGGCGCGGCTCAATGCGCCGCTCGGCACGGTCAAAGCCTGGCTCAAGCGCGGCCTGGCCGCTTTGCGGGAGTGCATGGGATGACGCAATCTATCGAACAACAGCAGGAGGAAATGCGCGAGCTGGCCGGCGAGTACGTGCTGGGCACCTTGGCGCTGGCCGCGCGCCAGGACGTCGAACGCCGCCTGGCGGTCGAGCCGCTGCTGCGCGCCGAAGTCGCCGCGTGGGAACAGCGCCTGCTGCCGCTGACCGCGCTGGCAGAGCCGGCCGAGCCGTCGCCGGGCCTGTGGCCCAAGATCAGCAACAGCCTCAGCAGCAGCCTGGCCGGCAGCAGTGCCGCCAGCCGCGCTGCCAACCTGGCCAACAACCTCGCCGGCAATCTGACCCCGCAAGCGGTCACGGCTGCCGGTGGCTGGCGCCGCTGGTGGGACGACCTGCGCCTGTGGCGCGCGCTGAGCGGCGGCGCCGTGTTTGCCACGCTGGTGCTGGCCGTGCTGCTCACGCGCCAGCCGGCAACGGAAGCGCTGCAACCGGCCTACATGGTGGTGCTGGTGGCGCCGCAGGAGCGCACGGCCGGCTACGTGGTGCAGGCCAGCCTGAACCGCAAACTGACCCTGACGCCGCTGCAAGGCGTGGCCGTACCGGGCAACAAGGCGCTGCAATTCTGGACCAAGGGGACGGACTGGCGGGCGCCGGTATCGCTGGGGCTGGTACAACCGAATCAATCGGTCAAGCTGACCCTGGACCAGCTGCCGCAAGTGCAGCAGGACCAGTTATTTGAAATTACGCTGGAACCGCAAGCCGGTTCGCCGACCGGCAAACCGACCGGGCCGGTGCTCTACATCGGCAAGGCGGTCAGGGTAGCGATGTAACGGCAAGCCGCCAGGAGCGGCTGGCCTGGCAGTCGCTCTTACTCTTCTTCGTGCGGGTCTTTGGGCGGCGCTGCGGGGATTGCGTACTTTTCCTCGGCCCAGGCGCCGAGGTCGATCTGTTTGCAGCGTTCCGAGCAGAACGGGCGATACTTGTTTTCAGGCTTCCATTCCACTTTGGCGGAACAGGTGGGGCACGACACTACGGTAACCATAATATTTGATCAGAAGTTGCAGAGGGTAAGCTCGAATGGTACCTGATCTTCCAGCGGCTTGGGTTTCAGGTCGCCGCCCTGGGTTGTGAACCGTACCCACAACATGTACTTGTTGGCCGAGATTTCGGGGATGGCGCCCGAGGTTTCGTCGAGCGTCAGGCGCAGCATCTGGTACACCTTGCCTTGCAACATTTGCTGGTAGCTGCCGGCCACCGCAATCATTTTTACCGGCGCGCCCGAGTCGCGCAGCAGGCGCAGCACCAGGCCCAGCGCGTCGAACAGCGGCACCAGCGGCGTAAACCAGGTGACGATGTCGTTGTAGCGCTGGTCTGCCGGCCGCTGTTGCCAGGCATAGTACGACGGCATGTCGAAATCGCAGGCGCCGCCGGGAATGATGGTGCGGCCGCGGATGCTCATCAGCCACTCGTTATCGCGCACGTTCTGGCCGGTCTTGCCCTGGGCGGCCACCAGCGCGCTGCTGACGGAATCGACTTCGGCCAGGATGGCGTCGAGCATGTCGGGCTGGACGTTGGGATTGAGGCGGTAGCCGAGCAGGGTCTGGCGCTGGCGTTCGAGCTCTTGCAGCAGGTCGGATTTGAGGTCGGCGCGGCCGGCCACTTCGAGCATGTCGAAAATGGTGGACAGGGCGACATGGTGTTGCATCGGGTCGGGCTGATGCGCAAAGAACTGGAATTTCTCGTACAGATCCTCCAAGCGCAACAGGGTGCGGATGCGTTCGTTGAAAGGATATTCGTAGACGATCAAAATAACATCCCTCTATAGGTGGACCTGCAAACAATGCACGTGATTTTGAAGCAAGCCAAGCAAAATTACAAACATTGAGAGGGCATAGTGCGCGATCCGGTCGAAATTAACCGCGCATTTTCAGATATTGGGCGTGCAGGCGGTCGATTTGCGGCGCCAGCGCGTCCAGGCCGTCGTTATTGTCGATGACATCGTCGGCTGCCGCGAGCCGTTCGACGCGGCTGGCCTGGGCCGCCATGATGGCGCGCACCTGCGCTTCGGTGAGATTGTTGCGGGCCATCACGCGGGCGATCTGCACCTCTTCGCGACAGTCTACCGCGAGTACGCGCGACACCCTGTCACGCCAGGTGCCCGACTCCACCAGCAGCGGCACCGCATACATGACGTAGTCGCCGGTCGCGGCTTCGGCGGCGGCCAGTGCACCGGCGCGGATACGCGGGTGCAGGATCGCTTCGAGCGTGGCTTTCGCTTTGCCATCGGAGAACACCAGCGCGCGCATGCGGGCGCGGTCGAGCGCGCCGCTGGCGTCGGCAAATTGTGCACCGAACGCATCGACGATGGCTGGCATGGCGGCGCCGCCGGGCGCGGTGAGGCTGTGGGCGATCACGTCGGTGTCGACGATGCTGGCGCCGCGCGCGGCAAACAGGTCGGCCACCGTGCTCTTGCCGCTGCCGATGCCGCCGGTCAGGCCGATTGCAAACGGGACCGTCATCGCAGCACCGGATAGAAAATCGCGCTGACCTCGGCCAGCGGCGCGCGGTACAGGAAGCAGATCAGGCCGGAAGCGGCCAGGTAGGGGCCGAACGGGATCTGGTAGTCGAGCCCGCGCCGGTTGAGCACCATCAGCGCGATGCCCACGACCGAACCCACCAGCGAGGCCATCAGCACGATGGCCGGCAACATGGTCCAGCCGAGCCAGGCGCCGAGGGCGGCCAGCAGCTTGAAGTCGCCGTAACCCATGCCCTCGCGCTTGCGCAGCAATTTATAGGCCCAGTAAATCGACCACAGCACCAGGTAGCCGGCCGCTGCGCCGATCACCGCGCTCTCGAGCGAGACATAGGTGGCGTTGAGATTGAGCAGCAAACCGGCCCACAGCAGCGGATAGGTGAGGTCGTCGGGCAGCAGCTGGGTGTCGAAGTCGATGAAGGTAAGCGCGACCAGCATGTACAGCAGCAGCAAGCCGCCCAGCCCTTGCCAGCCGCTGCCGAACTGCCACACCACCAGCGCCGACAGCGCGGCGGTCAGCAATTCCACCAGCGGGTAGCGCGGCGAGATCGGCGCCTTGCACTGGCTGCATTTGCCGCGCAGCGCCAGCCAGCTGATCACCGGGATGTTTTCCAGCGCCGTGATCTGGTGGCCGCAATGGGGACAGGCCGAGCGCGGCGCTACCAGGCTGTACTGGGTGGTGTGGCGCGGCGGCTTGCCGGCTTCCACATCGCAATAATTGTCCGACTCGCGCTGCATCATCTGCGGCAGGCGGTGAATCACGACGTTGAGAAAGCTGCCGATCAGCAGGCCGAACAGCCCCGCGATCAGGCTGATGGCGAGTTCGCCGGCGGGTGCGAACAGCGGGGACGATTGCATAGTTTGAGTGGTTTGGTGAGTCGCAGTGCATATTAAAGCATGGGGACCATGCGGTCAGTCAAATTTGCCCTGGATTGGGGCAATTTCTCCCCCGTACGAGATATGGGCGTAACCAAAAGTTAATGGCAAGGTGACGGAACTGACCTGCTGGAGTTTCGATTGCCGACTTTTTTACCCCCCTGGTTGTGGCTGACCGGTGGCCTGTTGCTGGGACTGTCCCTGTGCCTGGTGCTGGGTTTGCTGTGCCACGACCGCTGGTGCCAAGCCATGTGCCGCCGCCGCGATCTGCTGGCGCAACTGGCCGAGCGCGAGCGCCTGGCCAGCGATGTCCACGATGCGCTGCTGCAGGGCATGCAAGGCATCCTGCTCAGCTTTCAAAGCGTCGGCCAGCGCTTTCCAGCCGGCAGCGCCGAGCGCGCGGCCATCGAGCACCTGCTCGACCAGGGCGACGCCGCCCTGGCCGACGGCCGCCAGCGCCTGCTGGCCTTGCGTTCCGCTACGAAAAAACCGGACTAACTTGCTTACACCACCGAGCCCAGCTTGAAGATCGGCAAGTACATGGCAATCACCAGCCCGCCGATCAGCACGCCCAGGATGACCATGATCGCCGGCTCCATCAAGCTCGACAGCGAGGCCACGGCCTCGTCCACTTCTTCCTCGTAAAAGTCGGCCACCTTGCCCAGCATGGCGTCGAGCGCGCCCGATTCCTCGCCGATCGACACCATCTGCGTGACCATGTTCGGGAACACGTCGGCGTTCTGCATCGCGGCCGTGAGGCTGGTTCCCGTGCTTACCTCGTTCTGGATGCGGCGGGTGGCGTCGGCATACACGGCGTTGCCGGCCGCGCCACCGACCGAATCGAGCGACTCGACCAGCGGCACGCCGGCGGCAAACATGGTGGACAGGGTGCGGGTCCAGCGGGCGATGGTGGCCTTGCGCACCACGTCGCCAAACACCGGTACCTTGAGGATCAGCCGATCCATGGTGCGCTGCATCTTGACCGAGCGTTTCCAGGTGCGGAAGAACAACCAGATGCCCAGGCCAAGACTACCAAAAATTACATACCACCAGTTAACGAAGAACGCCGAGAGCGCCATCACGAACAGCGTGGGGGCGGGCAGGTTGGCGCCGAAACTGGCAAACACTTCCTTGAAAGCGGGCACCACCCAGATCATGATCACGGCCGTGACGATGAAGGCTACCGCCAGGATCGAGATCGGGTACATCAGCGCCGACCGGATCTTGGCCTTCATGGCCAGCGTCTTTTCCTTGTAGATGGCCAGCCGGGTGAGCAGGTCTTCCAGGATGCCGGCCTGTTCGCCGGCGGCGACCAGGTTGCAGAACAGGGCGTCGAAGTACAGCGGGAACTTGCGGAACGCCTGGTTGAGGCTGGTGCCGGTTTCGATATCGGCACGCAAGTCCATCACCAGTTTCGACACCGACGGATTGGAATGGCCCTTGCCCACGATGTCGAACGCCTGCAGCAAGGGCACGCCGGCCTTCATCATGGTCGCGAGCTGGCGGGTGAACAGCGAGATGTCCTTTTCCTTGACGCGCTTGCCGCTGCGGTAAGTCTTCTTGCGCACCTTGGTGACCATGATGCCCTGGCGCCGCAAGGTGACGTTGACTACCGCCTCGCCGCCGGCGCGCAACTCGCCGCGCACGGTTTTGCCGGTCTTGTCCTTGCCTTCCCACGCGAAGATGGTTTCCTTGACCTGGTTGCCGGGGTTTGCCATGGGTCGCGGTCCTATTCGTTGGTGCAGCCGAGTACTTCTTCGAGACTGGTCATGCCCTGCCGCACCTTGAGCAAGCCCGACTGGCGCAGCGACTTCACGCCCTCCGATTGGGCCTGGGCAGCGATCTGCATGGCGTTGCCGTGGGCCAGGATCAGCGCCTCGATGGCCGGCGTGATCGGCATGATCTGGTAGATGCCCACGCGGCCCTTGTAGCCGCCGCCGTTGCAGCGCTCGCAGCCGACCGGGCCGTATGGTTTCCAGCTGCCATCGAGATCCTCGTGCCGGAAGCCGGCCTTGAGCAACAGGTCAGCCGAGATGTCTACCGGCTGCTTGCAACTGCACAGCCGCCGCGCCAGGCGCTGGGCCGTGATCAAGGTCACCGACGAGGCGATGTTGAATGGCGCCACGCCCATGTTCATCAGGCGCGTGAGGGTCGATGGCGCATCGTTGGTGTGCAGCGTGGAAAACACCAGGTGGCCGGTTTGCGCGGCCTTGACGGCGATGTCGGCCGTTTCCAGGTCGCGGATCTCGCCGACCATGATGATGTCCGGGTCCTGGCGCAGGAAAGACTTCAACGCTACCGGAAAGGTCAGTCCGGCCTTGTCGTTGACGTTGACCTGGTTGACGCCCGGCAGGTTGATCTCGGCCGGGTCTTCGGCGGTGGAGATATTGATGCCGGGCTTGTTGATCACGTTCAGGCAGGTGTACAGCGACACCGTCTTGCCCGAACCGGTGGGCCCGGTGACCAGCACCATGCCGTAGGGGCGATGGATGGCGTCCATCAACAACGCTTTCTGTTCCGGCTCGTAACCGAGCGCGTCGATGCCCAGCTGCGCCTGGCTGCCGTCCAGGATGCGCATCACGGTCTTTTCGCCGAACAGCGTGGGTAGCGTCGAGACGCGCAGGTCAATGGTGCGGGTGGGCGAGGCTACCAGGCGCATGCGGCCGTCCTGCGGCACGCGTTTTTCGGAAATATCGAGCTTGGCCAGCACCTTGATGCGCGAGACCAGCTTGTCCTTGATCGACACCGGCGGCTGCGCATGTTCGATCAGCACGCCATCGACGCGAAAGCGCACGCGGTAGAATTTTTCGAACGGCTCGAAGTGCAGGTCGGACGCCCCCATGGTCACGGCGTCGAGCAGCATCTTGTTGAGGAACCGTACCACCGGCGCATCTTCCACTTCGTTGGCGGCGGCGGTGTCGGCCGCGCTGGCCGGCGCTTCCTCTTCTTCGGCGAACTGGAACTCGGTTTCCGGGCCGGCCAGGTCGGCGATGCTCTGCTCGGCGCTGCGGCCAAAACGCGCCAGCAGTTGCAGCAAGGCGTCGTGCGGCACGATCACCGGCTCCACTGTCGATTCGGTCTGGAACTTGACCTGGTCGAGCGCCTGGGTGTTGGTGGGGTCGGAAATGGCGACGGCCATCTTGTTGCCGCGCTTGGCCAATGCGACCACGCGCTGGCCCTGCATCAGCTTGGCGTCGATGGCCTTGGCCGGCAGCGCTTCCATGTCGAGCATCGAGACGTCGAGCAAGGGGTAGGCGAAGGTCTCGGCGCAAAAGGTGGCCAGCGCGCGCGCATCGATGGCGCCGCTGGCGAGCAGCACGTCGATGAACGGCTGCTTTTCGTGGTGAGCTTTCTTGTGCAGCGCCTCGGCCTGCGGCGGCGACAGGCGGCCGGCCTGCATCAGGGCGCGCGCCAGGCCCGGCATCGGAACGGTATTCGGTAAGACTGCGGCCATGGCTGCTTCCAACGGATGGTGGAGGGCGAACCAGTTGCCCTTCTGAATCATGCCCTCAGGCACATCCTTTGTAAAGCGTGCAGACCGCTGGTCGAGCCGATTGTACCTCTGCTGTTGCGCGCAGCCACCGCCGCACGATTCAATGGCCGCGTTTGCCGTCCGAAGTGTGCAAGGTACGTAATAATTTGATCACCTTGATGGCTTGATCACAATTGTCGGCATTGCCCCCGAAGTCAGGTTTTGCGCAGCAGCAGGGTGTGGGCGGTGATCGGGGCGCCGTTTTCCTGGCGGGCGGCCAGGTTGCCGGTGGCCAGGACGGTGAAGCCGGTGGCGGCTGCCAGCCGGTGCAGGTAGGGCAGGGTATGGGCGTAGCGGTTGGACGGTTGCAAAACGTAGTCGGCGCCGTTTTCCACCCCGGCTTCGACCGAGAAGCAGAAGCGGCCGTCCGCGCGCAAGGCCCGGTGTACCGCTTCGAAGACGGGCGCCAGGTCGCCGATGTAGACGAATACGTCGGCAGCCATAGCCAGGTCCCATGCCTGGTCGCGGCCAGCCAGATACGTCACCAGGTCGCAGCAGGCGAGCTCGCCGTACAGCGCGCGTTCGGCCGCCTTGTCCAGCATGTGCTGCGACAGGTCCACGCCGTCGAGTCGGCGTGCGTACGCGTGCAGGTAAGGGCCGCACAGGCCGGTGCCGCAGCCCAGGTCGACGATGTCGAGGTCATCATGGTGACCATTGCCGCGTATCAGTTCGTCGAGCGCGGCCGGGGTGCGGTAGCCGAGCACTTCGGTCAGGTGCTGGTCGAAGTGGTTGGCGTACTGGTCGAACAGCGTGCGCACATACTCGCCCGGCAGCGTGGCCGGGGTCTCGCCCGCACCCACCGAGGCCAGCGCAAAGGCGATGGTTTGCGGATCGTCGCCGTGAGCCAGCGCGGCGCGGTAGGCGGCAACCGCCTGCTCGATCCTGCCCAGCGAGCGCAAGGTGTTGCCCCGATGGTAGTGCGCCAGCGCGTGGCCCGGTTTCAGTGCCAGGGCGCGGTCGTAGGCGGCCAGCGCAGCGTCGAAGTCGCCCAGCCGCTGCAGGCTGGCGCCCAGCGCGCTGTGCGCTTCGGCCCACGCGGGACGCAGCGCGATGGCGCGCTCGAAACTGTCGATCGCTTCTGTGAGCGCGCGCAAGCCGTGCAGCGCATTGCCGCGTGCGAACCAGGCGTCGGCGTAGCGCTCGCGCAGGTCGAGCGCATCCTCGGACGCGCCCAGCGCCTCGGCGTAGCGGCCCATTTCCTGCAGCACGATGGCGCGGTTGCAATGCGCTTCCGGGTAGTTGGGCTGCAGCGTCAAAGCGCGCTGGTAGCTGTGCAGCGCCTCGCCATGGCGCTGCAGCTGGCGCAGCGCGTTGCCGCGATTGCTCCAGGCCATGGCGTAGTCGGCTTGCAGCGCGATGGCGCGCTCGTGGCTGTCGAGCGCGTCCTGCACGCGGCCGGCGTCCATCAGCGCCACGCCCAGGTTGGCGTGGGCCCTGGCTTGCCCGCCATCGACCGCGATCGCCCGCGAGATCAGGTCGATGGCGGCGACTGCGTCACCTTGCTGGCGTGCGATCACGCCCAGCAGGTGCAGTGCGTCGAAGTGTTGCGGCTCGAGCGCCAGTACCTGCCGGTACAGCGCCTGCGCGGGCTCCAGTTGGCCTTGCTGTTGCAGTTGCACGGCCTGGCGCAGCAGGGAGGCGATCAACGCCGGGTGGGATGTGGTCATGGTGCCCGCATCTTAGCTTAGCTACCCCGGTAAGTGGAATACGCCCACGGCGACACCACCAGCGGCACATGGTAGTTCTGCCCGGCGTCGGCCACGCCGAAGGCGATGGTCACTTCATCGACGAAACGCGGCTCGGGCACTTGCACGCCCTGCTCGGCGAAATAGTCGCCGGCGGCGAACACCAGTTCGTACTTGCCCGCCTTGAGCTGCTCGCCCGCCAGCAGCGGCGTGGCGCAGCGGCCGTCGGCGTTGGTGACGTCGGTGGTGAGCAGGGTGCGGCCCTCTGCGTTGACCGCGTACAGCGCCAGCTTGACGCCGGCGCCGGGCTTGCCCTGGGTGATATCGAGTACGTGCGTGCTGAGTTTGCCCATGGCGGTGGTGTCCTGTATCGGTCTATATCGGTGAATGACAAGCGGCTATCGTGTAAATCATATACCGGCGCGCGCCGACGCCTATATGATTAAGGATATATTCCCCAATATTTTCCTCAACATACCGGCCCGCGTCTTTGAGACCTGAATGAGCACCCGCATGAGCACATACGACAACTACCCGCGCGACCTGGTCGGCTACGGCCGCACCCCGCCCCACGCCCGCTGGCCCGGCGGCGCGCGGGTGGCGCTGCAATTCGTGCTCAATTACGAGGAGGGCGGCGAGAACAGCGTGCTGCACGGCGACGCCGGTTCCGAGACCTTCCTGTCCGAGATCATCGGCGCGGCGTCCTTCCCAGACCGCCACATGAGCATGGAGTCGCTGTACGAATACGGTTCGCGCGCGGGCCTGTGGCGCGTGCTGCGCCTGTTCGAAGACCGCCAGCTGCCGCTCACCGTGTTCGGCGTGGCGATGGCGCTCAAGCGCCACCCGGAGGCCGTCGCCGCCTTCCAGTCGCTCGGCCACGAGATCGCCTGCCACGGCCTGCGCTGGATCAGCTACCAGAATATGGACGAAGCCACCGAGCGCGCCCACATGAAAGAAGCCGTGGACATCATCCGCGAACTCACCGGCAGCGCGCCGCAGGGCTGGTACACAGGGCGCGACTCGCCCAATACGCGCCGGCTGGTGATGGAACACGGCGGCTTTGCCTACGACGCCGACCATTACGGCGACGACCTGCCGTTCTGGCAGCAGGTGGCCCACACGGGCGCCGACGGCCAGCCCACCACCGCGCCGCAGCTGATCGTGCCGTACACGCTCGACACCAATGACATGCGCTTTGCTGCCGCCCAGGGTTTTAATTCGGGCACGCAGTTCTTCGACTATCTGAAGGACGCTTTTGATGTGCTGTACGCCGAAGGCGACCCGGCCGGCCTGAATGCGCCCAAGATGCTGTCGATCGGCCTGCACTGCCGCATCGTCGGCCGGCCTGCACGGCTGGCTGCGCTGGCGCGCTTCCTCGACTACGTGCAGTCGCACGAGCAGGTATGGATCACGCGCCGCATCGATATCGCCGACCACTGGCGCACCACCCATCCATTTTCTGCGTGAGGCCCTGATGTCCGAACCGATCCGCTTTTACTTCCGTGGCGCCGTGCATGAATTTACGGGTGGCGCGCCCACCCGCACCGTGCTCCAGCACCTGCGCGAAGACCTGCACTGCACCGGCACCAAGGAAGGCTGCGCCGAAGGCGATTGCGGCGCCTGCACCGTGGTTGTCGGCAGCCTCAATCCGGCCGGCCAGCTCGAGATGAAGGCGGTCAATTCCTGCATCCAGTTCGCGCCCACGCTCGACGGCAAGGCGCTGTTTACCGTGGAAGACTTGCAGCAGCCGGACGGCGCGCTGCACCCGGTACAGCAGGCCATGGTGGAGTGCCACGGCTCCCAGTGCGGCTTCTGTACCCCCGGTTTCGTCATGTCCTTGTGGGGCATGTACCTCGATAAAGAAGGCCAGTCCGCGCAGCGCCGCGAGATCGACGACTGCCTGTCCGGCAACCTGTGCCGCTGCACCGGCTACCGCCCCATCATCGACGCCGCCCATCGCATGACCGCACTGCCGGCCGTCGCGTTCGACCGCGCCGCGCTGACCGCACAGCTGCAAGCGTTGCAGCGCGAGGCGGGCAGCAGCTACACCGCCCACGGCCGCACCTTTTACGCGCCGCGCACCATCGAAGAACTGGTGGCCCTGCGCGCCGCCCACCCGCAAGCGACCCTGCTGGCCGGCTCCACCGACATCGGCCTGTGGGTGACCAAGCAGCTGCGCGAACTGGGCGACATCATCTACCTGGGCCACGTGACCGCGCTGCAAACTGTGGTGGAGCAGGGCGACATGCTGGAAATCGGCGCCGGCGTGTCGCTGGAAGACGCCTACAACGCGCTGTGCGAACTGTATCCGAGCCAGCTGGGCGAACTGCGCCAGCGCTTCGCCTCGCTGCCGATCCGCAATGCCGGCACCCTGGGCGGCAACGTCGCCAACGGCTCGCCGATCGGCGATTCGATGCCGTGGCTGATCGCGGTGGGCAGCGAGGTGGTGCTGCAAGGCGCCAATGGCCAGCGCGTGCTGCCACTCGAAGCGTTCTACCTCGACTACCAGAAAAAGGATTTGCAGCCTGACGAAATCGTCGCTGCCGTGCGGGTGCCGCTGCCGCGCGAGAACGTCCAGTTCCGCACCTATAAACTGGCCAAGCGCTTCGACCAGGATATTTCGGCCGTGTGCGCGGCATTCGCGTTTACGCTCGATGGTGACCATATCGTCGACGCCCGCATCGCCTATGGGGGCATGGCCGCCACGCCGCGCCGCGCGCCACGGGCAGAGAGTTCGCTGACCGGTTTGCGCTGGAACGAAGCCAACTTGCGGGGGGCGATGGATATGCTGACGCAGGACTTCGCGCCGCTGTCCGACATGCGTGCATCAGGCAGCTATCGCATGCAGACCGCGCAAAACCTGCTGCGCCGGTTCTGGTTCGAAACCCGGCTCGAGGCGCCGCTGGCCAATGAAGAAGTCAATGCCTTTGCCTTCAAAAACGCGAGGGAGTCCGCATGAACCAGCCCACCGCCCCCAACAGCGTGCGTGACGCCGCCAGCTGGCAAGCCGTCGGCATCGCGCGTCAGCACGAATCGGCCGAGCTGCACGTGCTGGGCCAGGCCACCTACACCGACGACATCCCGGAACTGCAAGGCACCTTGCATGCCGCGCTGGGCTTGTCGGCCAAGGCGCACGCCAACATCAAGCGCATCGACCTGGCGCCCGTGCGCGCCTCGAACGGCGTGGTGGCGGTGTACACGGCCGCCGACATCGTCGGCACCAACGACTGCGGCCCGATCATCCACGACGACCCGATCCTGTCCGCCGGCGAAGTGCTGTACGTGGGCCAGCCGATCTTCATCGTGGTGGCCGACACCCACGACAACGCCCGCCGCGCCGCGCGCCGCGCCGTGATCGATTACGAGGAACTGCCGGCCATTCTCACCCCGCAGGAGGCGAAAGCGGCGCAATCGTACGTACTGCCGCCGATGCAACTGAAACGCGGCGATTTCCAGACCGCGTTCGACCTGGCGCCGCGCGTGGTCAAAGGCAAGCTGTTCGTCGGTGGCCAGGAGCAGTTTTACCTGGAAGGCCAGATCGCCTACGCTATCCCCAAGGAAGACCAGGGCATGCTGGTGCAATGCTCGACCCAGCATCCGAGCGAAATGCAGCACGTGGTGGCCCACGCGCTGGGCGTGCACTCGCACAAGGTGCAAGTGGAGTGCCGGCGCATGGGCGGTGGTTTCGGCGGCAAGGAGTCGCAGTCGGCGCTGTGGGCGGCTGCCGCCGGCATCGCAGCGGCCAAGCTGAAACGCCCGGTCAAACTGCGCGCCGACCGCGACGACGACATGCTGGTCACCGGCAAGCGCCACTGCTTCTATTACGAGTACGAAGTCGGTTACGACGACAGCGGTAAAATCCTCGCCGCCAAGGTGGACATGACGCTGCGCGCCGGCTACTCGGCCGACTTGTCCGGCCCAGTGGCCACGCGCGCGGTCTGCCACTTCGACAACACCTATTATTTGTCGGACGTGGAAATCCTGGCCGGCTGCGGCAAGACCAACACTCAATCGAATACCGCGTTCCGCGGCTTCGGCGGCCCGCAAGGCGCGATTGCGATCGAATACATCATCGACGATATCGCCCGCAACCTCGGGCGCGATGCGCTCGATATCCGCCGGGTCAATTTCTACGGCACTACATCCCGCAATATCACGCCGTATGGCCAGGAGATCGTCGACAACGTGATCGGGGCGTTGACCGCCGACCTGGAACGCAGCAGCGAATACCGCGCCCGCCGCGCGGCCATCGATGCCTTCAATCAAACCAGCCCGGTGCTGAAAAAAGGCCTGGCGCTCACCCCTGTAAAATTCGGTATCGCCTTCAACGTCACCCACCTGAACCAGGCCGGCGCGCTGGTGCACGTGTACGTCGATGGCTCGGTGCTGGTCAACCACGGCGGCACCGAGATGGGGCAGGGCATCAACACCAAGGTGATGCAGGTGGTGGCGCACGAACTGGGCGTGTCGATGGAAAACCTGCGCGTGACTGCCACCGATACCAGCAAGGTGTCGAATACGTCGGCCACCGCCGCCTCCACCGGCGCGGATTTGAACGGTAAAGCGGCGCAGGACGCCGCACGCCAGATCCGCGAGCGCCTTACCGCCCATGCCATCAAACTGTACGGCGCCGACGACGGCCAGCCGGTGCGCTTCGAGGACAACGCGGTGCACGTCAACGGTCACGTGGTACCGTTCCCGCAACTGGTGCAAAAAGCTTACCTGGCGCGCGTGCAGCTATGGTCCGACGGTTTCTACGCCACGCCTGGCCTGCACTGGGATCCGAAAACCATGAGCGGCCACCCATTCTCGTACTATGCCTATGGCGCAGCTGTCTCCGAAGTGGTGGTCGATACACTGACCGGCGAATGGAAGCTGCTGCGCGCCGACGCCCTGTACGACGCCGGCCGCTCGCTCAACCCGGCTATCGATATCGGCCAGGTGGAGGGCGCCTTTATCCAGGGCATGGGCTGGCTCACCACCGAGCAATTGTGGTGGAACGGCGCCGGCAAGCTGATGACGCACGCGCCATCGACATACAAGATCCCCGGCATCTCGGACTGCCCGGAAGACTTGCGCGTCACGTTGTACCGGAACGACAACGTCGAAGACAGCATCCACCGGTCCAAGGCCGTGGGCGAGCCGCCGTTGCTGCTGCCGTTCTCGGTGTTCTTTGCGATTCGCGATGCGATATCGAGCGTGGGCGGCCACCACGTCAACCCGCCGCTCAACGCGCCGGCCACCAGCGAGGAAATCCTGCGCGCGGTGTCCATCGTCGAGCTTGGTGTCTGAAATGAATGCGTGGCTGACCAATGTGGCGCAACCGGCGGTGCTGGTGACGGTGGCCATCGTCGAGGGTTCCGGCCCACGCGAAACCGGCGCCAGGATGCTGGTCACGCGCACCGGCCAGTTCGACACCATCGGCGGCGGCCACCTGGAGCTGTGCGCGGTGGACCTGGCGCGCGCCATGCTCGACGACCCCACCGCTGGCGCCAGCCGGCTGGAGCGTTATGCCCTGGGCCCCACGCTCGGCCAGTGCTGCGGCGGCGTGGTGCACCTGGCGTTCGAGGTGGTCGATGAAGCGCTGCGCGCGGTGCTGGCCGCCTTGCGCTTACGTACGCGTGAAGATACCTGGCGCGTGAGCGCCATCGACGGCCCGCCGGCAGCGCTGCTGCTCGATGCCGACGGGATGACCATTGCCGGGCAGGGCGCCGTACCGGCCTTGGCCGCAGGCACCCTGATCGGCATGAGCCACGCCAAGCCAGGCGCACGTATACCTGGCGCGGTCATGGCCGGCGGCGCCAACACTTCCGCAACCTGCAGAACCACCAACGTGTTCCGCGACCCCACCGGCCGTCGCTGGCTGCTCGACGCCTGCCCGGCACCGCGCGCCCACCTGCTGCTGTTCGGCGCCGGCCACGTGGGCGCGGCCATCGTTCGCACACTGGGCGACTTGCCGTGCACCGTCACCTGGATCGACGAACGCGAAGACATGTTCCCCGCCACTGTGCCGGCCAACGTCACCGTGGAAGCGACCGACACGCCCGAAGCGCTGGTGGCGTGCGCACCGGATGGCGCCAGCTACCTGGTGCTCACCCACAGCCACGCGCTCGACCAGCGCCTGTCGGAGGCCATCCTGGCCCGTCCGCACGTGGGCTGGTTCGGCCTGATCGGATCCAACACGAAACGGGTACAATTCGAACGGCGCCTGGCCGCGCGCGGCATCGCGCAGGACCGTATCGCCGCCATGGTCTGCCCGATCGGGCTGCCCGGCATTACCAGTAAGCTCCCCGCCGCTATCGCCGCCTCCGTGTGCGCGCAATTGCTGATGGTCTGGGAGCAGCACCAACAACACCAGCAGCAGCATCAACATCGCAGCGCCGTTACCACCTGATTTCAGAAAGCCCCCTATGTCCACCACCGACCTGCAAGCCTATCGAGGCAGCTTGCTGCACTTTCTCGCCGATCCGGCGTTCAGCGACAACGCGCACGCCTGGCATGAAGACGGGCTGCTGATCGTCGCGGACGGCAAGGTGCGGGCGGCCGGCGACTACGCCACCTTGCACGCCACGCTGCCTGCTGGGACCACGGTGCACGACTACAGCGGCAAGCTGCTCATGCCCGGCTTTATCGACACCCACATCCACTACCCGCAGACCGATATCATCGCCTCGCCATCGGCAGGACTGCTGCCGTGGCTGGAGACCTATACGTTCCCGGCCGAGCGCAGTTTCGAGCACCCCGAACATGCGGCTGGCGTAGCCGAGTTCTTCCTCGACGAGCTGCTGCGCTGCGGCACCACCACCGCCATGGTGTACTGCACCGTGCACCCGCAATCGGTGGACGCGTTCTTCACCGCCAGCGAAGCGCGCGGCCTGCGCATGGTGGCCGGCAAGGTGCTGATGGACCGCAATTGCCCCGAGTTTTTGCGCGACACGGCCGAAAGCGGCGCGCGCGATACCGAAGCCCTGATCAACCGCTGGCACAACCACGGCCGCTCGCAGTACGCGATCACGCCGCGCTTTGCACCCACGTCCACCAACGAGCAGCTGCACCTGGCCGGAGAACTGGCGCGTGCCTACCCGGACACCTATATCCAGACCCACGTGTCGGAAAATGAAGCCGAATGCGCGTGGGTGCGCGAACTGTTCCCGCAGTCGCGCAGCTACATCGACGTGTATGACAGCTACGGCATGCTGCGTCCGCGCGCCATGTACGGCCACTGCATTTGGCTCGACGACGCCGATCGCCGGCGCATGGCGGAAACCGGCGCCGCAGCCGCGATCTGCCCGACGTCCAACCTGTTCCTCGGCAGCGGCCTGTTCGACTTCGAGCGCGCCGACCAGGCGGGTATGCTGGTCGCGCTGGCGACCGACGTGGGCGGCGGCACCTCGTTCTCGATGTTGCAAACCATGAATGAAGCCTATAAAGTAGCGCGCTTGAAGGGCAGCAATTTGCCGGCCTTGCGAATGTTTTACCTGGCCACGCTGGGCGCGGCGCGCGCCATGCAGCTGGAGGGCACGATCGGCAATTTCGCCCCGGGCGCGGAGGCCGATTTCATCGTCGTCGATCCGCAAGGCACGCCGCTGTTGCAGCGCCGCTCGCGCAGCGTCGCCAGCCTGGAAGAGCAGCTGTTTGCGCTGGCGCTGCTGGGCGACGACCGGGCGATTGCCGCCACCTATTCGGGCGGTCGCCAGGTCCACGTCCGCACTTAATATCACCTCACATCGGGAAGAACCATGCATAAACACTTCGTCAGCTTCAACGCCCTGGCCATTCCACTGGCGGCGGCCATGTTGTGCGCAGCACCGCTGGCAGCGCAGGCCGCGACCAATGAAGCGGTCACCAGCAACGTGTTCGCGTCCATGGTGGCCGGCAAGGAGCCCAGGCTGGCCGAGCTGACCATGTTCTTCACGCTGATGCCCAAGGGCGGCGACCTGCACCACCATTACTCGGGCGCGCTGTACGCCGAGCAGTACCTACGCTGGGTGGACAAGCAGGGCTTCTGCATCAACAAGGCCGGCTACACCATCAACGTCGACCAGGCAGTGGCCAAGGCAGAACGCGCGCGGCCGCTGGCAGAACGCGCCTGCCTGTCGGGTGAAGACACCATGCTGGACAACACTTTCCTGTCCAACCTGCTGCAGCGCTGGTCCGACAAGGACTACCACAACCACGGCGCCATCCAGAACCCGCCAGACCGCCAGTTCTTCGACACTTTCGCCTATTTCAATTCGGTAGCCTCCACCAATACCGCCGAGGGCCTGCAGACGCTCAAGCGCCGCGCCATCGACGAAAACCTCAGCTACATCGAGACCATCTTCGAGATTGCGCCGATCGCCCAGGATGCCGGTTTCGACGACAAGGCCCGCGCCGGCACCGTCACCGACGCCGACCTGGCCGCGTACATGAGCAAGCTCGAAGGCGACCAGGCCTTCAACGGCTGGATCGCCGCCTACCTCGACAACGTGAAAAAATCGGGCGCCGGCATCGACGACGAGAGCTTCACCCTGCGCTACCAGCCGTTTGCGCTGCGCTTCCTCACGCCGTCGCAGGTTTTTTCACAAATGGTATCGAGCTTCAAGCTGGCCACGGCCAGTCCGATGATCGTCGGCGTCAACATCGTCGGCCAGGAAAGCACCCACGTATCGATGCGCGACTATGCGCTGCACATGAAAATGTACGGCTTCCTGAAAGCCAAGTACCCGTCCGTGAAACTGGCGCTGCACGCCGGTGAGCTGTCGCTGGGCATGGTGGAACCGGAAGGTTTGAAATTCCACATCAAGGATGCGCTCGACGTAGCGGGCGCCAGCCGCATCGGCCATGGCATGGACATCGCCCACGAGCACGATCCGCTCGGCATCATGAAAAAAATGCGTGATCGGAATATCCCGGTCGAGGTCAATTTGAGCAGTAACGACTTTATTTTGGGCATCAAGGACCAGGAACACCCGGTCACGCTGTTCCGCAAATATGGCGTGCCGTTCGTGCTCAGCACCGATGACGCTGGCGTGTCGCGCAACAACCTGTCCGGCGAATACGTGCTGTTCGCGTCGCGCTACCAGCCGACGTATGGCGAAGTGAAGAAGCTGTCGTACGACAGCATCCGTTATTCCTTCCTGGCTGACGCAGATAAACAACGGTTGTTGAAAGCTTTAGACGGCAAGTTCGACAGATTTGAAGCCGATATTGCGAAGGCACAACCAAAGCAAAAACGCTGAGTACGCTTTAAGACCGCCGGGTGTGTGGCGCAACGTCCACACCCGCAGCCACTTCGTCGCAAATATTTTTCCCCGCACGACAGCGTCCGCCTGTTGTCACCCCTACCTTTATTTCCTTCAACTGGACAGTTGTTTTTTGCCAAGTGTGGCCGGCAAGCTACAGAATTCGGCGTAGCAAGCGTGGCTTGATGCTTGTTTGGCAATGAATGGATTTCACGTGGTAATCGCTGACTTATAATTTCGCCTGTTTTTGACGGGGCAGTCCCGGCAGCCAGAATTGCAGCGATTTTTTTCGCGCATTTATAGTTTTTCGATCTGAATAATTAAAGTAAAACGTATTTGTCAGCGATTTTTGGTTAATGCATAGTCGGATTTAATGAGGCAAAAAGGCAAGTTTTTTCCTTGCCTGGAGCTTATCCCCGTCACAGCCCTGACATATTTCACCGCTACACTCACCCGCTGCACGTTTGTGCCGGGAGACTTGGACGGTCTGACCAGTTGCAGCAAACGTAAGAGGGAGATTCCTGCCACCAGCGGGTTTCGACAATAACTATTAGTCTTTTTTGGGGTTATACAATGATCAATCACAAACGGCTCAAGCTGACGCAAATCGCGTTCAGCCTGTCTATCGCGCTTGCGACAGTCCCGGCCATGGCTCAGAACACGACGTCGTCGATCGCCGGCCGCGTGTCGGCTGGCGATGGCAAGCCTGCCGCTGGCGCGACCGTTACTATCGTTCACACCGAGTCCGGCACCAGCACCAAGGTGGTGACCGACGCCGAAGGCCGCTACCTGCAGCGTGGCCTGCGTACCGGTGGTCCGTACACGATCATCATCTCCAAGGACGGCGTTGAAGAAAAACGCGAGAACGTGTTCACCCAGCTGGCGGAAACCGCCACCGTGGACGCCACCCTGGGCGCGCAGCAAATGCAAGTCGTGACCGTGGCCGGCTCCGCCGCCCGTTCCGAGAAATTCTCGAAAACCAATATGGGCGCCGGCACCAGCATCAGCGCGACCGAACTGGCGATCCAGGGTTCGATCAACCGCAACCTGCAAGACTACGCCCGTGCCGACCCGCGCGTGTCGCAGACCGACAAGGAACGCGGCGAGATGTCCGTTGCCGGCCAGAACTCGCGCTACAACTCGCTGACCATCGACGGCGTGGCCGTCAACGATACCTTCGGCCTGGAAGCGAGCGGCTCGCCGACCTCCAAGCAACCGATCTCGATCGAAGCGATCCAGTCGGTGCAGATCAACGTCGCCAACTACGACGTTACCCAGAAGGGCTATGTCGGCGGCAACATCAACGCCGTCACCAAGTCCGGTACCAATACCGTCAAGGGCAGCGTGTACTACGTGTTCCGCGACGACAAGCTGTCCGGCGATCGTTACAACTCGAGCACCGACAGCTACTATGCGCCACCGAAGTCGAAAGATACGACCAAGGGCTTCACCGTCGGCGGTCCGATCATCAAGGACAAGCTGTTCTTCTTCGCTAACTACGAAAAGCTGGAATCGTCGCGCAGCGCGCCAGCATTCGGCCCACTGGGCAGCTCACTGACCAACGTCGCCATCACCCCGAATGCGATCGCCCAGGCACAAGCCATCGCCACCGGTTACGGCATCGACATCGGCACCAGCGACGTTCCAGGCGGCACCAAGCTGGACGTCACCGACAAGCTGTTCAAGCTCGACTGGAACATCAACGATGACCACCGCCTGATGGTGCGTTACTCGAAGACCGAGCAGTCGGAACCGATCTTCCCCAGCATTTCGAGTAATACGTTGTCGCTGAGCTCGGCTTGGTATGCACAGAAGAAAAACATCGAAACCAAGGTCGCGCAACTGACTTCGGACTGGACCCCGACCTTCTCGACCGAATTCAAGGCGTCGCAGCGCGATTACGAGAGCGTGCCGCAAAATAACTCGACGTTGCCAGCGATCTCGCTGACGTTTGCTGGCGCGTTGCCGGCCGGCGCCGAAACCTTGCCAGCGAGCCGTACGCTGAACTTCGGTACCGATTCGAGCCGCCAGTTTAACAACCTCAACACCAAGACGCTGGACCTGTACGGCGGCGCCAACTGGACCCTGGGCGACCACGAAGTGAAGTTTGGCGCTGACTACCAGAAGAACGAGATCTTCAACGCGTTCTTGCAAAACACCTACGGCAACTACAACTTCAGCTGCCAGAACAGCAGCGCGGCGCTGCAGTACAGCTTCGGCGCCATCAACTGCGGTACCGCCACGGCAGCCCAGGTGGAGCGCGCGATCCTGGAAAACTTCCGTATCGGCCGCCCAACGTCGTACACCCTGCTGACCGCAGCGCCAGGCAATACGCTGGAGCAGAACGCCGCCGCGAACTTCACCATGAAGAATACCGGCGTGTTCTTGCAGGACGTGTGGACCATCAATCCGAGCCTGACCGTCAGCTACGGTGTACGCCTGGACAGCGCTTCCGTGCCTGAGCGTCCAACCCTGAACGCCAGCGTGGCAGGTGCCGCCGTGGCCAGCATCACCGCGCCTGGCGTGGGCCTGGTCACCGGCCGCCAGACCGGCGGCTTCGGCCTCGACAACACCGTTACCTTCGACGGCCAGAAATTGTGGCAGCCGCGCGCCGGCTTCAATTACAAGTTCGACACCGAGCGTCGTACCCAGCTCCGTGGCGGCGCCGGCCTGTTCCAGGGCGCGGCAGCAACCGTCTGGCTGGCCAACCCGTTCCAGAACAACGGCGTAGCTACCCGCACGACCACGTGCAGCACCTCGACCACCGTGTGCCCGACCGCTGGCGGCGCATTCAACCCAGCCGTCGGCGTTGTGCCGGGCGCACTGTCCACCTCCACCCCGGTACCGCCGATCGACACTCTGGCGCCAGGTCTGCGCCAACCGTCGGTATGGAAAGCTAACATCGCACTGGACCACGAACTGCCATGGTACGGCATGGTCTTCGGCGCCGAGTTCCTGCGCACCAAGGTACGTGACGGTATCTACTACCAGAACTACAACCTGGGTGCGGCAACGGCTACCGGCACCGACGGTCGTCCGATGTACTACAACGCCGCCGCGCTGTCGGCCAACTGCTGGAATGCCAGCGGCACCGCAATCACCAGCGGCACCGTCGGCGGTACCAACTGCGCCAACTACCGCAGCAAGGCAGCCAGCAACAGCAGCTTCGGCAACGTGCTGGTCGCCACCGGCACCAACAAGGGCTACAGCAATGTCGCTACCGCTTCGCTGTCGCGTCCGATGTCGGGTGGCTATAGCTGGTCGCTGGCGTACTCGTACACCGAGTCGAAAGAAGTCTCGCCACTGACCTCGTCCACCTCAAGCTCGACATTTAACGGCCGTTCGGTATTCAACCCGAATGAAGAGGTTGCCGCCAACTCGAGCTACCTGGTCAAGGATCGTATCAGCGCCGTCCTGAACTTCCAGAAGCGTTTCTTCGATAACTACAAGACCACTTTTGGTCTGTTCTACGAAGGCCGTTCCGGCAAGCCGTACAGCTGGACCATCAACAACGACTTGAACGGTGATTCGGTTGCCGGTAACGACCTGATGTTCATTCCTTCGGCGCCAGGTTCGGGCCAGGTAGTGTTCGCGGGCGACACCCCGACCAACAACGCCAACGAAACCAAGTTCTGGGGCATCGTGAACGGCAACAAGGCGCTGAAACAGGCCGCTGGCGGCGTGATTGGTCGCAACACCGACTTCTCGCCATGGACCAACAGCTTCGATATGCGTATCGCTCAGGAAGTGCCAAGCTTCTTCAGCGGCCATAAAGCTGTCTTCACGCTCGACATCTTCAACGTCGGCAATCTGCTGAACAAGAAGTGGGGCCGTATCAATGAAGTGGCGTTCCAGGGCGGTGGCGCACAGGCACGCAGCTTCGTGGACTTCGTGGGTCTGGATGGCCAGGGCCGTTATATCTACAAGGTACGCGACAACGTCGAGAACCTGGAAACCCGTCAAGCCAAGGGCGAATCGCAGTGGGCTGTTCAAGCCACTGTGAAGTACGAATTCTAAGTTCGTAACGCGCACTTGAAACACAGAACGGCCGGTGGCGACACCGGCCGTTTTTTATGGTGCGCCCAGCTTTGTAACGTAATATTCCAGCGGCTGCTTGCGCTGTTCCTTGCGTGCTTTTGCGCTGTACAATAATCGATTCCGACACGCCTGGACTGCAATGAAATTACCTCTTCGTCGTGTAGCCGCGCTCGCGCTGGCCGCTTCCCTGGTGTCCGCGCTGCCAGCCTGTACCACGCGCCTGCCCGCTGCCGCCGACAACACCGCCGCCACCTCTACCACAGCACCCGCGCACCTGGTGCAGGTCGAACTGGTCACGCTCAACGATTTCCACGGTAACCTCGAGCCCAGCAAGTACGTGTGGGATAGCGTCAACGGCGGCGGTGCGCGCACCATCGAAGCGGGCGGCATCGACACCATCGGCGGCGCGCTGCAAGCCTGGCGCCGCGACGATCCGCAACTGCTGCTGGTTGGCGCCGGCGACCTGGTGGGCGCCAGTCCCGCCATCTCGTCGATGTGGGCCGACGAACCCACCATCGCCGCCATGAATATGCTGGGCCTGCGCGCCAGCTCGGTGGGCAACCACGAATTCGACGCCGGCCGGGTGGAGCTGCTGCGCCAGCAGGGCGGCGGCTGCAAGTCGCCGCGCGCCGACAAGGCCTGCAAGTATGAACCGAACTTCGGCGGCGCCAAATTCTCGTACCTGGCCGCCAACGTGATCGACACCGCCACCCGCAAGCCGGTGCTGCCGGCCTACAAAATAGAGACCGCGCACGGCGTCAAGATCGCCTTCATCGGCACGGTCCTGCAAGGCACGGCCGAATCGGCGCTGGCCTCCGGTATCGCCGGCCTCGAATTCATCGACGAGGCCGACGCCATCAACCGCCAGTTACCCGAGCTGCGCCGGCAGGGCGTGGGCGTGTTCGTGGCGCTGGTACACCAGGGCGGCACCACGGTGGAAAAATTCGACCAGCCCGATTGCAGCAAGCTCACCGGCCCGGTCACCGAGATCGTCAAGCGTCTCGATCCGGCCGTGCGGCTGGTGGTCAGCGGCCACTCGCACAAGGGTTATACGTGCCAGGTCGATGGCCGCACCGTCACGCAATCGGATATGGGCGGCCACGTGCTGGGCCGCATCGCGCTCACGGTCGATACCACCACCAATACACTGAAGGACATCCGCGCGCGCCAGGAGGTGATGGTGCCCGGTAAATGGCCGAAGGATCCGCAACTGGCGGCCTACCTGGAGACCGCGCGTGCACGCAGCGCGGCGTTGCTGGCGCAGCCGGTGGCGCGCCTGGCGGTGGCCAGCGTGGTGCGCACGCGTAACGACAGCGGCGAGTCCGCGCTGGGCGACCTGGTGGCCGATTCGGTCTTGCAGGCCGGCCGGCCGTTCGGCGTGCAGATCGGCTTCATGAACAACGGCGGCATGCGCCAGGACCTCGACACCGACAACGATCGCGCCAGCGTTGGCCAGACCCGCATGGTGCTGCCGTTCGGTAATACACTGGTGGTGATGAACCTCAAGGGCTGGCAAATCCTCGACCTGCTCGAAGAACAGTGGAGCGGCGGGCGCGAAGAAACACGCGGCTTGCTCCAGGTATCCGATGGTTTTACTTATCGATGGGACGCGCGCCGTGGCGATGGCAGCAAGGTGGTGCCGGGCAGCGCCAGGCTCAATGGCAAACCGATCGAGCGCGAAACGACGTACCGCGTGATGGTCAATAACTTCCTGGCCGAGGGTGGCGACGGCTTCCCGACGTTTGCCAATGGCCGCAATCGCTCCAACACCGGCATCCGCGACATCGATGCCTTCAACGATTACCTGGTCAAGCGCGAACAGTCCGGCAAACCCGCCGGCGCCGCGCAACCACAACAGCGCTACCAGCGCCTGCAATAGCCATAGGAGTTACCGATGCGCCCACTTTTATTGTCCATCCTCGTGCCGGCGCTGTTCGCTGTCAGTGCCACCGCCCACGCCGAATTTTCCATCCCCGGCTTCGAGCTGGTGCAAACCTCGCCGGCCGAAACGGTGCTGCGCAATCCCGACCTGCGCGACCCGGTCACGGTGTGGAGCGAGATGTTCGACAGCGCCCAGAAGGAGATCGTGATCGGCCAGTTCTACGCCGTTACCAAGCCCGGCACGGCGTTTGAAAAAGTGGTGGAACGGCTGGCTGCCGCCGGCGCGCGCGGCGTCAAGATCCGCTTCCTGATCGACCAGAAGGGCGTGGGCCTGTCCGAAGCATCCACGCTGGAGCGCCTGAAAGCGATTCCCAACCTGGAACTGCGGGTGATGGACTTCAGCAAGCTGACCGGCAGCGGCATCATCCACGCCAAGTACCTGGTGGTCGATGGCAAGCAAGCCTTTATCGGCAGCCAGAACTTCGACTGGCGCTCGTTCGAACATATCCACGAAACCGGGCTGCGCATCACCGATGCGAAGATGGTCGGCGAAGTGCTGGCCGTGTTCAACCAGGACTGGCGCGCCCAGGCCCTGCTGGCCAAGGGTGGCAAGGTACCGGAGGTGAACAAGAAGGTGGTGGCGGCCGACTACCGCCAGGACGCCTACCTGCTGGCCAGCCCCAACAAGTACAACACCCGTGGAGTGGGCGACTCGGAGAGCGGCCTGCCGGCGCTGCTGGCCAACGCCAAGACCGAAGTGCGGGTGCAACTGCTCGACTACGCGCCGATCAGCTATGGCCCCAACGGCACCCGTCCGTACTACGCGGTGATCGACAACGCCGTGCGCGCCGCCGCCAACCGTGGCGTCAAGGTCAAGCTGATGGTCTCGAACTGGAACCTGGAAATGCCGGCGCAAGCGTACCTGAAAAGCCTGGCGGTGCTGCCCAACGTCGAGATCCGCGTGGTGACCCTGCCGATGTCCTCGAGCGGCTTCATTCCGTTCGCGCGCGTCATCCACAGCAAGACCATGGTGATCGACAACCAGGTGGCCTGGGTGGGCACCAGCAACTGGTCCGGCGGGTACATGGACGCCTCGCGCAATTTCGAGGTGGTGATGCGCAACGAGAAAATGGCCGAACGCCTGGCCGCCACGCAAGAGCAGATCTGGACGTCGCCGTACGCGCAGCCGCTCAATATCTCCAAGCAGTATCCGAAACCGGTCAAGGGCAAAGCAGAATGAAGCGATTTACGACAAAACAGGTTTCGATGATCGTGGCGCTCGCTGGTGCTTTTGCCACCTTCAACGCCCACGCCTGGGGCAACGACGGCCACCGCGCGGTGGGCGCCATCGCCGACCAGCTGCTCAAGGGCAGCAACGCGCAGCAGCATGTGCAGGCGCTGCTGCTGCCGGGCGAGAGCCTGGAAAAAGTCTCCACCTGGGCCGACTGCGTGAAGGGCACGTATTGTGGCCCGCAAAGCGACGAGATGAAATCGTACGTGGCGGCCAATCCCAAGCACAGCGAATACCACTACACCGACGTGCCGTTCCAGCTGCCGGCGTACCACGACCATGGCGTGGGCACGGCCGACGACGACATCGTGCAGACCGCCAAGCAGTGCATCGCGGTCCTGCAGGGCAAGGCCGATGCCGCCACCAACCCGCACCACTTCACGCCGCGCCAGGCGCTGCTGATCCTCACCCACCTGGCCGGCGACATCGCCCAGCCGCTGCACGTGGGCGCCGGTTTTGTCAGCAAGGATGGCCGGTTCGTGGTGCCCACCCAGGCGCAGCTGGACGCCGGCGAAGTCTTCGACGCGCGCGGCGGCAACAACCTGCTGCTCGACGACGTCAAGCTGACCGCCACCAGCGACCAGCTGATTCCGGCGGCGCCGGTGGAGGAGGGCAAGCCTGCCGGTGCTCCAGCGCGCGCGCCGCAAACCACGCGCCCGTTCCACTCGTACTGGGACACCACGGTGGTCAACTACGCATTCCGCCGCATCGGCGCACGCACGCCCGAGCAGTTCGCCAAGCTGGTCATCGCCGGCAACCCGACCGTGGTGCCGGCCAGGGGTGACCTGGCCACCTGGCCGTACCAGTGGGCCGACCAGTCGCTGGCCATTTCCAAGGTGGCTTATGCCGACGTGACGGTGGGTGCGGCGTCGCAGCAGACCAGCAAGAGCACGGGCGAAACCTACACCGTGTGGGCGCTGGCGATGCCGGACAACTACCCGGTTCCCAGCTCGGCCATCGCCAGACAGCAGCTCACGCAGGGCGGCTACCAGCTGGCGGCAGTGCTCAAGGCGATCTGGCCGTAGCGCGCAACCCGGCCGACGACCATGAAAAAAATCCTGCTGCCGCTGCTGCTGTCAGCCCTGGCCAGCGCCCCTGCCCAGGCCGCTGGCAAGATCGGCAACGCCAAGGCCGGCGAAGCCGCGTTCCTGAAATGCGCGTCGTGCCACCAGGTGGGCAAGTACGCGCAACCGGCCTACGGCCCGCAGCTGAACGCCATCGTCGGCCGCAAGGCCGGCACGTCGGCCGGCTATAAATATTCGGAAGCGATGAAGCGCTCGGGTCTGGTCTGGACCGAAGCCAACCTGGCCGCCTTCCTGCGCGCCCCGCACGACGTGGTGCCCGGCACCAGCATGCGCTTCTGGGGCATCGGCGACGAACAGCAGGTGGCCGATTTGCTGGCGTATATGCGCGGCTTGCGCTGAGGGGCGTTCGGGATAACGGGTTTGGATCACTATTGAGAAAACTCAAAGGCTATTGTGAGACGCGTCATACATTGGCACATGCGCCTCCTCTCCACAAAAGTGCTCAAAGAGTTCTGTGTTAGCCACCCGGACGCACGCAGCGCCATCCGCAAGTGGGGGCAAACAATGATCGACGCGCAACCGCTGAATTTTTCCGACCTCAGGACATTCAGCCGCAGCGCCGACTACGTCCCGCCATTTACCGTGTTCAACCTCGGCGGCAACAAGTTCAGGCTGATCGCCATTGTTCATTACGCCAGCGGCACTGTCTTTATTCGCGACGTGTTCACGCACCGCGAGTATGATAAGTGGACCAAGCGTTACCAGCAGGGAAAGGTCCGGGAATGAATACTTTGGCAGACGATATCGACGCCCACGCGCTCGAAGCGGCATGGGGCGAGCTCGACAGGGTTGCGCGGTTGCGGCCGATTCACGATGAGGCCAGCTACGATCATGCGGTGGCGCTGATGAACCGCGTGCTTGATGTGATGGGAGATAACGAGCAGCATCCGTTGGCCGGGTTGCTCGAGTTGCTGGCCACGCTGGTCGGCAACTATGAACAGAAGCATTACGCCCTTGGCGATATCTGACGGCGCGGCAGTCCAGCAAGCCGCGCCGTCAACCAACGCCTGATTAACGCGACTTGACGAACGGCGTCCCCAGCGCCTTCGGCGCCACCGACTTGGCCATCAGCCCGGCCAGCACGATCACCGTCACCACGTACGGCACCATTTGGATCAAGGAGCCCGGCAGGCGGCCGACCACCGGCAGGTCCACGCCTTCGATCTGGATTTGCACGGCGGCGAAGAAGCCGAACATCAGGCAGCCCAGGAATGTGTACAGCGGGCGCCAGTTACCGAATACCATGGCGGTGAGGGCCAGGTAGCCGGCGCCAGCCGACATGTCGCGCAGGAAGAAGCCGCTCTGCACGATCGACAGGTAGGCGCCCGAGAACGAGCACAGTACACCGGCCACGATCATCGTCGTGTAGCGCTGGCGGGCGACGTTGACGCCGGCCGCGTCGGCTGCGTGCGGGTTCTCGCCGCAGGCGCGCAGGCGCAGGCCGAAGCGGGTGTGGTACAGCAGCCAGTGCACCAGCGGCACCAGCGCGAACGCCAGGTACACCAGCACCGAGTGGCCGCCGATCAGGTGTGCATACACCCAGCCGATGAAAGGCACGTCGCGGATCGCGGCAGTCCCCGGCAGGACCACGTCGAACAGGCGCGCGGAGCCGATGTCGGGCGTGCGGCCGCCTTGCTGGAAGATGTACTGGGCGACCACGAAGGTCAGGCCGCTCATGGCGATGTTGATCGCGATGCCGGCGACGAGCTGGTTGCCCTTCTGGGTGATCGCCACGTACGCTTGCAGGGTGGCCAGCAGGACGGAGACCAGCATGCCGGCGGCGATGCCGCTCCACGGATTTTGCGTGAGGTAGGCCACGGCAGCCGAGACAAAGGCGCTGGCGAGGATCTTGCCTTCCAGGCCGATGTCGATCACGCCCGAACGTTCGGCGAACAGGCCGGCCATGCCGGCGAAAATCAGGACCGGCGCGTTGCGCACGGTCGATACCAGGATGCTGCCCAGATGGAGGTCGTCAAAAGTCATGTCGTTAGCTCGGTTGTTACTTCTTCAGGTTCAGCATCTTGGCGATGACCGGCGCATACAGGTTTTCCATGGCGCCGCAGAACAGGATGATCAGGCCCTGGATCAGGATCACGGTTTCGGGCGGGATGTTCTGCTTTTCCAGCGACAGGTCGAAACCGCCCTGGGTCAGCGCGCCGAACAGCACCGCTGACAGGAAGATGCCCACCGGGTGCTGGCGGCCCATCAGCGCAATCGCGATACCGATAAAGCCCGCGCCACCGACGAAGTTGAGCGACAGGTAGTGGGTGGAGCCCATGACGGAATTGACCGCACCGAGGCCGGCCAGGGCGCCCGAGATCAGCATGACCACGATGATCATCTTGCTGATGCGGATGCCGGCGTAGTGAGCGGCGTGCTTGTTCAGGCCCGTCGCGCGCACCTTGAAGCCCCACGACGAACGGGTGGTCATCACGCCGTACACGGCCAGCGCAATGATGGCCAGGAAGAAGCTGATGTTGAGCGGGGTCTCGCCCAGAATCGGGAACCACTGGTTCAGGCGCGGCAGCTCGGCGGCAGCGGTAAACAGGCGGCTGGCGGGATTCTGTTCGCCGTCCGGGATCATGTATTTGACGATCACGAAGTTCATCAGCGAGGCGGCGATGAAGTTGAACATGATGGTGGTGACCACCACGTGGCTGCCGCGTTTCGCCTGCAGGTAGCCGGGCAGGAATGCCCACAGGCCGCCGAACAGCGCCGCGCCCAGCACCCCGACCGGGATCAGCGCCCACGCCGGCAGCGAGCTGTCGAAGGCCAGCATCGCCAAGGTGAGGCCCAGGCCGCCCAGGTACATCTGGCCTTCGGCGCCGATGTTGAACAGGCCCGCCTGCATGGCGATCGATACCGCCAGGCCGGTGAAGATGAAGGTGGACGCGTAGAACAGCGTATAGCTCAGGCCTTCCGGATTGACGACCGCGCTGTTGACCAGGATGGCCAGCGATTCGGTCGGGCTTTCGCCCAGCATGTGGATCACCAGCGCGGTCACCAGCAGGGCCGACAGCAGGTTCAGGAGGGGCATGACAAAGGCTGTGGCCCAGCGTGGCAGGTCTTGGTTGTTCATGATTTGTGCATCCCGCCCATCAGCAAGCCAATGCGGGTGGTATCGAATTCTTCAATTTTCAGTTCGCCGGTAATGCGGCCGCCGCACATGACGAGGATGCGGTCGGCCAGCGCCCGCACTTCTTCCAGTTCGACCGACACCAGCAGGATCGCCACGCCGGCGTCGCGCAGCGCCAGCAGCTGGCGGTGGATGCTTTCGATGGTGCCGATGTCGACGCCACGGGTGGGCTGGCCCACCAGCATCAGCGTCGGCTGCGCCAGCACTTCGCGCGCGATCACCACCTTTTGCTGGTTGCCGCCCGAGAGCAGGCCGATACGCAGGTCGTGGTTGTTGGGACGTACGTCGAAGTCCTGCATCAGCGCCGCGCAGCGCGCCGCAATCGCCTTGAAGTCGAACAGGCCCCAGCGACCTTTTAGTTTGTCCTGGTAGCCGAGGATGGTGTTGTGCATGACCGAGAAGTTCTTCACCACGCCGTCGCGCAGGCGGTCTTCCGGAATGTGGGCGATACCGAGATCGCGGATGGTGCGCGGCAAGCCGTCGGCGTCGGACCGGCCGGCAAACGGCAGCGCCTTGCCCTGGAAGTCCACCTGGCCCGACGACGGCAGGCGCATGCCCGACAGGATTTCCATCAATTCACTCTGGCCGTTGCCGGAGACGCCCGCAATGGCGACGATCTCGCCGGCGCGCAGCGTAAAGCCGATATCGGCGAGCAGTTTTACGCCCTGGTCGTCCTGCAGTTGCAGGTTCTGCACGTGCAGCACCGGTGCGCCCGGATTGTAGGGAGCGCGGGGCAGGTTGTTGATGATCTGGCGCCCAACCATCATGTTGGCCAGGTCTTCCTTGGTGGTGGAGACCGTGGGCACGGCGCCGATCACGCGGCCGCCGCGCATCACGGTGACGGTGTCGGTGATGTCGAGGATTTCCTGCAGCTTGTGGGTGATCAGGATGATGGTTTTGCCCTGTTCCTTGAACAGGCGCAGGATCTCGAACAGCGACGCGGTTTCCTGCGCGGTGAGCACGGCGGTCGGCTCATCGAGGATCAGGATGTTGGCGCTGCGGTAGATCTGCTTGAGGATTTCCACGCGCTGCTGCGCACCGACCGACAGGTCGTGGATCACGGCCAGTGGATCGACGTCGAGTCGGTAGCGGGTGCAGATCTCGCGCAGCTTCGCTTCCACGGCCGCGCGCTTGGGCTTGAGCTGGAAACCGCCTTCGCTGCCAAGCATGACGTTATCGAGCACGGTCATGTTCTCTACCAGCATGAAGTGCTGGTGCACCATGCCGATGCCCATCGAGATCGCCTCCTGGCTGGTGCGGATCTGGCGCGCCTGGCCATCGAGCAGGATCTCCCCGCCATCGGCGCGGTAGTATCCGTACAGGATGCTCATCAGGGTCGATTTGCCGGCGCCGTTTTCGCCTACCAGGCCATGGATCGATCCCTTGGCGATGGCAAAGCTGACGTCGGTGTTCGCCTTGACAGCCCCAAAGTGCTTGGAGATGCCGCGAAATTCTACTGCTGGCTGCATAGTCGTAGTCGGTGCGGAGTAATGTGGGAAAAACCAAACGCGCCGCCGGGGATGCTCCCCGGCGGCGCGCTCTGAAGTCAAACAGGGATCAGACCGGGCAGGCAGCGCCCGAACGGATGTCGATCACCTTGATCTTGCCGTCGATGATGTCCTTGCGGGCGCCAAGTACGCGCTTTTCGATCTCCGGGGTGATCAGCTTGCGGTTGCTGGCGTCCAGTGCCCAATCGACGCCGCCTTCCTTGATGCCCTTGGCGGTGACGCCGGCTTTCCAGGTGCCGTTCTTCACTTGGGTGAACGAGTCATACACGGCGTTGTCCACCCGCTTGACCATCGAGGTGAGGATAGCGCCAGGGTACAGCGCGTTCTGGTTCGAATCGACGCCGATCGCCAGCTTGCCCTTTTCCTTGGCCGTTTGCAGCGTGCCCATGCCCGAACCACCGGCCACGGCGAAGACCACGTCCACGCCACGGTCGAACTGCGAGCGCGCCAGTTCGCCGCCCTTGGCCGGATCGTTCCAGGCGGCGGCAGTGGTGCCGACCATGTTGGAGAATACTTCAACCTTCGGGTTGACCGCCTTGGCGCCCTGGGTATAACCGCAGGCGAAGGTGCGGATCAAGGGAATGTCGATGCCGCCGATGAAGCCGAGCTTTTTCGATTTGGACGCCATGGCGCCTGCCACGCCGACCAGGTACGAGCCTTCTTCTTCCTTGAAGGTGATCGAGTTGACGTTGGCGCCTTGCGCCACGCCGTCGATCAGTACGAAGCGCACTTTCGGGAATTCCTTGGCGACCTTTTGCACGGCGGCCTGCTGGGCGAAGCCGATCGACGCGATCAGGTCCAGGTTCTTGCGGGCCAGGCCACGCAGCACCTGCTCGGCCTGGGTGTCGCTGGAGGCTTGCACCTCGATGAAATTGATACCGGTTTCCTGCTTGAAGCGCGAGGCGCCCTCGAATGCGGACTGGTTGAACGATTTGTCGAACTTGCCGCCGGCGTCATACACGACGGCCAGTTTTGGGGCCGCTGCGGACGCGCTGGCAGCGACCAACACGGCTGCAACCGTCAAACTAAGTTGTTTAAGTTTCATGAATAGGCTCCTGGAAGAACGATATTGTATATTTTTATTGGACGAATGATGTACTTTGGCCGCGTTTTCCTTAAACCATGATAAGTACGCATGTGTCGCACCGCAGCAACGTTGCAAACCAAATAAAATATTTTTTGTCTGTTGCGTTTTCATGCACTCTGGCCGCGAACCTTGCGCGGACTGGCGCTGCTTGCCTTTTTCCTTACTGCTCCCGCCAACGCGTTTTCACTCTGCAATGCAGCAAATAGGCCGTTCGCGACTATTTTTTAAGCAGCCTACAACTATGCATCACGGTCGATATGTACGACAAATTCGTTTTTGCTTGGCTATTTAGTCGAATTAGCTATTAATCAAGTGGGCAAAAATGCCAGTTTGCGGCGATTTTGCCCCGTGCTAGCATCGCATCCAGCGTTTTCAACATAACCATATAAACAATATCCGGGAGCAGTATCCATGAGCACACATCGTTCCGTCTTGCGGTCCGCCGTACCGTCACTGATCGCACTGGCTGTCGCCAGCGCCTTCCCGCTGTCATCGGCATTCGCTGCCGAAGCGGCGGCCGTCGCTGAAGCTGCGGCGGAGCAGGCGGTAGAGCAGGGTGCCGGCGCAGGGGCTTCGGCAACGGTTGCGCCGGCAGGGCGCAACCAGCTCGAAACCGTGATCGTCACCGCCCAGCGCCGTGCCGAAAACATCCGCGACGTGCCGATGTCGATCGCCACCGTCAAGGGCGACAAGCTCGATGTGCTCACCTCCGGCGCCGCCGACATCCGCTTCCTGTCCGGCCGCACGCCGTCGGTCAGCATCGAATCGGACTATGGCCGCACCTTCCCGCGCTTTTACATCCGTGGCCTCGGTAACACCGACTTCGACCTGAACGCTTCGCAGCCGGTCGGCCTGGTGATGGACGATATCGTCATGGAAAACGCCATGCTCAAGGGCTTCCCGGTGTTCGACGTGGACCAGGTGGAAGTGCTGCGCGGTCCGCAGGGCACCCTGTTCGGCCGCAACTCGCCGGCCGGCGTGATCAAGTTCGACTCGGCCAAGCCGGTCTTCAAGACCGAAGGCTATCTGCAACTGGGCCTCGGTAACTACTCGACCAAAACCGCAGAAGGCGTGTTCAATATGCCGGTCAGCGACACCGTGGCGCTGCGCTTCTCGGGCACCAGTCAGCACCGCGGCAACCGCGTGCACAACACCAACCCTACCGCAGGCAAGGGCACCCAGGACTTCGAAGGCTACGGCGACCAGGCGTTCCGCCTGCAGGCGCTGGTACAGCCGAACAAGGACTTCTCGGCCCTCTTCAACGTCCACGCCCGTAACTACCACGGCAACGCCGCGCTGTTCCGCGCCAATATCATCAAGAAGGGCACCAACGACCTGGTGGACGGCTTCGACTACGGTTCGTACGCCAGCGACGGCATCAACCAGCAGGACCTGGAAACCAAGGGCGGCAGCATTCGCCTGAAGTACAACGCCGGCGACATCACGCTGCACTCGATCACCGGCTACGAAAAGCTCAAGTTCTACAGCCGCGCCGACGTCGATGGCGGTTACGGCGCCGTGTTCGCGCCGCCGTCGGGTCCAGGCTTCATCCCGTTCCCGGTGGAGACGGCCGACGTGCTGCCGAACCACCGCCAGTTCTCGCAGGAGTTCCGCGCCGAGTCCAACTACAGCGGTCCGCTGCAATGGATCGGCGGCTTGTACTACTTCGACGAGAGCATCCAGATCGACAGTATCAATTTCAACACCTTCGCACCAGGCAATCCGCAAAATGCACAGTACGCGGTGCAGAACCAGAAGAACAAGTCGTGGGCCGGTTTTGGGTCGCTCAATTACACCGTGTCGGACAAGCTGAAAGTACGCGGCGGCCTGCGCTACACCAGCGACAAGAAGGACTTCACGGCGATGCGCGTGGAGCCGCCTCTTTCCTCGGGCCCGCTGGCAGTGAACAAGGATTCGCACAACGTCAGCTGGGATTTGAGCGGCACCTACGAGTTGAGCAAGACCACCAACCTGTTTGCCCGCGTGGCGACCGGTTACCGCGCGCCGTCGATCCAGGGTCGCCTCAACGGCCTGGCTGACAAGCCGTCGTCGGCCGATGCCGAACGCGCACTGTCGTACGAAGCGGGCGTCAAGCAGGACCTGTTCGACCGCCGCGCGCGCCTGAGCGCCTCCGTGTTCCAGTACCGCATGAAGGACAAGCAGCTCACCGCCGGCAGCGGCGCGGTAAATATGAACCAGTTGATCAACGCCGACAAGGTCACCGGGCAGGGCGTGGAACTGGACTTCCAGGCCAACCTCAGCGACGAGTTCAGCACGACCATCGGTTACAGCTACAACGACACCGAGATCAAGGACAAGAACCTGTTCGTTCAATACTGCGGTAACGTCTTGAACAACGCCGCCAGCGGCTGCACCCCGACCAACCGGCAAGGCCCGTTCGTGGGCACGTCCTACATCGACGGCAACCCGCTGCCACGCGCGCCGAAGCACCAGCTGAATTTCACCCTCAAGTACAGCACCGAAATCGGCAACGGCGAGTTCTACGCCATGACCGACTGGGCCTACCGCACCAGCTACAACTTCTTCCTGTACGAAGCACCGGAGTACAAGGCCAAGAAGCTGACCGAAGGCGGCGTGCGTGCAGCGTACAAGTGGGGCAATGGCAAATACGAAGTGGCAGCGTTCGGCCGCAACATCACCGACCGCCAGGTGATCCTGGGTGCGATCGACTTCGACAACCTGACCGGCATCCTGAACGAACCGCGCACCTGGGGCGGGACCTTCAAGGTTAATTTTTAACATGCTGTAAATTCAAGGCCCCGCGCACTGCAAAGTGCGCGGGGCTTTTTACTTTGAGGGAGACACGTCGTTGAATCACACCGTCAATCTGTGGCCGCTGCTGGGCGTGGCCGTGATCATCGCGGGCTTTGCCCTGCGCGCGCACCCGGTGCTGGTGGTGGTCGCCGCCTGTTTCGTGACCGGCTTTGCCGCCGCCATGGACGTGCCGACCCTGCTGGCCACCCTCGGTGCGGCGTTCATCAAGACCCGCAACCTGCCATTGATCCTGCTGCTGCCGCTGGCCGCCATCGGCCTGCTCGAGCGCTATGGCTTGCGCGAGCACGCGCAGGCGTCGATCGCCCGCATCAAGTCGGCCACCACCGGGCGCATCCTGATCGTCTACCTGGCCATCCGCGAGATAAGCGCGGCTTTTGGCTTGACCAGCATCGGCGGCCACCCGAACATGGTGCGCCCGCTGATCGCGCCGATGGCCGAGGGCGCGGCCGAGTTGCGCTATCTGAAGCTGCCAGACACCGTGCGCCACCGCATCCGCGCCATGTCGGCCGCCACCGACAACGTCGGCCTGTTCTTCGGCGAGGACGTCTTTGTCGCTTTCGGCGCCATCGTCCTGATGCAGACCTTCCTGCGCGGCGAGGGGCTGGAAGTCGATCCGCTGCACATCGCGCTGTGGGGCATCCCGACGGCGGTCACCGCCTTCATCATCCACGCGTGGCGCCTGCACCGCTTCGACGCCCACATCGCGCGCACCATGAAGCGGATGGCGCCATGATCATCCAGCTCGATTATTTTTACTACGTGCTGGGCGCCATGCTGCTGGCGATTGCCGTCATGACGCTGCGCGACCGCCACAATCCCAAACGTTATTCGAGCGCGCTGTTCTGGGGGCTGTACGCGGTGGTGTACCTGGCCGGCGAAGCACTGGCGCCCATCGTTGCCGGCGCCTTGATGGTGGTGATGGCGCTGATCGCCGGCTTCGGCGGCGTGGCGCTGGGCCGCCACGGCGAGCGTACGCCGCAGGAGCGGCAAAGCAGCGCCGCGCGCCTCGGCCACAAGCTGCTGCTGCCGGCGCTGGCCATCCCGGTCGTCACCGTGATCGGCTCCACCTTGTTGAAGGATGTGCAATTCGACGGCAGCTTCCTGCTCGACCAGAAGAATCTCACGCTGGCGAGCCTCGGTTGCGGTTCGCTGATCGCCGTGGCGATTGCCTGTGCGGTCACGCGCGCCACGCCGCTGCAGGCGCTGCGCGAATCGCGCCGGCTGGTCGATCACCTGGGCTGGGCGGTGGTGCTGCCGCACATGCTGGCGGTTCTGGGCCTGCTGTTCTCCGAGGTTGGCATGGGCAAGGCGGTGGCGCACGTGGTCACGTCCACGATCGACATGGACATGAAGCTGGTGGCGGTGGCCGTGTACTGCCTGGGCATGGCGCTGTTTACCATCATCATGGGCAATGGCTTCGCGGCGTTTCCGGTAATCGCCGGCGGCATCGGTGTGCCGGTGCTGGTCGGCGTGTACGATGCCAATCCGGCGGTGATGGCGGCCATCGGCATGTTCAGCGCCTACTGCGGCACGCTCATGACGCCGATGGCGGCCAACTTCAATATCGTGCCGGCCGCGCTGCTCGAACTGCCGGACAAGCATGCCGTCATCAAGGCGCAACTGGCTACCGCAGTGCCGGTATTGTTGGCCAATATCGCATTGCTCTACTTTTTGATGAATTTGTAACGGCTATGCCAGGCTATGACAATTGGGGTAGAGTAGCGTCCTGGTAGGAGGTAACCAATATGCCAATGCGAAAAATCATTCTGTTGACGGGCTTCGAGCCGTTCAACCAGGAGACCATCAACCCCTCGTGGGAAGCCGTGCGGGCCTTGCAGGGCTGGAGCGAGGGCGACTTCATCGTCCATGCCCGCCAGCTGCCGTGCGTGTTCGGCCAGGCCAACAAGGTGCTGCACCATGCGGTGGAAGAGCTGCAGCCATGCATGGTGATCGCAGTGGGGCAGGCCGGCGGCCGCCCCGATATCTCGGTCGAACGCATCGCCATCAACATCGACGACGCACCGATTGCCGACAATGTACAGCGCCTGATCGTCGACCAGCCAGTGGTCTACGGCGCACCGGCCGCGTATTTTTCAACCTTGCCGATCAAGGCCATCGTCCAGGCACTGCGCGAGGCGGGGCTGCCGGCGTCGGTGTCGCAAAGCGCCGGCACCTTCGTGTGCAACCACGTGTTCTATGGCCTGATGCACCAGGCGCGCGATTGGGGCACCACCATGCGCGCCGGCTTTATCCACATCCCGTATCTGCCGCAGCAGGCCGCCGCGCATCCGGGCAGCGCCAGCATGCGGCTCGACGACATGGTGGAAGGTTTGCGCATTGCCATCCGCACCACGCTCGCGCACACGGTCGATGTGCGCGAGTCGGGTGGCGTGACGCACTAAGCGCGCACCAAGCCCGGATTAATTGGCTTTGGGTGGATTGAGGATGTTCAGGAAGGCGCGCACCACGGGCGCGTCGTCCAGCGCGGTGTAGGTGATGTACAGGTTGGCCGACGGTGGATTGGTGCGGATCGGCACGAACACCACGCCGGGCCAGCCGATCCGGCTGGTGGTCTCCGGCAGCAGCGTGACGCCCAGTCCCGCGCCCACCATGGCCAGCAGGGTTTGCGGCTCGGTCGCTTCCTGGAAAATGGTCGGCTGAAAGCCGGCGTCCACGCAGCACTGGATCAAATAGCGCGGGAACGACGACTTGTCGAGCGCCAGCGTGAGCATCGGTTCGTTGGCGATGTCGATCAACTCGATGGCGTCGGCCTTGGCCAGCGGGTGGTGCTCGTTGATCGCCACGCACACGTCTTCCTTGAAGCACAGCTCCTGGCGCAGGTTATCCTGGCGCAGCAAATCCTCGTCGATGCGCGGCTCGCGCCAGAATCCCACGTCCACCTGCTTGGCCCGCAGCGCTTCGTATTGCAGCGTGGGGCCCAGCTCGTGGATGGTCCAGGTCACGCGCGGAAAATTGGTCTGGAATTGCTCGAGCAGGCTGGGGATCGGTCCCCACATGGCCGAGCCGACAATGCCCACGCGCAGGCGACCGACTTCGCCGCGGTCGATCTGGCGGATGGTGTCGATGGTCATGCGCATGCGACCCAGCAGGTCGGAGGCCTCGCTCATGAGCGCCTTGCCGGCCACGGTAAGCTCGAACGTGCGCGTGGTGCGGGCGAACAGCTTCACACCGAGTTCGCTCTCGAGCTTCATGATCTGCTGGCTGAGCGGCGGCTGCGAAATGTGCAGCCGTTCGGCAGCCCGGCTGAAGCTCTTTTCTTCTGCGACGGCGAGGAAGTACTTCAGTTGTTTCAGATCGATGGACATGGGCTATTCTAACAAAGGCAAGGCAAAGCTGAACTCGCGGACGGCTTATCCGTCATCCCCGCATTCGCGAGGATGACGGAATCAATGCTGGCGGTGTTCTTTACGCCCCCAGCATCGCCACCGCCAGCGCGGCGCCGCAGCGCGCATTGTTCTTCACCAGCGCGATATTGGTCACCAGGCTGCGGCCTTCGGTCAGCGCTTTGATGCGCGAGAGCAGGAACGGCGTGACGTTCTTGCCGGTCACGCCCTGGGCATCGGCTTCGCCCAGCGCCTGCAAGGTGATGGCGTCGATTTCGTCTTTCGGCATCGCTTCCGCTGCCGGCACCGGGTTGCTGACCACGATGCCGCCTTTCAGGCCCAGCGCCCACTTGGTGCGGATGAAAGCTGCCTGCTCGCTTGGCGTGTCGAGCTGGAAGTCGGCATTGAAGCCGCTCTCGCGGGTGAAGAACGCCGGGAAGCCGCGCTGGCCCACGCTCACCACCGGCACGCCGTGGGTTTCCAGGTATTCGAGGGTGAGGCCAATGTCGAGGATCGATTTCACGCCCGCGCACACCACGGCCACCGACGTCTGGGCCAGTTCCTGCAAGTCGGCCGAGATGTCGAAACTGGTCTCGGCGCCACGGTGCACGCCGCCGATGCCGCCGGTGACGAACACGGAAATGCCGGCCAGCTCGGCGCAGATCATGGTCGCTGCCACCGTGGTCGCGCCCAGCCTGGACTGGGACAGCACGAACGGCAGGTCGCGGCGGCTGACCTTCATGGCATCGGGCGAAGTGCCCAACAGTTCCAGTTGCTCTTCCGAGAGACCGATGCAGATCTTGCCGCCGATGATGGCGATGGTGGCCGGCACGGCGCCGCCGTCGCGGATGATCTGTTCCACTTCACGCGCCATCTGGACGTTTTGCGGGTAAGGCATGCCGTGCGAGATGATGGTCGATTCCAGTGCGACGATGGCTTTGCCGGCAGCGCGGGCGGCGGCGACTTCAGGGGAGAACAGCAGGTACTGGTGCATGGTGAATCCTTGATCAGTTGGTTGTGTAAAGCGGCGCGGAATGGCCAGGGTCATGCGCCGCATCGGTATTGGAGATTGCCTCGAGCAGGCCGGCGTCCAGCGCTGGCGCCACGGTGCTGGCGCTTTGCACGGTGACGGCGGCCAGCGCCAGTCCACGGCGGCAGGCCAGGGTGAGGTCGGCGCTGTCATCGTTGTCTTGCACCAGCGACCAGCACACGGCGGCGGAAAACGCGTCACCGGCGCCGGTGACATCGACCACCTTCACCTGGTGTGCGGCCAGCCACACCAGCTGGCCGTCGCAGGTGTGGAACACGCCCTGGCTGCCGCAGGTGACGATGACATCGCGCGCGCCGCGCTGCTGCACGCCGGCGCACGCCAGCCGCACGTCGGCTTCGGTGGGCAGCGGGCGGCCGGCCACGGTTTCGAGTTCGGCGCGGTTGAGGATCAGCAGGCGCACGCCGTGCAGGTCGTGCGGCAGGCGCGCCATCTTGGGTTGCGAGACGGCGACGATGACCAATGGCGCGTGATCGGCGCGGGCGCTGTCGATCAGTGCCGCCACGGTCTCAAGCGGCAGGTTCAGGTCCGCGACCGTGAGCGCGGCGGCAGCGCGTTGCGGCGCGCGGCTGGCTAAAAACTCGGGCGTGAGCTGGTCGTACAGCGCCATGTCGGCCAGGGCCACGTGCAGCTCGCCCTCGGCGTCGAGGATGGCGGTATAGGTGCCGCTGGCGGTATCGGCCAGCGCCAGGCTGCCGCGCGTGTCGATGCCAGCTGCCTGCGCGTGGTCTTGCAGTGCGCGCCCGGCGCCGTCGTCGCCGAGGGCGGTCAGCAGCGCTACCGGGGTGTGCAGGCGCGCCAGGTTCTCGGCGATATTGCGCGCCACGCCGCCGTAGGTCTCGGACGCAGTGGCGGGGTTCGAAGTACCTGCCTGCAGGGTGGCGATGGTGCGCAGCTTGCGGTCCACGTTGGCCGCGCCGATGCACACGACCGGGCGCTGGCCGCGCGGCGCCGGCAGCACGTAGGCACGGCCGAGCAGGCGCCGCTCGCGGATCAGGCTGGCAATATGCCCGGCCACGGCCGAGCGCGACAGGCCCAGGTCTGCTGCCAGGTCCTGCTGCGAGATGAAGGGGTTGGCGTGGATCAGCTGGTATAGCTGTTCCTTCTTGGAGGGTTCGGTCACGGGTTGTGCGCCTGTTTAAACATTTGTCTTTAATAGTAAACAAATGTCTGTCAATGGTCAACTGCCATGGTTAGCTTGCGTCAGCGAAGTTTCCATTGATTTATAATGTACGCCTATTTATATGCATGAGCTATAAATCGGCAAGAAAAATGGTATTTGCCATACATAATGGGGATGAGGCATCATGTCGCATCTCCATGCTCGTCCAACGGCCAAGTATCGTCTCTACCCGAGCGGCCCATCCCAAGAACAACAGAGGAAAACCATGTCCAGCAACTCCCCATTCCAGGCCGCAGAAATCGTCCGCGCCCGCATTCCAGCAGACTTCAAGCCACGCGTGGCCATGATCCTCGGCTCCGGCCTGGGCGTGCTGGCCGAGCAGATGACCGACGCGGTCACCATCAGCTTCAACGAACTGCCGGGCTTCCCGATCAGCACCGTGCACGGCCACGCCGGCGAACTGGTGGTGGGTACCCTGGCGGGCGTGCCGGTGGTGTGCATGAAGGGCCGCGGCCACGTCTACGAAGGCTATGGCCTGGGCGTGATGACCAGCGCCGTGCGCACCATGAAGCTGCTGGGTTGCGAGATGCTGTTCGTGACCAATGCGGCCGGTTCGCTGCGCACCGAAGTCGATGCGGGCTCGCTGGTGGCGCTCACTGACCATATCAACTACCTGCCGGGTACCCCGATGATGGGCCCGAACGACGAGCGTTTCGGTCCGCGCTTCTTCAGCATGGCCAACGCCTACGACGCCGACCTGCGTGCACTGCTGCACGCGTCGGCCAAGGAAAAGAACGTGCCGCTGCATGAAGGCGTGTACATCGCCTACGCCGGTCCGAACTTCGAAACGCCAGCCGAAATCCGCGCCTTCAAAACCCTGGGCGCCGATGTCGTCGGCATGTCAGTGGTGCCGGAAGTGGTGTCGGCCCGTCATTGCAGCCTGAAAGTGGTGGGCGTGTCGGCGATTACCAACCTGGCCGAAGGCCTGTCGCCGTTCCCGCTGTCGCACGAGCAGACCCTGAAATACGCAGCCGTTGCCGCCACGTCGCTGATCGAAGTGATTCTGGCCTTCCTGGCCAACGTTGGCAAAACCCCGCAGGCTTGAAGTTGAAAGGCGGCTCCACGCCACGTTGTTGGTCCTGGAGCCGTTGTTAGCTGTCGAGCCGTCATTCCCGCGCACGCGGGAATCCATAGAACGGCTGATGTGCAAGCTCGGTATGGATTCCCGCTTTCGCGGGAATGACGGTTTTGAGGTTGGCGATAACTGCTGACGGTCCGTCGCATTTACATCCTCATTTGCACCTATCTGCACCTAAAGGAGCACACCATGAAACGCGCATTTATCCTCCTGCTTGATTCCTTCGGCCTCGGCGCCACGCCCGACGCCGACAAGTACAACGATGTCGGCGTCAACACCTTCGGCCACATCGCCGACTGGGCCGCCAAGGCCGGCACGCCGATGCAACTGCCGGTGATGGAAAAACTGGGCCTGGCCGCTGCCGCCCATGCCGCCAGCGGCCAATGGGCGCAGGGCTTTCATCAGCGCGACGGTTTTACCGCCGCCTGGGGCGCTGCGCGCGAGCGTTCCACCGGCAAGGACACCCAGTCCGGCCACTGGGAGATCGCCGGCGTGCCGGTGGAATTCGACTGGGGATATTTTCCGAAAACGGTGCCGTCGTTCCCGGCGGAGCTCACTCAAAAGCTGCAGGAACTGACCGGCGTGCCGGGCTTCCTCGGCGACTGCCATGCCTCGGGCACGGAAATCATCAACAAGCATGGCGATGAACACGTCGCCACCGGCAAACCGATCATCTACACCTCGGCCGACTCGGTGCTGCAGATCGCCGCGCATGAAGATTCGTTCGGCCTCGAGCGCCTGTACGAAGTGTGCGAGATCGCCTTCAAGCTGGTGGAACCGTACAACATCGGCCGCGTGATCGCGCGTCCGTTCACCGGCGCCAACGGCAACTACACCCGCACCACCAACCGCCACGACTACGCGGTCGCGCCACCGGCGCCCACCTTGCTCGACCACGTGAAGAACGACGGCGGCGAAGTGATCGCGCTCGGTAAAATCAGCGACATCTTTGCCACGCAAGGCGTCTCGCGCGTGGTCAAGGGCAAGGACAATATGGCCTTGTTCGACGCGCTGCTCAAAGTGCAGGACGAAGCGGGCGACAAGTCGCTCACGTTCGTCAATTTCGTGGACTTCGACCAGGCCTTCGGCCACCGCCGCGACGTCACCGGCTACGCGAACGCGCTGCACGAAATGGATGCGCGCCTGCCCGAGTTCATATCGCGCATGCAGGAGGGCGACGTGGCCGTGATCACCGCCGACCACGGCTGCGATCCGACCTGGCCCGGCTCGGACCACACGCGCGAACACATTCCGATGATCTTCTTCGGCCCCGGTGTCGCACCGCAGCAGTTGCCCATTTCGGAATCGTTCTCCGACATCGGCCAGACCCTGGCGCACCACCTGGGCGTGCCACCACTTTCCAACGGAAACAACCTGTTATGAGCCAAGACTTGCACCTCGCCGATTTCAAGCGTAACGAAGCCGTCCCGCTGGACCTGGGCTGGATCAACCACATCCACATCAACAAGAGCGCAGCCGACCGCCGCGCCGCCAGCCTGGCCAACCGCCGCACGGTCAAGAAGGAATACCAGGCCGCGTGGCTGGTCAAGGCCATCGGCCTGATCGACCTCACCACCCTGTCCGGCGACGACACCCCGGGCCGCGTGGAGCGCCTGTGCCGCAAGTCCATGCGGCCGCTGCGCGCCGACCTGGTCGAGGCGCTGGGCCTGTCCGGCCATCCACTGACCACCGGCGCCGTCTGCGTGTACCACGAGATGATCAAGCCGGCCGGCGAGGTGCTGCAAGGCCGCCTGCCGATCGCTGCAGTCTCCACCGGCTTCCCGGCAGGTCTCACCAGCATGGAAACCAAGGTGCGCGAGATCGAACTGTCGGTTGCCGCGGGCGCTTCCGAAATCGATATCGTCATCACCCGCCAGCACGTGTTGACCGGTAACTGGCAGGCGCTGTACGACGAAATGCTGGCCTATCGCCAGGCGTGCGGCGACGCCCACGTCAAAGCGATTCTCGCCACCGGCGAGCTGGTCACGCTGGAAAACGTCGCCAAGGCTTCGTGGGTGTGCATGATGGCCGGCGCGGACTTCATCAAGACGTCCACCGGCAAGGAGCCGGTCAACGCCACCATTCCCGTGTCGCTGACGATGGTGCGCGCGATTCGCGACTACCACGAGCAGACCGGTTTCAAGATCGGCTACAAGCCTGCGGGCGGCGTGGGCACGGCCAAGGCGGCCCTGCAATACCTGACCCTGATGAAGGAAGAACTGGGCAACGAGTGGCTCGAGCCGCACTTGTTCCGCATCGGCGCTTCGAGCCTGCTGACCGACATCGAACGCCAGCTCGAGCACTACGTGACCGGCAGTTATTCTGCTGCTCATCGCCACGCCCAACCCTAACGCAGTTTCAAAGCACGGACACGTCATGCCATCAATTAAAGAGATACTCAATACCATGGAATACGGCCCAGCACCCGAGAGCCAGAAAGAAGCGCAAGCGTGGCTCGAGCAGCATGGCCGCACCTTCGGCCTGTTCATCGACAACGCCTGGACCGACGCCGGCGAACTGTTCGCCTCCACCAATCCGGCCGACGCCTCCAAACTGGCCGACCTGACGCAAGCGACCGCCGACGACGTCGACCGCGCCGTGGCAGCAGCGCGCCGCGCGCAGCCGGGCTGGCAGGCACTGGGAGGCCATGGCCGCGCCAAGGTGCTGTACGCGATCGCACGCCTGCTGCAAAAGCACGCGCGCCTGTTCGCCGTACTGGAAACCCTGGACAACGGCAAGACCATTCGCGAAACGCGCGACGTCGACCTGCCGCTGGCCGCGCGCCACTTCTACTACCACGCCGGCTGGGCGCAGCTGCAGGCCGAAGAATTCGCCGACTACCGCGCCGTGGGCGTGGTGGGGCAGATCGTGCCATGGAATTTCCCACTCTTGATGCTGTCGTGGAAAATCGCCCCGGCGCTGGCCGCCGGTAACACGGTGGTGTTCAAACCGGCCGAGTTCACGTCGCTGACCGCCATGCTGTTTGCCGAGATCTGCGTGCAGGCCGGCGTTCCGGCGGGGGTGGTCAACATCGTCACCGGCGACGGCGCCGTGGGCGAGGCCATCGTCAACCACGCCGGCATCGACAAGCTGGCCTTCACCGGTTCGAACGAAGTGGGTCGCCAGATCCGCATCGCCACCGCCGGCAGCGGCAAGAAGCTCTCCCTGGAGCTGGGCGGCAAGTCACCGTTCATCGTGTTCGAAGACGCCGACCTCGATGCAGCGGTCGAAGGCCTGGTCGATTCGATCTGGTTCAACCAAGGGCAGGTCTGCTGCGCCGGTTCGCGCCTGCTGGTGCAGGAGTCGGTGGAAGCGAAATTCCTCGCCAAGCTGCGCGCGCGCATGGACAAGCTCACCCTCGGTGCGCCGCTGGAAAAGTCGATCGACGTGGGCGCCCTGGTCGATCCGATCCAGCAGCAGCGCATCGCCGAGCTGGTGGAATCGGCCCGCGCCGAAGGCTGCACCGTGTACCAGCCGGCCTGCGAAATGCCGGCTGCCGGCGCCTGGTTCCCGCCAACCTTGATCACCGGCGCCTCCACGTCGGCCGCCGTGGCGCAGGCCGAGATCTTCGGTCCGGTGCTGGTTGCCATGAGCTTCCGCACTCCGCCCGAAGCGGTACAACTGGCCAACAACACCGTGTACGGCCTGGCCGCGTGCGTGTGGACCGAGAACATCTCGCTGGCGCTCGACGTCGCGCCGCAGATCAAGGCTGGCGTGGTGTGGATTAACACCGCCAACCAGTTCGACGCCGCCTGCGGCTTCGGTGGCTACCGCGAATCGGGCTTCGGCCGCGAAGGCGGCCGCGAAGGCATGTACGAGTACATGACCGCGCTGTCGGAAGATGCACGCCCGGCTGCACCGGTCCTTTCCGCTCCGGCCAAGACCAAGGCCGCCGCACCAGTGGCTGCCGGTGGCGCGTTTGCCATCGACCGCACCGCCAAGATGTACATCGGCGGCAAGCAGGCCCGCCCTGACGGCGCCTACAGCCGCGCGGTGAATGGCTTTGATGGCGCGTTCATTGCCGAAGTGGGCGAGGGCAGCCGCAAGGACATCCGCAACGCGGTGGAAGCGGCCCACAAAGCCGGCGGCTGGTCGAAAGCGACCGCCCACAACCGCGCGCAAGTGCTGTACTACATCGCTGAAAACCTGGCCGCGCGCGGCGAGGAATTTGCCGCGCGCATCAGCGCCATGACCGGCGCCTCGACTGCCAACGCGGAAAAGGAAGTGCAGGCCTCGATCGAGCGCCTGTTCTACTACGCTGCCTATGCAGACAAGTACGACGGCCTGGCGCACCAGCCGCCGATGCACGGCGTGACCGTGGCGCTGAACGAACCGGTCGGCGTGATCGGCATCGTGTGCCCGAACGAGGCGCCGTTGCTCGGTCTCATTTCGCTGGTGGCTCCGGCCATCGCGCTGGGCAACCGCGTGGTGGTGGTGCCGTCCGAGGCGCATCCGCTGTCGGCCACCGATCTGTACCAGGTATTCGATACTTCGGACCTGCCGGGCGGCGTCGTCAACATCGTCACCGGTAGCACCGACGAACTGGCGCGCACGCTGGCCACCCACGGCGACATTGACGCCGTGTGGCGCCACGATGGTTCCGCAGCCGGTTGCGCGGAAGTGGAGCGCCTGTCGGCCGCCTCGCTCAAGCGCACCTGGGTAGGCGGGGCCAAGGGCCGCGACTGGTACAGCACGGCGCAAGCGGGAGGCCGCGCGGTGCTGGCGCATGCGTCGCAGGTCAAGAACGTGTGGATTCCTTACGGCGTTTGATGATGTGACGTCCGAATGACTCGCAGCGTTTAATCCGTCGTCCTCGCGAACGCGGGGACCCATAGAGCGCGTGAATGCACGCTCAGTATGGCCCCCCGCTTGCGCGAGGGCGACGGGGTTTCAGGGCCGGCGCTCTTCTTGGAGCCGTCGGCCCGTATCGCTTTTACCCCAAATTATCGAGCGGAGAATCGCATGTTTTTACCTCAAGAGATCATACGCAAGAAGCGCGACGGCGGCATCCTGTCGGCCGCAGAGATCCAGTTCTTCGTCGGCGGCATCACCACCAAGAGCATCACCGAAGGCCAGATCGCCGCACTGGCGATGGCTGTCTATTTCAAGGACATGACCATGGATGAACGGGTGGCGTTCACCCTGGCCATGCGCGACTCCGGCGAAGTGCTGGACTGGCGCTCGCTCGACCTGCCAGGCCCCGTGGTGGACAAACATTCCACCGGCGGCGTGGGCGACGTGGTGTCGCTGCTGCTGGGCCCCATGATTGCTGCGTGCGGCGGTTTCGTGCCGATGATCTCGGGCCGTGGCCTGGGCCACACCGGTGGCACGCTCGATAAATTCGATTCGATTCCCGGCTACTCCACCGTGCCGGACAACGCCTTGTTCCGCAAGGTGGTCAAGGAAGTGGGCGTGGCCATCATTGGCCAGACGTCGTCGTTGGCGCCATCCGACAAGATTTTTTACGGCGTGCGCGACGTCACCGCCACCGTGGAATCGGTGGCCATGATCACCGGCTCGATCCTGTCGAAAAAGCTGTCGGCCGGCCTCGATGCCCTGGTGATGGACGTGAAAGCCGGCACCGGCGCCTTCATGCCGACGTACGAAAAATCGGTGGAACTGGCAGAGAGCATCGTCCAGGTGGGTAATGGCGCGGGCATGATGACGTCGGCCATCCTGACCGACATGAACGAATCGCTGGCGCCGTACGCCGGCAACGCGGTCGAGGTGCGCGGCGCGATCGACTACCTGACCGGCAAGTCGCGTCCCGCGCGCCTGCACGAGGTGACCATGGCGCTGTGCGCCGAGATGCTGGTGCTGGGCAAACTGGCCGCCACCGACGCGGAAGCGCGCGCCAAGCTGCAGGCGTCGCTCGACAGCGGCGAAGCGGCCGAACGCTTCGCGCGCATGGTCACGGCCCTGGGCGGCCCGGCCGACCTGATGGACAATCCGGACAAGTACCTGGAACGCGCGCCGATCATCGTGCCGGCGCCGGCGCTGGTCTCCGGTTATGCAGCGACCACCAACTGCCGCGAGATCGGCCTGGCCGTGGTCTCACTTGGCGGTGGCCGCCGCCGCGCAGCCGACCCGATCGACTTCGCGGTCGGCCTGACCGGCCTGGTGGGACTGGGCGAGAAGATCGACGCCGGCCAGCCGCTGGCGACGGTACACGCACGCACGCAGGAAGCGGCCGACCAGGCCATCCGCGAGATCCAGGCCGCGTACGTAATCGGCGAAACCGCTGCTGTTGCCAATCCGGTGGTGTACCGCACCATCCGCCCATAAGCTCAACGCCAACGACAACGACAACGACAATGACAACGACAACCCTTAACCGCCAATCCGTCATTCCCGCGAAGGCGGGAATCCATAGACCACATGCTTCGTGGTAAAACATGGCGAAGCTGACGCGACTCACAGGTTCTATGGATTCCCGCCTACGCGGGAATGACGGATTACAGGATAACTTACGAATTCCCGCCTGCGCGGCAATGACGGAATACAGGGTAACTTACGAATTCCCGCCTGCGCGGCAATGACGGAATACAGGATAACTTACGGATTCCCGCCTGCGCGGCAATGACGGATTACAGGATAACTTACGAATTCCCGCCTGCGCGGCAATGACGGAATACAGGATAACTTACGGATTCCTGCGGGCGCGGGAATGACGGAATACAGGATAACTTACGGATTCCCGCCTGCGCGGCAATGACGGAATACAGGGTAACTTACGAATTCCCGCCTGCGCGGGAATGACGGAATACAGGATAACTTACGGATTCCTGCGGACGCGGGAATGACGGAATACAGGATAACTTACGAATTCCCGCCTGCGCGGGAATGACGTTTCAGAGGACAACGACATGAACAAACAAGAACTGATCGCCGAAGCCACCGCCGCGCGCCTGAAGGCCTACACGCCGTACTCGAACTTCAAGGTCGGCGCCGCGCTGCAAACCCGCGACGGCAAGGTCTTCCATGGCTGTAACGTGGAAAACGCCGCCTATGGCCTGTGCAATTGCGCCGAGCGCACCGCCTTCTTCAGCGCCTTTGCCCACGGCTACCAGCCCGGCGATTTCGACCAGCTGGTCGTGATCGGCGAGACCGACGGCCCGATCGCCCCCTGCGGCGCTTGCCGCCAGGTGATCCTGGAGCTGGGTGGCGACGAGCTGCCGGTGCTGCTCACCAACCTCAAGGGCGACATCCTTGAGACTACGGCCGCCGCCCAGCTGCCCAACGGGTTCGGCCGCGCCGACCTGAAGAAGTAACTCCTTGGTCTTCAAGAAGACAATCGATGTGCAGGCCGCCGTTGCCATCGCGGCAGCCGAGGCCATCGCCGCCAAGACCCAGGGCACGTTCGGCGTCGGTGGCCTGATGCTCGATCAGCACGGCAACGTGCTCAAGTCGCTGCACAACAACGTAATCCGGCATGGCCTGGTGTTCGACCCCACCGCGCACGGCGAACGCCAGTTGATCGACTGGTACTATGCCGAGCGCGCCCGTGGCCGTGCGCTGCCGGCGCCCGGGGACATCACCATCGTCACCACGCTCGACCCGTGCTGCATGTGCAGCGGCGCGATCCTGGCCGGCGGCTTCAACGTGGTGGCCGCCGCCCCCGACCGCATCGCCGGCATCAACTATGACTGCGACGCCAGGTTCGGCGCGCTGCCGGCTGGCTTGCGCGCCCAGGCGCAGCGCAGCTTCAGCTACCCGGCGGTGCTGGGCGCCTCGCTGTATGCGCGCGCCGGCGCCGGCGCCACGCCGCGGTCGTTCTTCATCGGTAAAACCATTGCGGAAGCCACCCAGGCGCTGTGCGCGCTGGCGTTCGAGGCCACTTCGCGCGAAGTGGTGGCGCTGTTCGGCGCCGACCGCGCGCGTGAACAGCTGCGCGACCCGGCCACGCTGGCGCCGGATCACCGCATCGTACGCGCCCTCAAGCAACTGCATCCGGATGCGCTGACCTACCGCTGCGCGCCCCATGTGCCGGACGCCGGCCTGGCGCCGTTCCTGCGGCAGGCCATGGTCCGCGCGGAAGAGGGCGATGCCGTGGCCCTGCTCGACGCCTTCGGTAACCTGCTGCTGTGCATGTCCGGCAAGCGGGCGCAGTCGGGTATTCGCAGCGCCTTCATGGAAACCACGCGCGCGTATGCGCAGCTGCGCTACAAGCTGATGGACGGCGCCAGCGCCGCACAGCAGGAAGAGGTGCGGCTGTACCTGGGCCATCCGCGCGAAGGCACGTTCGTGTTCGCGCACGGACCGGACCACGGCGCGGTGAGTTTCATGGACCTGGGCGCCTGGGCTTCGACCATGGAGGGGCCGCTGCCGGCGCATAATCCGGCGCAGTTGCAGTACGTGGCGCCGCGCATCGATGCGGCGGCCCTGGCTGCCGTGTGCGCCGCCATGCCGCCGTTGTACCGGGAAGTGATCGGACTCAATCCCACGCAGGTGCGCGACCACGCGCTGGTGGCGGCGCTGGCAAGTTAGGTGAGCTGCGGGTCGTACGTGCCCACGCTCCAGATATGCCCCTCCGGATCGCGGCAGGTAAAGCCCCGGCCGCCGTAGTCTTCATCCTTGATGTCGAGCAGGATGTCGGCGCCGCTCTCGAGCACCCGGCTGTAAACATGGTCGGCGTCGTTGACCACCAGGTAGGTGCTTTGCGTGACGAATTGCCCGACCTCGGCAGGCTGTTTCATCAAGCGGCCGAACTCGGTATTGAAAACCGAGCTGAGCATGATCATGCCGTGACCGAAGACCAGCTGGGCGTGGGCGATGGTGCCGTCGTCGTTGGGCACCATCACTTGCGCTTCGAAGCCGAAGGTGTCGCCGAGCCACTTGATGGCGGTCGGCGCATCGCGGTAGCGCATGCAGGGCACGACGTTGCACAAGGTTTGCTTGGGGATGCTGGTCATGGTTCCTCCTCTGCGGAAAGTGGAACTGTTACGATCAACGAACGGCAAATTAGTTCGAGTGAAATCCAGTATAGCCTGATCGCGCTCAAGCGAAATCACCGTCAGTTCATTGCAGCGGTTCCTTGACGGTGCGGCCGCGCATGCCGTCGCAGCCGCCCAGCGCCAGCTTGACCAGCAAGAAGATGGCAAACAGCGTCAACGCCAGCGGCAGGATGCTGACGATAAAGGCCAGCACCAGCGCGCAACCCAGCAGCGCCGGCCAGGACAGGCGGCGGATGGTGCGTGCGCCGTAGCGCAGCGCCTGGGTGAAGGCGCGGGTAATTTCATCGACAACGTTGCCGGTGTTGTGGAAAAAGTTGCTCATGGTGGTCTCCCTGGGTCAGTGTGGTTGATGACGTCACTTTAGCCGCGCCGGGCGCGGCAAGGGGGCGGTTTCCGATCAACTGCGGTTTTGGCGGGACAAGCGGTCGTTGCGCGCGACCAGCGGGCGCGCTGGCGGGTGGGCGACAGCGGGTGTCGCGAAAAAAAATTGTAAATTGCAAAGAATAAAGTATTCAAAATGCAATTGTGGTGCTATCATCGCAATCATTGTTGTGGTTATGAAATCTAATTGATCGATATCACAACGCCCTACTAATTTCCTTAGGATAAGTCTCCATGATGGTTCGTACCTGCCTCGCCCTTGCCGCTGCCACCCTGTTTGCTGGCGCTGCACACGCCGCACCATTGACGGCCGACGAAATGCTCAAGCAATTCAACGTGGTGGTGAAGGGCGACATGACCTCGACCTCGCACGTCGATGGCCGTACCTATGTCGCCGGCAACCTGCAGGGCGGCGATTATGTCCAGCACGCTTCGGACACCGCCAAGTCGGCCTATGCCGGCCTGACCGTCGGCGGTAACGCCAGCGGCAACCTGCATGTGAACGGCCTCGGCGCCGTGGTGGGCGGCAACGCCAACGGCATCATCGTCAACTCCGGCCAAACCTACGTGGGCGGCAGCGCCACTTCGACGACGTTCAACGGCAACGCCTGGGTGGCTGGCGCCGCCAACGGCGTCAACTTCAATGGCGCAGGCCACGCCGCCAGCTACACCAATACCAACAACAATAACAAGTTGGCCGCGACGACCGCTGAGATGAACAGCACCCGCGCCGCCGCCAGCAGCACCGACTTCAGCAACGTCATGAACAATATGAGCACCAAGCTGTCGGCGCTCAAGGGCAGCAAGGACGCGGCTGTGGCGATTGCCGGCAACAAGGTCACCTTCAGCGGTACCGGCAACGCCAACGGCGTGCTGGTGTTCGACCTGACCTCGCTCGACAGCCAGATCTTCGCATCGAATATCGGCGAGTTCGCGTTCAACCTGAACAAGGCCAGCACGGTGATCTTCAACACCGACAACAAGGCGCTGTCGCTGAGCGCCAATTTCCTGGCCCCAAACAGCCTGGGTAGTTCGCTGATCTGGAACTTCGCGGGCGCCACCAGCGTGACCGTGGATCGCACCTTCGTCGGCCAGGTACTGGTGGCTGACGGCACGTTCAGCAACCGGGGCGGCGCCAACGTCGAAGGCGGCGTTTACGCCAAGGCGTTCAATCAGCAAGGCGAAGTCCACCTGCAACAATTCAGCGGCAGCCTGGCTACCGCCGTGCCGGAGGCGGAGACTTACGCCATGATGCTGGCGGGCCTGGGATTGCTCGGCTTCATCGCCCGCCGCCGCAAGAGCGCCTGACAAGCCACTCAGCGCGGCGTTGCAGCGCCTTGCCGTACGCTCGTACTGTCTGCGGCCCTGCGCCTTGCCCTGAGCGGTTGTCAGGCGCTCTTGGTCCCTGAAAAGTCGTTAAAGGCGGCGTTGCAGGGCCTTGCCCTGAGCGGTTGTCAGGCGGTCTTGCTTGCTGCCGGTACGGTGACAGTGGCGAGGACCATGTCGACGATCAGCTGTTCGGCGTCGTCGAAATCCTTTTTTACCAGCTGCTTGCGGTTCAGTACCAGCGCCATCTGCGGTGCGAAGTCGGCGTAGGACTGGGTCATGGCCCAGATGGCGAACAGCAGGTGGGTGGCGTTGACCGGTGCGATCTTGCCGGCTGCGATCCACTGCTCGAACACCGCGATATCCTTGCGCAGCAGTGGCACCACGCGGCGCTGGATCTGCGCCCCATACAGCTGGGCGCCACTGATCACCTCCATTGCATACACGCGCGACGCCCACGGCTGCTCGCGCGAAAACTTCAGCTTGGCCTGCACGTAGGCGCGCAGCACCGCCTGCGGTTGCTGGTCGGCCGCCCCCAGGCTCTCCATCCGTGCCAGCCAGTCGTCGAGCACATCGTCGAGCACCCGCTCGTACAGGGCCTGCTTGGTGGGGAAGTAGTACATCAGGTTCTGCTTCGACAGGCCGGCCTGGTCGGCGATGGTGGCGATCGAGGCGCCCTCGTAGCCGCTTTCGGCAAACACTTTCACGGCAACTGCCACGATGTCGGCTTCGAGCTTGTCGCGGTTGATCACCCTGCGCTTGATCCTGGGTGCGGCTTCCAATTTGGTGATCGACATATTCGGCTCTCTCAGGCAGGGCGCACCGACTGCAGGAAGTCCAGCAGCTGCGGGTGGTTGCTGTAGGCGACATTGAAACGGAACCAGACCGACTCGGGCTGGCGCAGCATGAAAAAGTCGCATGGCGAGAGCAGGATGCCGGCCTTGAGCGCGGCGTCGGCGATGGTCTTGCCGTTGCAGTCGGCGCGAGGCTGTTCTTGCCAGCCAGCCGAGACGAACATGCCCCCGCGCGGCTTCGCTATCGGCGCCATGCCGATCCCGCGCAGGCTCTCGATGGTGCGCTCGCGGCCGGATTCCAGTTGCGCCACCAGCTTGTCCACCATGCGTTTATACGGCCGCGCGCTGATGGCGTGATACACGGCGCGCTCGTTGATCTCGGACGTGGTGAGCCCCGCCAGCATTTTCACCCGCAGCAGCTCGGGCAGCAGCGAGGCGGACGCACAGATCGACCCCACCCGCAGCACCGGCGACAGCGTCTTGGAAAAGCTGCCCACCCGGATCACGCGACGCAAGCCGTCCATCGCCGCCAGCGACGCTTCGCCGCGCTGCGCCAGCTCGCGGTAGATATCGTCTTCCACCAGCCAGAAATCGAACTGCTCGGCCAGGGCCAGCAACCGGTGCGCCTGCGCCGCCGACAGCGACGTGCCCAGCGGGTTTTGCAGCACCGTGTTGACGAACATGAGCTTCGGTTGCGTCATGGCCGCCTGGCGCGCCAGCAGTTCGACGTCGATGCCGTTGTCACCGCGGGGGATGCCCACCGCGATGCAGCCGTGGTGCAGGATCAGCGAGTGCAGGTTGCTGTAGCCGGGGTCTTCGACGAAGACCGTGTCGCCGGGGCGGGTGAGGGTGCGCAAAATCAGGTCGAACGCGTGGGTGGCGCCGTGGGTGAGCAGGATCTGCTCGGGATCGACCGGGAACAGGTCGTCGCTGAGCGTGGCGGCCAGGTGGTGGCGCAGCGTGGGAAAACCCATCGAGTGGCCGTAGCCGCGCAGGCGGTTCGACGGAATGCGCATGGCGTGGCGCACGGCGTCGAGCACGGTGTCGTCGCCGTACCACTCGGGCGGCAGCCAGCCCACGCCGGCGGCCAGCGCCTCGGACACGCCCGAATACAGGTCCGGGGTGAGGGCGTCGATTGCAGTCGGCATGGTGTGCAGGGCCATCGGCGTCAGCGCTGGCGGCAGGTCCTGGCGCGCGACAAAATAACCGGAACCGCGGCGCGACATCAACAGGCCCAGCGTGACCAGGCGGTCGTACGACTCCACAACTGTAAAGGTGCTGATGCCATTACACTTGGCAAACTGCCGCACCGACGGCATTTTAGTGCCGATTCGTAACTCGCGGCGGCCCACCATGGCAGAGATCGCGGCCACGATCTGCTCGACCAGGCTGCCCTTTTTGCTGCGCTCTATGGCGAGAACGGGCCAGTCGGCTTGATCGACCGCAACGTTTCCATCCTCCATGCTTGACTCCCCTGGTGCACAAATCAAAACTGTACTGTTTTTACCACCAATACGGTTGGGCTGTTTTACCGTCTTTGTATATGTGCCATAGTTATATCGCTGACTATTATTGCATCATCGTTTTGCCACTTGTAAAATTTTTTTACGGGTCGTCAAAAGTTCCCCTTCATGGAGATATGCATGAACCTGTCCCGCCCCGACTCCATGGCATCGTTCTGGATGCCCTTCACTAACAACCGCGATTTCAAGGCCAATCCGCGCCTGCTGGTCTCCGCCGAAGGCATGTACTACAAGGATGTCGATGGCAACACCATCCTCGACGGCACCGCCGGCCTGTGGTGCGTACCGTGCGGCCACGCCCAGCCCAGGATCGTCGCCGCCGTGCGCGAAATGGTGGGCCAGCTCGACTTCGCGCCCACGTTCCAGATGGGCCACCCGGCCGCGTTCGAGCTGGCCGACCGCCTGATGGAGTACACCAACCACCGCTTCGGCCACGTCTTTTACACCAACTCCGGCTCCGAGGCTGTCGATACCGCCCTGAAGATGGCGCTGGCCTACCACCGCGCGCGCGGCGAGGCAGGCCGCACCCGCCTGATCGGCCGTGAGCGCGGCTACCACGGCGTGGGCTTCGGCGGCATCTCCGTCGGTGGCATCGCCGGCAACCGCAAACCGTACGGCGTGATGCTGCCCGGCGTCGATCACCTGCCGCACACCCACAACCTGGAAAAGAACGCCTACACGCGCGGCGAACCGGAACACGGCTTCGAGCTGGCCGACGAACTCGAACGCATCGTCACCCTGCACGACGCGTCCACCATCGCGGCCGTGATCGTGGAGCCGGTGGCCGGTTCCACCGGCGTGCTGGTGCCGCCCAAGGGTTACCTGAAGCGCCTGCGCGAGCTGTGCACCAGGCACGGCATCCTGCTGATTTTCGACGAAGTGATCACCGGCTTCGGCCGCCTGGCCACGCCGTTCGCGGCCGACTACTTCGACGTCGAACCGGACCTGATGACCACCGCCAAGGGCCTGACCAATGGCACCATCCCGATGGGCGCGGTGTTCAGCAAACAGCACATCCACGACGCCTTCATGGACGCGCCGCCGGGCATCGAACTGTTCCACGGCTACACGTATTCCGGCCACCCGATCGCATGCGCGGCAGCCCTGGCCACGCTGGAAGTGTTCAAGGAACAGGACATCCTCGGCCACGCGGCCGGCATGGTCGAGTACTGGACCGATGCCGTGCATTCGCTCAAGGGCCTGCCGCACGTGATCGACATCCGCACCATCGGTCTCGTGGCCGGCATCGAACTGGCGCCGATTGCCGGCAAGCCCGGCACGCGCGCGTTCGCCGCGTTCAAGCAGGCATTTGCGGACGGCGTGTTGATACGCGTGACCGGCGACATCATCGCGCTCTCGCCGCCGCTGGTGCTCGAGAAAAAACACGTCGACGAATTGTTCGGCAAGCTGTCCGCGATCTTGAACAACCTCGATTGAAGCGGAACCACCATATGAGCAACCTCGACAGCAAGCTGGACACCATCACCCACTTCATCAACGGCGCCAAGCAGGACACGGCATCGGGTCGTTATGCGGATGTCTTCAACCCGGCCCTGGGCGAGCCGGTCGCCCGCGTGGCGCTGGCCAGTGCGGAAGAAGTGGACGCCGCCGTGCACGCAGCCGAAGCGGCGTTTCCTGCGTGGTCCGCCACGCCGCCGCTGACGCGCGCCCGCGTGCTGTTCAAGTACCTGCAACTGTGCCAGCAGCACATCGACGATTTCGCGGCGGTGGTCACGCTCGAACACGGCAAGACTTTTGCTGACGCCCAGGGCGAAGTGGCGCGCGGCATCGAGATGGTGGAGTTTGCGGTCGGCATTCCGCAAATGCTCAAGGGCGAATTCACCGAGCAGATTTCGCGCGGCATCGACGCCTGGTCGGTGCGCCAGCCGCTCGGCGTGGTGGCCGGCATTACGCCATTTAACTTTCCGGTGATGGTGCCGATGTGGATGTTCCCGCTCGCTATCGCCTGCGGCAATACCTTCGTGCTGAAACCGTCCGAACGCGATCCTTCGGCGTCGCTGCTGCACGCCAAATTGCTCAAAGAAGCGGGCCTGCCCGATGGCGTGTTCAACGTGGTGCAGGGCGACAAACTGGCGGTCGATGCGCTGCTCGATCACCCGGCGATCCAGGCGCTGAGCTTTGTCGGCAGCACGCCGATTGCCGAATACATTTATGCACGCGGCTGCGCGGCCGGCAAGCGCGTGCAAGCCTTGGGTGGCGCAAAAAACCACATGGTGGTCATGCCCGACGCCGACATGGACATGACGGTGGATGCCCTGATGGGTGCGGCGTTCGGCTCGGCCGGCGAGCGTTGCATGGCCATTTCCGTGGTGGTGGCGGTGGGCGACGCCGGCGACAAAATCATCGATGCACTGGCACAGCGCACGGCCGCACTGAAAGTGCGCGACGGTATGGCGCATGACGCCGAAATGGGGCCGGTGGTATCGAGCGCCGCCAAGCAGCGCATCGAAAAACTGATCGGCGAAGGCGTGGCGCAAGGCGCAACGCTGGTGGTCGATGGTCGCAACCACGTAGTGCCCGAACGCGAAAACGGCTTCTTCGTCGGCGGCACCTTGTTCGATCATGTCACGCCCGACATGAGCATTTACAAGGAAGAGATTTTCGGCCCCGTGCTGTGCATCGTGCGCCTACCCGACGTGGGCAGCGCGGTGGAACTGATCAATCGCAACGAGTACGGCAACGGTGTGGCGATCTACACGCGCGACGGCGGTACCGCGCGCGAGTTCGTGCGGCAAATCCAGGTGGGCATGGTGGGGGTGAATGTGCCACTGCCGGTACCGATGGCGTTCAACAGTTTCGGCGGCTGGAAGCGCAGCCTGTTCGGCGATCATCACGCCTACGGACCGGAAGGCGTGCGCTTTTACACGCGGCATAAAGCAGTGATGGAACGCTGGCCCAATACCTCGACGGCTGGCGCGGAATTTGCATTCCCCCAGATGAAGTAAGGCCGCTCTCGGGCATCACGTTCACACCAAGCAATTCGCCAGGAAAAAGATGATGATCGAATCTCTGAACTACATGCCGCATCCAAAGCAAGCCAATGCCCAACTGGCTTCCCACTTCACCGACCTGGCGCCTGCGCTCAATGCGCGCCAGGCCGCCATCGAAAGCGCGCGCTGCCTGTACTGTTACGACGCACCATGCACGCGCATCTGCCCGACCGGCATCGACGTCGCCAGTTTCATCCGCAACATCCACGATGAGAACATCAACGGCGCAGCCACCGGCATCCTCAAGCAGAACATTTTTGGCGGCAGCTGCGCGCGCGTGTGCCCCACCGAAATCCTGTGCGAAGACGCCTGCGTGCGCAACCACGACGCTGAAGGCCAGCCCGTTAAAATCGGCCTGCTGCAACGCTACGCAGTGGACAACATGACGCTCACCGCCCATCCATTTACGCGCGCCGCCGCTACCGGCAAAACCATTTCGGTGGTGGGCGCCGGACCGGCGGGGTTGTCGTGCGCGCACCGGCTGGCCATGCTGGGCAACGACGTGGTGGTGTTCGAGGCGCAGGAAAAATCGGGCGGCCTCAACGAATACGGCATTGCCAAATACAAGCTGACCGACAACTTCGCGCAGAAGGAAGTGAACTTCCTGCTCGAAATCGGCGGCATCGAGATTCGCCATGGTCACAAGCTCGGCGCCAACCTGCAACTGAAAGATCTGCATGCACAGTACGACGCCGTGTTCCTCGGCCTGGGCCTGGGCGCCAGCAAGCAGCTGGGCCTGACCGGCGAAGATGCACCGGGCCTGCTGGCAGCGGTGGACTACATCGCCGAACTGCGCCAGGCTAGCGACCTCGCTGCCTTGCCGCTGCCATCGCGCGCCATCGTCATCGGCGCCGGCAACACCGCCATCGACATGGCGGTGCAGATCCAGCGCCTCGGTGCGGAGGAAGTAACGCTGGTGTACCGCCGTGGCTTCGAGGCGATGAGCGCCACCGAGCACGAACAGCACATCGCCAAGGAGAACCAGGTGCGCATGCGCACGTGGGCGCAACCGCAGCAGGTGCTGCTCGACGACGCGGGCCGCGTGCGCGGCATGCGTTTCGAGCGCACCACCGATATCAGTGGCCGCTTGACCGGCACCGGCGAGACGTTCGAGATCGCGGCCGACGCCATCTTCAAGGCCATTGGCCAGGGTATGGATACAAGCAGCATCAGCGATCCGCTCGCTGCCACGCTCAAGCGCGACGGCGAAAAAATTCATGTCGATGACCGGTTCCGCACCGTGCTGCCGAAGATCTACGCCGGCGGCGACTGCGTGGCGCCGGGACAGGACCTGACGGTGCAGGCGGTACAACACGGCAAGCTGGCAGCGCACGCCATCCACAGCGACATCAACCCTAATATCCACCTCAAACCGGAGGCCGCACATGGCTGACCTGAGCATCGAATTTTGCGGCATCAAATCGGTCAATCCGTTCTGGCTCGCGTCCGCACCGCCCACCGACAAGGCCTACAACGTGGTGCGCGCCTTTGAAGCCGGCTGGGGCGGCGTGGTGTGGAAAACGCTCGGTGAAGACCCGGCAGCCGTCAACGTCTCGTCGCGCTATTCCGCCTTGTATGGCAAGAACCGCGAGGTGATCGGCTTTAACAACATCGAACTGATTACCGACCGTTCGCTCGAGATCAACCTGCAGGAAGTCACGCAGGTCAAGCAGGACTGGCCCGATCGCGTGATCATCGTCTCGCTGATGCTGCCGTGCGAAGAAAAGCTGTGGGCCGACATCCTGCCGCTGGTGGAAGCGACCGGCGCCGACGGCATCGAACTCAATTTCGGCTGCCCGCACGGCATGCCGGAGCGTGGCATGGGCGCGGCCGTGGGCCAGGTGCCCGAGTACGTGGAAATGGTCACGCGCTGGTGCAAGACTCACAGCAAGCTGCCGGTCATCGTCAAGCTCACGCCCAACATCACAGACGTGCGCGCGCCGGCCCGTGCAGCCAAGGCTGGCGGGGCCGATGCGGTCTCGCTGATCAACACCATCAACTCGATCACGCACCTGGACCTGGACCAGATGGTGGCGTACCCGGTCGTCGGCGGCGCCAGCACCCACGGCGGTTACTGCGGCACGGCGGTCAAGCCGATCGCACTGAACATGGTGGCGGAAATCGCCCGCGATCCGGCCACCGCCGGCTTGCCGATTTCCGGCATCGGCGGTATCGGCAACTGGCGCGACGCGGCCGAGTTCATGGCGCTGGGATCTGGCTGCGTGCAGGTGTGCACGGCCGCCATGCTGCATGGCTTCCGCATCGTCGAAGAGATGAAGGACGGCCTGTCGCGCTGGATGGACCAGAAGGGTTACACCAGGGTGAGCGACTTTGTCGGCAAGGCCGTGCCCAACACCACCGACTGGAAATACCTGAACATGAACTACCAGGTCATCGCCCAGATCAACCAGGACGACTGCATCAAGTGCGGCCGCTGTTACGTGGCGTGCGAAGACACGTCGCACCAGTCGATCAGCCAGTTGATCGACGCTGCCGGCGTGCGCACCTACGAGGTGATCAAGGACGAATGCGTGGGCTGCAACCTGTGCGAGATCACCTGCCCGGTGCAGGGCTGCATCACGATGGTGCCGCAGCATACCGGCAAGCCGTACATGAACTGGACCCAGGACCCGCGTAACCCGCGCGCGGAGCGGCCTGCGGTGGCGGAGACTGTCTGATCTTCCTGGGTACGAAACTTGCAGCAGTCACACCGAAGACCGACGAGCCGTCATTCCTGCGCAGGCGGGAATCCAATTGACGGCGCAGCGTTGGATTCGCAGAAGCTTGTCGATCAACCTTTGGAGTCCGCCCCGTGACCGTGAATAACCCCAGCAAAACGAGCAGCACGCAATTGTGGAATGAAGACCTGGCGCCGACCACCGCCGCGCAGCGTACCTGGCGCTGGTATCACTTCGCGGCGCTGTGGGTGGGCATGGTGATGTGCATCCCGGCGTACACCTTGTCGGCCAGTTTGATCGAGGGCGGCATGTCGGGCTGGCAGGCGGTGATGACAGTGTTCATTGCGAATGCCATCGTGCTGTTGCCGATGCTGTTGATCGGCCACGCGGGCACCAAGTTCGGCATTCCGTACGCGGTGCTGGCGCGGGCGTCGTTCGGCACGGCCGGCGCCAAGCTGCCGGCACTGATGCGCGCCATCGTCGCCTGCGGCTGGTACGGCATCCAGACCTGGTTCGGCGGGCAGATGATTTACACCTTGCTCGGTGTGCTGATGGGCGGCGAGATCGGTGGCGCAAAAATCGCCATCCTCGGCATCAATGGTACGCAGTTGCTGTGTTTCCTGGGGTTCTGGGCCATCCAGCTGTACTACATCGTGCACGGCATGGAATCGATCCGCAAGCTCGAAACCTACACCGCACCTTTGAAAATCCTGATCTGCTTCGTCCTGCTGGGCTGGGTGCACAGCAAGGCCGGCGGCTTCGGCGACCTGCTGTCGGCGCCGTCGCAGTTTGTTGAAGGCGGCAAGAAGGCGGGCCAGTTCTGGTCAGTATTCTGGCCATCGCTGACCGCCATGGTCGGTTTCTGGGCCACGCTGGCCCTGAATATTCCCGACTTTACCCGTTTTGCCAAAACCCAGCGCGACCAGGTGGTGGGACAGTCGGTGGGCCTGCCGGTGCCGATGGCGCTGCTGTCGATGATGGCGGTGATCGTCACCTCGGCCACCGTGGTCCTGTACGGCAAGGCGATCTGGGATCCGGTGGACCTGGCCAGCCGCATGACCGGCGTGGCCGTGCTGGTGGCGCTGATCATCCTGCTGATCGACACGGTGTCGGTCAACCTGGCGGCCAACCTGGTGGGTCCGGCCTACGATTTCTCGGCGCTCGCGCCCAGCAAGATCACCTACCGCACTGGCGGCTACCTGACGGCGGCAATCGCCATCGTCATGATGCCGTGGAAAATACTGGAGTCGACCGAGGGCTATATCTTCACCTGGCTGATCGGCTACTCGGCGCTGCTCGGTCCCATCGCCGGCATCCTGATCGTTGACTACTACCTGGTGCGCAAGACCGAGCTCAATGTCGATGAGCTGTATCGCGAGGACGGGCAGTACTCTTACGGGAATGGGTGGAACATGGCCGCACTGGTGGCGTTCATCATCGGCGTGTTGCCCAATATTCCCGGCTTTCTCAACGCCGCCTTCCCGGCCTCGTTCCCGGACGTGGGCGAATTGTTCAAAACGATTTATACGTATGCCTGGTTTGTCGGCGTGGCCATTTCGGCCACCGTCTACGGCATCATGATGAAGGGGAAGACCGTGCCTGCCGTCGGCGCGCCGGTTCACTCTTGACGTTAGAAAAACAGGAGACCTGTATGACCACCATTATCCGGGGCGGCACCGTCGTCAACGCCGACCGCGCCTTCCGCGCCGATGTGCTGTGCTACGGCGACAAGATCGTGGCCGTGGGCGAGAACCTCGACGCTCCGGCGTCGGCCAGGGTGATCGACGCCAGCGGCCAGTACGTGATGCCGGGCGGGATCGACACCCATACCCACATGAATCTGCCCTTCATGGGCACCGTCACCGCCGACGATTTTTTCACCGGCACGGCAGCCGGACTGGCCGGCGGCACCACCACCATCATGGACTTCGTGATACCCGCGCCGAAGCAGAACCTGATCGAAGCCTACCAGCAGTGGCGCGAGTGGTCCGCCATGTCGGCCGGCGACTACACCTTCCACGTGGCGATCACCTGGTGGGACGATACCGTGCACCGCGACATGGGCATCCTGGTGCGCGACCATGGCGTCAACAGCTTCAAGCACTTCATGGCATACAAGAACGCCATCATGGCCGACGACGAAACCCTGGTCAAAAGCTTCCGCCGGTCGCTGGAACTGGGGGCGATTCCGACCGTGCACGCGGAGAACGGTGAGCTGGTGTACCAGCTGCAGCAGGACCTGCTGAAAAAGGGGCTGACCGGTCCCAGCTCGCATCCGCTGTCGCGCCCTCCGGCGGTGGAAGCGGAAGCGGCCAACCGCGCCATCGCGATTGCCAATGTATTGAACACCCCGGTGTACATCGTCCACGTCTCGTGCGCAGAGTCGCTGGACGCGATTACCCGCGCGCGGTCCAACGGCCAGCGAGTATACGGCGAAGCGTTGGCCGGCCACCTGGTGATCGACGACAGCGTGTACCAGAGCGACGACCTGGAGTTTGCGGCGGGCCACGTGATGAGCCCACCGTTTCGCAGCAAGCATCATCAAAAGGCGCTGTGGAACGGCCTGCAAAGCGGCAACCTGCATACCACTGCCACCGACCACTGCACCTTCTGCGCCGAGCAAAAAGCAGCCGGCAAAGACGATTTCACCAAGATCCCCAACGGCTGCGGCGGCGTGGAAGACCGCATGTCGGTGGTGTGGGATGCGGGCGTGAATACCGGCGTGCTCACGCCGTCGGAATTCGTCCGTGTGACCTCCACCAACGCCGCGCAAATCTTCAACATCTATCCGCGCAAGGGCGTGATTGCGGTCGGTGCGGACGCCGATATCGTGGTGTGGGACCCGGATGGCACCCGCACCATTTCGGCCAGAACCCAGTTCGCCAAGGGCGGCTTCAATGTGTTCGAAGGGCGCACCGTCAAGGGGATCCCGTCCACCACGCTGGCGGCGGGCGTGGTGGTATTTCATCGCGGCGAACTGATGGCGGTGGCCGGTGCTGGCCGCCACATCGACCGCCCTGCATTCAACCAAGGAGCCTGACCATGACCGACATGCGCATCAATGGCGACCGCCTGTGGGCGGCGCTGATGGAACTGGCCAAAATTGGCGCGACCGCCAAGGGCGGCGTCAAGCGCCTGGCGCTCACCGATCTCGATCAACAGGGCCGCGACCTGGTGGTCGGGTGGGGCAGGGAAGCCGGCATGTCGATCACCATCGACCAGATCGGCAACGTCTTCATGCGCCGCGACGGCGCCAACAACGCGCTGCCTCCGGTGATGACCGGCAGCCACATCGACACCCAACCCACCGGCGGCAAGTTCGATGGCAATTACGGCGTGCTGGCCGGGCTGGAAGTGGTGCGCACCCTGAACGATTTGAACATCCAGACCGAGGCGCCGATCGAGGTGGCCTTCTGGACCAACGAGGAAGGGTCGCGCTTCGTGCCGGTGATGATGGGCTCCGGCGTATTCTGCGGCGCTTTCAGCCTGGAGACCGCGTACGCTGCGAAGGACACCGATGGCAAGACCGTGGGCGAGGAACTGGAGCGCATCGGCTACAAGGGCGACCAGGTGCCGGGCCAGCATCCGATCGGCGCTTATTTCGAAACCCATATCGAGCAAGGCCCGGTGCTGGAAGACGCCGACAAGGTGATCGGCGTGGTGCCGGCCGTGATGGGCCTGTCGTGGTACGACTGCGTGGTGACCGGCATGGAAGCGCACGCCGGCCCCACGCCGATGGGGCTGCGCCGCGACGCCTTGCAGGTGTCGACGTTGATCATGCAGGAAGTGGTGGCGATTGCCAACCGCTACCCGCCATACGGTCGCGGCACGGTGGGCATGGTGCAGGTGTTCCCCAACAGCCGCAACGTGATTCCGGGCGAAGTCAAGTTCAGCATCGACCTGCGCAACGTCAACGACGAACTGCTCAACACCATGCACGGCGAGCTGCTGGCCTTCCTCGACCAGGCCCGCAGCGACACCGGCTTGACGATCGCGCTCGAACGCGTGTCGTACTATCCGCCATGCCCGTTCCATCCCGACTGCGTGGACGCGGTGCGCAGCGCCACCGCCAAGCTGGGATACTCGACCATGGACGTGGTATCGGGCGCCGGCCACGACGCCATTTATGCGGCCCGGCTGGCGCCGTCGGGCATGATTTTCGTGCCGTGCAAGGACGGCATCAGCCACAACGAAATCGAGGACGCCAAGCCGGAGCACCTGGAGGCCGGATGCAATGTGCTGTTGCATGCGATGCTGGAGCGGGCGGGCAGGGTGGCGTCTTGAGGCTACGCTGGTTGTTGACTGCCGCGCTACTGGGGCTAACGCAGGTCAGCCATGCCCAGGAGAGTCTGAGCCAGACCACGATCTCGTTTTATGCCAACGGCAAGCCAGTTGGCGGCATGATTTTTCCGATCGGGGGCACGGTGGAATTCAGGGCTGTGTCCAACAAGACCGAGAGCGATGACAAGCGCATACGTTACGCCGACAACGTGCAGGGAAGATTGACGCCACCGGCGGGCCAGCCGATCGTTTTTTTCGGCGAAGACGTCGTCATGTCGAGGGAATCCATCAGTGCCGAACGTGCCAGGGCCGTGCAGGACCTGGTGAAGATGTCGGCGTCCGACCAGTTGTACCGTGGACGGGACGCCACCGGCGCCAGCCTGACCGACGAAGACTGGCGGCAGCAAACTGCCATCGATGTCGCCAACACCAAGCGTTTGTCGGAAATTGTCGACACCTTCGGCTGGCCCGGCCTGCGCTTTGCCGGCGCGGCGTCGCAGACCGCCTTCCTGGTATTGCAGCACTCAGATAATGCCACCCAGCGCAAGTACCTGCCCCTGCTGCGCCAGGCCGTGGAGCGTCACGATGCGCTGGGCGCGCAGCTGGCGCTGCTGGAGGACAGGCTACGCGTAGCCGAGGGCAAGCCACAACTCTACGGCAGCCAGCTGGTTGGCGAGCCATTGCATTTTCAGCCGATCGAGGACGAGGCCAACGTCGATGCCCGCCGCCGCAGCATCGGGCTTTCCAGCATGGCAGAATACGCCAAGCTGTTCGGGCTGGTGTATGTGCCGGTCACGGCCGACAAGAACAGCACACCACAACCTTGAGTTCGGGGTCAGTGCCGACATTCAGACACGAGCTCTGCCATGATCTGTTGAGGCCGTGTCCGAATGTCGGCACTGACCCCGAAGCTTAGAAGTTTCGGATGAAATCGAGTAGCACCCGCGCGGCGATGTCGGCGTCGTCCGCAGTCATGGTTTCCAGCGGATTGTGGCTGATGCCGCCGTTGCCGCAGCGGGTGAACAGCATGGCGACGTCGGTCATCGCTGCCATTGCCATCGCGTCGTGGCCGGCGCCCGAGAGCAGATCGAAGCGCGGCAGGCCGGCGCGTTCCACGGCGGCGCCCAACTGGTCCATCAGGCGCGGCGCGCAGGGTGCGGCGGCCGCATCGACGATCTGTTCGAGCGCGAACTCCACCTGGCGGCGTTCGCAGATGGCGGCAATACCATCCAGTACATCCCGCACCGCTGCCAGCCGCACCGCGTCGTCGGCCGCGCGGATGTCGAGCGAGAGCTTGCAGGCGCCGGGGATCACGTTGACCGAGCCGCCCGGCACTTCCAGCTGGCCCACGGTGCCGACCAGCGAGGGCGCCTGCGCGCAGCGCTGTTCGACCAGCAGCACGATTTCTGCCGCAGCGGCGGCGGCGTCCTTGCGCATGACCATCGGCGTGGTGCCGGCGTGGCTGGCCAGGCCGGTCAGTTGCACCAGGAACCGCGAGCTGCCGGCAATCGCCGTCACCACGCCCAGCGCCAGGTCGCGCTGCAGCAGCACCGGGCCTTGTTCGATATGCACTTCCACGAAGGCGAGCAGTTCTTTCGGCTTGCGGGCGATGTCGGGAATGCGGGTGAAGTCGTGGCCGGCGGCGGCCAATGCTGCGCGCATCGAGATGCCGTCGGCGTCCTGCTGGTCGAGCAGCGCCAGGTCGAAGCGGCCGGTGATCGCGTTACTGCCCAGGAAGGTGCTCTTGAAGCGCACGCCTTCTTCTTCGGCAAAGCCCACCACCTCCAGGTGGAACGGCAACTGCTCGCCGAGTTGGTGCAGGTGGCGCACGATGGCGATCGGCAGCAGGATGCCCAGGCGCCCGTCGTACTTGCCGCCGTTGCGCACGGTGTCGTAGTGGGAGCCGGTCATCAGGGTCCTGGCGCCCGGTGCATCGGAGCGGTACACGCCGACCACGTTGCCCACCGCATCGATGTGGGCGTCCATGCCGGCTTCGGTCATCCAGTCGCGCAGCTGCGCGGCGGTGCGCTGGTGGGCCGGTGTCAGGTAGGCGCAGGTGAGGTCGAAGTCCTGGTCTTCGCCCACTTCCACATCGCTCCAGGCGGCGATGGTTTCCGCCCACTCCATGATGGCGGGGCCGAAGGCGAGCGTGACGCCCAGCAGGTCGTTCAGGCGGATCTCGGCGATGCGCTTTATCTGGCGCAGGCATTCGGCGATTTCGTCGGGCCGGCGGTTTTTCAGGCGGCGGGCAAAGGCGGCGATCACCTGGCGCCGCGTGAGGCCCTTGCCGGTGGGACCTTTGACCGCCAGGATGAACGGGAAGCCGAATTTGGCGTTGTAGTCGGCGTTGAGCTGGTGCAGCGTGGCGTATTCCTCGGCGCTGCACAGGTGCAGGCCGGACGCCGCCTGTTCGCTGGTGGACTCCATCGTGAGCTGGCCGGCGACCGCGGCCTTGCCGGCCAGTTCCGGGTGCTCGCGGATCAGGCCCAGTTGCTCGTCGAGCGTGGCGCGTGTGACCACGTCCTGCAAGGCCAGCTTCAGCGCGGTTTCACTGGTGAACGGGCGCCGGGCGGCGGCGCGTTCGGGGATCCATGGCGAGTGTTCGTAGATGCCTCGCAGGCTGTCGATGAAGGTGGCGGCGTCGCAGCGATTGAGCTCGGAGAGGGTGGTCATGGCGTGGGTGTCCGTTATGTAGCCCCGATAATAGCGCGCGTGGCGTAGGCGTGACATATGCGGCGCCAGGTAGGAGCTATAGCCGCACGCTTACTTCAGCACCAATCCCTTGGCCGCAGCCGCCACCTGGTCTCTTAACCACTTGTGTTCCGGCGCCTGGTGCACGCGCTCGTGCCACAGCTGGTAAAAGCGCATTGCGGGGAACTTGACCGGCAGCGCGTAGGTCTTCAACGGCATCTGCTTTTCGTACTGGCGCACGAACTGACGCCCGGTGGTCAGTACCAGGTCGGTCTGCGCCAGCATGTTGGGGATCAGGCCAAAATATGCCGACTCCACCACCACGTTGCGCTGCAAGCCCTGGCGGTCGAGGAAATCGTCGATCACGCCCAGGTAGCCTGGCATCAGCTGGGTGGGCGCCACGTGGGGCAGGGTGAGGTAGTCGTCGAGCGTCATGGCGTCGCTGGGGGTGCGCAGCGCGTACGGGCAGTCGGCGCGCATCACGCAGGTGATCGGGTCTTCGAACAGCTTGGACATGTGCAGGTGCTCGGGCGGTTCGTCCCAGTTGGCGATCACCAGGTCCATGTCGCCGTCCGACAGCAGCCGCACGTAGTCCACGCGAGGACCGAGGCTGTGGATCTTGACGCGGCTATTCGGTGAGCCGCGTCGTAAAAGCGCAACAAGATTGGGCAGGAACTGGCTGTCGAGATAATCGGGCGCGGCCACGTGGAAAGTGCGCGCTTCGATCTGCGGCACGAACGGCGACTTTTTCAGGAACAGGTTCTCGGTCTCGTCGAGGATGCGCTTGGCCGGCAGCAGCAGGCTCTCGCCGTGCTGGGTAGGCACCATGCCACGGGCGCCGCGCACCAGGATCGGATCGCCGGTCAGCTCGCGCAGCTTGCGCAGCGAGGCCGAGATCGAGGGCTGCGGCTGATTGAGCTTGAGCGCCACCCGCGAGACGTTTTTCTCCACCAGCAGCATGTACAGGATGCGGATCAGGTGCAGGTCCAGGTGTTGCGGCAGAGCGGCCATGAAAAGTCTTGTTCAGGTTATACGGGATACGATATGTTTAATATACTCGATAGTTCATGTGCATTGCAGCATTTGCGGCTATCTTCTGTAAATTAGCCACAGCCCTGACCTGAAAGACTAGCCATGGAATTGTTCGCGTACCTCGTCCCGTATGGCCTCGAATGGCTCAACCTCCTGGTACGCTGGCTCCACGTCATCACCGGCATCGCCTGGATCGGTGCGTCGTTCTATTTCGTGTGGCTCGATAACTCGATCCGGCCACCGGCGCCGGGTTCGGAACTGGCAAAAAAAGGCGTGTCGGGCGAACTGTGGGCGGTCCACGGCGGCGGCTTTTACAATCCGCAAAAATACCTGGTGGCGCCGGCCGAACTGCCGAAGGAGCTGCACTGGTTCAAATGGGAAGCCTATTCCACCTGGCTGTCCGGCATCGCGCTGCTGACGATCGCCTACTACTTCAACGCCCAGGCCATGATGATCGACAAATCGGTGGCCGACATCACCAGCTGGCAGGCGGTGGGCATCGGTATCGGTACCCTGGTCGTCGGCTGGACCGTGTACGACCTGCTGTGCCGCTCACCGCTGGGCAAGCATGACTTCTGGTTCGGCGTGGTGATCTTTATCCTGATCGTTGCCGCCGCATATGGCCTGACCCATGTGCTCAGCGGCCGCGCAGCGTACATCCACGTGGGGGCGCTGATCGGCACCATCATGGTGGGCAATGTGCTGATGCTGATCATTCCCGGCCAGCGCAAGATGGTCGAAGCCATGTCGGCCGGCCGCATGCCGGACCCGGTGCACGGCCAGAAGGCCAAGCAGCGCAGCGTGCACAATAACTACTTCACCTTGCCGGTGCTGTTCATCATGATCAGCAACCATTACGCGATGACGTACCGCCACGAGTACTCGTGGCTGGTGCTGGCCATGATCATGGCGGCCGGAGTGTTCATCCGCCACTTCTTCAACTTGCGCCACAAGGGCCGCGTGGAGTGGCGCTATCCGGTGATCGGCCTGGCGCTGCTGGCGGCGGTGGCCGTGGCGATTGCACCAGCGCGCCCGGTGGCCGTAGCGAGCGCGCCCGCCGTCGATCCGCAGTCATCTGCGAAAGAATTCGCGCAAGTGAAAACCATCATCGACCACCGCTGCGTGGCGTGCCACGCGGCGCAACCGAAGCAGGCAGGCTTTGCGGCCGCGCCGGCCGGAATCATGCTCGAGAACGAGGCGGAGATTCGCCAGAACGCCGAGAAGATCTACAAGCAGACGGTCCAGTTGAAAGCCATGCCACTGGCGAACCTGACGCAGATGACCGACGCCGAACGCGCACAAATCGCCGCCTGGTACGAGGCCGGTGCAAAATGAAGGACATCATGAACGACCAAAAAAAAGCACAACTGGCGCAGTGGATCGACGCCCACTTCGACGAACAGGTGGGCGTGCTCCAGCAACTGCTGCGCATCCCCACCGATACCCCGCCCGGCAACAACGCGCCGCACGCAGAGATGGTGGCGCAACTGGTGCAAGCCTACGGGTGGACCGCCGAGCAGCACGCGGTTCCGCAAGAACAGGTGCGCGACTACGGCATGGAGTCCATCACCAACCTGATCGTACGCCGCCCGTACGACAGCGGCGGCCCCACTCTTGCGCTGAATGCCCACGGCGACGTGGTGCCGCCCGGTGACAACTGGACCTATCCGCCCTACGGCGGCGTGATTGATAACGGCTACATCTACGGCCGCGCCGCCGCGGTCTCCAAGTGCGACTTCGCCACCTACATCTTCGCCACCCGCGCCCTGGAAGCGCTGGGCGTGCCGTTGCGAGGCGCGCTGGAACTGCACTTTACCTACGACGAGGAATTCGGCGGCCTGCTGGGCCCCGGCTGGCTGCTCGAACGAAAGCTCACCAAGCCCGATTACGTGATCGCCGCCGGCTTCAGCTACAACATCGTCACCGCCCACAACGCCTGCCTGCAACTGGAAGTGACCGTGCACGGCAAGTCCGGCCACGGCGCCATGCCGGAGACGGGCCACGACGCCTTACAGGCGGCCACTCGCATCCTCAACGCCATCTACGACGAGCTGCCCGAGCTCAAAAAGATCAAGTCGAAGATTGCCGGCATCGACTCGCCGACCATGCTGGTGGGTCGCATCGACGGCGGCACCAATACCAATGTGGTGCCGGGCAAGGTGGTGCTCAAGCTCGATCGGCGCATGATTCCCGAGGAAGACCCGGTGCAGGTGGAGGCGCAGGTGCGGGCGCTGATCGAGAAAGCTGTGACGGGGCAGGAGGGCATCACGCTCGAGATCCGGCGGCTGCTGCTGTCGCACGCGCTGCGCGAACTGCCCGGCACCGCGCAACTGGTGGCCAGCCTCCAGCACAATGCCCAAACCTACCTGGGCGAGACCATTCCTGCCCAGGGTACGCCGTTGTACGCGGATGCGCGCCTGTACGGCGAACACGGGATGCCGGCGGTGCTGTACGGCGCCGGCCCGCGCACGGTGCCCGAATCGAACGCCAAGAAGGCCGACGAGCGCCTCAGCCTCGACGACTTGCGCAACGCGACCAAGGTGGTGGCCGCCACGCTGCTGGATTTCCTGCAGAAAAAGTAAATTGGCGTAAGTGACACGAAAAGTGGCCCGAAACCGGCCCCGCCGCACAATTGTGCGCACCAGTATTGCCGTATGATACGAATGTTTCCCTCATTCCGGCCGGACCGTGTATCGCTACGATTTGATCAGTTGCCATGACTGCGGCGTGCTGCACCAGCACCGGCCGTTGCAACCGCGCGAAAAGGCGCGGTGTGTGCGTTGCGGCTCCGTCCTGTATCGCGGCATCCGCTCCGACCCGCGCGCCATGGCCGCCATCACCTTGGCCGCCATCTTCACTTACCTGATTGCCCAGTTCTTCCCCATCGTCGAGTTGTCGATTGGCGGCTACAGCATCGACTCCACCTTGATGGGCGCGATTTACGTGCTCTGGCACGAGAAGATGGAGATCGTCGCGGCGATTGTCACGCTGTTTACCATCGTGCTGCCGGCAGTGGAACTGGGGTCGCTGTTCTATGTCACGCTGTCGCTGAGCCGGGGCAGAAGGCCGCCCGGCTTCGACTCCATGCTGCGCGCACTGGGCACGGCGCGGCGCTGGGGCATGACCGAGGTGCTGATGATCGGCATCCTGATCACCATCGTCAAGATGACCAGCCTGGCGCGGGTGATCGTCCATCCCGGCCTGTTCGCGTTTGCGGTGCTCACCCTGATGCTGGCGCTGGTGATGTCGTTCGACCCCAAGATTTTGTGGAATATCGGCGAGCACCTGCCGGGCCCCAAGGGCATGCGGCCGTCGCAGTCGCAGTTCAATTACCAGGCGCTGGCCGCTGGCGCGCCGCTGGTGGCGTGCCACAGCTGCGGCCTGGTGGCTCCCGAACGCGGTCGGCATCAACATTGCGAGCGCTGCAAGTCGGCGTTGCACCGGCGCCGCCCGGACAGCGTGGGCCGCACCTGGGCGCTGCTGCTGGCCGCCACGATTCTTTATATACCCGCCATGCTGCTGCCCGTGATGTACACGAACTCCCTGTTCGGCAAGGAGGACGACACCATCATCAGCGGCGTGCTGCTGTTCTGGAACAGCGGTTCGCAGGCGCTGGCGATCATCATTTTCGTGGCCAGTATCGTGGTGCCGGTGATGAAGCTGGTGGCGCTGGCGATCCTGGCGTACACCGCGCAGCGTCGTTCGCGCTGGCGCCCGGAGCAGCGCACGGTGTTGTACCGCATCGTTGAATTCGTCGGCCGCTGGTCGATGCTCGATATTTTTGTCATTACGCTGACGGTGGCGCTGGTGCGCTTCCAGACGCTGGCGGTGATTACCGCCGGCCCTGGCGCGCTGGCGTTTTGCGCCGTGGTGGTCCTGACGATGATGGCGTCGATGCAGTTCGATCCACGCCTGATCTGGGACCCCGTCGATACACATGGAGAAAAGCATGCCTGAAAATGAAGACCACCCCCGGCCGGTGCACGAGCCGGCCGTCGAAAAGGCCAATCGCTGGCTGCCCTCGCTGGTCTGGCTGATCCCCTTGCTGGCCGCGCTGATCGGCGTGGGCCTGGTGATCAAGACTTTTGTCGACCAGGGGCCCTCGGTGACGGTGAGCTTCCGCAGCGGCGACGGCCTCGAGCCGGGCAAGACCAAGGTCAAATTCAAGGACGTCGATATCGGCATCGTGCGCTCGATCTCGATTTCGCGCGACCTTTCCAAAGTGCTGGTCAAGATCGACATGAGCAAGGAAGCCGAGCGCTTCGCCGCCACCGACACCCGCTTCTGGGTGGTGCGGCCCAAGGTGGGCGCCACCGGGGTGACCGGCCTGGGCACGCTGCTCTCCGGCGCCTACATCGGTGTCGATGCCGGCAAGTCCGAGGAGACCGCGAGCGACTTCACCGGCCTGGAAGAGGCGCCGCAGGTAGCCACCGACGAGAAGGGTAGCCTGTACACGCTGCACGGCGAGAGCCTCGGTTCCGTCGACGTGGGCTCGCCCATCTACTATCGCCGCATCGCGGTGGGCCGGGTGACCGCGTTCGACCTGGAAGAGCAGGGACGCGGCGTGAAAATGAAGGTCTTTATCCGCGCGCCGTACGACCAGTACGTGGGCAAGAACACGCGCTGGTGGCATGCCAGTGGCGTCGATGTGCGGCTCGATTCGTCGGGCTTCAAGCTCAATACGCAGTCGCTCGCCGCCCTCGTGGTGGGCGGCATCGCCTTCGAGAGTGCCAGTGGCCAGAAGCCGGACGCCGTGGCGCCGCAGGGCAGCCAGTTCCTGCTGGCCGCTGACCAGGCCAGCGCGCTGCGCGACCCGGACGGCCCGGCCATTACCACGGTGCTGTACTTCGACCAGTCGCTGCGGGGCCTGTCGCAGGGTGCGCCGGTGGACTTCCGCGGCATCGTGCTCGGTGAAGTGCGCTCGGTGGGCGTGGAATTCGACCGAGTCAAGAAAACCTTCCGCATGCCGGTCACGGTGGACATGTACCCGGCGCGCCTGGGCCGCGCCTTCCAGAAAAGCATCGACGATGACCAGGACGGCAACGCCGGACCGCAGTTAATGGAGCGCCTGGCGGCGCGGGGCCTGCGCGGCCAGCTGCGCACCGGTAACCTGCTCACCGGCCAGCTGTACGTGGCGCTCGACTTCTTCCCGAACGCCAAGGGCGTCAAGCTCGACATGAGCAAGGATCCGCTCGAGATTCCGACCGTGCCCAACACGCTCGACGAACTGCAAACCCAGCTCTCGAGCATCGCGCGCAAGCTCGACAAGGTACCGTTCGAAGAAATCGGCACCAACCTGCGCGACACGCTGAAAAGCGCCAACACCCTGCTCAAGCAGCTCGACTCGCAAGTGGTGCCCGAGATGAAAGACACCCTGGGTGCGGCGCGCAAGACCTTCGGCACCGCCGAGGAACTGCTGCAAAAGGATTCGCCGGTGCAGTCCGACCTGCGCGAGGCGCTGCAGCAACTCACGCAAACCATGGAATCGATCAACGCGCTGACCGACTACCTGGAGCGCCATCCCGAGTCGCTCATCCGCGGCAAGCCGGAGAAAAAAGGAGAGAAGAAATGACGCACCAAGTTTTCCGTCTCGCCAGCGCAGTCACAGCGGCTGCTGTCGTGGCGCTGGCCGGTTGCTCGAGCACGCCGCCGGACCGCTTCTACAGCCTGGCCACCGGCATGGGCACGCCCACAACCAAGAGCGGCGCGGCGCCCAGTTACTTCATCGAGATCCCGGCGGTGACGGTGCCGCAGCAGGTGGCGCGCAAGCAGCTGGTGGTGACCACCGACGGTCGCATGGACTTGCTGGAACAGGACTTGTGGACTTCGCCGCCGGCGGCCGAAATCGGCCAGGCGCTGTCGCAGGTGGTCACCAATGACCTGGGCGCGGTGGACGTGTTCCGCACACCCACGCCGGAAGGCGCGACCGTGTACCGCATCAGCACCAATGTGCAGCGCTTCGAGTCGGCCCCCGGCAAGTACGCGCTGCTCGACGCCGTGTGGAGCGTGAGAATGGTGGGCAGCCCGAAAGTGCTGACCTGCCGCACTGTCGCCAACGAGACGGTCGGCGACGGTAACGAGGCGCTGGTGGCCGGCCACCGCCGCGCCGTGGCGCGCCTGGGCGCCGACATTGCCACGGCGGTGCGCGCGCTCGCTGCCAATGGCAGCGCGGCCTGCCCGGTTTCGTAACCTTAGGACCGTCATGGGACAGATCTTCCTGGTGCGCAGCGCGCAGGCGTCGTTCGGCAGCGCCAATTACGACCAGCTGTCAACGCGCGGCGAACAGCAGGCGCGTTTGCTGGGGCAGTGGTTCGCCAAACGCGGGCAGCGCTTTCAGCGCGTGCTGACCGGCGCCATGGCGCGCCACGCGCAGGCGGCAGAGGCCTGCCAGGCCGAGATGCCGGCCGCCTCGTGGCCCGCAGCGCAGCGTGAGCTCGAACCCGGCTTCGCCGAATTCGACCACCACGAAGTGATGCTGCGCCACTGCCCGGAATTTGCCGATCCTGCAGCACTCGGTGCGCGCCTGGCCGGCGCGGCCGAACCGCAGCGTGCGATGGAGCAGCTGTTCCGCGCCGCCATGCAGCGCTGGATGACGGGCTGGCACGACGACCAGTATGCGCAAGCCTGGCCCGAGTTTCGCGCCCGCGTGGTGGCCGCGCTCGAGCGCCTGGACCGCCCCGACAGCAAGCAGGCCACGCTGGTCTTCACGTCCAGCGGCGTGATCGCCACCGTGATGCAGCACGTGCTGGGCTTGCAGGACTACCAGGTGATGGAAATGACCTGGAAAATGGCCAATTGCTCGGTCACGCGGCTGCTGCATCGGCCCGGCGAGTTCGGCCTCGATTACTTCAACAACTACGCCCACCTGGAAGCGCTGGGCGGGACCGACATGCTGACCTACCGCTGAAGTCCACCTGTTGTTCACCTGTTAAAATCGCCGCATGACCTATCCCACCGATAACCCACCTGGTAACGACGTTCCCAAGCGCCGCCGCAACAGCGGCGGCATCACGCTGCGCGACGTCGCGCGCCTGGCCGGGGTGGCGCCGATCACCGCGTCGCGCGCGCTCAACAATCCCAGCGTGGTGTCGGATGCGATCATGCAGCGGGTAAAAGACGCGGTCGCGCAAACCGGGTACGTGCCCAATATGCTGGCCGGCGGCCTCGCTTCGCGCAAGAGCCGGCTGGTGGCCGCCGTGATCCCCACCATTACCGGCAACGTCTTCCTCGAGATGGTGCAGTCGTTGACGGCCGCATTGGCGCAGCATGGCTACCAGGTCATGCTGGGCCAGTCCGGCTATGAAGATTCGCGCGAGGACGAACTGCTCGAAGCGATCATCGGCCGTCGCCCGGACGGCGTGGTGCTCACCGGGATCATGCATTCGGCTGCCGGCCGCAAGCGCCTGCTGAGCAGCGGCATCCCGGTGGTGGAAACCTGGGACCTGGCGCCCAATCCGATCGACATGCTGATCGGTTTTTCGCACGAAAAAGTGGGGCAGGCGGTGGCCGAGTACCTGCACGCGCGCGGCCGCCGCCGCGTGGCCACGCTGGGAGCCGACGACGACCGCGCCCAGCGTCGCATGCGCTCGTTCTCGGACGCGGCCATCGCGCTGGGCATGGCCGCGCCGGGCGAGGCGGCAATTCCCGCGCTGGTGGCGCCGGCGCCCACCAACACCGGTTTCGGGCGCACCGGCTTGCGCGCACTGCTGGCGCAGCATCCCGATATCGACGCGGTGTTCTGCAGTTCCGACATGGTGGCGCTAGGCGTGCTGACCGAGGCGCAGGCGCTGGGCATTGCGGTGCCGTCGCAACTGGCGGTGATCGGCCTGGGCGACCTGGCGTTTGCGCGCGAGCTGCATCCGGCCTTGACTACCGTGCGCATCGACGGCGCGCTGATCGGCGCCACGGCCGCGCGCTTCATCCTCGACCGCTCGCAGGACCGTGACGTGGGCGAGCGCATACTCGATATCGGCTTTTCCATCATCGAGCGCGATAGCGCTTGAGTTTTAACCCCCAAGACGCGGGCTGTGATACGCATGCCTGACAGGTTGGGGTCGGACTCCGTCTGGGGTCCGACCCCGGTTGGCTGTGCGGGTTAGACGGTGGCTGTATGCGCATACAGTATAATTCCGGGATGACCTGCACCGGCTTTATCCTCACGCGCCACTGGCGCGATACTGCGCACGGCACCGAGATCGATTTCTGGCTGGCCACCGACGACGGCCCCCGGAAAATCCGCCTCACCGCGCAAACCTCGGTCGCCTTTGCCGAGGCAGGCCAGCGCGCGGCCATCGAGGCGCTGATGGATCAGTCGGGCGGCATCGAGCTGCGCGACCTGCAACTGAAAACCTTCCAGCAGGAGCCGGTGGTGGGCGTGTATGCGTCGCGCTACAAGGCGCTCACCGCGCTCGAGCGCACGCTGCGCGAGCATGGCATCCGCATGTACGAGGCCGACATCCGGCCGCCCGAGCGCTACCTGATGGAGCGCTTCATTTCGGCCGGCGTCAATGTCGAGGGCGGACGTATCGAAGGGCATACCATCTTCGACTGCAAGCTCAAGCCGGCGCCCGACTACCGCCCCAAGCTCAAGATCGTTTCGCTCGATATCGAAACCAGCGCCCACGGTGACCTGTATTCGATCGCGCTGGAAGGCTGCGGCCAGCGTCAGGTGTATATGCTCGGCGCCGCACCCGAGGCGACAACGCAAGCCATCGACTTTGACCTCGAATACTGCGCCACGCCGCGCCAGATCATCGAACGCCTCAACGCCTGGTTCGCGCGCCACGATCCCGACGTGGTCATCGGCTGGAACGTGGTGCAGTTCGATTTACGGGTGCTGCAAAAGAACGCCGACAAGCACCGCATTGCCCTCACGCTGGGCCGCGAAAACAAAACCATCGAGTGGCGCGAGCATCCGGGCAAGCAGGGCTATATGTTCGCGCCGGTGGTGGGGCGCATCGTGTTGGACGGCATCGACGCGCTCAAGGCGGCGTCGTGGATGTTCCAGTCGTACAGCCTGGAGAACGTCTCGCAGGAGATGCTGGGCGAGGGCAAGGACATCGGCAGCGACTACGACAAGATGGCCGAGATCGAGCGCCGCTTCCACGAGGACAAGCCGGCGCTGGCGCACTACAACCTGAAAGACTGCGAGCTGGTCACGCGCATCTTCGACAAGGCCAACCTGCTGGCCTTCATGATCGAGCGCGCCACCGTCACCGGCCTGCAGGCCGACCACCTGGGCGGCTCGATTGCCGCCTTCAGCCACCACTACCTGCCGCGCATGCACCGGGAGGGTTACGTGGCGCCCAGCGTGGGCGATGTGTCGGGCGGAGCGTCGCCGGGCGGCTTCGTGATGGACTCCAAGCCGGGCCTGTACGACTCGGTCGTGGTGCTCGACTACAAAAGCCTGTACCCGTCCATCATCCGCACCTTCCTGGTCGATCCGGTGGGGCTGGTCGAAGGTGAGTCCGCCACCGATGCGGCCGACCAGGTGGAAGGCGTGAACGGCACCGTGTTCTCGCGCACCAGGCACTGCCTGCCCGAGATCACCACGCAAATCTGGAAGCAGCGCGACGCCGCCAAGCGGGCAAAAAACGAGCCGCTGTCGCAGGCTTTGAAGCTCCTGATGAATTCCTTTTGCGGCGTGCTGGGCGCCACCGAATGCCGCTTCTTCAATCCGCGCCTGGTGTCGTCGGTGACCTTGCGCGGCCACCAGATGATGAAGCAGACGCGCAAGCTGGTGGAAGCGGAAGGCTACGACGTGATCTACGGCGACACCGATTCGATCTTCATCTGGCTCAAAAAAGAGCACAGGAACGACGACGCTTTGGCCATCGGCCAGCAACTGGCGGATGGCATCAACCAGTGGTGGCGCACCATGCTCAGGGAAAAACATGGCCTCGACTGCCACCTCGAAATCGAGTTCGACACCCACTACCAGAAGTTTTTCATGCCCACCATCCGTGGCACCGAGATGGGCAGCAAGAAGCGCTACGCCGGCCTGATGATCAACGCCAGGGGCGAAGAAGAGGTGATATACCGCGGCCTGGAAGTGGCGCGCAGCGACTGGACGCCGCTGGCGCAGCAGTTCCAGCAAGGGCTGTTCCTGCGCGTGTTCAAGAACCAGCCGTACCAGGACTATGTGCGCGAGTACGCCGACCGCATGCTTGCCGGCCACTGCGACGACCTGCTGGTGTACCGCAAGCGTCTGCGCCAGCCGCTCGACGAATACAAGGTCAACGTGCCGCCGCAGGTGCGCGCGGCACGCCTGGCCGACGAATACAACCTGGCGCACCGGCGCCCGCAACGGTACCAGAACGGCGGCTGGATCAGCTACGTGATGACCACCAGCGGTCCCGAGCCGCTGGAAGACCTGCGCTCGCAGATCGACTACGAACATTATCTGGCCAAGCAGCTGCAGCCGATCGCGGACGCCATCCTGCAACCGATGCACGACAGCTTCGGCAATCTCACCACCATGCAATCGAGCCTATTCTAAGGAGCCCTGATGAACCTAGTGACCACTTTCAAACAGCTGCACGACGGCAGCCGCCTGCTGCACCTGCCCAACGCCTGGGACGCGGGCAGTGCGCGCCTGTTCGAAAGTCTTGGTGCGCCGGCGATTGCCACCACCAGCGCCGGCGTGGCGTGGGCGGCCGGATATTCCGATGGCGGCCAGATGCCGGTCGATGTGGCAATCGCGGTGGCCGCCAATATCGCGCGGGTGCTGACGGTGCCGCTGTCGGTGGACTTTGAAAACGGTTACGACGATGATCCGCAGGCCGTCGCACTGAGCGTGCTGCGCCTGATCGACGCGGGCGTGGCCGGCATCAACCTCGAAGACGGCCACGACGCACCGCAGGTACTCGCTGCCAAGATCGCCGCGATCAAGGAGCTGGCGGCGCAGGAGGGCCGGGACATCTTCATCAACACCCGCACCGACGTCTACCTGAAAGGCCTGGCGCCAGAAGGGGAGCGGGTGGCAGAAGTGCTGCGCCGCGCCGCGCTGTACCAGGCGGCCGGCGCCGATGGCCTGTTCGTGGCCGGCATGGTCAAACCGGACGAGATTGCGCAAGTGGTGGCGGCAGTGGCCTTGCCGGTCAACGTGATGGACTGGCCGGGCGTGCCGGACGCCGAGGCGCTCGCGCAACTGGGCGTGCGCCGCCTGAGCGCCGGCTCCGGCATTGCGCAGGCGTTATGGGCGGCAGCAGCCGGCATGGGTCGCGACTTCCTCGCTACCGGCAACGCCGGCCCGCTGGTGGCGCAAGCCATGCCCTATGCCCAGTTACAGGGTTTGTACCAGCAGCCAGCGCGGTAGGGCTGTGGCAGAAACGTGACATGCATGATGCGATGAACATTACCGGCGGTTATGCAGAACTGCGCGTTGCAGGCGCTATGGACGCAAGTACTGACGGACTCATCATTCATAGTGTGTCACGATCGATTGGCGACTTCCGGTCGTTATTGTGACCATTTCCAAATAGAACGCAGGGTGGAACTGTGGAAACTTACCCGCCCAATGGTTACATTATGGTTACAAATTTGTGACCAGTAGTCTTTGACAGCTGGATGGAACGACAACAAACTGGCCTTGCACCGGCTTGAGGAAATCACAAGTTTTCCGGCCCCGGTGGCCTGTTCTCCCTCCAACTGACAAAGGAAGACTCATGACTTTGAACAAAGCATTGATGGCGGCGGTGTTGTCCGTAGCTGGTGGCGCCGCGTTTGCTGCCGGCGGCTCCACCACGGTGGATTTTTCCAACGGTAACCAGGGCTGGTATGGCATGGAACCGGCAGACGGCATCGGCGGCTCCGGCATCGACACCAGCATGGGCCACGGCGCGCCGGCGCTGCGCACGGTGATCGAAAACTTCGGCATTTCGTTCGGCACCACCACCAACGCCGCCTTCCTCGGTGACTACACCGCCAAGGGTCCGGTCACGCTGGGCCTCGACATCAAGGCCAATGAGATCAAGTTCTTCAACCAGGACGTCGCGCGCGACGTGGTGGTGGAGCTGCGCGACTACGGCAATACGCCAGCCGGCATGCCGTACTCGAGCGTGTGGTACAAGCTCGGCACCATCGACGCCACCCAGGACTGGCAGCACCTGTCGGTCACCATCGGCGACCCCACCGCCACCGGCCTGCCGGCGGGCTGGGGCGGTTACGGCTCCACCGACGACGGCGCAGGTCCCAAGCTGCCCACCGGCCGCAGCTTTGCCGACGTCCTGGCCAGCGTGGACGAAGTGGTCTTCGGCACCTTCGTGCCCGGCTATATGTACGGCTTCACCAACTTCGACGTCGCGGTGGACAATATCTCGGTCACCGCCGTGCCGGAGCCGTCCACGTACGCCATGATGCTCGGTGGCCTGGGGCTGATCGGCTGGATGCGCCGGCGCAAGCAGGCGGACGCGCGGGGCATGCCGGCTGCGGCCTGACCGTCCGGACTCACGCATACGCTGCCGTGACAGGGTCGAGGGATGCGCAAGTTACAATGCGCTTTCCAGAATCAAGCACGGGAGCGTCACAGTGAAAATATCGAAGTCTTTGCCCCTCTGGTCCGTCGCCGCGCCGGTGGTGGCCTGGTTGCTGATCGCCGGCCAGGCGATGGGCGCCCAGGCCATGGTCGGCCAGGTGTATACCTTGCTGCTGGTGGCGGGCCTGTTTGCCGGCGTGCTGGCCGCCGTGTTCCATGCCGAGGTGGTGGCGCACCGGGTGGGCGAACCGTACGGCACGCTGGTGCTGGCGCTGGCCGTCACGGCCATCGAAGTGGCGCTGATCGTCTCGCTGATGATCGCCGGTGGCGAGTCCACGGCAGGGCTGGCGCGCGATACCGTGTTCGCGGCCGTGATGATCATCCTGAACGGCATGCTGGGCCTGTGCCTGCTGGCCGGCGCCAAGCGCCATGGCGAGCAGACCTTTACGCTGTCGGGCGTGTCGGCCGCGCTGACCACGCTGGCGGCCATTTCCATCCTCACCATGGTCCTGCCCAACTACACCACCACCGTGCCCGGCCCGTCGTACAGCGCCAGCCAGCTTGGCTTCATCGCGCTGGTATCGCTGGTGTTGTACGGCACGTTCGTGCTGGTGCAAACCGTGCGCCACCGCGATTACTTCCTGCCGGAAGTGGCCACCAACGACGAAGACACCCACGCGCCGCCGCCGCCATTGAAAATGACCTGGCTGTCGGCCGCGCTGCTGCTGGCCTGCCTGGGCAGCGTAGTGTTGCTGGCCAAGATGCTGTCGCCCACGCTGGAAGCGACCGTGCTCAAGCTGGGTGCACCGAAGGCCGTGGTCGGCATCATCATCGCTGCCGTGGTGCTGCTGCCAGAAGGTATCGCCGCGTTCCACGCCGCCCGCGCCAACCGCCTGCAAACCAGCTTGAACCTGGCGCTCGGTTCGGCCCTGGCCAGTATCGGCCTGACCATTCCGGCCGTGGCGGTGGTCTCGTTGATGACCGGCTGGACCCTGTCGCTCGGTATCGATGTGAAGTCGAGCGTGCTGCTGTTGCTGTCGCTGATCGTGGCCACGCTGTCGCTCGGTACCGGCCGCACCACGGTGATGCAGGGCACGGTGCACCTGGTGATTTTCGCGGTGTACCTGTTTACGGCCATCGTGCCGTAATTTTTACCACTGGTGCCGGCGTCCGCAAAGGCGCTGGTGCCATGCCAGGCCGGCGTCTTCCGGTTGCGGGGTGCACGGCACCACCAGTGTCACCCGGCTGCCGCCTTCTGCGCGGCGCGCCAGCGACAGGTTGGCGCCGATCAGCAGTGCGCGCTCGTGCATGCCGGTCAGCCCCCAGCCGCCGAGCCGCGTTTGCAACAGCAGCGCGTCAGGCAGGCCCACGCCGTCGTCGGTGATGGCGAGGGTGAGGGCGTGGCTGCCCCATTCCAGCGCGATATCGACATGCCGCGCCTGGGCGTGGCGCAGGGCGTTGGCGATGGCTTCGCAGGCGATGCGCACCACCTCGGACCGGGTCAGCGCCGACATGGCCAGCGCCGCGCCGCGGCTGTGTATGGCTACTGCCACCGCGCTGTCATGGCGAAACCGTTCGGCGCTGCGGGCCAGCGCCGTGGCCAGGTCGGTCGAGACCGTGGCGGCCCGCAAGTACATCAATTCGTCGCGGCCTTCTTCCATCACGGCGGTGGACAGGTCCAGCGCCCGTTCCAGCTCCAGGCGGTCGTTCGAGCCCGCCGGCAGCCTTGCGATCGCCACGCCCAGGCGCAGGATCAGGCTTTGCAGGCTTTGCAGAAAAGCGTCATGCAGCGCGCGGGCGATGCGCGCGCGTTCGGCCAGGCGGATATCGTCGCCGGTCGGCGGTGGCGTGGCGGCTGGGCCGCGTTCGGCGCACCCCAGCCGGTAGGCCAGCCAGACCACCATGACGGCCAGCATGGCAGCCACACCAAGCCCCTCGCGCTGCAGCGTCAGGCCGGCGGCGCAGGCGCACAGGCCGGCCACCAGTAATCTGTTCTGTCGTTTGCTGCGCATCGTGCCGCTCCCTTTCCACTATTCGGTCGAGCCCAGCATAGTGCGGGCCGATCCCCGCCGGCTTGTACAAAAACGACGTGGCCGGCGGTAAAACGTCGCCATCGGGGGCTTACAGGCAGGCCCGTCGGGACACTGGTAAACTGTCGGGCGACAAAACAGCGCTGCGGAGGGGCAAGTGGGCAAGGCGTACGGCGATACCATGGGCGAGTATTTTGGCCGCCGGCATCTGCCTGCGGTCGAAAGCGCGGCCCTGCCCAACGATGTGGCGCTGACGTGGTTGCAGGCGCGCAGCGGCACCGGCATGACGGCGCCGATTCCGGCTGAACCGGCATTGCTGCTGGCCGTGCAGCTGCAACCGCTGCGTCAGCACCGCCTGTGGCTCGATGGCAAGGCAGTGCTGGTCGATCCGTATCAGGCCGGCGCGCTGACCATGCTCGACCTGCGCAGCCGGCCGGTGGCCGACCTGGTAAGCGGCTACGAATGCGTCCAACTCTACCTGCCCCATGCCGCGCTTGACGCCCTGTCCGACGTCCAGGAAACCCGGCGCCTGGACAACCTGCCGCTGCTCGAGGGCGCGGACGACCTGGTACTGGCGCACCTGGCCCGCATCGCCCGGGTGGCGGTGAACCCGTCCGGACCGGCCACGTCGCTGTTTCTCGATACGCTGTTGCTGTCGGTCCATAGCCACCTCACGCAGCACTATGCCGGCCAGGCCCGGCGCGGTCCGCAGCGCGGCGGCCTGGCGCCATGGCAGGAGTCGCGCGCCAAGCAATACATGGAAGCGCACCTCGATACCCGCATCGGCCTGATGGAACTGGCGGCGCTGTGCCAGCTTTCACCGGGCTACTTCGGCCGCGCCTTCAAGGTCAGCACCGGCGTTACCCCGCACCGCTGGCTGATCACACGCCGCCTGGCGCGCGCGCGCCACCTGATGCTGCGCTCCGAACTGACCCTGGCCGACATCGCCCAGCGCTGCGGCTTTACCGACCAAAGCCACATGGCGCGCGAATTCCGGCGGACTGAAGGCCATGGCCCGGCGCAGTGGCGGCGCGCCCAGGCATCGTGAGGCCGCAGTCACGCGGCTAACCGTGCGGGCCCGGCAATACAACCAGAGTTATCATATAAATAACTCAAGCACGGGAGCATCCATGACCATCCGTCATCCACAATGCCGCGCCGCCGCACGCGGGCTGGTGATCGCCAGCATGCTGGCAGCGTTTGCCATGGGCGCGCCAAGAGCCGGCGCGGCCGATGCCGCCGCATGGGCCAAGGCGCGGCCCTTGATCGAGGCGGCGCTGACCTGCGCCAGCATCGACAAGTTCAAGCAGGCCGAAGGCACGCTGGCGAGCGCTGGCTGGAATGCGTCGCAAGGCACCGATCCGGTGACGTTGCCCGTGCCACTGAAAGTGTTCGGCTTCGATACCCTGCGCATTGCGGTCGCCAATGACAGCGGCGAGCAGGTTTATCGCGCTTTTTTGCCAGGCATAACCGTCGCCCAGCTGGCCAAGGCAGCCAAGCTCAAACCCGGCAAGGACGGCCAGCACTATAGCCGCGCCACCAAGCTTGGCGTACTGTCTGCCGGCACCGAGGAGGGCGTGACGGCGCTCACCTGTACCATCGATACCGAAGGCTGACCGTCGTCAGGCGCCCTGGCCTGCACGCAGGAATTCGACCAGCGCCCAAAAGGCCGACGGCAGCTGGCGCTGGCTCGGGTAGTACAGGAAAAACCCTGCCACCGGTGCACACCAGTCGTCCAGCACCGTTACCAGGCGGCCAGCGGCCAGATGACCGGCCACTGCCGCCTCCACCACGTAGGCCAGGCCGGCGCCGGACAGTGCGGCGCCGACCAGCAGCGCGTGGCTGTCCACCACCAACTGGACGCCGGGCTCGAAGGCGGCCGTGACGCCGTCGCGGCCAAACTCCCATTTGCATAATTTGCCGGTGCCGCTGCCGTTCCTGATGCGGTAGCCGATGCAGCGGTGCGCATCGAGTTCGTCTGGCGTTGCTGGCGCCGGCCGCTCGGCCAGGTAGGCGGGCGAACCCACCACCACGATGCGCAGCGGCGCGGTCAGGCGAATCGCCACCATGTCCTGCTCGACGCTGTCACCCAAGCGGATGCCGGCGTCGTAACCGTTGCCCACCATGTCCACGAAGCGGTCGTCGCTGGCGATGTCGAGCGTGATGCCGGGATGGGCGCGGGCAAAGTCGCCGAGGCGCCGGCCCAGCACCAGGTCGGCCGCCAGGTGCGAGGCGTTGATGCGCACCGTGCCGCGCGGTTCGCTGCTGGCGGCGTTGACCTGGTCCACCGCGCCGGCGATCTGGCGCAGCGCCGGCCCTACCTGGTCGAGCAGCGCCATGCCGGCTTCGGTCAGCGCCACCGACCGCGTGGTGCGGTTAAGCAGGCGCACGTCCATCCGCGTTTCCAGCGCGCGCAGCGAGTGGCTCAACGTGGAGGCGGTCAGGCCCAGCTGTTCGGCCGCGCGGCGAAAGCTTTTGTGCTCGGCCACGGCGGCAAAGGCGATCAGTTCGGCAAGTTCGTTCGAGCGCATGATTGATGAATACGGGCCAGCAGGCCAGGTGATGGTGGACGGCTTATCGCCGGCAAACGGCGCGCCTCAGTAGGTGCTTCGTTTACTGGAAGGCATATTATGGAACAGAATTTCAACCAGCGACTGCCGGGCCGCGTGGCGCTGGTCACCGGCGGCGGTTCCGGCATCGGCCGCGCCGCAGCACTGGCCTACGGGCGCGAAGGCGCGCAGGTGGTGGTGGCCGGGCGCCGCCAGGCCGAACTCGATGACACCGTGGCCCTGATCACGGCTGCCGGCGGCGTCGCCTCGGCCTGCGTGGCGGACGTGTCGCAGGGCGCGAGCGTGCGGCAACTGGTCGCCACCGTGATGGCGCGCCACGGCCGGCTCGACATCGCTTTCAACAACGCTGGCGCGGAAGGGCGCTTCGCGCCGATCGCCGAGCTGACCGAGGACGACTTCGACCACATCATCGGCACCAATCTGAAGGGCGCCTGGCTGTCGATCAAGCACGAGGTAGCGGCGATGAAGGCCGGCGGCGTGATCGTCAATACGTCGTCGTGGCTGGCGGTGCGCGCGGTGGCGGGCAGCTCGGCCTACGCCGCCAGCAAGGGCGGCATGGACGCCATGATGCACGCGGTGGCGCAGGAAGTGGGGCCGCAGGGCATCCGCATCAACAACCTGTATCCCGGCATTATCGACACGCCAATGTTTCACCGCCTGGGCGACGACGCAGCGCTGGCCGGCTTTGCCGCCGCCACGCCGCTGCGCCGCGCGGGCCTGCCGGCCGATGTGGGCGACGTGGCCGTGTGGCTGTCCACCGACGAGGCGCGGTTCGTTACCGGCCAGAGCCTGATGGTCGATGGCGGTTTTACGCTGACGTCGATGTAAGTAAGCAACAGTGCGGCAAGCCGCAGGTGCTATCATCGCCCACCCCTTTGATAGTCCCCTTAACGCGAGGCGAGCACCCATGGCACACCTTCGGCTTGCCGATTTTATCCGCACCAATATCGAGGCGATCCTGCAGGCCTGGGAAGATTTTGCCCGCACCGTCGAACCGCCGGCACTGACCATGGACGACGTCGCGCTGCGCGACCACGCCCGGCAGATGCTGCTGGCCGTGGCCGACGACCTCGATCAGCCGCAGTCCGAAGGCGAACGGGTGGCCAAGTCGCAGGGCCTGGGGGACCGCGACCATGAAGACACCGCCTCCGAAATCCACGCCGAAGCACGCCTGCTGTCGGGCTACACCATCGTGCAACTGGTGTCCGAATACCGTGCCCTGCGCTCGAGCGTGCTGGCGCTGTGGGACGCTTTCACCAAGGAAGAACGCGCTACCGACAGCGGCGACATGACGCGCTTTAACGAGGCGATCGACCAGGCGCTGGCCGAATCGGTGGCGCGCTACGAGTACCTGGTGAAAAAGTCGCAGAACATGTTCCTGGCCATCCTCGCGCACGACCTGCGCAACCCGCTCGGCGCGGTGGTGATGGGATCGAGCTTCCTGATGCAGGCCAACGATATTCCGCACAAGTACGCGCTGGCGGCCACCCGCATGCACAGCAGCGCCAGGCGCATGAGCTCCCTGGTGGACGACCTGATCGACTACACCCGCACCCATTTCGGCGCCGGCATGCCGATCGATGCGCGCCACGGCGACCTGGCCACCGTCAGCCGCCAGGTGGTGGAAGAATTGCGCACCTTCCACCCGGAGCGCAATATCGCCCTGCAGGCGCCAGCGAGCGTGATGGCGATGATCGATAACGGCCGCATCGCGCAAATGCTGTCCAACCTGATCGGCAACGCCGTCCAGTATGGCCTGGTGGACACGCCGGTGACCATTACCGTGGTGGACGACACCGGTGAAGACATCGTCATCACGGTCAACAACTTCGGCTCGGTCATCCCGGCCGACAAGATCGCCGGCATCTTCGACCCGCTGGTGCGGGTGGGCCACGAGGGCAGCCCGGATGCGGGCGAACACACCAGCCTTGGCATCGGCCTGTACATCGCGCGCCAGATCGCCCACGCCCACGGCGGGCGCATCGAGGTCGTTTCCGGCGAGGAGAGCGGCACCACGTTCAGCGTCACCTTGCCATTGCACCGGGGCGGTCCGCACGCGGCCTGATGTTGTAGGACGGCCACGGCCTGTCATCGGCTGGTAATACCGGCTTGTTATCTTGCAAATCTTTAAAACGATTGCCGGATACACACCATGAACCGCAACTCCTTGTGCAAGCCGATGCTCGTTGCCGGCCTGACCGCCGCCCTGCTGGCCGGCTGCAACAGCGATTCCACCCCCGTCAACAACGCCGCGCCCACCACCCCGGTGGCTGCCGCCCCCAAGAACGTGATCTTCTTCCTCGGCGACGGCATGGGCATGACCACCATGACCGCCGCCCGGATCTACGCCGTGGGCGAAGAGGGCGAACTGACCGTCGATACGCTGCCGGAATCGGCGTTCGTGAAAACCTTCTCCAACGACGCCCAGGTGACCGACAGCGCGCCATCGATGGCCGCCTACATGACCGGCGTGAAAATGAACAACGAAGTGATCTCGATGTCGACCAACACGGTCGCGGTCGATCCGGTCAACGACGCCAATGGCAACAAGCTCGGCAACAACTGCGGCGCCAGCAATGGCACGGCGGTGCCGACCCTGCTGGAACAGGCCAAGGCGCAGGGCATGGCCACCGGCGTGGTCACCACCACCCGCGTCACCCACGCCACGCCAGCAGCGACCTACGCCCACATCTGCCACCGCGACCTGGAAAACGATATCGCCGCCGCCTCGGTGCCGGGCGGCGCCGGCTTCAATCCCGCGCTCGGCACGGGGCTGGACGTGCTGCTCGGTGGCGGCAGCCAGTTCTTCGTGCCGGTCGCCGCCGGCGGCAAGCGCAGCGACGGCCGCAACCTGATCAACGAGATGAAGGCGAAAAACGCCACCTTTGCCAGCAACGTCACCGAGCTCAATGCCGTCGACGCCAGCAAGACCGAGCGCCTGCTGGGCCTGTTCAGCTCGAGCCACATGAGCTATGACCTCGACCGTGATCCGGCCAAGGAACCGAGCCTGGCGGAAATGGCCACCAAGGCCATGGACGTATTGGCCAAGAACAGCAAGGGTTACTTCCTGATGGTGGAAGGCGGGCGCATCGACCACGCGCTGCACGAAACCACGGCCAAGAAAGCCCTGCACGACATGGTGGCCTTCGACAACGCCATCAAGGCCGTGCTGGCCAAGGCGCGCATCGCCGACCCTGATCTGAAAAACACCCTGATCGTGGTTACCGCCGACCATGACCACACGCTGGTGCTGAACGGCTACGCCAAGCGCACCGGCAAGACCACCGCCGCCAACGCCGGCGTGCTGGGCGTGGTGAAGAACTATGTGACCGGCGCGGTGGACAAGGACCTCGACGGCGCACCGTATTCGATCATCGGCTTCGGCAACGGCGAGAACCGCACCCAGGGCAACCGCAGCAGCATGGCCAGCATGGACGACAGCGTGACCGGCGCCAACACCTACCACCAGGAAGCGGTGGTGCGCATGGCCGTGGGCGGCGAGACCCACGGCGGCGCCGACGTGTTCCTGGGCGCCATCGGCAAGGGCGCCGAGAATTTCACCGGCACCATCGACAACACCAAGGTGTTTAGCCTGGTCAAGACCGCCTCCGGCCTGTAAAACTTTCATACGGATACCAGACATGAAACCTACCCTGATTGCGGCCAGCCTGGCCCTGGGCCTTGCCACGACTTTTGCCCTGCCAGCGCACGCCGCCGGCGAAGCCAAGAACATCATCTTCTTCCTCGGTGACGGCATGGGCCCCACCACCATCACCGCCGCGCGCATTTACAAGTACGGCGAAGACGGCAGCCTGACCATGGACACGCTCGAGCGCACTGCGCGCATCAAGACCTTCTCGGCCGACGCCCAGACCACCGACAGCGCCCCGTCGATGGCCGCCTACATGACCGGCGTCAAAATGAACAACGAGGTGATCTCGATGTCGCCCGAAACCGTGGCAACCAACCCGGGCCGCGACGCCAACGGCAACCTCGGCGTGAACAACTGCGCGGCCACCAACGGCACCCCGGCTGCCACCATCCTGGAACTGGCCAAGGCCAAGGGCAAGGCCGTGGGCACGATTACCACCACCGAGCTGACCCACGCCACACCGGCGACGGCCTGGTCGCACATCTGCAACCGCAACGCCCAGTACCAGATCGCCGCGCAGCTGGTGCCCGGCGGCGCCGGTTTCAACACGGCCCTGGGCGATGGCGTCGATGTGCTGATGGGCGGTGGCCGCAACCACTTCACCCCTTACGGCGCCGGCAACACCACCGGCCGCGCCGATGGCCGCAACCTGCTGACCGAGCTGGCCGCCAAGGGCTACACGGTGGCCGCCAACAAGACCGAGATGAACGCCGCCACCGGCAAGAAGTTCATCGGCCTGTACAGCAGCCGCAGCCACCTCGAATACGAACTCGATCGCACCGCCACGCCGCCGCTGGGCGAGGGCGCGGCGCAACCGAGCCTGGCCGAGATGACGGTCAAGGCCATGGACCTGCTGGCGCAAAACACCAACGGCTACTTCCTGATGGTGGAGGGCGGCCGTATCGACCATGCGCTGCACGGCACCAACGCCAAGCGCGCGCTGACCGACACCATCGCTTTCGACGACGCCATCAAGGCCGCGCTGGCCAAGGCCAGGCTGACCGACCCGACCCTGGCCAACACCCTGATCGTGGTCACCGCCGACCATGACCACACGCTGGCGTTCAACGGCTACGGCAAGCGCGGCAATCCTATCCTCGACATCAACCGTGGTTACCGCGACGGCCAGCCGGCCAAGGATGCCGACGGCAAGACCTACACCACGCTGGTATTCGGCAACGGCCCGAACCGCCCGAACCTGCGCGACAACCTCGACAGCACCACCGTCATGGCTGATAACTACCTGCAGGAGACCGGTGTGCGCCTGTCGAGCGAAACCCACGGCGGCGGCGATGTCAAACTGTTCGCCACCGGCGCCGGCGCCAAGCCGTTCAAGGGCACGCTGGATAACACCAAGGTGTTCGGTTTGCTGAAGACGGCGTTCGGGTTTTAAGTACGCGATGCAAAGGGTCTTGGTGGACCGCCAGGCAGGCGGGAATCCAATCAAGACGAAAAACGCCATTCCGTCATTCCCGCGCACGCGGGAATGACGGAATAAACGGAGTCGGCATTAATTCATACAGAAATATCATGCAAACTTCCAGCCTATCTGTCCTTCTCGCCACGCTCAGCCTCGCTGGCACCGTCCACGCCGTCGCCAACGCGCCGGCTGCCTCCGCGCCGGACCTGGACCTGGCGATTACCTACTACAGCAAAACCTTGACGCCCGATGGCGTCACCCGCGAGTCGCGCTACCAGGAAACCATGTTGCGCCGGCCCGGCCACGTGTGGAGCGCGCGGGTGCTGCCGGCCAATGCGCCGCAGTTCCAGCACCAGCACCAGAACGAAGAGGGTGGCCACCGCCACGGCCTCAATCACATCGCCATGCCGCGCCACGTGATCGATGCCGGCAAGACGCCGCGCCTGGAGTTTGTCGATGCCAGGGAGAAGGCGGTGATCGCGATTCCCGCCACCGAATTTGACAACGTCAACTTCGACGGTTCGTGGGACCGCGCGTTCTACCTGCTCGATCCACGGCTGCTCAAAACCATGACAGTGACCGCCCGCGCCAGCACCACGCCGGGCGCCAGGTGGCGCGAGCGCGAGGACAATGGCGTCTATCAGCGCGTGCTGTGGGACGAACAGCGCCAGATTCCGTTGATGATCGAGAGCGGCGACAAGGCCGGGACCTTTTACCGCCGGGTGGACGTGGTGGCGCGCGCCGGCGCAATGCCGGCGCCGTGGAAAAATCTCCACGGTTACGCACAGCGCGAGTTCGCCGACTTCCTCGATTAAGCGTCGCCGGCACGCCGGCCGATCTGCGCCTCTGCCGTTAGCCAGAGGCGTGGATAGGCCATCAGGCGGAGGCCTCGGTCCCTCCGAAACCAGTGCCCCGCCTTTACAATAACAGTCCGTTTTCTGGCCTGTTTTATGTTCCCGCTTCGTTCAATATCGACCGCCTGCGCCGTGCGCTGGCTGGTGTTTGTCGTCCTGTGGTCAGGCGTCACCGGCGCTGGCGCCGCTTCCTATCCGTACTGGCACACGAGCATGGTGCACACTGCCTGGACCAAGCAGGATGGCGCCCCGACCGCCGCGTTCGATATGGCCCAGGATCATCGCGACATGCTGTGGTTTGCCGCCGGCGACGGCTTGCACCGTTTCGACGGCGTCCATTTCGAGCGCCTCACCGCCATCGACGGCAACAAGCTGCGCTCGTCCAACACCAACGCCCTGCTGGTGGTGGGCACAGCCTTGTGGGTAGGTTATAACTTTGGCGGCGTCAGCGTCTTCGACCAGGGCCGCGTGCGCCATTACGATGCCAGCGACGGTTTGCCGGAACGCTCGGTGTACCGCCTGGCGCGGACAGCGAAGGGCGTAGTCTGGCTCTCGGCTTCCACCGGGCTGTACTGGCTGGAAGGCCAGCGCTGGCGCCACGTCGAGCCCGAGGACGGCCTGCCGGCCGGCGATTTCCATTACTTTACGGTGCTGCCCGATCAGACGGTGCTGGCCTACCACCCGGACGGCATGTACCGCAGCACGCCAGGCGGCCACCGCTTCCGCCGGGTGCTGGCGGGCAAGGATATCGAAATCGGCCACCTGCGGCCCGATGGTGACGTGTTGCTGGTAAGTACCGAGCACAAGCTGTACCGCTATGCGCCTGCCACCGGCGCGCTCACGCCACTGCACCTGCCCGACGGCGACCAGCCGTTCGGCGTTTTTCTCGACCAGCGCGGTGCCATGTGGATTAACACCGACGCCGGGGTCAAGCTGCTGGCGCCCGACTTGCGCACCCAGCGCGCGTTTTATGCGCCCAATAATCTCAGCGGCAAGTTGATCTACAACGCCTTCGACGACCGCGAAGGCAACCTGTGGTTCACCACCGAAAATGGCGTCGACCGCGTGCGCGAATCGCGCCTGACCACGATTGCGCTGCCGCCGCGCATGTTCAGCGGCCTGAGCGTGCAGGCCGATGGCGACGGCGCGGTGTGGGTCGGAAACTTCCAGTCGACTGGCAACTACGAGCAGCGCAGCTTCGGCCTGCTGGCCGATGGCACGCGCCAGACCACGCCATTGCTGGGCGTGACGGCCACCACGCGTGCGCCGGACGGCAGCGCCTGGTTCGCGAGCGGGCTGACGCTATGGCATCGCGCAGCCGGTCGCTGGCAAAGCTGGCCGCTGCCGCCCGACTTGCGCGGCCACGACGTGCAGGCGCTGGCGATGGACGCTTCTGGCAGGCTGTGGGTGTCGGTGATGCGCAAGGGCGTGCACGTGTTTCGCGATGGTCAGTGGCAGCCAGGCGGCGGCATCGCCGCATTGGCCACGCGCACCAGCGTGTCGCTGCTGGCCGATGCGCGGGGCCGGGTGTGGTTCGGCTATCCCGGCAACCGCCTGGCCGTGCTGGACGGCGCCACCGTGCGCGAATACGGCCCCGGGGACGGCGTCGAAGTGGGCAATATCACGGTGATGGTTGCCGACCCGGGCAGCAGCGGCGGTCTCTGGGTGTGCGGCGACCAGGGCGTGGGCTGGTTCGACGGCCGCCGCTTTGCCGCGCTGGAGGGGGAGGACGGCACCGCGCTGGGCGGCGGCTCGGGCATGGCGCTCACGCGCGGCGGTGAACTGTGGCTCCACGGGGCCGATGGCCTCACGCGCGTGGCCGCTGCCGACCTGGCCCGCGTGCGCAGCGGTGCGCTGCGCCTGCCCGTCGAACGGTTCAATCACCTGGACGGCCACGAAGGCAAGCCGGCGCCGCTGCGGCCGCTGAGCGCGCTCACGGAAGCGGCCGACGGTCGCCTGTGGTACGCCACGTCCGGCAGCGTGGGCTGGATCGATCCGGCGCACATCGTGCGCAACCGGCGGCCGCCGGCGGCGCAGGTGCTCGCACTGCGCACCGACCGCGAGCAATACCGGCCGATATCGGGACAGGTACTGCCGCGCCGCACGCGCAACCTGGAGGTCGATTTCACGGCGGCCGGTCTGTCGGTGCCGGAGCGCATCCGTTTCCGGTTTCGCCTGCGCGGCCTGGAGCAAGACTGGCGCGATGCGGGCGCCCGGCGGCAGGCGTTTTATACCAGCCTGGGTCCGGGCGACTACCGCTTCGAGGTCATCGCCGCCAACGAGGACGGCGTGTGGAGTACCGTGCCGGGCGCGGTGGCGTTCCGCATCGAGGCGGCTTTCGTGCAAACCATCTGGTTCAAACTGCTGTGCGGCGCAGCGGCGATTGTGCTGCTGTTGCTGTGTTACTGGTGGCGGCTGGCGCTGGTCACCCGGCGCATCTCCGAACGGCTGCGCGAGCGCCTGGGGGAACGGCAACGCATCGCCCGTACGCTGCACGACAACTTCTTGCAAAGCGTGGAAGCGCTGATGCTGCAGTTCGACCGCATCAAGCACGGCCTGGCGCCCGATGACCCGGCCCGCGCCAGCATCGACCGCTCGCTCGATACGGCCGAGGAGGTGCTCAACGAAGGCAGGGCGCAGGTGCTGGAGCTGCGCATCGGCCACGAATTGTCGGGGGACCTGGACACCGCGCTGTCGCAACTGGGCCACTCGCTCGCGCCGCGTCACGACGCGCAATTTTCCTTGACGGTGCAGGGCACGGCGCGGCCTTTGCGGACGGCGGTGGCGGCGGAAGCATACGCCATCGCCCGCGAAGCGCTGCTCAACGCCTGCCGCCATGCCCACAGCGCCACCGTCACGGTGGACTTGCACTATGCGCCGCGCCACTTCACGCTCACAGTGGGCGACCGTGGACGCGGACTGCCGGCCGAGGTGTCCGTGCAGGGCCACCGACCTGGCCACTGGGGCCTGACCGGCATGCGCGAACGCGCCAGCGACGTGGGCGGCACGCTGCACGTGGACAGCGCCCCCGGCAGCGGCACCCGCGTGACCCTGCGGGTGGCGGCGCGGCGCGCTTATGCCCGCAGCGGCAGCTTGTCGATCAGCTTGTCCAGCGTCACCGGGTAATCCCGCACCCGCACCCCGGTGGCGTTGTAGATGGCGTTGGCAATCGCCGCTGCCGCGCCGCTGATACCCAGCTCTCCCACGCCCTTGGCTTTCAGGGGGCTCATGGTGGGATCGACCTCGTCGAGGAAGATCGCGTCCAGGTGCGGGACGTCGGCGTGTACCGGCACCTCGTAGCCGGCCAGGTCGTGGTTGACGAAAAAACCGAGCTTGTGATCGACCACCATGTGTTCCATCAGCGCCGCGCCCGCGCCCATGGTCATGCCGCCGATGATCTGGCTGCGCGCGGTCTTGGGATTCAATATGCGCCCGGCCGCGCACACGGCCAGCATGCGGCGGATGCGTACCTCGCCGGTGGCGGCATCCACTGCCACTTCCACGAAATGGGCGCCGAAGGTTTGCTGCGCGTACTGTTTCGACAGCTCGCCGTACTCCATCTTGTCCTCGCCCACCAGCTCGCGCGTGCGCGCGGCATAGGCCAGCGGCACGCTACGCCCGCCCCAGCGTACCTGGCCGTCGGCAAAGGTGGCGTCATCGGCCTGGAAGCCGAGCTGCTTCGCCACCGCCTCGCGCAGTTTGACGCACGCCGCATACACGCCGGCGGTTGACGAGGCCGCGCCCCACTGGCCGCCGGAGCCGGACGATTCCGGAAAGCGCGAGTCGCCGAGTTTGACCACCACCTGCTCGACCGTCACGCCCATCATCTCGGCGGCGGTCTGGGCGATGATGGTATAGCTGCCGGTGCCGATGTCGGTCATGTCGGTTTCCACCGTGATCACGCCGCGCTGGTCGAGGCGCACGCGGGCGGCAGACGTGGTGATCGGCGCGCCACGGATGGCCGCCGCCACGCCGTAGCCGACCAGCCAGCGGCCGTCGCGGCGGCTGGCCGGGCGCTGCGGTCGCTTTTGCCAGCCGAAGCGCTCGGCGCCGGTGCGCAGGCACTGCACCAGCTGGCGCTGGGAGTAGGGCCGCCCGGGGTTTTCCGGATCGACCTGGATGTCGTTGCGGATGCGCAGTTCCACCGGGTCCAGCTTCAGCTGCTCGGCCAGTTCGTCTATGGCGATTTCCAGCGCCATCATGCCGGGCGCCTCGCCAGGTGCGCGCATGGCGCTGCCTTCGGCCAGGTCCAGGTGGGCCAGGCGCAGGCGCGTCATGCGGTTGGCGCCCGCGTACAGCAGGCGGGTGGGAGCGGTGGCTGCCTCGGGCCGGCCGCCGGCGATATTGCCGGACCAGCTTTCGTGGCCGATGGCGACGATCTCGCCGGTGCTGGTGGCGCCGATGCGCAGGCGCTGGATGGTGGCCGGGCGGTGGGTGACGTTGTTGAACATTAGCGGGCGCTGCAACGCCACTTTCACCGGCCGTTTGGCTGCGCGCGCGCCTAAAGCGGCCAGCACGGCGTCGCACAGGATGGTGCCCTTGCCGCCGAAGCCGCCGCCGATGTACGGCGACACCAGCCGCACCTTCGTTGGCGCGATGCCGAGCGTTTTGGCCAGGTCGCGCCCACCCCAGTTGATCTGCTGGATCGCGGTCCACAGCGTGAGCTGGTCGCCGTTCCACGAGGCGATGCTGGCGTGCGGCTCCATCATGGCGTGGGCCTGGTCGGGCGTGGTGTAGTGCTGGTCGAGCTTGACGGCGGCACCGGCATACGCGGAGGCGAAGTCGCCGATGCCGGTTTCGGCCGGCGGCGTGAACTTGGCCGCTTTCGGCGGCGGCGCCGTGTCCTTGGCGGCGGCCAGGTCGAAGGCGCCGGCGCTGCGCGTGTAGCGCACGGCAATCAGCTGGGCCGCGGACCGCGCCTGTTCGAACGTTTCGGCCACCACCAGCGCCACGGCCTGGTGGTAGTGATCGACGTCGGGACCGGCCAGCGCGCGGGCGGCGTAGAACTCGCCCTTGTCCAGTTTGCCGGCGTTGTCGGCGGTGACCACGGCCAGCACGCCGGGGGCGGCGCGGGCGCGGGCGATGTCGATGCTGTCGATGCGGCCCTTGGGGATGGCGGCGCCCAGCACGTAGCCGTAGGCGGCGTTCGGCGCGGCCGCGTGCTGTTCGTAGGCGTAGGTGGCGGTGCCGGTGACCTTGAGCAGGCCTTCCACGCGCGACAGTGGTTTACCGACTACCTTCAGCTGGTCGATCGGATTGGTGGTGGCGGGTTTGTCGAATTTCATGCGCGTTCCTTGGTGGCTTGTTCCAGGATGGCGTGCAGCGTGCGTTCGGCCAGCACTGCCTTGTAGCCGTTGTCGGCGGTCGGTCTGGCGCCGTCCAGCAGGTGCGCCATGGCGGCCCGGGCGCCTTGCTCGCCTTGTTGCAGCGCGCTGTCGGCTTCCGGCCGGCGCCACGGCTGGTGGGCGACGCCGCCCAGCGCCACGCGCCCGCTGCCGTCCGGCTGGACGATGGCGGCCACCGACACCAGCGCGAACGCATACGAGGCGCGGTCGCGCACCTTGCGATAGAAATGCTGGCCGCCCACCGGTGGCGGCAGCACCACCGACGTAATCAGCTCGCCGGGGGCCAGGTTGGTGTCGCGCTCGGGCGCGTTGCCGGGCAGGCGGTAAAAGTCGGCGATGGCAATGCTGCGCGTGGCGCCGTCGGCGCGCACGGTTTCCACCACCGCATCGAGCGCGCGCATGGCCACGGCCATGTCGCTCGGGTGGGTGGCCAGGCAGGCGTCGCTGTGGCCGATGATGGCCAGGCCCCGGGTAAAGCCGCCAATGGCCGCGCAACCGCTGCCGGGCTGGCGCTTGTTGCAGGCCTGGTTGGTGTCGTAGAAATACGGGCAGCGCGTGCGCTGCAGCAGGTTGCCGGCGGTAGTGGCCTTGTTGCGCAGCTGCGCCGAGGCGCCAGCCAGCAGCGCACGCGACAGCACGCCGTAGCCGCGCCGCACGGTGGCGTCGGCAGCGAGCTCGGTGTTGCGCACCAGCGCGCCGATGCGCAGGCCGCCGTCCGGCGTCGCGGCGATCTGGTCCAGGCCGATGTGGTTGACGTCCACCAGGTGCGCGGGCGTGTCGATTTCCAGTTTCATCAGGTCGAGCAGGTTGGTGCCGCCGGCAATGAAGCGCGCGCCCGGGGTGCGGGCGATGGCCGCTGCCGCTTCGGCCGGGGTGCGGGCGCGTTCGTAGGTGAAGGCTTTCATGCGCGGCTCCCGGCCACGTCGGTGATGGCGTCGATGATGTTGGAGTAGGCGCCGCAGCGGCAGATATTGCCGCTCATGCGCTCGCGCAGTTCTTCGGCGCTCAGCAGCGGCGCGGCATTGAGGTCGCCGGTGACGTGGCTCGGTACGCCGCGCTTGATTTCGTCGAGCGTGGCCACGGCCGAGCAGATCTGGCCGGGCGTACAGTAGCCGCACTGGTAGCCGTCGTGCTTGACGAAGGCTGCCTGCATCGCGTGCAGCTTATCGGGCGTGCCCAGGCCTTCGATGGTGGTGACGTGGTCGCCGTCGTGCATCACGGCCAGGCTCAGGCACGAGTTGATGCGGCGGCCACCCACCAGTACCGTGCAGACGCCGCACTGGCCGTGGTCGCAACCCTTCTTGGTGCCGGTCAGGTGCAGGTGTTCGCGCAGCGCGTCGAGCAGGGTGACGCGGGTATCGAGGTCGAGCTGGTGTTGTCTGCCGTTGACGGTGAGGGTGGTTTTGGCAAAGGGGACGGCGCCGCTGGTGGAAGGGCTCTGGCCTGCTGCCTTGCTGACACCGGGCAGCATGGTGGCGGCCACGGCGCCGGAACTGGTGGCGATGAAGGTGCGGCGGTCAATCGTTGGCGCGGCTGGCACCGGGTTTTTTGGCATCGTGTCTGGCATCTGGGGCTCCATGGTTCGGGAATGCCGGGCCATGCCCGGCTAACCGGACCAGTGTGCCGCCTCGACAGGCACGGCGGTATCCCGTTCCTCTATGTCGCTTGCCTAATCCTCTGGCATCGCCGAATCCGGTAGCCAGCCGGGGGCGCCAGTGGCTATCATTGGCCTCAACCATGGATAAAACGATCGAATCATTGTGCGCCGAGCTGGTGCGAAAGAGCGCGCCGCTGGTCAGCGCCATCGAAAACCCCACCGGCATCGCCGCGCTCACGGTGTACCGCCACCTGGAACCGACGCCGCCGGCGCCCACCACCTACCTGCCCAGCATCGCGCTGGTGATGCAGGGAAGCAAACGCGTGCACCTGGGCGAGAACAGCTTTGTCTACGACCGCTCGCGTTTCCTGCTCACCGCCCTCGACCTGCCGGTCAGCAGCGAGGTGCTCGACGCCAGCGTGAAGGCGCCTTACATGTGCCTGCGGCTGGGCCTCGATATCCGCCTGGTGCGCGAGGTGCTGGTCAGCGCGCCACCCGTTGCCCGGGTCGAAGCATCCGACGCCTATGGCATGGCCACCGGCGTGGTGACGGTGGAACTGGTGGAAGCGTTCGGCCGCATGCTCGACCTGCTGGGTTCAGGCGAGCCGCCGGCGTTTCTCGGCGACCTGCTGCAGCGCGAGATCATTTACCGCGTGCTGCACAGCGAAGCGGGCGCGCGCCTGCGCGAAATCGCCACAGCCGGCGGCGACAGCGACCGCACGGCCCGCGCGGTGGACTGGATCCGCGACCACTACACGCAGCCCCTGCGCATGGAGCAACTGGCGCAGCAGGCCGGCATGGGCGTGTCGACCCTGCACCATCATTTTCGTCGCCTGACCTCGATGAGCCCCTTGCAGTACCAGAAGCAGCTGCGCCTGCACGAGGCGCGCCGGCGCATGCTGATCGACGGCCTCGATGCGGCCAGCGCGGCTTTCGAAGTCGGTTACGAGAGCGCCAGCCAGTTCAACCGCGAATACAGCCGGGTGTTCGGCAATTCGCCGATGCGCGATGTACGGGCCAGGCTCGATGGCTGGCGTTCCGCTTAGTTGCCGCGGTAGGTGGAGTAGCCGTAGGGGCTGAGCAGCAGCGGAATGTGGTAGTGCGCCACGCCCGCCTCGGTCTTGAACTCGACCGGGATGCGCGGGAAAAAGGTGGCCTTGCCTTCGCGCTTGAAATGGTCGCCGGTCTCGAACACGATGCGGTAATCGCCAGCCGCCATGGTTTTGCCTTCCGGGTACAGCGCGGCAATCCTGCCCTGGGCGTTGGTCACGCCGGCGGCCAGGGCGCGCCAGTCGTTGCTGCCATCGCCATTACGTTCCTCGAGCGTGACGCGGATGCCGGCCGTTGGCTGGCCGCTTTGCAGGTCCAGCACGTGGACGCTGAGCGGGTTGGCTGCCGGCGCGGCGACCGCTAGGCCGGCTGTGGTAGCGGTGGCTGCGAACGACAGGGCGAGGGCGAAGTTTTTCAGCTGGTTCATGGTGATTCCTTGGTGGTTGACGAAGTTGGTTGATCGAGGGCGGGCACGGCGGCAATCGCTGCCAGCGCGCACGCATGGTCGTTGCCGGCGCCGCCGCCACCGGCCACGCCGATGGCGCCCACCGGCGCACCCTTGACCGCCAGGGGCACGCCGCCGCCCAGCAGCAACAGCTCGGGCAGGGTGTTGAGGTTGCGGCTATCCGCATCGAGCGCTGCGCGGCGCGCCAGGTCCAGCGTTGCAGTGCGGGTGGAGAGCGCGGTGAACGCCTTGCGCCGGGCCGCCTCGATGTTGTGCGGACCGACCGCCGGGTCGCGCCGGACCACCAGCAGGTGGCCGCCGCCATCGAGCACCGCGACCACGATGGTGCGGCCCAGCTGCTGGCAGGCGCCAGCGGCGGAGGTGGCCAGGCGGTCGGCGGCTTCAAGGGTCACGGTCGGTCGCTGAACCAGGTCTTGCGCATAGACCGGCGCTGCGACTGCGAAAGCGATCAAGGCAGCGGGGAGTGCAGTAGTAAAAGTCATGATGTCCTCGGCTAAACGAAGACCGCAGTGTGCCTGCCCGACCCCGACAAGAAGCTGACCGCCAGATGATAATTTCGTCATCCAGCGCCCGGGATGGCAGGGGTAGAATGGCTGTTTTGCAGGCGAGCCCTTTCATGACCATCCTGATTATCGAAGACGAGCCGAAGACCGGCGATTACCTGATGCGCGGCCTGGCCGAATCGGGTTTTCCAGTGCGCCTGGCGCGCACGGGCCGCGAGGGACTGGCCATGGCAAAGGAAGGCGCCGCCGACCTCGCGCTGGTGGTGCTGGACGTGATGTTGCCCGGCATGGACGGCTGGCAGGTACTGGCGGCATTGCGCGCCGACCAGGCCACCGAGCAGGTGCCGGTGCTGTTTCTCACTGCGCGCGACGAAGTGCAGGACCGCGTGCGCGGGCTGGAACTGGGCGCCGACGATTACCTGGTCAAGCCGTTCGCGTTCGTGGAACTGGTGGCGCGCATCCGCACGCTGCTGCGGCGTGGCCCGGCGCGCGAGGATGACCTGATCCGCATCGGCGACCTCGAAATAGACGTGCTGCGCCGCCGCGTGCGGCGTGGCGCCACCACCATCGTGCTCACCTCGCAGGAGTTTGCGCTGCTGCACCTGCTGGCCCAGCGCCAGGGCCAGGTGCTGTCGCGCTCCATCATCGCCTCGCAGGTGTGGGACATGAACTTCGACAGCGACAGCAACGTCATCGAAGTGGCCGTGCGCCGCCTGCGCCGCAAGCTCGACGACCCGTTCCCGGTCAAACTGATCCACACCCGGCGCGGCATGGGTTATGTGTGCGACCTGGCCCCGGTTCCGGTTCCGGACGCGCCATGAGGCGCTGGCGCTCTTCGCTGACAGTGCGGGTGACCGCGCTGTTCATGCTGATCGTGGCGCTGGCGGCGGCCGGCCTGGGTGCGTACCTGTACCGCGAGTTCGTGGCCCAGATCGAGCGCCGCGACGACGCCCAGCTGCTGGGCAAGCTGCGCCAGGTGCAGATCGTGCTGGCCCGTCCCGGTGCGGCGGAACTGGTGGGCACGCAACCGGAATTTTTTCGCGACACCATGAGCGGCCAGGAAAACTCGCTGGTGCGCATCGTGGCCGCTGACGGCGCCGTGCTGGCCGATATCAACGCCGGCAGCGAGCGCTATCCGCTACCGACCATGGCCGGCGCCGCACCGGACCGTGACGCGATCGTCAGCTGGCGCGGCCGCAATGGTGAGCCGGGCCGGGTGGTGGCTGCGGCCGCGCGCCTGGGTACCCGTGACGTCAACGTGTACGTGGCGCGCCTGTACGCCGAGCGCGATGCGATGTTCGGCCAGTACCGCTGGCGCATCGCCATGGCCGCCGCCGTCAGTGCGCTCGCTGCCGCCCTGTGCGCGGCATTGATGCTGCATCGCGGACTGCGGCCGCTGCGCCGCATCGCGGCCCACGCGGCGCTGGTGCGTCCCGGTACGCTGGCACAGCGACTCGATGCCGGCGACGCGCCGTCCGAGCTGCTGCCGCTGGTCGATGCCCTGAATGCCATGCTGGCGCGCCTGCAGGAGGGCTATGCACGGCTGTCGGGCTTTTCGGCCGACCTGGCGCACGAGTTCCGCACGCCGATCACCAACCTGCTGGGGCAAAGCCAGGTGCTGCTGGCGCAGCCGCGCAGCACGGCAGACTACGAGCAGCTGATCGGCTCCAATATCGAGGAACTGGAACGCCTGGCGCGCATGATCGAGAGCATGCTGTTCCTCGCGCGCGCCGGCCAGGACGACGTGCTGCTGGCGCGCCAGCCGCTGGCCGCGCTGGACGAACTGCGCAAGGTGGCCGACTTTTACGAGGGCATGGCCGAGGAGCAGGACGTGCACATCGCCTGCGTGGGCGAGGCGGTGGTGCAGGCCGATCCGGCCCTGCTGCGCCGCGCGCTGGCCAACCTGGTCTCGAACGCGGTGCGCCATGCGCAGCCGGGCAGCACGATCACCCTGCGCGCAGACCGGCGCGGCAGCGGCGCCGAGATCACGGTCGCCAATACGGGCGCACCCATTGCGCCAGAACACTTGCCGCATTTGTTCGACCGCTTTTACCGCGCCGATCCCGCGCGCGGCAATGCCGACGGTTCTACCGGCCTGGGATTGGCGATCGTCAGCGCCATCATGGCGGTGCATGGCGGCGCGGCGCGGCTCGATACCGATGGCGACGAGGCGCGTTTCGTGCTGAGTTTTCCGTAGCCCGCGCTACGGACATTCGCTTCCCGCCCACCGCCGGCGATAAACGCCATCGGGATCATGCTCGGCGGTCTGCTTCTCGAGATTGAAATGCCGCCCGCCGCGCGGATCGGTACCGCGTCCGGCAATGTACAGCCAGTTGCCCTGGTTGCTGTAGACGTCGTAATCGACCAGGCGCGACTCGAACCACGCGGCGCCGGCGCGCCAGTCGCCCTGCAACTCGTTCAGCAGGTAGCTGGCCACGACCTGGCGCAGGCGGTTGCTCAGGTAACCGGTGTGCAGCAGTTCGCGCATGGCGGCGTCCACCAGCGGCTCGCCGGTTGCGCCGTGGCGCCAGCGAGCGAGGTTGGCAGTGCGCTCATCCGAGGTAGCAGAAGGCGGTGCTGCCGACCGCGTGGACAGGCCGCGTTCGCGGTACAGCGCCGCACCATACTGCAAATGCAGCAGGCGGAAGTAGTCGCGCCACAGCAGTTCGAACCACAGCCAGTAGGTGCCTTCGTTGGCGCCATGCTCGGCCTCGTAAGCACGCACCTCGGCCAGGATGCGCCGCGCCGACAGTGCGCCATTGGCCAGCCACGGCGACCACTTGCTGGAAAAATCGACGCCGTATAACTGGTTGCGGGTGCGCTTGTAGCTGTCGGGCAGGCGCCGTTGCAAATACTGGTGCAGATGCGCCAGGGCGGCGGTCTCGCCGCCTTGCAGACCTGCCGGTCCAGCCGGTAGCGATGAGCGGGGATTGGCCAGCAGCGCATCCTCAGGTACCGCAAGCAGTACAGCGCGGTAGCCCGGCAGGGTCGCGCCAGCAGCGGTAGCCGCCGGCGGCCACGGCAACATGGCGCCGGGCGCTGCCAGCGGCGCCGGGGCCAGAGCGGGGAACGACCTGTGCGACACCGGCGCAGTATCAGCGGATGGCGCTGTCGATGCCGCAGCACGGGCTGGCGCCAACGGTTGCGGCACCGGCGCAGCCGATTGCAGCGCCCGCTCGACCGCCTGCCGGAACGGCGTATAACTGGCCGGCAGCGCATCCGCCGGCCACGGCAGGTACTGCGGATCGAGCAGTGTGCTTTGCCAGGTGGTATGCACCGCCAGGCCAGCCGCCCTCAAGGCGGCCACGTGCTGCTGTTCCTCTGGTGCGGCGATGTCTTCGCAGTAAAGTTCGGTAGCGCCGACTACAGCGGCCAGCGCCGGCAGCACGGTGGCCGGATCGCCATCGCACACCAGCAGCGGGCAGCCAAGGCCGGTCAGTTGCCGGTCCAGGTCGCACAGCGCGCCGTGGAGCCAGGCGCGGCGCTGTGGACTGGCGCGCTCCCAGCCCCAGGCGGTAGTCGCGTTCGGCGCCGACAGGCACGCCACCGGCAGCAGATATCGGGCGCCACTGGCCAGCGCCGCCTGCAGGGCGGGCTGGTCGTGCAGGCGCAGGTCGTTGCGGAACCAGAACAACACCGTCTTCATCGTTTGCCATGCTCCTGTTTGGTCGTAGGCGGGGACGCCGCGAACAGATGTTCGCACAGGAAGTCCACCAGGGCCCGCACCTTGGGCGACGGATGGCGGCTGGCCGGCCACAGCACGTGAAACGCGCTGCTGCGCTCGCAGCCGGGCAGCACCTGCACCAGGCGGCCGTCGGCCAGCTGGTCGCGGATCGAAAAATCGGGCAGGAAGGCGATACCGCGCCCCTGCACCGCGAAGCACACGCGGGTTTCGATGTTGTTGCAGACCATCGAGATGGGCGGTGACCACGGCGGCTGGTCGTCCTCACCGGGAAGCGGCCAGGTATCGAGCTTGCCGTTATGGGGAAAGCGGAAATGCAGGCAGCTGTGCAGGAGCAGATCCGCCGGCGCCTGCGGCACGCCGCGCTGGGCCAGGTAAGCGGGCGAAGCCACCAGCATTTGGCGAAACGTGCCGACCTGGCGCGCCGACAGCCGCGAGTCGGTAGGCTGGCCGGTGCGCACCACGGCGTCGAAACCCTCGTCGATCACATCGACCATGCGGTCGGTGAAGTCGAGGTCGAGCTGCACCGCCGGATGCAGGCGCATGAAGTCGCTCAGCATCGGCAGCACCAGTGTACTGACCAGCGGCAGGCTCAGGCGCAGCCGTCCGTGCGGCGCCCCGGCCGCTTGCGAGAGTTCCTGCTCGGCCGCTTCGATCTCGGCCAGGATGCGCCGGCTGCGTTCGAGGAACAGGCCGCCCTCGGCAGTGAGCGTGATGCTGCGCGTGCTGCGGTGAAACAGCCGCACACCGAGCTTGTCTTCGAGACGGGCGATGCTTTTGCCCACGGCCGACGCCGACACGCCGAGGGCGCGGCCGGCTGCGACAAAGCTGCGCGCCTCCGCCACTGCCACGAACACCGTAAAGCCGGTCAAGCTGTCCATGCATCTCCCTGATTGCGGACAGTTATGTCCTTAGAACGAGGAACTGTACCCGACTTTTTCTTTATTGGCGCGCTGCCTATGATCGATTCTTTTTATCCAAAGGACATCACATGTCAAACGAGCGCCCACTGCCGCTGGCAGCCCTGCTGGCCCTGGCCATGGCCGGCTTTCTCACCATCCTTACCGAAACGCTGCCGGCCGGCCTGTTGCTGCCGATCGCAGCCGGCCTGTCGGTCTCTGAAGCAATGGTCGGCCAGATGGTGACGATTTACGCGATCGGCTCGCTGGTGGCGGCCATTCCGCTGGTCACGCTCACCCAGGGCTGGCGCCGCCGGCCGTTGCTGCTGCTGGCGATTGCCGGTTTTGCCATCGCCAACAGTATCACCAGCTTGTCAAGCCACTACGGCGCCATCATGGCGGGCCGGCTGGTGGCGGGCATTTCTGCCGGCGTGCTGTGGGCGCTGCTGGCCGGCTACGCGGCGCGCATGGTGCCGGCGCCCCAGAAGGGCAGGGCGATCGCGGTGGCGATGGTGGGCGCGCCTCTGGCGCTGGCGCTCGGCGTGCCGCTGGCGACCTTGCTCGGCAAGCTGCTGGGCTGGCGCCTGTGCTTTGCCGCCATGAGTGCACTGGCGCTGCTGTTGATGCTGTGGGTGTGGCGCCAGGTGCCCGACGTGGCGGGCCAGCCGTCCAGCGCGCGCCGGTCGCTGGTATCGACACTGGCATCGGTGCTGGCGCTGGCCGGCGTGCGGCCGGTGCTGTCGATGGTGCTGGTGTATGTGCTGGCCCACAATATTTTGTACACCTATATCGCGCCGTTCCTGGCCGGCGCCGGGCTGGCGCCGCGCATCGACGTGGTGCTGCTGGTGTTCGGCCTGACTGCGCTGGCCGGCATCTGGATTACCGGCGTGCTGATCGACCGCCACCTGCGCGCGCTGATCATTGCCAGCCATGCGTTGTTTGCGCTGGCGGCGCTGCTGCTGGTGCTGATCCCCGCGCAGCCGGCCCCCGGCATGATTTATCTCGCTGTTGCGCTGTGGGGCGTGGCGTTCGGCGGCTCCGGCACGCTGTTTCAGACCGCGCTCGACAACGTCGCCGGCGCTGCTGCCGACGTGGCGCAATCGATGCTGGTGACGGCCTGGAACCTGGCCATTGCCGGGGGCGGCCTGGCGGGTGGCTTGCTGCTCGACCGGTTCGGCGTGCGGGCGTTTGCGCCGGTGGCACTGGGTTTGCTGCTGGTGTCGCTGGCGGTGGCATGGCTGGCGCGCCCGGCCGGCCAAGCTGAGACGGATGCGATGCCGCCGGTGCGGTAACCGTGTTCGCCAAAACAGGGCGCGGCTTGCAGCCAAATTAAAACGGGTATATGATGACCGTCATGCAAACCAAATCCGCCAAGCGCCCGGCTGCCAGCCGCAAGGAAGTCACCCACGACCGTATCGTCGAGGTGGCCTCGCGCGCCATCCGCCGCAGCGGCTACGATGGCACCGGCGTGGCCGATATCATGAAGGAGGCCGGCCTTACCCATGGCGGCTTCTACGCCCACTTCGCCTCGCGCGACGCGCTGCTGGCCGAGGCCGGCGACCGCGCAGGCGCCGACGCGGTGGCGCTGGCGGCCAGGGTGGCGGCCAGTGCGCCGCCCGGCCAGGCGATCAAGGCCATCATGGAAGCTTACCTGTCACCGCAACACATCGCGTCCATCGAGCACGGCTGCCCGGTGTCGGCGCTGGCATCCGAAATGCCGCGCCAGGCGCCCGAGGTACGCCAGGTCGCCACGGTGCACATCAAGGAAATGATCGACGTGCTGGCGCGCCAGATGCCCGAGTGGGGCCAGCCCGAGGCCCACGAACAGGCCATGTCCTTGCTCGCCTCCCTGATCGGCACCACCATGCTGGCCCGGGCGGTGGACGATCCCAAGTTGTCGGCGGCGCTGTGCGCGGCCACCCTCAAGCAGTATTTACCGGCTGCCGAATAATTCCTCGGCGGTTTTTTTTGCCTCGTAATATGATGATCGTCATATTTTTTGCAGTTCACTAAAGGAAAAAGTCATGTCTACCGCTCACAGCCACCGCAATATCGCCGTCATCACCGGCGCCTCGTCCGGTATCGGCGCCGTCTATGCCGACCGTTTTGCCGCCCGTGGCTACGACCTGGTGCTCGTCGCCCGCCGCGCCGACCGCCTGCAAACCCTCGCTGTCAGCCTCACCGAAAAACACGGCGTGCAGGTGACGCCGCTGGTGGCCGACCTGGCCACCAGCGCAGGGCAGGACAGCGTGGCCGACGTGCTGGCCAACAATCCGGCCGTGAGCGTGCTGGTCAACAACGCCGGCATCGCCCGCCTGGCGCCGCTGGCTGCCAGCAGCCCGGAGGATGTGGCCGCGCAACTGGCCCTGAACATTACCGCGCTGACCCGCCTGACGTACGCCGTGCTGCCAGCGTTCAAACAGCGCAACGCCGGCCTGATCATCAACGTCGCCTCGGTGCTGGGCCTGCACTCGCTGCCGATCACCGCTGTCTATAGCGGCACCAAGTCGTTCGTGGTGGCCTTTACGCGCGGCATCGAGCACGAGCTGGCCGAGACCGGCGTCAAGGTACAAGCGGTGCTGCCGGCTGCCACCGCCACCGAGCTGTGGGACCCTTCGGGCGTGCCGCTGGCCGCGCTGGCGCCGGAAACCGTGATGGCGGCCGACGCCATGGTCGATGCCGCGCTGTTCGGCCTGGACCAGGGCGAAACCCTGACCTTGCCATCGATTGCCGACGCGTCACTGATCGAAAAATACGAAGCAGCCCGCGTGACCCTGTTCGCCACCGCCCAGACCGGCACCGTCGCGCCGCGCCTGCTGCCTGCTTAACCCCTAACCCCGGATAACCACCATGATGTTTGAACCTTTCGCCCTGCGCGGCACCGAGCTGGCCAACCGCGTGGTGATGTCGCCGCTGACCCGCAGCCGCGCCGTCGACAACAATACGCCCAACAGCCTGATGGCCACGTACTACGCCCAGCGCGCCACCGCCGGCCTGATCATCACCGAAGGCACGTCGCCATCGCCCAACGGCCTCGGCTACCCACGGATTCCCGGCCTGTTCAATGCCGAGCACGCTGCAGGCTGGCGCCTGGTAACCGACGCGGTCCATGCCGCAGGCGGCAAGATCGTCGTGCAACTGATGCACACCGGTCGCGTAACCCACGTCGATAACCTGCCGGCCGGCGCCGTGGTGGTGGGGCCTTCGGCCGAAGTGTGCCCTGGCGAGATGCGCGTCGATGGCAAGGAGGAAGCCGTGCCGCACACGGCGCCGCGCGCCATGACCGAAGCGGACATCGCCACCGCAGTGGCCGAATATGCCAACGCCGCGCGCCTGGCGATCGAGGCCGGTTTCGACGGCATCGAACTGCACGCGGCCAACGGCTATTTGCTCGAGCAATTCCTCAACGCCAATATCAACCTGCGCACCGACGGCTATGGCGCGACCGCCGAAGGCCGCAACCGCTTCGTGCTGGAAGTGGCGCGCGCAGCGGTCGCTGCGATCGGCGCCGAGCGCGTGGGCATTCGCCTCTCTCCCTACGGCGTGGTCAATGCTGCCGGCGCCTATGACGGCGTCGATGAGCAATACGTGGCGCTGGTGTCGGAACTGTCGCAACTGGGCCTGATGTATGTGCACGTGCTCGACCATTCCGCGATGGGCACGCCGCCAGTGCCGGCCAGCATCAAGGCGGCCTTGCGCTCAGCGTTCGACGGCCCGTTCATCGCTGCCGGCGGCTTCGACAAGGCCAGCGCCGAACAGGCGCTGACTGCCGGCGAGGCCGACCTGGTGGCGTTCGGTCGCCCGTTCATTGCCAACCCGGACCTGGTCGAGCGACTGCGCCGCGATGCGCCGTTGAATGCGCCGGACCCGGCAACGTTCTACACGCCCGGCGCCAACGGTTACACTGATTACCCAACCCTGGCCAACTGAGGAATACCATGCAGGCACTCATCCTGAAAGCTTACGGCAAGAGCGGCGCCCTGGCGCTGGCCGAGGTGGCCCGTCCCGTGGCGGGGCCTGGCGAGATCCTGGTGCAGGTTCACGCGGCCGGCCTCAACCCGATCGACAATGCGATTCCGAAGGGCGACTTCAAGCCGCTGCTCAAGTTTGCGTTGCCTGCCGTGATCGGCAGCGACCTCGCCGGCGTGGTGGTGGACACCGGCGCCGGTGTCAGCCGCTTCAAGGTCGGCGACGCGGTGTTTGCCAGCGTGTTCGATACCGGCCGCGGTTCGCTGGCCGAGTTCGTTGCCGTGTCCGAACACGCGGCCGCCCACAAGCCGGTCAACCTCGACTTCGTGCAGGCCGCGTCGATCCCGATGGTGGGCTTGACCGCGTGGCAGTCGTTCCACGAACACGCGCGGCTGTTGCCGGGCCAGAAAGTGTTCATCCCGGCCGGCTCGGGCGGCATCGGTTCGTTCGCGATCCAGCTGGCCAAACAGATGGGTGCACGCGTGGCCACCACCACCAGCACCGCCAACGTGGCGCTGGTGCGCAGCCTCGGCGCCGACGAAGTGATCGACTACAAGCAGCAGGACTTCACGCAAGTGCTGAGCGGTTACGACGTGGTGCTGGGCACGGTACGTGGCGACGGCCTGGAACAGGCACTGAAAATCGTCCGTCCGGGCAGCCACGTGGTATCGCTGATCGGCCCACCCACCGCGGACTTTGCCCGCCAGCGTGGCATGAATGTCGTGTTCCGCTTGGTGATGGGGCTGCTGAGCCGCAAGATCCGGGGTTTGGCCAAGCGGCGCAGCGCCGATTATTCGTTCATGTTCGTGCGCCCGGATGGCGGCCAGCTGGCCGAGATCGGCAAGCTGCTGGACGCGGGCGCCATCCGGCCGGTGATCGACCAGGTATATCCGTTCGCGCAGGCGCAGGAGGCGCTCGCTTACCTCGACCAGGGGCGGGCGAAGGGCAAGGTGGTGGTGCAGATGGTGCCGGCTGCCTAGTGTTGCGCCAGCCCGAGGTCGGTCGCCACCTGCTGGCGCAGCAGGTATTTCTGGATCTTGCCGGTGACCGTCATCGGGAACGCCGGCACGAAGCGGATATAGCGTGGAATCTTGTACCGCGCGATCTGGTCCTGGCAAAAAGCGCGGATCTCGTCCTCGTCGGCGGTCATGCCCGGGCGCACGATGATGCAGGCGCACAGTTCCTCGCCATATTTTGCGTCCGGCACACCCACGCACTGCACGTCCTGCACCTTGGGGTGGCGGTACAAAAATTCCTCGATCTCGCGCGGGTAGATGTTCTCGCCGCCGCGTATCACCATGTCCTTGGCGCGGCCGACGATGCTGGCAAAGCCCTGGGCATCGAGCACGGCCAGGTCGCCCGTGTGCAGCCAGCGCGCGGCGTCGATGGTGTCGCGCGTCTGCTCGTCGTCGCCCCAGTAGCCGAGCATGACCGAGTAGCCGCGCGTGAGCAGTTCTCCCTTCACGCCGCGCGGCACGATGCGCCCGTCGCCATCGACGATTTTCACTTCCAGGTGCGGATGCACGCGGCCGATGGTGGATACGCGCAGGTGCACCGGGTCGTCCACCGAACTCTGGAAGCTGACCGGCGAGGTTTCCGTCATGCCGTAGGCAATCGTGATCTCGGTCAGGTGCATGCGCTCGATCACGCGGCTCATCACCTCGGCCGGGCAGGGCGAGCCGGCCATGATGCCGGTGCGCAGCGTCGATAAATCGTAGTGGGAAAAATCGGGATGATCGAGCATGCCGATGAACATGGTAGGCACGCCGTGCAGTCCGGTGCAGCGTTCGGCCTGCACCGTGGCCAGCACGGCCGCCGGCTCGAAACTCTCGCCGGGAAACACCATCGTCGCGCCATGCGTGACGCACGCCAGGTTACCGAGCACCATGCCGAAGCAGTGGTACAGCGGCACCGGGATGCACAGCCGGTCGCGTTCGGTCAGGCGCATGGCTTCGCCCACGAAAAAGCCATTGTTGAGGATGTTGTGGTGGGTGAGCGTGGCGCCCTTGGGCGCGCCGGTGGTGCCGGACGTGAACTGGATATTGACCGCGTCGTCGAATTGCAGCGTGGCTTCCACGGCCGCCAGTGCAGCCTGCTGCTGCGCATCGGGCAGGGCAAGCAGCTCGTCGAAGTTGTGCATGCCGGGCGTGCGCTCAGCGCCCAGCCGGATCACGTGGCGCAGCTGCGGCAGCTTATCTGCGTGCAGTTGGCCGGGACTGCTGTGGCGCAGCTCGGGCACCACGGCGTTGACGATGGCCAGGTAGTCGCTGGCCTTGAATGATGGCGACAGGATCAGCGCCGCGCACTGCACCTTGCCCAGCACGTATTCGAGCTCGCTGCGCCGGTAGGCCGGGTTGATGTTGACCAGCACCAGTCCGGCGCGGGCAGTGGCAAACTGCACCAGCACCCATTCCGCGCAGTTCTGCGACCAGATGCCGACCCGGTCGCCCGGCTGCAAACCCAGCGCAAGAAGTCGGGCCGCCAGGCGCGACACACGCGCATCGAGTTCGGCATACGTCCAGCGCACACCCTGGTGCGGCACCACCAGCGCCTCGTTGTCCTGGTGGCGCGCGGCGATGTCGGCCAGGAAGCGGCCGATGGTCACGCCGATCAGCGGCACGTCGTGGGCGCCATGGACATAGCTTGGCTGTTCGGTGGGTTGAGGATTCAGTGCAGCGCTCGTTTGTGGCATGTCGTCTCCGTGGCGTTGTTTTGACTGGGGTTCAGTCTAGCATTGCAGGCGCCGCAGGGAGGCGGGCGCGGACACGGTCTATGCCGCTTTTTCTGCCGCTTTTCAGCTTGTATAAGCCATTGATTGCAGATGAATTTTTAGATAAAACGCCAGCTTTTCGGAGATTTGTTTGCCGGTTTGTCTGCAAGTTGTTTTGGCTTGGCCATGGTGAATGCCTTACGCTTACCGATAGGTTCAGGTCGTGCCAGTCAAGCTGCATCGAGCAATTGGAGTTCGACGTGCAGGCCTGCCTTGTCAGCCATATTCACCAGCGCATCGATAGCGAACAGATTGATCTTGCCACGCATCAGGTCGGATACGCGCGGTTGTGTGATGCCCAGGACTTTGGCCGCGTCTGCCTGGCTCAGCCCGGAGTTGGTGATGTGGCTTTTCAGCTGCATCATCAGCTGCGAACGAACCTTCATGTTCGCGGCTTCTTCCGGCGTGTCTTCGATCGCGTCCCATACGCTGGTAAAGCGGTCAGTGTTCGTCATGGTAACGGTTCCTGTTTGACTTGATCCTTGGCAAAGTTGGTCGGGGTGAGAGGATTCGAACCTCCGGCCTCTACGTCCCGAACGTAGCGCTCTACCGGGCTAAGCTACACCCCGACACCCCGATATTTCAGCATATTCCCGCCCGCGCTTCAATCGCGTGATGCGCGTGCGCCACGGTATTTGACCTGCTTGCGCCCATTGTTTGCGTCACATCAGCACTGTCCCTGTCTGTGGCACACCGCCAACGCTTTCACCCAGCTTGGCAAAGATCTTGCTTTGCAAAAAGATTAAGATGGTTAAGCTTGTTGATTGGCAAAAGATGCATCATTTCAGGGCGCAGTTCGCCCTCATGGCTCACTTTGGCGATTGGGGAATACGGATGAAAACACGACGGACGATCATGTTCAGTGCGGTTGCGGCGGCGTTGGCGGTACTGGCGCCAGTGGCGCAGTCCCAGGCACAGGTGGCCCAGAAGATGACTAACAGCGACCAGATCGAAGTGGTGACGGTCACCGCGCAAAAGCGCCGGGAAGACCCGGCCAAGGTGGCCATGAGCATCTCGGCGGTGACCGGCAAGCAGTTGCAGGAAGAGCATATCCGCGACATCACCGACCTCACGCGCGTGGTGCCGAATATCTCGTTTACCGCTGCCAGCGGCAACGGCGGGGCGGGGCCGGGGACGTCGAATATCGAAATCCGTGGCGTCAGCTCAACCGCCGGGGCCGCCACAGTGGGTGTGTACCTGGGCGATACGCCGGTCACGGTCGGCAACGTCTACACGATGGGCAATATCGAGCCGCGCTTTTTCGATATCGACCGGGTGGAAGTGCTGCGCGGCCCGCAGGCGACCTTGTATGGCGCCAGCTCGATGGGCGGCACCATCAAGTTCGTGCCCAACGAGCCGGATCTGAAAGAGCGCGAAGTGACCACGTATACCGAGGCCTCGAATGCCAGGGGCGGCAGCGCCAGCTGGTCGGCCAATGTGGTCGGCAATTTCCCGCTGGTACCCGACGAGCTGGCGCTGCGCATCGGTGTGCAGGCCCAGCACACGGGTGGCTTCATCGACCAGGTCGATGGCAACGGGTCTGGCCTGGCCAGTAACATCAACAAGATCAGCGACCAGGAACTGCGCGTGGCGCTCAAGTGGCGGGCCACGCGCGATGTGACCGTGACGCCGTCGCTGTATTTCCAGCGCCTCGATGCGAAAGATATCTCGGCCTTCAACCTCGACCGACCCAATTACCAGGCGCAAAAGCAAGTGCGCGAGCCATCGATCGACAAGCTGCTCGCGCCCAGCATCACCGTCAACTGGGACCTGGGCGGCGCCGACCTGACGTCGGCCACCAGCTACTTCTCGCGCAAGTTCGACCGCACCCAGAACGGCTCGGCCTACAACAGCTATTCGCTCTCGACTTTCCTTACTTCGACCGAGGACGGCGGCAAGGCGCCGCCCGAGCTCATCGACGCGATTGCCGGCCTGCCATCGGCCGTGTACCTGCAAAACCGGGTGCGCCAGGTGTCGCAGGAATTCCGCCTGGCTTCGCGTCCCTATGCTCCGGCGGTGTCGCCCTGGACCTGGCTGGCCGGCACCTATTTCTCGCGCCAGCGCACCGACATCGCCGAGAACGATCCGATTTTCGGCCTGACCGATACCTTTAAATCGTTCGGCTTCGATATTGACGATCCCGAGCTGTTGCCGGACGTGCGGCCCGGCGCGTTTCCGAACGACGACGCGTTTGCCGGCCAGTTCCACTACCGCGAAAAGCAGGCGTCGATCTTTGGCGAAGCCAATTATTACTTCACCCCCGCCGTGCACGCGACCGTCGGCGCGCGTTACCTGAAAGCGAAGTCGACGCTGGCCCAGCGCAACGGCAACTACCTGGCCGGCGCCGGCAACAACAGCGGCGCCAGCCTGTCGTCGCACGCGTTCACGCCCAAGTATGCAATGACGTGGGAAGTCGATCCGGCCAACACCGTGTATGCCAGCGTGGCCAAGGGCTTCCGGCTGGGCGGCTCGAACATCTTCGTGCCGCCGACGACCTGCGGCCCCGACCTCGAGCTGAACGGCTTGAGCGAAGGCCCGCCCAACTACGCAGCCGACAGCCTGTGGAGTTACGAGTTGGGCAGCAAGTCGCGCTTCCTCGGCAACCGCCTGACGGTCAACGCCGACGTGTTCTACGTAAAATGGAAAAACATCCAGCAAGGCGTGTACCTGCCCACCTGCGCCTACACCTATAACGCCAACGCCGGCGACGCCACTACCCGTGGCGTCGAGTTCGACATCAAGGCCAAGCCGATGGCCGGGCTGACCTTGAGCGCGTCGGGTGGTTATGTGAAGGCCGAGTTGAGCAACGATGTCGGCAGCCAGAACGGCGTAGTGGGGGCGGTGGCTGGCGCGCGCATCCAGGGCGTGCCGAAGTACAACGCGGCCATCAGTGCGCGCTACAACTTCGCCCTGGCCGGCGCCCAGAGCGCGTTCGTGATGGGGGGCGTGCAGTGGGTGGGTACGAGCAAAGGCTCGCTCAACCCGGAGTCGACCGACTACGACCGGCCCGGCTACCACACGGCCGACTTCAGCGCCGGTACCAGCTTCGACAACTATACGGTCACCGTGTTCGTCAAGAATGCGTTCGACAACGATACCGTGATCCAGCATCCGCAGGTGGCGTCGATCGTGCAGGGCTATCGACTGATGCCGCGCGCGATCGGTGTGAGTCTGGCGACGAAGTTCTAGGCGATAATGCTGCCTTTGAATTGATCCTCGAAGGCAGCCTCATGGCAATCACGATTTATCACAATACCGCTTGCGGCACGTCGCGCAAGACCCTGGAGGCGATCCGCGCCACCGGCGTGGAGCCGCAGATCATCGACTACGTGAAAAACCCGCCCACCCGGGTGCAGCTGGAAGAACTGATAGGCAAAGCCGGCCTGACGGTGCGCCAGGCCATGCGCGACAAGGGCGACCTGTACGGCGAATTGGGCCTCGGTGACTTGTCGTTGCCCGATTCGGCGCTGCTCGATGCCATGCTGGCCCATCCGATTTTGATCAACCGGCCGTTCGTGGTAACCGACAAGGGCGTGCGCCTGTGCCGGCCTTCGGAGCTGGTGCTGGAAATTTTGTAAGACCCGCACGGCCAGGGCCGGGGTCGGACCCCGTACGGGGTCCGACCCCATGGGTCTCAGCGGTAAACCGCGCCCGTACGGTTAGTGCGTACGATTAACCGAAAAATGCGCCAGCTGCAGCAGCGAGTCCTTGTATTCGCTCTCGGGCAGTCCGGCAATCGCCTGGGCTGCGCTCTCGGCAGCGAGCTCGGCCTGGCGGCGCGTGAAGTCCAGTGCGCCGCTGCTCGTGACCGCTGCCAGCACGGCGTCGAAGTGCTGTTCGTCGCCTTGCTCGATGCAGGTGCGCACCAGTTCGCGCTGTTCCGGCGTGCCGTTTTCCATCAGGTAGATCAGCGGCAGCGTCGGCTTGCCTTCGCGCAGGTCGTCGCCGACGTTCTTGCCGATTTCGGCAGCGTCGCCGGCGTAGTCGAGTACGTCGTCGATCAGCTGGAACGCGGTGCCCAGCGAGCGGCCGTATTCGCCGGCGGCGGCGATCTGCGGTTCGGTGGCGCCGGCGATCAGTGCGCCCAGTTCGGCGGCGGCTTCGAACAGCTTGGCGGTTTTCGAACGGATCACTTGCAGGTAACGCTCCTGGCTCACGTCCGGGTCGTGCATGTTCAGCAGTTGCAGCACTTCGCCTTCGGCGATCACGTTGGTCGCTTCCGACAGGATTTGCATCACGCGCATATTGGCCAGGTCGGCCATCATCTGGAACGAACGCGAATACAGGAAGTCGCCCACCAGCACCGACGCGGCGTTGCCGAACAGCGCATTGGCGGTGGCGCGTCCCCGGCGCAGCGACGATTCATCGACCACGTCGTCATGCAGCAGGGTGGCGGTATGAATGAATTCGACCACGGCGGCCAGTTCGTGGTGGGCCGTACCCTTGTAGGAATACGCATTAGCTACCAGCAATACCAATACCGGCCGCAGGCGTTTACCGCCAGCGCTGATGATGTATTCGGCAATCTGGTTGACGAGGCTGACCTCGGAATGCAGCTTGCGGCGGATCACCGCATTGACCGCGTCCATGTCGGCGGCGATCGAGTGGGCGATGGTGTTCTGGGGGGCGGTTTGGGTGGCGGCAGACAAGACGAACCTGTGCGTTGACATTATAGGTGCCGAGATTATACGACATGGCCCTCTCAACCGGGGGCGCTGGTGGATTTGTCCATCTTGATGGAGAGCCAAGTTGACTGACATACCACGCCGCCGGCAGTTTGTGAATAGTTTTTGACGCGAAAACCCATCCCATGTATAATCTGCGGTTCCCCGGTTTCCATGCAGGACAGCAGTACTCGTAGCTGCAAGGCGCTGGCGGATTTTTCTCAACATATGAAGAGGTTTCAAATCATGTACGCGGTCATAAAAACCGGTGGCAAACAATACAAAGTTGTCGCTGGCGAAAAACTTAAAGTAGAACAGATACCTGCAGACATTGGTTCCGAAATCACCATTGACCAAGTCCTCGCCGTTGGCGCGGGCGACAGCATCAAGTTTGGTGCTCCCCTGGTTGAAGGTGCTACGGTACTGGTTACTGTTGTGGCTCAAGGTCGTCACGATAAGGTGAAGATTTTCAAGATGCGTCGTCGTAAGCACTACCAGAAGCATCAAGGCCATCGTCAGAATTACACCGAAATCCAAATCGTCTCGATCAACGGCTAATCCCGTTCCGGCACACTAGTACTCAAGGAGCTTTAGCATGGCACACAAAAAAGGCGGCGGCACAACGCGAAATGGTCGTGACTCAGAATCAAAACGCCTGGGCGTTAAGGTTTACGGCGGTCAAACGATCAATGCAGGCGGCATCATCATTCGTCAACGCGGCACCCCAGTGCGCGCCGGCGAAGGCGTTGGCACCGGCAAAGACCACACCCTGTTCGCTCTGGTGGACGGCGTGGTCAAGTTCGTGATCAAGGGCGCAGGCTCGAAGCAATACGTTACCGTGGTAGCAGCAGCAGCGTAATAACGCTGAACGGATGATGCGCGGGGCGCATGGTCCGATTTTGTAAGGCGCAAGCCTTCAATCGAAAAGGCTCTGCCCATGGTAGGGCCTTTTAGTTTTATGGCGGTACATCATGAAGTTTATCGACGAAGCAAAAATTGAAGTAATCGGTGGTGACGGCGGCAATGGTTGCGCCTCGTTTTGCCGTGAAAAATTCCGCCCATTTGGCGGCCCTGACGGCGGCGACGGCGGCAAGGGTGGCTCGATCTGGGCTGTAGCGGACCGTAACATCAATACCTTGGTCGATTTCCGCTTCTCCAAGGTGCACCGCGCGAAAGACGGCGAATCGGGCCGTGGCGCCGATTGCTATGGCAAGGGCGCTGACGATATCCACATGCGCATGCCGGTCGGCACCCTGATCATCGACGACGTGTCCGGCGAGATCCTGGCCGACCTGACCGAGCACGGTCAGATGGAATTGCTGGCCAAGGGCGGCGAGGGCGGCTGGGGCAATATCCACTTCAAGACCTCGACCAACCGCGCACCGCGCCAGAAGACCGAGGGTAAAGAAGGCGAACGCCGCGAAATCCGCCTCGAGCTCAAAGTGCTGGCCGACGTCGGCCTGCTGGGCATGCCGAACGCCGGCAAGTCCACCTTCATTTCGGCCGTATCGAACGCCCGTCCGAAGATTGCCGACTACCCGTTTACCACTTTGTTCCCGAACCTGGGCGTGGTCCGCGTATCGCACGAGAAAAGTTTCGTGATCGCCGACATCCCGGGCCTGATCGAAGGCGCCGCCGAAGGCGCGGGTCTCGGCCACCAGTTCCTGCGTCACTTGCAGCGCACCGGTCTGCTGTTGCACATCGTCGACCTGGCGCCGTTCGAGACCAATGTCGATCCGGTCAAGGAAGCCAAGGCCCTGGTCAACGAGCTCAAAAAATACGACGAAGCGCTGGTGGACAAGCCGCGCTGGCTGGTGCTCAACAAGCTCGACATGGTGCCGGAAGCGGAACGTGTCAAGCGCGTCAAGGACTTCGTCAAGAAGTTCGGCTTCAAGGGCCCGGTATTCGAGATCTCGGCGCTGAGCCACGATGGTACGCAAGAGCTGGTCAACGCCATCCAGATGCACCTGGAACAAGTGCGTCACACCGAGCAGCGCAGCGAAGAGACGCAGATGACCGAGGAAGCACGCGGCATTTCGTCGATCGATCCGGACGATCCGCGCTTCAAGATTCTCGACTGATTTTCACGCGGGGACCGCACCGGTCCTCGACGGAATCTGGTATCAAAGGCATAATCAGCATCAGCTGCTTATGCCTTTTGTTTTTCCATCGGCATAATCGCCATCAGCTGATGATGCCCGCCGGCCTTTGTCACCACGAGCCCGGCAACCTTCTGCGGCAAGCAAGGCCATCCGCCCGACCTGCGCACATTAAGCACAATCACAGCACAACCACGGTCGTTTTTTTCGCTTGTCTGGAGCAGTGTCGCACCCATGAATTCCGTCATACAAAAAGCCCAACGCATCATCATCAAGGTCGGCTCGTCGCTGGTTACCAACGACGGCCGCGGTCTCGACCACGCTGCCATCGCCCGCTGGGCCGCGCAGATCGCCGCCTTGCGCGCGCTCGGCAAGCAGGTGGTACTGGTCTCGTCCGGCGCGATTGCCGAAGGCATGTTGCGCCTCGGTTTCGAGCACCGCCCGCACGACATCCACGAACTGCAGGCCTGCGCCGCCGTCGGGCAGATGGGCCTGGCGCAGATTTACGAAACCAGCTTTCGCGCGCACGGCCTGGGCACGGCGCAAGTGCTGCTCACCCATGCCGACCTGGCCGACCGCGAACGCTACCTGAACGCCCGCTCCACGCTGACCACCTTGCTGCGCTTTGGGATTGTGCCGATCATCAACGAGAACGACACGGTGGTCACCGACGAGATCAAGTTCGGCGACAACGATACCCTGGGCGCGCTGGTGGCCAACCTGATCGAGGCCGACGCCCTGATCATCCTCACCGACCAGAAGGGCCTGTACAGCGCCGATCCGCGCAAGGACCCGCAAGCGGTATTGATCCAGCACGGCCGCGCCGGTGATCTTGCTCTGGAAGCGATGGCCGGCGGCGCCGGCAGCAGCCTGGGGCGCGGCGGCATGTTGACCAAGATCCTGGCCGCCAAGCGCGCCGCCAAGTCGGGCGCACACACCGTGATCGCTTACGGGCGCGAAGACCATGTGCTCGAACGCCTCGCCGCCGGCGAAGCCATCGGCACCGAACTGGCCGCGCAAACCGGCCACCTCACTGCGCGCAAGCAATGGATGGCCGACCACCTGCACACGGCAGGGCAGGTCGTGCTCGATGCGGGCGCGGTGCAGAAGCTGACCGCCGAGGGCAAGTCGCTGCTACCGATCGGCGTGGTGGAGGTGAAGGGGGAGTTCGGTCGCGGCGCGGTGATCACGTGCGTGGACCACGCTGGCGTGCCGGTGGCGCGCGGGCTGTCGAACTACACCAGCGCCGAAACGCGCCGCATCATGCGCAAGCCGTCGAGCGAAATCGAAGGCATCCTCGGCTTCCTGGAAGGCAAGGAGCTGGTGCACCGCGATAACCTGGTGCTGGTGTAAGTCGGGTTTTAAATGCCGTCCGGCGCCGGGGTCTTGCTGCGGTAGTCACACAAATCGATCTGCATGCAGTTCCAGCACTCGGGTTTCCTGGCCTTGCAGGTATAGCGGCCATGCAGGATCAGCCAGTGATGCGCATCCTGCAAGAACTCTTTCGGCACGAATTTCAGCAGCTTCTGCTCGACGATGTCGACGTTCTTGCCGGGCGCCAGGCCGGTGCGGTTGGAAACACGGAAGATGTGCGTATCGACCGCCATGGTCGGCTCGCCAAACGCCGTGTTCATCACCACGTTGGCGGTCTTGCGGCCCACGCCGGGCAACGCTTCGAGCGACTCGCGGTCGCGCGGCACCTCGCCGCCGTGCAGTTCCACCAGCATCTTGCAGGTGGCGATCACGTTCTTGCCCTTGGTTTTATACAGGCCGATGGTCTGGATGTAGGTCTTGAGTTCGTCCTCGCCCAAATCGAGAATGGCCTGCGGCGTGTTGGCCACCGGGTACAGCTTGCGGGTAGCCTTGTTGACGCCCACGTCGGTCGCTTGCGCGGAGAGCAGCACCGCGATTAGCAGTTCAAATGGCGTGGTGTATTCGAGTTCGGTCTTGGGATGGGGATTGGCGGCGCGGAAGCGCACGAACATGTCGTAGCGTTTGGCTGGATTCATTCAGGCTGGGTTCCGTTATGGCGGTCGGCTGCGGCGGCTTCGGCCGCTTCAGCATTAGCCGCTTCTTTCTTGGCCCGCGCGCGCTCCATGGCGGCGGCGATGATGGCGCGCTTGCGTTCCTTTTCGGCGGCGCCAGCGTCGTCCACCGGCGCCAGCGCTTCCACCGCGTCCATCTTGGCGGCGGCCTTGGTGGCCAGGCGCTCGTCGTTTTCCTGTTTTTCGCGCTTCAGGCGCAGCAGGCGGAAGTCGTGGCGTTCGCGCGCGGCATCGGCATCGGGCTGGCTCCAGGCGGCCCAGCCGGTCGCCTCGGTGACCGGGTACATCACGATGCAATCGACCGGGCACGGGTTCACGCACAGGTCGCAGCCGGTGCACAGGTCGGGCACGATGGTGTGCATCAGCTTGGCGGCGCCGACGATGGCGTCCACCGGGCAGGCCTGGATGCACAGGGTGCAGCCGATGCACAGCGTCTCGTCGATGTAGGCCACCGCGCGTGGCCGTTCGAGCCCGTTGACGGGATTGAGCGCGATGATCTTGCGGCCGGTGACTGCCGACAGCCGGGCGATGCCCTCCAGGCCGCCCGGCGGGCACTGGTTGATCTCGGCCGCGCCGTCCGCGATCGCCTGCGCGTACGGACGGCAGCCATCGAAGCCGCACTTGGTGCATTGCGTTTGCGGCAGGACGTCTTCGATGCGGTCGGCAAGGGTGTGGAGGTCGGACACGGCGGTTTTAAAATCGGTAAAACGCCATTATCCGACATCTGCGCGCCGCGCACCGAAAAACCGCACATGCCGTACTGTCTCCCGTTCCAGTTCGTCTGTGTGCAAACCGAGCGCTGGTTTAATCAGGTCGCTGTGGCTGATGATGCCGACCAGGCGCCGCGACTGCATGTCCGCCACCACCGGCAGCCGGCCCGTGCCGTGCACGGCCAGCCGCGTGGCCACCGCCCGGCAGGTCTCGTCGGCCAGCGCCACCAGTGGAACGTTCACCCCGAACAGCTCGCCCACCCTTAACGCATCCGGGCGACTGGCTGCACCTTCGCGGTCGAGCATGCCTACCAGGGCGCCGGTGTCGCTGCGCACCACCGGGTATGCGCGGTGGCGAGGCTTAGCATGGAAGTGGGTGCTCACCACGTCTGCCAGCAGCGCGTCGTCGGCGATGGTGTCCGGCACGTGGGTCATCACCTCTGCCACGCTGTGGCGCTCGAGTGGATCGATGCCATATTCGCGGTAGATATGGTGGCCGCGACGGGCGATTTTTTCGGTCAGGATCGAGCGGTCCATGGTCAGCACCGTGAACGCGTACGCCACCGTGGCGGTGGCCAGTACCGGCAGCAGGGCGTTGGCGTCGTGGGTGAGTTCGAATGCGAACACCACCGCCATCACCGGCGCGCGCATCATGCCGCCCAGGGTGGCGGCCATGAATACCAGCGGCCACACGGCCGGTTCGCCGCCGGGCAGGTACGGACCGAGCAGGGCACCGAGGCCGGCGCCCAGCATCAGCAGCGGCGCCAGCACGCCGCCCGAGGTGCCCGAGCCAAGCGCCAGCAGCCAGATCACGGCTTTGACGATGAGCAGGCTGGCAATCGCGGTGGCGGCCAGGTGGTTGTTCAGCAGGTCGGCGATGACGTCGTAGCCCACGCCCAGCGCACGCGGCTGCAGGTAGCCGCCGATGCCCACGGCCAAGCCACCAAGGGCCGGCCACCACATCCAGTGGATCGGCAGCTTGTGAAAGCCGTCTTCCACCTTGTACAGCGCGTTCGACAGCAGCCACGCCAGCATCCCGCACAGCACGCCGGCGATCAGGCACGACAGCAGGGCCGAGGGCGGCAGCGCCTGCGTGTGCAGCGGGAACAGCGGACCGGATTCGATCAACAGCGGACGCAGGAAGCCGGCCACCGCGCAGGCAACAGCCACCGGCGCCAGGCTGCGCGGGCGCAGTTCGAACAGCAGCAGCTCCACCGCCAGCAGCACGGCCGCGATCGGCGTGCCGAATACGGCGGTCATGCCGGCGGTGGCGCCAGCGACGAGGAGCGCCTTGCGCTCGGCCGCCGTCAAATGGAAATGCTGGCCGATCAGCGAGCCGACCGCGCCGCCGGTCATGATGATCGGGCCTTCGGCGCCGAACGGGCCGCCGCTGCCGATCGCAATGCCCGACGCCAGCGGTTTCAATACCGCCACCTTGGGCGACATGGTGCTTTTCTTGAACAGGATTGCCTCGATGGCTTCCGGGATGCCGTGGCCCCGGATCGCCTCGGAACCGTAGCGGGCGATCAGGCCCACGACCAGGCCGCCGATCACGGGCACCACGATCACCCATGGGCCCAGGGTGTTGGCCGCCGGCGAAGTGAAGGCGGTCGAGAGCTTCTGGAAGAAGAACAGGTTGGTGAAGACGCGGATCGCGTGCAGCAGCAGGTCGGCGGTGACGGTGCTGAGCGCACCGACCACGGCAGCGATGCTGGTCAGCAGCAGCAGGCGCGACCTGCCGTCGAAGTCGCGGCGGGTGTCATGGTTACTCATGGCGGATCCGCGGAATCGTGAATACGCCGTCGAGTGACAACAGCTCGGTGCGATGCTGTTCGGCCAGTTGCGCCAGGATAGTCTCGCCGTGCGGCAGCAAGTGGATTTCCACGCGGCGGCGGTCGGTCTCGCTCACGCGCCGCACGACCAGGCCCATCGCTTCGCAGCGGGTGGCCAGCGCGACGACGCCATGGTGCTTCGCTTGCAGGCGTTCGGCCAGTTCGCCCACCGTGGCCCAGTCGCGGCCCGGGTAGCCCTTGATGTGCAGCAGCAGCAAGTATTGCAGCGGAGTGATGCCTTGCGCTTGCACCACGTCTTCGGAAAAGCGTTCGAAGCGGCGCATCTGGTAGCGGAATTCGGAGAGCGCGGCGAAGTCAGATTTGGCCAGGATTTTGGAAGTCATGCCGAAATATATCATAACGTGATGTATTTGGCTGAAAAAAAGCCCGGCGCTTTTCAAGGGCCGGGACTTTTGATCCGCGATTTTAAGCGTGTTGCTTGATGAAGTCGGTGATCTTCGGGCACACCATCTCGCGCCAGCGGCGGCCCGAGAAGATGCCGTAGTGGCCGGCGCCCGGGGCCACGAAGTCCTGCTTCATGGTGTCCGGAAGATTGCTGCACAGGTCGTGCGCGGCCTGAGTCTGGCCGGCGCCGGAAATGTCGTCCAGCTCGCCCTCGACCGTGAACAGCGCCACCGTGGTGATGTCTTGCGGACGCACCAGCTGGCCGCCCACGTTCCAGGTGCCCAGCGGCAGGGCAAAGTCCTGGAACACGGTCTTGATGGTGTCGAGGTAGTACTCGGCCGGCATGTCGAGCACGGCGTTGTACTCGTCGTAGAACTTGCGGTGCGATTCGGCGGTTTCTTCGTCACCCTTGACCAGGTGGTTGTAGAAATCGCGGTGGCTCTGGGCGTGGCGGCCCGGGTTCATGGCGATGAACCCGGCGTGCTGCAGGAAGCCCGGATATACCTTGCGGCCAAAGCCGGGGTAGTTCGACGGCACCGGGTAGATCACGGTATTTTCGAACCACGAGAATTTCTTCTCGGTGGCCAGGTTATTCACTGCCGTGGGCGAACGGCGCGGATCGATCGGGCCGCCCATCATGGTCATGGTTTTCGGCAGTTTCGGATCCTTCGCAGTGGCCATCAGCGCAATGGCAGCCAGCACCGGCACGGTCGGCTGGCAAACAGAAATCACGTGCACGTCCGGACCCAGGTGGCGAATGAAATCCTGCACGTAATAGATGTAATCGTCGAGGTGGAAGGCGCCGTCGCTCAGCGGCACCATGCGCGCGTCGGTCCAGTCGGTGATGAAGACGTCGTGCTCGACCAGCAGGCCGCGCACGGTGTCGCGCAGCAGCGTGGAGTGGTGGCCCGACAGCGGTGCGACCAGCAGCACGGTCGGCTGCGCCAAGTCATTGACCTGTTGCTCGCCCAGGTCTTTCTTGAAGTGGATCAGGCGGCAGAACGGTTTGTTCACTTCCACCTGTTCGATGATGCCCACCGGCTGGTCCAGGCCCTTGACCGGCGAGGTATCGATCTCGAAGGCCGGCTTTTCGTAGTCCTTGCCCAGTCGGTACATCAATTCGTAGCCGGCGGCGATGCGCTGCGCGAACGGCGTATGCGCGAGCGGCGAGACCGGGTTGCTGAAGATTTTGGCGGAGGCGTCGGCCCACTGCATCAGTGGCGTGAGCATCGAGCGTTGCATTTCGTGCAGCTGGTAGAGCATGGTAGTTGTCCCGGTGTATTTATGGTGCGTTGCACCAATTACTGCATGATACGCCAATTCAGCGTGGCAAGCCGCTTCAGGCTGGCGATCAGCGTATTTTAGGTGCTTCGAAGCAAAATTGCTGATATTGCGCAACATGCCCGTCCAAAGAATAATACTGCCGAACCCATAAAAAAAGCAGCGTTTCCGCTGCTTTTGTGTAGGACATCCACTTGAGTGTTGCGTTACTGGCGTGGCGATAGTAACGCGCGATTCATGCTCAGTCGAAGACCGGAGTCTCGACGCCCAGCACCTTGTGCAGCTTCGGCGAGGTGGTGGTGTACTGCATGTGAATCTTCTTGTCCGGGAAGATGTACGGCGCGGCGCCGAAGGCGGCCAGCGCGGCTTCGTGGAAGCCCGACAGGATCAGCTTTTTCTTGCCCGGATAGGTGTTGATGTCGCCCACGGCGAAGATGCCCGGCACATTGGTTTCGAACTTCTCGGTATCTTGCACCTTCAGTTGGCGGCGCTCGATGTCCAGGCCCCATTCGGCGATCGGGCCCAGCTTTGGCGACAGGCCGTAGAACACCAGCAGCATGTCGAGCGGCACGCGGCGGGTGACGCCGTCCTGGCCGGTGACCTTCAGTTCGGTCAGCTTGTCGTCCTTGGTCTCGAAACCGGTGGCCTGGCCCACGATCAATTGCATTTCGTAGTCGTCGCACAGCGCTTTCATCTTGGCGACCGACGCCGGTGCGGCGCGGAAGTCTTCGCGGCGGTGCAGCAGCACGACCGATTCGGCCTTGCCGACGAAGTTCAGGGCCCAGTCCAGGGCCGAGTCGCCGCCGCCGCAAATGACCAGGTTCTTGCCTTCGAACTGGGCCGGATCCTTGACCTTGTAGTGCAGCTGCGAACCTTCGAAGACGTCGATGCCGTCCACTTTCAGGGTGCGGGCCTGGAACGAACCGACGCCGGCAGCGATGAAAATGGTCTTGGTGATGAATTCGGTACCGGCGGTGGTGGCGACGTCGAAACGGCCGTCGTCGCGGCGCTGCACCTTGACCACTTCCTGGCCCAGGTGGAAGGTCGGCTCGAACGGCTCGATCTGCTTGAGCAGGTTGTCGGTCAGTTCCTGGCCGGTGCACGAAGGCACGGCCGGGATGTCGTAGATGGGCTTGTCAGGATACAGTTCGACGCATTGTCCGCCCACCGCGCCCAGCGAGTCGATCACATGGGCTTTGATTTCCAGCAGGCCCAGTTCGAAGACCTGGAACAGGCCGACCGGGCCGGCGCCAATGATGACGGCATCGGTTTCGATGACGCCGGTAGGGGTGACAGTGCTATTCATTCGTTTTTCCTGTGATTTCAATAGTGGTTAGGCGACACCACGCTGCACGCTGTAACTAGCGCGCGGCCCGGTGTTGCCCGGCCAGACAGACGTCTTAGCGTACCAGCAGGTGCAGCTTATCTTTAACGTCCTTGAACTGGTCGGCGTCCGGCAGCGGGGCGACGGTCTTGGTGATCGAAGGCCAGTGGCGCGACAGGTCGGCGTTGAGCTTGATGTATTGCTGCTGGTCGCCGGGAACGTCTTCTTCGGCGTAAATCGCATTGACCGGGCACTCGGCCACGCACACGGCGCAGTCGATGCACTCGTCCGGGTCGATGGCGAGGAAGTTCGGTCCAGAGCGGAAACAATCTACCGGGCAAACATCGACGCAGTCCGTATAACGGCAGCTGATGCAAGATTCGGTGACAACGTGGGTCATAACAGTCCTATCAATGTTGGTGCACCTCGACAAACCTACTGCGCGGCCCGCTATCGCCGCTGCGTTGCTCAGCGTACCGGAGTACGCTTGCGCTACTCCCGACAATAACAGGCCGCTCGCGACGGTTTTTCGAGGCGCCCTGTTGGTGCGCAGTGGCGTAGTCGGCGATGGCGTAGCCGGCTAACCTCGGCAAAGCACTGTATTTTAAGGTAATTCCCTATTTCTCACAAACGGCGCTTATATACAATACATATAAGCAAATGCGACTGGAATCGGCGCAGGACCGCATTCTACCGTCCTGGGGTGGCGCGGCACGGTCGCAACTGGCATGATGCAGCCTTTGTTTTATTGATGAGGAAGTGCATGTCGGACATCAACATCGTCCAGGAACACCACCTGGCGCCCGAGCAAGCGCGTGCGGCGGCGCAACAAGTCGCGGACAAACTGTCCGAACAATTCGAATTGACGTCGCGCTGGGATGGCGATGTGCTGCGCTTCGAGCGCAGCGGCGTGAATGGTACGCTCAGTTTGCTGCCGAACCAGGCGCAGTTGCATATCGCGCTGGGCTTTCCGATCAGCGCGTTCGCGGCGCAGATCGAGAGCAAGGTGGCGGACAAGATGCGGCGGGTGTTCAGCGCGTAACCCGCACATCCTGTCGGGTGACTTACTTCAGGTCTTCGATCAGGTCGATGTACTGCTGCTTGGCGTCGTCGGCGCTGGTGCCTTTGATGGCATCCCAGGCGTCGAACTTGGCGCGGCCGACCATGTCGGTAAAGCCAGGGCGCTCGCCGGTGGCGTCGCCCACCGACGCCTGCTTGAACAGTGCGTAGATTTTCAGCAGGGTCATATTGTCCGGGCGTTCCGGCAGGTTTTTCGAGTCCGCCTGGGCTTGTTCGAATTGTGCTTGTAAGCTCATGTCTTCTCCTGGTATTGGGGGCAATCGTCCATCATACCCGCAGCCTCCGCGAAACCCGCTAGAGGAACCCCTCAAAAACACAACGGCGGCCATGACAGGTGTGCGCCTGGCATGAACCGCCGTGTTACTTGCTGCCAGCGACGCTGCTGCGTCCCGGCATAGTGATGATTACTTGGCTTTTTTAGCCGGGTTGACAGCCGACTTCAGGGTCGCGCCCGCCGAGAATTTCGGGGTTTTCGACGCCGCGATCTTGATCGCTTCGCCGGTAGCTGGATTGCGACCTTTGCGCGCAGCACGCTTGGCAACGGAGAAGGTGCCGAAGCCGGTGATGCCTACCGTGTCGCCTTTTTTCAGACGCTCGGTCACGATGGCGATCAAGGTGTTTACTGCGGTGTTGGCGGCAGCAGCAGACATCTCGGTGCGTTTCGCAAATTCAGCAATCAGTTCGCCTTTTTTCATTACTACCTCCTTGGTTATTAGAGCGCGCAGATTAGCATAAATATTGTCAGATGTAATGGTTTCCGCGCGAAGAGTTTCAAAGTAACCCTTGCTGCACCTGCCGTGCGTCGATGTGCACCGGTTTATCCCTTGTACTTAAAGGGCTTACGCAATCCTGACGGACTCGCATCATGAGCAAAAAGGTTTATCATGACACGACTTGCGCAGCATTGACGAGCAGGATGATGAGCTTTTCAGACGACACACTGATTGCCTACGCCGATGGCCAGCTCGACGCCGCGACCCGCCGCGCCGTCGAGCATGCCATGCAGCGCGACGCCAGCCTGCAGCGCCGGGTGGCGCGCTTGCGCGCGACGCGCGACGTCTTCATGCATGCGCCACGCTTCACCTCGCATTCGTCCCCAACCCCACCGGCATCAGCGCCGCACCACGGCAAGGTCGTCCACCTGGCGGCCGTGCGCGCGCAGCGCGTGGCCGTGCAGCAAGCGGCGCGCAAGGCCCAGGCTCCGCGCTGGAGCTGGCGCGTCTGGAGCGCGCTTGGCGTCACGCTGGTCGCGGGCTTGCTGGCGGGACGCTTCGCCCTGATTTACTGGCAGCCGGCCTGGCTGGGCGAATCACCAGCCGCACCCACCACCATCATCAGCCGCAACGGCATGCTGGTGGCGCAGGGCAAGCTCGACCTGGCGCTGAGCCAACAAATGGGCGGCGCCGCGCCGTCCGAGGGCGATGTGCGGGTGGGCTTGAGTTTCCTGTCCAACCAGGGCGGTTACTGCCGCACCTTTACGCTGGTGGGCCTGAGCCAGGATCTGGTGGGCGTGGCCTGCCGCGCCAGCGCGGAGTGGCGGGTGCCGGTGCTGGTGCAAAACATGCGGCCGGCACCGCAAATGAGCGCGCAGCGCGTGGCGGGTACGGAGATGCCAACGGCGGTGCTCGAGGCGATCGACCAGAGAATCGTGGGGGGGATGATGGATGCGCGCGCGGAGCAGGAGGCGTTGCGGCGGAACTGGCAGCGGTAGAGGGGGAAGGGCGGTAATTGGATCCCCGCCTGCGCGGGGATGACGGATCTGGCGTTCCGGTGTTACGTTACTTAATTAAACGCCCAGCAGTTCCACGTCGAAGATCAGGGTGGCGTTTGGTGGGATCACGCCGCCGGCGCCGCGTGCACCGTAGCCCAGTTCGGCTGGAATGATCAGCTGGCGGGCGCCGCCGATTTTCATGCCTTGCACGCCTTCGTCCCAGCCGCGGATGACCATGCCCGCGCCCAGCGCGAACTCGAACGGGTCGTTGCGGTCTTTGCTCGAATCGAACTTGGCGCCCTTGGTGCCGTCGTCGTTGCGCAGCCAGCCGGTGTAGTGCACGGTGACGTTTTGACCAGCTTTGGCTTCGGCGCCTTCGCCAACCGTCAGTTCGATGAATTGCAGGCCGGAGTCGGTAGTGATGGTGGACATAGCTATTCCTTCTATTGTTGGGTACAAGTCATCAATTGTAGCAGCAGCGACAAGGTGCAGTCGCAGCCCGTGTCGCGTGGCCGCCCTCACGGCAGAATAATTGTGACTTTCTCCCTCGGTACGGTTGGGTTTGCACGTAAAATAAAGTCTTTGCTCCTACAAGCGATTTCTTCATGTTCAGCAGTCTCCGCCGTATTGTTTTTTCCAGCGTTTGCGCCATCGCTTGCCTGCCGAGCGCGCAGGCCAACGTCGTGGTCGTGCTCAACTCGCGTGATGCGACCGTGCAGCTGCTGGACCAGGCCACGTACCAGAGCTTGTCGACCTTCCCGGTCGGCAAGGAGCCGCACCACCTGATGGCCACGCCCGACAACAAGTCGCTGATCGTCGCCAGCTCGGTCGGCAACGAGCTGATCTTCCTCGATCCGAAGACGGGCCAGATCCAGCGCACCCTCAAGGACATCCTCGACCCGTACCAGATCGGCTTTTCGCCCGACCAGAAATGGTTCGTCTCGAATTCGCTGCGCCTGGACCGGGTCGATATCTACCGCTACAACGGCACCAACCTGACCCTGAACAAGCGCATTCCGCTGGCCAAGCTGCCGAGCCACATGGCATTCGACACGGCCAGCACCACCGCCTTCATCACCCAGCAGGGCAGCGACCAGGTCAGCGCCATCGACCTGGCCAGCGGCGTGGTCAAATGGACCATGTCGGTCGGCAAGCTGCCGGCCGGGATCGCCATGACGCCCGACGACAAGTACTTGCTCGTTGGCATCATGGGCAGCGACTACGTCGAAGTGATCGACTGGAAAACCCAGAAGACAGTCAAGCGCATCAAGACCGGCATGGGCGCGCACAACTTCCGCTCGGCCGGCGACGGCCGTTACACCTATGTCTCGAACCGGGTCTCGAACTCGATCAACATCATCGACCAGAAGACCCTGGAAAATGTCGGCCAGATCAACGTGCCCGGCGGCCCCGACTGCATGGAAATCACCGACGACGGCAAGACCATGTGGGTAACGCTGCGCTGGATTAAAAAAGTGGCGGTGATCGACCTCAAGACGCGCAAGATCACCAAGCTGATCCCGGTGGGCCGCTCGCCGCACGGCGTGTTCTTCATGAACGCCGCCCAGCGCTGATGGGCCCCATGACTGCCAGGCCGCTGCTGGCGCTGCTGGCGCTGCTGACGGCGCTGGCGTTGCCGGCGCTCGCTGCCGCCCCAGCTACGCCAGCCGGTGTTTGCAACGGCACCATCTATCTCACCTTCGACACCGGCAGCCAGTCGCAGGCCGAGCTGATCGCCGACGTTCTGAAGCGCCACCACATCAAGGCCACGTTCTTCCTGGCCAACGAGAAAACCGTGCGCGGCGACTATTCGCTCGACCCGGCCTGGTCGGCCTACTGGAAGGCGCGCGTGGCCGAGGGCCATGCGTTCGGCTCGCACACGTTCGACCACGACGTGCTGGCCGGCGAAAAAGACGGCCAGTTCCGCGTCAAGCCCGGCTTCGGTGCCTCTGCCGGCAAGCTGCGCAGCCTGACCCCCGACCAGTATTGCGACGAAATCAAGCGCGTCGATCGCCGCTTCGTCGAGTTGACGGGCGTCCATCTCGACCCGCTGTGGCGTGCACCGGCCGGCCGCACGTCGCCGCGCACGGTGGCGGCCGCCAAGGCGTGCGGCTATGCGCACGTGGGCTGGGCGCCGGCAGGCTTCTCCGGCGATGAGCTGTCGAGCACGGCTTACCCGAATCCGGTATTGTTGCAAAAGTCCTTGCGCGACCTGCGCAGCGGCGACATCTTCGTGGCCCACATGGGCATCTGGTCGCGCAAGGATGCGTGGGCGCCCGCCAACCTGGAGCCGCTCATTAGCGGCCTGGAGCAAAAAGGTTTTTGCTTTGCCACGCTGCGCGAGCACCCTGACTATTCTTCACTGTTCAAATCGCGATGATGCAGACAATTTCTGACTGGTTCGGCGCCGCCCAGGGGTGGTTGTTCGAAACGGTGATCCAGCCGCTGGTATTCCAGCTCGGCTTTGGCGAATACATCGAGGAGGCGTTCGAGGGCACCGAGTGGCTGATGATCGGCGTGCTCGAATTGTTCCTGCTGTTCCTGGTGCTGCGGCCGATGGAAGCCTTGATCCCGGTGCACAAGTTTACCGACCCGCGCGCGCGCTGGAACGACTTTATCTACACGGTGCTGCACCGCATCGGCCTGTTCTCGGTGCTGATCTTCTTCACGCTCGATCCGCTGCTCGACTCGCTGGCCGGCGTGCTGCGCTTCGAGAGCTTCCAGCCGTTCAACCTCGAGTCGCTGATACCCAACATCAGTCCGCTCGGGGCGTTCCTGGTGTACTTCGTGGTGCTGGACTTTTTCGATTACTGGTACCACCGCGCCTCGCACCAGTTCAACTGGTGGTGGGCGCTGCACGGCCTGCACCACAGCCAGCAGAACATGAACCTGTGGAGCGACAACCGCAACCACGTGCTCGACGACTTCCTGCGCGACATTTACATGGGCGTGATCGCGCTGTGCATCGGCGTGGAGCCGTCGCAGTACGTGATGCTGGTCTCGGTCTCGCGCATCCTGCAAAGCCTGCAGCACGCCAACGTGCGCATCCATTTCGGCTGGCTCGGCGAGCGCCTGCTGGTGTCGCCGCGCTACCATCGCATGCACCACGCGATTGGCGTCGGCCACGAATCGAAAGGCGCCGGCACCCTGGGCGGCTGTAATTTTGCCGTGCTGCTGCCGGTGTGGGATATCATTTTCAGGACCGCCAACTTCACGCCGGAATTCGTCACCACCGGCATCCGCGACCAGCTGCCGAAAACCGCAGCGGACGGCACCGTGGTGCCGGGGCGCGAATACGGCAAGGGTTTCTGGTCGCAGCACTGGCTGGCGCTCAAACGCCTGGTGGAATACGCACGAAAGGACGTGGTCTGATGAGCAATGTCGTACGCGCCTGGGGCCGCGCCTTCCTGTCGCAATGGCATGGCAAGCTGCTGGCGATGAGCCTGGCGCCGTTCCTGCTGGCCGTGGGCGTGTGGGCCGTGCTGCTGTACTTCGGCCTGCAACCGCTGATCGACGCCATGCAGGGCCTGTTCGCCGAACACAACCTGTTCTCCACCAGCACCAGCTGGCTGCGCTCGCTCGGACTGGGCACCTTGACCACGGTGGTGGTGCCGCTGATTTCCATGTTGCTGCTGTTGCCGCTGATGATCATGACCGCGCTGATTTTCATCGGCGTGGTGGCCATGCCGGTCATCTGCCGCCACGTGGGCCTGCGCCATTATCCGCAGCTCGAGCAGCGCCAGGGCGGCAGCGTGATGGGCAGCGTCGGCACGGCGGTCGGCGGCATGCTGATCTTTATCGGCTTGTGGCTGCTGACCTTGCCGCTGTACGTGTTTCCGCCGCTGGCGGTCCTGGTGCAAGCCATGTTGTGGGGCTGGCTGACGTGCCGCGTGATGGTCTATGACGTGCTGGCCGACTATGCCAGCGCGGAGGAACGCCGCACCATCCTGGCCGAGCACCGCTGGCGCTTGCTGGTGATCGGCATGGTGTCCGGCGCGGCCGGCGCCTTGCCGGGCGCGATCTGGCTCGGCGGCGTAATGGCGGTGGTATTCTTCCCGTTCCTGGCGGCTGCGTCGATCTGGCTGTACGTGCTGGTATTTATCTTTACCGGGTTGTGGTTTGCCTATTACTGCCTGGAAGCGCTGGCGCGCCTGCGCGCCCAGGCACCTGCGGTGGCCGACCCCACCCCGATTGAACTCTGAGAAAGCGGGACCTTATGGCGATCGGACTTATCATCATCGGCGACGAAATCCTGTCCGGCAGGCGCGTCGACCAGCATTTTTCCAAGGTCGTGCAACTGCTGGCCGCGCGCGGCATGAAGCTCGACTGGGCTGAAATCCTCGGCGACGAGCCGCCGCGCATCGTCGCCACCTTGAAGCGCACGTTTGCCAGCGGCGACATCGTGTTCTGCTGCGGCGGTATCGGCGCCACGCCGGACGACCACACGCGCCAGGCCGTGGCCGACGCGCTGGGCCTGCCGCTGGTGCTGCACGAACAGGGCAAGCGCAACATCGAGCAGCGCATCGTGCAAATGGGCGAGGAGGCCGGCCAGCCGGCGGATCTGAATTCGCCGGAAAACCTGCACCGCCTGAAAATGGCCGAGTTTGCCCAAGGCGCGGACCTGATCCCGAACCCGTACAACAACATCGCCGGCTTCTCGCTGCACCAGCATTACTTTGTGCCCGGTTTCCCGGTCATGGCCTGGCCCATGATCGAATGGGTGCTGGACAACAAGTACGCCAACCTGTTCAACCGCGAGCCGCACCTGGAGCAGTCGGTGCTGGTGTACGAGGCGGCCGAGTCGTCGCTCACGCCGCTGATGGTGGCGCTGGAAAAACAGTACACGCGTGTCAAAGTGTTCAGCCTGCCCAGCGTGGGCGACGCCAATACGCGCCGCCATATCGAGCTGGGCGTGAAGGGCGAGCCGGCGCAGACGTTAGAGGCGTTCCAGCAACTGCGCGACGAGTTGACGCGCCTGGGCGTGGAGTTCGCGGCGCCGTAAAACCTGCAGCTTCTCCAGCAGCGGCGCATGCCTATCACTAAAGGAAGTCAGGGGTAGGCCTGGCCGTTGTTTTTTTGCGAAAATGCGCACCGTAAAGCAATTATTCTGCGAACGTTCCGGTCTGTAAGGTCGCCTTGTGGTGCAATGGTGACTAGCAGTCTTTACTGAACAGCTGACCCTGACTTTCGACGCACGCATCACCTTCGAGTTGTCCCCCCATGTCCATAGAAGATTCCGAAGCGCCTCTCGCGCCGGCGCAGCCTGACGCGCCACCGTCCGAACCACCACGGAAGAGCAAGCGCACACGCAATGCCTTCATCCTCGTGCTGCTGGTCGGCGCCTCGTTTGCCGTGTACCTCGGCGTCCAGGAAAGCCGTACCTCCGCCATGCAGGCGCGCATCTTTACCGACCTGGCCGGCAAGATGACCTGGAAGGTCGAGCCGGGCCTGAGCAAGGCGATCCGCTTCCCGCACGACAGCCCGTACGACGAGCGCCTCGGTTATTCCAATCTGCCCGACTACATTGGCCGCTTGAGCGAGCGCGAGTACAAGGTCAGCGCGCAGTCGCGCATGTCGCCCAAGATGCTGGAGCTGGCCGAGCGCGGCATCTTCCCGGTGTACCACGAGAAGACCAAGACCGGCCTGACGATCTATGACTGCCGCGCCCAGCAGTTGTACGCTACCGCTTATCCGGAGCGTATCTACGGCAAGTTCGAGCAGGCGCCGATGGCGCTGATCAGCTCCCTGCTCTACATCGAAAACCGCGAACTGCTCGACAATACCTACCCCAAGCGCAATCCGGCAGTGGAATGGGACCGCCTGGCCAAGGCCGTGCTCGAGAAAAGCATGAGTGCACTGGGCGCCGGCCACCGCGCCGCGGGCGGCAGCACGCTGGCCACGCAAATCGAGAAATACCGCCATTCGCCCGAAGGGCGCACCGGTTCCATGACCGACAAGCTGCAGCAGATGATCTCGGCCAGCCTGCGCTCGTACCAGGACGGCCCGGATACCACCAAGGCGCGCCGCCGCATCGTCATCGAATACCTGAACACGGTGCCGCTGTCGGCCAAGCCCGGCTATGGCGAAGTCAATGGCGTCGGTGACGGCATGTGGGTGTGGTACGGCCGTGCCTTCGACGAATTCAACCGCATCATGGCGCGCGACCTGGAAAAGCCGGACGCCGATACCGCGCTGGTGTACAAGGAAGCGCTGAGCCTGATGATCGCGCAGCGCCGCCCCAGCTACTATCTGGGCGACGGCGCCGACGACCTCGACCAGCTGGCCGACGCCCACCTGCGCATCCTGGCCAAGGATGGCGTAATCACGGCCGCCATGCGCGACATGGCCCTGAAACAGAAACTGCATCCGGCCAAGGGCAACGGCCTGCAAGCGGCGCCGCCGATGACCTTTGTTTCGCGCAAGGCCACCAATGCGATCCGCAACCACCTGGCCAACCTGTTGGGCGACAACCGGATGTACAACCTCGACCGCCTGGACCTGGACGTGACCAGCACGCTGGACGCGCAGGCGCAAACAGCGGTCACGCAAGTATTGAACGACTTGCGCGACCCCGAGCGCGCCAAGGCTGCCGGCCTGACCGGTAAGGGCATGCTCGGCAACGGTGACCCGGCCAACGTGGTGTACAGCTTTACCCTGCTGGAAAAGGGCAAGGACACCAACTTCCTGCGCCTGCAAACCGACAACTACGACCAGCCGCTCGACATCAACGAAGGCGCCAAGCTCGACCTGGGCTCGACGGCCAAGCTGCGCACCCTGGTCAGCTACCTCGACATCATGGACCAGCTGCACAAGAAGTACGCGGGCATGGGTGCCGCCGAGCTTGGCAAGGCGGTGGTCGATCCGCAGGACAAGCTGTCGCTGTGGGCCATCGATTACTTCAAGGGCTTGCCGGTGGGCGGCGAAGCGCGCGCCCTGACGCCGATGCTGCACGCGGCCATGGAGCGCAAGTATTCGGGCAACCCGGGCGAAGGCTTCTTCACGGGTGGCGGCCTGCATTACTTCGGCAACTTCTCCAAGGAAGACAACGGCAAGATCCTGACCGTGACCGAGGCGCTGCGCCGTTCAACCAACCTGGTGTTCGTGCGCCTGATGCGTGACGTCGCCAAGTTCTACATGTTCCAGACGCCGGGCTCGTCCGCCTCGCTGCTGGCCGACGCCGACGATCCGCGCCGCGCCCAGTACCTGGCGCGCTTCGCGGACAAGGAAGGCAAGGAGTTCCTGGCGCGCTTCTGGGCCAAGTACAAGGGCAAGCCGGTCTCCGAGTTCGACAACATCATGCTGGCCAACCTGCGCCGCACGCCGGTGCGCCTGGCCGTGATCCACCGCACCGTGTATCCGAAAGCGAGCCAGCAGGAGTTTGCCTCGTTCCTGCGCGCCAACCTGTCGTCGCAAAACGAGGTGTCGGACGAACGCGTGGCCAAGCTGTACGACCAGTACGCCATCGACCAGTGGTCGCTGGCCGACCGTGGCTACCTGGCCAGCGTGCACCCGCTGGAATTGTGGATGGTGGCCTACCTGCACGCTAACCCGGGCGCCACGCTCACGCAGATGAACGCGGCCAGCGAGAAGGAGCGCCAGGAGGTGTACGAGTGGCTGCTGAAAACCAAGCGCAAGCACGCCCAAGACCGCCGCATTGCCGGCCTCCTGGAAGTGGAAGGCTTCATGGAAGTGCACAAGCAGTGGAAGAAGATGGGTTACCCGTTCGATTCGCTGGTGCCGTCGTACGCGACCACGCTGGGCGCCTCGGCCGACCGGCCGGCCGCGCTGGCTGAGCTGATGGGCATCATCGTCAACGGCGGCGTGCGCAAGACCAGCCAGCGCGTGACCTCGCTGCACTTTGCCAAGAACACCCCGTACGACACCACCGTCAGCCGCGCCAAGCCCGTCAGCAACGAGCAAGTGCTGGCGCCGGAAGTGGCGCAGGTGGTGGCCGAAGCGATCCGTGGCGTGGTGTCGGACGGCACCGCCAAGCGCGCACGCGGGGCCTTCACCACGTCCGACGGCACTTTGCTGCCGGTGGGCGGCAAGACCGGTACCGGCGACCAGCGTTTTGACGTGTATGGCGGCGGCGGGCGCCTGATCGAGTCGCGCTACGTGAACCGGTCGGCCACGTTCGTGTTCAATATCGGCGAGCGTTTCTTCGGCAGCATGACCGCGTACGTGCACGGGCCGGAGTCGAAGAACTATGACTTCACCAGCGCGCTGCCGGTGCAGCTGCTGGTGGTGCTGGCGCCGCATTTGATGCCCTTGATCGATCCGCATCCGGTCGCGAAACCGGTGGTGGCGCCGGCAGCGGTGCCGGGCACGGCGCCGGAAGTGGCGGCCGCGCAGCCCAAGCCGGTTGCGCCAGCGCCGCTGCGGGCCTGCGGCGGCTGATCCTTACCCCCACAGCACTGGGGTCGGACCCCGTACGGGGTTCGACCCCATGGGTGTCAGGGGTAAAAAGCGCCCGTACGGGGTCCGACCCCATGGGTCTCGGGGGTAAAAGACCCCGTCTGCATCGGGTTTCACTTGCAAGCAGCGCCAATTGTTGGCACTGTAGCACCCCATGAAACCGATGCGCCATCACATGTCCAAAATCCTCAAGTTCACGCAGTTCTCGCTGCGTGACCTGCTCGCGTCCACCGCGCCCACCGTATTGCTGATCGTCGGCGTGTGCCTGCTGGCGTACTGGCTGGTCGATCCGGCGCCGCCGCGCACGGTGCGCCTCGGCACCGGCCAGGAAAACAGCGCCTACGAGGAGTTCGGCAAAAAATACGCGGCAGTCCTCGCCAAGCACGGCGTCAAGGTCACCCTGGTGCCATCGGCCGGGTCCGGCGAAAACCTGCGCAACCTGCGCGACGGCAAGGTCGATATCGCCTTTGTGCAAAGCGGCAGCACCAATGAAGAAGCGGCCGACCGCGAACAGTTGACGTCGCTGGGCAGCCTGTTCGTGGAACCGCTGTGGCTGTTTCTGCGCGAGGCCAAGGACAAGAAGCCGATCACCCAGCTGAGCCAGCTGCGCGGCATGAAGATCAATTACGGTCCCAAGGGCGCCGGCGCGCCGCGCCTGCTGCACCAGGTGCTGGAATTGAATGGCCTGGAGAAGGGCGATGTCGAGCGCTTTTCGCTGGCCAATACGCCAGCCGTGGTGGAACTGCTGGAAGGGCGCATCGATGGCCTGGTATTTACGTCCGCGCCGGAAGCGCCGCTGATCCAGATGCTGCTGCAAACGCCGGGCATACAATTGTTCGACTTCACCCAGGCCGAGGCCTATGCGCGCAAGCTGCCGTTCCTCACCCACGTGACGCTGCCGCAGGGCATCGTTGACCTGGGCCGCGACATTCCGGCACGCGAGTACAGCCTGATTGCGCCCACCGCTACGCTGGTGGCGCGCGAGGACATGCATCCGGCGCTGATCGATTTGTTCGTGCAGGGCGCCAGCACCATCCATAACGGCGCCGGCTGGTTCCAGCAGCAGGGCCAGTTCCCGTCGGCCAAGTACACCGAAATTCCGGTCGATGCCGAGGCAGCCAAGTTCTACAAGAATGGTCCGCCGCTGCTGCAGCGTTACATGCCGTTCTGGGCCGCCAACTTCCTCGACCGCATGTGGGTGGTGATGCTGGCGCTGAGCGCCCTGATCCTGCCGTTATCGAAGATCGTGCCGCCGCTGTACGTGTGGCGCATCCGCTCGCGCGTGTACAAATGGTATGGCCAGTTGCGGACGGTGGAGCAGAAGGTGGAAGAGGCGCCCGAAGGCGCGCGCATGCAGGTGTATGAAGCGCAGTTGCGCCGGCTCGACGAGATCGAGGAACTGGTCAACCAGATCTCGATCCCGCTGTCGTTTGCCGACGGTTTGTATGGCCTGCGCTCGCACATACAGTTTGTGCGCAAGCGGATACAGTTCTTGATGGTGGAGGGGGCGGAGGCGGTCCCGGCCTAGGCGCCGGTCCACGGCAATCCCGCCTTGCACCACCCATTCAAATTCTTGCGGTGAGTGTGCTCATCCTTCTCGCCCTCGAAGCCCTCGAGGATATCGAAGCAGTGCTGGTAGCCGTGTTCGGCTGCCAGTTTGGCTGCACCACGCGAGCGCACGCCGGAGCGGCACAGGAACAGCAACACCTGGTCCTTGCGCGCCACCGAGTTCAATTGCTCGATAAATTCCTGGTTGGTGTTGCCGCCAGGGTAAGTCGTCCACTGTACCGCACCATGTTGGGCCTCGGGGATTTTGACCCGCCCCACCCAGTCGCGCTCGGCGTTGGTGCGCACATCCACCAGCTTGACGGCGTTGTCGAGCGACAGCAGCTCGAACGCTTCCTCGGGCGTGACCGCGCCGGCGTAGGTCCACTCCTTGTTGCGGCCGCACGCGGTGGCCAGGATCTCATCAATTTTGCTCATGTCATGTTCCCGTAGACGTTTGCGATTATTATAGGCCTCCTGTGCGGGCCGAAGGCGGTGCGCACCAAAGCGAGGCATTTTTAAGCAGAAATTCCGAATTGCACAAACATGGTGCGATTTCTTGATAATGCACCGTTGTGGTGCTATGTTGACTGGCGTCAGATTTGTGTTGTGCCACCGCGCGCCCGATTTTGGACGCACTTGGCGGCAAGTTCAAGGACGCTATCAACATAATCGCAACGCCAGATCGGCTGGCATGGATACTGCTTAGTGTAGGTGCACCAGTTCCGCAAATTATCTTAGGAGAGACGCATGGCAATGACAGCCGCAGAAGTTCTGAAAATGGTCCAGGAAAACGAAGTAAAATTCGTTGATTTCCGTTTCGCTGATACCCGTGGTAAAGAACAGCACGTCACCGTGCCAGTGTCGCACTTCGACATCGACAAGTTCGAATCGGGTCACGCCTTCGACGGTTCCTCGATCGCCGGCTGGAAAGGTATTGAAGCATCGGACATGATCCTGATGCCTGATCCAAACACCGCGAACATCGATCCCTTCATGGAAGAGACCACGCTGTTCATGCAATGCGACGTGATCGAGCCTGCCGACGGCAAGGGCTACGACCGCGATCCACGCTCCATCGCCAAGCGCGCTGAAGCCTACCTGAAATCGTCGGGCCTGGGCGACACCGCCTACTTCGGTCCCGAGCCAGAATTCTTCATCTTCGACAGCGTGCGCTGGAAGATCGACATGTCCGGTTGCTTCGTCAAGATCGATTCCGATGAAGCATCGTGGTCCACCGGCGAAAAAATCGAAGGCGGCAACAGCGGCCATCGTCCAACCGTCAAGGGCGGCTACTTCCCGGTGCCGCCAGTGGACAGCTTCCAGGACATGCGTTCGGAAATGTGCCTGATCCTCGAATCGCTGGGCATCCCGGTCGAAGTGCACCACCACGAAGTGGCCGGCGCCGGCCAGAACGAAATCGGCACCAAGTTCTCGACCCTGGTCGAGCGCGCCGACTGGACCCAGAACCTGAAATACGTGGTCTGGAACGTGGCCCACAGCTACGGCAAAACCGCCACCTTCATGCCGAAACCTATCGTTGGCGACAACGGTTCGGGCATGCACGTGCACCAGTCGATCTGGAAAGACGGCGTCAACCTGTTCGCCGGTGACGGCTATGCCGGCCTGTCGGACACCGCGCTGTTCTACATCGGCGGCATCATCAAGCACGCCAAGGCGCTGAACGCGATCACCAACCCAGGCACCAACTCGTACAAGCGCCTGGTGCCAGGCTTCGAAGCCCCGGTCAAGCTGGCGTACTCGGCTAAAAACCGTTCGGCATCGATCCGCATCCCGCACGTGGCCAATCCAAAAGGCCGTCGTATCGAGACCCGTTTCCCGGATCCACTGGCCAACGTGTACCTGTGCTTCGCCGCGCTGCTGATGGCCGGCCTGGACGGTATCGCCAACAAGATCCACCCGGGTGAAGCAGCGTCGAAAGACCTGTACCACCTGCCGCCGGAAGAAGACGCACTGATCCCGACCGTGTGCGCTTCGCTGGAAGAAGCGCTGGAAAACCTGGACAAGGACCGCGAGTTCCTGACCCGTGGCGGCGTGTTCTCCGATTCGATGATCGATGCCTACATCGAACTGAAAATGCAGGACGTTCAGCGCATGCGCATGACGACTCACCCTGCAGAGTTCGACATGTACTACTCGCTGTAATAGCAACAAGCAGGGTGCCGGTTGCCGGCGCCCTTCATAAAAAACGCGGAAGAAGGCGCAGGCTTTCCCCGCGTTTTTGTTTGTGGTGTTGTATAGTCGGATGGATCCACCACCCACGGAATGACAATGATTTTGAGTTTGCAACGCTTGCTGGCAGCGGTCGTGCTGGCGCTGGCGAGCGCCACGGCTGCCGCCCAGGGCGTGATCTACAAGTGCACGCCACCGGGCGGCAGTGTCGAGTACACCGACATCAAGCGCGGCAACTACTGCACGGCGATGGACTTGCCGGGCACGGTGATCGCCGCGCCGCCGCGCCGCACCGCACCTGGGGCCGCCCGTCCGCAGGCAGCTCAGCCCGCCACTGCCACCGCGGTGCCGGGCGCCTTCCCGCGCGTGGACAATGCCGAGCAGCGCGCGCGTGACGCCGACCGCCGCGCCATCCTCGAAGACGAGCTGAGAAGCGAGCAGCAAAAGCTGGCCGCGTTGCGCGCCGAGTACAACAACGGTGTACCCGAGCGGCGCGGCGACGAGCGCAACTATGCCAAGTACCAGGAGCGCACGGCCGCGCTGCGCGACAGCGTGGGCCGCACTGAAAAGAATGTCGAAGCGCTGAAACGTGAAATCGGCAATATTCGCTAACCCAACCCCCTTCCGATGAGTTTGAGATGAGTCCTGTCACCCCCACGACGTCCCTGCGCCCGGCCACGCTGGCCGGGCTGGAATTACTGGCCTCGGCCGTCGTCATGCTCGACGCCACTGGCCATATTGCCTACGCCAACGCGGCCGCCGAAAACCTGCTGGCCAGCTCTCTCAAAGCGCTCTCGCGGCAAAAGCTCTCCGCCCAGTTCCTCAACCCCGATGAACTCGACCACATCTGCGCCCAGGCACGCGAACACAAGTTCTCCGACCTGCGCCAGGACCTGACGCTCGAGCGCGCCGGCCGCGATCCGCTGCACGTGCACAGCATCGTCTCCGCGCTCGACGAGCCGCCCGGCCACATCCTGATCGAGCTGCGCGAACACTTGCAGCATTTAAAACTCGACCGCGAGGAGCGCATCCTCGACCAGAGCCAGGTCAACAAGGAACTGATCCGCAACCTGGCGCACGAAATCAAGAACCCGCTCGGCGGCATCCGCGGCGCCGCGCAATTGCTGGAAATGGAACTGCCGGCGCTGCACGCGGTGCAGCTGCGCGAATACACGCAGGTGATCATCAAGGAAGCGGACCGCCTGCAAACGCTGGTGGACCGCCTGCTGGCGCCGCACCGCCGTCCGCACATCGTCGGCGACGTCAACATCCACGAGGTGCTGGAACGCGTGCGCAGCCTGATGCTGGCCGAGTTCCCGTCCGGCCTGACCATCTTGCGCGACTACGACGCCTCGATCCCCGAGTTCCGCGGTGACAAGGAGCAGCTGATCCAGACCGTGCTCAACATCGCCCACAACGCTGCGCAAGCGCTGGCGGCGCAGATGGAAGAGGGCGACGCGCAGATTATTTTGAAGACGCGGGTGGCGCGCCAGGTGACCCTGGCCAAGGTTCGCTACGGGCTGGCATTAGACTTGCATATCATCGACAATGGGCCGGGCATCGCACCCCAGATTCGTGACCGCATTTTCTACCCGCTGGTGTCGGGCAGGGAAGGCGGCAGCGGACTGGGACTGACATTGGCGCAAACCTTCGTGCAACAGCACATGGGCGTGATCGAATGCGATAGCCGGCCTGGATACACGGATTTCCGCATCCTGCTGCCATTGCCATAAGCCGTGGCAGTCAGGTGCGACTTCCCTCGATAGACGATCCACGCGGGAAACATACAACACATGAAGCCAATCTGGATAGTAGACGACGACGAATCGATCCGCTGGGTACTGGAAAAAGCGCTGGCCCGGGAAAACCTGGCCACCAAGAGTTTTGCCAATGCGCGCGATGCCATCGCCGCACTCGAGTACGAGACACCGCAAGTACTGGTGTCCGACATCCGCATGCCGGGCGACTCGGGCCTGGACCTGCTGCAACTAGTGAAGTCACGCTTCCCCGGCCTGCCGGTCATCATCATCACGGCGTTTTCCGACCTCGATTCGGCGGTGGCGGCCTTCCAGGGCGGCGCCTTCGAATACCTGGCCAAGCCGTTCGATATCGACAAGGCGGTCGAACTGATACGGCGCGCGCTCGACGAGAGCCTGCGCGAGACCAGCGTTGAATCGGGCCCGGCGGAAACCCCGGAAATCCTCGGCCAGGCGCCGGCGATGCAGGAAGTGTTCCGCGCCATCGGCCGCCTGTCGCAGTCGAACGTGACGGTGCTGATCACCGGCGAATCGGGTTCCGGCAAGGAACTGGTCGCGCGCGCACTGCACAAGCACAGCCCGCGGGCGGCGCAGCCGTTCATCGCGTTGAATACGGCGGCGATTCCGAAAGACTTGCTCGAATCCGAACTGTTCGGCCACGAGCGCGGCGCCTTTACCGGCGCCCAGACCACCCGGCGCGGCCGCTTCGAGCAGGCCGAGAACGGCACCCTGTTCCTCGATGAAATCGGCGACATGCCGTTCGACCTGCAAACCCGGCTGCTGCGGGTGCTGTCCGACGGCCATTTCTACCGCGTCGGCGGCCACCAGCCGATCAAGGCCAACGTGCGGGTAATTACCGCCACCCACCAGAACCTCGAACAGCGCGTGCGCGAAGGCCTGTTCCGCGAGGACTTGTACCACCGCCTCAACGTGATCCGCCTGCGCCTGCCCAGTTTGAGGGAACGGCGCGAAGACATCCCCATTTTGGTGCGCCACTTCCTGGTGCAGAGCGCCAAGCAGCTGGGCGTGGAAGCCAAGCGCATGAGCGACGCTGCCTTGACGTTCCTGTGCGGCCTTGAATTGCCGGGCAACGTGCGACAACTGGAAAACCTGTGCAACTGGATTACCGTGATGGCGCCGGGCCAGACCGTCGAGGTCAAGGACTTGCCGCTGGAGTTGACCCAGGAGCAGCCGGCCTCCGCTGGACAGCCGGCGCCGCTCGAGGGCTACAGCGCCATCCAGCACCACGGCACCGTGATGCCGATGGCCGTGCAGGAGGCCGCAGCGGCAGCTTCGGCTGCAGCGGCGCCGGCCACGCCGGAAGCCTGGCTGGGCCTGCTGGAAATGCAGGCCGCGTCCATGCTCAGCGGCGGCCAGCAGGAAGTGATGGCGGTGCTGGGCCGGCAATTCGAATCGGCGCTGATCCGCACCGCGCTCAAGCACACGCACGGCCGCAAGAACGACGCGGCGGTGCGCCTGGGCATCGGCCGCAACACCATCACCCGCAAGATCGCCGAACTCGGCATCGACGGCGCCAAGGACGACTGACAGGGCGGCCACACGCGCGGTCTCACGCGCCGGTCGCACGTACTGTTGTGCTACTTTCAGGTAAGCTCTCGGCTGCAAAGCCAAGGGCTTATTTTTTTTATGGAAGACGTATGCTGCTCAATTGTGTCGCCTATGAGGATGGGCAAAAACTGGCCGATATCCCGGTCGAAGAAATCAGTGATTACATGGAAAAGCCCGAGACCTTTGTCTGGGTGGCCCTGCACGAATCCACGCCCGAAGAACTGGCGGTGATGCAGCACGAATTCGGCCTGCACGAGCTGGCCGTGGAAGACGCCAGCCGAGGCCACCAGCGCCCCAAGATCGAGGAATACGGCGACTCGCTGTTCGTGGTCGTCAAGACCGTCGAATGGCGTGAAGAGGAGGTGGTGCTGGGCGAGGTCGATATTTTCGTCGGCCAGAACTACGTGCTGTCCTCGCGCGACGGCCAGAGCACCAAGGGTTTCCTCGGCGTGCGGGCACGTGCCGAGCGCGAACCGCACATGTTGCGCAAGGGCCCGGCCTTCGTGCTGTATGCGCTGATGGATGCGATTGTCGACCGCTATTTCCCGGTGCTGGAAATGCTGGAAACCGAGCTGGAAAAAATCGAGGAACTGATCTTCAGCGAAGGCAAGCAGCGCGACAATATCGAACGGCTGTATGAACTCAAGGGAAAAGTCACCACCGTGCGCCACGCCGTGGTGCCGATGATGGAAGCGGTAGGGCGCCTGTACGGCGGCCGCGTGCCGTCGATGTGCCTCGACACCCAGGATTATTTCCGCGACGTCCACGACCACCTGCACCGCATCAGCGCCGCGCTCGACACCATCCGCGACACCATCGCCACCGCCATCCAGGTCAACCTGTCGATGACAGCGATCGAAGAGAGCGAAGTGAACAAGCGGCTGGCGGCCTGGGCGGCGATCTTCGCGATCGTCACCGCGTTTGCCGGCGTGTGGGGGATGAATTTCAAGTTCATGCCCGAGCTGGAGTGGAAGTACGGCTATCCGATGGCGCTCTCCATCATGATCTTTGTGTGCTGGATATTGCATCGGCGCTTCAAGCGGGCCGGGTGGTTGTAACCGGCTATCCCAAATAAAAAATCCCCGGGTCGCAAAACCCGGGGATTTTTTTCAACTGTCTAACTGATGAGAAGTTAGAAGTTGTAGGTACCGCGTGCGTAGAACGTACGGCCCATTGGATCGGCGTAGCGCGGATCGTAGCCAGCCTGGAAGGTGCCCGACTGGTACGACAGCGGTGGATCGCGGTCGAAGATGTTGCGTACGCCAAACGTCAGGGTCAGACCTTTGATGGCCTGCCACGAGCCGTAGCCGTCGACCGTGGTGTACGAAGCAACGCGATGGTTTTCCACCTCTTCGTTTTCCTGGTCCAGATAGCCGGACTTGTAGCGTGCGGTCAGGCCGGCACCGAACTTGTCCTTGTTCCAGGACAGGTTCATGGTGTTCTGCCAGCGGAAGATCACGCCATCACCGTTGAAGGTGCCCAGCTTGTTGTTCAGTTGGTCGCCAATGAAGTTCTGGTACTCATACTTGTGTACCCAGGTGCTGTTCATTGCGAAGTTGAAGTTGCCATAGCCCGAAGTACGCAGACGGTAGTTGGCCGCCAGATCGACACCGTTGGTGTTCACGTCGCCCAGATTCTGGTTACGCAGATCCAGGTAGCCGCAGGTGAGCGGGTTAGGGCACTGCGAACCATCGGTTGCCAGGTCGCCCTGTGGGTTGCGGCGATAAGCGGAAGCGAACTTGACTGGATCACGCAGCACGTCAGCGTCTTGCAGGGTGCTGATTTGCTGGGTCAGGCGGATGTTCCAGTAGTCTGCCGACAGCGTCAGGTTAGGCACGCCTTCCCAGACGATACCCAGGGTGCCGGTTTTTGAACGTTCAGGCTGCAGCGCGGCGTTACCACCGTTGAGTACCTGGAACTGCTGGCGGCAATTGGAGCCGGCAGTTTTACCAGGGATCGGGGTTCCGCCAGGGCAGTTGATCGGGTCGTTCAGCGTGTTGGCAGAGTTGGTGTAGGTGTTCTGTGCGTTGATTTCATACAGCGACGGGGCACGGAAACCTTTCGAATACGAACCACGGAACAGCACGGTGTTGACCGGCTTGTAGGTGAAAGAGAACTTCGGGTTGGTGGTGTGACCAAAATCGCTGTACTTGTCGTAACGCACAGCAGCGGTGACGTCCAGGTTTTTCAGCACCGGCAGGTTCAGCTCGCTGTAAAACGCCGACACGTTACGCTTGCCCACGCTCAGGGTGTTCGGGTCGATACCGGTCGAGGCGACGACGCGCTCGGCGAATTCGGTATTGGCCGCGCTACGGAACTCCTGGTGTTCGTATTGCGCGCCCAATGCCAGGCCAGCCTGGTGGCCGGTCTTGAACCAGTCGCCCACTTCCCGCGAGAACTGTACGTCCGCGCCCTTGTTGGTGCCCTTGGCGTTCATGATGTTGCCGGCCAGAGCGGAGCTGTTGATCAGCGCGGTGCCAGCAGCATCCTGGTCGCCGAAGACGTTGATCACGCCATCGCGCACGCCGGCGGTAATCAGGCCGCCGTCGCTGTAGCCCGACAGGTTTTGCTTGACCTTGTTTTCGTTCCAGGTCAGAGCCGATTTGTAGTCCCAGCCGCCGACGTTGCCTTCCAGCGACAGCACTGCGCGCTGTTGCTTGTTGATGTTTTCATCCTGACGTGGGCCATGTGGCAGATCGCGCCAGCGAGCGCGCACGAAGCCTGGGCGTACGCCAGCGGTCTGGCTGCCGACTGCATCCATATAGGTTGGCGACAGGCCGGCGACGCCAGGGGTCGAGCCGTTGCCTGGGAAGTAAGGATTCAGTGAGCCGTCCGGACGCAGACGATTGATGTACAAACCACCGTACGGCACCGGTGCGATCGTGGTTTCAACCTTGCTCTCGGTCGAGAGCAATTCCAGCGCGAGTTGGTGGTTGGCGTTCAGGTTCAGGGTGCCCTTGACCAGTCCGGTGGTACGTTCCGTTTTTGGAATGTAGTCCACGAAGGCCGAGGTGGTCATTAGGCAGCCGCCGTTGCCGTCAGGGATCAAGAAGGTACCATTGGTGCAGCTTGGCGCTGCCTGGTTGCCGCTAATGTCGCCCTGGAAATAGTTGGCTGGGCTGGTTGATGCCGACAGGCCGCCAGCGTAGCGCTTGTTGTAGTCGCGGTTGGTGCCGGTCAGGGCTTTCTGCGCCTGGTGGTCGACCATGGCGAAAACGTTGTAGCCGTCTTCGCTCAAGTCGCCAAAGCCGACGCCGATGTTGGCGTTGTTGGAGGAGCCACCGCCGTGTTGCGACGAATCCGCGCCCACGGTAACGGTGCCACCACGGTAGTCTTTTTTGGTGATGAAGTTGATTACGCCGCCGACTGCGTCGGAACCGTACAGCGACGAGGCACCGTCACGCAGCACTTCGACGCGCTCGAGGGCCGCGAAGGGAATCATGTTCAGGTCGGGAGCCGAGCTGTCGAAGGCGTTGTTTGCCAGGCGACGGCCATTCAGCAGGATCAGGGTCTTGTTGGCGCCGATACCGCGCATGTCCGCGAACGACGCGCCGCCGGTGCCGGAACCTACGGTCTGGCTGGTGCCTTGGCTTGACTGCGAAACGCTCAGGTTGGACATCACCTGTTCAATGGTGGTGATGCCTTCTTTTTTCAGGTCGTCCATGCGTAGAACGGTCACTGGTACGGCAGTTTCAGCGTCGATACGCTTGATTGCCGAACCAGTAATTTCCACGCGCTGGATCGGCGCGTCGGCTTGTTGGGCCAGGGCTGGTTGTGCCAGCACGATCGCAGCACCGCCTGCAAACATCACACGCAGTGAACGCGAAATCACGGTTTCCATCATCATTGTTACAACTCCCAGGATTTGTTACTTTTTTTCGAAAAATGCTCGTTCGGCTAATCAATGCACAGATTGACCGGAGGCGAGTATGTAACCATCGCTGTCCAGTGTGGTCAATACGAGCACTGTAACAACTTTGAAATAAACAACACTTTTCTCGGTATTTAAAACAAAAACCGATTTTCTTACAAACAAATACAAAAGTTTTTAGAAGTTATTGCTCAGTTGTGCTAACGCCGCAGAATTTCTGCCTATCGATATAGAAAAGCTGGCAAGGGGCGACGTAAGATACATCGCCTATGCGTGGCAGAGGTCAGGCTTTCGCCTGCGCCGCCGCCATCGACAGCGCCACCGCTTCCGCCACCTTGATGCCATCGACGCCTGCCGACAGGATGCCACCGGCATAGCCGGCGCCTTCGCCCGCCGGGAACAGGCCCGCCGTGTTCAGGCTTTGCAGGGTGTCGTCGCGGCGCTTGATGCGGATCGGCGACGACGTGCGTGTTTCCAGCCCGGTCAGCACCGCGTCGTGGCGGAAATAACCCTTGAGTTGCTTGTCGAACGCGGGGAAGGCCTCGCGCAGGGCCGTCACCGCGTATTCCGGCAGGATCTGCGCCAGGTCGGTCAGGTGCACCCCCGGCTTGTACGACGGCACCACGGCGCCGAACTTGGTCGAGGCACGGCCGGCGACGAAGTCGCCCATCAGCTGGCCCGGCGCATCATAGGTTCCACCGCCGAGCTCGAACGCCTTTTCTTCCAGCCGGCGCTGCAACTCCATGCCGGCCAGCGGGTGGTCCGGATAGTCGACCTCGGGCGAAATACTGACCACGATGGCGCTGTTGGCATTGCGCTCGTTGCGCGAATACTGGCTCATGCCGTTGGTGACCAGGCGGCCAGGCTCGGATGCGGCCGCCACCACCGTGCCGCCCGGGCACATGCAGAAGCTGTACACGGCGCGACCGTTGGACGCGTGATGCACCAGCTTGTAATCGGCCGCGCCGAGGATCGGGTGGCCGGCATTGGGGCCGAAGCGGCAGGCGTCGATCAGCGATTGCGGGTGCTCCACCCGGAAGCCGATCGAGAACGGCTTCGCTTCTATATAGACACCACGGTCGTACAGCATCTGGAAGGTATCGCGCGCGCTGTGGCCGATCGCCAGCACCACGTGGTCGGTAACGACCTTTTCGCCGCTTTCCAGCATCACCGCGCGCACCTGGCGGCCGTTGGCGGTTTCTTCGATATCGATGTCGGTGACCTTGCTGTCGAAGCGGTATTCGCCGCCCAGCGCCTCGATGGTTTCACGCATCGCTTCCACCATCTTGACCAGGCGGAAGGTGCCGATGTGCGGCTTGCTGACGTAGACGATTTCCTCGGGAGCACCGGCCTTGACGAACTCGGTGAGCACCTTGCGGCCGTAGTGCTTGGGATCCTTGATCTGGCTGTACAGCTTGCCGTCCGAGAAAGTGCCGGCGCCGCCTTCGCCGAACTGCACGTTCGACTCGGGATTGAGCTTGCGCTGGCGCCAGAAACCGAAGGTGTCCACGGTGCGCTCACGCACCACCTTGCCGCGCTCGAGAATGATGGGCCGCAAGCCCATTTGCGCCAGCAGCAGCGCCGCCAGCAGGCCGCACGGGCCGATGCCGATCACGACCGGGCGCTGGAAGTCCGGGTGCGCCGCCAGCTGTGCGCCGTCGGCAACGAATTTGTAGGCCATGTCCGGCGACGGCATCAGGTGGGTGTCGTGGCGGCGATGGGCGAGCACGGCGGCTTCGTCCGCGACCTCGATGTCGAGCGAATAAATGAGGACGATGGCCGATTTTTTACGGGCATCGTAACTGCGCTTGAAGACGGTAAAGCCGAGCAGGTCTTCGGCTGCGATGTCGAGCCGCGCCAGGATGGCGGCCGGCAACTCGGCTTCGGTGTGGTTCAGGGGGAGTTTGACTTCATTGAGACGCAACATGGTGTAGTTCCGAAAAGTGCAGGGCTCCGTATCTAGCGGAGAGCGGTGCGGCCGCGCATGGCGCGAACGCAGGCCGCTATTTTACCCTTCCTGACAGCAACGCATCCAGCTGCCGGTATCGCCATCGACACGAAAACGCGCCATTAAATAGATGAGTTATTTATTTGTGTAATAAATATCGCTGGCATTCGCGTTGTTACGGAACAACGAACCACGCAGGGTGAAAACAATATTGAGTTCGTCTTTAAACCGATCGAGCAGCTTAAATGTTCATTTATTGTGCAGGACGGTGGCGCCGATTAATGAGAATCGTTTTTTCTTGGCCAGCGCTCAGCCGCTGCATTGCAGCATGAAAGCAAAAAAAAAGTTCTTTCATCAATATTTATTTTGGAAAAAATAAATTTCAACGAATAAAATTCCATATTTGTCATCTACCTGGCTTGACGCCAATGGCTCTTGCAGGATTTATTCCGGCACCCGATGCACCAACCCGTTTCGCGTCGCACCATTTTGGGATGGGCCTGGTCAGGGCAGAAATTTCCACCCGTATATAGACAAAGCAAACGCCAAATGTTTTGATGCTGTGGACTCAGATACAGAACGTTACAAACGTAGGCGTCCGGCCGGGTGCCTGCGAAAGATGGTAATAAGCGCCTCGAAAAGCGGCGTAATTCAGGTATTTCCCGGCAACGGGAATTCAACTACGGGAGCTTCAGAATGATTCAAGAGAAAAAGATGTCACTGGCCATGCGTGCCGTGTTCGCCAGCGGCATGCTGGTAGGCGCGTCGGCGGTCATGCACAACGCGGTAGCGCAAGAAGCCGCGCCTGTCAGGATCGAACAGGTGCAGGTGACGGGTACCCGTATCACCACGCCTGGCACGACCTCGACCAGCCCGATCTCGTCGGTGAACTCGGAAGAAATTCGCGCTTCCCAGCCTGTGGCCGTCGAAGAATTCTTCAAGAGCCTGCCTGCAGCGGTGCCTGCCATCGGCGCTGGCGTCAACAACGGTTCCGGTGGCGGCGCCACCATCGACTTGCGCGGCCTGGGCCCGAACCGCTCGCTGGTCATGATCAACGGTCGCCGCCTGGTGCCGTTCAACCTGAGCGGCGCGGTCGATACCAACTCGATCCCGCTGGCGCTGCTCAACCGCGTCGATCTGCTGACCGGTGGCGCGTCGGTGTCGTACGGCGCCGATGCGGTCGCCGGCGTGGTCAACTTCAACCTCAAGCGTAACTTCACCGGTCTCGACGTATCGACCTCGTACGGCGGCACCACCGGCGACCGTGACGGCAAGCGCAAGCGCACCGATTTGACCATGGGCGCCAGCCTGGACGAAGGCCGCGGCAACGTGGTCCTGAGCATCGGCAAAACCAGTGCCGATCCGGTCACCCAGGGTTCGCGTCCTTACGGCGTTACCAGCCTGAGCTCGGTAACCGGCCGTCCAACCGGCTCCAGCACCACCGTTCCGAGCGGTTTCGCTGTCTCGCAGGGCCCTGGCGGTACCGGCACGCTGTCCGGCAACTGGCAGATCGATCCTGCCAGCGGCCGCCTGGTGCAGCCGCTGGTGCAATACAACACCAATCCGCTCAATTACTACGCGACTGGCCTGGAACGCACGCAAGCGACCTCGCTGGCCAACTACCGTGTGAATGACCATGCCGACGTGTATGCCGAGCTGTTCTACACCACCAGCAAAGTCGGCTCCACGCTGGCGGAAACGGGTACTTTCGGCAACGTCTTCAACGTACCGATCGGCAACCCGTACATTCCTGCCGCCGCGCGCCAGCAGATCTGCGAACGCCGTGGCATTACTGCGGCCAATTGCGTGCCTGGCAACGCCACCATGGTGCCGATGACCGTCAACCGCCGCTTCGTCGAACTGGGACCGCGCCTCAACAACTTCGACAACAAGAGCCTGCAATACACGCTGGGCGTAAAAGGCGACGTCGCCTTCGACTGGACCTACGACGCCAACTGGACCCGTGGTTCGGCCGACCAGACCCAGACCCGCCAGAACTGGGGTTCGCTGTCGAAAGTGACCCAGGCGCTCAACGCATTGAACACCACCACTTGCGTCAACACCGCCAACAACTGCGTGCCGCTCAATGTGTTCGGCGCCGCCGGTAGCATTACCCCCGCGCAACTTGGCTTCATCAATTCCAGCGCGCTGCTGCTGCAAAATGTCAAGCAAGACGTCGCGTCGGTGAACTTCTCGGGCAGCCTGGGCAGCACGTTTGTGAGCCCGTTTGCCAGCGAACCGATCACCATGGCGATCGGCGCCGAGCAGCGCAAAGTGACCGCCGGCACCCAGTCGGACGCCGCCTCGCAAATCCAGGCCGAAGTGCTCGGTACGGGCGCGCCGACCCCGGACAGCAGCGGCAGCTTCCGCATGCGTGAGTACTACACCGAAGCGCAAGTACCACTGATCCGCAACCTGCCGTTCGTACGCGAACTGAACGGTGAGCTCGGCTACCGCCGCACCGAATTCAGTGTCGCCGGGGCAGAAAAGAGCTACGGCAGCTGGAAAGGTGGCGGCGACTGGTCGCCAGTCAAATCGCTGCGCTTCCGTGCTTCTGTCCAGAAGGCTACCCGCGCGCCGAACGTGAACGAATTGTTCCAGCCGCTGATCACCGGCCTGTCCAACGTCGCGGTCGATCCATGCCAGCTCGCACTGATCAACCAGGGTCAAGCCAATACCGCAGGAACCTTGTCGAACCTGTGCCGCCTGACCGGGGTACCGGTCAGCGAAATCGGTTCGTTGCCGGCACCATCGTCGGGCCAGATCAACAACCTCACCGGCGGCAACCCAGCCCTGGGGCCTGAAGAAGCCAAGACCAAGACATTGGGCTTCGTCTGGGAACCAGTTGCAAAACTGGCCATCTCGGTGGATTACTATTCGATCAAGCTCGAGAAGGCAATTGCCAGCCTGAGCACGACCGATATCCTGGATCGCTGCTACCAGACCCAGTTCAATCCATCGTTGGCCTTTAACGACTCGTGCGCCGCCATCGGCCGCAATCCTGCCAACGGCACCTTCAACGGCGCCGGTTCGAGCGGTGTTGCCACGCCACTGTCGAACTCGAGCCGCCAATCGACCAGCGGCTACGACCTGAACGTGAACTACAAGCTCGGCGCCAGCCAGATCAACCTCGATCCGAAGTTCGGCATGTTCGACCTGGGCTTCGCCCTGACCCAGGTGCAATCGTTCAAACTGGGCGAGCGCGATTGCCTCGGTTACTACTCGGTGGCATGTAACAGCATCAACGGCAGCACCGCACCGGTGTACAAGCGCAAGTTCAACCAGCGCCTGACCTGGAACGTGGGCGACTTCGCGCTCGGCTACAACTGGCGCTACCTGAGCTCGACCGATGTCGAGCCAGGTTCGGGCACCTACCTGCCGGAATTCTCGCATATCAAGGCCCACAGCTACGTGGACCTGTCGGGTGTGTGGAACTTCAGCAAGAACCTGCGTTTCAACGTCAGCGTGAACAACGCTGCCAACAAGAAACCACCAATCGTTGGTGCCAACGTCTCGACCACCGCCATGGATAGTGGTAACACCTTCCCGAGCGCCTACGATGCCATTGGCCGTTACGTCACCTTCGGCGCCAACCTGAAGTTCTAAGCTGAACTTACGGGCAAGGCTCCTGGCCTGGCAGGGCCACAAAAAACCCGCGTCTGCATCATGTGCACCGCGGGTTTTTTTATACACAGAATTTTGCTGCGTTAGCACAATTGCCATGCCACACAGTGGCGCTGACCGGTTTGCGTACCGGGCATTCGAATAGTGTTGTTGCGCCGCCGTAAAAATGTTGTTGCACCAAAAATGGGCGGCCCCGCACTAAAGTGGGAGGTTTGCGCACCGTTTCCGAATAAGCTATGGCGAAAAATAATATTAGAAAAATTAATGTGTTGTTTTACGGTGATATCTACATGCAGTTGAATTGACATGATTCAAGCCGGCATGGTTTTATGTAACCGTTGAGTCACATTTGTAATTGTTGACACACTGATCAGGATCACCTTACCCGGCGGATCCATAAAAAAATTCAGATACACACCCAGAAGGAGTTTTTTTCATGAAGTTGCGTATCAAACCTATGCCTGTCGCGATCTTGCAAGTGATTGCAAGCGGTGCATTCTCCGTTGCAGCACTCACTCCAGCGATGGCCCAGCAGGCCAGCGGCACCGAGCCCGTACAACGCGTCGTTGTGACCGGTTCGCTGATCAGCCGCACCGATACCGAAACCGCAACGCCGGTGCAGGTGATCACCGCCGCTGATATCCAGCGCAGCGGTAAAACCTCGGTAGCTGAACTGCTCAGCGATCTGGCTTCCAACGGCGCTGGCACCCTGGGCACCGGCTTCTCCGGCGCATTCGCCAACGGCGCTTCGGGCATTTCGCTGCGCGGCCTGAGCGTCGGCGCGACCCTGGTACTGCTCGACGGCCACCGCGTGGCCCCTTACGCGATCGGTGACGATGCCCAGCGCTCGTTCGTCGACGTCTCGAACATTCCATTCGATGCCATTGAAAGCATCGAAGTCCTGAAAGCTGGCGCATCGTCGCTGTACGGCTCGGATGCTGTGGCCGGCGTGGTCAACATCAAATTGAAAAAGAGCTACAACGGTACGCGCCTGTCTGCTGAAGGCGGCACCACCCAGCACGGCGGCGGCACCACCAAGCGCGCGTCGTTCTCGACCGGCTTTGGTGACCTCGATGCCGACGGTTACAACGCCTTCGTGACCGCAGAATATCGCCGTCAAGGCGGTATCAAGATTTCCGACCGTCTGGGCAATGACTGGAATGACCGCGACTGGACCGCCCGTGGCGGTAACAACCTGACCCTGGGCGTGCCGACGTCGTTGAATAACATGTTGACGCAGGCTAACACGCCGTACCTGTTCAATCCGTCGGGACCGGCCTTGCCAGGTACCAATCCTGCGACCAATCAGCCGTACAGCGCTACCGATAACCCTGTCAACTACCAATTCCTGAATTCGAACTGCGATTTCACCAGGTACCGTGCAGGGCAGTGCGCAGTGGCCGACAATTCGTCGTTCATCCAGCCAAAAACCGAAAACGTCAACGTGCTGGCCGGCTTTACCAAGAAGCTCGCTGGCGACTGGGAAATGGGCGTCAAGGGCTCGTATTTCCGTCGTGAAAGCTCCAACAACCGCGGCGTGCCACCAGTGTTCTCGCCCACCAGCTTTGCGGGTAACACTGCGCTGAGCCCGGACGGCACCCTGACCCCTCGCGTGGGGGCCCTTGGCGCCACTACGTTCCCTGCCGGTTCGGCTGTGGGCGCAGGCATCACCAATAATCTGCCGGGTACCGCACGTCTGTACGGTTACGTACCAGGCACGGCCGCAGCCAGCACCTCGGACAACACCGCCACGGCTACCCGCTTGGCGCTGGATCTGAACGGTACGGCATACGGTTGGGACATGCGCCTGGCCGGTGGTCTGACTGAATCGAAAGTCGAGATCGACTACAGCGGTTACATCGACCGCAATGCACTGTACAACTCGCTGCGCAGCGGTACGTTCAACGTGCTGGGCGGTAACTCGCAAGCGCTGACCGACACCATCTCGCCACGCTTCTCGAACACCAACACGTCCAAGCTCAACTACGCCGACGCGACTGCCAGCCGCGAGCTGACCCAGCTCGGCGCCGGTCCGCTGATCTTCGCAGCCGGTCTGCACTGGCACAAACGTGAATGGGATGCGCCACCGTCGGCCCTGACCGCCAACGGTCAGGTCGCCAGTACCTCGCCGTTCGTGTTCGGATCGGAAACCAATACCGCAGCATTTGCTGAGTTGCAAGCGACCCTGATCAAGAACGTCGAAACCAGCATCTCCGGTCGTTATGACCGCTTCGACACCTACGGTCACTCGTTCACCCCGGCTGCCAACTTCAAGTGGACGCCATCGAAGCAGTTCGCCCTGCGCGGTAACTTCGCACGCGGCTTCCGTGCACCGAACCCGGCGGAATCGGGCAGCGCAGGTTCGTTCTTCTCGTACAACGCGATTAACGATCCTGTCCTGTGCCCAACCGGCGACACCAAGGCAGTTGGCAGCGTACCGATCTATTGCAGCTTCACGCCAGTGTTCGTGCAACAGACCAGTAAAAACCTGTCGCCGGAAAAATCCAAGTCGTATGACCTGGGTATCGTGCTGGCACCGATCCAGGGCCTGGGCATCACGTTCGATTACTACAAGATTGAACTGAGCAATCAGATCGTCAGCGCTGCTACCAGCGATCCTAACTATGTGCCATCTTTCGTTCGTGGCGCACCGGTCCAGATGGATACCGTGCAAGCTGACGGCTCGATTGCTTCGGTACTGTCGCCAGTCGGCCCGGCACTGTATGCAACCTCGGGTTATATCAATGCCGGTAAAACCACCACCAGCGGTATCGAAGCGGCCATCAACTACCGCTTTAACCTCCCAGACGGCATGGGTTCCCTGCGTACCGACCTGAGCGCTGCGCACACCTTCGACTACACCCAGAGCGTCAATGGCGTCAGCTACCAGCTGGCTGGCACGCAAGGTCCGTCGGGCGTTGGCGGTGCTACCGGCAATCCGAAAAATCGCGCGCAGTTCTCGCTGACCTGGGCCCGTGGTCCGCTGGATGTCACCACCAGTGTCAACTACACCAGCTCGTTCTCGTCGCTTGACCCATCCGTGGGCGGCACCGATTGCGCATCGACCGGTACCGATGTTGGCGGCCGTAACTACTTCGCCAACACGACCCAGCCTGACAGCTATTGCCGCGTTGCTTCGTTCACGACGACCAACCTGAACCTGCAATACAAGGTCACGCCGAACCTGACCCTGAAAGGCACGATCCTGAACGTGTTCGACAAGGCGCCGCCGATCGACGTCGGCACCTACGGCAACTCGGGTGTACAGACCGCCTACAATGCTTCGCTGCACCAGGCAGGTGCTGTTGGCCGCTTCTTCAGCCTGGGTCTGGGCTACACCTTCTAATAGAAGGCACGGGGCGGCAGCGATGCCGCCCACGTAAAAAGGGCAGGATGACGTCGTCATCCTGCCCTTTTGTTATTGGGCGCGGCGGAAATTACATGCCGCCCCAGGCGGCCGCCAGGATCGCCAGCGCCGCCAGTCCTGCCGTTTCGGTGCGCAGCACGCGCGGGCCCATCGACAGCGATACGGCCCCGGCGGCGATTGCCGCCGCTTCCTCTTCGTCGCTGTAGCCGCCTTCCGGGCCCACCAGCAAATCCACGGCGTGTGGCGGCGTGTCGCGCGCCCACTGTGCCAGCGATTGCTCCGCGCGCGGACTGAGCAGGATACGCCGTGGGCCGTTGGCGGGCGCCGCCAGCCAGCGGTTGAACTCCTGCACCGGCGCCACCGTGGCCAGCCGGTTACGTCCGCATTGCTCGGACGCGCTCACCACCACGCCCTGCCAGTGCGCCAGGCGCTTTTCCGCCCGCTCGCCGGACAGCCGCACCACCGAGCGGCGCGCCGTCAGCGGGACGATGGCCGTGACACCCAGTTCCACCGCCTTTTCCACGATCCAGTCCATTTTGCTGCCCTCCGGCACGCCCTGGACCAGGGTCAGCGCGAACGGCAGCTCGGCCTCGCGCGGCGCATGGCCGCGCACTTCGGCGCTGGCGGCGCGACGCCCCAGCTCGGTCAGCGCGGCCGTATATTCGCCGCCTTCGCCGTTGAACAGGGTGACCAGGTCGCCCTGGGCCAGGCGCAGCACCTGCACATGGTGGGCCACGGCGTCGGGCAGGGAAATAATCTGGCCGATGGCCAGTGGCTGGGGGCAAAAGAAGCGGGGCATGGCAACCGTCGGGAGTGGGATAAAAGCGCAATTTTAAATGGTGGGTGTCATCGTCTGGTAAAATAATGGGCTCAGCAAGCGTCGTGCGCGTCTGGTTAGTGCACACCTTGCACTCAGTTTTCATACTTTCGCGATTGACCTACGATGACTTCTACGCTCCCCACCACCAAGATGGCCAACGCGATCCGCGCGCTGGCAATGGACGCCGTCCAGAAGGCCAACTCCGGCCACCCAGGCATGCCGATGGGCATGGCAGAGATCGCCGTTGCGCTGTGGAGTGGGCATTACAGCCACAACCCGGCCAATCCGAAATGGGTCAATCGCGACCGTTTCCTGTTGTCCAATGGCCACGGCTCGATGCTGCACTACGCGCTGCTGCACCTGTCCGGTTATGCCGTGACCATGGATGACATCCGCGATTTCCGCCAGATGCATTCGAAAACCCCGGGCCACCCCGAAGTCGATATCACGCCCGGCGTGGAAACCACCACCGGTCCGCTGGGCCAGGGCCTGGCCAACGCGGTCGGCATGGCGCTGGCCGAATGGCTGCTGGCAAGCGAATTCAACAAGCCGGGCCTGGAAGTCGTCGACCATTACACCTATGCGTTCCTCGGCGACGGCTGCCTGATGGAAGGTATTTCGCACGAAGTGTGCGCGCTGGCCGGCACCCTGGGCCTGTCCAAGCTGATCGCGCTGTACGACGACAACGGCATCTCGATCGACGGTAAAGTGGAAGGCTGGTTCACCGACGACACCCCGGCCCGTTTCGAAGCTTATGGCTGGAACGTGATCCGCGACGTCGATGGCCATGACGTGGCTGCCGTTTCGGCCGCGATTGCCGCTGCCAAGACCGCCACCAAGCCTACCCTGGTCTGCTGCAAGACCGTGATCGGCAAGGGCTCGCCAAACCTGCAAGGCGGCGACAAGGTGCACGGCGCGGCGCTCGGCGACAAGGAAGTGGCCAATGTGCGCGAGTACCTCGGCTGGTCCGCCGCGCCGTTCGAGATCCCGGCCGACGTGTACACCGCGTGGGACGCCAAAGAAGCGGGCGCCGCGCAGGAAGCCGCCTGGACCAAGCTGTTCAACGACTATACCGCCCAGTTCCCGGCCGAAGCTGCCGAACTGACGCGCCGCATGGCCGGCGACCTGCCAGCCGCGTTCGAATCGACCCTGGCTGCTGCGATTGCCGCCACCGTCGAGAAAAAAGAAACCATCGCCACCCGCAAGGCCAGCCAGAACGCCATCCAGGCGCTGGCGCCGGTGCTGCCGGAATTTTTGGGCGGCTCGGCCGACCTGACCAGCTCGAACCTGACCAACTGGAAAGAATCGGTGGCCGTGCGTTCGGGCAAGCCGGGCAACCACGTCAACTACGGCGTGCGCGAGTTCGGCATGGCTGCCATCATGAACGGCGTGGCCCTGCACGGCGGTTACATCCCGTTCGGCGCCACCTTCCTGACCTTCTCCGATTACAGCCGCAATGCGCTGCGCATGGCCGCGCTGATGAAACAGCGTTCGCTGTCCGTGTTCACCCACGACTCGATCGGCCTCGGTGAAGACGGTCCTACCCACCAGTCGGTCGAGCACATCTCGTCGATGCGCCTGATTCCGAACCTCGACAACTGGCGTCCATGCGACACCACCGAATCGATGGTGGCGTGGGGCGAGGCGGTCAAGCGCAAGAACGGTCCATCGACCCTGATCTTCTCGCGCCAGAACCTGCCGTACCAGGAGCGCAAGCCCGAAACCGTGGCGGCGATTGCCCGGGGCGGCTACGTGCTGCAGGAAGTGATCGACGCCAAGGTAACCCTGATCGCCACCGGTTCCGAAGTGGAACTGGCCGTCGCTGCTGCCTCCGCGCTGAACGCTGAAGGCATCGCTGCACGCGTGGTGTCGATGCCGTCGACCGACGTATTCGACCGCCAGGACGCAGCGTACAAAGCCAGCGTATTGACCAAGGGCGTGCCACGCGTGGCGATTGAAGCCGGCGTCACCGATTTCTGGTACAAGTACGTGGGCCTGGAAGGCGCCGTGGTCGGTATCGACAGTTTTGGCGAGTCCGCGCCAGCGAGCGTGCTGTTCAAGCACTTCGGCTTCACCGTGGAAAATGTTGTCGCGAAAGCCAAACTGGTCATTGCTTAATCTATAATTGCTTGTTTAGTACAAAATTTTTTCTAATCAGGAGCAGAGTATGACGATCAAAGTTGCAATTAACGGCTATGGCCGCATCGGCCGCAATGTACTGCGCGCTTTCTACGAAGGCGGTAAAAAGCAGGATATCCAGATCGTTGCGATCAACGACCTGGGCGACGCCAAGTCGAACGCCCACCTGACCCGCTACGACACCGCCCATGGCAAGTTCCCTGGCACCGTGGAAGTTGACGGCGACAACATGATCGTGAACGGCGACGTGATTCGCGTGTTCGCGCAGCGTAACCCGGCAGAAATCCCATGGGGCGATCTGGGCGTGGACGTGGTGCTCGAGTGCACCGGCTTCTTCACCACCAAGGAAAAAGCTTCGGCCCACCTGAAGGGCGGCGCCAAGAAAGTCATCATCTCGGCACCAGGCGGCAAGGACGTTGACGCCACCATCGTGTACGGCGTGAACCAGGACGTGCTCAAGTCCACCGACACGGTGATCTCGAACGCTTCGTGCACCACCAACTGCCTCGCGCCGCTGGTCAAGCCACTGAACGACGCCATCGGCGTGGAAACCGGCCTGATGACCACCGTGCACGCTTACACCAACGACCAGGTACTGTCGGACGTGATGCACGAAGACCTGCGCCGCGCCCGTTCGGCCACCATGAGCATGATCCCGACCAAGACCGGCGCTGCCGCTGCGGTTGGCCTGGTGCTGCCGGAACTGAACGGCAAGCTCGACGGTTTCGCGATCCGCGTTCCGACCATCAACGTCTCGCTGGTGGACCTCACCTTCATCGCCAAGCGCGACACCACCGTTGACGAAGTCAACGCGCTGATGAAAGCGGCTGCCGAAGGCGCGCTGAAAGAAGTGCTGACCTACCAGACCGAACCACTGGTTTCGATCGACTTCAACCACAATCCGGCGTCGTCGAACTTCGATTCGACCCTGACCAAGGTCTCGGGCCGCCTGGTCAAAGTCTCGTCGTGGTACGACAACGAGTGGGGCTTCTCGAACCGCATGCTCGACACCACCGTCGCGCTGATGAACGCCAAGTAATTCGTTGCACGTAAAAAAACCCGGCTTGCCGGGTTTTTTTACGCCTGCCAAAACTGAGCCGGGTTAGCGGAACTTGTACTCGGCGGTGATGCGGACCGAGCGGCCGGTAACATCGGCGGTGTTTTGAGGAATCACGCCGCCTGCGGAGTCGAAGTCACGCAAGTCCAGCGGCGGCCGGCGGTTGGTGATATTGCGGACGAACATGCTGACGGTGAGGTCGCGGACGCCGGTGTAACTGACGTTCCAGTCCAGGCGGCCATAGGCCTTGATGCGGCACTCGTCGGCCGACCAGCCGAGGTCGGCGCACCCCGCAGCGGTGTAAGTCTCGTCGAAGTAATCGCCGTTGAGCGCGGTCTTGCTCTGGTAAATCAGGCGCAGGCTGTTGCTGAAGTCGCCCGTCTTGAGCGCGGCCGTCACGTTGGCAACGGTTTTGGAATAGCCATAACGGCCGGCCAGGTTATCGCCGTAACGATTGAGCGAGCTGCTGAAGTTTTTCAATTCAAGCAGGTACGTGGCGTTCGCGCCCAGGTCGAGGCGGCCGATACCGGTATTGAAGCGCGTGTTGGCCGAGACGTCCACGCCGCTGGTCTTGGTGCGGGCAACGTTCAGGAACGAACCGTTGGTGGACGTCAGGGCGCCAGCAGTCACGCCATAGGTTTGTCGTTCGGCAGCGGTGAAGGTCTTGTCGGCACTCAGGTCGGCGCGCCCGATCGTACCTGGCGCCTGATCGGCTTCCGCTGCCAGCAGCTCGGCGGTAGTCTTGATGCCGATTTCGTCCTTGCGCTCGATACGCCAGTAGTCGAGCGAGAAATTGGTGTTCTTGACCGGCTCGATCACGAAACCGACCGTGCCCATGTGGGTGGTTTCGGGCTTCAGGTTGGGGTTGTTGCGCACGACGCTGGGCACGCCGGCAGCACATTCGTTACCCTCGACCGTATCGGCGCGCGCCAGCCCCAAAGCTTTGTTGGGATCGCTGTCGGGCAGCGCGTCGGATTGGGCACGCAAGGCATCGGCCAGGGCGCGGGCCTGCGGACAGCGCTTCAGATCGACGACGCCGTTGTCGAAGGCGAATTTGTTCGACTGTGCGCTCTCGGTCAGGTTGGGCGCGCGGAAGCCCGATTCCAGGGTGCCGCGCAGTGCGAACGCTGGCGTTGCCTTCCAGATCGCTGCCAGCTTGGGCGACGTGTGCGCCTTGAAGCCGGGGAATTTGTCGATGCGCGCTGCGGCGGTAACATCGAGCGTGGACGTCACGGGCAAGCTCACTTCGGCAAACGCAGCCTGGGTGCTACGCGAGGCATCGGCCGTGGCCGAGCCGTAGCCGACGATATCGCCTTGCAGCAGATTGTCGGTCGGCATGATCTTGAATTTTTCATGACGCAGTTCCGCGCCCGCAGCAACGTTGATGGCGCGATCGGCGATCTTGCCCACTTCGCCGGTGAGCTTGGCATCGACAAAGTACTGGGTGATCTTGCCGTCATAGCCGTTGACCGGGAACAGCGAGTTCAGCACTTCCGGGCTGTTGACCTTGCCGATCTGGTAGCCGCGGTTAAAAAAATTGGGGTCGTTGACGGTGACGATGCCGGTCTCGCGGTCGGTGGTGTAGTTATCGTAGTCGCCCACCTGCTGCTTGAAGCCGCTACGGCTGAGCGCACCAGCACTGCGCAGCTTGGTCTTGCTGCCCATCACGCCAGCAGCCGATTCCCAGTCGAAACTGCGCCAGTTGCCCTTGAGGCCACCGAGCACGCGGTACTGGTCGCTGGTCGCATCTTGGTAGGACGGCGCATCGGCCCAGCGATAGCGCAATTCGACATTATCGCCCGTGGTGTTCAGTGGATGCGTGGCTGGCAGGCTGTGGTAAATGAAGGTCTGGCCGGCGCCCCAGACCGTGTTGGGATTGGTGGAGCCATAGGTGCCAAACGCACTGGTGTAGCTGGTCTTGGTGTGCGAGTAAAGCGCCTCGCCAAATGCTTCGGTGCCGCCGCCCAGGTCGAATTTGGCGGACAGCAGACCATTGACCCGATCCGCCTTGGGCACAGCTTCGAAGCGGCTGAAACGGTCATACACACACAGGCCGGCGGAGTTGACCGTGGCGCAGCCGGGTACCGCACCCTGGCCGATCAGGTTGCCCGGATAGGAATACGTGGACGGCGCACCAAGGTTGCCGAACATCAGGCCGCTGCCCGGGGCCACCGCCGAGAACTGCTTGCCATAGCCAGGGTTGATATCGTCCACCACGTCGCGCCACAGCACTTCGCCGCGCTTGAAGACTTCGACGTTGGCCAGCACATTGTATTTGTCGTTGACCCAGTCGCCGAAGCCTGCCGTGATGCTGGCTTTCTTGGTTTTGAATTGTTCATTTTTGACCGACTGGTCATAGCTGGCGCTGGCCTGCACGCCCTGGAAGTCGGAGCGGGTGATGATGTTGATGACGCCGGCCACGGCGTCGGAACCGTAGATCGACGAGCCGCCGTTGCGCAGCACTTCGATACGTTCAATGGCGTCGATCGGCAGCGAATCGAGATTGGTGAAGACTTCGTTGTAGTCGGCCAACGCATACGGCGCCACGCGGCGCGAGTTGAGCAGGACCAGGGTCGACTGCTTGCCGAGATTGCGCAGCGAAACGGCCGAAGCGCCGCTGGCGAATGAGTTGGAGCCGCCGATGTCGGACAACGCGCCGGTGGAGGAGGTCAGCGTTTCCAACGCTTCCTTCACTGAATTGACGCCAAGCCGGGTGATATCTTCACGGCGCAGGATCTCGACCGGGGTTGCCGTCTCGACGTCGAGACGCTTGATGTTGGAACCAGTGATGACGACCTTTTCCATGGACCTGGCGCTGTCTTCCTGCGCGACGACGTGAGACGAGGCCAGCGTGAGCGCAACTGCAGTCACGCCGGCTTTTAAAGCAATCTTCTTCATTGCAACTCCCGGGTATGTTTTTTTAGGATGCCTGCAAGTGTTGTCCGTGCAGTGCATTTTTAGTATAGGAGCGCCGCGATTAGTTGAATGAAAAGTCATGCAAATACAACACTATTTCCTTTCCTAACTGTAATGTTCTAACGGCAATCGTTGTTTTTATGCACCAAACCAGTGCCTACAAGCTGACCCGCAAGCCCAGGTAGTAACGCCGTCCGATCGGGTCGTAGGTGGACGCATCGGTTTCGGCGCCGGTGGTGTTGCCGGGCAGGCCGCTGATGATTGGCGGCGGCTTGGCGTTGAAGGCGTTGTCCAGGCCCAGGTAGAACTGCACCGACTTGCGCAGGTCGTAGGTGAACTGGAAATCGTTGTAGGTGCGCGAACCGATCTTGACCGCGCCGGGTGCGATGTCCAGGCTCTTGAGGAACTGGTCGTCGAGCGCGACCGGGCCGTTGTAGGTGGCGCTCCAGTTCAGGCCGAAGTCGCCCCACTTGTAGGCGGCGTTCAGTACGGCCTTGTTGCGCGGCGCGTTGACCTGGCTGGACGTGACTTCGCCGACGTCATTGTTGCGCTGGTCTTCGGGGCCGGGCGTGGCCTGGGTCCACAGTTCGCGCAGACGGGTATAGGCCAGCCGCGTGCTCAGCCGGCTCGGACCCACGCGCCCGGCCCACGCGGCGGTGAGGTCGATGCCTTCGGTGCCAAGGCCGCCGCTATTGGTGACCGCCGTGTCGCTGTACTCGATCGAACCGGCCGCCAGGTTGCCCACGGCCACCGGGCGGCGCGTGACGAACGAGCAGAATACCGGGTTGCCGGCGTTGTAGCACTGGTCCAGCGCGTACTGGCGCTCAGTGGAGACGATGGCGTCGGCGATGTCGATCTTGAAGTAATCGACGGTGAAGGTAGTACCGGCCAGTGCCGGGATCGAGCGCGGTGTAAGCACCAGGCCGACGGTGGTGGAGCGGCCTTTTTCCGCCTTCAGGTCAGGGTTGCCCGAGTTGTAGCCGCTGATGCCCTGGCGGTCGGCCTGCTGCAAGGTGAACACGCCGCCATTGGCAGCCATGTTGGCCTGCACGCCGAGCGCGGCCATGCAGTTGACCGCCAGTGGCGAGGTCATGCCGGCAGTGACGCCTTCGCACGGGTCGACCAGGCCGGTGGGGAAGTCCTGCGTGGGTGACTGGTACAACTCGTTGATATTGGGCGCGCGGGTGGACTGGGCGCGGGTGGCGCGCAACTTGATGTCGGGCGTCACCGTCCATTCGCCGCCCGCGTTCCAGCTGTTGGTGCTGCCCACGGTGGAGTAGTCGCCGTGGCGGAACGTGGCCAGCAGCGACAGGTCGCGCGCAAACGGCCGGTCCTTGAGCAGCGGCACCCGGGTTTCAACGAATACCTCGCGCACCTGGTACTTGCCGTAGGTGGGCGGCGTGGCGTTGCCGGCGTTCAGACCCGCCTGGGTCAGTGGATCGGGCACCGCTTCCGATTCTTCGCTGCGCCACTCGAAGCCGGCCGCCAGGCCGATTCTGCCGGCCGGCAGTTGCCACAACTCGCCGTTGACCGAGGCGCCGGCCAGTTTCTGGGTGACCGACGTGAGCAGCGAACCGGGCGCGGTGACGTACTTGAGAGCGTCTGGCGTGATGGTGTTGAGGCCGAAAATGTTGATCGGCACGCAGCCCTCGGCCACCGCGTTGACATCGCGGCACACCGGTGCGCCGTTGGCGCCGCTGCCGGGGATGGCGTCGAGCGCGTAGCGCAGGTTGGGCACGTTGACCTGGCCGGTGGAGTTTTGCGCTTCCTTGGTGCGGCCGTAGCTGACGAACGCCTCGTAGTTCCAGTCCCGGACATTGCCCTTGAGGCCGGTGGCCAGGCGGAAGGTGTCGCGGTCGGCCTGGGCGCGGCGCGGACCGAACTCGGACAGGCGGCGCTGGAAGTAGTAATCGGGAATGCCGTCGCCGTCGTTGTCGCTGATGCGATCCCACAGGTACTGCGGCACCAGCGGATTTTTCACCAGCGCGCCGTTGACCAGCGCCCCGGCCGGCACCTGGCCGCTGCCCTTGAACACGTCGTCCGCGCCGAGCGGGAACGACTCGATATTGGTGGTGGTCTTGGTGGCGGCATACGTGCCCTCGAAGAAGGCGCTGAGGTTTTCGTTCAGGGCGCGGGTGCCGTTGAGGGCAAACAGGTAGCGCTCGGTGGGCACGGCAATGGCGCGCAGCGCCGAGCGGTTGTAGCCGGTGGCCGGGCCGTTCTCGCCGTTGGTGTCCCAGGGGATGACGTTGCCATTGGCGTCGTAGGTAAAATCGGTGTCGCCGTCGCCGATGAAACGGCCGGCCGGTGCAAAGCCGGAGTAGTAGGGGCGGATCGGCGTGAAGGCCAGGTCGGGCCGGCCACGGGTAATGGCCGAGGTCTGGTCCACCGCCGCGAACGGCCGGTCGCGCGAGTACACCGCGCCCTGCCTGGTATAGCCAAAGTGGCCCATCAGGTTGCTGGCGCCGTCGGCGCTGGTGGTGCCGAAGGTGATCGACAGCTTGCGTTTGTCGTCGTCGCTCTCGTGGCTCTGGCCGGCCTGGGCGTCGATCACCAGTCCCTCGAAATTGCGCTTGAGGATGATGTTGACCACGCCGGCCACGGCGTCGGACCCGTACGTGGCCGAAGCGCCGCCGGTGAGCAGTTCGACCCGCTCGATGAAGTCGGTGGGGATGGTGTTGAGATCGACCGCCGTGTCGCCGGGCACGCCGGAAACGAAACGGCGGCCGTTGACCAGCACCAGCGTGCGCGAGTCGCCCATGTTGCGCAGGTTGACGGTGGTGACGCCGCCGCCCGAGGTGAGGAAGTTGGAGTTGGTGCGGCTGAGCGCAGGCGTGCCCATGGTGGGATTTTTTTGCAGCAGCTCCTGCAGGTTGGTGGCGCCCGATGCGGCAATGTCGGCCGCGCCCAGCACTTGCAGCGGCGACGGCGATTCGGCGCCGGGCGAGGCGATGCGCGAGCCGGTGACGAGCACCTGCTGCACCGGCCCGGCCGGGGCAGGCTGGTCCTGCGCATGGGCATGAATCAGCGGCAGCGCCAGGGCAGCGCCGCAGGGGATGAATCGAAGCAAACGGTACAGCTTTTTCTCTGTGAACATTGCGACTCCTCGTGAGTGGTTGACACCGCCTGGCGGTGGCCGCTGGCGGCAAACCGCCCGGCGTGATCAACTAATTTCGCACCGGAGTACGGCTGTGTAAACGAGCACACGCCAGGATTCTCAAAAAAGCAACAATGTTATTTTTACAGCAGAGTTAGCTGAACAATGGCTGCAACAGGCGAAAAAAAGCCGGGAAAAGTCCCGGCTGCGGCGCTGGTTTGCAGGTGGGATCAAGTCGCCATACGCGGACCGAACAGCTGCTCCCACAAGGTCAGGACATGCCGTACTTCACCCGCCACCAGCGCCGGCTCGACCCGCGCCAGGTCCTGGCCCTGCAGCCGTAACTGGTGCTGCAGCTTGCGCAGCTTGCGGTAGGCATTGCCCACTTCGGCCGCCAGGTCGGTGTCGATCAGGCCGAGGCCGGCCATCATTTTCAGCAGGCCGATATTGCCCATGTTGACGGTCAGTTCCGGATAGGTGTGCGCATATTGCAGCACCAGGTACTGCACCATGAACTCGATGTCGATCATGCCGCCGGCGTCCTGCTTGAGGTCGAACAGGGCGGTGGTGTTGGGCTTGGCGTCGACCATGCGCTTGCGCATGGCCACCACTTCGGTGCGCAGCGGACTGTCGGCCGGGCGCTCCTTGCGCAGCACGGTGTCGCGGATCTGGTCGAAGCGCTGGCCGATGGCGGTGTCGCCGGCGCAAAAGCGCGCGCGCGTGAGCGCCTGGTGTTCCCAGATCCAGGCCGAGCTGGTCTGGTATTTTTCAAACGCACCCACGCTCGAGACCAGCATGCCGGAGGCGCCGTCGGGGCGCAGCGCGGTGTCGATGTCGAACAGGATGCCGGCCGAGGTGTACGAAGTCATCCAGGTGATGAAGCGTTGCGCCAGCTTGGCGTACTGGGCCGGCGCGTCCTGGTCGGTGTCGTCGAACAGGAAGATCACGTCGAGGTCGGACACGTAGCCGAGCTCCTTGCCGCCCAGCTTGCCGTAGGCGATTACCGCGAACTGCGGTACCTCGCGATGGCGCGTGGCCACGGTCTGCCAGATCGCCTGGATCGATGCATCGACGATGGTGTCGGCCAGCGCCGACAGGTGGTCGGCCAGCCGTTCCACGGTCAGGTCGCCGGCCAGGTCCTGGGCCAGCAGGTGGAACAGCTGGGCGTGGTGGATTTCGCGCAGGATGTCCATCTGCCGCTCGGTGTCGCCGGCGGCGGCGTCGAGTTGCAAACGCAGGTCGGCGGCCAGGCTGACCGGATCGAACACGGCGTTGCGCACGCGGTCGTCGAGCAGTTCGTCGAGCAGGATCGGGTGCTGGCTGAGGAACTTGGCGGCCCAGCCGCTCGCATGCACCATGCGGATCACGCGCACCAGCGTGTGCGGGTACTCGGTCAGCAGCGACAGGTAGGCCGAGCGGCGGGCGATGGCCTCGAGGAAGTCGAGCAGCCGGCCCAGCGTGGCGTGCTGGTCGCCGCCGGACTCGCGCGCGCAGGCGACGATCAGCGGCGCCGCCGTATTGATCAGCGCCTGCAGGCGGTTGCGGCTCGCCTCGGGCAGCGATTGCAGGCGCGGCGCCTGCCAGGTGGCCACCAGGCGCTTGGCCGCGCCGGCAGCATCGGCGAAGCCGAGCGCGGTGAACTGCGCCACCATGGCTTCGAAATTGTCGGGATCGGCGCAGTCGTTGCTCGATTGCAGTTCGATCTGGTGCTCGTTCTCGCTGGTCTTGTCGGCAAACATCTCGTCGAACTGGCCGGCGACGAACTGGCGGTGCGCCTCGAGCTGCGCCAGCAGGGCCGGCACGTCGGCCGCGCCCATCATGTCGGCGACCAGCTGGCGATCGGCGTCGCTGGCGGGCAGGGTATGGGTCTGGGCGTCGTCGAGGTATTGCAGGCGGTGTTCGAGGTTGCGCAGGAACGTGTAGGAAGCGAGCAGTTGATAGACGATCGTGTGCGACAACAGCCCTTTTTCGGCGACGATGCGCAAGGTGCTGCGGGTGGAACGCTCGCGCAGGGCAGCGTCCCGGCCACCGCGGATCAGCTGGAACACCTGTGTGAGGAATTCGATTTCGCGGATGCCGCCGCGGCCCAGCTTGACGTTGTTGCTGCGGTCCGGGTGCAGGCGCTCCTGGCGGTTCACTTCGGCGCGGATCTGGGCGTGCATGGTGCGGATGGCGTCGATCACGCCAAAGTCGAGGTAGCGGCGGAACACGAACGGCCGCACGATGGCGTCGAGCGCGTCGATGTCCTCGGCGCGGCCAGTGACGGCGCGCGCTTTCACCCACGCGTAACGCTCCCATTCGCGGCCCTGGACGATCAGGTAGTTCTCCACCATCGACAGGCTGGCGGCCAGCGGGCCGGAGCCGCCGTTTGGCCGCAACGCCATATCGACGCGGAACGTGTAGCCATCTTCGGTGATCTCCGCCAGCGCGGCGATCAGCTTCTTGCCCAGGCGAATGAAATACTCGTGGTTGGACAAACCGCGCTGGCCGGGCCCGGCAGCCGTGTCGCCATCTTCGGGATACACGAAGATCAGGTCGATGTCGGACGAGACATTGAGTTCGCGTCCGCCTTGCTTGCCCATGGCCAGCACCATCAGTTCCTGCGGCACGCCCGACTCGCGGCCCATCGGCACACCGTGGTTGGCGCGCAATTCGGCGTCGATTTCCGCCACGTGTTTTGCGATGGCGAAGTCGGCAAAGCGGGTCATCGCCTCGACCACTTCGCCGAGGTCGGCGCGGCCTTCGAGGTCGCGCCGGATCAGGCCGCACACCAGCAGGTTGCGCAGGCGCCGCATGGCGCGAACCAGCGGCAGCGGCGGCGCACCCTCCGCACTGGTACCCACACCGGCCACGGCTTCCTGCGCCAGGTAAGCGTCGAGGTCGATTTCAGCCAGGTTCAGCAGGGCGATGGCGTCCGACTTGGCGGCGCGGTCCGGGGCCGCGGCCAGCCAGCGCTGGTAAAAACGGGAAACGGTAGGGGCGATCATGGACTGGCAATGGCTCCGTTGGAAATTAATCGGGAAAATGCGTGTAAAAACACCGGTTCGCGCGGCCTGCCGCCGCTGTGCGGTCTCCCCGATGCGGTAGAATCCCTGCAAGCACGACCGGCTTGAACCCGATGTGGCAGTGATTTAGCGATAATTGTATGCCTGGCCAGGCTTTGAACCGAATTTTTAATTACTAGATGCAGAAAACAGAAGAGGAGACCGCGACAGCCGAAGGGCCGTTGGCCGTGCGCTGGCACCGGCTGCGCGCCGCCTATCGGGTCTGCAACGTGGCCACCCATCACGTCCTCGCCTTCACCGTCAAGCTGGCGCTGCTCGGCTATTTCGCGTTTGCCATCCTGTTCCTGGTGCTGCGCTACGCGGTGCTACCCAATATCGAGCATTACCGCGACGACATCGAACGGCTGGCCAGCCGCGCCGCCGGCAACCCGGTCACCATCGCCCGCATTGACGCTTCCTGGACCGGCTTTCGTCCCACGCTCACCCTGGGCGACGTGGTGCTGCACGACCGCCAGGGCCAGGCCGCGCTGCGCCTGCCCGAGGTGGCCGCCACGCTGTCGTGGATGACCGTGGTCACTGCCGAGCCGCGCTTCCACGCCTTGGCGCTCAAACAACCCGACCTCGATATCCGCCGCACCGCCGACGGCAAGCTGGTCGTGGCGGGCCTGTATCTCGATCCCGGCCGGCCGTCCGATGGCCGTGGCCTGGAATGGCTGCTGGCGCAGCGCGAGATCGTCATCCGCGACGGCCGCGTGCGCTGGACCGACGACCAGCGCGGTGCGCCTCCGCTGGCGCTCACCGGCGTCACCGCCCGGTTGCGCAATGAGTGGCTGCATCACCAACTGGCGGTCAAGGCCACGCCGCCGGCCACGCTGGCCGGTCCGCTCGACGTGCGCGCCGACTTTGCCCACCCGGCCTTTGGCGCCCGGGTATCGAACACGTCGATGTGGAAGGGCGAACTGTACGCCGACCTGCGCGATACCGATGTCGCGGCCTGGAAGGCGTGGCTCGATTTTCCGTTCGCGTTGAATTCCGGTGGCGGTTCGCTGCGCACCTGGCTCAGTTTCGACCAGCAGCGCCTGACCGGCTTTACCGCCGACCTCGGCCTGCGCGACGTCTCGGCCGTGCTGGCCAAAGATTTACCTGTGCTCGACCTGCAACAGCTGACCGGCCGCATTGCCGCGCGCGAGGAGTTGCCGCCGTTGGTGTCCAACCACGCTCGCCCAGTAACCGGCGCCAGCCCCGACGCCGGAAAATTCGGCGCCCGTGGCCACAGCCTCGAGATCACCAGCCTCACGCTCACCACCAGCGACGGCCTGGTGATGGCGCCAACCTCGCTGTCGGAAAAATTCACCGCTGCTGCCGGCCCGCGGCCGGAAAAGTACGCAGTGCGCGCACCGCAACTGGACCTGCGCACGCTGGCCGGCATCGCCTCGCGCCTGCCGCTCACGCCGCAGCAGCGCACGCTGCTGGCCGATACCTCGCCGAGCGGCTTGCTGCGCAATTTCTCGGCCGAGTGGCAGGGCAAGTTTCCGGCACTGCAATCGTACCGGGTCAAAGGCGACCTGGTGGGCCTGGGCCTGAAACCGCAGCCGGCGCGCCTGGCCCAGCCCAAAAACGGCAAGATCCCGGCCACGGCTGCAGTGCCGGCGATCCCGGGCTTCGACAACCTGACCGGCGCGATCGACGCCACCGACCAGGGCGGCAGCTTCGCGCTGGCTTCGGAAAACCTGGTGTTGCAACTGCCCGGCTATTTCACCGATCCGGCCATGCCGTTCGACCGCCTCAATCTCAAGGCGCGCTGGTCGTTCCTGCCCAAGGACCAATTGCTGCTCAAGATCGACAGCATGGACTTCCTGCAGGAAGGACTGGCCGGTACGCTGAGCGGCAGCCACACCATGCCGCTGTCGGGAAAGGGCGCTGGCACGGTGGACCTGACCGGCACGCTCGACGGTTTCCAGATCAACCGCATCAACCGCTACCTGCCGCTCCAGACCCCGCATGATCTTTACACCTGGCTGACCGGCGCGCTCGAGGGCGGCACCGCCAGCGATGTCAGCGTGCGGGTGCGCGGCGACCTGGCGCATTTCCCGTTCCAGGGCGAGCACGCGCCGCACGGCGAATTCAAGGTGGCCGGCAAGCTGACCGAGGGTAAGCTCAATTACGCGCCCGGCCATTACCTGCGCGGGGGGAAAGAGCTGGGCAAGGACGGCCAGCCGCTGCCCGAGTGGCCGCAGGCCGAACACATCAAGGGCAGCTTCGTGTTCGAGCGCGGCCGCATGGAAATTCGCGGCGACACCGCCACCACCGCCGGCGTGGCGCTCACCAACGTCAAGGCCGTGATTCCCGATTTGACGATCCACGATTCGGTGCTGGAAATCGACGGCAATGCCGCCGGCCCGATGCAGGAATTCCTCCGGTACGTCGACCACAGCCCGGTGCTGGAATGGATTTCGCACTTTACCGACGACACCGAAGCGACCGGCAACGCCACCCTGGCGCTCAAGCTGCGCCTGCCGCTGGCGCATCTGCTCGATGCCAAGGTGGACGGCACGCTGCAACTCAATAACAACGACATCGTGCTGTTGAAGGATTTGCCGGTGGTGCAGGCGGTCCAGGGCAAGATCGAATTCAACGAGCGCGGCGTCAACCTCAACCAGCTGTCCGGCACCTTCCTCGACGGTCCGGTCTCGATTACCGGCGGCACCCAGCGCGACAATGCCATCGTCATCAAGCTTGGCGGCATGCTGACCGCCGACGGCTTCCGCAAGACTTATACCGCCCCGGTGATGCAGCGCCTGGCCAGCCATTTCTCGGGCACGGCCAAGTACACCGGCACCGTCACCGTGCGCGACCATCAGCTCGTTGTTGCCGTTGATTCCAGCCTGTCCGGGCTGGCACTGGACCTGCCAGCGCCGCTGAGTAAGCCGGCGCTCGATAATATGCCGCTGCGTTTCGTGCTCAATAGCGGCCTGACGGCCGATGCAGGCGGCGCGCTGCACGACGACATCCGTATCGCGCTCGGCTCGGGCATGGCCGCCCACTACCAGCGCCAGAAACTGACGACCGCCAGCGGCAAGACGCCGTGGCAACTGGTGCGCGGCGGTATCGGCATCAATGCCCCGGCGCCGGAACCGGAGAGCGGCCTGACCCTCAACATCAGCCTGCCCGTGTTCAATGCCGACGCCTGGCTCGACTTCGGCAAGGCCGTCGCTGGTGACGGGCCTGGCAACAAGACCGACAGCACTGCGGCTGCCCTCACGGGCGACGCCGACAGCGCCGACTTCAGCCAGTACGTGGTGCCCGACGCGATTGCCGCGCGTACCGGCGAACTGTTGATCGGCGCGCGCAAGTTGCAAAACGTGGTGGTGGGCGTGACGCGCCGTCAAAGCATCTGGCAAGCCAATATCGATTCCACCCAGGCCAATGGCCACCTGACCTGGAGCGAGCCGTCCACCGGCCACGGCCTGGGCAAGGTGACGGCGCGCCTGTCGTCGCTGGTGATACCGGCCTCGGCCTCGAACGAAGTGGCCGACCTGCTCGATGGCAAGAGCAGCGCCGCCGCCACCATTCCGGCGCTGGACATCAAGATCGACCGCTTCGAGCTGTTCAACAAGCCGCTGGGCCAGCTCGACCTGCAAGCGAGCAATGTGCAGTTGCCCGATTCGCGCGTGTGGCGCATCAGCAAGCTGTCGCTGGCCAACGCCGACGGCGAACTGACCGGCACCGGCAAGTGGACAACGCGCGGCAATGCCCACACCACCGATCTCAATTTCAACCTCGACATTTTTGATGCCGGCAAGCTGCTCGACCGTTTCGGTTTTGTCGGCACCGTGCGCAATGGCAAAGGGTCGCTCAAGGGCGACGTCGTGTGGAACGGGTTGCCGTACGCGATGGACTTGCCCAGCCTGTCGGGCCAGATCGTCATGAACGTGGAGAAGGGCCAGTTCATCAAGCAGGACCCGGGCGCAGCCAAGCTGCTCGGTGTGCTCAGCCTGCAAGCGCTGCCGCGCCTGCTCAAGCTCGATTTCCACGACGTGTTTTCCGAAGGCCTGGCCTTCGACGGCCTGACCGCCAATGCCAGCATCGAGCACGGCATCGTGCGCACCGATAACCTGAAAATGCACGGCATGGCCGCTACCGTGCTGATGGACGGCAGCGCCGACATCGCCAACGAGCTGACCAATTTGCACGTGGTGGTGATACCGGAAGTGAACCTCGGTACGGCGCCGCTGGTGTACGCGCTGGCCGTCAATCCCGTGATCGGCCTGGGCAGTTTTTTGGCGCAATTATTCCTCAGCGCCCCCGTCATGAAGGCATTGACCTATCATATGCAGGTGACCGGGCCGTGGAAGGCGCCGGTTGTCACCAAGCTCGACGCCGCCAAGGCTGATCCGCCAGCGGCCAGGAGCGCAAAATAACCAAGACAGGGAGACTTGCCATGCGCCATACCGTCGCCGCCATCCAGATGATTTCCTCGCCGTCCGTCACGGACAATATCGCCACCGCCGAACGGCTGGTGCGCCAGGCTGCCGCCGACGGCGCGCAACTGGTGCTACTGCCCGAGTACTGGGCCATCATGGGCGTCAAGGACAGCGACAAGGTGGCCGTGGCCGAGCCGCTGGGCCAGGGCCCGATCCAGGACTTCATGGCAAAGCTGGCGCGCGAGCTGGGCATCTGGCTGATCGGCGGTACGCTGCCGCTGGCGTCCGATGACCCGCTCAAGGTGGTCAACACCACGCTGGTCTATAACCCGCAAGGCGAGTCGGCCGGCCGTTACGACAAGATCCATTTGTTCGGCTTCAGCCAGGGCGCCGAGTCGTACAACGAATCGAAGACCATTGTGCCGGGCAAGCATATCGGCGTGCTCGACGCGCCGTTCGGCAAGGTGGGCATGTCGGTCTGCTACGACCTGCGTTTTCCCGAACTGTTCCGCGCCATGGGGCCAGTGTCGCTGATCGTGCTGCCGGCGGCGTTTACCTACACTACCGGACAGGCCCACTGGGAAATCCTGCTGCGCGCGCGCGCTATCGAAAACCAGTGCTATGTGCTGGCCGCTGCGCAAGGCGGCATGCACCCGAACGGGCGCCGCACCTGGGGCCACAGTATGCTGATCGACCCGTGGGGCACGGTCAAGTCGGTGCTGGCCGAGGGCGAAGGCGTGGTGGCCGGCGAGATCGACCCGGCCTTCATGGAAGGCGTGCGTCAGAGTCTGCCGGCGCTAAAACACCGGACCATGTAATCCATTGCTAGTACGAGAACCATCATGAAGCCATTCGAAGCCAACCTCGCCACCCTGGCGGTCGCCCGCGACATCCTGCTCACGCCGTTCGGCCTGGACGAGGACAAGCTGTTGAGAACGCTGGGGTCGATGTTCACCCACAAGGTCGATTACGCCGACCTGTATTTTCAATTCACCAAGAGCGAAGGCTGGAGCCTGGAAGAGGGCATCGTCAAGACCGGCAGCTTCGCCATCGACCAGGGCGTGGGTGTGCGCGCCATTTCCGGCGACAAGACGGCGTTCTCGTATTCGGACGATATCTCCGAGGTGGCGCTGCGCGAGGCGGCCGCTGCCACCCGCACCATTGCCCGCGCGGGCAACGGCAAGATCAAGGTGGCCGGCGCCATCACGCCGGTCGGTGGCCGCGCGCTGTACCTGCCGCACGATCCGCTGGCCTCGCTCGATGCGACCGCCAAGGTGGCGCTGCTCGAGCGCGTGGAAAAGATGGCGCGCGCGCGCGACCCGCGCGTGGTGCAAGTGATGGCGGGCCTGGCCGGCGAATACGACGTGGTGCTGGTCGCGCGCAGCGACGGCGTGCTGGCGGCCGACATCCGGCCGCTGGTACGGCTGTCGCTCACCGTCATCGTCGAGCAGAACGGCCGCCGCGAAACCGGTTCGTCGGGCGGCGGCGGGCGTTACAGCTACGACTACTTCAGCGATGCCTTGCTGGAATCGTATGCGGCCGAGGCGGTCGATGGCGCCGTGATCAACCTTGATGCGCGGCCGGCGCCGGCCGGTCCCATGACCGTGGTGCTGGGACCGGGCTGGCCCGGCATCCTGCTGCACGAGGCGATCGGCCACGGCCTCGAAGGCGACTTCAACCGCAAGGGTTCGTCCACCTTCTCCGGCATGATCGGCGAACGGGTGGCAGCCAGGGGCGTCACCGTGGTGGACGACGGCACCTTGCCCGACCGCCGTGGTTCGCTCAACATCGACGACGAGGGCAATCCCACCCAGTGCACCACCCTGATCGAGGACGGCATCCTGACCGGCTACCTGCAGGACACCATGAATGCGCGCCTGATGAAGATGCCGGTCACCGGCAACGCCCGCCGCGAATCGTTCGCCCACCTGCCGATGCCGCGCATGACCAACACGTATATGCTCGGCGGCGACCAAGATCCGGGCGAGATCCTGGCGTCGGTGAAAAACGGTCTGTATGCGGTCAATTTCGGCGGCGGCCAGGTCGATATCACCAACGGCAAGTTCGTGTTCTCGGCCAGCGAGGCTTACATGATCGAAAACGGCAAGGTGACTTACCCGGTCAAGGGCGCCACGCTGATCGGCAATGGTCCGGAGGTGCTCCATCGCGTGTCGATGATCGGCAACGACATGCGGCTCGACCCGGGCGTGGGTGTGTGCGGCAAGGAAGGGCAGAGCGTGCCGGTGGGCGTGGGGCAGCCCACGTTGCGCATCGACGGCGTGACCGTCGGCGGCACGGCTTAATGGCCAACGTTGCTGACAGTTGACCCCGTCATCCTCGCCTGCGCGGGGATGACGGTTTTACGGCTAACGTAGTTTAAAATTTATACGTCGCCTTCACGTAGAACGTGCGGCCCAGCGGGTCCGTGTAGCGGGGATCGTAACCGCTCTGGAACGTCGTGCCCTGGTTGGTGTACGGCGGCGCCGTATCGAACAGGTTTTTCACGCCCACCGTCAAATCCGTGTTCTTGAAGCCGGCATAGCTGCCCGACAGCGAGAACGTCGAATACGCGCGCACCTTGTGGACGTATTCATCGGCCACGTCGTTCTGGTCCACGTAACCGCTCATGAACTTGTTCGACAGGCTGGCGCTCCACGCGCCGTTCTTCCAGTTGAGCGTGGCGTTATGCTTCCAGCGGAATACCGGGTTGTCGTCGGCGTACACGCCGACGTTTTCAACAAAAACGCCGCCGGCCTCGTTCTGGTACTTGTAGCTGTGCACCCAGGTGCCGTCGAACACGAAAGCGAAGTCGCCGGCCGCGCTGCGGGGCAGCTTCCAGCGCAAGGTCGTGTCGATGCCCGACGTGTGCACTTCGCCGAGGTTGTCGAGCACGGCGTTGACGTATTGCAGCGTCTTGCCGTCGGCCGAGTACACGAAGTAGCTGGCGTACTTGTCGTAGTCGTTGAAGATGGTGGTTTCCGACACCGTGCCGATCTTGTTGCGGATCTTGATGTTGAAGTAGTCGAGCGACATGCTCACCGCATTGGTCGGCTCGAACACGGCGCCCAGCGCGAAGGTCTTCGATTTCTCCGGTTTGAGGTTCAGGTTGCCGCCGCTGCGGATGGTCTGCTGCTGGTTGCAGGCCACGTTGGGATTGGCGCCAGCGGCCACGGTGCCGCCCGGGCACAGCACCGGGTCATCGTACGAGTTGCCGGTGAAGGTGGACGTGGCCGGGCCGTGCAGGTCGTACAGCGTGGGCGCACGGAAGCCGGTGTTGTACGAGGTGCGCAACATTACCTGCTTGCTCGGCTGCCAGCGCAGGCCGATCTTGGGATTGAAGCTGCCGCCGACGTCGTTGTAGTGGTCGTAGCGGGCGGCCACCGACAGTTCCACGTCCCTGGTCAGCGGTGCGCTCAGCTCGGAGTACAGCGCGGCGATATTGCGCTGGCCCGACTGGTCCTGGGCGTCCGCGTAACCGGAGCTCGAGGCCTGCGAGGCGAGGTCGGTGTTGACGTCGTAGGTGGCCTTGTCGTGGCGGAATTCGGTACCGACCGCAAAGCCCACCGGGCCGGCCGGCACGGTGAACATTTCGCGGCTCACCTTGGCGTCGACGCCGACGCTGGTCATGCGCGCCGACAGGTACTCGCCACGCAGCTGGGCCGCATCGAGGTATGCCGCGCCGTCGGCCGACTGTTCGCCGAAGGGATTCAAAATGCCGTTCAGTACACCGGCTTTCATCAGCGAGTCGTTGGTGTAGCCTTCGACAAACGCGCTGGTGGCCTTGCTGGTAGCGTAGGTCAGGCCCACGTTGTAGTCCCAGCCGGCCACCACGCCTTCGGAACCGAGCACTAAGCGATCGGAAATACTGGTGTCGTAACCGACGCGGTTGCCGGCAGCGACGGTGCGCCAGTTGACGGTGAGGTCTTCACCGGTCAGACCCGCGACGGCCGGCACGCCGGCGCTGCCGCCAGGATAGTACGGGCTGGTGGCGTTCATGGTGATGCCGGTGAGCGGCGACGGCGCGATTGCGCTGGTATTGGTGCTACGGCTGTGCAGGTATTCGACCGTGCCCAGGTTCTCGCCACCGAGCCTGAAGGTGGCCTTGCCGAGGAACGATTCCTGCTGCGTCGTCGGTATGGCCTGGATGTAGGCGGTGGTGTCGGTGCGGCAGGTGCCGTTGGTGGTGGTAAGCAGCCCTTTGCCCACGCAACCGCTGGCATAGTACGGGTTGCCGGTGATACCGTTGTCGGAGAAGAAATCGCCTGGCTGCGAGGTGCCGCTGCTGTTGTTGATGCCACGGTCCGGACGCACGCTGGTACTGGAGAAATCGCGTTCGGTGGCAGCCAGCGCGGTCTGCTTGTGCCAGTCCACCACGCCGAAGAAGTTGTAGCCATCCTTGTCGAGGTCGCCAAAGCCCCCCGCCAGGTTCAGGCGCGATTCGCCGCCCGAGCCGCTGGCCTGCGGCTGGTAGCGCTCCACGCTCACGGTAGCGCCTTGTACTTCGCGCCTGGTGATGAAATTGATCACGCCGCCGATGGCGTCGGTGCCATAGATGGCCGAGGCGCCGTCGCGCAGCACTTCCACCCGGTCGAGCGCCGACAGCGGAATGATGTTCAAGTCCACGCTGGAACCGTTGAACGGATGGTTGGCAATGCGGCGGCCATTGAGCAGCACCAGCGTCTTGTTGCTGCCCAGGCCGCGCAAGTCGGCAGTGGCAATGCCGCCGGTGCCCGAGCCCACCGACTGGCTGCTGCCGGTCGAGCTCTGGTTCATCGAGATGGTGTTGAGGACTTCTGCTGCGGTGGTCAGGCCCTGCTTGACGAAGTCGCTGGCCTTGATCGACGTGATCGGCAGTGCCGTTTCGCTGGCCAGGCGCTTGATGCTCGAGCCGGTCACTTCCACGCGCTGGATCGCAGCGTCGTCGGTCTGCGCAATGGCGCCGTGCATGCCAGTTGCCAGGGTACCGGCAAACACCAGGCGCAGGGCCCGGGACATCGCTCTTTCAATCATCATTTTTATTTGCTCCTGCTGTGCATGAGATGGGTGGGTTTGTCGTGAAGACGACCCATCAAATCACCTGGCGGCAGGTGGAAACAATGCGGTTTAGCTAAGACTGCAAATTACCAACAGTCACCAACCATCACAGCTGTAAAGGCAGTTTTCTGCGTTAAAAGGCGGCAGTGGGCCGGCAGGCCGCATGCGCTGGTCTTACATCTGGACACATTGCGCGCGATGTAAAGAGAAATGGGCAGGTGTAAATTTTTGCAGGGCAGGGCTTGCCAAGCGTGCATTGATCGGCGTATAGTCAATCCACTGTTTTTAAAACACACTACCCAACACACCACGAATTCGTTCCATGACCTGCTTCTTCTTTACCGGCTACTTTTACTTTAGCAATTCCAACCCCAAGGCGGTGGAGTAGCGGCCGGTGCACGTAGCAGTCAAACGAGTTCCAGCAAATCCTGAAAAAACCGCCTCCCCAGGCGGTTTTTTTTTACCCCGACTTTTTTGAAACAATGGAGAACAGCATGCCCCGCACCGATGATTTACGGATCCGCGAAATGAAGGAATTGACGCCACCGTCCCACCTGATTCGCGAGTATGCGTGCACGGAAACGGCTGCCAACACGGCCGCCAACGCGCGCATCGCGCTGCACCGCATTCTGCACGGCCAGGACGACCGCCTGATGGTGGTGGTGGGCCCATGCTCGATCCACGACACCCGCGCGGCGATGGAATACGCGCACCGCCTGGTGCAGCTGCGTAACGAGCTCAAGGGCGACCTGGAAATCGTCATGCGCGTGTACTTCGAAAAGCCGCGCACGACCGTGGGCTGGAAGGGCCTGATCAACGACCCGTTCATGGACAGCAGCTTCCGCATCAACGACGGCCTGCGCATGGCGCGCGAACTGCTGCGCGACATCAACGAGTTGGGCTTGCCAGCCGGCACCGAGTACCTCGATGTGATCAGCCCGCAATACATCGCCGACCTGATCAGCTGGGGCGCGATCGGCGCGCGCACCACGGAGTCGCAGGTGCACCGCGAGCTGGCGTCCGGTCTGTCCTGTCCGGTCGGTTTCAAGAACGGTACCGACGGCAATGTCAAGATCGCGGTCGATGCCATCAAGGCGGCTTCGCAGCCGCACCATTTCCTGTCGGTGACCAAGGGCGGCCACTCGGCCATCGTCTCCACCGCCGGCAACGAGGACTGCCACATCATCCTGCGCGGCGGCAAGGCGCCCAACTACGATGCTGCCAGCGTCGATGAAGCGTGCAAGGCGATCGGCGCGCAGGGCCTGGCGCCGCGCGTGATGATCGACGCATCGCACGCCAACAGCTCCAAGAGGCCGGAAAACCAGGTCCCGGTCTGCGCCGACATTGCCGGCCAGGTCGCTGGTGGCGACACCCGCATCGTGGGCGTGATGGTGGAGTCGCACCTGGTGGGCGGCCGCCAGGATCTCGAACCGGGCAAGGAACTGACCTACGGCCAGTCGGTCACCGACGGCTGCATCGACTGGGAAAGCAGCGTGCAGGTACTGCAGGGCCTGGCCGCCGCTGTGCGCCAGCGCCGCTTGGCGACGCAGGCGGCGGAAGCCGCTGCCAAGTAAGTCAATCGCCTGGACGCAGCGCCGGTCGGGTCAGCAGTCGGCGCCGCACAGCTTCATGGTGACGTTGCCATAATGCTGTTCCGGAGCGAAATCGACCGCTGGTGCCAGCGCGACCTTGCCGTTGGCTGTCGCAGCGGCCAGCGCCGGCGCCAGCTGAACCTGGCCATTGCCGGCAACCTTGACATATAGAACGCCGGGGTCGGCACCATCGGCCACCTCGGCTGGCGCGGCGTACGCCGGATCCGACAGACCCGTCACTTCCCCGCCGTCCACCACGCAACCCGACACTGCCGATCCGATGATGACGATTGCTATCCAAGGTTTGATGCTCATGATAAATTCCTCTTTTTGTAGTTCCTAAAAATTAACAGTATTTTAAAAAGAGCAATGCCTCAAGTCGCAATTCCGGATTGTGTGAGGTAACGAACATAACCGTGGCGTCGGTCAGACAGTACGAAAAAAAAAGCCGCATCGCGGGCGCAATGCGGCTTGCAGGTTGATCAGGCGCCAGTGCTGGCGTCCGGACCTTGCTATCAGAACGTGTAACTACCCCGCACATACAGGGCCCGACCCACCGGGTCCGTGTAACGTGGATCGTAACCCTTCTGGAACAGCGTGCCCTGGTTGGAGAACGGCGGCTCCTTGTCCAGCAGGTTTTTCACGCCGGCCGTCAGCGCCAGGCCGGTGAAGCCGCTGTACGTGCCCGACAGGTTCCACAGGCTGTACGACGGCACGCGGTTGAGGAAGGCGTCCTCGATGTCGAGATTCTGGTCGATGTAGCCGGACTTGTACGACTGCGCCAGGGTGGCGCTCCAGCTGGCCAGGCGCCAGTTCAGGGCGGCATTGTGCTTCCAGCGGAACACCGGGTTGTTGGCGGCGTAGCGGGCCACGTTCTGGGTGTAGGCGCCGCCGCGCTCATCCTGGTATTCATACTTGTGCACCCAGGTGCCATCGACGGTCAGCGTCAGGTTGCCGTAGGCGCTGGCGCTCGAGCGCAACGTCAGGCTCAAGTCGACGCCATCGGTGTTGACCTTGCCGAGGTTCTCCTTCAGGTCCAGGATCGCGTTCGGCGTGCCGTCGGCGTTGCGCAGGAAGCGCTCGCGGTATTTCTCGAAGTTGCCGTAGATGGTTTCCTCGGGCAGCGCATTGATCTTGTCCTTGAGGCGGATATTGAAATAGTCGGCCGAGACGGTCAGCTGCGAGACCGGCTCGAGCACCACGCCAAAGGCGAAGGTCTTCGATTTTTCCGGCTTCAGCGCTGGATTGCCACCTTGCAGCTTGTACTGCTGCAGGTCGCAGTCGCGCAGCGGATTGGCGATCGGGCTGTCGGCGATGGTGCCGCCCGGGCACAGGATCGGATCGTTGTACGAGTTGTTGGTATCGTTGCGCGACAGTGGTGCGTTCTTCTCGAACAACGTCGGCGCGCGGAAGCCGGTCGAGGCCGAACCACGCAGCAGCAGCTGTTTGGTCGGCTGGTAACGTACGCCGATTTTCGGATTGGTGGTGTTGCCAGCGTCGCTGTACTTGTCGTAGCGGGTGGCCAGTTGCACTTCCAGGTCCTGCAGCAGTGGCAGGTTCAGTTCGCCGAAAATGGCCTTGATGGTGCGCGAACCGTCGGTCGATTGCGAACCGGACAGGCCCGAGCTGGCGGCCTGGCTGGCGATCTCGCGATTGACGAAGAAGTCCGCTTCCTCGCGGCGCAGTTCGCCGCCGATGGCCACTGCCGCCTTGCCGCCTTGCATATCCCACAGCTCGCGGCTGGCCTTGGCGTCGATGCCGGTGTTGCGGGTTTTGCCTTTCTGAACCTGGCCGCGCAGGGCGGTGCTCTCCAGGTACGCCTTGCCGGCCGCGTCCTGCGCCGCGAACGGATTGAGGATGCCGTCGCGTACGCCGGCCGCGAACGACGCGTCGCGCACATAGCCGCCGGTGAAGTATTCGGCCGACCGGCTTTCCGACAGCGTGAAGCCGGTCTTGTAATCCCAGCCGCGCAGCAAGCCCTCGACCGAGATCGACAGGCGGTCGGCCTGGCCCTTGGAGACGATTTCGCGCTGTCCCGCCTCGGTGGGGCGCCAGTTCACCGACAGCGGCTGGCCCGACAGGCCCGGCATGGCCGGCGTGCCGCCGGCATTGCCCGGATAGTATTTGCTGGTGTTGGGCAAGACCAGGTTGGCCTGCGGCGGCGGCGCCGTGTGCGACAGCACGTCGTTTTCGGCGTGCAGGTATTCGACCGAGGCCTGGTGGTCGTTGTTGATCTTGAAGGTGGCCTTGCCGAAGAAGGTTTTCTGTTCCTGCTCGGGCAGGTTGTCGATTTGCCGGGTGTAGTCCTGGCGGCAGGTGCCGTTGCTGGCGCGCGGCACCGACAGCGGGGCGTCGCAACCGGTGGCAAAGCCGGGGTTGCCGGTGGCGCCCGAACCTGGGTCGAAGTAGTTGCCGGGGAAGGTGGTGCCGGAAGTGAGGTTCAGGCCCCGCGACGGGATCACGCCGGTCTTGGAAAACTCGCGCATTTGCGAGTTGAGGATATCGGTCTTGTGATAATCGAACACGCCGAACACGTTGTAGCCGTCTTGTTCCAGGTCGCCGAAGCCGCTCGAGATATTGAAGCGCTTTTCATCGGCGCCCGGCTTGCGCGGCGCGATCGCCTCGGCGGTGATGGTGGTGGTCTTGACGTTGCGCTTGGTGATGAAGTTGATCACGCCGCCGATGGCGTCGGTGCCGTAAATGGCCGAGGCGCCGTCGCGCAGCACTTCCACGCGTTCGAGCGCGGTGACGGGAATGATGTTCAGATCGACGCTGGCGCCGTCGTAAGGATGGTTGGCGATGCGGCGGCCGTTGAGCAGCACCAGGGTCTTGTCGCCGCCCAGGCCGCGCAAGTCGGCGCTGGCCTGGCCGCCGGTGGGCAGGCCGGAACTGTTGCCGCCCACGGCGTTGCCGGCGCCAAAGCTCGAGCTGTTCGAAGGGATACGGTCCAGCACTTCCTGGGCCGTGGTCAGGCCCTGCTTGACGAAGTCGTCGGCGCGAAACACGGTCAGTGGATTGGCCGTCTCCGACACCAGCCGCTTGATCGACGATCCCGTCACTTCCACGCGCTGCATCGGCTGCTCCGTGGTTTGCGCCTGCACAGTGCCGATCAGTCCCAGTCCCAGTACGCCGCCGGCGAAGCCTGCGCGTATGCTGCCAGCCAACACTTTTACAACCATCATTTCACTCTCCCAAATGAACCCTGCGTTTTGTAAAGGACTTGCACTGCGTTCATCAAATCATTGGCATGAAATTCCTGTCAACGTTGGAAGTTTGGAAATCGTGCGATTTGGGCAGCTTTGTGCCTGGTTTGTCGGATGACATCTGTATGACAAGTCAGGCGGATATTTGGTCGTCCCTGGATCCGGGGATGGGAATGCTGGCTGGGAATGCTGAATCACCGCTGATAGGATGGCCTTGCTGTGGTGTTGCTGCCACACTGTTGCTGTATTCGAATGCATGAAACAAGTACAAGGGCTGTGGCCCTGGTGACTTTTTTGCGACAAAAAAAGCCGGGCCACTGCAAGGCGGCCCGGCTCGTTACTGCGCTGTGCGGCTTACTTGAGGTTGACGGCTACAGTGGCGTCTGCCCCTTGGATGTACAGCACGCCATTCTGGCTGATCGACAGCAGGCCTGCCATCGGATAGCTCCACACGGTTTTGCGCGTGGCCAGGTCGATGGCGTAAGTGACGCGGTTGGTGCTGACGAACAGCAGGTTCCTGGTCACCACGGCAGGGCCGTAGAAGACCGACTCGGTGCTCAGCTGCGGTGTCCACGACCACTGCAGTGCGCCATCGGCTTCGGCGCGCGCTTCTACCCGGAACGGATTGGTGTTGAGCGCGTACAGCACGCCGCTGGCGTAGGCAGGCGAGATGCCATAGCCGCCGGTGACGCGCCAATCGACGAAGCTTTTGGCGATATCGAACCGGGTCAGGCCAAAGCTGGTGCTACCGGTATTGCTGTTATAGATGGGGGTGGTGGCATACACGCCGTTGGCGCCAATGACGGGCGCGCCGCTGCCCTGGTTGTAGAAGCTGCCATTGTTGCTGCTGTCACGGATGGTCGCCAGCTTGTCACCGGTTTTTGGTTTGACGACGACAATCGCGTCGCCGGCATACATATATACACCGTTGGCATCTGCCGCAGGCGCCCATTGCGCCGCCGACGAGATGGCGGTGGTGTTGAACAGCGTTTCGCCGGTGGTGCTGAAGCCGTAGAGGCCAGCGTACGAACTGCCGTTGGTGTAGATCACGCCATCCTGGATGACCGGTGCGGACAGCCGGTCATAATAAGACGAACCTACGCGCGCACGGAACCGCACGGAGCCGGTGGCCGCGTCGAAGGCGAACATATAGCTGCCATCGGACACGCTGCCCACGGCATAGACCACGCCGTTGGCGATTGCCGGCGGGTTGCCAGGGTAGCCAGAGCTGGCACCGAAGTCATATTTCCAGGCACGGGCGCCGTCGGTTTCCTTGTAGGCGTACAGCGAGGTGGTGTCGGTCATGTACAGCAGGCCGTTGGCGGTCACTTGCGACGCCAGCGCGGTGCTGCTCGAACCGGACGGGTTGTTCAGCAGGCCACGTTTCCAGCGCAAGGTAATCTGATCGGGTTTGATGTCGATCGGCACATAGCCGGTATGGGCGTTGTTGCCCTGGAAGGTAGACCAGTCGTTGGCGCCTGTCATGGCCGACAGCGCGGTGAGGTTGTCGCCAGGCCAGGTTGTCGTGGCACCGACGATGGTGATGTCGTATGGCACACTGATGGACGCTACCGACTGCGCGGTCGTACAGGCCTGATCGCTGCACAGCTTGATGGTGGCATTGCCCTTGTAGCATCCCGGCGCCACGCCAGTGGCAGTGTCGAGCGAGAAGGTGTACAGGCCGTTGGCGCCTGCCGTCACTTGCACCGAAGCTTGCAACACGCCGGCAGCGTCGCTGGCGCTGGCATACACGGTGCCGGTTGGCGTGAAATTGGCGGCCTGGGCAGTCACCACCAGGTTGACGCCCACGTTGCTGGCCATCACGCGCGCGATGGTTCCGGACTGTACCGTCATGGTCGCAGCCGGTGGCGCGGTCGGGGTAGTGGGGTTGGTAGGCGCAGCAGGCGTGGCAGGGGCCGGTGCTGGCGTTACCGAGTCACTACCGCCGCCGCCACAACCCGCAAGAATTAAAGTTGCGAGCAAGCCGCCCGTCCAAACCGCATTGTTCCGACCCTGGTACATGGTGATGTTCCTGATTATTTAAAAATCAATATGCTAGCCTCAGGGAATCATTATTGCAATTAGTAAAGTTGAAAAAGCCGGGCTGCTTGTCAAGCAGGCCCGGCTTTGTTGTATTACATCGTCAGATGCTTAGAAAAACTTGTAGCTCGCGCCCAGTTTCATGTAGCGGCCGATGGCGCCGGAAGCGTCCATCGGGTTGTAGCTCATGGCGCCGTAAGTTTGCGGATCGAGTGGCGCCAGCTTGTCGAACACATTGTTCATCGACGCGAACAGGGTCAGCTGCTTGCTGATGTTGTAGCGGGTCGACAGGTCCAGCGTGGTGAACGACGAGATTTCGCACTTGGCGTTTGGCGCGTTGCCACCGCCGAAAGCGGCGGTGAAGGTGCTTGCGCACAGTGCGCCGGCGTACGCGGTGTTGTCCATCTTGCTGCGGAAGTTGACGTTGCCGGTTACGTTCAGGTCGCCCAGATCCCACGATGCATTGAGGTTGATCTTGTTTTTAGGCGTACCGGCGCAGTTCGAGGTGTCGCAGTTGCCGTGGGTGCCAGCGTACTGGTAACGCACGGTAGCCGACTCGCTGCGTACCCACGACGCCACGTGGGTCCAGTTCAGGCCGATCACTGCACGGCCGTACTCGCCCAGGCGCAGGCGCTGTTTGACGTCCAGGTCCACACCCGACACTTCCGTGAAGCTGGAGTTGCGGTAAGGCGCCTGGGTCAGCACCAGGGTGCCGGTGTTCGCAATGGCGGCGCCGTTGACGACCAGGTTGTTATCGTTACGTACAGCCGTTGGCAGTGCTGCGGCCTGGTCGTACGGCAGCGAGTTGATTTCGTTGGTACGCTTGATTTTCCAGGCGTCCAGCGACAGGCTGGTGCCCTCCAGCGGATCCCAGACCAGGCCCAGGGTTTTGCCTTTCGACTCTTCCGGCTTCAGGTTGGGGTCGCCCACTTTGACGGCGGCGATGGTGATCGCGCAGTCGGTGGAGGTGGCGCCGCCGGCAGCTGGCACGCCGCCCGGGCAGCGTACCGGATCGCGTACTGGTGCCGAGCCGGTCGATTGTGAACCGACGTTGCTCTCGGCCGCGCCCGGAGCGCGGAAGCCCTCGGTGTAGGTGCCGCGCAAGGCGAAGGTCTTGACCGGGGTCCACTTGATGCCGGCTTTTGGCGTGGACGAGCTGAAGCGGTCGTATTTGTCGTAGCGCAGCGCAGCCGACAGCTCGACGGTTTTCACGATCGGCGCCAGGATCTCGGCAAATACGGCCTTGACCTTGGAGTCGCCGAAGGCGGCCACGTAGCTCGAGTTGATCGAACCGTTTTCGGAACCGGCCAGCGACGGGTTGGACAATTGCTCTTTGCGGTATTCACCGCCCAGCGCCAGGCCCATTTTGCCGCCTGGCAGCTCGAACAGTTCACGCGATGCCTTGAAGTCGACGATGTCGAGCTTGGTGGTCGAGTGCGAGCCGGCGTTCACGCGCAATGCCGCATACAGCGACGCCGGATTGCGGAAGGCCTGGTCGCCGATGTAGTACGGGAAGTACTGCGAGGTACGGTCGCTCAGGGCCGCACGCAGCACGTTCATGTTCAGCATATTGCTGTAGCCCAGGTCCAGTGCCGACTCGGAGTGGGTAATGCCGGTGTCGTAATCCCAGCCCATGGCCGAACCCTTGAGGCCGATGACCGCGCGCTTGAAAGTGTTGTTGGCGCTGCGGGTGCTCGGGCCGACGTCGAACGCCGAGTAGCGCAGGCGGGTGGCCACGCCGTACGGGTTCTGCGGATGGGTAGCGGCCAGCAGCGGCAGGTTGCCGTAGTTGATGAAGCCCTGTGGCGTGGTGGCGTTGGGCGGGAATGCCACGGTCGGGGTCACCGATGGTGGAATCATCATGAACGACGTGTCGCGCTTCGAGTAGCCCAGTTCGGCGTAAGCCTGGGTGTCGTCATTGATCTGCCAGGTGCCGCGCGTGTACAGGTTGATCGACTCGATTTCCGGCTGCATGTCGCGGAACTGGTCGTTATGCCACAGGCAACCACCGCCCGAACCGGTCTGGTCGGTGGTGGCCGACAGCGTCGAGCAGCCTGGCAGGGAGACGTAGTCGTTGGTCAGCGGGTTACGGATCGAACCGGTCGGGCTCGGGCTGGCAGTGTTGTTGCCAGCGATGTAGCCGGCGGCAAACTGGGTGCCTACCGGGTAGCCATAGGCGCGCAGGTCGGATTTGCCAATATAGGCGCGGTCCTTGCGGTCGCTGTTTTTCAGGCTGTCGGACTGGAAATATTCGGCGTTGAAGACGACGTTGAACTTGTCTTCATCGAGATTGCCCTTGCCCCAGGTAACGGCGGCCTTGTTCTGCTTGGCATCGCTGTAGCGCGAGAAACCGGTGTCGGCTTTCAGTTGCAGGCCCTCGAAGTCCTTGCGCAGGATGATGTTGACCACGCCGGCAATCGCATCGGCGCCGTAGGTGGACGAAGCGCCGTCCTTCAGGATCTCGATCCGCTCGACGATCTGCATCGGCACGGTGGACAGGTCGGTAAAGCTTTTCTGACCATCGTCGGCACGGGCGAACGGCGCCATGCGACGGCCATTGAGCAGCACCAGGGTCGATGTCGCGCCCAGGCCGCGCAGCGAAATCGCGGTGGAGCCGGCGGCGAAACCGTTGCCGAAGCCGGTCGGCAGCGAGCCGGCGCCGTCGGCGGTCAGGGTTTGCAGGTATTCGGCTACCGTGCCCTTGCCCGATTTCATCAGGTCGTCGCGGCTGATGACTTGCACCGGCGATGCCGTCTCGGCGCTGGCGCGCTTGATGCTGGAACCGGTGATCTCCACCCGCTGGATCGGCGCGGCCGACTGGTCCTGGGTGTTTTGCGCCATGGCTGGCACGGCCAGCAGGCTGGCTGCGGCAACGCTGCCCGAGAACATCAGGCGAACCGAACGGGACAATACTCTTTCCATCATCATGCTGAAACTCTCCACTGAACTGGCTATGCTGGTTGAACGGCTTGGCAGGGGCGTCTTGGCCTCCCTGCTTTTTATAAAAACATTCCAGCAGTACCTGTGTCAATGTGACCAATATTTACCGGGCGGGGCAGCAGATGCTGTTGCCGACGTCTGCAACAAGGCAGGGCGGCGGACATGGCCGACCAGATCGTCGCGCTAAATGCAAATAACGTCGGCAAAGATGCTTGTAAAGCCATATTTCATATATCAAAAAGTCAACGGTGTAAAATATGGAAAAAGCCCAAAATCTGATCAAAAATAAACTGTAACCATCGCCACTTCTGTGACGGTTTGACGACAAAAGCGCGTTTGTGGCAGCGAATGTTCGTTTTGCGCAGGGGATGGTGCAACGCGATTGCCACGGCGTGGGCATGCGGTTTTTACGTTAAGATATCCGTATGCCGAACTTTATCCACCTGCTGCAGGAATATGGCGTGCTGATCGTGTTTGCGATCGTGCTGATCGAACAGATCGGCCTGCCAATTCCCGCCTATCCCGTCCTGATCGTCGCCGGTGCCTTGTCCGTCGATGGCGATTTCAGCTGGCCCGCCGTGCTGGCGGTAGCCGTGTGCGCGTGCATGCTCAGCGACGGCTTCTGGTTCCGCATGGGGCGCATGTACGGCAAGCGCATCCTCAAGCTGCTGTGCCGCATTTCGCTGTCGCCCGATTATTGCGTAAGCCAGACCGAGGACAGTTTTACGCGCTGGGGTCCGCGCATGCTGATCGTCTCCAAGTTCATTCCCGGTTTTAATACCATCGCCGCACCGCTGTCAGGCGCGATGGGCGTGCACAGCCGCACTTTTGTCGGTTACAGCATGCTCGGCGCCATCTTGTGGGCCGGCACCGGGATTGCCATCGGCGCCTTCTTCCACGCCAGTATCGATACCGTGCTCACTGCGCTCAGCACCATGGGCAGTACCGCGCTGGCCGTGCTGCTGATCTTGCTGGCGCTGTTTATCGGCTACAAGTACCTCGAGCGCAAGCGCTTCCGCCAGTCGGTGCAGATCGACCGCGTGACCATCGACGAAATCAAGCAGCTGCTCGAACAGGGCGCTGCGCCCGTGCTGGTCGATGCCCGCAGCGTCACGGCGCAGTTGCTGGAGCCGGCGGTGCCTGGCGCCTTGCTGTTCAACGGCGGCCAGCCAGCGCCGGAGCTGATCGCGGTGGACCGCGACCGCCACGTGATCGTCTACTGCAGCTGCCCCAACGATGTGACCGCTGCCCAGGTCGCCAAGGAGCTCAAGCAGCATGGCTTCACCCTGGCGCGTCCGCTGCACGGCGGACTAGACGCCTGGAACGCGGCGTTCGGCGTACGGCCGGTGGTCGATGAGCACGCCGCAACGGCATAGGCTGGGGTAGTCATACTACGAGCAAAAAATGGGGTAGGCCCGGGAGTTACACGCCTCACTGTACTAAAACTACAAATTTCTTGCCAGTCTTGGTAAAAATACCTTAAGCTTAGGCTTCAACTATTTTTCGCCGACCATGACAGCTACCTCATCGCCATCCTCTCCGATCAACGATTTCCCAGGTGGGCCGCGTCTGCTGGCCGATGTCGGCGGCACCAATGCGCGCTTCGCACTGGAAACCGCCCCGGGCCAGATCGTGGCGATCGACGTGCTGCCATGCGCCGACTACCCAACCCTGGCTGCGGCCCTGTTGTCCTACCTGGGCTCGCCCCTGGTGGCAGAGGTCACCGGGGTGGAGCCGGGCAGCATCCGCCACGGCGCGATTGCGATTGCCAACCCGGTGATCGGCGACATGGTGCGCATGACCAATCACCACTGGGCGTTCTCGATCGAGGCGCTGCGCTGCGAAGTCGCTTTCGACACCTTGCTGGTGGTGAACGACTTCACCGCGCTGGCCAGCGCGCTGCCCTTCCTGTCATCCGAACAGAAGCGCCAGGTGGGCGGGGGCGCGGCCGTGCCGGGCACGCCGCTGGGCCTGATCGGCGCCGGTACCGGCCTCGGGGTGTCGGGCCTGATTCCCGGCAAGGACGGCTGGACTGCCTTGCTCAGCGAAGGCGGCCACGTGACGTTTTCGCCAGCCAACCCGGTTGAAGTGGCAATCCTGCAATATGCGTGGACCGAATTCGAACACGTCTCGGCCGAGCGCCTGATGTCCGGCGCCGGTATCGAACTGATTTACCGCGCGCTGGCAAAGCGGCACGGCGTGGTGGCCCAGCCGCTGGTTGCGGCCGACATCTCGCGCCGCGCGCTGTCCGGCGAGTGCGCGCTGTGCGACGAGGTGATCGAAGTATTTTGCTGCATGCTCGGCACCATCGCCAGCAACCTGGTGGTCACGCTGGGCGCGCAGGGCGGTATTTATATCGGCGGCGGCATCGTGCCGAAACTCGGCGACCGCTTTCACCGCTCCGGCTTCCGCAACCGTTTCGAGCACAAGGGCCGCTTCTTCCAGTACCTGGCGCAAGTGCCTACCTGGGTGATCACGGCGCAGTACCCGGCCTTCGTTGGAGTTTCTGCAATCTTGTCCGAAAGGCTAGCCTCCGTGTAAGTCACGTTACATTTCGCTGCGCTGACTGCGCGTTTTGTGGTTTTATCAGGTACAATTCAAACGTTGGATGAAACTTCCTGGACAGGTCATGCTTGTTTTCGCTCGAAAACGGCGCCGAGATGCTGGTGTTTCATGTAAATGCGATCGCTTCGGCGGTCGCGGCAATTCTCTCTCTCCCGCCAGGCGACTCGCTTCGGCGTCGGAAAAACAGCTTCAGCGACTACTCCGGCAGGCGGCATCATGGATGCGGCGCCTTCCTCAACGACTCACTGAATGTAATTGATGTCATTCTGTGCATGTGTAGAGCATGCAGCCATAAGATTGCTATGGATAATGCTGAGGCCAAAAAAGTCCTCGAAACCGCCTTGCTGTGCGCCCGTGAGCCGTTGACCCTCCACAGTCTGAAAAAACTGTTTGTCGACGACGAGCAACCGCCGGGCCCAAACGACGCCGTGGTCGGCGCCGAACAGATCAGGCAATTGCTGGAAGAGCTGGCCGGAGATTGGGCCGGCAAGGGCGTGGAAGTGGTCAGCCTGTCGAGTGGCTGGCGCTTCCAGAGTCGGCCCGAGATGAAGCACTATCTCGACCGCCTGAGCCCCGAAAAGCCGCCGCGCTACTCGCGGGCCACGCTGGAAACGCTGGCCATCATCGCCTACCGCCAGCCTGTCACGCGTGGCGATATCGAGGAAATCCGCGGCGTTGCCGTGAACTCGCAAACGATCAAGATGCTGGAAGACCGTGGTTGGGTCGACGTGGTGGGCCACCGCGACGTGGTGGGCCGACCGTCGTTGCTGGGCACTACGCGCCAGTTCCTCGACGACCTGGGACTGAATTCGCTGTCGCAGTTGCCGCCGTTGCAGCAAATGAGCGAAACGCAGGGCGGTGGTCCCGATATGGCCGCGCTGGAAGCGGCCTTGCAACAGAACTTTGAAAAAGCCGCGCACGATGACCGTGCCGCGCAAGCAGACGATGGCACGGTGGTGCCGGTGGCTACAGCAGCCGCGACTAGCCCGGACTCCGGCCAAGAAGTTAATCAAGATCCTGTGCATCGTCCCGATGTCACGGTCGACGAGCACAAGCAAGAAACGAATAATGAACAAACCTAAATCCCCAGAGACAGTCAACGACGCCGCCGAAGTAGCGGTCGCCAAGCCCAAGCGCCGTACCAAGGCCCAGATCGCAGCGGAAGCCGGCGGTGTTGCCGATGCGGCGCCTGCAGCTGCCGCCGCAGCAGTGGCGGACGCCGCCGCGCCAGCGGCCAAGCCGAAGCGCAAGGCCAAGGCCGATGCGCCGGTAGCCGCCGCAGCAGCCCCGGCACCAGCAGCCCCAGCGCCAGCCCCAGCCCCAGCAGCCCCGGCGCCAGCAGCCGTCGCGGCGGTTGCCGCCGACGCGCCTGCCGCCGTGAAAAAGCCGCGCGCCAAGCCGGCTGCCAAGGTTGCCGGTGATGTGGCGGCCGCCTCTGCCCCTGGCACTGCTGCTGCTGCACCAGCTGTTGCTGCGCCAGCAGCCGAACGCGCCGCCGGCGTTGCTGTTTCTGCCGATGCCCCTGCCAAGCCGGCCCGCGCGCCGCGTGGCCGCAAGGCCGCTGCCACTGCCGCAGCGGTCGAATCGACCGATGCGCCAGCCGCTGAAGCTGCGGTAGTTGCTGCCGCCGGCGATGCCGCGCCAGCCGATGGCGTTCCGCGCATCGACCGTGGCCAGCGTCCGCGCGGCCCGCGCCAGATGCGCGAACAGCGCGCCGTGCGCGAAGCGCTGATGCCGAAGGTCGAGCCAGCGGTGGAAGCTGCCGCACCGGTCGAAGGCGCCGAGGGCGTTGCAGCCGTCGAAGGCGACGCACGCCAGCCGAACGAGCGCGGCCAGCGCAACGGCCGCCAGGCCGGCCAGCCACAGAATGGCCGTAACGGCAAGAACGCCAAAGGCAAGAACGGCAAAGGCCGTGGCCAGCCCGGCGACAAGCCGAGCGACGCCGACGCCGTGTTCTCGTTCGTCACGTCCGACGCTTTCGACAGCGAAGAAGGTGGCCGTGGCCGCCAGCCGCAAAAAGCTGCGCGCCGCGACCTGACCGCCGACGACGACGCACCGAAGCTGCACAAGGTGCTGGCCGAAGCCGGTCTCGGTTCGCGCCGCGACATGGAAGACCTGATCGTCGCCGGCCGCGTGTCGGTCAACGGCGAGCCAGCCCACATCGGCCAGCGCATCCTGCCGACCGACGCAGTCCGCATCAACGGCAAGCTGATCCAGCGCCGCGTGAGCAAGAAGCCGCCACGCGTGCTGGTGTACCACAAGCCGGCCGGCGAAATTGTCTCGACCGACGATCCGGAAGGCCGTCCATCGGTGTTCTCGCGCCTGCCGACCATGAAAGCCGGCAAGTGGCTGGCCGTCGGCCGCCTCGACTTCAACACCGAAGGCCTGCTGCTGTTCACCACCTCCGGTGACCTGGCCAACCGCCTGATGCACCCGCGCTACGGCATCGATCGTGAATACGCGGTGCGCACCCTGGGCGTGCTGGAAGAAGGCATGCGTCAAAAGCTGCTGGCTGGCGTCGAGCTCGAAGACGGCCTGGCGCAGTTCTCGAAAATTGCCGACGGTGGCGGCGAGGGCATCAACAAGTGGTACCGCGTGATCATCGGCGAAGGCCGTAACCGCGAAGTGCGCCGCATGTTCGAAGCGATCGGCCTGACCGTCTCGCGCCTGATCCGTACCCGCTACGGTGCCATGACCCTTCCGAGCAGCCTGAAACGTGGCCGCTGGGAAGAGCTGGAAGAAAACCAGGTGCGCGACATGCTGGCCGTGTACGGCGTCGAGAAAAAGGGCGGCGCCGATGGTGTTGCCGCTGCTTCCGCACCAGCGCGTACCGGCAAGGGGCCGCAGGCGGCCAAGCCGGCCCAGAACAAGGGTCCGGAAAAACGTCCGCAGCGTGGCCGTGCGGAATACGACGACCGCGATGACGACGACGAGGACGATATCGACGAACCGAACTTCAACCGTGCCGACGTCAGCAATGACAACGCGCTGCCATTCGCCAAGCCGCCACGCGGCCAGGGCCGTGGTCAGGGCGGCTTCGGTGGCGGTCAGGGTCGTCCGAACGGTGGCGGGCAAGGTCGGGCCGCAGGCGGCCAGGGTGGCTTCGGCGGCCAGGGCGGCGGTCAAGGTGGTCAGGGCGGCCAGGGTGGACGCTCGGGTGGCGGCAATGGCCGTGCCGGTGGCGCCCAGGGTTCGAGCCGCCCGGGTGGTCGTCCGCAGGGTATCGGTGCGTATGCCGGCGGTCGTCCGCTCGGCGATGCCGCGCCGGCCCGTGCCGGTGGTCCGCGTCCGCAAGGGCAGGGCGGCCAGGGTGGTCAAGGCCAGGGTCGTGGTCAGCAGGCCAAGCCGGCCGGCAAAGGTCCGCGCCAACCCGATCCGCTGCAAACCACGTTCGGTTTCGGTAACAGCAGCGGTGCGCCGCGTCGTGGCCAGCAGCAGCCGCGTGGCGGCGCCAGCGATCACGGCATGCCGCGTCGTCGCAAGGGTTAAACCCGCGTTCGCTGCGGGGTTGTTTTTACCCGCAAAAGCCTTATTTTGGCTGTTGTAGTGCCGCAGTAGGGCGGTTTTCCCGCGTGCGCTGATTGCAGCGCCGACCGAATAAGGTTATAATAACCAGCCTGGTAAAAGTTCTTGTCCGGATAAAACCGCAGGAAACCTTTGCTCGGGTTGGTATTACTGGAAGATGGGCACTTGCCCATTTTTTTTTTGTTGAACGGGTTTGTCACCACGCTTTCTGAAAGCGAGGAAACAGGCCTTAATCTGGAGAATTTCTTGCAGCTGCCGCAGTTAATTGAAACGACCGTCACCGGTCTGGGCTATGAGCTGGTTGATGTCGAACGGGCCGAGCGCGGAGTGCTGCGCGTGTTTATCGATTTCACCGCGGCCGACGCTGAAGAAAAAGGTCCGATTACCGTGGAAGATTGCGCCACGGTCAGTCACCAGCTGTCGCACGTGCTGACGGTCGAGAACGTGAGTTACGAGCGTCTCGAGATTTCGTCGCCAGGGCTCGATCGCCCGGTGCGCAAGCTGGAAGACTTCGTGCGTTTTGCCGGTTGCGAAGCAATCGTCAAACTGCGCACCGCAATGCCGGGTACGAACAACCGTAAATCGTTCCAGGGGATCTTGCAAGAGCCCCAGGGCGAGAATTTGTCGTTGGAATTTGAAAGCAATGATGGTCCGGCGCTGTTGGAGTTTACGCTCGCCGATATGGATAAGGCACGCTTGGTGCCGCAGGTGGTTTTTAAGGGACGCAAAGCATGAGTCGCGAAGTTTTGTTATTGGTAGACGCGCTGGCGCGTGAAAAGAACGTCGATAAGGATGTCGTTTTCGGCGCCCTCGAATTCGCATTGGCGCAAGCCACGAAGAAACGGTATGAGGGTGAAGTAGACATCCGCGTTTCGATCGACCGCGAGTCGGGCGAATTCGAATCGTTCCGCCGCTGGCACGTGGTACCCGATGAAGCCGGCCTGCAACTGCCGGACCAGGAAATCCTGCACTTCGAAGCCAAGGAACAAATCGCCGACATCGAAGTGGATGACCACATCGAAGAGCCGATCGAATCCGTGGAATTCGGCCGCCGCTTTGCGCAAGACACCAAGCAAGTTGTGCTGCAGCGCGTGCGTGACGCCGAGCGCGAACAGATCCTGGCCGACTTCCTCGAGCGTGGCGACTCGCTCGTGACCGGCACCATCAAGCGCATGGAACGCGGCGATGCAATCGTCGAGTCCGGCAAGATCGAAGCCCGCCTGCCGCGCGACCAGATGATCCCGAAGGAAAATCTGCGTATCGGCGACCGCGTACGTGCTTTCATCCTGCGCGTGGACCGCAATATGCGCGGCCCGCAAGTGATCCTGTCGCGCACCGCGCCTGACTTCATCGCCAAGCTGTTCGAGCTGGAAGTGCCGGAAATCGAACAAGGCATGCTGGAAATTAAATCGGCTGCCCGCGACGCCGGCGTGCGCGCCAAGATCGCCGTGTACACCGCTGACAAGCGCATCGACCCGATCGGTACTTGCGTCGGCATGCGCGGTTCGCGCGTCCAGGCCGTTACCGGCGAGCTCGGTGGCGAGCGCGTGGACATCGTGCTGTGGTCCGAAGATCCGGCCCAGTTCGTGATCGGCGCGCTGGCGCCGGCCAATGTTTCGTCGATCATGGTCGATGAAGAAAAACACGCCATGGACGTGGTCGTGGACGAGGAAAACCTCGCCATCGCCATCGGCCGCTCGGGCCAGAACGTACGCCTGGCGTCCGATCTGACCGGCTGGAAGATCAACATCATGACGGCCGAGGAATCGGCCGACAAGGCAGCCCAGGAAACCGCGGCAGTGCGTGCACTGTTCATGGAAAAACTGGACGTTGACCAGGAAGTCGCCGACATCCTGGTAGAAGAGGGCTTTGCCAGCCTGGAAGAAATCGCTTACGTGCCGATCTCCGAAATGCTGGAAATCGAATCGTTTGACGAAGATACCGTCAACGAACTGCGTACCCGTGCCCGTGACGCCCTGGTGACCGAAGCGATTGCTTCGGAAGAAGGCCTGGAAGGCATGGAAGAGGCACTGGTCGGTCTGGAAGGCATGGACCGCATCACCGCCGGTAAGCTGGGCCTGGCAGGTATCAAGACTGTTGAAGCATTTGCAGGCCTGGCCTACGACGAATTTGGCGCCATTCTGGCCTTCTCGTCCGACCGTGCCCGCGCGCTGATTTCGAATGAATTTGAAGATGTGACCGACGATGAGATGAAACTGGTCGATTCGAAGTACGACGACCGAGCGAAGGGCCTGCAAGCGAAGGCCTGGACCCTGGCAGAATCGGCAAAGGCTTAATTTGAGTATCTTTATCATCTCCGCGACACATAGAAAAGAGGACTGAATGGCGAGTAACAACGTAGCCCAATTTGCCACCGAACTGAAGATGCCTGCAGACTTGCTGCTGACGCAGCTGCGTTCTGCCGGCGTCGAAAAAAGTTCGACGTCAGATCCATTGTCGAAAGATGATAAGGATAAGCTGCTCGATCATCTGCGTCGCACCCACGGCGCTGCAGCCGACGTGGAAAAGAAGAAAATCACGCTGACGCGCAAGGAAACGACTGAAATCAAGCAGGCCGACGCCAATGGCAAGGCCCGCACGATCCAGGTCGCCGTCAAGAAAACGCGTACCTTCGTCCAGCGCGACGAACCGGTCACGACCGCTCCTGCCGCCCCCGTGGCGCCAGTGATCGATCCGGCTGAAGTCGCTCGTCGCGAAGAAGAAGTGCGCAAGCAAGCCGAACTGATTGCACGTCAGGAAGCCGACCTGCGCGAGAAGCAGGAGCATCTGGCCAAGCTCGACGCCGAGAAGGAAGCGCAAGCGAAAGCAACCGCCGACGCCGAAGCCCGCGCCAAGAAGGAAGCCGACGCGGAAGCCAAGCGCGATGCCGAGCAAGCTGCCGCCAAGGCTGCCGCTTCGGCCCTGAACGCCGCCAACAGCAACGCCAATGCCAGCGCTAGCGCAACCGATGCTGCTGCCAGCGCCGCTGCGGCCGCTGCCGCTGCTGCTGCCGACGCGCAAAAGAAAGCTGCTGCCGAAGAAGCCAAGAAGAAGCTTGACGCTGCCGCCAAGGAAGCCGCTGAAAAAGCTGCTGCCACCGACCGCGCACGCAAGGCCGTGGCCGATGAAGTAGCCCAGATCAAGGCCATGATGAACGCGCCGCGTCGCGCCATCAAGGCACCGGAACCAGTACCGGTCCCGGTCAAGCCAAAAGTTGCCGAAGGCACGCTGCACAAGCCAGCGACCACGGCCACGACCGCCAAGCCGGGCGACAAGCCAGGCGACAAGAAGCCAGCGGACAAGAAATCGATCAAGTCGGCCAACGTGGCCTCGACCTGGTCCGACGACAAGAAGCGCGGCGCTCCAGGCGGCGGCAAAGGCCGTGGCGCCCCATCGGGCCCATCGACCGGCCGCGACAGCTGGCGCGGTGGCAAGGGTGGCCGTCGTCATTCGCAATCGGATGACCGCGAAACCAACTTCCAGGCCCCGACTGAAGCCGTGGTCAAAGACGTGCACGTACCGGAAACCATCACCGTGGCCGAACTGGCCCACAAGATGTCGGTCAAGGCGTCCGAGGTCATCAAGCAACTGATGAAGCTGGGCCAGATGTGCACCATTAACCAGGTGCTGGACCAGGAAACCGCGATGATCGTCGTCGAAGAAATGGGCCACAAAGCCCACGCCGCCGAGGAAGACGATCCGGAAGCGATCCTGGCCGACCAGGGTGAGCACGCTCACTTCGAGTCCAAGCCACGCGCACCGGTTGTCACCGTCATGGGTCACGTCGACCACGGTAAAACCTCGCTGCTGGACTACATCCGTCGCGCCAAGGTCGCGTCGGGAGAAGCCGGCGGGATTACCCAGCACATCGGCGCTTACCACGTCGATACGCCACGCGGCATGATCACCTTCCTCGATACCCCGGGTCACGAAGCCTTTACGGCCATGCGTGCCCGCGGTGCGAAAGCCACCGACATCGTCATCCTGGTGGTGGCGGCGGACGACGGCGTGATGCCGCAAACCAAAGAGGCGATCGCTCACGCGAAAGCGGCTGGCGTACCACTGGTGGTGGCGATCAACAAGATCGACAAACCAGGCGGCAACGTTGACCGTGTGACGCAAGAGCTGGTTGCCGAGAGCGTGGTGCCGGAAGAATACGGTGGCGATTCGCCATTCGTGCCGGTATCGGCCAAGACCGGTGAAGGTATCGATGCGCTGCTCGAGCAAGTGCTGCTGCAGGCCGAGGTACTGGAACTGAAAGCACCGATCGATGCGCCGGCCCGTGGCCTGGTGGTCGAAGGCCGCCTCGACAAGGGCAAGGGCCCGGTTGCCACCATCCTGGTGCAGTCCGGTACGCTGCGTCGCGGCGACGTGATTTTGGCTGGTTCCTCGTTCGGCCGCGTGCGCGCCATGCTGGACGAAAACGGCAAGCCGATCACCGAAGCTGGTCCATCGATCCCGGTCGAAATCCAGGGCCTGACCGAAGTGCCGCAAGCCGGTGAAGAAGTCATGGTCATGGCCGACGAGCGCAAGGCGCGTGAAATTGGTCTGTTCCGTCAAGGTAAGTTCCGCGACGTGAAACTGGCCAAGCAGCAAGCCGCGAAGCTGGAAAACATGTTCGACCAGATGGCCGAAGGCGAAGTCAAAAACCTGCCGTTGATCATCAAGACCGACGTGCAAGGTTCGCAAGAAGCGCTGGTGTCGTCGTTGCAGAAACTGTCCACCTCCGAAGTGCGCGTACAAGTTGTCCACGCAGCCGTCGGTGGCATCACGGAATCGGACGTCAACCTGGCAGTGGCCTCGAAGGCCGTCATCATCGGCTTCAACGCCCGTGCCGACGCCCAGGCCCGCAAGCTGGCCGAGTCCAATGGTGTGGACATTCGCTACTACAACATCATTTACGATGCGATCGACGAGATCAAATCGGCGTTGTCGGGCATGCTGGCACCGGAAAAACGCGAAACCGTTACCGGCCAGGTCGAGATTCGCCAGGTTATCCTGGTCTCGAAAGTCGGCGCCGTTGCCGGTTGCCTGGTCACCGATGGTGTGGTCAAGCGTTCGTCGTCGGTGCGCCTGCTGCGCAACAACATCGTGGTGTGGACTGGCGAAATCGACTCGCTCAAGCGCTTCAAGGACGATGCGAAAGAAGTACGCGCCGGCCTGGAATGCGGCCTGTCGCTGAAGAACTACAACGACATCCAGGTGGGCGACTCCCTGGAAGTGTTCGAAGTGCAGGAAATCGCCCGTACCCTGTAATTCACAGGCGATCAATGTAGTAATAGGTGAAGTGGACGGGTGCTTTTGGGGCCCGTCCACTTTGCCGTTTATGGAATATCATCATGGCAAAACACAGTAAAACCATCCCGCAGCGCGGCTTGCGCGTGGCCGATCAAATCCAGAAAGACCTGTCGGAACTGATCGCATTCGAATTGAAAGATCCCCGCGTAGGCATGATCACGCTGGCCGAAGTGCAGATCACCCCCGATTACGCCCACGCCAAGATCTACTTCACCATGCTCAAGGACGATCCCGAGACCGTGAAGAACACCCTGGCCGGCCTGCAGGCGGCGTCTGGCTACCTGCGCAATATGCTGGGCAAGCGCCTGCACATCCACACCCTGCCGGCGCTGCACTTCGTGCACGACACGTCGGTGGCGCGCGGCATGGCCATGTCGGCACTGATCGACCAGGCCAACGCTACCCGCTCGCTGGATGACGGCGTGGAAGACGGCAAGGACGAATGAATCAGAACAAAGTCAAACGCGTACGCGACCTGGTCGACGGCGTGCTCTTGCTCGACAAGCCGGTCGGCTTTTCCAGCAACGATGCGCTGATCAAGGCCAAGCGCGTATTGAACGCCAAGAAGGCCGGCCACACCGGCACGCTCGATCCATTCGCCACCGGCCTGCTGCCGCTGTGCTTTGGCGAGGCGACCAAGTTCTCGCAGGATTTATTGGAAGCCGATAAAACCTACGACACCGTGGTGCACCTGGGCCAGACCACCGACACCGGCGACACCGAAGGCGAAGTCATCGACACCCGCGACGTCAACGTCACGCTCGAACAGATCCACGCCGTATTGGAACAGTTCCGTGGGCCGATTGCGCAAGTGCCGCCGATGTACTCGGCGTTAAAGCGCGACGGCAAGCCGTTGTACGAATACGCCCGCGCCGGCATCACGCTCGAGCGCGAAGCGCGCAACGTCACCATCCACAAGCTGGAGCTGATCGCGTACGAGGCGCCGATGCTCAAGCTGTCGGTCACGTGCAGCAAGGGCACCTACATCCGCGTGCTGGGCCAGGATATCGGCGCAGCACTCGGTTGTGGCGCGCATTTAAATGCACTGCGCCGCACCCAGGTGGGGCCGTTGACCATGGAGAACATGATCACGCTCGACGCGCTGATCGCGCACCCCGAGCCGTTGAGCCTGCTGGCGCCGGTCGATGCGCTGCTGGCCAGCTTTCCGGCCATACAGCTGAACGCCGAACTGGCGAAACGGTTCCTCAACGGCCAGCGCTTGGCGCTGGGCAAGGAACCGGTCACGGTGCCCGCCGAAGAGGGCAGGGTCCGCGTGTACCTGGGCGACAAGTTGCTGGGCACGGCCATGCTTGGCGAATACAGCATCCTGGCGCCCGAGCGGTTGATTGCCTTCACACCTCAATGAGATACGTATAAGCAACTCATTGAAAATAAACAGATCCCGGCGATAGAGTTGCAACGCAACATGCTATACTAGCCGGCTTTCCGTACAGCTTTTTGTACGTACCCCGCAGTTTCTCCGCAAAATATACGACTATGTCCACTACTAAACGCGCAATTCGCAACATTGCAATCATCGCCCACGTTGACCACGGTAAAACCACCCTGGTTGACCAACTGCTCCGCCAGTCCGGCACCTTCCGCGAGAACCAAGCGGTCGATAACCGTGTCATGGACTCGAACGATCTCGAAAAAGAGCGCGGCATCACGATTCTGTCCAAGAATTGCGCAGTCGAGTACGAAGGCACCCACATCAACATCGTTGACACCCCAGGCCACGCCGACTTCGGCGGCGAAGTGGAACGTGTACTGTCGATGGTTGACTCGGTCCTGCTGCTGATCGATGCCCAGGAAGGCCCGATGCCACAGACCCGCTTCGTGACCCGCAAGGCACTGGCGCTGGGCCTCAAGCCTATCGTCGTCGTCAACAAGGTCGACCGTCCAGGTGCACGTCCTGAATGGGCGATCAACCAGACCTTCGAACTGTTCGACAAGCTCGGCGCAACCGACGAACAACTGGACTTCCCGATCGTTTACGCTTCCGGTCTGAACGGCTATGCCGGCCTGACCGAAGACGTACGCGACGGCGACATGAAGCCGCTGTTCGACGCCATCCTGCAACACGTACCAGTACGTGACGACAACCCGGACGGTCCGCTGCAAATGCAGATCACCTCGCTCGACTACTCGTCGTACGTGGGTAAAATCGGTATCGGCCGTATCAACCGTGGCCGCGTCAAGACCGGCCAGGACGTCATCGTCCTGAATGGCCCAGGCGCCACTCCGATCAAGGGCCGCATCAACCAGGTGCTGAACTTCAAGGGCCTCGAGCGCGTGCTGGTTGACGACGCTGTCGCCGGCGACATCGTGCTGATCAACGGTATCGAAGACATCGGCATCGGTTCGACCGTGTGCGCACCGGACACCCCGGAAGCGCTGCCGATGCTGACCGTCGACGAGCCTACCCTGACCATGAACTTCATGGTCAACAACTCGCCGCTGGCTGGCCGCGAAGGCAAGTTCGTGACCTCGCGTCAACTGCGCGACCGCCTGGACAAGGAACTGAAAGCCAACGTCGCACTGCGCGTGGCGCCAACCGACGACGACACCACGTTCGAAGTATCGGGCCGTGGCGAGCTGCACCTGACCATCCTGATCGAAAACATGCGTCGCGAAGGTTTCGAGATGGCTGTATCGCGTCCACGCGTCGTGTTCAAAATGGTCGATGGCGTGCGCCACGAGCCGTTCGAACAACTGTCGGTTGACGTTGAAGAAGCCAACCAGGGCGGCGTGATGGAAGAACTGGGCCGTCGTCGTGGCGACCTGCAGAACATGGAATCGGACGGCAAAGGTCGTGTGCGCCTGGAATACCGTATTCCAGCACGTGGCCTGATCGGCTTCCAGGGCGAATTCATGACCCTGACCCGTGGTACCGGCCTGATGAGCCACGTGTTCGACGCTTACGCTCCGGTGGACAACACCAAGGGCGAGCTGGGCGGCCGTCGCAACGGCGTGCTGATTTCGCAGGATGACGGCGCTGCCGTTGCCTACGCTATCTGGAAACTGCAAGATCGCGGCCGCATGTTCGTGGTCCACAACGACCCGGTGTACGAAGGCATGATCATCGGTATCCACTCGCGCGACAACGACCTGGTGGTTAACCCGATCAAGGGCAAGCAGCTGACCAACGTGCGTTCGTCGGGTACCGACGAAGCCGTGCGCCTGGTGCCGCCGATCCAGATGTCGCTGGAATACGCAGTCGAGTTCATCGACGATGACGAACTGGTGGAAATCACCCCGAAATCGATCCGCCTGCGCAAGCGCTTCCTGAAAGAGCACGAGCGTAAAAAGGCATCGCGCGAAGCGTAATCACGCGTCTGCCGGTCAAGAAAGCCGCCTTCGGGCGGCTTTTTCTTTGACCAAAATCATCTGTTGATGAATCAAGACTGGCTTTGGCGGCATTTCCATGGTCCGGATTCGTTTGCGTTTTTGACGGCACTGGAGTACTTTGGTGCATGGCAGCATGACCCAAAGCATGGAGGAATTCTGTGAGTGAAGAAAAGCATAACCCCTGGGCTGGTTTGATGAATTGGCCCGGCAGTCCGTTCAATGTCGCCCAACAAGGGCTCGATTACTGGGTGGACGCTTGCCAGCGTTCGATCCTGTTCCTCGACGTGCTGCGCCAGCGCGGCACCGATACCAACGCCCGCGCTGCCAAGACGGCGCCGCACGTGTTGAGTTTCCCGTTCGAGATCATCATGGACGGCCGCACGCTCGAGCGCCCCGTGAATTACGGCCTGTGCTACATCGCACCGCCCGACGGCATCGAGCCCGACCCTACCAAGCGCCCGTTCATCGTGTTCGACCCGCGCGCCGGTCACGGTCCCGGCATCGGCGGCATGAAGCACGACAGCGAAATCGGCGTGGTGCTCAAAGCCGGCCACCCGTGCTATTTCGTCGGCTTTACGCCGGTGCCGGTGCCCGGCCAGACCATCGAAGACGTGTGCCGCGCCGAAGCGGCCTTCATCGCCCACGTGGCCGAGCGCCATCCGCAAGCGGACGGCAAGCCGGCCCTGATCGGCAACTGCCAGGCCGGCTGGCAAATCATGATGACCGCCGCCCTGAAGCCCGACCTGGTCGGTCCGCTGGTGCTGGCCGGGGCGCCGCTGTCGTACTGGGCAGGCGTGCGCGGCAAGAATCCGCTGCGCTACCTCGGTGGCGCGCTGGGCGGCACCTGGATGACCTCGCTAGCTGGCGACCTCGGCAACGGCATCTTCGATGGCGCCCAGCTGGTCGCCAACTTCGAGAAGATGAATCCGTCGAATACCTTGTGGAGCAAGAACTACAACGTCTATTCCAAGATCGACACCGAGGCGCCGCGCTTCCTGGAATTTGAAAAGTGGTGGGGCAACCCGGTGCTGCTCAACGCCGGCGAGATGCAGTACATCGCCGACTCGCTATTCGTCGGCAACCGCCTGAGCGAAGCGGCGCTGCTCGACAGCGACGGCCACCGCATCGACCTGCGCAACATCAAGTCGCCGATCGTGGTGTTCTGCTCGTGGGGCGACGACATCACGCCGCCGCAGCAAGCGCTGGGCTGGGTGCTCGACCTGTACGAGAATGACGAAGCGCTGGTCGCCGGCGGCCAGACCATCATCTACTCGATGCACCAGAGTATCGGCCACCTCGGCATCTTCGTGTCTGCTTCGGTAGCCAACAAGGAACACGAGGAATTCACGGCCGCGATGGACATGATCGACATCATGCCGCCGGGCCTGTACGAGGCGGTGTTCCTGGAAAAGGACGAGGAAATGCTGCAGGAAGAACTTGCAGCCGGCGACATGATGGGCGGCGACTTCGTGATGCGCTTCGAGCGCCGCACGCTCGACTCATTGCGCGCGCTGGGCGGCAACGACGAAGAGGACGAGCGCCGCTTTGCCACCGTGGCGCGCGTGTCGGAAATCAACCAGGGCCTGTACCGCACCTTTGTCAGCCCGGTGGTCAAGAGCATGGTGACCGAGCAGAGCGCCAAACAGCTGCGCGAGTCGCACCCGATGCGCCTGCGCTACACGGCGTTCTCGAACAAGAACAAGCTGCTCGACGGCATCCCGGCCCTGGCCGAGAAGGTGAGGGCGCAACGCCGTCCGGTCGCCAAGGACAACATCTTCCTGCAGATGCAGGAAGCGATGTCCAAGCAGATCGTCGCGGGACTCGATATGTATCGCGACGCGCGCGACCAGGCCACCGAGAAATTCTTCCTCGACGTGTACGGCTCGCCCGTGCTGCAGGCGATGGTGGGCTTGCGTGCCGAGAACGGTGCCCTGCGCCGCATCGGCCGCGACCTGTCGCGCGAAGCAGCGCTCGACGCGTACCGTACTGCTGCCGCCGGCAAAACTGCCGAGGGCGGCACCACGGAGGCAATCATCCGCGGCCTGCTGTACATCTACCGCAGCCCGGAGATGAGCGCGGCCGACGAGCGCGCCTTCGCCACCATCCGCCAGTTGCGCCTGCGCACGTCCACCGATGAAGAGCTGAGCGTCACGCACTTCAAGACCATCGTGCGCGAGCAGTATCTGATGTTGCAGGTGGCAGAAGAAGCGGCGATGCGCGACTTGCCGCTGCTGCTGCCGGACGACCCGGAAGCGCGCGCGACCGCGCTGGGCATCGTGCGCCAGGTGGTGGGCGCCACCGGCACCGTCACCGGCGACGCCGCCCAGCGCCTCGAGCGCGTGGCGGCGATGTTCGGACCCAAGCTGGCGGTGGTGCGCAAGAAGAAGCAGGCCAGCGGCGCGGCATAACGCCGCCAACCCGCCAGGCCAGCGGCGCGGTATAAAACGCCGCCAGCCCGCCAGGCCAGCGGCGCGGCATAAAACGCCGCCAGCCCGCCAGGACAGCGATGCCGCGTAGCGCCGCCAGCCCGCCAGGCCAGCGATGCCGCGTAGCGCCGTCAGCCGCCAGGCCAGCGGCGCGGCATCGTACCGCCAGCCTACCAGGGCAGCGATACGGCATCGTGCCGTCAGCCCGCTGCCTGAAATCCGTCATCCCCGCGCAGGCGGGGATCCAATTTCGTAGCGCAGCCCGCGCACCCATCGCCAAGCCCCAGCAATTCGACAATACCCGATCGCCGCCCCTGCGCGAGAGCCCACCAACGCCAGGCCGGCGATTGCCTGGCGATCCGCGAAGACCATCCCATCAGTGATGCCAATCCTGGTCCGCAGCCAGCGCGCTACCTGGTGGGGCTGGTGGGGCTTGTGACGCTGCCGGTCGTAGCCCATGGACCAGGCTAGCGGGACGCGCTATCATTGAAAATATGACTACACAACAGACTTCACCAAGCGCGCTGCAGACCGTGTTCGCATTGCTGGCCATGCTGCTCGGGTCGGCGGTGCTGGCCGTCGCCGTCGCCTACGTCGCACTCGAGAACATGCCGTGCCGCTGGTTCGGCTCCGCCTTCGAGGGCGGCTGCGGCTTTGGCGCGCTGGGCGCCAGCGCCGGCGTGGCGCTGATCGTCTTCGTCATCGCGTTTGGTTGTGCCGCCCGGCTGTATTTCAGGCGCTAGCCACCCGGACCTGCTGCGGATTCATCCGGCTGACGCCGGCGTGATCGATTTCGTGACCTTGCCGGTTTCGTCGAGCATCTGGATCTCGGCCTTGCCATCCCCGCCTACCTGCAGCAACATGCGCACGCGGCCCTTGGCATCCTTGAGCTGCAGCGATGAGCCCTTCTCGGTCGTATTGCCGAGCCAGATGCGGTTGACGCTCAACCTGCCTTCCGCGGTCAGCTTGTCCCAGTAGGCTTTGCGCCCGTCTTTGTCCAGTTTGCTGGATTCTTCGCGGAAGCGCGCATGGTCTTCCATCGGCGTTACTTTGAAGCTCGGCACATCGTTGATCATGATGGCTGTTCTGTGACTCTTCTCGCTGTCGGTGTTCAGCAATTGCAGCGCCTGGTCCTGGCGGAAGCGGTCGAACGTCAGCGACAGTCCCGAATCGATCTTGCCATTGGCATCGATACTGCCCCGTTGCAGGAAACCGCCGTTTTCCGTGCCTTCCTGGTCGACAAACAGCATGCCGGCAAACGTGCGGCGATCGGGGCGCTCGATTTCCTTGCCGTTCTGGAAGGTGCCGGGGAACTGGGCACGGTTGGAAATGATCAGGCGCTTCGTCCCATCGGGCTCGACGATATTGATGCGGCCGACCGTGATCTCGTCAAAATTCGCCTTCCTGCCGGGATCGTTCGCGCCAGTGAGGACGAAGACGGCGGCCAGCGCGCTGGCCATGGTGGTAGCGCCGGCAAAAAAAGTTTTGAGTTGCGACATGGTGTCTCCTGGTTTTATTTATCGGAAGTATGGGTAATGCGGCGGGCTGCTGCCCGTAGCCGCCATTCCACGACCAGCACCAGCGGTGCGCAGAAAGCGAGCAGGGCGCCCATGTATTGCAAGATCCGGTTTTGCTCCGACTGCACGTAGCGCTTGTCGGCCAGCTCGAACATGCGGCGCCCGCCGGGCACCTGTTCGAAATACACGCTGCCACGGTCGCGCCAGGACTCGACCGTCAGGCGCCGCTTTCGGGTGGATTCGAACTCGGCAGTCAAGCGCATCATCTCTTCCATGGTGATCAGCTTGGCCCCCATGCGATTGACCTGAATCTGGCTGTACTGGTCGAAAATATTCTCGCCCTCACCCGGGGCGATGACGCCCTTCGACACGTATTTGTACTGGTTGTTTGGGAAAAAGATGCCATTGTTCGCCCCCAGCATCATCGCAAAACCGAGTGCTGCCGCTGCCGCCGCGCCAAAGATATAGCGCCGCGCATGGTGCACGCGCCGGGCTTTCACGCCTTCACGAAACTGACTCACTTCCGGAATATGGCGCAGCGTAGCCTGGGTATGCTGGTCGAGGTCGGCCAGGAAGATGTCGGGCGCCATCCCCAGCGCCTTGATGATGTTGCCGAACATCTCAGCCGACGGCTGCGACTTGTCGTTTTCCAGCTTGGACAGGTAAGACTGCTCGATGCCGATCAACTCGGCAAACTGCGGTTGCGTAAGGTTCTTCTCTGTCCTGATCTGCTTGAGCCTGGTGCCGAAGTTCATGGTTGTCCCTGGTTGTTGTATGGAACGTATTCTTCGGGATTCATGCTGGAATGAGAAGGTGAATATGCGCGAATAGCGATGAATTTTGCTTTTTTTGGCAACTTTCGAGCAAGTGGCGCCGGGGCGGACGCTTGGCGTTTGACGGTATAATGACGACCCCCACACCCCACCAGCAGTTGCCGCCATGACCATCTCCGCCCCACATATAGCCGACACCGCCGCCGACAGCGCACCTGTGCCGGGCCGCCGCCTGTCCGTGGCGCCGATGATGGACTGGACCGACCGCCATTGCCGCGTGTTCCATCGCCACATCAGCCAACACACCTGGCTGTACACCGAGATGGTTACCACCGGCGCGCTGGTCTATGGCGACGTTGAGCGCCACCTGCGCTTCAACGACGAGGAACACCCGGTTGCGCTGCAACTGGGCGGCAGCGATCCGGCCGACCTGGCCACCAGCGCCAGGCTGGGCGAAAAGTGGGGCTACGATGAAATCAACCTCAATTGCGGCTGCCCGTCCGAGCGGGTGCAGAAGGGCGCTTTCGGCGCCTGCCTGATGGCCGAGCCGCGACTGGTGGCCGATTGCGTGAAAGCCATGCGCGACGCGGTGGACATTGACGTCACCGTCAAGCACCGGATCGGCATCGACAAGACAGAGAGCTACGACTTCGTGCGTGATTTCGTCGGCACCGTGGCCGACGCCGGTTGCACCACCTTCATCGTGCACGCGCGCAATGCCATATTAAAAGGGCTGTCGCCGAAGGAAAACCGCGAAATCCCGCCGCTCAAGTACGACTTCGCCTACCGCCTCAAGCGTGACTTTCCGCAGTTTGAAATCATCATCAACGGCGGCATCAAGACCGAGGCCGAGATCGACGAGCACTTGCGCCATGTCGATGGCGTGATGCTGGGCCGCGAGGCGTACCACAACCCGTTCCTGATGGCCACGTTCGACCAGCGCTATTACGGCGCTACCACCGAGCCGAAGTCCCGCGCCGAGGTGCTCGAAGCAATGATCCCCTACATCCAGGCGCAGCTGGCGCAGTACGGTCCGCTCGGCCTGAAGATGAATTCGATTACACGACACATGCTGGGCCTGATGCAAGGTCTGCCTGGCGCCAAATCGTTCCGCCAGACCTTGTCGGACTCGAAACAGCTGGCCGCTGGCGACGCCACCCTGGTGCGCCAGGCCGCAGCCCGCCTCGCTTACGCGTAAATCTCCCGCGCTTTTCCGCACCACCTCCGGCGCCTGCGGGCGCCGCGCTCCCCGTGATACTTTCATCCAACTATTGAAGTAACTAGCAAGCACAATTTTCAAGTGTTGGAATTTCCACTCAGAAATTATGTTTCCACGCGATCTAGATGTTTTTTCCTTGCCCTACGGAAAAATTTGCATCTATAATTTGCATTCTTACACACCTGTCTACCGTCTTTCGTGTGTGTAATGCGAGGCAGAAACGAGAACGCGACGCCGGTGGGGCGCCAAATTTTGCATTCGCAGTCATTGTTTGCTAATGTCATGTTTACTTGCTCAGTAGAAATTTTTGGGTGGTCGGTGTCCCTACCCCCGACAGGCCATCCAAGGCAAATTCTTATCAACAGTGTCACTTACGAAGAGACGAAATGAATTTAGCAAAAATGAAAGTTGGCATGCGCTTGGGCCTCGGATTTGCCCTGGTCCTGGTGTTCCTGATCGCGGTCACCACGGTCGGCATCTTCCGCATGGCACAGATCCAGGATCGCCTCGATCACGTCATCAGCGTCAACAACGTGGTCACCCGCCTGGTAACCGACATGCGAACCAACGTTGCCACCCGCGTCAGCACGCTGCGCATCCTGACCCTGTTGAGCGACCCGGACGACATGGCCAAGGATCTGAACAACGTCAAAGTCCTGGCTGGCGCCTACGCCGATGCACAAAACAAGCTGAGCGCCAAGTTCGCCGCCGAAGCCCTGCCTGAAGAGAAGGCCCTGCTGGCCACCATCAAGGAACAGGAAGCGATCGCCATGCCGGCCATCGCCAAGGCGACCGACCTGTGGGTCAGTGGTCAGGCTGAAGCCGCCACCCGCGTGCTGATCAAGGAAATCCGTCCGGCACAAGTCAAGTGGATGGCCGCGCTGGACCAACTGGGCACCCTGGAAGACAAGCTCAACGCCGAGATGCAAGTGGAAGCCGCCAAGGGCTTCGCCAGCGGCCGTACCTTCATGATCATCATGGGCCTGCTGGCCGTGGTGATCTCGGTAGCCGCCGCCGTGGTGATTACCCGTGGCCTGCTGAAACAGCTGGGCGCCGAACCGGCGTACACCTCGGCCATTGCCAGCAGCATCGCCAACGGCGACCTGGCGGTGTCGATCAACACCAGCAGCACTGACAAGGATAGCCTGCTGTACGAAATGCGTGAAATGCGCGACAGCCTGGTCGATATCGTGGGCCAGGTTCGCTCCGGCACCGAAACCATCGGCACCGCCACCCGCGAAATCGCCGCCGGCAACACCGACCTGTCGGCCCGTACCGAAATGCAGGCGAGCTCGCTGGAAAAAACCGCGACCGCCATGGAAGAGCTGACCTCGACCGTGAAACAGAACGCCGACAACGCCCGTGAAGCCAACCAGCTGGCCTCGGCCGCTTCGGATGTGGCGATCAAGGGCGGCAAGGTGGTCTCGGAAGTGGTCAACACCATGAGCTCGATCGACGCATCGGCCAAGAAGATCGTCGACATTATCGGCGTGATCGATGGCATTGCTTTCCAGACCAACATCCTGGCGCTGAACGCTGCCGTGGAAGCAGCCCGTGCCGGCGAACAAGGCCGTGGCTTCGCGGTGGTGGCGTCCGAAGTGCGCAACCTGGCCCAGCGTTCCGCTGGCGCCGCCAAAGAAATCAAGATGCTCATCGATGACTCGGTGGAAAAAGTTGGCGCCGGCACCAAGCTGGTCGGCCAGGCCGGTGTGACCATGGACGAAGTGGTGTCCTCGGTGCGCCGCGTAACCGACATCATGAGCGAGATCGCTAACGCCAGCCAGGAGCAGAGCGCCGGCATCGAACAAGTCAACCTGTCGATCATCGAGATGGACAGCATGACCCAGCAAAACGCCGCGCTGGTGGAAGAATCCGCCGCCGCAGCAAAGAGCTTGCAAGACCAGGCCGACGAGTTATCCCGCGTCGTCAGCATCTTCAAGCTGGTGGAAGGCGAGGAGCGCGCAACTGCTCCAGTGTATGTGCCAGCCCCGAAAGCTGTAGCGAAGGCGGCAGTCAAGCCGATCGCTGCGGCACCTCGCGCTCCGGTGAAGAAACTGGCCTCCAGGCCAGCGCCCGCACCGGCAGCCAAGCCGAAGAAAGTCGTCGCGACCAGTACCGCCAGCGCTGACGAGTGGGAAGAGTTTTAACGACTTCAAGTATTGCCCGGGCCGCTGTCACGTTGTTGCGTGATGGTGGAAACGCCAAGGCGGACCGGGAATCCGAACCTTTAACGATGTTAAAAATAATTGAGAGAAATTAAATGACCAAGTTTTCGACCGTAATCGCCGCCTTCCTGCTGTCCGCCACCTCCGCTGCCGCCTTCGCTGCAGAAGTACCGGCTTCCATCGACGCCAAGAACTGCAAGGCTGAATATCCAAAAGCGTCGCTGATCAACGAAGAGCAGGGCGATGTCAAGATGGCCTTCCTGGTCGGCACGGACGGTAACGTTGTTGATTCCAAACTGGAAAAATCGAGCGGCTTCAAGAACCTCGACAAGGCCGCCATGAAAGCACTGTCGGCCTGCAAGTTCAAGCCGGGCACGAAGGACGGCGCCGTGGCGCAGACCTGGGCCAAAGTGGACTATAGCTGGAAGCTGTAACACCTGAACCGCCACAATTTTATCCATAGGGGAAAATCATGATGACGAACAAGCGTATGTTGGGTCTGGTTGCAGCGGTTCTCGTAGCGAGCGCACCAGCCGTATTTGCCGCCGAAGTGCCAGCCAGCTTCGACTCCAAGAACTGCAGGGCCGAATATCCTAAAGCGTCGCTGATGAACGAAGAGCAGGGCACGACCTCGATGTCGTTCCTGGTCAAACCGGACGGTTCGGTGGCCGACTCCAAGGTCGACAAGACCAGCGGCTTCAAGAACCTGGACAAGGCCGCCATCAAGGCCCTGTCCGCCTGCAAGTTCAAACCAGGCACCAAGGACGGCGCGCCAGCCGAAACCTGGACCAAGGTCGATTACGCCTGGAAGCTCGATTGATTCTACCCACTCGATGGATAGTTGTTGCGTAGAAGAGGGAGCCGTTCGCGGCTCCCTTTTTCGTTGCAGGGCGCAGCTCCGTGTAACAAGCTGTAATGACACTGCTTTCGCGCTACACTTGCTTTTATAGTGTGATTCTGAACAAGGAGAATTGGCGATGAAATCGATCTTTGCAGTGGTCGGCGTGATGGCGGCGCTGACGGGATGCGCTACCCAGCAACCTTATTACACCAGCACCCGCGTGGTGCAAGACCCCTACCAGTGGCGCACGGTGTCGGTCACCCCGTCGGACCGCGCGCCGGGGCAGGCTTCCGGGCCGGTGTACACCACCGAAGAGCTGCCGCCGCAGTCGAGCTCGCGCGTGGTCTATACCGAGCAACCGGTGACCACCACCACGTACATCACCCAGCCGTCCACGGTGATTTATCAGCCGGCGCCCGTGTATTACCAGCCGGCGCCGTCGTATTACTATCCACCGGTATCGATCGGCCTGAACTTCGGCTTCAACCGGTACTGGGGCGGCGGCGGCCGTGGTTACTACGGCGGCGGCCGCGGCGGCTGGCGCCGTTAGACGTTTCTCAGTCCCGTACCAAAAAATCCCGCAGTGCCATAACGGCGCTGCGGGATTTTTTTCTACGCGTGGGCAACGCGGTCACCCGGCAGCATTCAGCGCAGGTGGTACACCGAAGCCGACTGGTTCATCAGCGTGTTTTCCGATACCAGCACAAACGTCGAGGCAACTGCCAGCGTGATAAGCAAGGTACCGACTGCGTGGGGGAAAAAGCGTGCCATGACCGGCTCCTGTTGAAAGTAGTTTCCGACAGGGTTGCCGGATGACTAAAGGATAAGCCAGACTCAGCGTAGGAGGGATCAGCCAAATGTCCGACGTTCTGTAGGACAACAGCTTGACCCTATCCGTCAGTCAACTTTTATCTGGTCTTCCAGATCGTGACGGGTGCGGCGGGCGCGGTGTCGAGCTTGTCGCACAGGGCAAGCCACTGGGTCAGCCGGTCCGGCTGCTTGAGCGTGATGCCCATGCCGTCGATGATGCCGACCTGTTCCATGTAGCGCGCATCGATCTTGGCCTTGGAGACGGTAGGCGCGGCCATGACCAGGCGCTCGTAGGCCTTGCGCGCCTTGTTCTCCCACTTGTGCAGGCCGGATTCGTCGAAGCGGTTGGCTTCGAAATACACGGTCAGCGAGCCGTCCGGATTGCCAAAGCCGACAATGCCGGAACCGCTGCGGATGGCCGCGTTGGCCGATGGATCGAACAGTTCGGAGGGCACGAACACGCCGGCGCGACCGTCCGTATCGGGACGTCCTACAGGCGTATCTTTGCTGTAGGTGGAAACTTCAGTGATGGATTTTTCTTCGGACATGATGGGGGAGAGTGTGACGTCGCGTTCGTTGGGCGACACAGCTTCATTGTAGCGCTATTCTCGTTCCCTATGGAAATAGACTTGCAAGAAATATTGTAACTCTAACGATGCGGCGTGATTGCCACACTTGCGTGTCAATTTGCCATATGTTTCCCTAAGGCTAGTAAAATCAGCAATGCAACCGATTGTCAGTGGCGATACTCGCTCAGGATGCACTCATAGATTGAGGGAAAAACATGTCTTTTCACGAACTCAAGGTCAGCACGCGTCTGGCGACAGGCTTCGGCCTCTTATTGGTGGTCTCCATCATCATTGCGGCGCTGGGCATTACCAAGCTGGCTGCGCTGAACGAGTCGCTGGTCGTCACCGTTGACTTCAACGCGCAAGAATCGAATATGATCGCCATCGCCTCCGGCGAGGCGCAAAAAGCCTCTGCTGCGATGCGCAACCTGATCGTGCTCAGTGACGTGCCCAGGATGACGGCGCAGAAGCAGGCGTTCGATACCAGCCTGCGCAACTACGACAAGGTGATCGCCGACCTGGAAAAATTATTTGCCAGCGATCCCAATGCCAGCGCTGAAGAAAAAGCCTACCTGGTAAAAATAGAGGAAGTCAAAAAGTCCGCGCTGCCGGCGATTAACAAGGCTGCCGAGCTGGGGCTCAAGAACGATCCCGGCGCGCCCGACGTGCTGATGGGCGAGACCGGGCCGGCGCTCGATAAATGGACCAATACGCTGATCGAATTCCGCGATTACGAGATCAAAACCAGCAACGACACCGCGGCCCAGGCCCACGCCGATTACGAAAAGAGCCGGGCACTGATCCTCGCCGTGTCGCTGGTTGGCGTGTTACTGTCGATCGGCGCCAGTGTGATCATCACGCGCAGCATCCTGAAACAGCTCGGTGGCGAGCCTGCCTATGCCATGCAGGTCGCCGAGCAGATCGCCGGCGGCAAGCTCTATACCGATATCGTGCTTGCCGCCGGCGACAGCCGCAGCCTGATGTACTCGATGCGGCAGATGCGCGACCAGTTGGCCGATATCGTCGGCCGCGTGCGCGTAGGGACCGACACCATTGCCACCGCCTCGGCGCAAATCGCCGCAGGTAATCTCGACCTGTCTTCGCGCACGGAAGAGCAGGCCAGCTCACTGGAAGAAACCGCCGCGTCGATGGAAGAACTGACCGGCACCGTCAAGCAGAATGCCGACAATGCGCGCCAGGCCAATCAGCTGGCCGTGTCTGCCTCGGAAGTGGCGGTGCGCGGTGGCGCCGTGGTGTCGCAGGTGGTGGAGACCATGGCCTCGATTAACCAGTCGTCCAAAAAAATCGTGGACATCATCGGTGTCATCGACGGCATCGCGTTCCAGACCAATATCCTGGCCCTGAATGCCGCCGTCGAAGCAGCCAGGGCCGGCGAGCAGGGCCGCGGTTTTGCCGTCGTCGCCACCGAGGTGCGCAACCTGGCGCACCGTTCCGCCGCCGCCGCCAAGGAAATCAAGATCCTGATCGACGACTCCGTCACCAAGGTCGATACCGGCGGCAAACTGGTGGACGACGCCGGCGTGACCATGGCCGACATCGTGCAATCGATTACCCGCGTGACCGACATCATGAGCGAAATCGCCTCGGCCAGCCTGGAGCAGACCACCGGCATCGAGCAAGTCAATTCGGCGATTGCGCAAATGGACGAGGTGACCCAGCAAAATGCCGCGCTGGTGGAACAGGCTGCGGCTGCCGCCAACTCGATGCAGGAGCAGGCCAGTATCCTGTCGCAGGTAGTCAGCGTGTTCAATGTGGGGCAGCAGCAGGCCAGCCAGGCTGCACCGCGTCCCGCACAACACCCCGCAGCACGTCCGGCCACCCCGCCGCCTGCCGCACGGCGCATTGCCATCGCCAAGCCGGCGCCTGCGCGCCCGGCGAAAGATGTCTCGAAAGCTGAAGCGGGGGAGTGGGAGCAGTTCTAGTCAGCGTGAGCCCCGGCGCTGTTTAGCGCGGGGCCATATGCCAGCCCTGGCTGCCCAGTACGAACCGCATATCGGCCTTGACGTCGCCCTGGCCTGGAACAGTGACCTTGGCGGCGCACAGCAGATTGCCGGTTTTGCGTTCGACCTTGCATTGATCGACACTCTTGACCACCATGCCGGGCAGCGCCTTCACTTGCGGATCGTTGGCTGCCGCCGGATCGGCCGCCACCTTCTCGGCCGCCAGGGCGGTCATGGCCGCCTTGACCTCATCGGTCGTGGGGCCGGGGAACTCGGCGTTCTTGCGCTCCACGCCAACCCACGTTGCGCCATCCTGGCGCAGCGGCAGGACTGTGAAGCCGTCGCGCATGCCGGCGCTCATCCCCACCAGGCATACGGTCTCTTCTTTCACTTCCGGTGATGGCCGGCAGCCGACCAGGCTGGTGATCCGGAACGCCATCGGCACCGGCGACGCCGATTTGGCCACGCCGGCATCGACGGCAGACTGGATTTGCTCGATGGTGGGCGTGGTGGCCGCGTGGGCTGAGGACAAGGTCAGCAGTGTGGTAGTGACGAGGGCGAGGGTAGAGGTAATAGTGCGCATGAAATGTTGATTATTAATAAAGGACTGCCAGTCTAACACTTACCGCGCAGCAATGAGGCAAGGTTGCTGTAGCGTGCGGAGGATGGCTCGCTGGCATGGTCACCTCATGACGGTTCAATCCTCGACTGCGAGAACCCCACCTGGACCAGAGAAAAAGCGTTGTCGTGCGTCACCAGCATCGCTTTGGCCGCCACCGCGTGCGCGGCAATCCATACATATAGTTTCATGCTGTAACAGGGTAGTCATAAAAATTCGCTACGCTTCCGCCTGAGTTGTTGATTGAAAGGAAATAGCCCGATCACAACCAGCGTGCGTTGTTAATTTTTCATAATCCGAAACCCGTTTCAGGAAACCATCATGAAATTTCTAAAGATAGCTCTTTTGTTTCTGTGGATGACAGCCTTCTCCGGAGTGACCTCAGCGCAAACCCTGAATACCCAGTTTGGAGGGTGGCTGGGCAAGAACCAGCATGGGTATTTCCTGGACGGTTCAGAGTGGCATTATTGCTTCAACAATGCTGGGGGGAGCTGCGGCTCGGTAGCCTTGACGACTGGCCATTCGTCCTGCCGTACGACAGGGTTCAACATCGGGGGTAAATGGGCGATACCTACCAGAATCGGTGGAATGGAAATCAACGCTTCGGCCAACCGGTCCTGGACGGCCTGCAACATTCGGAGTGAAACCATCACCTGCAGCCCCAACAAGGGTTATAGGGGCCGCGCCGTGATTAACTTCAGCGAAAGGTTTGGGAGAATGCGCGTGCTCGGCGGAAATAATTTCCTGACCATTGATAACGACTGCCCGGACAAGTGGCGCGCAGACTGGCTGGGCGGCACCAGCTGGCGCTGCACCTACGTGGGCGGCGCATATACGGTCGATGGTTATCTTCCCGAGTGGCGCGGCAGCAGTTGCGACTATCAGCGGATTTAAGGCGCACGTCATCTGGGCGGCTGCCGGTCCGGCGGATTGCCCAGTTCAAAGTCACCATTTCCTGGGAATGTCATGTCCACCAAACTATCTTTTTCCTTGACCCGCTGGTCCGCAGCAGCCGTCATCGGCGCTGCCGTTCTGATCGCGACCGGGTTCTTTGTTATGTCGGGCCGCGAGCAACGGACCGACAAGGTCGATGCGCCCCATTTCGCCGGTTCCGGCGTACAGCCAGCGCCAGCGCAGGCTGCGCGCGGTGCGCGAGCGGCCGCGGGCGGTGCCGCGCATGGCGTCGCGGCTGTGGCGGCGGATGAGTCGGCCAGCGCTGCGGTCAAGCCGTTGACGCCCCGGCAGGCTGGCGACGGTCTTCGCGCCCTCGTCGACAAGATTCTCAAGCGCGAGGACCTGTCGTCGAAAGAAATCGAGGAATTCCAGACGAGTCTGCTGGAATCGATCGAGAACGACATCGACGTTGTCAAAACCGTGCAGCAGTTTTATCACGACATGCCGGCCGAGCAGGGTATGGAGCGTGACATGTTGCGGTCGTTGCTAGTCGTAACGCCGGCCGGCCGCAGTATTGTCTTGCACGAGGCGAATGCGATCTGGCAAGGGCAGAGCGAGAACAAGTTTGCCGAGATGTACGAGACGTACTTCAACTTGCCCGGCCAGGCACCGCAGGACGTCATCGTCCGGGCGCTGGCCGATGTCAAGGCAGGAACCAAAACCGATGAGCGCACCGCTGTGGCGCGGCTCAATTTCATCGGCACACTGGCGGAACAGAAAAGTGGCGATGTCGCCAATCTGCGCAGCGATGCCGTCCAACTGTTGAACCAGACTGCGCAGAGCCAGGGCAGTGATCTGGTGCGCGCGCTGGCCGTCCAGAAGCTCTATCGCCTCAATTCTCCTGCCGAGGCTTCGAACATCGCCATTACGCAGTTGTCAAAAGGGGCATACGGTGACCTGGTTCGGGAAACCCTGAGCTCGGTAAATAGCGGCGACGTGGAACTCACGCCCAACTTGCGTGCGGCGTTGACCACTGCCGTCAAGCGCCCCGGCGCTTCGGCCGAAGAGAAGCAGCAGTTCAGCGAGGTCCTGGGACCGCATAGCTGATAGCGGTGATCGCAGCAGCGGATTTTGGCGGCTATTATTCGGGCTGGAGAGGGAGACGTGCGTCTTCGAGGAGAAACGTGATGACGAAAAAAATGCCTGATTCCCTGGGCAATCAAGCATTTTTTCAATAACGAATTCTTTGGGGTGGCTGATGGGGCTCGAACCCACGACAACAGGAATCACAATCCTGGACTCTACCAACTGAGCTACAGCCACCACTGTCTTACTAACTGCGCCTGCTTTGCGGTTTGCTGGGCAGGTGCCGCATTATACAAGCCACTTTGGAAACCTGCAAATCTAAATGCGAGGTTTTTTTGGAAATGACCGTTGTTTCTAGATGTCGGCCGCTGCAACCACCGGATCGAGGTCGAGCAGGGCGCGGAACGCTGCCGACAAGGCGGCCGGCCTGGCGGTCGTGAAGCCGCGCAAGGTCGCGGGCGCATCCGGCGCTGCCGCACGCAGCAGCGCGCCGGTGTCCAGCAAGCGCCCCAGTTGGCGCGCTACGGCGTCGCCGGTGTCGATCAGCACCACGTCGGCGCGGTCGTGCGCGGCCAGCACCTGTTCGATACCGTCGCGCACGAACGGGTAGTGGGTGCAGCCGAGTACCAGGGTGTCGGCGCCCTGGTCGAGCAGCGGCGCCACGTACTGCTCCAGCATGGCGCCGATCTTCGGTGCTTGCAGGTCGCCCAGTTCGATCTGGTCCACCAGGCCCACGGCCGCCTGCAGCAGGAATTCGGCGTGGGTGGTGGCGCTGATCTGTTCGCGCAGTTGCAGGAATTTTTCGCCCTTGAGCGTGCGGGCCGTGGCCAGCACGCCCACTTTGCCGTTGCGGGTGGCGGCCGCTGCGGGTTTCAGGCCCGGCTCCACGCCCACCACGGGTAATTCCGGGTAGCGTGCGCGTACCGCCTTGATGGCGGCCACGGTGGCCGTGTTGCAGGCGACGACCAGCGCCTTGGCGCCGTGGTCCAGCAGGAAGGCTGTCACCGCCAATGCACGCTCGACCACGAACTCTTCGGTTTTTTCGCCGTACGGTGCGTGGCCGGAATCGGCAAAGTACAGCAGGTGTTCGTGCGGTAGCTGCGCGCGGATATGGCGCAGCACCGACAGGCCGCCCACACCCGAGTCGAACACGCCGATCGGGCACTCGGCTGGCTGTGGGCGCGGGGCGTTCATCAGGCAGTGACGATGGCCACGTTCAGTTGCTCGATCTTGGCTTTCCATTCCGCCGGACCGGTGTTGTGCACCGAGGTGCCGGCCGAGTCGACTGCTACCGTGACCGGCATGTCTTCCACGTCGAACTCGTAGATCGCTTCCATGCCCATGTCGGCAAAGCCCAGCACCTTGGCGCCCTTGATCGCCTTCGAGACCAGGTAGGCCGAACCGCCAACCGCCATCAGGTAGGCCGACTGGTGCTTCTTGATCGACTCGATCGCGATCGGGCCGCGCTCGGCCTTGCCGATCATGGCGATCAGGCCGGTTTTCTCGAGCATCATGTCGGTGAACTTGTCCATGCGGGTGGCAGTCGTTGGGCCGGCTGGGCCGACCACTTCGTCACGCACCGGATCGACCGGACCGACGTAGTAGATCACGCGGTTCTTGAAGTCCACCGGCAGTTCTTCGCCCTTGGCCAGCATGTCCTGGATGCGCTTGTGGGCAGCATCGCGGCCGGTCAGCATTTTGCCGTTGAGCAGCAGGGTCTGGCCCGGCTTCCACGAGGCGACTTCTTCTTTCGTCAGCGTGTTGAGGTCGACGCGTTTCGATTTTTCGGTGTCCGGCGCCCACGACACATCAGGCCAGGTGGACAGCGGTGGCGGCGTCATGTAGGCAGGGCCGGAGCCGTCGAGCACGAAGTGGCCGTGGCGGGTGGCCGCGCAGTTCGGGATCATGGCCACTGGCTTCGACGCCGCGTGGGTCGGGTGCATCATGATTTTGACGTCGAGCACGGTGGTCAGGCCGCCCAGGCCCTGGGCGCCGATGCCCAGCGCGTTGACCTTGTCGCACAGTTCGATACGCAGTTCTTCGAGCTTGTTCTGCGGGCCGCGCTGCTTCAGCTCGAACATGTCGATGTCTTCCATCAGCACTTCCTTGGCCATCAGCATGGCTTTCTCGGCAGTGCCGCCGATGCCGATGCCCAGCATGCCTGGCGGGCACCAGCCGGCGCCCATGGTCGGCACGGTTTTCAGTACCCAGTCCACCAGCGAATCGGACGGGTTCATCATGATCATCTTGGACTTGTTTTCCGAGCCGCCGCCCTTGGCTGCGACCTTGACGTCCACGGTGTTACCTTCGACCAGTTCCATGTGGACCACGGCTGGCGTGTTGTCCTTGGTGTTCTTGCGGTCGAAGTGCGGGTCGGCCACGATCGATGCGCGCAGCTTGTTGTCGTCGAAGTTGTACGCGCGGCGCACGCCTTCGTTGACGGCGTCGGTGACGGTGCCGCTAAAGCCTTCGAAGCGCACACCCATGCCAATCTTCAGGAAGACGTTGACGATGCCGGTGTCCTGGCAGATCGGGCGCTTGCCTTCCGCGCACATGCGCGAGTTGGTCAGGATCTGCGCGATGGCGTCCTTGGCGGCCGGGCTCTGCTCGGAGTCATACGCGCGCGCCAGGTGCTCGATGTAATCGGCTGGATGGTAATAGCTGATGTACTGGAGGGCGGCGGCAACCGATTCGATCAGGTCTTCTTGCTTTATGATGGTCATGATGTTCTCGCGTGGTGGATGGGATGTTTTTTGAATCAGTGCGACTTGGAGTCGTGGTGCGTCATCGTGGTCAGGCGGTCGGTGTAGGCAATTGCCAGGGCCGAGAGCAGGAAAGCGATGTGGATCGTTGTTTGCGCAATGAGCACCTTGGCATCGTACGCATTGGCGTTAATAAAGGTTTTCAGCAGGTGGATCGACGAGATGCCGATAATCGCCATGGCCAGCTTGGTTTTCAGCACGGACGCATTCACGTGCGACAGCCACTCGGGCTGGTCCGGGTGGCCTTCGAGGTTCATGCGCGACACAAAGGTTTCATAGCCGCCGATGATCACCATCACCAGCAGGTTGGAGATCATGACCACGTCGATCAGGCCCAGCACCACCAGCATGATGGTGGTTTCGTTGAGGCGGGTAGGGGCGACGGCGTTAGGGACGGCCACGGCCTGGATGATGTGCTGCAGGGCGGCGTCGTTGCCCATGGCCGCGCCGATCAGGTCTTTCAGTTCGACCCAAAAGTGGAAAACGTACACGCACTGGGCCAGGATCAGACCCACGTACAGCGGCAATTGCAGCCAGCGCGACATGAAAATGAAGTGGGGTAGAGGACGCAGCTTGGGCTTGTGCTCGGACATGTAGGCGGGACTCCGGAAAATGGTGCAGACTATAAGATGGCGACATTCTACACGCGCAGCCCGGCTGTGGCACCGCTGCGTGAGGCTGTCATGCCATGGCAGAAATATTGATAGAATCATCTGAACTATGCGGTGTCGGCATGTAAGGGCGCAGTAAGCGATGGCGTTTATGTTTGTGGCAAACGAATACAACAACGGAGACTAGTATGAGCAGCACTACCACCCAGCAAGGCCCACAGGAAACCCGCGTCTTCAACCCGCCCGAGGCCTTCGTGGCCCAGGCCACCGTCTCGGGCATGGACGGCTACAACGCGCTGTGCGCGGAGGCCGAAGCCGACTACGAAGGCTTCTGGGCGCGCCTGGCCAACGAACACCTGGCCTGGCAAACGCCGTTCACCCGCACCCTGAACGAAGACGACGCGCCGTTCTACAAATGGTTCGAAGGCGGCAAGCTCAACGTCTCGTACAACTGCCTCGACCGCAACCTGACCAACGGCAACGCCGACAAGACCGCCATCATCTTCGAAGCGGACGACGGCAAGGCGGTCAATGTCAGCTATAAGGAACTGCACGAAAAAGTGTGCAAGTTCGCCAACGGACTCAAGTCGCGCGGCATCAAAAAGGGCGACCGCGTCATCATCTACATGTCGATGTCGGTCGAAGGCGTGGCGGCCATGCAGGCGTGCGCCCGCATCGGCGCCACCCACTCGGTGGTGTTTGGCGGCTTCTCCGCCAAGTCGCTGCAGGAGCGCATTATCGACGCCGGCGCCGTGGCCGTCATCACCGCCGACGAACAACTGCGCGGCGGCAAGCAACTGCCGTTGAAATCCATCGTCGACGAAGCGCTGGCGCTGGGCGGCTGCGACACCATCAAGGACGTGATCGTCTATAAGCGCACCGGCGGCAACGTTGCCTTCAACGAAGGCCGCGACCTGTGGCTGCACGACCTGGTGGCCGACCAGTCGGCCGACTGCGAGCCGGAATGGGTCGATGCCGAGCATCCGCTGTTCATCCTGTACACGTCCGGCTCCACCGGCACCCCGAAAGGCGTGCAGCATTCGAGCGGCGGCTACCTGCTGTGGGCTGCACTGACCATGAAATGGTCGTTCGACATCAAGCCCGCCGACGTGTACTGGTGCACCGCCGACATCGGCTGGGTAACCGGCCACAGCTATATCGCCTACGGTCCCACCGCCGTGGGCGCCACCCAGGTGATCTTCGAAGGCGTGCCCACCTACCCGAACGCCGGCCGCTTCTGGGACACCGTGGCCAAGCACAAGGTCAGCATCTTCTACACCGCGCCAACGGCGATCCGTTCGCTGATCAAGGCGTCGGACGTCGATCCGAAAGTGCATCCGAAAAACTACGACCTGTCGTCGCTGCGCCTGCTGGGCACGGTGGGCGAGCCGATCAATCCGGAAGCCTGGATGTGGTACTACACGCAGGTGGGCGGCGAGCGCTGCCCGATCGTGGACACCTTCTGGCAAACCGAGACCGGCGGCCACATGATCACCCCGCTGCCGGGCGCCACGCCGATGGTGCCGGGTTCGTGCACCTTGCCGCTGCCGGGCATCATGGCAGCCATCGTCGATGAAGCGGGCGCCGACGTGCCGAACGGGCAGGGGGGTATTCTGGTCGTCAAGCGTCCATGGCCGTCGATGATCCGCACCATCTGGAACAACCCGGACCGTTTTAAAACCAGCTACTTCCCGGATGAACTGGGCGGCAAGATGTACCTCGCTGGCGACGGCGCCATCCGCAACAAGGACACCGGCTACTTCACCATCACCGGCCGCATCGACGACGTGCTCAACGTTTCCGGTCACCGCATGGGCACGATGGAAATCGAATCGGCGCTGGTGGCCAATCCGCTGGTGGCCGAGGCTGCCGTGGTCGGCCGTCCCGACGACACCACCGGCGAATCGATCTGCGCGTTCGTGGTGCTCAAGCAGGCGCGCCCGACCGGCGACGACGCCAAGAAGCTGGCGCTGGAGCTGCGCAACTGGGTGGGCAAGGAGATCGGTCCGATCGCCAAGCCGAAGGAAATCCGCTTTGGCGACAACCTGCCGAAAACCCGCTCGGGCAAGATCATGCGCCGCCTGCTGCGCGTGCTGGCCAAGGGTGAGACCATTACCCAGGACGTCTCCACGCTGGAAAACCCGGCCATCCTGGAGCAACTGAAAGAAGCTTCGTAAGCTTTATCGCTGCGGTGGCGCGTCCACCGCAGCGAGCATGTCCGCCACCCGCTCCGAGAGCACATCGATATCGAACGGCTTGGTCATCACGGCCATGCCTTCGGCCAATTTGCCGCTGCCCAGCACGGCAGCTTCCGCATACCCGGTCAGGAACAGCACACGCAGGCGCGGCTTGAGCCGCATGCCCAGCTCGGCCATCTGGCGCCCGTTCATGCCGCCCGGCAGGCCGATATCGCTGACCAGCAGATCGACCGGCGCGCCCGACTCCAGCACTGCCAGGCCGGCGGCGCCGTCGCCTGCCTGTAATACCGTGCAGCCGAGGTCGTCCAGGATGTCGGCGATCAGCAGACGCACGCTCGGCTCGTCATCGACCACCAGCACGGTGGCGCTGCGGATGTCGCGCGCAACCGTGCTGGTCTTCTCGCGGATGTCGGCACCATCGGCCACGCCGTCGTGGCGCGGCAGGTAGAGGCACACGGTAGTGCCCGCGCCATGCTCCGAATAGATGCGCACGTGGCCGCCCGACTGCTTGGCAAAGCCATAGACCATCGACAAGCCGAGCCCGGTACCTTCACCCGGTTGCTTGGTGGTGAAGAACGGCTCGAACACGCGCGCGATCAGTTCCGGCGCGATGCCGGTGCCGGTATCCTGCACGCTGAGCGACAGGTATTCGCCGGCCGGCAAATCATCGGCTTCGGCCCCGGCCACCTCGCCGTCGAGCCAGTGGTTGGCGGTGGTAATGCGGATCTGGCCGCCGCCCGGCATGGCGTCGCGCGCGTTGATGCACAGGTTGAGCAGCGAATTTTCCAGCTGCGACGCATCGACCAGCGCAGTCCACAGGTCGTCGGGTCCATGCGCCTCCACCTGCACGGCCGGGCCGACGGTGCGCCGCACCAGGTCTTCCATGCCACGCACCAGGCGGTTGACGTCGGTGGGCCTGGGATCGAGCGTTTGCTGGCGCGAAAAGGCCAGCAGCCGGTGGGTGACGGCGGCTGCGCGTTTGGCCGCATCGTTGCCCACCTCGACATAGCGCTTGATGTCGCCATAGCGGCCCTGGCCAATGCGCTGGGCGATCATGTCGAGGCTGCCCTGGATGCCGGCCAGCAGGTTGTTGAAATCATGCGCCAGCCCGCCGGTAAGCTGGCCGACCGCCTCCATCTTCTGCGCCTGGCGCAGCGCATCTTCTGCCGAGCGCAGCGCCTCGGATTGCTCCTTCTCCGCAGTGATATCACGGCCGACCGCGTAGATGCTCTCCGCATCGGGCCGGATCGACCACGAGATCCAGCGATAGGTGCCATTCTTGTGGCGGTAGCGGTTGTCGAAGCGCGTGAGCGCACGTCCTTCAGACAGCAGTCGCGCGGCATCGGCGGTGCGTTTGATATCGTCCGGGTGAAGGTGATCGAGCACGTTGGTGCCGACCAGCTCGCTCTCACCGAGCCCCAGCACATCGAGCCACGCCGGATTGACGGTGTCGATCAGGCCACGGAAACTGCAGCGCAGCATGATGTCCGCCGACAGTTCCCACAGCCGGTTGCGGTCGCGTGTGCGCTCATCGACAGTGCGCACCAGCGTGGCCTGGGCCGTGTGCGCCTCGCGGTCCTTGCGCACCTGCTCGGTAATTTCCTGGCCCTGGTTGAGCAGGCCGACCACCGAACCATCCTCGCCGACGATGGGCGTGGCGGAAAAGTTCCAGAAAGTTTTTTCAAGCTGGCCGTGGCGCAGTACCATCAGCTCGACATAGTTGTGCGAGAAGCCCAGGCCGGTGGCCATGGCCCGGTCAAAATCGGGCGCCACCTTGTCCCAGGTACTGCCCCACACGCCGGCGACCGGCTGACCGAGGGCGCCCGGATGGCGATCGACCAGCGATTCGGCATAGGCATCGTTATAGAACATGCGCAACTCCGGCCCCCACAGCACCGCGCCCAGAATGGGCGAGTTGAGGCAGGCCGAGAGGGAAGAACGCAGCGATTGCGGCCACGTGCGGGGATCGCCCATTGCAGTGCCGGCCCAGTCATGGGCACGCATCAAGGCGCCCATGTGGCCGCCGTTATCGAGGAAGGAAAGCGAACTCGTCATATCTGATCAGTGAAACCCGAGGTTCTCCGGCGCCAGCGAAGGCGCGCGGTCACGTTGTAAGAAGTATTGGGTGCAGCGTGCTTGCGCGGTGGAACGCGGACAAGCGGTAAGCCAGGGCGGGATCAGGGACCAGGCAGAGGTCGGGGTCGCAGCCGCGCAATTTGGGCCGCAGGGCGGCATCGGGCAGAGACCGGGTAATTGTAGCTGATGAAATCACTAGCACTGAAGGAGTTGCCAAATAAAGTTGGTGCTGTGTGGATTGTTTGCTATAATTCGCGGCTTCTCCGAGAGGGGAAGAGTTGCAGGAGAGGTGGATGAGCGGTTGAAGTCGCACGCCTGGAAAGCGTGTATAGGGTCAAACCTATCGGGGGTTCGAATCCCCCTCTCTCCGCCAAGGATACATATCAGGCGATCCCAGCAAGTCCCGGGAAATCCCTCAAAAAGCCGCTTTAGCCCTTGCTAGAGCGGCTTTTTTGTTTTGTGGCGTTCTGGGCTGTGCGAGGGCATCCAGGTTTTTTAGGGGCCTGATACAGATCAGCCTCTCCCCCACGCAGGAACCTTGCCCCCATATCCAGATCTAAAGTAGTTTTCGACGTTCTGACGGAGGAGACTACCATGCCAAAAATCATCTTACCTCTGACGGAGCAGCAGGTAGAGCAGAATCTGCCCGGCGACCGGCCGCGCAAACTGGTTGACGGCAGTGGGCTCTATCCGACTGTTAACTCCGACGGAACTTCGGGCTGCCATGTCTGTCATATATGAAGAGCCCAACTCGATTTCGCCATATCTCCGTCACGCATGACGTCGACTGTTTCCAGGTCTGCATGGCTTGGAAGTGGGGTAACAGGTGAGGAAAATGCAGGGTCTCCATAGCTCGGACAACTTATTTTTGCGAGGATATTTTGGGCTGGGTAATCATTTCGCTTTTCCTGCCCATATTTTCTCCCTTTTTGTTTTATTTGGTGCTGAAGGCTTTGCTTTTCCTAGTGCCCCGAAAGTTATTCAACTGATTAAAGACGACCAGCTTGGTTGGGTCGGTGCTGGCTTTGCATGTTCAACGCTCTACGAGATTTTTGAGCCCGGCGCAGGCAAAGCGATGTCGATGGAGGCGGGGGCTGGGTATGCCATCGGCGCGGCGATTGTCTTCTTGGCGGCCTCAAGCGTAATTGCAGCAGTGGGAACCATGCTGCCGGTTGCCTACCCAATGCCAACTGGCGCTACTTGGCGAACGCATTATCAGATTCTCATTAAGTCGGTTGGCTTGACGATTGCCAGCGCAGTGTTGTTCGGGCTTGTTCATTATGGTACTGTTGGAGTCCGAACGCTATAAATCTTGCCTTCGTATCCCAAATTGATCACGCGACGGGAGCGTAAAATGACAACCTTAAAAGCCTAGATAGGCGACCGCCTTGAAACCCCGGAGAAAGCGCGTACAACGCTATCGAATATTGCTGTGTTCGGTGGCGTGGTTGGTGTTCTCCTGACAATGATAGCTGTGATAATCGCCCAAGTCTGATTAGGGTGATTCGCAAACAAAAGGCGATCCGCCACCCTCAACGGCTTGGCAACATTTGTCTTTACTTCTAAATCAAGTCCTCTTTGCGAGGTATAGGCTCTGTGAGTCAGCGCTGGAAGGGGGCCACTGGCGGGCGGCGTGCAGTACGCGCAGCACGCGCACCACGTCACCGGCAGTGTCATAGACGAGGATGTAATTCTGGTGCGCTACCAGCTCACGAGTGCCGGCAGCACGGCCAGGCTTGCCCAAGCCGGGATGATCGACCAGGCGGTTCGCCTTTTCTGCAAACAGCTCATCGATGGCGAGCGCGGCGGCCGGGTTGTCGGCCTCGATGTATTCGTAGATGTCATCGCGGTCTCGAATCGCCTCTGGTGTCCAGAACAATTCCATTATTCATCGGCGTCCAGTCGGCGACGTGTGGCGGCGCGCTTGGCGGCGAACTTGGCTTCAACCTCAGCGGCCGGGATCAGGTTGCCGGCATTGGCCGAGTCCAGACCGCTCTGCACCTGGCGACGGAACCAGGCGTCATGTTCTGCCGCTTCCTGCTGCTGCCGAACGAAGTCACGCATGAAGTCGCGCAGCAACTGGGCGCCGGTACGGTCGCGCCCCTTGGCGGCTGTCGTGAACTGGACTTTCAGGTTTTCATCGACCCGGAAGGTAAAAGTTGCTTCGCTCATGCCCTTGCTCCTATGTGTTACAACGTAATTACATGGTAGCACAAGGCGCAACCGCCGTATGGCGACTCGCAGCAATGGGACGGAAACCGTGTTAATGAAAAGCCGGCCCGGCCGGATTGGCTTGGCTTTCCTTTTATCCCGTGTTGTTGGCGCTGACCGAAAACTGACCCGGATAACCTATCGGGGCATAATTAAGGCATATTTTCAGAGCTTTCAGGCAGGAATCCAAGCGTGGCAAGCCTTCTTCGAAGGCCTCGCCCTGTGCACGGGCATGCCTCTTCGAATCGCCCATCTGCCGCCGCGCGAGCGGCGGCCTCGCGCGCTATGGGTGCGCGGCGTGCACCCGATCAGGCTTTTCGATCTGAAGTCCGCTGGCCTACTTCTTCGGCGTGAGCATCAGCAACCGCCCACTCGCACCGTCTTCCAGCAACCACAGCGCGCCATCCGGCCCGGTGCGCACGGCACGAATCCGTTCGCCCATGTCCCAATGTTCCTGCTTGGTCGCGTTCTCGCCGTCGAGGGCGATGCGGTCCAGCGACTTGCCCGAGAGACCGGTGATGAACAGGGAGTTTTTCCACTTCGGGAACAGGTCCGCATCGTAATAGGCCAGGCCACCCGGTGAAATGGCCGGATTCCAGGATACTTTCGGGGCCTCGAAGCCGTCGCCAGGCGCGTGGTCGGGGATGTCCCTGCCGTCATAATGGCTGCCATTCGATACCTTCGGCCAGCCATAGTTGAGGCCTGGCTTGATCAGGTTGATCTCGTCGCCATGGCGCGGCCCCATTTCCATTTCCCACAGGCGCCCTTGCTTGTCGAAAGCGATGCCCAGCAGGTTGCGGTGGCCGTACGACCACACGGCTGCATTGAAGCCCTTGGCCGCGAGCGGGTTGCCGGCGGCCGGCGTGCCGTCGAGGTTCAGGCGCAGCACCTTGCCCAGTGTCGACTTGGGATCCTGTGCCGGCTCGAGAAGCTGGCGGTCGCCACTGGTGAAGAACAGATACTTGCCATCCTGCGAAAAACCGATGCGGCCCGAATAGTGCCCGCCTGTCGAAGCATCCTGGCCGCGGAAAATGGCCTTTGTATCCTTGAGCGTGCCGCCTGCCTGATCCAGTGTCGCGGTGGCGAGCACGACCCGGCTGCTGTCGCCGCTGCCCGCCTCGGAGTAGCTGAAGTAGAGCAGCTTGCTGGCCGCGAAATCGGGAGCGGGCACGATGTCCATGAGCGCGCCCTGGCCCTTGCTGCTGACGGCGGGTGTGCCGGACACTGTTCGCCTGGTACCGGTTGCGGGATCGAACAGGATCAACGTCCCTTCCTTTTGCGTCACCAGCACGTGGCCGTTGGGCAGAAATGCCATGGCCCACGGGTTCTTGAATGTGCCTACCGGCTTGACCTCGAAAGGCAGGCCGCCGGTTGCGGATGTGCTGGCCCGTGCGTTCGCGGCTGCCGGGGCGGTCAAGGCGAGCAGGGTGAGCGAGAAAGTGGTGGCAATGCCGATCATGTTCAAATTCATGTTTTCCAGATCTCCATTTGCGGATTGATGCCAGGTTGTTGGCGCGAACAGTATGCCATTTGCGCCGGCGCTGTTGGTCTACAGGGGCGTTGGGAAGTGTAGAGCAAAACTTCCGTTGCAGACGTTCCGCTACTCGCGGCCGGAGATCGCTGTACTGCGCACCACAATTGCCGAGATTACGGAGGCGTGACGCTACACCGTATCGAAGCTTATGTGAGCGGCGTTACGCTGAACCTGATACCCCAACACCCAATCTGTGACATCATGCACCCCCACCCTAGAAGCCGCGCACCATGCCCACCACCACGCCCCAATTTACCTTGCGCCGTTACCAGGAGCTTTTCGAACAAGCCCCGGTCAGCATCCAGATCCTGGCGCCGGACGGGCGTACCGTCCGGGTAAACAAGGCATGGGAAAACCTCTGGCAAATTCACGAAGGCACGGCCTTGCGGGACTTCGTTTTCAGCGCCGACTACAACGTGCTGACCGATCCGCAACTGCTCGAGAGCGGCATCGCGGCACTGCTTCGGCGTGCATTCGAAGGCGAGTCGGTCGAGATTCCATCGGCCCGCTATGACGTCAGTGCGCTCGGCGGCGAGGGGCCGGCGCGGTGGGTGACGGCGCGCGCGCATCCGATCAAGGATGGCGAGGGCAATATCGTCGAGGTGATGCTGATGCATGAAGACATCACCCAGCGGGTGGAAAGCGAGAATGCGCTGCGGCTGCGCGAAGAACGGTTCCGCTCGCTCGTGATGGCGACCTCGCAAATCGTCTGGACCAACACGCCGGATGGCCGGGTGCTCGAAGATTCGCCGTCGTGGCGCGCGTTCACGGGGCAGACCTACGACCAGTGGAAGGAATTCGGCTGGCTCGACGCCCTGCATCCCGATGACCGCGCGCCCACCGAGGCGCTGTGGCACACTTGCGTCGCGGCGCGCGCCGTGTTCGAGACCAATTACCGCATACGCTGCACCGATGGCAGCTACCGCTGGACCGCCGTCAAGGGTGTGCCCATCCTGGCGGCCGACGGTTCGGTGCGGGAATGGATCGGCGCCAACACCGATATCCACGACATGGTCATGGCCGAGCTGGCGCTGGCGCAGCGGCTCGATCGCGAGCAGCGCACCAGCGCGCTGCTTGGCAAGGTGGCGCAGGCGGCGCGCACCTTGCACAAGATCCTCTCGACCGAGGAGATCGCCAAGACGCTGGTGGCGGAAGTGCGCGACATTCTCCAGGCGCACCAGGCCATCGTCGCGCTGGCCGATGCCGGCACCGGCGTGATGGCGGTCCATGCCGTCTCGGAATCGGCGCATTACGCGCCGACTGCGCCGGTGCCGGCGGCCGGTCGGCTGGCGGTGCCGCTGATCGACCGTGCCGGCAATCACCTGGGCATGATCGAAGCGGTGGACAAGATCGATGGCGCTTTCACGGTCGAGGACGAGGCCATCCTGGTGCAACTGGCATCGATCGCCGCGACCGGGTTCGAGAACGCCCGGCTCTACTGTTCATTGCAGGAGCAGGATCGTCGCAAGGATGAATTCCTGGCCATGCTGGCCCACGAGCTGCGCAATCCGCTGGCGCCGATCACCTCCGCTGCGCACCTGCTGCACCTGAAGGCGTCCGATGAAGCCCTGGTGCGCAGGTCGGGCCAGATGATCGGCCGGCAGGTGCGCCACCTGACGTCGCTGGTGGACAGTTTGCTCGACGTCTCGCGCGTGACGCACGGACTGATCGAGCTCGCGACCGCAGTGATCGACCCGATGGGCATCGTGGCTGCCGCCGTGGAGCAGTCGCAGCCGCTGATCGCCGCCCACCAGCACGTGCTGACAACCAGCGGCGACGCCGGCGGCGCGGCCATCGTCGGCGACCCGGTGCGGCTGACGCAAGTGCTCGTCAATCTGCTCAACAATGCCGCGAAATATACGCCGCCCGGCGGCCGTATCGAGGTGACCATTGCGCGGCATGGCGAGGTCGTCTCGATCGAGGTGCGCGACAACGGCATCGGCATCGATGCGCAGCTGCTGCCCCAGGTTTTCGACCTGTTCGTCCAGGCCGAGCGGTCGGCTGACCGGTCCCAGGGTGGGCTGGGCATAGGCCTGGCGCTGGTGCGGGAAATCGTCGCCCTGCACGGCGGCCAGGTGGCGGCGTACAGCGCTGGAGCAGGGCAGGGCAGCACCTTCTCGCTGACGTTGAATGTTGCCGCTGGCGCCGTCGCATAACGCCGCCGCCGCAGTGCGCTTGTCCGACGCGGCTGCGAGGTGTCGGCGCCGTCCACGCTCTCTCCAGATTTCGGTATACACGGAAACAAAAACTATTATATGATGATCGTCATATTTTAAGTGAGGCGCAGTGCATCCTCACTTTTTTTGACATAAAAATATGATGATCGTCATATTTCTGTGTTGACCTCAATTCATCCAATCAGAAGGAAATGTTATGACGACCCCCACAGTTGTACTGGTCACCGGCGTCTCATCCGGCATCGGCCGCACGACCGCCGAGCAATTCGCCCGGCGCGGCTGCGAGGTGTACGGCACCGTGCGCAATCTGGCCACGGCAGCGCCATTGCCGGGCGTTACCCTGGTGGCGATGGACGTGCGCGACACCGACTCGGTGCAGCGCGCCGTGACCGACATCATCAGCCGCGCCGGCCGCATCGACGTGCTGGTCAACAACGCTGGCATGAACATGACCGGTGCCGTGGAGGAGACCAGCATCGCGGAAGCGCACGTGATGTTCGAGACCAATGTGTTTGGCGCCATGCGCACCATCCAGGCGGTGCTGCCGCAGATGCGCCAGCAGCGGGCGGGGCGGATCGTCAACATCAGTTCGGTCCTCGGATTTTTGCCAGCGCCGTACATGGGACTGTATTCGGCGTCGAAACATGCGCTCGAAGGCCTGTCCGAATCGCTCGATCACGAAGTGCGCCAGTTCGGCATTCGCGTCACGCTGGTCGAGCCGGCGTATGCCAAGACCAGCCTGGAGGCCAATTCGCCGACCGCCCAAGCCACCATCGCTGCCTACGACCGCGAGCGCACGGCGTCTGCGGCGGCGGTGGTGCGTGAAATTAACCAGGCGCCTCCGCCCGATAACGTGGCGGCGACCATCGTCGAGGCGGCTCTGGGTAAGTGGCAGATGCGCAAAACGCCGCCCGGTCCGGCTTCGCTGCTCAGCAAGTTGCGCCGATTTATGCCGGCGGGTCCGGTGGATGCGAGTTTGAGGAAGCAGTTCGGGCTGGGGTAATTCGGATCCGACAAGGGGAGAATGGCGGTGCAGACCAAGGCCGATATCGGCCGTAGATAAAGATGACTACAAAGTCTTGATCCAGACTGCCGACTCTCCATCCCCTCCAATGTGCACAAACCCCAACCCCGAAAACAACCGCTCTGACCGCCCATTCCCCACATCGATGTCCGCGCCCAGCCTTGCCAATCCAACGCCCGGCGCAACATCGAGCACTGCCAGCAATGCCTCCCGCATCAATCCGCGTCCCCAATACGCCTTGGCCAGCAAACACCCAATCTCCGCCTGGTCTCCTGCAAAATTATGCAGGCCGACCACGCCGATCATTACGCCGTTCGACTTGAGCACCACGCCCCATTCGATCGCCACGTCTTCAACCAGGTTGCGCTCGATGCTGGCGACTGTTTGCAGATACTCGTCGTCGATCGTGAAGGCCGGGTCCGAAGCGTAGCGCATCACCTCGGGATCACCATAAATTGCGGTCAGGTCGGCGATATCGCCCAGTTTTACCGAGCGTAGCAGCAAACGCTTCGTCTCCAGCACCGGCAGCGAACGGGGTAGGCGGCGCATGGTCATTTCTCGAACGGCCGGTCCAGCAACACCGCCCCCGTCCCATTCGCACCCAGGGCATCGCCGCCATTACGCAGCGGGCATTCAGTGGTGGACAAGCATCCACAACCGATACAGCCATCGAGCTCGTCGCGCAACCGCGTCAGGCGGGCGATGCGTTCGTCGAGCTCGGCGCGAAAACTCTCGCCCAGCTTGCGCCACTCCCTGGCGCTGACGATGCGGTCTTGCGGCAGCTTTTGCAGATATGCGCTGATGGTTTCTAGCGGGATGCCGGTGCGTTGCGCCACCTTGATCACGGCGATTTGCCGCAGCACGCTGCGCCCGTAGCGGCGCTGGTTGCCTTCTGTGCGCCAGCCCTTGATCAGGCCCTTCGATTCGTAAAAATGCACGGTGGACACCGCCACGCCGCTGCGGCTGGCGACGTCGCCCACCGTCAGCTGGGTTTTTTCGGGATCGATTCGGTTCATCCTCCTGGCCTCCCGTTCGATTGGCGCCACCGCTCAACCACCTCGAAGACCCCCATCCCCACCAACATACTCGCCACAAACACCAGCACCTTGCCATTACCCGTGACAAGCAAGGCCAGCGCCGGCCCAGGGCACAGGCCGGCCAGCCCCCAGCCGACGCCGAAGGCCAGCGCGCCCAGTACCAGGCGGCGGTCGATGCGGGTGGCGGTGGGCAGTTGCAGTGGCGCCCCGGTCAGCGTGCGCTGGCGCCTGGCGGCAAGCGCAAACGCCGGCAACGCGACGACGATGGCGCCGCCCATCACGAACGCCAGCGACGGGTTCCACGATCCGGCCAGGTCGAGAAAGCCCAGCACCCGCGCCGGGTCGGTCATGCCGGAGACGATCAGGCCCAGTCCGAATACCAGGCCCACCAATAGTGCAATCAGACTTTGCATGGTGTGCTCCTCAAGCCAGCAGGTGGCGCACGACGTACACCGTGGCAAAGCCGGCCAGCATGAAGGTGGCCGTGGCCACCATCGAGCGCGGCGCGCGGCGCGACAGGCCGCACACGCCGTGGCCGCTGGTGCAGCCGGCGCCGTAGCGGGTGCCGATGCCCACCAGCAGGCCGGCCACGACCAGCACGGTGGTGTCCGCTTCAAGCGTAACGGCGGGCAGCGAGGCGGCCAGCCCATAAACCAGGGGCGCGATGACCAGGCCGCCGATGAAGGCGACGCGCCAGCCAAGGTCGCCGCCGGTCGATGACCGCCTGGTGCCAGGCAAGCCGCCCAGCAGTCCGCCGAGCAAGCCGCCCAGCACACCGCTGATGCCGGCGATTTTGCCATTGAATAAAATCAGCGCGGCGCAGGCCGTGCCGATCAGCAGGCCGCCGGCCAGCGCGGTCCAGGGGGCGAAGTTGATCCAGTCGATGGTCATGTCGGGCTTTCGAGGGGAGTGGGGCAATACAAGGTGTACAGCACGCGCAGGACGGCGGCCGCTTCCGCGCTCGCCAGGCGGTAATAGATCTGCTTGCCCTCGCGCCGGGTATCGACCAGTTGCTCAGCGCGCAGCACGCACAATTGCTGCGACAAGGTGGGCTGCAAGATGGCAAGCGCGTCGGCCAGTTCACTCACGCAGTACTCGCCTTGCGAGAGCTGGCAGAGCAGCAGCAGGCGGTCCGGGTTGGCCAGCGCCTTCAGCAAGGCCGAGGCACGCGCCGCTGCCGCCTGCATGGCCTGCGGATCGATAGCGGCAGGTGGGGTAATGGTGGACACCGTGGATCTCCAGGAAAAACAATATATTGAATTGTATATTGTTTTTTCGGAGCCGGGCCCGGAACGAAAAAAAAGCCGCAGCGGCGGGCGCCGCGCGGCATGAATCAGTTAAAACGTCAGTTAAAAAATTAGTTAAAACTCTTCCCACTCGGTTTCGTTGGCCTTGGCGGAAGCCTTTACCGCCGACGCAGCCGGCGCCGATCTGGGCACGCTGGCCAATTGCCGCACCGGCGCTTTGCCGGCCGGCTTGACGGCCGCCACCGGCCGCGCCATCGTGCGTACCGGTGCTGCCGATGGCGATGCCATCTCGTCGAGCTTGAACACGCTCACCGCCTGCGCCAGCCGGCCGGCCTGTTCCTGCAGGGCAGACGTGGCGGCTGCCGCTTCTTCCACCAGCGCGGCATTCTGCTGGGTCACGGTGTCCATGGAGGTGATCGCTTCGTTGATCTGTTCGATCCCCATTTCCTGCTCGCGGCTGGCGGTCGTAATTTCACCGACGATGGAGGTCAGCTTCTGGACACTCGCGACCACTTCGCTCATGGTGACGCCGGCGGTGCCCACCAGCTTGTTACCGGCTTCCACCTTGCTCACAGAGTCGCCGATCAGCACCTTGATTTCCTTGGCGGCGCTGGCCGAGCGCTGCGCCAGGTTGCGCACTTCCGACGCCACGACCGCGAAGCCCCGGCCCTGCTCGCCGGCGCGCGCCGCTTCCACCGCGGCGTTCAGCGCCAGGATGTTGGTCTGGAAAGCGATGCCGTCGATCACCGAGATGATGTCGACGATCTTGTTGGCGGACGTGTTAATCGAATCCATCGTGTCGACAACCTGCGACACCACGTCGCCGCCCCGCAAGGCCACCGCCGCCGCAGACTGCGCCAACTGATTGGCCTGGCGCGCATTCTCGCTGTTCTGCTTGACGGTAGACGTCAGTTCCTCCATCGACGAGGCGGTTTCTTCCAGCGCACTGGCCTGTTCCTCGGTGCGCGACGACAGGTCCATATTGCCGCTCGCAACCTCGGTGGTGGCGGTGGCGATTTCCTCGGTGCCGTAGCGTACTTCGCCGACGATTTTCTTGAGGTTGTCGTTCATCTCCGCCAGCGAGGCCAGCAACATGCCGATCTCGTCTTTGGTGGTGACCGTGATGCGGCTGGTCAGGTCGCCTGCCGCCACGGTGCGCGCCACTTCCAGCGCGCGGTTGACAGGGATGGTGATCGAGCGGGTGATGATCACGCCGATGACGATGGCAGCCAGCGCGGCAAGGGCCGACAGTACCAGCGTGGTCACAATGGCAGCCTTGCCATCTTCGTGGGCTTTGACACCCGAGGCCTGCATCAGCTTTTCCTGCACCGACACCATGCCCTTGAGGGCCTCCAAGAATTTGTTCTGTGGCGGGCGCAAGTCTTTCAACACGTATTTGCCGGCCGCCTCGGCCTGGCCATCGCGCAGCAGCTTGGCGGCAATGTCGCGTGCCTGGCCGTAACCGGTGCGCGCTTCGACCAGGCTGGCGAATGCGGTCCTGCCAGTTTCGCTGTTGATCATGCCCTTGAGTTGCTCCAGCAGCTTGCTGTTCTTCTGCACCGAGTCGTCGAGCTTGGCCAGCGACGACGAAACCTCGGCCGGGTCATTGGCGCCGATGGTGGCATTGCGGAGGAACCTGGCCTGGGCGTTGACTTCGTCCACAATCGACTTGGTCAGCATCACCTTCACATAGCGGTCCTCGAGGATATTGTCCGTGTCCTCGTTGATGGAATGGATGCGGGTGATGGCGATGGAGGCCACTGCAATGAGCAACAGCAGCACGATGCCGAAGCCGACAGCCAGCCGGGTACCGATTTTGAGATTCGAGATATTCATATTGTTCGCCGTTGGAAATCAAAAGTTCGAGATCCCGGGGGCGAGGGGACGGCAGCGTGATGCAAAGCCAGAGGCGGGTTGGGGCGCCTGGTAATTACTTGGTGTGCCTCACTTTACACAGTTAATTTCCAGGTGACAAGAAATGGATGAGTCTGTATGCCCCGCGCTGTGCACGCGGAGCCATTTTCTCAACGTTGGGATTGCTGCAAATTGAGCAAATACACATCGTTCTCCCTCAGCGGCAGGCTGGTGGAAAAGCGCCCGTCCGCGCCCACCCGCACCGTTTTCTGCGCCGATGGCTTGCCGGTGGCCATGTCTTTCAGCGCCGTCACCTGCGGCCTGGTCAGCTGCCTGGGCGAACCCATGCCAATGAAACCGGTGTAGGCGTCGTTCTGCTTGTAGCCCACTTGCGAGACGGTCAGCGTGTACGCGCCCGGTTTCAGGCCGGCGACCTTGACCGCTACCTTGCCCTTGTCCCTGGCCGGCAAGTCCTGGATGAAGTACTGCTGGTTGTTGATCTTCTCGGGCAGGGTATGGGTGTAATCCCACAGCAGCACTTGCGCATTGCCCTGGCCGTCGGTGGTGGCGTACGAGCGGGCGTCAGTGTTTTTCAATTCATTGGGCGCCAGCTGGTTGAGGAACTGGTAAGCGAAATAGGCGGGTTTCTTGATGCCCTGGGTGTTCATCAGGCCGAAGCCGCCGTGGAACGCCTCGAAGCGCGGTCCCGCTTCCTCGAAAATATCGGTAAACACCCAGTAAGACATCGACTGCGCCGCAGTGCCCACCTGCTTGAGTTTTTGCAGGATGTACGCGGCCTGGTGGTAGCTGTCGTGGCTTGGATCGGACGGCGTGTACGACGAGCTCCACTCGGTGTAGTGCAGCGGCAGCGTGGGCATGGCGGACGCGCCGATTTCACGGCGGTTGCGCAGCACGTCGGCGCTGATCGCGCCTTCATCCTTGTTGAGCACCGTGCCTTTCTTGCCGAATTCGTCGAGGAAGCCCTGGCTCACGCCATAGGTATGGGTGCTGATGAAATCGAGCGGCACGCGGTTCTTGTCGGCGTAGGCGATGGTCTCGGGGATCCACGCGGCGCCGGCGGTGGCGGGGCCGCCCACGCGGTAGCGCGCATCGACGCTCTTGATGGCGCGCGCGGCGTGCGCATACAGCTTGAAGTAATCGTCCTGGGTGCCGGCCCAGAACCCGTCCAGGTTAGGTTCGTTCCACACTTCGAAGTACCAGCTGGCCACTTCGTCGGCGCCATAGCGTTCGGTCCAGTGCGCGGTGAGCGCTTTTACCAGCTGCTCCCACGCCTCGTAGTTCTTGGGCGGCGTGACATTCCCGCGCCACCAGAAAATGGTCTTGTCGCCGCTGGCCATTTGGGACGGCATGAAGCCCAGCTCCACGAACGGCTTGATCTTGATGCTCAGCAGGTAGTCGTACAGCGCGTCGATGTACTGGAAGTTGTAGTGCTCCTTGCCTTGCGCATCGACGTGGTACACGGCCATGTCGTCGCTGAGCAGGCCGTGCATGCGGATGTACTTGAAGCCAGCGTCGCGCTTGATCTCGGCGAGCTGCTGCTGCCAGTCGGCGCGCAGGCCCTCGTTGGCGCGGCCGGCGCCCACAGCAAAATTGAAGGTGGCCGGCAGCGGGCCGGCAACCTGGCTGACGTTGACGTCGATGACGCGGTCCTGGGCGGTGGCGCAGGCCGGCGCCAGCATGGCGGCGGTCAGCGATAGTTGACCTATCAGCTGTGCGATTTTTTTGGTTTGCATTTGTCTCTCTCCATTGGTAGCACCATGTCCATGGGGTGCACCATTCTGAAAGAGACGCCTGCCAGCTGCAACATTGAAAATGCGTTTTCGCGCTTACGAAATTCGCCAAAATGATGTCGGCAGCTTCGCAGAATTCGTATCGAATCTGCATTTACAAGCCACGGTGAAAATACTATATTGATAAGTCTTCGCCACCCGGCGCGTCTCAAGAAAGGACTACCATGGCCATCCGCACGCTCACCGCCACCTGGACCGCCGGCATCGGCAGCGTTGGCAGCGCCACCGCCGTCATCACGCTCGACACCGACCTGGTGACCACCGCCCCTGGCAACACCATCCCCATCGCCCAGGTCCAGGATCTGACCGTGACGGTGCAGGGCGCCCGCGCCGGCAACGGCACCTTCGGCAAGGACGACTTCAATGCCGTGCAGTTTTACGCCAGCTTCCCGCTCGACTTCAGCCAGCCGCTGATCGGCCAGACCGGCAGCGACGGCGCCCTGGCCTACGGCACACCCGACGCGCAGGGCGGCGCCGGCGACTTCAACCTGCTCTCCGGCAGCGGCGGTGCGGGACCGGCCGGCGTGGCGGCGTTCACCTTGGCCACCAATGGCCGCAACGATCCATCGGACGTGCTGGTGATCGCTTCGATCAACCCTTGAACTTTCATGGCCGCCTCGCGTGATACGCGGCGCGGCCAATATCATTCGTCCGCTTGGTGAATTTCGCAATTGCGGCAGCTGTTTGCTGCTTGCAGAATGAACGCAAAATAAAACCCAGCGAGACAATCGATGACGTATTCCCCCCGCCGCGCGCGCGCCTTGGCTGCGACCGCGCTGGCATGCGCGTTCGCCTGCGCCACCCCTGGCTTTGCTGCCGTCGCCCGCCAACTGACGCTCTACAACGGCGCGCCGCCGGCCGGCTTCCACGTCACTGTCGCCGATTCCGAATCGAGCACCGTGCTCGCTGGCGCCACCGCCTCGGTCACGCCGCCGCCCGGCACGCCCACGCGCCAGGTCATCGCTACCCGCACCGGCAAGGAGCTGTCGCTGCAATGGAAAAACGCCTGGTACGCGGCGCTGCGTGTCGACGGCGGCCAACCGCTCGATCTCCGGCCGTATATGGCAAGCGGTGTGCTGGCGCTGGACGTGAAGGTCGATGAACTGGCCAGCGGCGGCCTGGCCTTCAAGGTCGGTTGCGGCGACCAGTGCGAACGCGCCGTGTCGTACGTAGTGCCGGCCCGCGCGGCGCAGGGCAAGGGCTGGCAAAAGCTGTCGTATGCGCTGAGCTGCTTTGTGCGCGATGGCGCCGATTTCACCGCTGTGAAGCTGCCGTTCGCGCTGGAGGCCACTGGCGCCGGCAAGGTCTCCATCTCCAATGTGCGCTTGCTGCGCTCGGCAAAGCCGACGCTGGCGTGCCCCGACTACCGCACCGCGTCGGTCACGCCCGATAAACTCAACGAGTCGTGGTCGGTCGGGTGGTGGACTGGCCGCCATGAGCAAAAGCTCAAGGAGGCCGCCGCGCTGGGCAAGAAGGCGCAGGTAGTGTTCATCGGCGACTCGATCACCGAAGGCTGGGAAAAGAGCGGCGCTCCGGTCTTCCAGCAGTACTACAAGCGACTCGATGCGCTGGCGCTGGGCTTCGGCGGCGACCGCACCGAAAACGTCTTGTGGCGCCTGCAGCACGGCGAAGTCGATGCCATCGCGCCCAAAGTCGCGGTGCTCATGTTCGGCACCAACAACACCGGCCACCGCAAGGAAAATCCGGTGACCACGGCGGCCGGCATCAAGCGCAATATCGAGGAACTGCGCCAGCGCCTGCCGGACACCAAGATCCTGCTGCTGGCGATCTTCCCGCGCGGCGCCACTGCCGACGATCCGGCGCGGCGGCTGAACGACCAGGTCAACGCCATCATCGCCGGCTTTGCCGACAACCGCCACGTGTTCTACCTCGATATCGGCCGGTCTTTCTTACAGCCCGATGGCGCGCTGTCGAAAGACATCATGCCCGACCTGCTGCACCCGAACCAGAACGGTTACGAGATCTGGGCGCGGGAAATGGCGCCGACGCTCGACCGGCTGCTGGGCGGGCAAGGCGCCAGCCCCAATGCGGCTCCTGGCGCCGGATCCAGCTACGCCTGGCGCCCGGTCGCCATCGGCGGCAGCGGCTTCATCTCCGGCATCATCCCCAGCAAAACCCGAAAAGACCTGATCTACCTGCGCACCGACGTCGGCGGCGCCTACCGCCGCGACACCGCCAACGGCCGCTGGGTGGCGCTGACGGACTGGGTGTCGGACCAGGAAACCGGCATCCTCGGCGTGGAGTCGATCGCCACCGATCCTGCCGCGCCCAACAAGCTGTATCTGTCCACCGGCGTCGAGTACCTGAACGGCGGCGCCAGCGCCATCCTCAAGTCCGACGACTACGGTAATACCTTCAAAAAAATCGACGTCACCAGCCAGTTCAAGATCCACGGCAACGGCATGGGGCGCGGCAATGGCGAAAAGCTGCAGGTCGATCCGGCCAACGGCAAAATCCTCTACATCGGTACCCGCGCCAACGGCATGTTCAAGAGCGTCGATGAGGGCTTGACGTGGCAGCACCTGCCCGGCCTGGACGTGACCACCACGCCGCCCAACAACAATGGCGTGAGCTTCGTGGTGCTCGATTCGTCCGCTAAGCCGGCCAGCAAAAAAGACGGGGCCACCCAGCGCCTGTTCGCCGGCGTCTCGCGCTTCGGCAAGAACGGTCCGAACATGTACGTCTCCGACGACGCCGGCCGCACCTTTCAGCCGATGGCGGGTGGCCCGGCGCACCTGATGCCGCACCGCGCGGTGCTGGCCGATGGCGCCCTGGTGGTCACGTTTGCCAAGGGCGCCGGTCCGTGGGGCGACGTCGCCAAGGGCGAGGGGCTGGAAGAGGGCGGCGTGTGGCGCTACGATATCGCCGCCGGCACCTGGCGCGACATCTCGCCGCCGCTCAACCGCGCCTATGCCGGCATCACGGTCGATCCAGGCAATCCCCGGCGCATGATCGTCACGACCATCAATTACTACCGCTACTCCAAGGGCCGCATGGGCGACCAGTACTTCGAGACGCTCGACGGCGGCAACAGCTGGAAGAGCATCGTCGACCAGGGCGTGAAAATCGACCCGAACGGCGTGAGCTGGATCGGCGGCAGCTTCATGCACTGGGCGGCCAGCATCGAGTTCGACCCGTTCGATGCGCGTTCGCTGATGGTCGTCTCGGGCAATGGCCTGTTCAAGTCCACCGATATTCACGCCAGTCCCGCGGTCTGGAAGTTCGACGATGATGGTATCGAGGAGTCGGTACCGCTCAACCTGGTCAGCATCCCTGGCGGCCCGGTGATTTCGGCCATCGGCGACTACGACGGCTTCCGCCACAGCGACGTTACGCAGTACTCGCCGATCCATACGCCGAGCATGGGCACCACCTGGGGGCTGGATTTTGCGGCGCAAAACCCCAACGTGGTGGCGCGCGTGGGCAGCGCCATGTACGTCTCGCGCGACATGGGCGTGACGTGGACAAAGACCGCCAGACTGCATGGCGAAAAGGGCCAGCTGGCGCTGGGCAGCGACGGCGCCACCATCGTCCACAGCCCGGAAAAGTCCGCAACCAGCTACTACAGCCGCGACGGCGGCGACAGCTGGTTGCCGGTAGCAGGCCTGAATGGCGCGCGGCCGGTGGCCGATCCAATCGATGCCAGACGGTTTTACGCGGTGCGGGGCGCCAGCTTCCTGGTCAGCCGCGACGGCGGCGCCTCGTTCGCACCGGCTGCCACGCTGGCATCGGCTACGCAAGCGCGGGCCGTGGTGCGCGCGGCGCCGGGACGCTCGGGTGACGTCTGGGTGCCGCTGTACGATGGCGGCCTGGCGCGCACCACCGACGCCGGCGTTTCCTTTGCGGGCCTGCCCGGCGTGAGCTACGCGGCCGCCGTCGGTTTCGGCAAGGCGGCGCCGGGCGCCAGCTATCCCACGGTGTACATCTGGGGCACGGTGGGCGGGGTGCGCGGCGTGTTCCGCTCGACCGACACCGGCGCGACCTGGCTGCGCATCAACGACGACCAGCACCAGTACGGCGGCCCGGGCGACGCCCAGTTCGTCATTGGCGACGCCAATACCTTCGGCGTGGTCTACATGAGCACTGCCGGCCGGGGCATCGTCTTCGGCCGGCCTTTAGCCAAGGGAGAACCGCCCCCAGCCAACTGACTCCTGCACCAGGCGCTTGTGCAAAGTAACAAAAGTACTAAAAGTAACAAGATTTCGCCTGAATTCCTCAGTTCGTGACGGAACCATGTCACAATACTCGTCGCGCCAAAAATCTGGCGTGCTGGATTGTGTCGTCCCGATAGAGGTGGTTGAAGATGCAGATGAAGTCTCATCGTATCGCACTGTTATTTAACGCAAACAAGATTTTCGACCGCGAGATCATCGCGGGCGTCGCCGCTTACCTCGGCAGTACCCGTGCCGCCTGGGATTTGTTCCTGGAAGAGGATTTTCGCCTGCGCCTGTCGGGCCTGGAGAGCTGGCACGGCGACGGCATCATTGCCGACTTCGACGACCCTGCCGTGGCGGCAGCCCTGTCGCGCAGCCGTATCCCGGTCGTGGCCGTGGGCGGCTCGTATGCCGACGACAGCAGCTATCCCGACGGCGTGCCCTACGTGGCCACCGACAATTTCAAACTGATCAAGCTGGCGCGCGACCACCTGATCGAGGCCGGACTGCGTAATTTCGCCATGTTCAGCCTGCCGGAGGCGCAGGAAAACCGCTGGGCCCAGGAGCGCGAAAAGGCGTTCCGCACCTTGATGGCCGAAGACAAGATGGAGGCGCAGGTGTATCGCGGCCTCGGCACCAGTGCCGCCGCCTGGGACGAAGCGGTGGAGCAGCAGATCCAGTGGCTGCACAGCCTGCCCAAGCCGGTCGGCATCATCGCCGTGACCGACGCCCGCGCGCGCCAGCTGATGCAGGCCTGTATCATCGCCGGCATCGAGGTGCCGGAACAGGTGGCCCTGATCGGCATCGACAACGACCCGCTGGCGCGCATGCTCACCCGCATACCACTGAGTTCCGTGATCCAGGGCGCGCAGGAGATGGGGCGCACCGCCGCCCAGTTGCTCGACCAGATGCTGCACGGCGCCCGCCTGCAGGGCACGCGCGTGCTGGTGCCGCCAATCGGCATCAATATCCAGACCTCCACCCGCCACGAAGCGGCCAAGCACCCGCACGTGATGCGCGCCCGGCACTTCATCCGCCAGTACGCGTGCCAGGGCATCAAGACCCACCAGGTGGCCGAATACGTGGGCATTTCGCGCTCGTCGCTGGAGTCGTACTTCCGCCAGGAGCTCGATTGCAGCGTGCACGACGTGATCCTGCGCTTCAAGCTCGATGCGGCCACCGAGATGCTGGCGCAGGGCGACCGCACCATCTCGGACGTGGCGCTCAGCTGCGGCTTCACGTCGGTGCAGTACATGCACGCGGTGTTCAAGCGGGAGCTCGGGTGTACGCCGCGCGCTTACCAAGATAAGGCGAAGGATCAAGCCAAGGATCAGGCCAAGGCTGGCCGGGAGCAAGCCTGCGCGTAAATCATGACCGCGCTTGGTGAGTTTCATAATTGCCGCCCCCGGGGAATCGGGTCAAAATCCTCTCGCAGTTTGCCTGCATGCCTGGAGAGAGAGAGACCTTGGAAAATAATATTAAAGCAATGCTGCCGGACGACTTGAGCCGGGCAGTGATGGTAGGCCGCGTGTGGTGTATAGATGGCCCCTGCGTGGTCGCGGTACGCAACGGCGAGGTGTTCGACATCTCGGCCCATGCACCCACCATGTCCGATTTGCTCGAGCGCGACGACGCCCTCGAGATCGCGCGCAGCGCGCCGGGCGCCTCGCTCGGCCCGGTGCAGCAGCTGCTGGCCGATGCGATGGCCCGCAACGCCGATGACGATACCCCCAAACTGCTGGCACCCTGCGACCTGCAGGCCGTCAAGGCCTGCGGCGTGACCTTTGCCGTGAGCCTGCTCGAGCGCGTGATCGAAGAGCAGGCCAAGGGCGTGCCTGCCCGCGCCGCCGAACTGCGCGCCGAGATCCAGACCATCATCGGTTCCGACCTGTCGGCGATTCGCCCCGGCTCCGACGAAGCCCAAAAGCTCAAGGAAAGCCTGATCGCGCGCGGCATCTGGTCGCAATATATGGAAGTCGGCATCGGCAAGGATGCCGAAGTGTTCTCCAAGTCGCAGCCGATGGCCTCAGTTGCCAGCGGCGCCGACGTCGGCCTGCACCCGGATTCGAAATGGAACAACCCCGAGCCGGAAATCGTTTTGGCGGTCAATAGCCGCGCCCAGGTGCGCGGCGCCACGCTCGGCAACGACGTCAACCTGCGCGACATCGAGGGTCGCAGCGCCCTGTTGCTGGGCAAGGCCAAGGACAACAACGGCTCGTGCGCGATCGGCCCGTTCATCCGTTTGTTCGACGAACACTTCACCATCGACACTGTGCGCAACGCCGAAGTGCGGATGCTGATCGAAGGCCAGGACGACGACTTCCGCCTCGAAGGCAGCAGCCGCATGCGCGAAATTAGCCGCGATCCGCTCGACCTGGTCGCCCAGACCTGCGGCCCGCACCACCAGTACCCGGACGGCTTCATGCTGTTCCTGGGGACGATGTTCTCGCCGATCAAGGACCGCGATGCGGCCGGCGGCGGCTTTACCCACCACCTGGGCGACCGCGTCACCATCGCCACGCCGTCGCTGGGCGCGCTGGTCAACACCGTGCAGCGCAGCGACCAGATCGCGCCGTGGACCTACGGCACCCGCGCGCTGCTGAACCGGGCTCGGGGTACCGAGGTTGCCACGCCAAGCGCAGCGCAACCGAAACCCGACACCACCTTCGAGCAGCCGATCTACCCGAGCCTGGCCGGCAAGCGCGTGGTCGTCACCGGTGGCGGCAGCGGCATCGGCGCCGGCATGGTCGAGGCATTCGCCCGCCAGGGTGCGCGCGTACACTTCCTCGACATCGCGGAAGCCGATTCGCAGGCGCTGCAGGCCAAGCTGGCCGGCCTGGCCGTGCCGCCCCTGTTCGTGCCGTGCGACCTGACCAACCTCGCCACCGTGGCGAAAGTATTCGCCGACATCGGCCCGGTCGATGTCCTGATCAACAACGCCGCCAACGACGATCGTCATTCGCTCGCCGAAGTCACCCCGCAGTACTGGGAAAACCGCATGGCCGTCAACCTGCGCCACCAGTACTTCTGCGCCCAGGCCGTGGCGCCGGGCATGCAGGCGCAGGGCGACGGCGTGATCCTGAACTTCGGTTCGATCTCGTGGCACCTGGCGCTGCCGGACCTGACGCTGTACATGACCGCCAAGGCGGCCATCGAAGGCATGACGCGCGGCCTGGCCCGCGACCTGGGCCAGCACAATGTGCGCGTGAACTGCATCGTGCCCGGCGGCGTGCGTACGCCGCGCCAGGAAGCGCTGTGGCACACGCCGGAAGAGGAAGCACGTATCCTGGCCGGCCAATGCCTGAAGGCGCGCGTGGAAGTCGATGACGTGGCGGCGCTGGCGTTGTTCCTGGCGTCCGACAGTGCGCGCCGTTGCAGCGGCCGCGATTACTATGTCGATGCCGGCTGGTACGGAGCCTGAACACGATGAGCAATCAGACTAGCAATCAAATGAGCGACCTGAATGACATGAACGACATGAGCCAGCGGACCGTGGGCGAAGCGCCGCGCCGCTACCGCTCGCAGGACTGGTTCGACAATCCCGATCATATCGACATGACCGCGCTGTACCTCGAGCGCTTCATGAACTACGGCATCACGCCGGAAGAACTGCGCTCGGGCCGCCCGATCATCGGCATCGCCCAGAGCGGCAGCGACATCAGCCCGTGCAATCGCATCCACCTGGAACTGGCCAAGCGCGTGCGCGACGGCATCCGTGACGCCGGCGGCATCGCCATGGAGTTTCCGCTCCATCCGATCTTCGAAAACTGCCGCCGCCCGACAGCCGCCATCGACCGCAACCTGGCCTATCTTGGCCTGGTCGAAATCCTGCATGGCTACCCGATCGATGCCGTGGTGCTGACCACCGGCTGCGACAAGACCACGCCGGCACAGGTGATGGCCGCATCGACCGTCGATATTCCCGCCATCGTGCTGTCCGGCGGGCCGATGCTCGACGGCTGGTTCGAGGGCGAACTGGCAGGTTCGGGCGCGGCGATCTGGAAGGGCCGCCGCCAGCTCGCTGCCGGCACCATCGACAACGAAAAATTCCTGCAGATCGCGGCGGCTTCGGCGCCGTCGGCCGGCCACTGCAACACCATGGGCACGGCATCGACCATGAACGCGATTGCCGAAGCGCTGGGCCTGTCGCTGACCGGCTGCTCGGCCATTCCCGCGCCGTACCGCGAGCGCGGCCAGATGGCCTACGAGACCGGCCGCCGCATCGTGGAGATGGCCAAGCGCGACATCAAGCCGTCGAGCATCCTCACGCGCGACGCCTTCCTCGACGCCATCGTCACCAATGCGGCGATCGGCGGCTCCACCAACGCCCAGCAGCACATCGTGGCCATGGCGCGCCACGCGGGCGTGGAACTCAAATCGAGCGACTGGATGGAATACGGCCACGAAGTACCGCTGCTGCTCAATATGCAGCCAGCCGGTAAATTCCTCGGCGAGCGTTTCCACCGCGCCGGCGGCGTGCCGGCCGTGATGTGGGAACTGGAGCAGCAGGGCATGCTGCGCTCGGACCGCGCCACCGTCACCGGCCGCACCATGCGCGAAAACCTCGCTGGCCGCGAAACCGTGGACCGCGAAGTGATCTATCCGTTCAACGCGCCGCTGAAAACCGACGCCGGCTTCTTCGTCTTGAAGGGCAACCTGTTCGACTTCGCCATCATGAAGACGTCCGTGATTTCGGAAGCGTTCCGCGCACGCTATCTTAGCGAGCCTGGTCGCGAAAACGTTTTCGAATGCCGCGCCATCGTGTTCGACGGTTCCGGCGACTACCACGCCCGCATCAACGATCCATCCTTGGCTATCGACGAAGACTGCATCCTGGTCATCCGTGGCGCGGGCCCGGTGGGCTGGCCCGGTTCGGCCGAAGTGGTCAACATGCAGCCGCCCGATGCGCTGGTCAAGCGCGGCATCAACTGGTTGCCCACGCTGGGCGACGGTCGCCAGTCCGGCACTTCGGACAGCCCGTCGATCCTCAACGCCTCGCCCGAGAGCGCGGTGGGCGGCGGCCTGGCCTGGCTGCGCACCGGCGACCGCATTCGCGTCGATCTGAACGCCGGCCAGTGCGATGCGCTGGTGCCGGAAGCGGAATGGGAAGAGCGCAAGAAAGGACCGATTCCAGCCTATCCGGCCAGCCAGACGCCGTGGCAGGAAATCTACCGCAGCACGGTAGGCCAGATGGAGCATGGCGCGGTGATGGAACTGGCCGTACCATACCGGGCGGTGGCCGATACGCTGCCGCGCCATAACCATTAAGTAATTCAGCCGGGCAGAGACCCGGCACTTACCGAATATTCACAGGAGACGAAACAATGAAAAAACTGCTTACTTCCGCCGCTGTCGCGGTCATGCTGGTGTGCGCAGGCGGCAACGCCATGGCCGACGCCAAGAATCCCAAAATCGGCTTCTCGATCGACGACCTGCGCCTCGAGCGCTGGGCGCGCGACCGCGACTACTTCGTCGCCGCCGCCGAGAAGCAGGGCGCCAAGGTGTTCGTGCAATCGGCCGACGCCAGCGAACAGCGCCAGATCGCCCAGATCGAGAACCTGATCTCGCGCGGTGTCGATGTGCTGGTGATCGTGCCGTACAACGCCACTGTGCTCAACAACGCCATCCGCGAAGCGAAAAAAGCCAAGATCAAGGTGGTGTCGTACGACCGCCTGATCCTCAACGCCGATGTCGACGCCTACATCTCGTTCGACAACAAGAAGGTCGGCGAGCTGCAAGCGAAGGGCGTGCTGGCGGTCAAACCGAAGGGTAACTACTACCTGCTCGGTGGCGCGCCCACCGACAACAACGCCAAGATGCTGCGCGAAGGCCAGTTGGCCGTGCTGCAGCCGCTGATCGACAAGGGCGACATCAAGGTCATCGGCAAGCAGTGGGTGAAGGACTGGAGCCCGTCCGAGGCGATGTCGATCATCGAAAATGCGCTCACCGCCAACGGCAACAAGCTCGATGCCGTGGTTGCGTCCAACGACGCCACCGCCGGCGGCGCGGTGCAGGCGCTGGCCTCGCAAAAGCTCGACGGCAAGGTGGCAGTATCGGGCCAGGATGCCGATCTGGCCGGCGTGCGCCGCGTGATCGCCGGTACCCAGACCATGACCGTCTACAAGCCGTTGAAATTGATCGCCACCGAGGCGGCCAACCTGTCGATCCAGCTGGTGCGCGGCGAGAAGCCGGCCTTCAACGCCAAGATCAACAACGGCTTCAAGCAGGTCGATACCCGTTTGCTGGAACCAACGCTGCTGACCAAAGCCAACGTGGATACCGTCGTCACCGACGGCTTCTACACCAAGGCCCAGCTGGCCGCCAAGTAAGCCGCAGTCACTACCTGTAGCAACCACAGGGCGCTGCCTGCGCCCGGAGGGCATGCGCCGCATGCCTTCCCATCACCACCTCTGCGAGAACTTTGTATGTCCGGCTATTTGCTAGAAATGAAGGGCATCGCCAAAAAATTTGGCGGTGTCCCCGCGCTCGACGGCATCGACCTGACCTTGAAGGCAGGCGAGTGCATCGGCTTGTGCGGCGAGAACGGCGCCGGCAAATCGACGCTGATGAAAGTGCTGTCCGCCGTGTACCCTCATGGCACCTGGGACGGCCAGATCCTGATGGACGGCAAACCGCTCGAAGCGCAGTCGATCCGCGAGAGCGAGGCCGCCGGCATCGTCATCATCCACCAGGAACTGATGCTGGTGCCCGAGCTGTCGGTGACCGAAAACCTCTTCCTCGGCAACGAGATCACGCTGCCCGGCGGGCGCATGGATTATCCCGCCATGAACCAGCGCGCCGAAGCGCTGCTCAAGGAACTCAATCTGCACGACGTCAACGTGGTGCTGCCGGTCTCCACCTATGGCGGCGGCCACCAGCAGCTGATCGAGATCGCCAAGGCGCTCAACAAGAACGCCCGCGTGCTGATCCTCGACGAGCCGTCGTCGTCGCTCACCGCCAACGAAATCAAGGTACTGCTCGACATCGTGCGCGGCCTGAAAGCCAAGGGCGTGGCGTGCGTGTACATCTCGCACAAGCTCGACGAAGTGGAAGCGATCTGCGACACCATCGTGGTGATCCGCGACGGCAAGCACATCGCCACCACGCCGATGGACCGCATGGACGTCAACCAGATCATCGCCCAGATGGTGGGCCGCGAAATGAGCCAGATGTATCCGACGCTCGAACGCACGCCCGGCGAAGTGGTGTTCGAGGCGCGCAACGTCACCTGCTACGACCTCGATCGGCCCGAACGCAAGAAGGTCGACAACGTCTCGTTCTCGCTGCGTCGCGGCGAGATCCTCGGCATCGCCGGCCTGGTGGGCGCGGGCCGCACCGAGCTGGTAACCGCGCTGTTCGGCGCCTACCCGGGCCGCTGCGAAGCGGAGGTGTGGCTGGAAGGCCAGCGCATCGACAGTCGCACGCCGCTCAAGGCGATCCGCTGCGGGCTGGCGCTGGTGCCGGAAGACCGCAAGCACCACGGCATCGTGCGCGACATGGACGTGGGCCAGAATATCACCTTGTCGGTGCTGGGCCGCTTTGCGCGCTTCACCCGCATCGACCGCGAGGCCGAACTGGCAGTGGTGAGCGAGGAAATCGCCCGGCTGGGACTGAAGACGGCCAGCCCGTTCCTGTCGATCACGTCGCTCTCGGGCGGCAACCAGCAAAAGGCGGTGCTGTCCAAGATGCTGCTCACTAAACCGAAGGTGCTGATCCTCGACGAGCCGACGCGCGGGGTGGACGTGGGCGCCAAGTTCGAAATCTACAAGCTGATGCTGGAACTGGCGGCGCAGGGCATGTCCATCATCATGGTGTCGTCGGAACTGGCCGAAGTGCTGGGCGTGTCCGACCGCGTGCTGGTGATGGGAGAAGGGAAGCTGCGCGGCGACTTCGTCAACGACAACCTGAGCCAGGAAACCGTGCTGGCCGCCGCGCTCACGCACTGAACGCACTGAACACAGAGTACAAAGAACCCATGCAAACTACCAATCTCAAACAACTGTTCACGCAGTACAAAATCCTGGCGCTCCTGATCGCGATCGCCATCATCTGGGCCTTCTTCAGCTGGAAGACCGAGGGCGGCTTTACGTCGCCGCGCAACCTGTCGAACCTGATGCGCCAGATGGCGGTGACCGGCATCGTCGCCTGCGGCATGGCGTTCGTGATCATCGCCGGCGAGATCGACCTCTCGGTCGGCTCGCTGCTTGGCCTGTTGGGCGGGATCGCCGCAGTCCTGGACGTCACGCACGGCATGCCGCTGCCGGCCACCATCGCGGTGGTGCTGGCGTGCGGCCTGGTGCTGGGCCTCTTCAACGGCTACCTCACTGCCTACAAGGGCATACCGTCGTTTATCGTGGGCCTGGGGGGCATGCTGGCCTATCGCGGCATCGTGCTCGGCGTGACCGGCGGCTCCACCATCGCGCCGGTGTCCGATCCGCTGGTGAACCTGGGCCAGGGCTACCTGTCGCCGCAGATGGGCGTGGTGCTGGGCGTGGCGCTGTTCGTGCTGGCGGCTGTGCTGACGCTGCGCCAGCGCGCCAGCCTGGCGCGCCATGGCCTGCCGGTGCACCCGGTGTGGCAGGACGCGCTGCGCCTGGCCGCCATTGGCGCCGTGCTGTTCGCGTTCGTGCGCACCTTGAACAGCTACGAGGGCATTCCGCTGCCGGTGTTGCTGCTGCTGGCGCTGCTGGGCATCTTCAGCTACGTCGCCACCCAGACCGTGTTCGGTCGACGCATCTACGCGGTGGGCAGCAATATGGAGGCCACCCGCCTGTCGGGCGTGAACGTACAAGCCGTCAAGCTGTGGATCTTCGGCTTGATGGGCGTGATGTGCGCGCTCGCTGGCCTGATCAACACCGCGCGCCTGGCCGCTGGTTCGCCGTCGGCCGGCACCTCGGGCGAACTCGATGCGATCGCCGCCTGCTTCATCGGCGGCACGTCGATGCGCGGCGGTTCCGGCACCGTGTACGGCGCCCTGATCGGGGCGCTGGTGATGGCCAGCCTGGACAACGGCATGTCGATGCTGGACGTGGACAGCTACTGGCAAATGATCGTCAAGGGTGCAATCCTGACCCTGGCCGTGTGGGTGGACGTGGCCACACGTTCAGCACGCAGATAATTCATTTGTCCACTAAATAAGCCCCGTGTTTAGTAGACGGCCCGCAACAGCGGGCCGTTTGCATTGCAGTTGTCGGAAGTAAGCGACGCTTGCTGATTATCATTCGCCCGCTTGGTGATTTTCGCAATTGCCGCACGATTCGGTAACTTGCAGAATCTTCGTATAGATTCGTCAGGTCCGCGGCCTCCCCAGCCCGAGTCACTAGACGATAAAAAATAACGACGAGCGAGACACACCCAATGACGACGATCGAGCCTGCCGCGCTGCCCAGCGCCGGCGCCGTTGCGTGCCGCTTTGCAAACGATTTCACACGTAGCGCAGCGATACCTAATCAGTTGTAGAGCAGCAGCGGAGCAGCACCAACCAGGCCGCAGAGCCTTGATCGAACCAAATAACCTTGGAGAGCACAGATGAAACACAACTTTAAAAAGACCGCCATTGCGATGGGCCTGGCCCAGATGGCGCTGATGCTGGGCGCTGCCCAGGCACAGGAACAGGCGCAGGCCCCGGTGCAGAGCACCAGCAACGATGCCACCGTCAACACGGCAGCTGCACCGGCGGGCTCGATGACGTCGGTGGTCGTGACCGGCCAGCGCGCGGCGCTGCAGTCGGCGCAAAAAATCAAGCAGAACGCCGACGAGGTGGTCGATTCGATCGCCGCCGACGATATCGGCAAGCTGCCCGACCGCTCGGTGACCGAGGTGCTGCAGCGCGTATCGGGCGTGACCATCGACCGCGCCATGGCGCGCAGCGATCCCGATCACTTCTCGGTCGAAGGCTCCGGCGTGTCGGTGCGTGGCCTGAGCTACGTGCGCTCCGAACTCAATGGCCGCGATTCGTTCTCGGCCAACGGCGGCCGTTCGCTCAACTTCGAAGACGTGCCGCCAGAGCTGATGGCAGGCGTGGACATCTACAAGAACCCGTCGGCGGAACAGGTGGAGGGCGCCATCGGTGGCCTGATCAACCTGCGCACCGCGATGCCGTTCGACTACAAGGGCTTCAAGGCTGCCATCTCCGGTTCCGCGACCCACTCCGAACTGCGCAAGGGCAAGGCTTCGCCGTCGTACTCGGGCATGGTCTCCAACCGCTGGAAAACGCCGATCGGCGAAATCGGCGCCCTGGTCGACCTGGCCTACTCGGAATCGGCCACCCGCACCGACGCCGTCCAGGTCGAGCCGTACTACCAGATCCAGGATAACGGTCGCACCGTGTGGGTTCCGAAAGGCGCGCAATGGCGCTCGCTCAACTTCGACCGCACCCGCGAAGGCGCGTACGGCGCCCTGCAATGGAAGCCGAGCAGCACCCTGACCACCGGCCTGACCTTCTTCAAGTCGAAGTACAAGATGCAGTGGGACGAGCAGGCGATCTTCGGCTCGGCCGATCCGTATGCGATCAAGGTCACCGATGGCGAGTATGGCGACAACGGGGCACTGCTCAAGGGGACGCTTACCAATACCGACCCGACCAAGGGCATCAACTTCAACAACGACACCCGCACCGCCTGGCGCAAGTCCGACACCACCGACATTTCGTGGAATGCGCGCTGGCGCCCGAACGACCGCTGGACCATCGTCACCGACCTGCAAAAAATCCGCGCCAACACCCGCAGCGTCGACTCGACCGTGGCTACCGGCCTGAAAATGCCGAAGGAGCAGCTGGACCTGACCGGCAGCGTGCCATCGATTACCTTCGATGCCGCCGACCGCGCCTACCTGGCCAACCCGAACAACTACTACTGGGCCTTCACGATGGAGCACCTGGATCGCGCGAAAGCCGAATCCAAGGCGGGCAAGATCGACCTGAAGTACGACTTCGACAATCCGATCCTGCGCGACATCCGCTTCGGCGCTCGCCTGACCGACCGCGACTCGACGACCGAAAACTCGAATCCGAGCTATAACTGGCAAGGCATCACCCAGGACTGGATGGGCGGCCTGCAGGGCAAGCTGGCGTACCTGGGTGATCCACGCTTCTCAGGCTCCACCAACGTCCACTCGTTCAAGAATTTCTTCAATGGTAAAATCGACGTGCCGGCAGTGGCCTTCCCGGACGTGTCGCTGGCCCGGGGCTACCCGGACAGCTACGCCAAGCTGCACTCGTACCGTGGCATCCTGTGCGCGGAAAACGGCACCACCTGCGATCCCTGGAACCAGGCTACCTTCGGAGGCGACCCGAAAGGCATCAACCAGCAGTCGGAAAAAACCAAGGCCCTGTACGCGCAGACGCGCTTCGGCTTCGACGACCTGAAATACCCGATCGACGGTAACATCGGTCTGCGCATGGTCAAGACCGATTCGCACGCCAACGGCTACACCCTGTTCAGCTCTTCGGCCACGCCAGGACCCGGCATCCCGGTCATCGTGCCGTATGCCCGCGCCGAGAACTTCGACAACTCGTACCGCAACTGGCTGCCCAGCCTGAACCTGCGCCTGAAGGCGACCGACACGCTGCAGTTCCGCTTTGCGTTTGCCTCCGCGCTGTCGCGTCCCGATCCATCGCAGCTGCAGGCTTACACCAAGCTCACGCAAAGCGTGGACAACAATTCGCAGGTCGTCAGCTACACCGGCGAAGCCGAGGGCAATCCCAACCTGCGTCCGATCACCGCCAAGCAGGTCGACCTGACCGCCGAGTGGTACTTCTCGCCGGTGGGCTCGATAACGCTGGCCGTGTTCAACAAGCGCCTCAAGGACGTCATCGTCAAGCAGACCACCATCAACCGGCTGCCCGACACCGCTGGCGTGATGCATGACTTCACCACCACCTCGCCGGTCAATGGCGCCAAGGGCCGCGCGCGCGGTTTCGAGCTGGCGTACCAGCAGTACTTCGACAAGCTGCCTGGCGCCTGGTCGGGCCTGGGCATCCAGGGTAACTTCACCTTCGTCGACAGCGAGCGCACCCTGTACAACGGCGTGTACTCGCAGTACTGCACCGCTACCACCGGCGCGGCCAACCTGAACCTGAACCTGAACGGCTGCGATACCAACGGCACCACCTTCGGCAATCTGCCGCTGGAAAACCTGTCGCGCCAGTCGTACAACCTGGCCCTGATGTATGACAAGGGCCCATGGTCGGCGCGTATGGCCTACAATTGGCGTTCGAAGAGCCTGCAGGCGGTCAACGTCAGCGGCACCAACGGCACCGACGGCACCGACACCAATCCTGCCAGCCCGACCGTCGGCCAGCACAACGTGGCATGGGGCTTGCCTACCTGGGCGGACGATTACGGCCAGGCCGATGCCTCGCTCTCGTACAAGATCAACGACCGTATGCAGATCGGCATCGAAGCGCAGAATCTGACCGACTCCAAGTACAAGATCCTGATGCAGCAAAGTACCGGTTTGATGGGCCGTTCCTGGTTCTCGTCGGGCCGACGCTATACCGCCCGTCTGACCTACAACTTCGAATAAGGAATGCGACGCATGAAAACAACCGTCCGCCAGCTCGTTACAGCGCTTGGTCTTACTTTTGTGGTGGCAGCTGGCGCGGCGGCCGCGCCGATTCCGGAACTGGTGACCAAGGATGGCCGCCACGCGCTGATGGTGGACGGTGCGCCGTTCGTCATGTTCGGCGGCCAGGCCCAGAACTCCAGCAATTATCCGCTGGCGCTCGACAAGGTATGGGCCGCCATCAAGGACGCCAACGCCAACACGCTGGAAATCCCGGTGGCCTGGGAGCAGATCGAGCCGACCGAAGGCAAGTTCGATTTCAGCTACGTCGATACCCTGGTGGCGCAAGCGCGCAAGAACAAGGTGCGCCTGGTGCTGCTGTGGTTCGGCACCTGGAAAAACACCGGTCCCAGTTACACGCCGGAGTGGGTCAAGTTCAACAACGCCCGCTTCCCGCGCATGCTGGACCAGGAGGGCAAGCCGATTTACTGCCTGTCGCCGCAAGGCGAAGAAACCCTCAAGGCCGACAAGAAGGCGTTCGTGGCCCTGATGGCGCACATCAAGAAGATCGACGATGTGCAGCGCACCGTGATCATGATGCAGGTGCAAAACGAGGTGGGCACCTACGGCTACGCGCGCGATTACGGTCCGAAGGCCGAAGCGCAGTTCAACGCTCCGGTGCCGGCCGAAGTTTTAAAACATAAAAAGTCGCCGGTGGCGCTGGCGGCGACCGGCACCTGGAAGCAGGTGTACGGCGACTATGCCGACGAGTACTTCCATGCGTATTCGGTGGCGAAGTACATCGGCGAGATCGCCAAGGCGGGCCGCGACGTGTACAACCTGCCCATGTACGTCAACAACTCGATCCGCGATTCGCTCGAAGAGCCGGTCAAGCCATGGAACAAGAACTTTGCCAGCGGCGGACCCACGTTCGACGTGATCGACATCTACAAGGCGGCTGCGCCGGCGATCGACTTCGCCGCGCCGGACATCTACAGCCCGGACTCGCGCAAGTTCGTCGCCACGCTCGATAAGTTCCAGCGGCCCGACAACGCGCTGGCCGTGCCGGAGATGAGCAACGGCGCCGACTACGTGCGTTACGCTTACCTGGTGCTTGGCCGCGGCGCCATCAACTTCTCGCCGTTCGGTATCGACTACGCCGACTACAGCAATTTCCCGCTCGGTCACAAGGCCACCGACAAGACCATGACGGCGCCGTACGGCAAAATCTTCGGGGCTTTCCGGCCGATGGAGCGCCAGTGGTCGAAGTGGGCGTTCGAAGGCCGCACCTACGGCGTAGCCGAAGGCGACGACCGCCAGCCGCAAAAGCTCGCGCTCAAGGGCTGGAACGCCACCATCTCGTTCCGCGAATGGCAGTTCGGCGAGGCGCAGTATTTCAAGGACGTGAAGGACCTGCCGGCCAATACCGAGAAACCCAACGGCGGCGTGGCGATGGCGCAGATCGCCGACAATGAATTCATCATCGTCGGCCAGCACGCGCGGGTAAAGATCGACAGCGCGGACGGCAAGCCGACCATGTGGGCGCGCGTGGAAGAGGGGCGGTATGATGCCGCCGGCAAGTGGATCATGGAACGCAACTGGAATGGCGACCAGACCGATTATGGTCTTAATTTGACCGGTAATCCGGTCGTGCTGAAGGTGAAGGTCGGAACCTACTAAGGTTATCGAGCCTCTATAAAAACTCAGGAGAACACATGCAATTCAAAGCAATCGTGCCCGCGGCGTCCTGCCTGGCGGTGCTGATCTCCGGCCATGCAATGGCCGGCACCTTCGAGAAAACCGCCACCGGCGTGGTCGTCAAGCCTGACAGCGGCGCCAAGGAAGTGCGCCTCGAAGTCATGAACGACAACATCATCCACGTCGTCAAGACCGACCAGGCGGGCAAGGAACTCACGCCCTCGCTCATGACAATTGCCACTCCTGTCAGCGGTAAAGGAGGTGAAAAATTCGAAGTCACCGCCCAGGGCAAGGACAAAGTCACGCTCAAGGCCAAGAAGATTTCGGTGGCGGTCTCGCTGGCCACCGGCCAGGTGCAGTTCTTCAACGCCGCCGGCAAGGCGTTCCTGACGCAGGCGGCCGAGAACATGACGCCGGTCGAAGTGGGCGGCAAGCCGTTCATGGCGGTCACGCAGGGCTTCAACCACGGCACCAAGGACGCCTACTACGGCCTGGGCCAGCACCAGAACGGCCAGATGAACCTCAACGGCGAAGACGTGCTGCTGATGCAGCACAATATGGTCATCGCCGTGCCGTTCGTGGTCTCCGATAAAAACTACGGCGTTTTGTGGGACAACAATTCGATCTCGCGCTTCGGCGATCCCAAGCCGTATGGCTTCCTCTCGCGCGACCTGAAACTTGCGGACGCCGACGGCAAGGCCGGCGGCCTGACCGCGCGCTACTACGTCGACGACAAGCTGGTGCTCACGCGCCAGGAAAAGGACATCGATTACCAGTACCTCAAGGACGTCGCCGATAACTGGCCGAAGGAACTGGGCGACCCGAAAAAAGCCGTGGGCGTGAAAGTGGTGTGGGACGGTACGCTCACATCCGACAAGCCGGGCGTGCACAAGATGCAGCTGTATTCGTCGGACTACGCCAAGCTCGATATCGACGGCAAGCAGATCATGGACGTGTGGCGCCAGGGCTGGAACCCGTGGTACCACAACTTCGAGCTGAAATTCGAGGCCAACAAGCCGGTCAAGCTGCACCTGGAGTGGAAGCCGTCGGGCGGCATGATCGCCATGACCCATAACGACCCGCTGCCGGCGCCGGAACGTCACTCGCTGACGTTCTCTTCGGAAGTCGCGCAGAGCATCAACTACTACGTCATCAACGGCGAGACCAGCATCGACAAGGTGATCGCCGGTTATCGCCACCTGACCGGCGAAGCGCCGATGATGCCGAAGTGGTCGTACGGCCTGTGGCAGTCGCGCCAGCGCTACGAGACCCAGGAGCAGCTGCTGGGCGTGTTGAGGGAATACCGCAAGCAGGGCTGGCCGGTCGATAACATGGTGCAGGACTGGTTCTACTGGCCGCAAGATGGCTGGGGCTCGCACGACTTCGACAAGGTGCGTTTCCCGAACCCGAAAGGCCTGGTGGACGAAGTCCACAAGAACAATGCGCGCGTGATGATTTCGATCTGGGGCAAGTTCTACGAGAACACCAAGAACTACCAGGAGCTCAATAAAGCCGGCTACATGTGGACCAAGAACGTCGAAAATGGCGACCTTGACTGGGTAGGACCCGGCTACAAGAACAGCCACTACGACCCGTACACCAAGGGCGCGCAGGACATGTATTTCCGCCAGATGAAACCGAAGCTGGTGGACCTCGGCTTCGACGCCTGGTGGATGGACAATACCGAGCCGGACGTGCTGTCCAACACCCGCCTGGAAGACTTCAAAAAGCTGATCGGCCCGACCGTGTATGGCGCGGGTGAAGTGACGTTCAATCCGTACAGCCTGGTGCACACCGAGGGCTTCTACAACCACCTGATCAAGGATCAGCCGCAGAAGCGCCAGTTCATCCTGTCGCGTTCCGGCTTTGCCGGCATCCAGCGCAACGGCACCGCGCTGTGGAGTGGCGATACCGTGGGCCGCTGGAACAACCTGTACGACCAGATCTCGGCCGGCGTGCAGATCTCGATGTCGGGCATTCCGAACTGGACCCACGATATCGGCGGCTACGCGCAGGAAGTGCGCTTCCAGACCGGCGACGTCGGCTCGGCCCAGGAAAACCGCGTGGTCGCTGCCAACCAGGGCACCCCGGAAGACCTCAAGGAATGGCGTGAGCTGAACCTGCGCTGGTGGCAGTTCGGCGCGTTCTCGCCGCTGTTCCGCTCCCACGGCGAAGTGGTCAAGCGCGAGATCCACATCATCTCGCCGGAAGGCTCGCCGATGCGCGAATCGATGGTCTGGTACGACAAGCTGCGCTACCGCCTGATGCCGTACATTTACTCGACCGCCGCCACCACGCACCACGAGTCGGGCACCATCATGCGCGGCCTGGTGATGGACTTCCCCGAGGACGACGCGGTGAAGAACATCGCCGACCAGTACCTGTTCGGCCACAGCTTCCTGGTCGCTCCGGTGTACGAATACGGCGCGCGCGAACGCAGCGTGTACATGCCAAAAGGCGCGGACTGGTACGACTTCTATACCGGCGAGCTGCATAAAGGCGGCACCCGCGTGGCGATCAAGGCGCCGGAAACCCGCATGCCGTTGCTGGTCAAGGCTGGCGCCATCATCCCGGTCGGGCCGGTCACGCAGTACGTGGACGAGAAGCCCGATGCACCGATCACCTTCAACGTGTACGTGGGCGCCGATGGCACCTTCAGCCTGTACGAAGATGACGGCGTCTCGAACGGCTACCTGCGCAAGGAGTTCAGCCGCATCCCGGTGACCTACAACGACAAGACCGGCAACGTGACCATCGGTGCGCGCGCCGGTTCGTACAAAGGCATGGTGGCCAAGCGCGAGTTCCGCGTACGCTTCATCAAGCCCGGCGTATCGAGCTCGGACAACTTCGACGCCAGCGACAAGGTGGTCGCTTACGAAGGCAAAGCCGTCACCATCAAGCGTTAGTAATACGGAGCCGCTTTGTTCAATTTCCTGACCAGGGCGGCGCCGTGGCTGGCGCTGTCCTTAGCACTTGCCGGGACGGCGCCTGCCGCAGATTTGACCTTGCGCTACCAGCAGCCGGCGCCCAGCACCGACGCTGGCTGGGAGCGTGAAGCGCTCCCGATCGGCAACGGCCGCATCGGCGCCATGCTGTTCGGCCAGCTGGCGCGCGAACGGATCCAGTTCAACGACATCACGCTGTGGACCGGCGACGACAAGGTGATGGGCGCGTACCAGCCGTTCGGCGACGTGTTCATCAACCTGCCGGGCCATGAAAAAGCCACCGCTTACGGGCGCCAGCTCGACATCGGCCGCAGCGTCCACCGCGTCACCTACACCCACAATGGCGTCACCTTCCAGCGCGAGGCCCTGGCCAGCTATCCGGCCCAGGTGATTGCCGTGCGCCTGTCGGCAGATCGGCGGGGCCAGCACACCGGTTCGATCGAGCTGGCCGACATGCACCAGGCGCGCATCGAGGCCAGTGGCGACCGCATTACCGCCATCGGTTCCTTGCGCGGCAAGGGCCCGGCGCCGTCATCGAACGCGATGGACTACGCCAGCCAGGTGCAAGTGCGCAACGAGGGCGGCAAGATCGCCATCGACGGCAACAAGATCACTTTCACGGGCTGCGATGCCGTGACACTGATACTCGGCGCGGGCACCAGTTACGTGCTCGACGCCGCCAAACAATTCCAGGGTGCGCCGCCGCAGGCCCGGGTGGCTGCGCAAGTGACAGCGGCGCCTGCGTGGCCGGCGCTGCTGGCTGCGCACCAGCAGGACTACCGCGCCCAGTTCGATCGCGTGCGCGTGGACTTCGGCACGGCATCTGCGGCACGGCGCGCACTGCCCACCGACCGGCGCCTGGAAACCTATACCGCGCAAGGCATGGATCCGGAACTCGAAGCGCTGTTCTACCAGTATGGCCGCTACCTCTTGATCTCGAGCTCGCGCGGTTCGCTGCCGGCCAATTTGCAGGGGCTGTGGAACAACAGCCTGTCGCCGCCGTGGAATTCGGACTATCACACCAACATCAACGTGCAAATGAATTACTGGCCGGCGGAGACGGCCAACCTGTCCGAGCACGCGCTGCCTTTTTTGAACTTCGTGCAGGGTGTGGCGCCCGTGTACCGGCGCCTGATCGCCGACACCGCCGCCAAGTCCATCGCCAACCCGGACTCGGTCTTGATGGCTGCGCCGGACCTGAGCGGCGCAGCCGTGCAGCGCGAAGAGACGTTTGTCACCTCGAGCGGCAAGCCGGTACGCGGCTGGACCCTGCGCACCGAGTCGAACCCGTTCGGCGCCATGGGCTATATCTGGAACAAGACCGGCAACGCCTGGTATGCCCAGCACTTCTGGGAACACTACGCGTTCACCCAGGACCGGGCCTACCTGCGCGACGTGGCGTATCCGATCATGAAGGAAGCGGTGCACTTCTGGCAGGACTATCTGAAGGTGCTGCCCGATGGCCGGCTGGTGGCGCCGCTGGGCTGGTCGCCCGAGCACGGGCCGATCGAAGACGGCGTGACGTACGACCAGGCCATCATCTGGGACCTGTTCAACAATACGGCCGAAGCGGCCGGGGTGCTCGGTGATAACGTCTTTGGTGCCGAGGTGGCGGCGTTGCGCGACCGGCTGGTGGCGCCGCGCGTGGGCAGCTGGGGCCAACTGCTCGAATGGATGGACGAGAAAAAGAGCGACCCGGTGCTCGACCAGCCGGGCGACACCCATCGCCACGTGTCGCATTTATTCGGCCTGTTCCCGGGGCGGCAGATTTCGCCGAGCACCACGCCGGCACTGGCTGCGGCCGCGCGCGTGTCGTTGCAGAGCCGGGGCGACGCCGGCACCGGCTGGTCGATGGCGTGGAAGATCGCCTTCTGGGCGCGGCTGGGGGATGGCGACCATGCGCACACCATGCTGCGTGGCCAGCTGGCCAAGCCCGGTGCGCGCGCCGCGCTGCAAAAGGGGCAGGGCACGGAAGTGAACAACGCCGGCGGCACCTACGCCAACCTGTTCGATGCGCACCCGCCGTTCCAGATCGACGGCAACTTCGGGGCCACGGCGGCGATCACCGAGATGCTGCTGCAGTCGCACAACGGCGAGCTGCATTTGCTGCCGGCGTTGCCGGCGGCGTGGAAGAACGGCTCGGTGCAGGGCTTGCGCGCGCGCGGCGGCTACGAGGTCGATATCGCATGGCGCAATGGCCGGCTCACTGCCGCCACCATCCGTCGCCATGCCGGCACTGGCGCAGGTCGCGTGCGTTATGGCGACAAGGTGCGGCCGCTGGCGCTGTCGCCAGGTGAAAGACGTCAGTTCGATGCGGGGTTGTCAGCTCAAGTAGGACAAAAATAACAGAGAATTACTGAAATGCACCAAAATGGCGCGTTTAGCGCTATGATAATTGCCCCAAGGCACATCTCGGTGTGCCACTTTCAGTCTTTTCTCAGGGTTATCTTTTTTTGCGCCATTTTTTCAGTAACCTCAGCATCAAGCTCCGGCTCGCCTTCGGCTTTGCCAGCATTCTTTTCCTGGCGGTGGTCGCCATCGGCGTGAGCATCGCCCGCCTGCACCAGGTGGCCACTGCCACCCAGCAGATGGTGGCCGAACCGATGGTCACCGAGCGCCTGTTGCAGGACTGGTATCGCAATATGTATGCGGCCATTCCACGCACCACGGCCATCATCATCAGCACCGACATGAGCCTGGGCGGCTATTTCGCCGAAGGCATCAAGGCCTCCACCGATTCTTCGGCCGCGCTGCAAAAGCAGGTCGAGGCCATGATGGATACCGAGGTCGAGAAGACGCTGTTCGCTGAAATCGGCACACGGCGCAAGGCTTTTCTGGGCGCTCGCGATGGCATCCTGGCGCTGAAGAAAGAAGGGCGCCTGGACGAGGCGCAGCAGCGTATGCGCGACGTCTATGTGCCCAACAGCGTGGCCTACCTGGCTTCCGCCGAAGCGCTGCTCAAGGAGCAGCGCCGCCAGATCGAAACCGCCGCCAGCGAGATCGAACAGATCAACGACGCGAGCCGCAACCTGATGCTGCTGCTCGCTGCTGCCATCGTGCTGCTGGGCGGTACGCTGGCGGTGCTGCTGGGACGTTCGGTGGTGGCGCCCCTGGAACGCGCGGTGGCGGTGGCGCGCCGCGTGGCAGCCGGCGACCTGACCTCCCAAATCGACAACCAGGCTCGCGACGAAACCGGCCAGTTGCTCGACGCGCTGGGCCAGATGAACGGCAACCTGTCGCAACTGGTCGGCGAGGTGCGGCTGTCTACCGACACCATCACCGTGGCCGCGCAGGAAATCGCAGCCGGCAACGCCGACCTGTCGGCGCGCACCGAGGCGCAAGCAGGGGCGCTCGAGGAAACCGCCAGTTCGATGGAAGAGATGACCGGCACCGTGCGCCAGAATGCCGACAATGCACGCCAGGCCAACGCGCTGGTGCTGTCGGCCAGCGACGTCGCTGCCCGTGGTGGCGCCGTGGTCGGCCAGGTGGTGGCGACCATGGGTTCGATCAAGGCCAGTTCCGGCAAGATGGCCGACATCATCGGCGTGATCGACGGTATCGCGTTCCAGACCAATATCCTTGCGCTCAACGCTGCGGTGGAGGCGGCGCGCGCGGGCGAACAGGGGCGGGGTTTTGCCGTGGTGGCCTCGGAAGTACGCAACCTGGCGCAGCGGTCGGCCTCGGCCGCGCGCGAAATCAAGACGCTGATCGACGACTCGATGGGCCAGGTGGACGCGGGCGGCAAGCTGGTGGACCAGGCCGGCCAGACCATGGGCGAAGTGGTCGATAGCGTGCGCAAGGTGGCCGACATCATGGGCGAGATCACGCTGGCCAGCGAACAGCAAAGCGATGGCATCGAGCAGATCAACCAGGCCATCAACCAGATGGACGAAATGACCCAGCAGAATGCGGCGTTGGTCGAGCAGGCCGCCGCTGCCGCCGCCAGCATGCGCGAGCAGGCGCAGGCGCTGCTGGCGCAGGTGGGACAGTTCACGGTAGCCGACAGCAGCCGGGGTGACCAGCAGGGCAAGATGGCTAAGCGCGGGGCGCCGTTGCGGCTGTCCTGACCGGTCCGGCCAAGACGCCGGCCGTCACCAGTCAAGCTCCCATCAGGCGGCGATCGGGCAACGATCAGGCGGCGATGAACGCGGCGATCACCGGGTTAATGGCATCACCGTGCGTGATCGGCCCCATGTGCGCGCCGCGCGTCTCCAGCACCGTGGCGTTCGGCAGCGCCGCCGCCAGTTGCGGCGCCAGGCCGCGCGTGGAAATCGGGCTGTGCTGGCCGGCCATCACCAGCGTGCGCACCTGCAGGTCCGCCAGGTCGGCAAACCCCACCGGCTCGCCCAGCAGCGCCTGGAAGTCCAGCTTCACCTTGGCGATCATCGCGATCATCTTGTCCTGCGCGGCTGGCGGCGCGGCGTCGAACGACCCGGGGCGGTTCCAGTAATCGATGAAGATGCGGGTGGCGTCGCGGTCGCTCGGCGCGCCAAGAATGGTGCCGACGACACCGGTGATTTCCACCTTGGACGGATCGTCGGCGGCCAGCAGGTGGAACGCCACCGGCTCGTGCAGCGCCAGCGACAGCAAGCGTTCAGGCATGTGGCGCGCCAGGTGCAGCGCCGTGACGCCGCCGTACGAGTGGCCCACCAGGTGGAATGGTTCGTCGGGCGCCAGCGCGGCGGCCAGCGCGGCGTTGACCGCTGCCGCTTCGTGCGCCAGCGTGTGGACATAATCCGGCCCGGCGCCGGCAGGGAAGGGCGCGGCGCCGTAGCCGAGCAGGTCGAGCGGGATGCAGCGGTAACTGTCGGCCAGCTGCGCCGAGAGGGCGGCCCACTGGGCCTTGGAACTCATGGAACTGTGGAGCAGGACGATGGCCGGTTTCATGGTGCGCACGCGAGAACGAGGAAGCGCCGATTATACCGATACCGGCCTCTCCCATCAGCAAGACCCGTGCAGTGTCCAGGTACGCTCATGGTCCCGGCAAAAAGTGTAAAGTATCGGTATGAAGCATTCTAAAAAAGTCGCCGGCGTGGCCGGCATTCTGAGCGTGTTGTGGTTGGGCTTGACGGCTGCGGTGGCAGCGAGCCAGAACCGCCTTTTGTTCAACCCGCTGGGCAGCCGGCGCGAAGTGCTCAAGCCCTACAGCGCCGGGCACCGTACGCGCGCGGTAGTCATCCGCGCCAAAGATGGCACCCGCCTGTCCGGCTGGCTGATGACGCCGCGCCTGGCCGGTCCCCATCCTGGCGTGGTGTATTTCGGTGGTCGTTCGGAGGAAGTCTCGTGGGTGGCGCGCGACGCCGGCAAGCTGTTCCCCGGCATGTCGGTGCTGGCGGTGAACTACCGCGGCTACGGCAACTCGCACGGCGATCCGGCCGAAACCCACTTCGTCGAAGACGGCCGCATGCTCTACGACTGGCTGGCCAACCGCCGCGACATCGATCCCAGGCGCATGGCGGTGGTGGGGCGCAGTCTCGGTTCCGGCGTGGCGGTGCAGGTGGCCATGGAGCGGGAGCCGTGCGCCATGGTCCTGATCACGCCCTACGATTCGATCCTGGCGATCGCCAAGCGCAAGTTCCGCACGCTGCCGGTGGAGTATGTACTGCGCCACAAGTTCGAGTCGGTGAAATACGCCGAGAAGATCAACGCGCCCGTGTACGTGCTGCGTTCCGAGCACGACGACATCGTGCCGCATGCGCACACCGACCTCCTGGTGCAAAAACTGGGCACCTTGCAGGCCGATGAAACGGTGCCCGGCTCCAACCACATCAACATCCCCTACCTGGAAGAGACGCAGCAGCGCATTGCGTATTTTTTAACGGACCGCTTCTACCCGCAGCCCGTCATCCCGGTATAGCAGCTGCTCACGCCGTGCGCGCGCCGGCGGCGCTGCGCTCGGCGATGTGATGGTGCACGCGGCGCAGTCCCAGCCATACGGCCGCGATCACCACCGGCACCGCCACGCCTTGCAGGATGTCCGGGTTCACCGCCAGGCCGCCCGCCTTCATGGCCTTGCCGGCGTAGCCGATCAGTCCCAGCGTGTAGTACGAAATGGCCACCGCCGACAAGCCCTCCACCGCCTGTTGCAGCCGCAGCTGCTGGGCCGCGCGGGCGTCGAGCGATTGCAGGATCTTGCGGTTCTGGCCTTCCTGCTCGATGCCCACGCGGGTGCGCAGCAGGTCGTTGCTGCGGCCGATACGCTTGGCCAGCGCTTCCTGGCGCAGCGCTACCGAAGTACACGTGTGCATGGCCGGCGCCAGGCGGCGGCCCATGAATTCGGCCAGCGTCTGGATGCCGGAGATGCGCACTTCGCGCAGCTCGTGGATGCGCGCCTGCACCAGGCTGAAATACGCCTGCGACGCGGCGAAGCGATAGCTGTTGTTGACCGAGATTTTTTCCAGCCGCGCCGCCAGGCTGGTGATGTGGTGCAGCAGGTGGCCTTCCTCGCGCGCGTCGATGCGTACCTCGGCCGGCAGGTCGGCCTGCACCAGCGTGGCCGTGAGGTCGGCCAATTCGCCCTCGATACCGTTCAACAGCGGCTGCGACGCCTCGGCATTGGGCAGCCCCAGTAACGCCATCATGCGGTAGGTTTCGATTTCCAGCAGGCGGCCCACCAGGCGGCCTGACTGGAACTCGCGCAGCCCCATGTCGCGCACCACGAAGCGGCTAAAGCCGTCGGGCTGGATCAGGAAGTCGGTCCACACCTCGGCGGCGCCGGCGACGTTGCTGCCGACCAGCGACTTGCCCTGGAACAGGGCGGCAATCGCCTCGGTCTTGTCGCTGCCTTCCACGCCCGAACATAACAGCACGTGGGCGGCGACGATGATCTTGCCGTGCAGGCCGGCCAGCCACTCCTGCGGCACGTGCTGCAGCGGCACCTTCTGGAACGACTGGCGGAAGTCGGGATCGGTATCGGCCCGCTCGACGAAGGTAAAGGTGGCAAACTCGGTATGGCACTCCCACTTCATGCGGAAGCGGCCGAAGTCGTGGAAGAAGTAGCGCGCCTGCGGACCCGGCGCGGCCACGCCGTAGTGCGCGCACAGCTGCTGCAAAATCTCGTGCTGGGTGCTGCGGTGCAGTTTTTGCGAAGGATGGTCCTGCTGCACGTACAGCGCGAAATGGGTCAGGCTTTCCGGCGCCTGCAATTGCAGGAACGGGCGGGAATGGATTTCGGCCGACAGCGGCACCCGCATCGGGTGATTGAGCTTGGCGAAATCGGCGGTGGCGCGGTATGCGAGGGACATGACCTTCCTTGGGAATGTAGTGAATATGTTGCAGTGCAGTATATGACGCGCGCAAGGCTGGCACAACCATACTTTCGCGATGGAAATCAAATGCTCAGTGTTGTGATGGCTACCCGGGCACCAGCTCCGGCACCCAGGCGATCAGGTCGGTGGTACCGATGTCGACGCCGGCCTGCGAGAGCAGGGTGCTGGCCTGGCCGCGATGGTGGGTCTGGTGGTTGAAGAAATGGGTGACCACCAGGCCGAAATTCTTGCGATAGGTGCCGCCCTGCGTGCTGCGATACTCGAACGTGGCCGCCAGGTCGTCGGCGCTCACCTGCGGCGCCCAGGCGGTGATCATCGCATCGAGCTGCTGGCGCTGGGCGCCCAGCACACCCAGGTCGTTGCTGAAGCGGTGCGCCAGGCCGCCCGGCTGCGGCAGGTCGCGCACGCCTGCCAGCGCGGTAAAGGCGGGGCGAAACCCGGCAAAGCGCCCGAGCCAGATGGTATCGCCGGCCAGCAGGTGGTTCAGGGTGCCGGCCAGCGAGCCGAAAAAGGCACCGCGTTCGGCGGTGAATTCTCCCGGCGGCAGGCGCGCGGCAGCGTCATACACCTGGCGATTCATGTCGGCGTTATAGGCCGCCAGGATAGCGAGATACTCAGGCTGGTTCATCGGCGATGGCATCCGGGTTCGCTTGCAGGAAGATCCTGTCGTTGATGGCGTCCAGCGCCTGCGCGCGTTCCCAGGCGCCGGTGGGCAGCACGTCGCCTTTCAGTTCCGCCATCAGGTCGCGCGAGGACGACTTGCCCTCGGGCGTGGTGTGATCGTCCGTGACCTTGCCGAACATAACCTCCAGTACCCGCGTCGAGCGGGCCGCCTGCATCTCGTGGCTGGCTTTGGCCAGCAGGCCCCGGTCGTATTTGAAGCTGGTGTTGCTGCTGGCGGTATCGTCGATGGTGACGTACTTGTAGTTCTGCGAATTGGACGACAGGTCCAGCGCCAGCGTGGCCCCGGCCTTGACCGGCTGGTGATAGCTGGCCTTCAGGCGCGATTGCTGTTGCTGCGAGACCGACAGGTCCCACGCCGACTTGCCCGAGATTTGCGTCTTCTGCGACAGCTCGTACGAGAAGCTGTCCTTCTCGGACGGCCGCGCCGGATTGGACGCGACGTCGGGCAGCGAAAACGACGCGTTGAAGTCGGCCAGGCCGGTGGTCAGCGCCTGGTCGCGCTCGCCGAGCATCCGGTCCGGCGCAGGCGGCACGGCCGGGGTGCCATAGCTGCTGTTCATGCCGATGAAGGCGTCCTTGAACATGGCCGGCATGGCGCCCCGGGCCTGGCCGCGGCCGCTCGCCTGGTCCACCTGCTGGACATAGCGGTCGAGCGCCTTGGCCTGCTGCTCCTTGCTGCCCCAGGCGGCGGGCTGGGTGAGATCGACGCCAATTTTGGCCGAGCCGGATGGACCGTCGATGCTGACCGACCGTCCCGCGCCGTCGGCGTGGAAGTCGAGCTTCTGGGTTTCCCTCGGATTGAGCTTGATCGATGCCTTCAGGTCCACCGACGCCAGCGCGCCCTGGTCAAATTGCGTGAGGCCGGCCAGGTCGATGCGCGGCGGATCTTCGGTGATGCCATCGACGGCTTGCTGGAAGGCGTCGGCCAGCTTGCCCAGCGCTTTGCGCTCGGTGTCATTGAGTTTGCCGTCGCCCTGGGCCTTGATCGCCACGCTGTTGTCGCCGGCGTCGAGCGCCAGCTCCAGCTTCACGCCGCTGCGGGTGGTGATGGTGAGCGCGATGCGGTTGTCGCCCATGCCGTGCTGCGACACCTGCGTGGGCGCCACCAGCATGTCGTAGGTATCGGCTTGCACGCCATCGGGCGCGCGCTGTATCGATTGCGAGAAATCCTGGCCGTCATATGCCACCTGGCGCAGCAATTCTGCGCCCAGTCCCTTGAGGCGGCCGGCCATCGGCTCGTTGCCGAAGTTTTGCGCCATCATCACCGCCGCCGTGCTGCGGGTGCGGTTTTCCCACACGAAGGTGGGGCCGGCTGGCTGCTGCGCGCCGAGCGACACCACGGTGGAGTCGGCCGCCCGCGCGCCGCCCGCCGTGGCGCCGGCCGCCGGCTTGACGGTGGCGGAGGTGGTGCTGGCGGCAATGCCGGTGCGGCTCAGGGAGTTGATCGTATTCATGAAACCATTATAAGCCTGTCCTTGCGCCGGACCGTCGGCGGGCGATCAGGCGGCCAGCTTGCGTGGTGCGGCGGCCGGTGCCGGGGACGGTGACGGTGCCAGGTGGCTGTACGGACTAGCGTGCAGTTCGCGCAGCGCATCGTAGGTGATGAACTGACGCGGACGCACCACGTCGGCGCCGTGCCTGGCCGGGGCGATAGTGACGGTCCACAGGCCGGCGCTCTCCGCTGCGAGCAACGCCGGTGCGCCGGCATCGATGGCGATGGCGTCGGACGCCTGTACGCCGATGGCGTGCAATGCGCGGGCATACGGTCCGGTGGCGGCGGGAGCGTCGAAACTGGCGCCGCCCGTCACGACCGTAAAGCGGCTGTTGACGTCAGTGCCGAAGGCGTTCGACAGCAGCGCGGACGCGGTGGCTGCCGGCAGGTCGGTCAGGATGCAAATTTTGCAGCCGTCGGCAATCGCAGCGTCGATCAGCGCGAGCGCTGCCGGCAGTGCCTTCGGTGGCGCGGTGACGATCGCGTGGTGGAATTCGCGGTGCTTGTCCGCCACCATGTCGGCGGCGCGCTTGCGGTCGCGCGCGGGCATGGTGGGTGGCAGGGCGCCGTCGATGGCGCGGGCATAGCCGTGAGTGGCGACAGCGTGGCGCAAGGCCCGCGCGTCCCAGCATAGCGACAGGCCGGCGCCGGCAAAGGCAGCGTTGCAGGCGGCCAGGTGGGCGGTTTCGGTGTCGAACAGCACGCCGTCCAGGCCCAGGAAGATCACGTCTATGCTCATGGCTTACCTCGCTAAACTGTGTCAATCCCGCCAATATAACGGTAGTATGAACAAAAGAAAAATTAAAGATTTTTAGTTATTGATAAGGATGGGCTTATGCAATACCCGAGTTTCCGCCAGTTGCAATCGCTGATCCTGGTGGCGCGACACGAGAGTGTCTCGCGTGCGGCGGACGCCATGCATGTCACCCAGCCGGCCATTTCGCTGCAGCTGCGCACGCTGGAGGACATCGCCGGCATCGCGCTCACGCGCAAGGTGGGGCGCAATATCCAGCTGACGGCGGCGGGCGAGGTGATGCTCGATTTTTCCGAACGCATGCTGCGCCTGTGGCAGCAGGCCGAGGAAGAACTGGCGGCGCTGCAGGGCGTTACCAGCGGCACCCTGCGCATCGGCGCGGTCACCACCGCCGAGCATTTGCTGCCGCCGTTGCTGGTGCCGTTTACGATGAAGCGCCCCGATGTGCACCTGAAGCTCCAGGTGGGCAACCGCGCCGAGATCATCAGCATGCTGGCGCGCCACGAGATCGACCTGGCCATCATGGGCACGCCGCCGCGCGAGCTGCGTACCAACGCGGCCCGCTTCGCGCGCCATCCGATGGCGTTCGTGGCCAGCCCGGCGCACCCGCTGATGAAGAAGAAGCGTCTCACGCTGGCCGACATCAAGGGGGCCAACCTGATGGTGCGCGAACGCGGCTCGGGTACCCGCACCGCCGTCGAACGGCTGCTGCGCGACGCCGGCCACCCGCTCGAATTCGGCTCCGAAGTGTCGAGCAACGAGGCGATCAAGCGCATGGTGTCGGCCGGCCTGGGACTGGGCTTCTTGTCGGTGCACGCGTGCGGCCTGGAGTTCGAGGCGGGCCTGCTGGCGATCCTGCCGATGGCCGGCAACCCGGTCGAAGCGGACTGGCAGATCATGCACCTGACCGATCAGCCCATCCCGAAGGTGGCGGCCTCGTTCCAGGAGTTCGTGATCGAAAAAGGACAGGACCTGGTGGCGCGCGAGCTGGAAAGTGTTTATAAATTGCTGGGTCGGCGCAAGAAGGTGTGATGGCAGTTTTGACAGTACAGTATGCGGTGGATATTGCAGGATTGTACTGGTACACCGCAGTACACCTGCGCGTACAATGACTGAAATTCTTGTCAGGAAATGCCATGTCCCCCGATCTGCTGCTGCCGCTGTGCGGCTTTGCCGTCGCCAGTTCCATCACGCCCGGCCCCAACAACACCATGATGCTGGCCTCGGGCCTGAACTATGGCTTCAGGCGCTCGCTGCCGCATTTGTTCGGCATTTGCGGCGGCTTCTCGTTCATGGTGATGGCGATCGGCTTCGGCTTGCAGGCCGTGTTCGAGGCGGTGCCGATGTTGCAGCTGATCCTGAAGTACCTGGGCGCGATCTACCTGCTGTGGCTGGCGTGGAAGCTGGCGCACGCCGCGCCGATGAGCGCCGAGCAGGCCCGGCTCTCGAAGCCGCTGGGGTTCTGGGGCGCGGCGGCTTTCCAGTGGATCAACCCCAAGGCCTGGGTGATGATCCTGAGCGCCATGAGCACCTACCTGCCGCCGCACGCGCAGCTGGCCGACGTCGGTTTGCTGGCGCTGGTATTCCTGGTGATCGGCTTCGTGTGCGTGGGGTCGTGGGCGCTGTTCGGCGTGGTGTTGCGCAGCTTTTTGCAAGACCCGCGCTCGGTGCGCATCTTTAATGTCTGCATGGCGTTGCTGCTGCTGGCGTCGCTGTATCCGATCCTGCGCAGCTAGGGCAAGGTGCTACCATGGCGGCTTGATTTCATTTTTAGGAATGCCGATGTACCGTCGATTGTCCCTGGCCGCATTGTTGGCCTGCACCCTGGCCACTGCCAGCGCCGCCACCTTGCCATCGAACCTGATGCTGCCCGATCCCGGCCTGGCCGTGCACGGCATCGTCGAGCGCTGGACCCTGACCATCCGGCTCGAATCGGACGATCTGAAAGCGCTGGCGCCATGCCGCCACTTGCTGGCAGAACGGGGCTTTGCACCGGTGCTGTCGAAGATGGCCAGCTCTACCCGGCCGCAATTGCACTTCAAGATCGAAGGCAACAAGGAATACGCCCAGGCCACGACCGAAGCGGACGATGCGCTGGCCGCCGTGCAGCAGGCGGGTTGCAAGACGGTGGTGAACTGGGCCGTGGTGGCCAAACCGGTGCAAAAATAAATCAGTGCAGGCGCGGCAGCCGCAAGGCCTGCAAGGTGGTGCGGATGGCGTCGAGGTCGATCGGCTCACGCCCCTGCAGCGCCTGCAGGTAGCCGCGCGCGAAACTGATCGCGTCCAGCGCATCCGGATGCTGCTCGGCCATCTCCAGCAGCAGCGCCTCCGCCACCACCAGGTCGTTATGCTGGCCCAGCGCCGACTGGATTGCCGCCAGCGCTTTCAGGTACTGGCGCGCCGGTTTTTCGCGGTACAGGGCATGGAAAAACTCCAGTGCGTAGCGGCCACGCTTGGCCGCGATGCGGGTGCTGTGGACCGAGGCCGGATCGGCCTCGTCCATGCGCTCGGCGCGTTTCAACAGCCGCTTGTGCAGCCGCTGCAACGTGGCCTGGGCAAAGTCGGCCAGCGGCGCATCGGGCACGTCGGTGGACAGGTGTTGCTTCCACACGCCCATGCTCAACAATAATTGCGTGTAGCGCGGCGACAGCAGCGCTTGCGCGGCCGTCTTGCGGTGGGTTTGCGCGGCGTCCAGCGCCAGTTGTTGCAGCGCCATCAGTCCATGTTTGCCGCCGGGATTGGCTTGCACCAGCGGCAGGGTGTCGGTGAGCAGCACGTCGGCATCGCGCGCAGCGCCCAGTTCACCATTCAGCCAGGAAATATCGGCTGCCAGGGCGGGCGGGCACGGCGCCACGTCGTCGAACAGTTTCAGTGCCGAGCGCAGGCGGCGCAGGCCGACGCGCATCTGGTGCAGCGTTTCCGGGTCGTCGCCGTCGATGATGGCTTGTTCGTTGTTCTGGATCTGTTGCAGGCAGTTGCCGAGGATGGCTTGCAGCGCCTGCGCCACGGTGGCGTCGGAATCGAGCGTGAGCGCCTTGGCGCGGTACGGCCCGGTACCGGTTTCGCGGCACAGCTGGTAGCCGCGCTGGGCCTTGTTGATATTGCTGACCCGCAGCGGAATATGTTCATGCAGCGCCAGCGCGAACGAGAACAGCGCGGCCGGATCGCCGTCCTTGAGTTCGAGCTCGATTTCGTTGACGGCCACCTGGCGGCCATGGCGTTCGATGTAGCCGTGGTCGAGCACCAGTTCGATGCGGCTGCCTTCGATGTCGAGATCCCAGGTTTGGCGTTCCACTTCCACCACGAACAGCGCTTCGAGCCGTTCCTTCAGTTCGGGCGCGGCCAGCATGTGCTGCCAGGTTTCTGTGTGTTCCTGTTTGCCGACCAGCTTGCGCAGCTTGCCCAGTTGCGGCCACGGCCGTTCCACCGGGCATTCCCACTCGTTGCGGCTGTGCAGCCCGCCCTGGACGCTGCCGCCCGCCTTCATGGTCTGGATCCACAGGCCATTTTCCTGGCGCACGCGCAGGCCGGCGCCGTGGCGCAGCAGGTGCAGGTCGGGCGTGTCGAAATAATGCGCGGACAGGTGCTGGCGGCGCGGGGCGCCATCGGCGTGGTCGGCCAGCAGGGGCAGCGCCACCAGGGTGTCGTTGTGCTCTTCGGCAAGCAGCAGTTTGAGTTCGATTTCCATCGCTACAGTGTAGAAGAAATTCAGCGCATGCCGGCGCACGTATCCATCAGGACATTTTTCCATGCCGGCACTGCCTGGCGCCAGAAATCGTCGATCGAAGCGGCGGTCAGTTCCATGCCCAGAAAGCGCGCCGCCGGCAGCAGCGCTTGCGTCAGCAAGACTTCCGGCGCCGCGCCCGTATCGAAGGCCTGGGCGCCGGTTTGCTTGGACAATTTTTCGCCCACGTCGTTCACGACCACCGGCACGTGCAGGTAGCTCGGCTGCGGCAGGCCCAGCACTTGTTGCAGGTAGAGCTGGCGCGGCGTGGAGTCGAGCAGGTCGGCGCCGCGCACGATGTCGGTGATGCCTTGCGCGCCATCGTCCACCACCACCGCCAGCTGGTAGGCCCAGAAGCCGTCGGCGCGCTTGACCACGAAGTCGCCCACCTCGTCGGTCAGGTCCTGGCTGACGTGGCCGGCCCAGCGGTCGTCGAAGGCGATCACGCACGGCGGCGACTGCGGCACTTTCAGGCGCAGGGCGCGCGCGCTCTTGCCGGGCGCCAGGCCATGGCGGCAGGTGCCAGGGTAGATCAGCGCCTGCGCCTGGCGACCGCTGAGCGCCAGTTGCGCATCGGCGATCTCGCGCCGTGAACAGCCGCACGGGTAGACCAGGTCGCCCAGCTGGCGCAACGCGGCGTCGTAGAAGTCGGTGCGCCGGCTTTGCCAGGTGACGTCGCCATCCCAGGCCATGCCGCAGCGTTGCAGCGAAGCGAGGATGTGCTCATCGGCGCCGGCCACGTTGCGGTCCCCATCGACATCCTCGATGCGCACCAGCCACTGGCCGCAATGCACCTTGGCGTCGAGGTAGCTGGCCATGGCGGCCACCAGCGAGCCGATGTGGAGCGGGCCGGTGGGCGAGGGCGCGAAGCGGCCGATGTAGTTGCGGTCTTTCATGCCGTCATTTTAGCGCGACCGGTGCAGTCTGGCAGGGTGACCAAATGTCATACAATGTGCGCGCGGCAAATTCAGACCGCACCGCGACCCACACCTCAGGACATCATGCACAAAATGACACCTTCCTTCGTTGCTTCCGCCCTGGCCATGAGCCTGGCGCTGGCATTCCCTGCATATGCTGCCAGCAGCACCACCGCACCCACCGTGCAGGAAGCGCCGCTGCGCGCCCACCTCGCTTTCCTGTCCAACGATCTGCTCGAAGGCCGGGGCACCGGCCAGCGCGGCGCCGACCTGGCCGCGCTATACCTGGAAACCCAGGCGCAGGCGCTGGGTCTCGCGCCCGGCAACGGCAACAGCTTCCGCCAGTCGGTGCAGATCGCCGGCATCAAGACCCTGCCTGCAGAGAGTACCCTGAAACTGGAAGCGAACGGCCAGGCACTGCCGGCTGCTTTCGGCAAGGACTGGGTATTCGCACCCGGCGACGCCACTGCCGTGCACCAGCTGAGCGCCGAACTGGTCTTCGTGGGCTACGGCATCAAGGCCGACGATGAAAAATGGGACGACTTCAAGGGCGTCGATCTGAAGGGCAAGATCCTGGTGGCGATGGTCAACGACCCGCAACCGACCGCCGAGCAGCCGAACCGTTTCAATGGCAAGGGCCTGACCTACTACGGCCGCTGGACCTATAAATTCGAAGAAGCCAAGCGCCAGGGCGCGGCCGGCGTGATCCTGATCCACACCACGCCGACCGCGTCGTACGGCTGGAGCGTGATCCAGAACAGCTGGTCCGGCGTGGAACGTTTCCAGCTGGCCGCCGGTACGTTGGGCACGGCCTTGCAGGGCTGGATGACCGACGACACCGCGCGCGCCCTGTTCAAGGCCGCCGGCCAGGACCTTGACACGTTGCGCGCTGCCGCCGAGCGCGCCGACTTCAAGCCGGTGCCGCTGGCAGCCAGGGTGAACGGCGAGATGAAGGCGGCCGTGCGCAAGGTCGAGCAGTTCAATATCGCCGCCGTGGTGCCGGGGACCGATCCCAAGCTCAAGGACGAAGTGGTGATTTACAGCGCCCACTACGACCACCTGGGCAAGCAAGGCGAGAGTGGCGACACCATCTTCAACGGCGCGGTGGACAATGCTTCCGGGTCGGCAGCGTTGCTGGCGATGGCGCAGGAGGCCAGGCGTGCACCGGCTAAACGCAGCCAGATGTTCCTGTGGGTAGCGGCCGAAGAGCAGGGCTTGCTGGGCAGCGCAGCGTATGCGTCGGCGCCCCTGTGGCCGCTGGCGAAAACCGCCGCCAACCTCAACCTCGACAGCCTGAATTTTGTTGGCGCCACGCGCGACATCGGCACCCAGGGCAGCGAACGCACCGAACTGGGCAAGATGGCAGAAACGGCAGCCAAGGCGATGGGCATGCATATCGCCAAGGCAGAACCGGACCTGGCCGGCGGCTATTTCCGTAGCGACCACTTCAGCTTTGCCAAGAATGGCGTACCGGCGTTTTCGATCGAGTCGGGCGGCGAGTACATCAAGGACCCGGCCGGCTCGAAAGAGAAGGCCAGGGCTTATGGCAAGCGCTACCACCAGGCCAGCGACGAATACGATGCCAGCTGGGACCTGTCGGGCATGGTGCAGACCGCGCAATACACGCTCAACCTGGGCCGCATCATCGCCAACCAGCCGAAGCTGCCGGAGTGGAATGCGGGCGACGCGTTTGCCAAGCCGCGTAACGTGAAGTAAAAATTAGATTCCCGCCTGCGCGGCGGTCTGCCGATGCGGAATGACGTCCCTCTTGCCGCTGGCTGGAAATCCGTCATCCCCGCGCAGGCGGGGATCCAATTCCCTCGCTCTGGTTTTGTTATACCTGCTGCCAATAAATTCATAGCGTCATACCAACAACCAGCCCTACCATAGCCTCCATAACACCAAAATGGAGACCCCATGAATCGCGCATTTGCAGGCCTATTCCTGGCCGTGGCCGTGGCTGCGCTGGCATCCACCGTCAGCGCCCAGACGCTCTTGACCCAAAACTTCAGCGCCGACCCGTCGCCTCATTACTTCGCCGGCCAGTACATCGTGTACGCCACCGACGACCAGAACAACTCGGGCAAATACTGGGATTCCACCTCGTGGCGCGTGCTCACGTCCAGCAACCTCACCAGCTGGGAAGACCACGGCCCCATCCTGCCGGCCAATATCTTCAAGTGGGCCAGCGCGGACGCCAAGGCCTGGGCGCCCGAGGCCTTCGAGCACCAGGGCAAGTATTACTTTTTCGCGCCGGTCGGCGGCAAGCAGATCGGCATCGCCGTGGCCGACAATCCGCTCGGCCCGTTCGTCGACCTGATCGGCAAGCCGCTGGTGGAGACGCCGCGTGACGCCAACGCCGGCGACGAGCCGATCGACCCGGCCGTGTTCCGCGACCAGGATGGCCGCGTGTTCCTGTACTTCGGCACCCGCGTACCGAAAGTGGTCGAATTGTCGGCCGACCTGAAGACCACCGTTGGCGGCATCAAGAACGTCGTCGTGAACAACTTCCCGGCCAAGACCGGCTATGGCGAAGCGCCGTTCCTGCACCAGCACAACGGCACCTATTACTTTTCGTTTTCGACCGGCTGGCCCGGGCAGATCGTCTATGCCACCGGCGCCTCGCCGCTGGGGCCGTTTACGTATCGCGGCGTGCTGATCGACTTTTTGCAAATCTCCACCAACCACCACGCGATACTCGAGCGCGACGGCAAGTCGCTGCTGTTCTACCACGACAAGGTATTGCCGGGCGGCGGTGATCACCGGCGCTCGATCCTGATGACCGAACTGGCATACGGCGCTGACGGCAGCATGCAGATCCCGGCGCCGAAACCGTTATTCCGCGACCCCGTGTACGACGGCGCGGCCGATCCGGCCATCATCTACGACGACGCCGAGAAAAAGTGGAAGATGTTTTATACCAACCGCCGCGCCAATGTGCCGGGCTTGTCGAGCGTGAGCTGGGTACATGGCACGCCGATCGGCGTGGCCGAGTCGCTCGACGGCCGCGCGTGGACCTATCGCGGTACGGTCGATTTCCCGAAGGACATTCCGAATACGAATGGCACCGCCACCTACTGGGCGCCGGCCGTGCTCAAGCACGAGAACACCTACCATATGTATTTGACCGTGGTGCCGGGCGTGTTCGAGGACTGGAAGCATCCGCGCGCCATCGTCCACCTCACCAGCGCCAACCTCAAGCAATGGAAATATGAAAGCACGCTCAAGCTTGCCAGCGACCGCGTGATCGACGCCGGCGTGCTGCGGCTGAAGGATGGCACCTGGCGCATGTGGTACAACAACGAGCCCACCGGCAAGTCGATGTACTACGCCGACAGCAAGGATCTCTACAACTGGACCGACCAGGGATCGGCACACCTGCCGCACGACCGCGGCGAGGCGCCGCTGCCATTCTCGTGGAAAGGGAAGTACTGGCTGCTGACCGATTTGCTCGGCAATGCCGGCCTGGGCGCCTACCGCTCGGACGACGCCCGGACCTGGAGCCGCCAGCCGCACAGCCTGCTGGACAAGCCGGGCAAGGGTGCCGACGACCAGAACGGCGGCCACCACCCGGAAGTGGTGATCAGCGACGACCGCGCCTATTTGTTCTACTTCGTCCACCCGGGCGTGCCGGACAACAAGCGCAGTTCGCTGCAGGTGACCGAATTGAAGCTGGTCGATGGCTGGCTCACCACCGATCGTGATGCGCCCACCTACATTAACCTCAAGCCCTGATTAGTTGCGGGGCTCGGTGGTAAACACGCAGAGCCCGATCAACGGGAACGCCAGGCCCGTCAGCAGCACGCCGTGCCAGCCGTGGTGGGCGAACATCCAGCCGCCCAGCGACGAGCCGATCGCGCCGCCCATGAAGAACAGCGCCATGTACAAGCCGTTCAGGCGGCTGCGCACGTCGGCCGGCAGCGAGAAGATCGCGCGCTGGCCGGTGACCAGGCTGGCCGAGACGCCGGCGTCGAGCACGATCGAGCAGCAGACCAGGATGGCCAGGTTGGCGATGCGGCCGGCATCGACCACCAGCGGCACTGCAAAAGCCAGCGCGCCCAGCAGCAGGGCGATCAAGGTGGTGGAGCGGCTCTTGCCCTGGTCTGCGCGGCGGCCGGCAATCGGCGAGGCGATGGCGCCTGCCACCCCGGCCAGCGCGAAGATCGCCACGCCGCTCTGGCTGATACCGAAATTCGGTCCCGTCAATTCCAGCGACACGCAGGTCCAGAACAGGCTGAACGCGCCGAACATGCACGCCTGGTAGGCGGCGCGGCGGCGCAGGATGGGCGTGGTCTTGAGCAAGTGCCACATCGAACCCAGCAGGGTGAAGTAATGCATGCCGCCTTCGGGCTGGCGCTGCGGCAGACGCGCGCGCAGCAAAAAGGCGAGGGCGATGGTGACCACCGCCGACAGCACGAAGATGGCGTGCCAGTTGAATGCGTCGGCCACCAGGCTGGCGACCGGGCGCGCCAGCATGATGCCCATCAGCAGGCCGCTGACGACCTTGCCCACGGTCTGGCCGCGTTCTTCGGGGCGTGCCAGGTGGGCCGCGAACGGCACGATGATTTGCGCGGCAACCGCACCGAGGCCGATGCACAACGCGGCCGCCAGGAACACCAGTGGATGCGCAGCCACGGCGGCAGCGAGCAGGGCCAGCGCACAGAGCACCAGCGAGATGAAAATCAGGCGGCGGTTTTCCACCAGGTCGCCGAGCGGCACGATGAACAGCAGGCCGAGGCAATAGCCGAGCTGGGTGAGGGTGACGATCAGGCCGGCGGCACCGGGATCGAGGCCGGTGTCTCGGCTGATGGGGCCGATCAGGGTTTGGGCGTAATACAGGTTGGCGACGATTAAGCCGGTCGCGACGGCAAACAACCAGACCATGCCGGGAGTAAGTTCTTGCTGGGCGTGGGACTGGCTCACGGGGAATTGCTCCTTTTTTGAAAAGGCGGCAATTCTACAGCGAGCCAGTATTTGCTGCTGGCGGGATGGCGTTTAAGCGAATCCGGCTTCGTCCTTTTTAATAGACTGGTGCACCTCGGCCGTGATCTCGTACGAGCGCAGCCGGTGCTGGTGGTCGAAGATTTGCGACGTAATCATCAACTCGTCGGCGCCGGTGCGGGCAACGAATTCCTGCAAACGCTGGCGCACGGTGTCGGGCGCGCCGATGGCCGTGCACGACAGCACCGAGTCGAGCATGGTGCGCTCGGCAACCCCCAGCGATTCGAGGTAGCCGGCCTTGGGCGGCTGCAGCTTGCCGGGATTGCCGGTGCGCAGGTTGACGAACGCTTGCTGCATCGACGTCGCACGGAAATGCGCCTCCTCGTCGGTATCGGCGGCAAATACGTTAAAGCCCAGCATCACGTACGGCTTGTCGAGCTGGGCTGACGGCTGGAAATTGCTGCGGTAGAGCGCAATCGCCTGCTGCATCATCGACGGTGCAAAGTGCGAAGCAAACGCAAACGGCAAGCCCAGGTGCGCAGCCAGTTGCGCGCCGAAGGTGCTCGAACCGAGTATCCACAGCGGCACCTTGGCGCCCTTTCCGGGCACGGCCAGCACGCGCTGGCGCGGCGTGTCGCTCATGTAATCTTGCAGTTCCAGTACATCTTGCGGGAAGGCGTCGGAATCGGACTCGAGGTTGCGGCGCAGGGCGCGCGCCGTGGTCTGGTCGGAGCCGGGCGCACGGCCCAAGCCCAGGTCGATGCGGCCCGGGTACAGCGCTTCCAGTGTGCCGAACTGCTCGGCAATCACCAGCGGAGAATGGTTCGGCAGCATGATGCCGCCGGCGCCCACGCGGATGGTGGACGTGCCGCCCGCCACGTGCGCCAGCAGCACTGCCGTGGCGGCACTGGCAATGCCGGGCATACCGTGGTGTTCAGCCAGCCAGTAACGCTGGAACCCCCAGCGTTCGCCATGCTGGGCGAGGTCGAGGGTGTTACGGAACGATGCGGAAGCGTTGCTGCCTTCGGCGATCGGCGAAAGGTCGAGGATGGAAAATGGGATCATGCAAACCATATCGGGCCGTAACCGACAGTTTCAACCTGGTCCCCACACTCGTTATGGTTATTCAGCCAGCAGTTCTCTTGTCGAGCTGCCATTAAAGTGTATGAAATCAGACGCTTAGCTCGCCTGAAGTCACAAATAGTTTTTCCAGGGCGCGCTCCTGTTTTATTATGGGAAACAGAACGGCAGACCGCCGCATCGCTCCAAATTCCACTAAATAATGTTATTTCGATGGCATCCCCTGTCATCGTCGGGAATCCGCATGCCTGTCAAAATGATTGCCTTATTTGTATTGATGATTACCCTGTTTGCGCAGGTAGCCGACGCAGCCGGCCTGAGCGAAGCGAGTTTGCCGCGCCGTGGGCAGCTGTACAAGGTCACCCTGGACGGCAAGACCAGCTATTTGTTCGGCACCATCCATGTCGGCAAGGATGGCTTTTACCCGCTCGATGCGCAAGCTTCGCGTGCGCTGCTCGACTCCAAGGCGCTGGTGATCGAACTCGACATCCGCGAAAACGCCTCGTTCCAGAAAGCCATGGCGCTGCACGGCCGTTATGCGGCTGGCGAAAAGCTGCAAAACCATGTGCAGCCGCAAACCTTGCAGAAACTGGCGCCCGCATTGGCCAGGGCCGGCATGTCCTTGCAGTCGGTCCAGCAATTCAAACCGTGGCTGATCGCCAACCTTCTGGTAGGCGTGGAACTCGATGCGCGCGGTTTCAAGCGTGCCCAGGCGGTGGAGTACGCGCTGCTGGCGGCCGCCAAGGAGCAGGACAAGGCCGTGCGCCAGCTGGAAAGCGCCGAGTACCAGCTGGGCCTGTTCGACACGCTGGACGCGTGCCAGCAAGAGCAGTACCTGCTCGAAAGCCTGGCCGACCTGGAAAGCGGCACGGCGATGAAAAAGTCGCTGGCGCTGATTGATGCCTGGAACGCCGCCGACATTCCCGGCATCCAGGCCGCCTGGCGCACCGCCACCAGCGGCGATTCGATTGCCGCCGAATTCATGCAGCGGGTTCTGCTGGGCAAACGCAACCCGGAGATGGCCGCCAATATCGAACGCATCATGCAGCAGGACCAGGTGGCGTTCGTGGGCGTGGGCCTGTTGCACCTGATCGGCGACGACGGCCTGCCGCAACTGCTCAAGCGTCGCGGCTACCAGGTCGAACAGCTGTACTAGCTTTCTGGGTTAGTAAGTGCTCAGTACCCCGCTGCTGTAGCGCACCCGGTCGCCGATCTTGTATGACGGCATGGTATCGACCACGATGCTCTGGCTGGTGCCATCGTCCATGCGCACGATAATGCGGTACGGTGTTTCGCCGGTGGTGGCGCCCGACCCGGTGCCCGCTCCCGTGGTGCCGCCAGCCGCCGCCGCGCCACTGACGCCCACACCGCTCGTGCCCGCCATGTTGCGTGGCAGCGGATCGATCGACTGCACCACGCCATACGAGGCCTGGGCGGTGCTGCCGCCACTGCTACTGCCGAGCCCACCGCTGGTGCTTGTCCCGGTGCCTGCACCCGCGCCAGTGCTGCCCATGCTGCCAGTGCTGCCAGAAGTGCCGGCCCCTGCAGTACCCGCTGCCGGCACACCGCCGCCTCCGCCCGGCCCGGCACCGGTGGCGGCGGTGCCCGAGCTGCTGCTGCCGCTCGAGGTGTAGCCGCTGTTACCGCTGCCGCTGCCACTGCTGGCACTGCGACCGTCCATCGAACCCGAGGCGCATCCCGCCAGTCCCACGATCACCAGCATGCTCACTGCTGCCGTCCATTTGCCCTGTTTGCCGAAAGTTGCACGGTTCATCTCTGCCTCCGTTAAGGGTTTAAAAGAGGTCAGAGCCGTAAGGCCATACTTGGTTCACGCCCGCGTCCCGACGCTTGATATACATCAATTCAATCATGCTACCCACAGGCAATAATTGTCCGGTATTACTTTTAAAGGACATCGATATGTTGACACGCGTGACAGATACTATTATCGAAGAATTAATATTTTCAACCTGTGGGGAGCGGGAAGATCCCCGTTGCAAACACTTGATGACGCATGCATTGCACAGCCTGGTACGCGTGGCCCAGGCCGAGCAACGGGCTCAAATGCGGCAGGACGTGGTGCGGGCCACCGGCAGTGGCCCCAGTGGGGAGATCAGTCTGTCGACCGGATGCGATAGCGGGACCACAAGGCGCACATGACCAGGGTGGCCACGACAGCAGCGCTGCAATCGACCAGCCAGTCCGAGACAGCGCCGTGGCGATACGGAAAGAAACTTTGCACGGTTTCGTCCAGGGCGCCCATGACGGCTATGGTCAGTACGGATTTGACAGCGCGCTGCACCAGTGTTCCGGTGCTACCGGTAAACAGCAGGAAGGTGAGCCCGGCATAAGCGACGGAGTGCAACAGGACGCCGGAGGCGACCCGGCCGATGTCCTGGCGGGCGCCGGGCAGGGAGCCCAGCACCAGTATCATCAGGAACAGGAGAATGGCAGTCCAGTAACGCAGGCGTGCGTGCGAGGAAGAAAGAAAAATTTGCTTGATCATAAAGCAAACCTTACCACGCACAACAGGAATTGGGGAGTGGTGCACCGGGATGCCAGTGCACCTTTCTTCAGTCATGCCTATCGGTTGCATGTACTCAAGATGTATCAAGTGTAAGCGGTCAATGTGACGCAGTTATGACAACGCACAAGAAAGCCAAATCGCGGACAAAAAAAAGCCCGCTGGTGAAAGCGGGCTTAAAACTATTTTCTTGGAGGAGAATAGTGGAGACAGGTGTAATTATGGGCATTGCCTAGATATGTGTCTAATTGATGTTTCAGATACCAGACATCAGTTTTTCGCATAACTTCCTTTTGATAGCGTTATTTCACTGGCACCGTGTAGTTCAGAGCCATCCGGCCGCCGTCCACGTACAGGGTTTGTCCCGTCATATAGCTGGCGTCGTCGCTGGCCAGGAACGCCGCGATCGACGCCACTTCTTCCGGCTCGCCGCAGCGGCCCATCGGTGTGCGCGACAGGATCGTGTGGCGCGCTTCCGGGCTCGACATCACGGCCTGTTTCGCCAGCTCGGTCAGGATGGTGCCGGGACCGATGGCGTTGACGCGGATGCCGTACGGGACCAAATTAAGCGCCATCACCTTGGTCAGCTGGTTGATCGCGCCTTTCGAGACCACGTATGGAACCTGGTTCGGGATGGCCAGCTCGGCGTTCACGCTCGACATATTGATGATGGCGCCGCTTTGCTGCTTGACCATCTCGCGCGCCACCGCCTGGCCGCACAGGAACATCGATTTCAGGTTGATGCGCAGTACGCGGTCGAAGTCGTCTTCGGTGAGGTCGAGGAAGTCGGCGGCGTGGGTCACGCCGGCGTTGTTGACCAGGATGTCGATGCGGCCGAACGCGGCCAGGGTATCGGCCACCATGGCGTCCACGTCCACTTTCTGGCTGACGTCGGCAGCGAAGAAGCGCGCGGCGTTGCCGAGCGCGGCGGCGGCTTGTGCGCCGTCGGGCTTGATATCCACCAGCATGACCCTGGCGCCTTCGGCGACCAGGCGCTGGGCGCAGGCCAGGCCGATGCCCTGGGTGGCGCCGGTGACGATGGCGACTTTTCCGGATAATTTCATGTGCGGCTTTCGAAGAGGGATGACGGGCAAATTTTAACAGTCGAAGATCGCCGCGTTACAATAGAGGGTTTGCAACAGACTACAAGGATGCGCCGTGAATTTCATCAACAAACTGTCCGCCGCGTGGACCAGCAACGACTCGCTGCTGTGCGTGGGCCTCGATCCCGACATGGCCAAGCTGCCGGCGCAGTTCCAGAACGACCCGCAAGGCATTTTTCACTTTTGCCGCGAGATCATCGACGCCACCGCCGACCTGGCCTGCTCGTTCAAGCCGCAGATCGCCTATTTTGCCGCGCTGTCGGCAGAAGACCAGCTCGAACAGATTTGCGCCTACGTGCGTGAACGGTACCCGCACATTCCGCTGATCCTCGACGCCAAGCGCGGCGACATCGGCGCCACCGCGCGCCAGTATGCGCGCGAAGCCTACGACCGCTACGGCGCCGACGCAGTCACCGTCAATCCGTACATGGGGTCCGATTCGGTGGAGCCGTACATGGAGTGGGCCGACCGCGGCGTGATCATCCTGTGCCGCACCTCGAATGCGGGCGGCTCGGACCTGCAATTTCTCGACGTAGGCGGCCAGCCGCTGTACCAGCACGTGGCGCGCCTGGTGGCGGACAAGTGGAACAGCAACGGCCAGTGCGCGCTGGTGGTGGGCGCCACGTACCCTGAAGAACTGGCGCAGGTGCGCGCCATCGTGGGCGACATGCCGCTGCTGGTGCCGGGCATCGGCGCCCAGGGCGGCGATATCGCTGCGACCGTACAGTCGGGCAAGACCGCTGCTGGCGCTGGCATGATGATCAACTCGTCGCGGGCAATCCTGTACGCGGCGCCGCAGGCGGGCGAAGACTTCGCCAGCGCGGCCCGGCGCGTGGCGCTGGAAACGCGCGATGCGATCAACCAGCATCGCTAACCGCTAACCGCTAACCGCTAACCGCTAACCGCTGATCCGTCATGCCGCATCGGCGGACCGCCGCGCAGGCGGGTATCCAATGTGCACGCGTTACCGTCAGCGTACAAAAACTGGATCCCCGCCTGCGCGGGGATGACGGTTTTACCGCACTCGATCCCCGCCTGCGCGGGGATGATGGTTTTACTGCCGGTGGTCGAGGTCGATTTCCCCGGTCGCCATCGCAACTCAATGCGCCGGCGCCACCATTTCCGCGTACTCGTACAAATCCGCCAGGATCTGCTCGGCCCGCTCGTCGGCATCCTGCTGCAGCTGATCGATCTCGCCGAAGAACTGGTCGATGGTCCGCGCGCCGCTGGTGCCTTCGTAGAAGCGTCCGGCGCGGTGCTGCTCCCATTGTTCCATTTCAGCTTCCGACAAGGTTTCGGGATAGTTGCGGGCGCGGTAGCGGAACACCAGTTCGGCCAGGCGCGCGTCGCCGAACGACGGTGACGCCACGGCCAGCCGCGCCGGGCTTTCCTTGCGCAGGCTGTCGAGCGTGCGGCGGTCGTCCTTGCTGATGAAGCCGTTGTACAAATCCTCGTCCACGTCGAGCGGCTCGCCCAGTGGGCGGTGGAATACCTGCGCCCATTCGGCGTCGAGGTTGCGGCCGGCGGCGGCCAGCGCGGCGTTGGCCTTGCTCTGGTCGAGATCGATTCCCCAGCGTGCCGCCATGGCTGGCGACAGCGTCTTCAGGTTAGACACCAGCATCGGCGACTTGTTCAGGTGGATGCTTTTGACCGGCAGCCGCGTGGTGCCTTCGGGCAGGGCGTCGGTGCGGCTGAAGATGCGGGTGCGGATGGTGTCGGCGTCGAGCGAGAACAGTTCGGTCGGATCGTAGGTGCAATCCCAGACGATCACTTCGTTCTTGTTGGTCGGGTGCGTGGCCAGCGGCCACACCAGCGCCAGGCAGCCGCGCTCGGCCGGGAACATGCCCGACACGTGCAGGAACGGCGACCGCAGGTGCGGCGCCAGGTGCATGCCGATCTCGTCGGCCACGCGGTCCTTCTTGTGCAGCGCCAGGCAGAAATCGAACAGCTTGGGCTGGTGCTGGCGGATCAGGCGCGCCAGCGCGATGGTGGCGCGCACATCGGACAGCGCATCGTGCGCGGCCTCGTGCAGCAAGCCGTTGGCTTTGGCCAGGTGCTCGAGTTTAAAGCTGGGCTTGCCGTCTTCCTTCAACGGCCATTCGATGCCTTCCGGGCGCAGCGCGTAGGTCATGCGCACCACGTCGAGCAAATCCCAGCGGCCGCAGCCGTTTTGCCACTCGCGCGCATACGGATCGATCAGGTTACGCCAGAACATGAAGCGGGTGATCTCGTCATCGAAGCGGATGGTGTTGTAGCCGACGCCGATGGTGCCGGGCTCGGAAAACGCCTGCTCGATGGTGCGGGCAAACTGGTGTTCGGGCACGCCCCATTCCAGGCACTGCTGCGGCGTGATGCCGGTGATCAGGCACGATTGTGGATCAGGCAAGAAATCATTGGCCGGCTGACAATACAGCATGACCGGATCGCCAATCTCGTTGAGCTCGGCATCGGTGCGGATCGCGGCAAATTGCGCCGGGCGATCACGGCGCGCCATGGCGCCGAAGGTTTCATAGTCGTGCCAGAGGAAAGTCTGTGTGGTCATAAGGGGCAAGGGCAAGGGGCGTATTCAGGGGGGCTACAGTTATTTGTAAAACTGCCGATAATCGGTACTCAGGCATTGAAAAAGGAGCACTACCATGGCTACTCCAGTCTCCATCCCTTCAACTACCACCAGCAGCATCGGCAGCAGCGGCCCGCTCAAGGCCAATCAAGCCACCACGGCGGCCGCCACCGACAAAGCGGCGGACATGTCGCCGACGGCCAAGGCCAAGGCGCAGCTTAATGCATCGATCGTGGAAGCGTCGCTCACGGTGTCGCTCAAATCGGGCAACGATCCGATGTCGGTAATCTTCAAGACCGCGCTCACCGGCATCAACGAGGCGCTCGAGGCCGATTTCGGCAAGGATGCAATCCAGAATGCATCCGCGCAGGACAATAGCCCGGAAGCCACCGCGAACCGCATTGTATCGCTGTCCACCGGGTTTTACGAAGCGTACAAGCGGCAAAACCCGGGCCAGGACGACGAGACCTCGCTCAACAACTTCATGGAGACCATCAAGAAGGGCGTGGAGCAGGGGTTCAAGGAAGCGCGCAGCATTCTCGACGGCTTCAAGGTGCTCGATGGCGACCTGTCCACGAACATCGACAAGACCTATGACCTGATCCAGCAGGGCTTTGCCGATTTCATCGCCGCGCAAAAGGCGCCGCCGCCGGCAGAAAATGCTGCCAGCGCCAGCGCTACCGGCAACGCCAGCGCTGCCGTCACCATCACGCCCAAGGCGCCGGACGATGGCGCCGGCCGCTTCACCATCGATCCACCAGCCGTCTAGCCCGTAAGGTCTTCCTGGACCACGCGGTTGCGGCCCAGTTCCTTGGCGCGGTAGAGCGCGGCGTCGGCCCTGGCGATCAGGTCTTGCTCGCTTTGCTGCGGTTGCAGCGTGGCCACGCCGAACGAGGCGGTGACGTGTGGCAGCGGCTGGCGCATATCGGCAAACACCACCGCCTGCTGCATGCGTTCGCACAGCCGTTCGGCCACGGCTACCGCCAGCTTGCCGTTGGTGTCCGGCAGCAGCACCATCATTTCTTCGCCGCCATAGCGCACCGCGAAGTCGGACGGCCGCAGCGCGCCGCTCAGCACTTGCGCGGCGGTGCGCAGCGCCTGGTCGCCGGCCAGGTGGCCGTGCGTGTCGTTGAAGCGTTTGAAGTGGTCGAGGTCGATCATGATCAGTGCCAGCGGCGCACCCGAGCTGTGCGCAGTCGCGGCCAGCCTGGGCAGCAGGTCGTTCAGCCAGGCGCGGTTGTATAGCCCGGTCAGGCCGTCGTTCATCGACAGCCGGCGGTAGAACTCGCCGAGTTTCTGGCGCGTGCGCAACTGGGCATTGGCGGCGCGGATGCGGAACGACAGCAGCCGCAACAGGTTGCGCGCCACCACGTTGGACTGGTCGATCAGTTTCCACACCAGGTCCGCTTCGATCACCAGTATGTCGCTGTCTTCGAGCGCAGTGATGCGCGACAGGTTGGCTTCTTCGTCCAGCACCGATTGCTCGCCCACGCTTTCGCCCGGCAGCACCTTGCTGACGCTGCCGTTGCCATCTGCCATGCCGGTGTTGCTGTCGGTTTCCACGGCCAGCACGCCGCGCAGCACGATGTACAACTGGGCCTGGTTCGATTCGACTACCGCCTTGCCGGCTTCCAGGCGCATGACGGGGCAGTTGGCCAGCAGCCTGGCGACGGCGGCGTCGTCGTTGGCGTCGCGCAGGAGCTGCAAATCGCCGGGCTGGTAGCCGGCGCTGCCGAAGGTGCTGATCTGTTTCAAGGTGGTTCTTTCAATGGCGCAGCGATGAGTGCTGGCAGGCATTTCTCATAATAGCCCAAACGCCTATACGCGGTCACGCCGGGTAATGAAACTGGTGTAAATTTTACACAGCGCTCGGTTGCATGATGTAGTCTGTCGGGCATGACACTCACCTTTACCGACGCTATCGGCACGCAGCACCAGGCCGACCCCGACGCCCGCATCGTCTCGCTGGTGCCCTCGATTACCGAGCTGCTGTGCGACCTCGGCCTGGCGCCGCAACTGGTCGGCCGCACCGGCTTTTGCATCCATCCAGCCGAACTGGTGCGCAATATCCCCAAGGTCGGTGGCACCAAGGACGTCAATATCGAGAAGATCCGCGCGCTCGCGCCCACCCACCTGGTGGTCAATATCGACGAGAACGAGGAAGAAACGGCCGACCTGCTGGCCGAGTTCGTTCCCAATATCATCGTCACCCATCCGCTCGGGCCGCAAGACAACCTGGCGCTGGCGCGATTGCTCGGCGGCGTGTTCGGCCGCGATGAGGCAGCCGCACACTGGTGCGCCGAGTTCGAAGCCGAATACGCGGCGCTGCAGGCCAGCCCGAAAGGCCCGCCGCAAACAATGTTGTACGTGATCTGGCAAGACCCGTGGATGACGATTTCGCCCGACACCTATATCGCCCGCATGCTGGCCGAAATCGGCTGGCAGGTACCAAGCCTGGGCGACGTGCGCTATCCGCAGTTCCGCTGGGCGCCAGAGCTGGTCAATGGTATCGATGGCGTGTTGTTGTCGAGCGAACCGTACCGGTTCACCGAGGCGCATGTGCATGCGCTCGAGCAGCAGATCGGCAAGCCGGTACTGCTGGTCGATGGGGAAATGTTGTCGTGGTATGGCAGTCGCGCGCTGGCGGGGCTGAAGTACTTGCGGCAACTGGCCCGGGAGTGATGCCGGGCCGCTGCCTGCGCTGGGTAAAGCGAGGGTTACTTGACGTCTTCTTCGACGTCGTCTTCGATCGGCACGGCATCCTTGGCGGAGTGGTGCTTGTCCTTGTCTTGCAGACGGCCCAGGGCGCTGTCGATCGCGCGCTTGAGCTTGGCAGAAGCGCCGCCGATGGCCTGGTGCAGGGTAGCGCTATGGTCGCTGACGGCAATCGGCTTGTAGCCGGTAATGCGGGCTTCCATCAGGCAGCGGTTGTCGCCGTCGGCCGACTTCTGGCCCAGGTTGTCGCTGAGGTGTACTTCGACGCTGGTGATCTGTTCGCCGAAACGGTGGAGTGAATCGCTGACGACGGTGCGTACATGGTCATGAAGGCCTGCATGAACGGCGACGGTCTTATCGGAATTAACATTGATTTGCATACGATTGCTCCTGTCTTTTTGTTTGTCTGCGAAATCATATTACTCCTTTTATCCTTAGGTTCGCGTTAAATACCCCACCTTCGATAACAACCATACTCATCAGTTGATAAGTCAGTTGATCAATGAGGCTGCAATGTTGATCGACAGCCCAAGGATGGCCAGGTTGTAGAAGAAGCACAGCACCGACTGGCCCAGCACCACCTTGCGCATGCGCCGGCTGCGCACGGTCACGTCCGAGGTCTGCACCGCCACCGAGATCGTGAACGAGAAATACAAAAAGTCCCAGTAGTGCGGTTGCAGGTTGCGATCCGGGAAGCCCAGCAGCGGCTCGCTGTCCTTGCTGGTGTAGTACAGGTGGGCATAGTGCGAGCAGAACATCACGCCCACCATCAGCCACGAGCCGATCACGGTCAGCACCACGAACGCGTATTGCAGCGGCAGGTCGGCGGGATGGTCTTTCAGCGACGCCAGTTGCAGCACGATGGCCGCGAGCGAAATCATGATCGCCACCGACAGCGTGGCCAGGATCACCGGGCCTTTTTCGTCCTGGCGGCAGGCGGCGCGGCGGATGTCGTGGTGGTCGGCGCGCACCATCATCGACCCCATCGTCAGCAGGTACAGCCACACCGTCACGTCCCACGCCGTGAGCAGGCGCGTGAGCCAGTGCCAGCCCTCGGGCAGGAACGGCCATACCAGCGCGCCGACCGCCACCGACAGGCTCAGGTGCGGACGGCTGTGGATGATGCGCGGTATGGTCGGGCGCCAGCTCACGGGGTCACCTTCTTCTGGTCGTGCGGGAAGCGGTCCATGCGCGCGAGCACCGGGAACAGGCAAGCCCACAGGCCGGTCACCACCAGCGTGGCGGCGCCGCCGAACAGCACTGCGCGCGTAAGACCCATCCAGCCGGCGGTCACGCCCGATTCGAATTCACCGAGTTCGTTGGAGGCGCCGATGAACACCGAGTTGACCGCGCTCACGCGGCCACGGATGTGGTCCGGGGTTTCGTACTGCACCAGCAGGTGGCGCACGTACACGCTGACCATGTCGCCCATGCCCATCAGGAACAGCGCGACCAGCGCGACGATGAAGGTTGAGGTGGCGCCCAGCACCAGCGTGCCCAGGCCGAAGATCGCCACGCCGCCGAACATCCAGGCCCCCACCCGGCGCGTGATCGGGAAGAAGGCCAGCCCGATCGAACACAGCGCGGCGCCGATGCCGGGCGCGGAGCGCAGCATGCCCAGGCCCTGCGGCCCCACGTGCAGCACGTCGTGCGCCAGCGCCGGCAGCAGCGCGGTGGCGCCGCCGAACAGCACCGCGAACAGGTCGAGCGAAATCGCGCCCAGCACCACCGGGCGCGAACGCACGAAGCGCAGGCCTTCGAGCACCGTGTGCCAGGTGGCCGGTTCACGGTTGCTCGGCTGCTTGACCGACTTGACCAGGCACATCAGGATCACCGAGACCACCAGCATGCTCGACGAAACCATATAAACCGTTTTCGGACCTGCCAGGTAGAACAGGCCACCCAGGGTAGGGCCCATGATCACGGCCACGTGCATGCTGGAAGAACTGAGCGCCACCGCCTTGCCGAAGCTCTCGGGCGGCACCAGGTTGACCAGGATGGCCTGCGTGGCCGGCCCCATGAAGGCGCGCGCGCTGCCGAACAGCACCAGCACCGCGAACACCGGCCACACTTGCGTCAGGCCCGCGTAGGTAAAGGCCAGCAGCGACAGGCCGCACAGCAGTTGCGCGGCCAGCGCGCCGGCGATCAGGTTGCGGCGGTTGTAGCGGTCGGCCGCGTGGCCGGCGATCAGGATCAAGAGCAGGAACGGCGCAAACTGCGCCAGGCCGATCAGGCCCAGGTCGAACAGGTTGCCGGTCATCGAATAGACTTGCCAGCCGATGGCGACGTTCTGCATTTGCACGGCCAGGGTGCCGAGGGTGCGGGCAAACAGGTAAAAGGTGAAGTTGCGGTGACGCAGGACGCTGAAACCGTTGGAGACTGTGGGACTGGCGGACATGAAGGCTTTCAGGGAGCAGAGCCCCGGGACTCTGCATCCCCGGCCCTGCTGGTCGATGCGATGACGATTATTTGATCAAACCCGGTTGGTGCAGATCGGCTTCGGTGGTGAAGGCGTCGGCGTAGAACTCCTGCTCCGGCAGGCCGCACCGGGCCACGAAGTCGCGCAGCGCCGCCTCGACCATCAACGGAGCGCCGCAGGCATACACCTGGTGACCCGACAGGTCGGGCAGGTCGTTGACCACGGCCTGGTGCACGAAGCCGGTACGCCCGGACCAGTTGTCTTCGGGCAGGGCGTTCGAGACTACCGGCACGTAGGTGAAGTTGGGCAGGATCGCTTCCCACTGGCGGCACAGCGCGTCCATGTACAGGTCTTGCGGGCGGCGTCCGCCCCAGTACAGGGTCATCGGCCGGGAAGAATTCTCGGCGCGCAGGTGTTCGACGATGGCCTTGATCGGTGCAAAGCCGGTGCCGGAGGCCAGCAGCACCATCGGCTTGTCGCTGTCGTCGCGCACGAAGAAGGTGCCCATCGGGCCTTCGAAGCGCAGGATGTCGCGCTCCTTCATGGTGGTAAATACCTGGTCGGTAAACAGGCCGCCGGGCAGGTGGCGGATGTGCAGCGTGAGCGGCAGGTCCTGCCCCGGTGCGGTGGCGATGCTGTAGCTGCGGCGTTTGCCGTCGCGCAGCAGGAATTCGACGTACTGGCCGGCGCGGAACTTGAGCGTCTCGTTCGCTGGCAGTTGCAAGGTCATCACGATGACGTCCGGCGCGACTTTTTCGAGCGAGGAGACGCGCGACGGCATCTTGCGGATCGGGTATTCGGCGCTGCCGGCCACTTCGCGCGCCTCGATCACCAGGTCGGCGGCGGTGGTGGCGCAACAGAACAGCGCGAAGCCGGCCGCTTCCTCGTCCAGGCTCAGGGCCCGTTCCTGGTGCGCCTTGTGGGTGACGGCGCCTTCGATGACCTTGCCCTTGCACGAGCTGCAAGCGCCGTTTTTGCAACCGTAGGGCAGTCCCACGCCGGCGCGGATGGCGGCTGCGAGGATGGTTTCATCCTCGTCGCACGGGAATTGGTGGCCGCTAGGCTGTACAGTAATTTGAAACGTCATACAATCCTTCAGATGAAAAACCCTCATTACCCTATTCGCTCGAAACTCAACCTGCCGCGCCTGCTCATCGTGGGCTGCGGCGACGTCGGCAAACGCCTGCTGCCGCTGTTGCGCGGCCACTATCGCGTATTTGCCACCACCAGCAGTCCCGAGCGCTGCGCCGAATTGCGGGCGCTGGGCGCCGTGCCCATCGTGGCCGACCTCGACCAGCCGGCCAGCCTGCGCCGCCTCGCTGGCCTGGCGCCGACCATCGTGCACCTGGCGCCGCCGCAGGGCGAAGGGCCGCTGGACCGGCGCACGCGCAATCTGACCGCCATTTTACCCGAGCACGCCCGAGTCGTTTATGTGAGCACTACCGGCGTGTATGGCGATTGCGGCGGCGCCCTGTTCGACGAAACCCGGCCGGTGGCGCCGCGCAATCCCCGCGCCACGCGCCGCGTCGATGCCGAGCAGGTATTGCGGCGCTGGGCGGTGCGCAGCGACTCCACGCTGGCGATCTTGCGCGTGCCCGGCATTTACGGCGCCGAGCGGCTGCCACGCAAACGCCTGGAGCAGGGCACCCCGGCCCTGATCCCCGCACACGATGTATTTACCAACCACATCCATGCTGACGACCTGGCCGCCATCATTGTCCGCGCGCTGCGCCACGGCAAGCCGAATCGCCTCTACCATGCGGTGGATGACAGCAACATGAAAATGGCCGACTACTTCGACGCCGTGGCCGATGCGCTGGGGCTGGCACGGCCGCCACGGCTGCCGCGCGCGCAGTTGCAGGAAGTGGTGACGCCGGCGCTGCTGTCGTTCATGTCCGAATCGCGTCGGCTCGACAATGGCCGCATCAAGCACGAGCTGGGCGTGCGGCTGCGCCACCCGACGGTGGCGGATATGCTGGCCTCGTTGTAAATTTTTGTAAAGTCGCGTTGCATTTTTGCAATTACAGGAGCCGCAGGTTAACATTACCGGCTTCTATACCTTTTTTTACAATTCTTTTTTGTTCTAGCACAAGAAATCGGGTTAGAATCTCACACATTGTCACGGATAGTGTTTTTTCACTTATTCGTCGTATAACAAAGATGTGTACGTAGCGAGATCGGTGGCTATCATGAGCGCATGATTTCTCTAACTGCACCGATAATTTTATTAGTCAATGTGTCGCTTTATTCCAACGGCGACCCCGAACCTGCTAAATATCATGTCCATTAAAGAAATCACCTCCTCCCCGACCTACAACCCGAACCGCGTCCTCGATGCGATCATTGAAAAACTGCAACTGAAAAATGATGCAGCCCTGTCACGCGCGCTGGAAGTGGCGCCGCCGGTGATCAGCAAGATCCGCCACAACACGCTGCCGATTGGCGCAACCATCCTGATCCGCATGCACGAAATCAGCGATTTCAGCATCCGCGAACTGCGTGAAATGATGGCGAACTAAGTTGAACGCCTTCCAGTAAAACGGCGCGTCACCCTTGCGGGGACGCGCCGTTTTGCTGACTAAAGAAGCATTTATGCAGTGGTGTTGATCATGCTGCCTAAGCGCTGGCCGCTGGTGTTGACCATGGGCTGCGGTGGCGGTTGCTGCTGTTGCTGCGGCGGCTGGGCCGCTGGTTCGGGCTGGCGCGCTACCGGTTCCGCCTGGCGCGGTGGTGGCGTGGTCTGGATGTTAACGTTGCTACTGGCGACAGAATTGACGGCCATGATGGGCTCCCAACATCGGTTGAAGCCCGAGTATGCCACTTTATTTGGCAGATGTCAGCTCAGGCGTGGCCGTTCCGTGTACAGCGGCGAAACCTGTGGCGAGATTGCACTGCCGCAATAAGCTGCCGTCGTGGAGCCGCAATACGCGTAGGCCCCGGCCTTGAGCGTGGCGCTGCCGCAGTACGCCGCAGTTGCCGAGCCGCAGTACGCCGCCGTGGCCGAGCCGCAGTAGGCGTTCTGGTTCGCCTGGACGGTCGCGCTGCCGCAATACGCCGCGCCAGCTGCGGCGGCGGCACTGCCGTAGGCGACGCCGAATTCCGCTTCATACAATTCTTTCATGCGATTGCCGATGCGCACCAGGGTGGCGGCATCTTCCTCGCCGCGCATGCCGATGTAGGGGAAGTGGTGCAGGAAATAGCCGAACACTGCCTGGCAGTCGGCCGCATACTTCATCGTATCGAGAATGTGGTAGTGCCAGAAGGTATCGACATCGACCAGCGGCGAGGTTTGCTCGTCCGGGAATTTCTTCATCAGGGTCAGGAAGCGGCGGTATTCGAGCTCGACTGCATTGGCGCGTTCGAGGGTCCAGCCTTCGCCGGACTCCTTGTGCATGAGTTTGACTTTGATCGGTTCCAGGTCCAGCGCGGCGATGGCATTCATGACGTTCCTTTGCTCAGGTTGAGGAAAATGGACAACACGTCGAGTTTGCTCTTGCCTAAGTAATACTCATTGATTTTCATCAATATTCGTAAGGAAGTTCCTAGCGGCGTGAGATTTTTCCATGGCGGGGTCCATGACCGGCGCGCCATGTCCGAGCGGAACCGAGATGGAGACCATGGTGCCACCGTTGGGGCCGCCTTGGATGGCGCAGGTGCCGCCCAGCAAGGTGATTCGCTCCTCGATGCCGACCAGGCCGAACGACCCGACCTTGTTGCGGCTGTTGGCGCGCAGGCCAACGCCATTGTCGGTGATGGTCATGGTCAGCATATCGTCCACTTCGGCCAGCTCTACCCGCACCAGGCTGGCACGCGCATGCTGGGCGATATTGCTGAGCGATTCCTGCAAAATGCGGAAGATGGCGGTGGCGCAGCGGTCATCGACGCGGATATCCTGCTGGTGCTCGATGAACTCGCACACCATGCCCGAACGGGTGCGGAACTGGGCGATCTGCCATTCGACTGCCGGGTTCAGTCCCAGGTCCAGCACGGTGGGCCGCAAGTCGTTGATGATGTGGCGTACGCTCTTGATGGTGCTGTCGATCTGGTGCAGCGTGGCCACCGCGCGCGCGTGCAGGCGCGGATGGCGGTGGCGGGTGCGGGTGGCCAGCAGGTCGGCCTCGATGCGCAGCACCAGCAAGTTTTGCCCGAGGTCGTCGTGGATTTCCCGCGCGATGCGCTTGCGTTCCTGCTCCTTGATCTGGTCGGCGTGGGCTGCCAGGCGGCGCAGCTTGTGGTGCGATTGCTGCAGCCTGGCCTGGCTGTCGCGCAATTCGCTGGTCATTTCCTTGGCCATCGCAATGGCGCGCAGGCGCGACGACGACAGCGTGTGGAACAGCAGGTAAAACATCAGCGTGCCGATGAAGCCGGTGGCCATGGCCAGCCAGGGCAAAAACAGGTCGAAGCGACTGGACCAGGCCCGCTTGGGCGCACTGAACAGGGTGTGCCATTGGCGGCCATGGAAGTCGAGCGGCAGCACCACCGAGTACAGTTGCGAGGGCCGCTCATTCTTGCCCAGCGGCTGGCTGTCGAACAGCAGCGTGTTGCGCGCCATTGGCGCGCTGGCGCTGCCGCCGTCGTACAGGCGCAGCCGCACATCGCGCACCTGCATCTGCTCCATGGCCAGTTGCACCAGCCGTGGCACGCTGAAGCCGATGCCCACCGAGCCAATGAAATTGGCGCGGCGCTGCTCGACCGTCTCGCGCGGCGCGCCGTGCCGGTACAGGGCCAGCCGCAGCGCCATGCCGCCGCCGCCCTGGCCCAGGCTATTCATTTCAATCAACTGGCCCGACGTGCTCACTTCGCCGGTATCGCGCGCACGCGCCAGCGACTCGGCCACGGCCGGGCGGGCGGCGATATTCAGGCCGACCCGGTCGCGGAACCTGGCGATTGGCTCGATCATCGTAATCACCGAATAATCGGGCCGACGGTCGCGCGGACGGATCTCGAAAGCGGGATAGCCGTCGGCCCTGCCGTCGCCGCTGTGGCGGGCGGCCTGCTCGAAGGTGTCGCGACCGGCATCGGTGAGGTAGGGGCAATAGTTGATGCCGTCAAGGGCAGGGTAGTGCTGCGGTAATTGCAGCCCGCTCACGAAACGGTGGAAATCGGCGGGGGTGATGTTGTCGCTGGCGTCAAAAAAACTGGCGGTGGCGCGCAACACGTTGGTATACGAATCGATATGCGCGCTGATGTGGTACTGGGCATTGCGCGCTTGGTGCATGAAGCGAGCTTTGCCGTCGTATTCGACCGCGTGGTCGGCGGCCACGTAGCACAATGCACCCACAGCCAGCGAGAGCAGGATGCCTGCCCACCACACCGGTTTCGATGGGGAAAACCATTGCCGTTGCGCGAGAAATCCCGCCATTGCCACTGCCTTTCAGAGGTCTCGCAGGTCCGCAGAATATAGCTAATTTTTCACCGAGTGTTGACTATAGAAAATATCTGTTATGCAAGTCAAGTAAAAAAAAGGCCGGCGCTCCCCGCAGGAGGCGCGGGCCCCTGGCAGCAAGCGCTATTTACTTGGCGACGAAACTGTCCTTGAGCGTGACGATGCGGTTGAACACCGGCTTGCCTGGCTGCGAGTCGACGCGATCGGCAACAAAATAACCGTGACGTTCGAACTGGTAGCGCTGGTCCGGCAAGGCCGCGCTCATGCCCGGCTCCAGGTAGGCGGTAATCGTTTCCAGCGCGTTCGGGTTCAGCAATTGCGTGAAGTCCTTGCCGCCGGCATCCGGGTGCGGGTCGTTGAACAGGCGCTCGAACAAACGCACTTCGGCTGGCAGGGCGGTGGCGCTTGATACCCAGTGAATATTGCCCTTGACCTTGTAGTTGTCAGAGCCGGGCGTGCCCGACTTGGAGTCCGGGAAATAGTTGACGTGCACCGCCACCACTTTGCCGTTCTCGTCCTTGTCAAAACCGGTGCACTCGGTCACATAGCCGTGGCGCAGGCGTACCCGGCTGCCCGGCTTGTCGTCGCTCGGCGGCGAGTAGCGGAAATAGCCCTTGCTCGGCACTTCCATGAAGTCTTCTTCCTCGATCCACAACTCGCGCGTGATCGGGAAGGTGCGCATGCCCATTTCCGGGTGGTGCGGGTGGACCGGCGACGTGCATTCTTCGCTCAGGCCTTCAGGGTAGTTGTCGATGATCAGCTTGAGCGGACGCAGCACGGCAGTGGCGCGCGGCGCCTTCGGATCGAGGTCTTCGCGCAGGCAGCCTTCGAGCGTGCTCATGTCGATCCAGCTGTCGGCCTTGGTCACGCCGATGCGTTCGCAGAACAGCTGGATCGCTTCGGGCGTGTAACCACGGCGGCGCAGGCCGACGATGGTGGGCATGCGTGGGTCGTCCCAGCCATTGACAATGCCGTCTTCGACCAGTTGCCGCAGCTTGCGCTTGCTCATCACCACGTAAGTGAGGTTGAGGCGCGAGAATTCGTACTGGTGCGGCACCGGCAGCTTGAAGAAACCGCCTTTCGAGAGGGTAGCCAGCACCCAGTCGTAGAACGGCCGGTGGTCCTGGAACTCCAGCGTGCACAGCGAATGGGTGATGTTTTCCAGCGCGTCCGAAATCGGGTGGGTGTAGTCGTACATCGGGTAGATGCACCAGGCGTCGCCGGTGCGCACGTGGTGGGCGTGGCGGATGCGGTACAGCGCCGGGTCGCGCAGGTTCATGTTCGGCGATGACATGGCGTCTTCGCTGACCTTGGCGCGCAGGATGTGCTCGCCGTCAGCGTACTTGCCGGCTTTCATGTCGCGGAAGATTTGCAGCGATTCGGCCACCGGGCGGTTGCGGAACGGCGAATCCTTGCCGGGCGTATTGAAATTGCCGCGATTGGCCGCCATATCGTCTGCCGACTGGCTGTCCACGTAAGCATAACCCTGCTCGATCAGGTACTCGGCCATCGCGTACAGCTGGTCGAAGTAGTCCGAGGCGTAGTGCAGGTGGTGTTCCACGGTGCCGTCGGCCTTGGGGTAATCGTAATTGAAGCCCAGCCATTTCACGCTGTCGATGATGGTGTCGACGTACTCCTGCTCTTCCTTGGCCGGGTTGGTGTCGTCGAAGCGCAGGTGGCAGCGGCCCTGATAGTCGCGCGCCAGGCCGAAATTGAGGCAAATCGACTTGGCGTGGCCCACGTGCAGGTAGCCATTGGGTTCCGGCGGAAAGCGGGTGATCACGGTGGGCAGGTCGTCGCGCGCATAGGTGCCGGCTGCCTGGTCGTGGTCGATGATCGCACGCAGGAAGTTCGAGGTCGGTTCTGGCGTCGGGCTTTTTTTATCGTTGCTCATCTGGAAGATTGACTTGAAGAAGTTCGTGTAAAGGCCATTTTACCGTATCCCCCGGGCGCGCCGAGGGGAAATGCTGCATTGCGGCGACCGGTCGCGAGTGCAGCCATGAGCAAGCCGGGAGCGGGCAGGGCGCGACAGGTATAATTCGCCTTTGGTTCATCACATTGTTTCGGAGTTTCCCAAATGGAAAATCACTACAACACGCTGGGAATCGCGCCGAACGCCACCGAGGACGAGATCAAGAAGATTTATCGTTCGCTGGCGATGCGTTTTCACCCGGACCGTAACCAGGCGCCCGGCGCCGAGGCGCGCTTCAAGGCCATCACCAAGGCCTATGAAATCCTGTCGGACCCGGTCAAGCGTGAAGAATACAACCAGAGCGTGAATCACCGCATCATCATCGATGCCGAGGCCGAGGCTTACCAGCTGTGGCGCTCCCTGTTCAGCCTGCATGGCACGACGTTGCCAGCCGCCTGACCGCATCACATCATAACGAAAGCAAGAACATGAGAAAAGTACACCCGGAGTTCGCCTACCAGTCGCGTGAGCTCGAAGGCCAGATCGACGGCATCCTGGGCGACCCGCCCGACCGCAAGAACTACCAGCGCATGATCGATGCCCTGGTGGACGAGTACGCCACTGGCGGCGGCATCGAGGATGTCAACATGCTGGCTTTTGCGCTGGTCGATGCGCTCGAGTTCTCGGACCCGAAAGGCCTGCTGGCCGAAGCGGGCGATTACGAGTTCGGCGACGCCACGCGCGTGTTCGCCATGGCGTCGTGCAAGGGCGAGGCGGCTGGCCGCATGTACGCTGCCTTGCAGGAAAATATGCCCGACCTGGCGCGCCAGGCCATCATCACCGCCTTCCTGTTTAAAAATCCGCGCAAGTGGGACGACGACGACCAGTCGCTCGAGCAACTGTCGGCCAACGACGATGGCGACGATATCGAAGACGAAGACAACGCGACCGACGATTTTGCGCAAATGTTCGACAAGGATGGAGATTAATATGTCCGACCAAACCCGCAATCTGCCCGCGCTGAGCAAGCAAGTGACCGAACTGGTGCTGGCCGGCTCGCTGGGCCATGCCGAGCAGGCCTTTGCCGACGCCGCCGACCAGTACGGCGACCTGGCCGTGGTGGAAGTGCTGTCCAGCATCCCGCCGCAAGTGACTGCCTTGCACATGGCCGGTTTCGACGGCGGCAAGATGTCGCTGGCCACGTTGCTGGTGCCGCCCAAGGCCTGGGCCGACAGCCTGGCCTTTATCGCCGCCACCTGGCCCGACGACCAGATCGAGGACGATCCCGAGCGCATCGCCGAGTCGCTGTTCGCCCACGTCCACGGCGTGGTGTTTGCCACCGACGACGAAGAGCGCCGCAACGAACTGCTGGCGGCCGCATCGGCGCCCGACCATGGCGCCACCATGTTCGCGATCCTGTTCTCGATGGCGCCCAAGGAAATCCTCGAAGTCGCTGGCGAGATCATCGCCAAGGGCCCGTACCTGACCGGCCAGACCTCGTCCGACAACGACGTGGTACCGCTGGCGATCGCGCTGGCGCAGGCGTCGGAAGACGGCTGGGACCGCGCCTTGTTCGAGCTGTTCCCGGAGTTCCGCCACAGCGCCGACCTGGCCGACGCCGAGTTCAACGACGACCCGGACGAAGAGCAGAACTTCCTGCAACGCTCGACCAAGGAACTGCTGTACCGCCTGCGCAAGCAAGTGCCGTCCACGCGCGTGGTCAAGACGTCGCGCCGCAGTGTCGGCAGCGGCATTTTCTCGTGATGGAACGCTGACCCATGCTGCCAGCAATCGTCAAAGAAAACCTGCCGCGCTTAACGCGCGCGATCCAGAAACTGGCCACCGAGTCCGATCTCGACCTCGACCCTGACGCCGCCTACACGCTGGCCGACGAACTGACCGGCATTACCGCCATGGTGGCCGAAAAGTTCACCAACGACCGCACCGCCGACGGCATCCAGAAGGCCTTGCAGCTGACGGTGGGCGCGGTGTCGCTGGGGCTTGACCATGCGTTGCCCGAGGCGGACGAGGGCAGCGACGATCCCGATCTCGACGCCCTCGATCTGTTGATCGAGGAGGGCGCCGAGCACGCGTTCCAGATCGGTTTTCGCCTGATCAAGGAGCTGTCGGCCTTGCCGGAGGATTCCCTGGTCGGCGAATACGATACCGACCCGGTGTACGCGGCGCGTCGGCTGCGCGACCTGTTCGTCGACCTGTGCCAGACCGACCCGAACCAGAACTGGAACGGCAGCGACCGCTACGTGGTAATGCTCAAGCAGCGCAAGGAAGTGCAGGCCATCGTGCGCCTGGCCAACTGGCTGCGCCGCCACCACAGCGAAGGCCCGGTGGCCGATACCGACTTGAATGCCGAGGGCGTAATTGCGCTGGCGATCATTTTCGCGGTGGAAGGCGGGGGCAGGGTGATCGCGCGGACCGGCCAGAAGGAGTTCGAGCGCTTCGTCAAATCGGTGCGCAAGAACAAGCCCGACTTCGAAGAAGGCTGGGCTGCGCTGGTGGCAGCCGTGCCGGTGCAACACCACCCGGTGCTGCTCGACCGCATCGCCAGTTACCGCGAGACGTGCACGGTGCTGCAGCATATTCGTGGCCGTACCGCGATGAAGACCTTGTTTGCGGAGCTGGAGAATTATGCGGGCTCGGAGCTCGATGCCGATTATTCGTAAAGCAATTGGATTCCCGCCTGCGCGGGAATGACGGAGTTACGTCTAACAATAATCGTGATTCCGCATCGGCGGACCGCCGCGCAGCCGGGAATCCAATTCGGCCCCTCAGCCCGCAGTCTCGACAGCCACTTCCTCGGCCACCGCCACAAACCCCGCCACCAGCGGCGAAATCTCGTCCGTGCGCCGCGCCAGCAGCAGCGCCGTATTGGCCTCGGGATCGGCCAGTGGCCGGTAACACACGCCGCCCAGGCGGATAATCTCGAACGAACTCGGTAACACCGAAATGCCGCTGCCGGCCGCCACCAGGCCGATGATGGTCGAGCCTTCCGCCGCCTCCACCGCGATGTTCGGCACAAACCCCGCCTCCTTGCATAAGCGGAAAATCTGCGGGTGGATGCCGGTGCCGGCCGTCTTCGGGAACATCACCAGCGGTAACCCCTTGAGGTCGCTGATCGCAATCGCCTGCTTGTGCGCCAGCGGGTGTTCGATCGGCAACACCAGTACCAGCGGATCGCGCCGCAGCACGGTCAACTCCACGCCATCGGGCAGCGCCTGCTCGGGTGGCCGCACCAGGCCCAGGTCGAGCCGGCGGTCGACAATCGCGTCGAGCTGCTCGAAGGTGGACTGCTCGTGCAGGGTCAACGTTACGCCAGGATAGCGCTGGCGGTAGCGGTTGATCACGGTGGCGAACAACGGCGTCAACGGCGTGGAAAAGGTAAAGCCGACGCGCAGTTCGCCGGCCTCACCGCGTTCGGCCCGGCGCGCCGTCTGCTTCGCCTGCTCCGACAACGCCAGCACGCGCCGGGCATCGTCGAGAAACAGCTTGCCCGCTTCCGTCAGCCGCACCCAGCGCTTGCTGCGTTCGAGCAGTTGCGCGCCCACTTCGGCTTCCAGCATCTGGATCTGGTGACTGAGCGGCGGCTGGCCGATGTGCAGGCGCTCGGCGGCGCGGGTAAAACTGAGCTCTTCGGCGACGGCAACGAAGTAGCGGAGATGGCGCAATTCCATGGCTGTTATCTTTTTAAAGTATGACTAACGACTTAAATATATATTGGACAGTCGTATCGTGCAATCCTAAGATGGCTTAACGCCTTCGCTTCAGATTGCTTGCCATGTCTACCGCAGCCACTGCCACCATCACGTCGCCATTGCCTTCGCAGCCCAAGCCGGCGCCGCGCATCGCCGCTGGCACCGCCGACTTCAAGCGCAGCAACCGCGCCATGTTCTTCGGCGGTTTTTCGTGCTTTGCGCTGCTCTACTGTGTGCAGCCGTTGATGCCCTTGCTCTCGCGCGAATTCGCGCTGAGCGCGGCGCAAAGCAGTCTCGCATTGTCGATCTCGACCGCCGCCCTGGCCGTGTCGCTGGTGATCTCGAGCGCGATCTCCGAGCGGCTCGGCCGCAAACCGTTGATGGTGGCTGCCATGGCGATCGCCGCCATGATGACGGTGCTGTGCGCATTCGCCCACAACTACCACCAGCTGCTGGCCATGCGCGCCTTGCTGGGCGTGGCCCTCGGCGGCATGCCGGCGATTGCCATGGCCTATCTTGGCGAGGAAATCGAGCCGACGTCGCTGGGCCTGTCGATGGGTTTGTACATCAGCGGCAGCGCCTTTGGCGGCATGGCGGGCCGGGTGATCACGTCGGTATTGAGCGACCATTTTTCGTGGCGGCTGGCGATCGGTATCGTCGGCGTGGCCGGCATCCTGGCGGCGTGGGAGTTCTGGCGCAGCCTGCCGGCGTCGCGCCACTTCACGCCCTCGAACGGCGGCTGGCGTACCTTGCCGGCCGGCTTCAAGCTGCACCTGAGCGACGCCGGCCTGCCGTGGATGTTTGCGCTGGCCTTCCTGCTGATGGGCGCATTTGTCAGCCTGTACAACTACATTGCTTACCGCCTGCTCGGTGCGCCGTTCGGCCTGAGCCAGAGCCTGGTGGGCATGGTGTCGTTCCTGTATCTGCTGGGCATTTACAGCTCGGTGTGGGCCGGCAAGCTGGCCGACCGGTTCGGCCGTCGCCACGTGTTGTGGGTGGTGATGGCGCTGATGCTGACCGGGTTGCTGCTCACGCTGTCGAACTGGCTGCCGCTGATCATTGCCGGCGTGGCGCTGTTTACCTACGGCTTTTTCGCCACGCACTCGGTGGCCAGCAGCTGGGTGGGGCGGCGCGCACTGTCCAACAAGGCGCTCGCTTCGGCGTTGTACCTGTTCTTCTATTATCTCGGCTCGAGCGTGGTGGGTTCGGCCACCGGTGTGATGTGGGAGCGCAGCGGCTGGCCGGGCGTGGTGATGGTGCTGGGCGCCTCGCTGGGCCTGGGCTTGCTGGTGGCGCTGCGCCTGCGCAGCCTGGCGCCGCTGGGCGTCGCCGAGAGATGAGATGGCGCAGAAGCGCTCTGATCCACGTCAATAAATAATACGGAATCTGTCGGCCGCAGCCGGTGTCGAATCAAGATGGGAGCGCTGTTCGTTCCCTCTTCTTTCGGGAGTGACACCATGCAGCCCAACAATGAGCGCAACAACGACCGCAGCGACAATATCCAACGCCGTTTCCATCTGCTCGAACAAGCGATCGGCCAGGCCGCCGAGGCCAGTTCGGCCGAACCTCAACTCCCCAGCGAACTGCGCGACAGCATCCAGCGCGTGGACCGCCTGGGCGACACCGCGCGCGACATCCTGCAAACAGGTGACCCGGCCCGCATCCGCAAATTGCTCGCCGACATGACCACCTCTGCCGAACGCGCCCGCCGCGTGTGCACCAACCTGCCGCAGCTGTCGGCCCAGATCCGCGGCGCGGTCAGCCACATGGTCAGCCAGATCCAGGAGTTGAAAAGGGATTTGCAGTAGTCGGCTGGAAGCCCACGCCAAAAGGTGCCGCTCTGCTTGCTTGAGCGGACTCGAAAAACCGACTATATTCAGGCGAGACCATGAAGCAAAGTGAATTCCTGCACTGGCTCATGCAGCACGGCGTCCAGGTCAAGCAAGGCGCGAAACACTTGAAGCTCTACGCCAATGGCGAACAAACGATACTGCCGCGCCATCCGTCAAAAGAACTCAAGCAGGCGCTGGTCGACCCGGTCAAGAAAAAACTGCGGCTGGTTTGAAGCCGCGTTGACTCTCAACAAAGGAGGTTGCCATGCAATATCCCGCCGTTTTTTCACCCGATCCCTCGGGCGGGTACGTGATCACGTTCCCTGATATTCCCGAGGCGATTAGCCAGGGCGATACTGAAGCCGAAGCCATCTGCATGGCCGAGGATGCGCTGGTAACCGCGCTGGATTTCTATTTCGAGGATCACCGCGCAGTACCGGCGCCGTCGCAGCCCAAAATTGGCCAGCGGCTGGTCGCTTTGCCGGCAGCGCTGGCCGAGCGGGTCCGCTCGTTCAATGCTGTGCTGGGGCGGCAAGGGTTGGGGGCGTTCCAGGCCTGAGTAGCACCGCAGTTGCGCCTTAAAGTACACCCTTGGCCCGCAGCGCGGCTATCTCGGCATCGCTGTGGCCCAGCAAGTCGCGCACGATGTCCTCGGTATGCTGGCCCAGCAGCGGCGGCGCCACGGCATTGTCCGCCGGCGAGGCCGACAGGCGCATCGGATTGCGTACCAGCTTGACGGTGCCGGCGGTGGGGTGCGGCACTTCGGTGACGATGCCGCGCGCCAGCACTTGCGGGTTGCTGTACACGTCGTCGAGGTTGTTGATCGGGCCGCAGGGCACGCCCACTGCTTCGAGCTGGTCGATCCAGAACGCGCGCGACTGGCGCAACACCATCTCGGCCAGCAGCGGCACCAGTTCCTCGCGGTGCTTGACGCGCAGCGGATTGGTGGCGTAGCGCTCGTGCAAGGCCAGGTCGGCGCGGCCGCCCACCTCGACGAATTTCTGGTACTGGCCGTCGTTGCCGGTGGCGACGATGATGTAGCCATCGGAGCAGGCAAAGGTCTGGTAAGGCACGATGTTCGGATGCGCATTGCCCCAGCGCTTGGGGGGCTTGCCGCTGTTGAGGTAGTTGCTGCCCATATTGGCCAGCATGGCCACCTGCACGTCGAGCAGCGCCATGTCGATGTACTGGCCTTCGCCGCTGCGGTCGCGGTGGGTCAGCGCCGCCATGATGGCGATGGTGGCATACATGCCGGTCATCAGGTCGGTCAGCGCCACGCCGGCTTTTTGCGGGCCGCCGCCGGGCAGGTCGTCGCGTTCGCCGGTCACCGACATCAGGCCGCCCATGCCCTGGATCAGGAAATCATAGCCGGCGCGGTGGGCGTACGGGCCATCCTGGCCGAAACCGGTCACCGAGCAATAGACGATATCGGGCTTGATGGCCTTGAGCGACTCGTAATCGAGGCCGTAGCGTTTCAGCTGGCCGACCTTGTAGTTTTCCAGCACCACGTCGCAGTGCACCACCAGTTCGCGCAGCAGGGCCTGGCCGTCAACGCTGGCGATGTCGATCGTCACCGAGCGCTTGCCGCGGTTGGCGGCCAGGTAATAGGCGGCTTCGGTGGTGTCGTTGCCGTCGGCGTCTTTGGCGTAGGGCGGGCCCCAGGCGCGGGTGTCGTCGCCGTTGCCGGGGCGTTCGATCTTGATCACGTCGGCGCCCAGGTCGGCCAGGTTTTGCGAACACCAGGGGCCGGCCAGCACGCGGCTCAGGTCCAGCACGCGGAGGTGGCCCAGCGCTTTCGGTAAAGTCATTATTGTCTCTCTTTGGTCAGTCGTCTCGCCCGCCAGTGTAGTGTCTGGGGCACGATCGTGATAGTGTCGTGGTGCCGTCCCTCCCAATTCCATCACTAATTCGGCATCATGTGGCCCTATCCTAAAATTGTTGCGCATCGCGGCGGCGGCACCCTGGCGCCGGAAAACACGGTGGCCGGCTTGCGCGCCGGCCTCGCTTACGGTTTCCATGCTGTCGAGTTCGATGTGATGCTGTCGAAAGACGGCATCGGCATGGTCATGCACGACCCCGATTTCGGCCGTACCGTGGCCGGTGCCGGCCAGGTCGCGCACACGCTGGCGCGCGACCTGGCGGCGATGGATGCGGGCAGCTGGCACAGCGCGCAGTTTGCGGGCGAACCGGTGCCGTACTACACCCAGTTCATCGATTACTGCAAAGAGCAGGGCATCTGGATGAACGTCGAGATCAAGCCCGCCGACGGTTTTGCCGCAGCCACCGGCGCCTGGGTGGCGCGCGTGACGCGCGACTCTTACGCGGACGAGATTGCCGCTGGCGACATGGCCCAGGTGCCGTTGCTGTCCTCGTTCAGCATGGAGGCCCTGGCCGCCGCCCGCGACGCCGCCCCCGACGTACCGCGCGCCTGGCTGCTCGACCGTATCCCCGCAGACTGGCAGGAGCAGGCCAGGGCGCTGCAGGCGGTGTCCATCAACACCAATCACCAGCATTTGACCCTGGAGTTGGCCGCCAGCATCAAGGCTGCCGGTTTTGGCCTGTTTTGCTACACCGTCAACGATCCGGACCGGGCCAGGGAAATCCTGTTGTGGGGCGTGGACGGCTTTTGCACTGACCGCATCGATTTGATCGGCCCGGCATTCGCCTGAGACCCTGCCGTAGTGGACGTCATATATAATCAACCCTTTGCATCTGCCAGCTACCCTCCCTGCATACGCCATGAAATCATCTGAAATCCGCGAGAAGTTCCTCAAGTTTTTTGAATCCAAGGGTCACACGATTGTCCGTTCCAGCCCGCTGGTACCTGGCAATGATCCGACCATGCTGCTCACCAACAGCGGCATGGTGCAATTCAAGGACGTTTTCCTTGGCCTCGATACGCGCCCGTATTCGCGCGCGACCTCCGTGCAGCGCTGCGTGCGCGCCGGCGGCAAGCACAACGACCTGGAAAACGTCGGCTACACCGCGCGTCACCACACGTTCTTCGAAATGCTGGGCAACTTCAGCTTCGGCGACTATTTCAAGCGCGACGCCATCCAGTACGCCTGGGAACTGCTGACCAAGGTCTACGGCCTGCCAGCGGAAAAGCTCACCGTCACCGTCTACTTCGAAGATGACGAGGCCTACGACATCTGGGCCAAGGAGATCGGCGTGCCGACAGAGCGCATCATCCGTATCGGCGACAACAAGGGTTCGCGCTACGCGTCCGACAACTTCTGGCAGATGGCCGACGTGGGGCCGTGCGGCCCGTGCACCGAGATCTTCTATGACCACGGCGCCGACATCTGGGGCGGCCCCCCCGGCTCGGCCGAGGAAGACGGCGACCGCTTCATCGAAATCTGGAACCTGGTGTTCATGCAGTTCAACCGCGACGAAGCTGGTAATATGAACAAGCTGCCCAAGCCGTGCGTCGATACCGGCATGGGCATGGAGCGCCTGGCCGCCGTGCTGCAACACGTGCACAGCAACTACGAAATCGACCTGTTCCAGAACCTGATCAAGGCTGCCGCGCGCGAAACCGGCGCCACCGACCTGGAATCGAAGTCGCTGCGCGTGATTGCCGACCACATCCGCGCCGCCTCGTTCCTGATCGTCGACGGCATCATCCCTGGTCCGGAAGGCCACGGTTACGTGCTGCGCCGCATCATCCGCCGCGCGCTGCGTCACGGCCACAAGCTGGGCCAGACCAAGCCGTTCTTCTACAAGCTGGTGGCAGACCTCAACATCGAGATGGGCGTGGCTTACCCGGAACTGGCCGAAGCCCGCGACCGCGTCGCTGCCACGCTGAAAGCCGAGGAAGAGCGTTTTGGCGAAACGCTGGAAAACGGCATGAAGATCCTGGAAGCGCAGCTGGCCAAGGATCCGACCAAGCTCGACGGCGGCACCGCGTTCACCCTGTACGACACCTACGGCTTCCCGCTGGACCTGACCGCCGACATCTGCCGCGAGCGCAACATCACGCTCGACGAAGCAGGTTTCAACGCCGCCATGGAACAGCAAAAGAAAACCGCGCGCGCGGCCGGCAAGTTCAAGATGGCTGCCAACGTCGAATACACGGGCGAAAAGACCAGGTTCATCGGTTACGACGACATGAGCGTCAACTCGAAAGTCATCGCGCTGTACGCCAATGGCGTCTCGGTGCCGGAACTCAAACAAGGCGAGTCGGGCATCGTGGTACTCGACACCACGCCGTTCTACGCCGAATCGGGCGGCCAGGTCGGTGACCAGGGCGCCATCAAGGCGACCGGCGCCTTGTTCGACGTGGAAGACACGCTGAAAATCCAGGCCGACGTTTTTGGCCAGCACGGCGTGCTGACCGAGGGCAGCCTGAAAGTGGGCGACGCGGTGTCGGCCGAAGTGGACCTGCACAAGCGCGGCCGCACCATCCGCAACCACTCGGCTACCCACCTCATGCACAAAGCCCTGCGCGAAGTGCTGGGCGGCCACGTGGCGCAAAAAGGCTCGCTGGTCGATCCGGACAAAACCCGTTTCGACTTCAGCCACAACGCACCGTTGACGGCCGAGCAGATCGCCGAAGTGGAAGCCAAGGTCAATAAAGAGATCCTGGAAAATCACGCGACGAAGGCCCAGCACATGTCGTTCGACGACGCCGTCAAACATGGCGCCATGGCGCTGTTCGGCGAGAAGTACGGCGACGAAGTGCGCGTGCTCGACATCGGCACCTCGAAAGAGCTGTGCGGCGGTGTGCACGTGCAGCGTACCGGCGACATCGGCCTGTTCAAGATCATCGGCGAAGGCGGCGTTGCTGCCGGCATCCGCCGCGTGGAAGCGGTGACGGGCGAGGGCGCGCTGGCGCTGGTGCAAGGCATGGCGCGCAAGCTCGGCGATGCTGCAGCTGCGTTCAAGGCTAATCCGGACGAGCTCCTGGTCAAGATCGGCGCCGTGCAGGATCAGGTGAAATCGCTGGAAAAAGAACTGGCGGCGCTGAAGTCGAAACTGGCTTCGGGCCAGGGCGACGAACTGGCCACCAAGGCGGTCGACGTCAACGGCATCAAGGTGCTGGCAGCGGTGCTGGAAGGCGCCGATGTGGCCACCCTGCGCGAGACCATGGACAAGCTCAAGGACAAGCTCAAGACCGCCGCCATCGTGCTCGCCGCCGTCAACGACGGCAAGGTGAGCCTGATTGCCGGTGTGACGGCGGACGCCACGGCCAAGGTCAAGGCCGGCGAACTGGTGAACTTCGTTGCACAACAAGTGGGCGGAAAAGGCGGCGGACGCCCCGATATGGCGCAGGCCGGCGGTACCGATCCAAGCGGTTTGCCGAACGCGCTGGCAGGTGTTGCCGCATGGATTGGTGGCCGGGCGTAATCACGCTTTTGAGTGCTAATCTGCAAGTAAGCCTGTAGAATCAGGGATAACGACGGCCCGCGTGTCAAGCGCGGGCCGTTGTTGTTTGAAAGACCTGATTGTATACTTGCAAGTTCCCGTTGCAGAATTGCAACGAGCTGCGAACTATTTTGGTGCAGCGCGTCAAGAGCTGCGAAAAGGAGTAGTATTGCGAAAATGCCTTACTACTTCCTAGCTAACTAGCGGGTTCAAGATGACCGACACGATACTAGACAACGAAATCATGGAATTCCACATGGAACTCGATGCGCGCGAACTGCACTGTCCGCTGCCGATCCTCAAGGCTAAAAAAGCCCTGGCGGAACTGCAAAGCGGCGAAGTGCTGCGCATCATGGCAACCGATCCTGGCTCCGTTCGCGACTTCCAGGCTTTCGCCAAACAAACCGGCAACGCACTGCTCTCGCACGTGCAAACGGGCCGCGAATTCGTCTTTTTGATGCGCCGCAAATAAGTTTTTCGCTGTTCATTCCCTACCCAGCATTGCAAATGGAATAATCGTCTAAATGAGTTTTTAGACGATTTCCACTAACTAAAAATCGCACGATCGTGCTTTAATTTATTGTGTCCGGCGGATTTCTCATATAATCTAGCCCACTAATTTGGATCGTTTGTTTAGATCGTTATTCACTATTTTCCCAAAGGCACAGCTATGAAAGTCTTGGTACCCGTCAAACGCGTGGTCGACTACAACGTCAAGGTGCGCGTCAAATCGGACGGCACCGGCGTCGATATCGCCAATGTCAAAATGTCGATGAACCCGTTCGACGAGATCGCGCTGGAAGAAGCCACGCGCCTCAAGGAAGCCGGCAAGGTTACCGAAGTGGTGGCGATCTCGTGCGGCGTGGACAAGTGCCAGGAAACCCTGCGCACCGGCATGGCCATCGGCGCCGATCGCGGCATCCTGGTGCAAACCGACGTGGAACTGGAACCGCTGGCAGTGGCCAAGCTGATCAAGGCGCTGGCCGACAAGGAGCAGCCGCAACTGATCATCCTGGGCAAGCAGGCCATCGATGACGACTCCAACCAGACCGGCCAGATGCTGGCAGCCTTGCTTGGTTGGCCACAAGCGACGTTCGCGTCGAAAGTGGTGCTCGAAGACGGCAAAGCCACGGTCACCCGCGAAGTGGACGGCGGCCTGGAAACCCTGGCGCTGACCCTCCCGGCGATCATCACCACCGACCTGCGCCTGAACGAGCCGCGCTACGTGACGCTGCCGAACATCATGAAGGCCAAGAAGAAACCGCTGGACGTGACCACGCCGGCAGACCTGGGCGTCGATGTGACCCCGCGCCTGAAAACGCTGAAGGTTGTCGAGCCTGCCAAACGCTCGGCCGGCATCATCGTGCCGGACGCCGCCACCCTGGTCGCCAAGCTGCGCACCGAAGCCAAAGTCATCTAAAGGAATCATCATGGTCGCATTAGTTATCGCAGAACACGACAACGCCAGCCTGAAAGGCAGCACCCTCCACACCGTGACCGCAGCTGCCCAGTGCGGCGGCGACGTGCACGTGCTGGTGGCCGGTTCCAACGCCGGCGCCGCTGCTGCGGCTGCCGCGCAAATTGCCGGCGTATCGAAAGTCATCGTGGCCGACGCGCCGCACTTCGCCGACGGCCTGGCTGAAAACGTCGCCGAGCAAATCCTGGCGCTGGCCCAGGGCGACGCCTACAGCCACATCCTGGCTCCGGCCACCGCCTACGGCAAGAACATCCTGCCGCGCGTCGCTGCCAAGCTGGACGTGGCGCAGATTTCCGAAATCACCAAGGTCGATGCGCCCGACACCTTCGAGCGCCCGATCTACGCCGGTAACGCCATCGCTTACGTTCAATCGTCCGACAAGATCAAGGTCATCACCGTGCGCGCCACCGGCTTCGACGCTGCTGCCGCCACCGGTGGCACGGCTGCCACCGAGACCGTGACCGCCGTGGCCGATTCCGGCAAGTCGAGTTTCGTCGGCCGCGAGCTGGCCAAGTCCGACCGTCCCGAGCTGACCGCCGCCAAGGTGATCGTTTCCGGTGGCCGTGGCATGGGTTCCGGCGAAGCGTTCAAGGTGCTCGAGCCGCTGGCCGACAAGCTCAACGCCGCCATGGGCGCCTCGCGCGCTGCGGTGGACGCCGGCTACGTGCCGAACGACTGGCAAGTTGGCCAGACCGGCAAGATCGTCGCGCCTAACCTGTACATCGCCGTCGGTATCTCGGGCGCGATCCAGCACCTGGCCGGCATGAAGGATTCGAAAGTGATCGTGGCGATCAACAAGGACCCGGAAGCGCCGATCTTCTCGGTGGCCGATTACGGCATCGTGGGCGACCTGTTCGACGTGGTGCCGCAGCTGGTGGCCGAGCTGGGCTAACGGTTAAATACCAACGTAACAAACGAGCCACGCTGGTTGGGGTAGATGCCTGGCCACCGTGGCTTTTTTTAAACCCGCAGCCAGCGCTCCGTCACCGAACACTACCAACGTCATCCTCGCGAACGCGGGGATCCGTGGTGCGCGTGGACGATGTTGGCGCATGCGGCAGCAAACATGGCTCACAGGTCCTATGGATCCCCGCATGCGCGAGGATGACGGATTTAGTGCAAGTAAATACGGAGACAACATGCCCTACCAAGCCCCCCTCAAAGACATGCTGTTCGTCATCAACGAACTGGCCGACCTGGCAGCCGTCACCGCGCTGCCCGGCAATGAAGACGCTACCCTCGACACGGCCGAAGCCATCCTCGAAGAAAACGGCAAGTTCGTCAGCGGCGTGATCGCGCCGCTGAACCATGCCAGCGACAAGGAACCGAGCTACTGGCATGACGGCCAGGTAACGACCTCGAACGGCTTCAAGGCTGCCTTCAAGGCGTTTGGCGAGGCGGGCTGGCAGGGCGTGCAGCATCCGGTCGAGTTCGGCGGCCAGGGCTTGCCCAAGCTGCTGGCCACGCCGTGCATCGAGATGCTCAACTCGGGCAGCATCTCGTTCGCGCTGTGCCCGCTGCTGTCGGACGGCGCCATCGAAGCGCTGCTGACCGCCGGCAGCGACGAGCAAAAAGCGATTTACCTGGAAAAGCTGGTCTCGGGCGAATGGACCGGCACCATGAACCTGACCGAGCCACAAGCCGGTTCCGACCTGGCCGCCGTGCGCACCCGCGCGGAGCCGCAGGGCGATGGCACCTATAAAGTATTCGGCACCAAGATCTACATCACCTACGGCGAGCATGATTTCTCCGACAACATCGTGCACCTGGTGCTGGCGCGCACGCCCGATGCCCCGGCCGGCGTCAAAGGCATTTCGCTGTTCATCGTGCCGAAGTTCCTGGTCAATGCCGACGGCACGCTGGGCGCGCGCAATGACGCCCACTGCGTCTCGCTCGAGCACAAGCTCGGCATCAAGGCCAGCCCGACCGCCGTGCTGCAATTCGGCGACCACGGCGGCGCCATCGGCACCCTGGTCGGCGAAGAAAATCGCGGCCTCGAATACATGTTCATCATGATGAATGCGGCCCGCTTCGGCGTCGGCCTGCAAGGCATCGGCCTGGCCGAGCGCGCGTACCAGAAGGCGGTGGCGTTCGCGCGCGAGCGCGTGCAGTCGCGCGACGTGGCTGGCTCCGCCGGTCCGGTCGCCATCATCCACCACCCGGACGTGCGCCGCATGTTGATGAATATGCGCTCGCAGACGGAAGCTGCGCGGGCGCTGGCCTACGTGGGTGCCGGCCTGTCCGACATCGCCCACAGCCACGCCGACGAAGCCGTGCGCAAGCACAACCTGGCGGTGTACGAATACCTGGTGCCGGTGATCAAGGGCTGGTCCACCGAGATGTCGCAGGACGTTACGCGCGACGGCGTGCAGGTGCACGGCGGCATGGGTTTCATCGAAGAAACCGGCGCCGCCCAGCATTACCGCGACGCCAAGATCCTCACCATCTACGAAGGCACGACCGCGATCCAGGCCAACGACCTGGTCGGCCGCAAGACCGTGCGCGACGGCGGCGCCGTGGCCAAGGGCCTGATCGAGCAGGTACGCGCCACGCAAGCCCAGCTGGCCGCCTCCGGCGATGCACACTTGCAGGCGATTGCCAAACAACTGGCCGCTGGCGCCGACGACCTGGCCGCAGCGGTGGACTTCGTGGTGGCCAACGCCAAGAGCGACGTCAAGGCCGTGTTTGCCGGCAGCGTGCTGTACCTGAAACTGGCGGGCGTGGTGCTGGGCGGCTGGCAGATGGCGCGCGCCGCCGCAATCGCGCAGCAGAAGATCGCAGCGGGCGAGGGCGATGCGGCGTTCTACAGAGCGAAAATTGGCACGGCGCGCTTCTTTGCCGACCACATCCTGTCGCAATCGTCCGGCCTGCGCACGGCCATCGTTGACGGCAGCGCCGGTGTGCTGGCGCTGGACGAAGTCCAGTTCTAAAGCGCCATGATGCCGGGTGCCATACGCGCACCCGGCATGATTCCTTACTTCACGTCGATTCGACCATACAGTCCATGCGTGGTGCCGTTCGGACCGGCCGTGTAGAACAGCGTATTGGTCGGCTGGTTGTTGACGCCATTGCCAAACGCCAGCCCCCACAAGCCATCGACGACGATGTTGCTGCCATCGGCCTTGCGCAGCATGCCCAGCGCTGCGCCCGTATCGGGGTCGTAGGCCTGGATCAGGCCATCGCCGAAGTTACCGACCAGCAGTTTGCCGCTCAGCGTGCCGAAGTTGGCTGGCGCCTGGGCGATGCCCCATGGCGCATTCAAGGTGCCGCCCGCCACCAGTTGCTTGACCAGGTTGCCGGCCGTATCGAACACGCTGACGATGCCCGATCCCACCGCGTGCTCGGCGAAGTTGCCGGCATGCTTGGCATATGCCACGTAAATGCGGTTGCCGATGGTCTGGATGTTGTACGGGCCATAGCCTGCCGGCACCTTCGGGTCGGTGAAGTTGCCGGGCAGGGTGGCCTTGGCGAACTTGGCGTCGAACACGTCGATCTTATTGTTGGCGAAATCGGCGGCGTAGATGTAATTGGCGCCATTGTTGCTGGCAATCGCCAGGCCGATGTACGAGGTGCCGCTAGCGCTGCCGTCGAACACGGTGGCGGCGTTGGCCGGATCGGTGGCTGGCGACCAGGCGGCAATCGCACCGAGCGCGGTGCTGAAGATGAACGGACTGCCGTTGAAGTCGGTGCTGCCGTTGAAGACGATGCCGATCGGCGCCGGTGGCGTTTTGACCACCAGTGTCTGGCGCACGCCGTTGCCGTCGTACAGGGTCGAGGTGGCGGTGGCGGTATTGGCTACCCACACGTAGCCGGTGGGGTTGAAGGCGATGCCCCAGGCGTTGATCAAATTGGGATCGGTGTTCGGCGCGGCGCCGGCCACGTCGCCGACCAACTTGGTGTCGGCAAATACGCTCGCTGGTGCGCTGGGTGCGCTGGTCGCGGTGGAGCTGCCACCACAGGCCGTCAGCAGGCTGGCCAGGACCAGCGGCAGTACGGCAGCGAGTTTGAATTTATTGCTTGAGATGAATTGCATGACGGGCCTTTGAGCGGAAGAGGAAACTCTTAATCCGCACTGGCCGTCCGCAGGTTTTATTGTTTGTTGTAACAAACTTGATACATCAAAAAGCAGTCCAAAAAAAACAGCCCGCAGGCTGTTTTCTGAACTGCTTAGCGGCGTACCAGCGTGCCGTTCTGCTTTTGCACCCGGTCGCCATTGGCCATCTGCGGATCGTTGTCGTAGACGAAGCTGTCCTGCTTGCCGTCGTCGTAGCGCACGTGCACGGTCCACTGCTTGCTGGTGCGTGCGTGTTCTTCGACTTTCTTGCCCGCGTAGGCGCCACCGGCAGCGCCGGCCAGGGTAGCGAGCTTTTTGCCGCCGCCGCTGCCCACCTGGTTGCCCAGCAGGGCGCCAGCCACGCCGCCGGCGATCAGGCCCACGGCGCCGCCTTCACCGGCTTTTTCACCGACCACCACCGAGGTCACGCGGCCGCAGTCGCGGCAGGCGGAGGCCTTGGTGTTGTAGCTGGCCTTGGCATTGGCGTTGTGCTGCGTGAATTCGGTCTTGGCGTCGCGCAGGCACTGCATGCGCGCGGTCGAACTGCCTTCTTCGGCGCACAATTTCTTGTCTTCGGCATAGCGGTTGGCGATGCGCTTGGTTTCGGCGTTGTATTCCGACTTGCTCATCTGGGCGTAGGACGTGGAAGTCAGGGTGGTCATTGCCACTGCCACTGCCAGCAGGATCGAGTGCTTGTTCATATTATTTTTCCTCTTGGAGAATGTTAGCCATAAGTTAGCCATAAGCGCCGCCAGTGTATAGCAGATCGAAAAAACGTGAGATTGTGGCAATCAAGCTCGCGGCCCCGATGGTCATGGTGGCGATCAGCACCACGGCAATCGGCCAGCGCGTGTTTGATTGCTTGCCGGAGTGCGGGTTGAAGCGCGCATCCCATTGCTCGTCCGGCATCAGGCCCAGCACCAGCGCTTCGAGGAAACCAGCCAGGCCCGAGAGCATGATCGGCAGCAGCTTGTAAAAGCCATCGGCCTGCGGCGCCAGGGTGGCCACCAGCCAGGCAGTGGGCAGGGCGGCCAGGTGCAGCCACAGCCATGGATCGCGCCAGCCGCGCAGGTACAGGCGTTGCAACCCGAGGCCGCCGAACAGGAAGGCGAGCACGGTGGCGATGGTCTTGCTTTTGTGGCGAGCAGTCATGGGAATGCGGCAAAAAAGTCCTGGGCTGGCCAGTATCGGTCATAATGTCGCCCCCGGCCTACTTTTTTGGCAAGAACCTGGGCAACATCGCGTCTCAGCTATTGCCCCGTTGGCCGGAACGGGGGATAATCTTCGATTACCCCAATCTGCCCGATTATTTCATTAACGCTTGCTGCTTTGCGGTCAGGCGCGCTATAATTTGCGGCTTTTTCCGTCCTAGCACACTTTTTGGAAATATTATGGTCGTTATTCGTTTAGCTCGTGGAGGCGCCAAGAAGCGTCCGTTCTTCAACATCGTTGCAACCGATTCGCGCAATCGCCGCGATGGCCGTTTCATCGAACGCATCGGTTTCTACAACCCGATGGCGCAAGGCGGCGAAGTGCCACTGCGCATCACCGCTGACCGTCTGGCTCACTGGCAATCGGTCGGCGCACAACTGTCGCCAACCGTGGCTCGCCTGGTAGCTTCGAACAAAGCAGCGTAATAGGTTGCTGGTTTGACCGATAAGCAAGCATCCGGGGTGCAAGTCCCCGACGATCTGGCACAGGTAGGCTTTGTCTTCGGTGCCTATGGCGTCGCTGGCTGGGTGAGGATCCGTCCTTTCTCGGAAGATGCGGATGCGCTGCTCTCGGTAAAAACCTGGTGGATCGACAAGCCCACCTTGCACGATGTCGATGTCAAGCAGTGCAAGCTGCATGGCGGCGACGTGGTCGCACAGCTGGTCGGCGTCACTGACCGGAATGTCGCAGAAGCGCTCAAGGGCGCCGCTGTTTCCATTCCGCGCAGCCGCTTTCCGGTATTGTCGGAAGACGAGTTTTACTGGACCGAGTTGATTGGTCTGGATGTAGAGAATCTGCAAGGTGAGTCGCTCGGTACGGTGACTGACATGATGAGCAACGGTCCGCAGTCGATCTTGCGCATCAAGCCAGCCGAATCCGCAGAGGCAGCACCCGACGACGCGGCGCAAGAGCGCCTGATTCCATTTGTCGAAGCGTTCATCATCAAGGTGGACAAGGCGGCGAAAAAGATCACTGTCGATTGGGGCCTTGATTACTAGTGAACATAAGGGCGGCCCGCCATGCAATTCGATGTCGTGACCCTGTTCCCCGAAATGTTCGCCGCACTGACGCAGTCTGGGGTCACCCGGCGTGCGTTCGAACAGAATAAATGTGGCTTGTCGTTGTGGAATCCGCGTGATTTCACCACCGACAATCACCGCACCGTGGATGACCGCCCTTACGGCGGCGGCCCCGGCATGGTGATGCTGGCCAAACCCCTGGAAGCGACGATCAACGCAGCGAAAGCGCGGCAGCTCGAAGCCGGTTTGCCGGCGCCGCGCGTGGTGTTCATGTCGCCCCAGGGCAAGCAGTTGACGCACGAACGCGTGGTCCAGCTCAAGCAGGAACCCGGCCTCGTGATCCTGTGCGGCCGCTACGAGGCGGTCGACCAGCGCCTGATCGATCGCTGCATCGACGAAGAAATCAGCCTTGGCGATTTCGTGCTGTCGGGTGGCGAATTGCCGGCGATGGCCTTGATGGATGCCGTGATCCGCCTGATTCCCGGCGTGTTGAACACGGATGCCTCGGCCGTCGAAGACAGTTTTGTCAACGGCCTGCTCGATTCGCCGCATTACACGCGGCCCGAGACGTACGAGGGCGTGGCGGTACCGCCGGTCCTGATGGGCGGCAACCACGCCGAGATCGGCAAGTGGCGCCGCCAGCGCATGCTGGAAGCGACCGCCCGCAAGCGACCCGACCTGCTGGTCAAGGCGCGAGCGGCAGGGCAGTTGAGCAAGATCGATGAAAAATTTTTGGCAGGTTTATAAAAACCTGTTGTAGTTCCCGGCAGGCAGTTGTGTGGCCTGCTTAATTATCGTAGTGAACCCATCCTCTACCGGGCATCGAATTTTCGAATTGACAGCGCGCCGGCATGATGGCTTTTGGAGTGTTTAAAATGAACTTGATTCAACAACTCGAGCAAGAAGAAATCGCTCGCCTGGGCAAAACCATCCCTGATTTTGCACCTGGCGATACCGTCGTCGTGAACGTTAACGTAGTCGAAGGCACCCGCAAGCGCGCCCAGGCATACGAAGGCGTCGTGATCTCGCGTCGTAACCGTGGCCTGAACTCGAACTTCATCGTTCGCAAGATCTCGTCCGGCGAAGGCGTAGAGCGTACCTTCCAGCTGTTCTCCCCGCTGATCGCTTCGATCGAAGTGAAACGCCGCGGTGACGTACGTCGCGCTAAACTGTACTACCTGCGTGATCGTTCCGGCAAATCGGCACGTATCAAGGAAAAACTGCCAAACCGTCGCCCAGCGGCGAAAAAAGCAGTCGCCGCTTAATAGCAGCGATTGTGTTTGGAGAGAGGGGCGCCAACTTGGTGCCCCTCTTTTTTTAGTCGCTTGCTTAATTCTGGAGGAGCCTTGGCCAAGCTGCTGTTCGACCCCCGTTCATTACCCATCGACGCCATCGCCGGCGAACCCGGTCTTGCGCTCGAACGCCTCAACGCCGGCTGGCTGCGCCAGCGCTTCGCCGAGCAGCCCGAGTGGTCGCCCGAAGCTGCCGAAACCAGCTACGCGGTGCGGGCAGACGGCTCGCCCGCCACCGCCGCGTCGGTCCTGATCGCCCTGGTGCAGCGCCCCGAGGGTTTGAGCCTGGTGCTCACTCAGCGCAACGCCGACCTCACCGACCATCCCGGCCAGATCAGCTTTCCCGGTGGCCGCGCCGAAGCGTACGACGCCAGCCCGGTCGAAACCGCGCTGCGCGAAGCGGAAGAGGAAATCAGCCTCGATCGCACCCACGTGGAAGTGATCGGCACCTTGCCCGACTATTACACCGGCACCGGCTACCGCGTCACGCCGGTGGTGGCGCTGGTCACGCCGCCGGTCACCATGCAGGCCGATCCTGGCGAGGTCGAAGAGATTTTCGAGGTGCCGCTGGCGTTCCTGATGGATGGCTTGAACCACCAGCGCCTGTCGATCGAACTGCCGTCGGGCCGGCGCAGCTTCTACGCCATGCCCTACGGGACCTATTACATCTGGGGCGCCACCGCCGGCATGCTCAGGAATTTATTCCACTTCCTGCGCGCCTAATAAGTTTGATTCTGTTACTTGAGTGAGTTATCGTAACGGGCATCGAGGTATGGCTGCACGTAGTACCGACCAAAAGGATTATTGATGACATTTCTTTCCATTCTGTGCGCGCTGCTGATCGAGCAAATGAAACCGCTGCGGGCGGATAATTTTATTTACGCGGAGATCAAGGCCCTGGCATTGCGAATGGAGACCTGGTTCAACGCCGGCCAGGCCACGCACGGGCGCATCGGCTGGTTCCTGATGATGGCAATCCTCCTGGTGCCGGTGGCCACCATCTCGTGGGTGCTGCACTACTACGACTGGTTCCTGGCCTCGTTCGCGTGGAACGTGCTGATCGTCTACCTGACGCTGGGCTTTCGCCACTACAGCCACTATTTCACCTCTATCCAGCTGGCACTGAACGCCGGCGACGAAACCGCCGCGCGCGTGCTGCTGGCCGAATGGACGCGCCAGGACACCATCGGCATGGACGCCAACGAGATTTCGCGCTTGGCCGTGGAAAAAGCCCTGATCACCACGCACCGCAACGTCTTCGGCGTGTTCTTCTGGTTCCTGATCCTGGGGCCGGTGGGCGCCATCCTGTACCGCGTGTCGGAATACGTGGCGCGGGCCTGGAACGAACCGGAACACATGCGCAACGAAGCCTTCGGCCTGTTTGCCGGCCGCGCCTATTACTGGATCGACTGGCTGCCGGTGCGCCTGACTGCCGTGGCGTTTGCCGTGGTGGGCAATTTCGAGGATGCGATCTACGCCTGGCGTAATTTCTCGCGGCGCTGGGCCGACGAGGCGATCGGCATCATCCTGTCGGCCGGCGGCGGAGCCATGGGCGTGCGCCTTGGTTCCCCGTCTGAACATGCGGTCCGCGTGACCCTGATCGACTCGGCCACGGTGGATATCTCCGATGTCGAAGCCGACACCCTGCCGGGTGAAGAGCCGAGCGTGCGGTCGCTGCAAAGCACGGTCGGCCTGGTGTGGCGCGCGCTGCTGCTGTGGATGATGTTGCTGCTGCTGCTATCCGGCGCAGTCTGGCTCGGCGCGACTCCTTAGAGCGCTCAACACCTGGCGATAGCGCGGTACAATAGCGGTGTTGCGTGGTGCAGAGCGCAGGTTTTCTGCACCATTATGGATGTTTTGAATAAATATCCACGTAAAATCAAGGGCTTACGTATCCAGGTCTTCTATAAGATATAATACGTAAGTTCCTCACCCACATGTCTCATCGCAGAGCAGCCGCCCATGGCAGAGTCAGTTCAAAAACCGGTAGAACAGCAGGATTCGTTCTTCATCCTTGGCCAAACCAGCAATGGCAGGGCGTTCCGTCCCAGCGACTGGGCCGAGCGTCTGTGCGGCGTGATGGCTTGCTTCAAGCCGCCCGGCATCGGTGGCGGCCGCGATTCGCACCTGCAGTTCTCGCCGTATGTCACGCCCACCGTGGTCAATGGCGTCAAGTCGGTGGTGGTCAACGGCAAGCTGCGTGACCTCGAGCCGATGGCGTATCACTTCGTGATCTCGTTCGCCAAGGACAACGACCTGCAAGTGGTCGATGCCTGCCTGGTCCCCGAAAAGAAGTAAGCTTAAGTTCTTCCTCAGTAAATTATCTTGCTGGTGACTAGCGGGTTGCGCAGGCCAGGGCGTATGCTGTGCTCTTCCGTATTTACGCGAGACACCATGAACGCCAGCCGTCTGAAACTCCTTGCCGCTGCCAGCATGCTGCTGTGCGGTCTCTCCTTCGTTGCCACCGGCACCGCTTGGGCCGCCGCCAGTTTGCCGGCCGGCGTGGTGCAGGGCCCGGTCGTCGAAGGCATCACCGAATACCGCCTGCCCAACGGCCTCAAGGTGCTGCTGTTCCCGGATGCGTCCAAGCCCACCGTCACCGTCAACGTCACGTACCTGGTCGGCTCGCGCCACGAGAACTACGGCGAGACCGGCATGGCCCACCTGCTCGAACACATGATGTTCAAGGGCTCGCCGAAAAACCGCAGCATCCCGCAGCAATTTGCCAGCCGTGGCATGGAGTTCAACGGCACCACCTCGTACGATCGCACCAACTATTACGAAGTGTTCCAGGCCAGCCCCGAGAACCTCAAATGGGCGCTGGACATGGAGGCCGACCGCATGGTCCATTCCTTCATCGCCCGCAAGGACCTCGACTCCGAGATGACCGTGGTGCGCAACGAGTACGAGAGCGGCGAGAACAGCCCGTTCTCGGTCATGCTCAAACGCATGGACAGCGTGGCCTACGACTGGCACAGCTACGGACGCTCGACCATCGGCAACCGCAGCGACATCGAGAACGTGCGCATCGAGAACCTGCAGGCGTTCTACCGCACGTACTACCAGCCCGACAACGCAGTGCTGCTGGTGGCCGGCAAATTCGACCCGGCGCAGACGCTGGCGTGGATCACCAAATCGTTCGGCGCCATCCCGAAACCCAAGCGCGTACTGCCGCCGTTCTGGACGGTGGAGCCGCAGCAGGACGGCGAGCGCAGTTTTGTCGTGCGCCGCAAGGGCGATATGCAGATCGTCATGCTCGGCTACAAAATTCCGTCGGCGCTGCACGCGGACGCCAATGCCTTGAGCGTGATGAGCGAGATCCTCGGCGACACGCCCTCCGGCCGCCTGCACAAGGCGCTGGTGGCCACCGGCAAGGCTGCCGAGGTGTTCGCGTTCGGCCAGGCCGGCTATGCACCGGGACTGGAAATCATCGGCGCCGTGGTAAAGGCCGGTGAGCCGATCGAGCCGGTGCGCGCCGCGCTGATCGAGGCAGTGGAAGGCTTTGCCACCACGCCGCCCACGGCGGAGGAGATGGAGCGGGTGCGCCTCAGTTACAGCAACAGCGTGGAAAAGTCGCTCAACGATCCGCAGCAGGTGGGCGTGGCGCTGTCCGAGGAAATCGCGCTGGGCGACTGGCGCCTGCTGTTCCAGAACCGCGACAAGCTGCCTGCGGTGACCGCCGAACAGGTCAGCGCCGCCGCCGGCCGCTACCTCCGGCGCGACAACCGCGTGGTGGGCATCTTCATCCCCGACGACCAGCCGCAGCGCGCCGAGATCACGGCCGCGCCGCCGGTGGCCGAGGTGATGAAAGACTTCAAGGCCAAGGCCAGCGTGCTGACGTCCGAGGTGTTCGACCCGAGCCAGGACAATATCAACGCCCGCACCGAGATCAAGACCATCGGCGGCCTGAAAGTGGCGCTGCTGCCCAAGAAGAACCGGGGCCAGTCCGTGTCCGTGGACATGCAACTGCACTGGGGCGACGAAAAAAACCTGTTCAAGCAGCAGATGGCCGCGGCCTTTGCCGACGAGATGCTCACGCGCGGCACCAGCAAGTACACGCGCGAGCAACTATCCGATGCGTTTGCCAGGTTGAAGATCACCGGTGGCGTGTATGGCTTCCAGACCACCGGCCCGAACCTCGACGCGGCGCTGCGCCTGGTCGCGCACGTGCTGCGTGAAGCGAACTTCCCGCAGGACGAATTCGAGCAGCTGCGCCAGCAATGGATCGTCGGCATCGAGTCGTCGCGCAACGAGCCGGAGTCGCTGGCCCATAACGCCATCGAAGAATATTTCGACACCCATCCGAAGGGCGACTTCCGCGCCGCCATGACGGTCGATGAGCAACTGGCGGCGATCAAGGCGCTCAAGCGCGAGGACGTGGTGGCCTTCCACCGCGATTACTTTGGCGCCAGCCATGGCGAACTGGCCATCGTCGGCGACTTCGACAAGGCAATGGCGGAGAAGACGATCGCCGAGAGCTTCAACGGCTGGAACAGCAAGGTGGCGTACGCGCCGCTGAAGGACACGCCGGTGGACAAGCCGGCCGTGCACCGCGTGATCGACGCCCCGGAAAAGGAAAACGGCATGTTTGCCGCGCGCCTGAACCTGGACCTGAACGTCAACGATCCGGCCTATCCGGCGCTGGACCTGGCCAACTACATCTTCGGCGGCGGCAGTTTGAAGTCGCGCCTGATGGACCGTATTCGCCAGAAGGACGGCCTGTCGTACGGGGGCGGGGCGGCGATCCACGCCGGCGATATCGACCGCGCCGGCAACTTCACCATCCACGCCATCGCCGCGCCGCAGAACCTGAAAAAACTGGAAGCGGCGATTCGCGAAGAGCTGGGCCGTGCGGTCAAGCAGGGCTTCACCGCAGAGGAACTGGCGCAGGCCAAGTCGGGCCTGATGCAGCAGCGCGTGCAGAACCGCTCGCAGGACAAGGTGGTGGCCGGCGGCTGGACCCGCAACCTGTACCTGAACCAGACCTACAGCTGGAGCAAGGACTACGAGGCCAAATTGCAGGCGGCGACGGTGGAGCAGGTCAATGCGGCGTTCCGCAAGGCGGTTGATCCGGCGAAGCTGACGGTGGTGGTGGTTGGGGACGAGAAGAAGGCGGGCGCGAGATAAAAGCTGGAGCTGCCCGGATGTTCTATGGATCCCCGCGTCCGCGAGGATGACGAATTTACCGTCGCAGGCTTAAACTCCGTCATCCTCGCGAAAGCGGGGATCCATAGACCGTTGGAGTCGCCTCACTTATCAAGGCGGCGGACTATCCGCCACCTTCACCGGCCGCATCCCCAGCGTATCATCCTGCGGCCCAGGTGAATCGAGTACAGGCCGCAGGCGCGGCAGCGAATCGGGGTAGTTGGCCGCCACGAACGCAATCATCGCCTCGCGGATCTCGCAGCGCAAATCGAACGCCGTGCCGGAATCGACCGCACTGACCAGCAGGCGCAGCTGCATGCCTTTCTCGTTGGCGTCGGTCACGTGCAATACGCACACGCGCTGGTCCCAGCGGGTGGACGCATGGGTGATGCGTTCGAACTCGGTGCGCACTTTTTGTACCGGCACGCTGAAGTCCAGCCACAGGAACACCGTGCCCAGGATGCTCGACGACGTGTGGGTCCAGTTCTCGAACGGGTTTTCGATAAACCATTGCAGCGGCACGATCATGCGCCGCTCGTCCCAGATGCGCACCACCACGTAGGTGCCGGTGATGCGCTCCACGCGCCCCCATTCGCCCTTGACGATCAAGACGTCGTCGATGCGGATCGGCTGCGAAAACGCGATCTGCAAGCCGGCGATGAAGTTGCCCAGCACCGGCTTGGCGGCGATACCGGCCACCAGGCCCGCCACCCCGGCCGACGCCAGCAGACTGGCGCCGAACTGGCGCGCACCCGGCAAAGTCAGCAGCATGAAGCCCAGGCCCAGCAAGACGATGATGGCGTTGGCGCTGCGGGTGAGCACCGAGGTTTGCGTGAGCACGCGGCGCGCGCGCATATTGTCGAGCACATCGACCGGGTTGAGGTCGGAGATGGTCTTGTTGATCGAATTGACGCAGGCAATCGCCAGCCAGGTCAGGCAGATGATCAGCAGCACGCTGACCACGCGCGAGAACGAGGTGAGGAACGGCGTGGTTTCCGGCGCGCCGGTCAGCACCAGCCGCAGCGCGAACAGCACCGCTGCGACCTGGCTCGGGCGGAACGCGTACTTGATGGCGTTGGTGGTGTAGGGCCGGTGGCGGGCGATGCGTTTGAGCAGCTCGATACCGGCGCGGTGCAGCACCAGCGCGATCGCCACGAAGATGACGGCCGAGATGGCGACCGCTGCTGCGGCGCGCCACGGTCCCTGCTGTAAATCGGTAAAATATTCTATTTCCATGTGTAGAGATTTTAGAGAAACGGCCCATATTGCGTCGCACAATTAGGCTTATGCGTGCGCTAACGAACAAATGCTTTCCCGTCAATAATGAAACAATAGACGAGCTGAGGTCGATTGTACGCATCCATCCGAAGATGTCGCGATTCACTGCCACTCTGCAATCTCCTGAGAGGATTTCTACATGTTGTCACGCTCTGTAAAACTATCCCTACGCTTCATATTGCCCCTCGCGATACTGTTGTGCCTGTTTGCCTATATCGTCGTACCACTGATGGACAAGCTCACGCTGCGCTGGTCGCTGCGCGACCTCGACAACCGCTCGCAGCTGCTGGCTACCACCTTGCAGGTACCGCTGCGCGAGGATGTGCTGCTCAACGACAGCGCCCACATCAAGCGCCTGTTCGACGGCGCCATCGAGGACGAGCGCCTATTTGCGCTGGGCTTCTGCGATGCGTCGGGCAAGCTGCTGTACAAGACCTACACCTATCCACAATCGCTGGGCTGCTGGAATGCGCCGGCCGACGGCACCGCGCGCAAGTCGCTGGTGCAATTGCCGCGCGGCCCGGTGCACGTGGCCGAAACGCCGATCATGGACGCCGGCTCCGAGCTTGGCCGCCTGATCCTGGTGCACGACATGAGCTTCATCGAGCGCCGCAGCGCCGAGACCACCAAGTACGTGCTGGGTTTCTTTGCACTGCTGGCGGCGGCGATCGCTTTCATCACCTTGCTGGTCTCGCACCTGAGCTGGCGCGGCTGGCTGGCCAGCCTCAATGACGTGCTGCGCGGCCAGCTGATTCCGCGCGCCACCGCCAAGCCCGATCCCGATGCGCCGCCGCCGCCACCGGAGATGGAGCCGCTGATCGGCGAGTTGCGCAGCCTGCTCGAGGAATATCACCAGGAGCGCCAGCACAGCGACGGCGGCAGCTACACCGCCAACGGCTCGGACTGGGCCCCTGAAAAACTCAAGGCGCTGCTGCAGCAGGACCTGGCCGGCGACCAGGTGCTGGTGGTGTCCAACCGCGAGCCGTACATCCACGAAAAAGCCGCCGACGGCAGCGTCAAGGTACGCCGTCCGGCTTCTGGTCTCGTCACCGCGGTGGAAGCGGTGATGCGCGCCTGCTCCGGCACCTGGATCGCCCACGGCGCCGGCAGCGCCGACCGCGAAACCGTGGACAAGAACGACCATGTACCGGTACCGCCAAAAAATCCGAGCTACACGCTGCGCCGCGTATGGCTGACCGAAGAAGAAGAGAAGGGCTACTACTACGGCTTCGCCAACGAAGGCCTGTGGCCGCTGTGTCATATCGCCCACGTGCGCCCGGTGTTCCGCTCGTCGGACTGGGAAGAATACGTCAAGGTCAACCGCCGCTTTGCCGACGCCGTGATCAAGGAAGCGCGCACCGACAACCCGGTGGTGCTGGTGCAGGATTACCACTTCGCCCTGCTGCCGCGCATGGTGCGCGAGGCGCTGCCGAAAGCGACGATTATCACGTTCTGGCACATCCCATGGCCCAACTCGGAGTCGTTCGGCATCTGCCCGTGGCGCGAAGAGATCTTGGAAGGCATGTTGGGCAGCACCATCCTCGGTTTCCATACGCCGTTCCACCGCAAGAACTTCCTCGACACCGTGGACCGCTACCTGGAAACCCGCATCGAGCCGGAAGCGTCGACCATCTCGTATGGCAATGAACTGACGCAGGTGGAAGACTACCCGATCTCGATCGCCTGGCCCGACTACCCGGACACCGTGCCGGTGGACGTGTGCCGCACCGAGATCCGCCAGATCCTGGGCGTGCCGCAAGACCACCTGCTGGCGTTCGGCGTCGATCGCCTCGATTACACCAAGGGTATTCTCGAGCGCTTCCAGGCTGTGGACCGCATGCTGGAAATGCATCCGTCCATGGTGGGCAAGTTCAGCTTCGTACAGATCGCCGCACCGAGCCGCTCCGATCTCGAGGAGTACATGAACTTCGAGCAACGCGTGCGCAAGCTGGCCGACAAGATCAACGACCGTTACGGCAAGGACGGCTACCTGCCGATCATCCTGAAGATCGAGCACCACGACCAGAACGAATTGCAGCGCTACTTCCGCGCCAGCGAAGTGTGCATGGTGACCAGCCTGCACGACGGCATGAACCTGGTGGCAAAAGAGTTCATCGCCGCCCGCGACGACGAGCACGGCGCGCTGGTGCTGTCGCAGTTCACCGGTGCCGCGCGCGAACTGCATGAAGCGCTGATCATCAACCCGTACCACATCGAGCAGGGCGCAGAAGCGCTGTATCGCGGCCTGACCATGCCGTCGGTGGAGCAGGTCGAACGGATGCGCAGCATGCGCGACCGGGTACGCCGCTTCAACGTGTACCGCTGGGCGGGCCACATGCTGCTCGACGCGGCACGCCTGCGCAAGCGCGAAAAAGTGATGCAGAAGATCCGCGCGCATAGCCGCACCAACCTGCGCCGGGTGGGCTGATGATGAGTACAGAAGTGGAAAAGTTCGACCTGGCAGAATGGCTCGATGGCGCGGTATTCCTCGACTTCGACGGCACCCTGGTCGATCTGGCGGAAACGCCCGATACGGTAATGGTGGCGCCGGGCCTGGTGCAGGTGCTGGCGACGCTGCGTGAGCGCCTGCAAGGCCGGCTGGCGATTGTCAGCGGCCGGCCGATCGCGCAGATCGACGCCATGCTGGCGCCGTTGAAGCTGCCGGTGGCCGGCGTGCACGGCGCTGAACGGCGCGACTACAACGGCCAGCTGCACATCGCCAAGGCGCCATCGCTCGACGCCGCGCAGCTGATCCTGCGCGCGCTGGTGCTGGCGCACGACGGCCTGCTGCTCGAAGAAAAACGCGGCGCGCTGGCGCTGCATTACCGCCTGGCCCCGGGCCTGCGCGTGCAGTGCGAGCAGGCCATGGAAGCGGCGCTGATCGCCTCTCCCGGCACCGTGCTATTGCATGGCAAAATGGTGCTCGAGCTGAAACCGGCGACCGTCAACAAGGGCAGCGCCGTTGCCGAATTTTTGCAGGAAGAACCGTTCAAGAATTGCCTGCCGGTGTTTGTCGGCGACGACACCACCGACGAAGCAGGCATCGCCTACGCCCAGCAGCTGGGCGGCGTGGGCGTGAAAGTGGGTGCGGGACCGAGTGCGGCGCGCTGCCGCCTGGACTCGCCGCAGGCGCTGCACGTGCAGCTTGCCCATGCAGCCCAATCCAACCATAGCACCAGCACAGGAGACACGCCATGACCGCAGCTACCGGCACCCCCGGCACCCCCGGCACCCCCGTCACACCCGGTATCCCCGTCGCCCCGACCGCGCTCGGCCCCGTCAATACGCCCGTCACGCCCGAAGCGTCGCTCAACTGCGGCGTGATCGGCAATTGCTCGTACAACGCCATGGTCGACAAGAGCGGCAACATCGTCTGGTGCTGCCTGCCGCGCTTTGACGGCGACCCGGTCTTCAACGCCTTGCTCGATAATTCGGATAACGGCAGCGTGTGGAGCGTGGAGCTGGAAAACTGTGTCAAGACCGAGCAGTTCTACGATCCCAACACCGCCGTGCTGCGCACGCGCCTGACCGACGCCGACAACCACGGCATCGAGATCACCGACTTCGCGCCGCGCTTTCTGAGCCGCGACCGCATGTTCCGCCCGCTGATGCTGATCCGCCGCATCCGCATCCTCAACAGCGCGGTGCGTATCCGCGTGCGCGTGCGCCCGCGCTTCGACTGGGGCCGTGTGACGCCGCAGATCACGCGTGGCAGCCACCATATCCGCTACGTGGGACCGGAGCAGACGCTGCGCCTCAATACCGACGCGTCGCTGAGCCACCTGCTGTCGGAGTCGTGGTTCCTGGTCAATAAATCGCTGAACTTCACGCTGGGCCCGGACGAGACGCTCAACGAAGGCATCGAGGATATCTGCCGCCGTTTCGAAAAAGAGACCATCAACTACTGGCGCAACTGGAGCCGCCGCCTGGCGCTGCCGTACGAGTACCAGGACGTGGTGATCCGCGCGGCGATCACGCTCAAGATGTCGCTGTACGAAGACACCGGCGCCATCATCGCCGCCATGACCACCAGCATTCCCGAGGCGCCCGGCAGCGAGCGTAACTGGGACTACCGTTTCTGCTGGCTGCGCGACGCGTTCTTCGTGGTCCGTGCTTTGAACAGCCTGTCCGAGGTGGGCACGATGGAAGAGTACCTGCGCTGGCTCTCCAACATCGTGGCAAGCTCCAAGGGCGGCCATATCCAGCCGCTATACGGCATCGGCCTGGAAGAGCATCTGCCCGAATCGACGCTCGACCACTTGCCCGGCTATCGCGGCCACAAGCCGGTGCGCGTGGGTAACCAGGCCCAGGAACACTTCCAGCATGACGTGTATGGCAACGTGGTACTGGGTGCGGCGCAGGCCTTCCTCGACCACCGCTTGTTGAATCGCGCCGGCGTGGCCGAATTCGCGCTGCTCGAAGCCGTGGGCGAACAGGCCTTCCGCGTGCACGACCAGCCCGACGCCGGCATGTGGGAGCTGCGCACCCGCGCGCGTGTGCACACGTCGTCGATGCTGATGAGTTGGGCCGCGTGCGACCGCCTGTCGAAAATCGCCAACGTGCTCGAACTGCCGGAGCGCGCCGCGTACTGGCAGGGCCGCGCCGACCAGATCCGCGAACCGCTGTTGCGCGATGCATGGAGCGAGGAGCGCCAGTCGTTCGTCGAAAGCCTCGGCGGCCGCGACCTCGACGCCAGCGTGCTGTTGATGGCCGAAGTGAACTTCATCGACCCGATGGATCCGCGCTTCATCAAGACCGTGGAAGCGCTGGAAAAAACCCTGTGCGACGGCCCGTACATGCGCCGCTACGAAGCGCCCGACGACTTCGGCAAGCCGGAAACCGCGTTCAACATCTGCACCTTCTGGCGCATCGACGCACTGGCGCGCATCGGCCGCAAGGAAGAAGCGCGCGAGATCTTCGAGACCATGCTCAAGGCCCGCAATCACCTGGGCCTGCTGTCGGAAGACACGCACCCGGTCACCGGCGAAATGTGGGGCAACTTCCCGCAGACGTATTCGATGGTGGGCCTGATCAACTGCGCAATGCGGCTGTCCGCCCCCTGGGACAGCGTGATCTAGCGCGCCTGAAAAAACCTCCATCGCGGCGTTGCAGCGCCTCGCCGTACATTCGTACTGTCTTCGGCACTGCGCCTTGCCCTGAAGGTTTTGTCAGGCGCTTTTATTAGATTAACGGTTGGCATGCACGATCTCGTTTTATGTACTATCATTAGTTACATGAGACGAGACAGCAAACTATCCTCCATCCTGCACGTGCTGCTGCACATGGCGCAGGCCAACCGCCCGTTCACTTCCGAGGAGCTCTCCAGCTTCCTCGATACCAACCCGGTGCTGGTGCGGCGCGTGCTGGCCGGCCTGCGCGAGCGCGGCTATGTCGGTTCCGGCAAGGGCCACGGCGGCGGCTGGGTCATCACCTGCGACCTCCACACGGTCACGCTGCGCGACATATACGAGGCCGTGGGTTCGCCCACGGTGTTCGCCATGGGCAACCGCAGCGAGCAGCCGCAGTGCCTGGTCGAGCGGGCCGTCAACCAGGCGCTGGCCAGCGCTTTTGACGAGGCGGAAGCGCTGCTGATCGAGCGTTTCAAGGACGTCACGCTGGCCGACCTGTCGGCCAGCTTCAATCGCGATTACGCCAACCACCGGGGAACCCTGCATGAGCATCCAAAACCTGTCGACTGAGTTCGACGTCATCGTCGTGGGCGGCAGTTATGCCGGCCTGTCCGCCGCCACCCAACTGGCGCGCGCGCGCCGCCGCGTGCTGGTGATCGACGCCGGCCAGCGCCGCAACCGCTACGCCCAGCACTCGCACGGCTTCCTCGGTCAGGATGGCCGCGAGGCGGCGGCGATTGCCGCCGAGGGCAAGCAGCAATTGATGAAGTATCCCACCGTGCAGTGGCTCGCAGGCGCGGCCGCCCAGGCCACGCGCCTGGACCAGGGGTTTCGCGTCACCTTGAGCGACGGCCGTGGCGTCGATGCGCGGGCGCTGGTGCTGGCCACCGGCGTGGTCGATGAACTGCCGGCGCTGCCGGGCCTGGCCGAGCGCTGGGGTACGAGCGTGTTTCACTGCCCGTACTGTCACGGTTACGAATTGATGCAAGGGCATATCGGCGTGATGGCGGTCGGGCCGCTGTCGATGCACCACGCCATGATGCTGCCCGACTGGGGCCGGGTCACGCTGTTCCTCAACGAGGCGTTCGCGCCTGACCCGGAACAGCTGGCAGCGCTGGCTGCGCGCGGCGTGACGATCGAACCTGCGGCAGTCAAGCGGATCAGCGGCCACGCCACGGTGGAACTGGCCGATGGCCGCGCGCTGGAGATGGCCGGCCTGTTCGTGGTGAGCCGCACCCACAGCGGCAGCCCGCTGGCCGAACAGCTGGGCTGCGAGATGGAAGAGGGCCCGACCGGCCTGTTCGTGCGCACCGACGCCATGAAGGCCACCAGCGTGGCCGGTGTCTTCGCTTGCGGCGACTCGGCCCGCGCCGCCGGCAACGTCGCGATGGCCGTGGCCGACGGCGCCATGGCCGGCGTCGCCGCCCACCGCCTCACCATCTTCGGCGCACAAGCCGCCTAACTTCGGGGTCAGTGCCGACATTCGGACACGCACTCAACCATATGGCTGTTGGGCCCGTGTCTAAATGTCGGCACTGACCCTAATGCCGCTAAGTTAAGCTTTCTTAGTTAGTCGTTTCTCTGGATATCGCTGCGCCACCGCTTTAACGACCCGGTCG